>NZ_MKUD01000011.1 GCF_001898575.1 Spirosoma sp. 48-14
TATTGTAATATTGCGATTGATTCAGGCAAAAAAATACCTGCCGAAGCGTCGGCCGGCGTTGACTAGCAGCAGGTCACAGGCACAAACGTGTCAAACAAGGCTCCGAATGCGCGTTGGGCTTCCTCCCAAACAGGGGGGGTGATGCAGTAGCACACGCGGGGTGGATTGATTTCGCCCTGAATGATGCCGATGCGTTTCAGCTCCTTCAAATGCTGGGATACGGTCGCCTGTGCCAAATCCAGCTCGTCCACTAGGTCACCACAAACGCAGGCTTTCTTGGAAATCAGCAATTGCAGAATGGCCACCCGTGCGGGGTGCGCAAATGCTTTCGCCAGATCCGCGATGCGATTCTGCTCTTCGGTGAATATTTCGGTTTTGGTCAGTCCCATGCCTCAAAGGTAGCAGGTTTTTTATTCATTGAAATATTACGATGAATAATTTGTGAATGTATTATTAAACGCCCTATTCTTGAGATGGATACAGCAGTTGCCCTGGCAACGTAATGCTATCTAAGCTTTAGTCTCTAAATGTCATCTCATTAATCAAAATTAAAATCTCACATTTTAGTTGAGTTGATGAGATTGATTTTCTTTCACATGACCCCAACAGGGGGACTGTGTATTATCTCCTTGCAACTGAACTACTAACAGCCTATCGAATTTGATTTATTGCAAATCTTAAAAATTCTATAATTGTGCTTTTGTAATTATAAATTTACAATTACAGAATTATACTCTTGTTTCAATAGTTATTGAATTGCAATCATAGTTTACCTATATTACGTCCGATAAGAGAAAGTTATTGGACGTAATATAAAGAATGTTATATTTCGACGAAATTGGTGAATTAGTCTAGAATTTATGATACTAGCCTCAACAACGACCGATCAGACCGTAGCACTTCGGCCATCGAAGGAAGAAATGGCCCAGCAAACAGCTGCCTTTTTTCAGAAGGGACTTGAAGGGGCGGCCAACTCCAAGATCGCCTATGAGTCGGATATCGATCATGCGACGGAGTGGTTAACTGGAAATGAATTGCCACCGCTGCCCATGACCTCTGCAACCCTGGCTACCTATCTGTCGGACCTGGCCACCGAACACAAGTGGGCCACCGTGTCGCGTCGGCTGGCCAGCCTTCGCAAATGGCATCGGCTACATCAGCAACCCGATCCAAGTTTCGACGAAGGGGTGAAAATTGTGTTGGAAGGTATCAAGCGAACTATCGGTACCGAACCGCTCCAGGCACCTGCCTTCGACATTGAAGAATATAAAGTAAGTATTCGAGTTATGCCGGCCACGCCGACGGGCCTACGGGATCGGGCGATGTTGTTAATTGGCTTTTCATGTGCTTTTCGACGTTCCGAGTTAGTCGCCCTCAACTTGGAGGGGGTGCAGTTCACCCGCGAAGGAGCCGTGATTAGCTATAGTGGTAGCAAAACCAATCAGTACGGTAAAACCGAGCAGAAAGCCTTGTTCTTTAGTGCTGACCCCGACACCTGCCCGGTGCGGAACTTGCAAGATTATATTGCCATCCTGAACCGCTCGACCGGACCACTCTTCGTTCGGATTCGGAAGGGTGAACAAATTACCGAGGATCGACTATCGGATAAACAGGTGGCGCGCGCGGTAAAAGCCTTTCTGGGCCAGGACTATTCGGCCCACTCACTGCGGGCGTCGTTTGTAACAGTTGCTAAATTAAATGGGGCCGATGACTCAGAAATTATGCAACAAACCAAACACCGTACCCGCTCCATGATTGACCGCTATACGCGGGTGCAACAAGTGGTCAAACACAATGCGGCCATGAAGTTAGGTTTGTGACCCACATTGCTTTTTAAGAAGCCGATAAGGATCCAGAACATCCATGAGACATCCCATCGAAAAATACAACCAGCAGCAAGAAGCGACCTTGGCCAGCCTTCCGGAAGCCGAACGGGAATGGACGGCACGGATGTTTCGGATCGGCAATGCCACGTATTCCTATTATAATAAGGTAAAGGAATTAACAGTCTTTGAGCAACCCGATAATCAATCCGTCGCTTCCAGCGAAGATCTACTCGATTGGTTAGAGCGGCAACTTGCCGGACAAGCTGAAAGTCGGTCTGCCCGAGAATTACTTCAGATTTACTTTGAGGAATATTTGGATGGTTTACCTCATGAGGGGCTGCGCAGAGCCGAGCAGGCAGGCGGGCTGGATAAAGCGAAAAAGAGCTTTCCCTTTCGGCGCTATGTCCTGGAGCGTCATGATATTGGTATGGATGAGTTTTTACGAATGAACTTGAGTGCTGAAGATTATACCTTTTATTTGGCATCCAGTAACCCTACAACCGAAGGTCATGAGCCAGATCAATAAATTTCTAGTAGTATAGGGGGGGTACGCCTTCTGATAATACCTATTTTTAATAATTGAGCCACTGAAGCACTTACCTCCAAGCTCACTACTCGATATAAACTAAACGATCCATCTATCCTTACCTTTTTGAATGAATATTAATTTCGATGAGTTGAACGTAGACCAGATTCTTCATTTCATTCGGAGCTATCGTCGGTTAGAACAAATGCACCTGGAGGATGGTTTTGCCGAATTAGCCTGTGTAGCCAAGTCCGACCAGGCTGGTGAAGAAAAGCGATTACGGCAGCATTTTCGAAATCATTGGTATAGTAAGGAACGAGGATTTGGCCGATTTTATCTAAACCTACCCCATTACCGACAACTTTACTTACTTCATCAATGGGATTTGGTCCATTATGAAGATGCTACCTATTTATGGGAGTGCGAACGAGATGGCCGTTTTGCGTTAATGGCTGAAGTACCCCCGCTAGCCAAGCAGTTTCACCAACTCATCTTATTCTTTGAGAATCACGGCATTAATAAGCAGGTAACGGCTACAATTGTACTTGACAGTCTACCCATCGAGTCTGATCTTCAGTTTGGTAATTCAGCCAATTGGGGAGACTATATTCTTTTGTTAGACCACCCAGAAGGCTTACTGAAGCAGATTATCCAACACAAGAGTTAGTAAGCTGTATTTAATTCCTGGTTTCTGTCATTGCCGGGTAATATCATTGCCCTAAAATTTCCACCAATCTCCTAAATCCATTTATCGCCCATGTTTATCCTTGGCCTGATCAAAACCGAACGCCCCGATGTGTTAATTAACCCGGTTAGTCATTCTACCCCAAAAGATGTATTTGATTGGTTAGACCGGTTCTTCAATCCAGCCGATTTTGATTTAGAGACTCCTATTACCCTGGAAGCGGTTGACCAAGTCTTACAAAGCGGTAAAGTAGGACGAATTAATATGAATGGGTATAGGGTGGCACTGCTATTCGGGAAAACCAAGGTCGTTGAAGGGGCCACAACTCGCTATATTCATTTAATGCCGCGCTCATCGGAAGATGTCGATATTACCAAGATCGAAAACTTAGTTATTCCTGATTGATTAAAAACCCAATCTTAGTATTTAAGTTAGAGGATCGTATTAAGGACCAGACTGTCGCAATAGTTAATGGGCCATTACGAATAGAGTATTGCCTAAAAATCTCATAAGGGCTATTTAAAAGATTCAAGAGACATCAAAATATTGACCTTAGGGCTGTGAAACCGAAAATTTTCATTGGATCATCAAGTGAGAAAATCTCTTTATTAAAAAAAGTAAAAAAACAGCTAAAGCCAATTGCTGATATTGTTGCCTGGACCGATGAGAATGCTTTTACATTAAATAGAAGCGCTTTAGATAGTTTGGTTAAGCAGGCTAGAGTTTCTGATTTTGCTATTTTAATAGCAACCAAGGATGATATTATAAAAATACCTTCAAGAAGTTTAACGAAACAAGCACCTCGTGATAATATCATTTTCGAATTCGGATTATTTCTCGGAGCAATAAGTTTAGATAGAGCTTATCTGTTAGCAGAGGATGGTATTGATCTACCCTCAGATTTGAATGGAATTACTGTATTGAGTTTTACAACAAATCCAAAAAGTTACAATTTCATTAATAAGCAATGTAGAATAATTATCAATAATATAATTAAATTTTCTGAGCAAGGTGAATTAGGGTTTGTTCCATCCACAGCACTTGCAATTGGTTATTACAATAGTTATATTAAGAGATTATGTGAGGAATTGGGTACTATCAAAAAGATTATTTACAATGATAATGAGTTGCAACTAAATTCCATTAAATTAAATGTAATTCTACCAGAAGTTATTGATGAGACAGGGGTTATTGATTTCTTCAATAGATTTATCATTACAAGAAAACTAGTAACTGCATCTACGCTTGAGAAAGATCCATCAAAGAGAAGCTCTGCATTTTATTTTAAAATAGATATACCTACTTTAAATAGTGATGGAAAGGCGGATATCACTATTTATGATGTCCCTTCTACTATTAATACTATTGGAGAGACTTTAAAAATCTACTACCCATTGAGGACAATAGGTAAGGATAAAGATAGGGATCATCTTGAAAAAAGAGAGTTGTTAAACTTTGCCAATGTGCTTAAGTATTTTATTGGAAGGAGTGTTTGGACAAACGATAGCGTTGTTGTAGAAGAAAGTGTAATTATCTAAATCTGCTTTCTAAAAATATATCTTTACTTCTTTTCTACAAAGTAAGGATTCTCTATTCTTAGAAAACCATAATTCTTTTTCTTGGTAATCTTATCCAATCTTTAATCAGAATTTTACAATACGATGTGGGACTTTCAAATGCATTTCTATGTGATTGCTAAAAGTGCTTCTGAGCGCCTTTTTTCAATATTTGATAAAGAATTAAAACCAACAATTTTTTTGCTTGGATTTTTAAAAAAACAATCAAATAATGTACAATTAGTATGTGATGAACCTGATGAATTTGATTTTAAATCAACAGACTTCCAAGATGTACCATTGTTGGCAGAACAATTAGCGGTACTATCTGAAGACAAGAAAATTATCTTGGGCGACCCAAATTCCAGAATACAGCAAGCAGATACCGTAACTGATGATGCTTTTAGAGAAGCAATATTAAAAGTAATACAGAGTAAAAATTACATACGAGACAAAATTAGTTTTGTATCTAAATCAGCGTTAATTAACGGCTATTCTGTTTATGTAATTCTTGAATTAGATAGAAATACATATGATAAATATTACTCGTTAACTAGAGATAAAATTGAGAGCTACATTCGAGTAGATCGATCACTCTTAGAAAGTGCAATAAAATTGTTTCTAAAAACATGTTATGAGACTTTGCTTAAGGCAAATCCTGGGGAAGACCTTTCGGGAGCTTTCGACAATAGTGAAGAATTACTTCGCAAATCTGGTGAGCATTTTACCTATACAATTTCATTTGCTGCACATAC
This sequence comes from Spirosoma sp. 48-14, assembly GCF_001898575.1. Classification (GTDB taxonomy): domain Bacteria; phylum Bacteroidota; class Bacteroidia; order Cytophagales; family Spirosomataceae; genus Spirosoma. Next base: position 5,349 of record NZ_MKUD01000011.1, read on the forward strand.
ATTTGGACAAAATAATCTCTTTGAATCATTAAATGTAATTTCATCATTACGTTATGAAGGGGAAGGTACTTTGGGAGGGCTTATTATAGCGGCAAAACAGCATTCCAATATATCTATAACTGTAGAATTAAGCCAACCTGTAGATTTATCTGAATACAGGAAGATCCGAAAGCTTTTGCAAACAGTTGGTCAGTCATCATCCATTATAAGTGATGGTCATCAAGTGTTTGGTTTAGGTGAGATAATTGGTCATTATAATAACAAGGAGGAATCGTTATTCGTAATTAGCTTCTTAGAACATTATCATTGGCTAATAACCCACGATGGCCAACCCTTAATGAGATGCAAATACGGAATTCCTGGTTTGGTTAAAGAAGGTATTGATCGAGATAGGTTTCATGATATTTGTAAACGTATCTTTTCCATCACAAAAGCCCAAATTAATAAACTACTTGAGGTCGCCATGGCTGCTACTCAGCAAAAACATGGAGCATTATTGGTGATATCATCTGGGGCTAAGGAAGAAGCCGAACGTCTAAAGAACCAAAGTTTTTCTATTAGACCTATACCATTAACCTCGCAAAATGTACTCTCTTTTTCATCCATCGATGGAGCCGTATTGATCGACGAACAATGTGTATGTCATGCCATCGGTGTTATACTGGACGGGCAGGCTAGTATTTACGGGGATGCATCACGTGGTTCGCGATATAATTCAGCTATTCGTTACGTTGAATTTGTGAAAGAATCTTCTCCATGTTTGGTTATAGTCGTTTCTGAAGATGGAATGGTTGATATAATTCCAAACCTTAGACCTCAAATACGTCGGAGCTTGATTGATGAACATATTAAAAAGCTTTCTGAAATTTTTGACCAAGAAACACCTGATCGAAAAAATTTCTTTAAGGCCTATCATTTTTTTGAGGAAAATGCATTTTACCTATCAGAACATGACTGTACAGTTATTAATATTCAACGAAAAATATTAGAAGAAAAATTCAAGACGGGTGGCGGTTTGAATACTATTCGCCCTGATTTGTCTCCAAGTCCTGAAATGAATGATACCTATTATATTAAATAGGGGTGTAATGATTAATTTGTTAAGCAACATTCGGCCCTTACGTCGCTCTAACAAAAAAATAAGTGCTCAGTTACTTAATGTGTAAATCTGCCCCTTGGAAGAGGAAGGCCACATACTTAAATGAGGATCTTATAACCTACTCATAATTCTCTCTTTAGAAAAAAACAATTATCTTCCTCCAATACCTTAAGGGCAATCATCAGATTCTTTATTATATCTTAAATGAATTCGCATCGAAAAAAAAAACTTCTTTTTGCGATTATACTTTTCTAAAATGGATAACATATTAATCACTTCTTTCCAGGCATTAAACGCAAAGCAGTAGTTTTTTGTAATTATAAATTATATATCAAGTGATACATTTATTTATATGAAATACTATTCTCAAAGTAGCTTTTTTCGTTAACAATGCGTAGGTAAAGCCCTTTGGTACCTTTTATCAGAAGCAATAGAAAATCCGTATTTAAATAATTTGCCTTAAATTGACTATTTATCATCGATAAATCTTGTCCAGATGGAGTGGGATACGATTCAGGGTGCGTATGCCACTCACCTAAATAAATAAGTTGACCATTACTATTATAATATTCATAGTCAATAACTATTTGTGCGCTAATCTTGTGTCTTTCAAAGTTTGTTCGTGAAGCTCGATCCAATGAAGTCGGAACAGATAATTTAAGTATATTTATCTGACCATCAATAATCTTACCAAGAATAATTCCCCCTGATTCGGTGGCATTTCTTTCAATCTGTGTAAATTTCTCTAAAATGCTTAAAGGCTGTACATGTATGGCAATTTCATATTTACCAACTTTTATTTCCATTATATCGAGTGGTTAATCAGTTGATTTGAATCAAAATCTTTTCCAAAATCTGAAATCTCAATATTCATACTGTTTGCTAGATTATAGTCACCAGTATAAGTCCAGGCAATATTATTTTCAGGTTTTTCTCGAATAAGAGTAAATAAAATCGGCAAAAATGAAGCGAAAAATTTCATAATTGCTTCCCTGCCGTAGGGGGTATAAGAGCCTTGACATCCAGCTTCTCGTAACATTAATTGTTGCTCTGGATTTCTATATGTATTATCACTAATTATATTATATTTATATACTCCGTTTATTTCAAGATCTCTCAAATCAAATCCAGTTTTTGGGTTTATATATAAAATATGAGCGCCAAGTAAATAAGGCTCAATCCAAAATAAAATTATGGGTATAGTTATTTTCCCCTCGCTTAAACATTGTAAAATATACTTCTCAATTGCATCCTTACCAATAGCCAGGAAAAGAAAATCCATTTCATTGATTGATGATATATCTTCTTCTAATATGCTTATAATTGATTTGGCATGCTTCTCAACTTGAATGAAGGGGAAATTAGTAGTTAAGAAGTTTGCAATCCCATTAACCTTATAGTCACCTACCTCGTTAAAACTGAGTAAATGGCGATTTACATTTTCTATACTCAAAATATCAGGGTCAACTAATATGACATCAGATATATTTAAGCCACTTAAATAAAAAATTAGATTTGATCCGATACTTCCAAGTCCTGCAATAACAAATTTGTAAGAATCCTTTGTGAGTACTATACCATCAGTTCTTTTTGTAATTCTTTCAGGGCTAAAGTATTCAAAAGTTAGCCTGGTAACAGGTATCGTTGGTTTAAGCTGCGACATTATCTTTATTGTGTTTAAAGATTGTTGTCTCCATCCTTTGTAACTACCCGTAAATGGATGTATGTAAAACCCAAAAAAAATTGTTTCCTCTTTTAGGCTTATTGAAAAAATAAAAATTTTTGAATCGAAACTGCTATTCAAATAAACGGTCACTTCAGACCAAATGTGTGAAAATTCGCTTTTAATAAATTGTAATAATTTGCTATTAGTAAAGTGAAAAGGTGGCTTTAGATTATCTGTACACCCTAGGTAAAATGCATCACGGTTTTCAATTTTGTGTCCACGCGCTTTAAAAAAATCTAATAGCCTCTTATAGATGTTACTTTCAGACCCTACAATAATGTTAACACCACTGTATGCTGGAGTGAGAAATTGGGTTTGGAATTTTCCAGGCGTTTTTATTTCTAACGTATCACCAATATACGCACTAAAGACTTTATCTTCTGTATGATACTTATTTTCCCAATATGCAATTATTTCATCTTTAAAATCAGAAGCATTGTTTTGGTTAATTCCGTCTGTAATGATTTTTATCGCCCTTTGTAAGCAGACACGAACGATTTCTGCTGGCCTGTCCGTATCAATCTTAATATTCTCCTGGTCAAAAAGACAGATATTTCGTGATGTATCAACATGAGGAATGTATTTAATGGCATCATAGTCTTCCTCTGAAAGGTAGATTTTAGGTAGAGAAAGTGGGAAATCACGTTTTACATCCAGGAATAGATTAAAATCTCTAACTCCATTTGTGACAGGTATTTCTACTGCTACCTTCCACAGTTCTTTGTTTAGTTTAACTCCTTTTTTGGCCTTAGTGGCTACTATGACCTTTTCAACTGTATTAGTTTGGGATAAACTCTGAAAAGCTACCCTACAAGCCGTTTCGAAATCTACCATCTAAATCTTAAGCACTTTTCGCATTACTTGTTACTATAGCCGGGGCTGCATAACTGTTTGCCCCCTCGTCTTCATCTTTAGCTGTTGCACATGAGAATCTAGAGCCTAAATGTTTCTGCCATTTGTAACATGCGTTTTTTGGGTTTTTTTCATTAATAGCTTGTTTAGCAGACTCCAAAAACGCTTTTAGTTTAGTCATATAATAGTCTTCATAGCTGTAGTTTTCTACTACATCTTCATCCTTTGGCGTGGTTGGACGTAAGCATTCAAATTCATTAGTAAGTGTATCGTACATATTTTCCAATGTATTTCGTAATGCCAAATCATCCCGTTCATCTGCACTGAAATTATTGACGGTCCATATTGTTATCACAAAACCAGTTGGCATCTTTTTAGAATCGTCTGAATAGTTTTGATAATCACACCAACCTTTCAAATATTTCACTAATCGACGTAACTGTTCATCCTTACTGGCTTTTTCATTGAACCAATCGGCAAACTCTCTTGGATCACTTTCTATCCATCCTCTTTTTTTATGCGCTAATTTCGGATGTGCATTATTCGCTTCGTCAATAAAATAGATTGGCTGATCGATATGATGGCCATCGGAAAAAAGAGTTCTTACACATGTATTTTTATCAATGGGAGGTATTGAGGTATGTCCATCTACGGCATCCCATACCCAATTGTGATAGGTCTGTACACTCTTTCTATCATCGAGATTCCCGATAAAATAGATACCGTCGTCAGTATCATATTTGGTAATGCTTTTTTCTTCACCATCTTCATCAATTACCCGTACGATCGGATTCACAGAAGTTTTCATCTCCGATGAGCCCTGGGAAGCAAATTTAGGCTTAATCTCATCCTTATGATTTTCTTTAAAATCATCCCTTACTCGATTTCTAAGCTTGGTACGAGACTTCTTAAGCTTTTTCTTGCGATCCCCCGTTAATGATATTGTAGAATTGAAATCCAAAAATTGTTGGTGACAATTTGCCATGTTAATTCGTTCTGTAAAGTTTTTCTTGATTAAAGAACTCCGCGATTTCAGGTCTTTTTCTATATATATCACCCATATCATTTCCTTTTCCTCGAATTAAATCTAATGCCTGAGGTGTCGCCACATCCAATTGTATTAGATCTTCTTGAGAACTAGAAATTTCAGATGAAGGTATTCTTACATAATCAACTGGAATGTCATTCAGCAATGAAATTTTCTTCATAAAGAAATCCGTAAAGTAGCTTTGCCCGGTAAAGGATGTCTCAAATAGCTCATCTTTCCAGTCTAAAAATGATCTATTTCGCTTTAGACCTGTCGGTTTTCCGCCAGTTAATGAAAGACTACTCACAGATAGAATTTTTAATTTATTAAATTGCTTTCCTGCTCCAACAAAATATTGTAATGCTTCTAGATAACCAATTAAGGTTGGATTGTTACCCCAAACTCCCCCATCTATAAATTGTTTATTATCATAATATGGGATCTCAGCCATTGGGAAGTAAGTAGGAGCAGCACTTGTGGCTAACGCTACATCAACATACAACGCCTTGTTATCTCGATTTAAATCACCTTCCTTGTGATCAAATTTAAAAACGAAAGGACGGGCTTCGGTAACATTATAACTTGGTATGCAAAGCAGATTATTACTTTCGGCAAGTTTTTTTTCGCCAAAAATTCTAACAAGAGCCTCTTTTAAATTTTTATCCGAGAACTTACCTCCATTTAGTAGTTGCTTAATTGTGCCATTACTATACTTTTTTCCCCTAAACGTAATTTTTCTAAATGAGGGAAAAATTTTAGGTCCATCTTCATCATAGAAATTACATATTTCAGATGCAGGCTTCTTTAACGAAAGTGCAAGAGCAATGAGTCCTCCTGTCGAAGTACCACAGAGCATATCAAAATAATCAGAAATTTGGCAATTAAACTTTTCTTCCAAATGCTTCAGAATTTGAGCCGAATAGAGCCCTTTTATTCCTCCTCCATCAATAGTTAGAATTTTAAAAATCTTATCGGACTCGCTCATTTTGAGTGGCAATTCAATTTTAACTAGTTAAGCCTTACTGAATATTCAAATCTTTAGGCAATACATGGCATTGCTTCTTCTATCAAATTTGTACCGTTTTGTTAGAAGTACTAATGCTTTCAGTATGATTAAAGATACTTTAAAGATCTTCTCACATCGACTGTGGTTTTATGGGAACCACACTTTAAATTGACATTATATTGTTGATTTTGCTCTGTATGTTGTCAATCTTTTTGAAGAATGGTACAAGATCAGGCTCAATCCAGTTTATCAGGTCAAAGATTGTATCCCTTACGTCCTCTGCATAACTACAATCAATATTATTTCCATTGAAACATATTGGCTCACAATGATTAATCCTGTTTCTAAACGACCTTATTTTCTCTAGTTTACTATGTATTGACGCTCTATCTTCAACGGCTGGCTTGTAAGCAAATGCCTGGATCGGACGACCAGCCACTAAAGAATAATGATGCGATAGAAAGATAGCAGTCCAAAAGCCAAATGTCATATCTGATATAACCATACCGCTTGTTACGGGTGTCCGTACTTGAGCAAGTTTATTCTCCGCATTTTGAACGGTCGCCCGCATACGATAGTGACCCCGCCTAAGTGAGGCATGACTCATGAAACCTCGTTTCTGATTAATAATCCAATCTGGATCAGCAAAGTGACTTACAAGTACATCATTTATACTATTTCTTAGCACAATCTCAAACTGACTAAGGATTGGATGAAAAGCTTGTGATAGCCTTATATTACCATTATATAGCTTCTCAGCCTTTTTCTTATTGTTACCAGTTGAGGATAAGTATCTAGTATATCGTGGAGTGGATAAGTATTTACTGAAAAGGCTTTGACGCATAATCTATTGACTTACAGATATTTATCTGCGCAATTTACACTTTTTAACGCGTATAAAATATTTTTACAATTAATAAATTTTTTTCTGCCAGCTTGTGTTATATTTGCAGCATATAGACTTGGTAAAGCCTCTTGCCGTAAGGTAACGTAATCAAGTAGTAGATTTTGGGGAGTCCACTGGGGCTCCCTTTTTTTATACTTGCTTTATTAAGTAAAGACTTTTGAATTTTAGTTACATCAGCATCTCACAGGTATAGTTATATCCGGCCAATTTCCAGAACTTATTACCTTTTGATCGATGGCACTTTGTATGAGTCGATAAATAAAGCTTGATAGGCATAGTTTTATGTTCACAAAAACCAAACCTTGGCTAAAAAAGGTGAACAGGTAAATTGAACGGGTTTATTGAACGCAAAAAGGGCCGTTTCCAGCCCTTCCCTCCTACCCGACTACCGTTCACGAAAACCTCCGAATAACAGCAGGACCATACATCTTATCGTCCTAGAAAAAGTTGACCGTTGTCCGATCCTGAAAATAAGTTGTCAGTTTTACTTAACCGAAGAATTATTTACCGTTTATCAGTACGCTAAATACATAGGGAAGGTAGCTGCCGCTGGGAAAGAGGCTTATCCAATTCCAATGTTTGTGAATGCCTGGATCAAGCAAAAAATGTGGTCACAACCGGGAAGGTATCCTTCAGGCGGTCCCGTACCGCATTCACTGGATGTGTGGCGAGCGGCTGCACCCGCCATTGATTTTATTGCACCGGATATTTATGCACCTGAAGTTGCGTATTATGCCAGTCAATATCATCGGGAAGGGAATCCCCTATTTATACCGGAAATCAAACCGAGTGTTGTATCCGCAAACCAAGCGTTCTGGATTTTTGGCGAGCATGATGCCCTTGGTGTAGCGCCCTTCGGTATTGATGATAGCAGCCCTGAACAAGATCCAATTACGAAAACCTACGCAGTACTCAGGCAGGTAGCCGGTTTGATCCTTCAGCATCAGGGCAAAGGAACGATGAAGGGCCTATTTTTAGATTCAACTAACCGAAAGCAAAATTTTGAGCTTGGTGGGTATAGAGTAGAAGCATCGTTAGGTTTGGGTGGAATGACGGTTTTGGCTGGGTTTAGCGTCGGACAAAAGAAAACAACGCTCGCTGGCGGTATACTGATTAATATTGGCACCGATGAATTTATAGCTATTGGCAAGGACTACAATCTGACATTTAAGCCGCTACAAGAAGATGGAAAAACATTGGATGTTGATTATTTGGAAGAAGGAACGTTTGTAAATGGTAAATGGCTAACGCTGCGACGATTGAATGGTGACGAAGGTACCGGCGGAGGAGATTATGGATTTGGTTTTAAAAAAGGGAATCAGGCACTCTTAACATTCCAACGTTCTCCTACTAATGATTATCGTATTGTACGGTTTAAGATGTACAAATATTGGTAAAGCACATTGGTCGCTAACGCACTTCCATCAACAAGCTTTTATTTCCTGAGGACTTCTAATCGATTTTCAATTATATGAGTGATATTCCTGAAATGTGTCAGGCTTCTCTATTCCAGTTACTATCCAACTTACAAGCTCATTATCAGCATTTAATCGATCAAGCCGAGTGTACTACTATCAGCAACGAATCAATATAATTGAACAAGCCCGACTACGGTTGTCCTTAAATAGTGATTGTTTTTATAGCGTACAGGATGAGTTTCTGCCAGAATATCAAATTGTGTGTAAAACGGAAAATATCCAGCTAAAAGAGGTTGTATAGACCCGGAGATAGTAAGGTAATAGTTAGCTAAACTTCTTACTAGCTTTAAAAAGTTTCTGAGAATCAGCTAAATCGATAGCCCCCATTTCAACTTAAATTATTCACCGAAAAATCAGACTAGTTGATTATTAAAAGGAAGACATCATTAAGATACCTGTAGTATATCCTGTACTCGGGTGGTATAGCACTTAGATTTTCGCTCTTGTTTAGAGTACCAAACTTTGTTCCTGAAACCCTGATTGGCGAACCTGATAGTGTCCTGACCGTGTTTTAGGTTAATCCGATCTATCATATCCGTAACTTTTCTAATTCGAACATCAGGTTCCGCCACCAATAATTGAGTTTGACACTGCGTATCAGGCGTTAATCCTGATAGTAAGACTCCTACTTTTCGGTAGCTATAACCCTTTTTATACAAAATGCGCAGCAAACTGGTAGCATAGTGGGTGATTTCACTGACGGAGTTGCTTGGATAGGGTAAACTGACAGTCTGGCTAGCATGATGCTGAGGCTCTTCTATTCGAAAATGGTTGGTGTGAA
>NZ_MKUD01000012.1:0-1752 GCF_001898575.1 Spirosoma sp. 48-14
AAATGGATCGTCATCACCCTATTCAATTTACTTATTGTAGGTATTTTCGGGTTGATTATGCGCTTAAAATTTTTATTTCCCATTCCTTGGATCGACCAGAAAAACCTCATGCATGCGCATTCGCATTTTGCTTTTTCCGCCTGGGTATCCCAAGCTCTTATGATTTTTCTCATAATGACCGTTCTGGGAATAAAAACCAATCAGATTTTGTGCAGGAAATATCAGCATATCCTATGGGCTAATTGGACGGTTTCGATAGGCATGCTTATTTCCTTTTCAGCTGCTGGCTATAACCTATGTTCGATTATATTATCCTTTTTATCGATACTTGTCTCTTATTGGTTCTGCTTTCAATTAGTGCGGGATCTTAAATCATCGACGCTTCCTCCGGCCATTTCGATCTTAATTAAGTCGGCACTATTTTTCAATATATTTAGTTCACTAGGGACCTATTTTCTGGCATATCTCAAAGTGAGCCACCAACTGGATCCATTAAAACAGCTTGCATCAGTCTATTTTTATCTTCATTTTCAGTATAATGGCTGGTTTTTCTTTGGCTGTATTGCTCTGTTTGCCAGTTGGCTGTATAAACGTACTGGTAAAATACCAATAAGTCCGCGTTTTTCGCTCGTGTATGTCATGACTGTTATACCAACCTATTTCTTATCTGTTCTATGGTGGAAGGGTTTACCCCTGTGGCTATATATTATTATAGTCATTACAGTCGGATTGCAATTTGTCCTGTGGGGAACATTAGCACAACGAGTCGTCCGACTGGTCCGAAGCAATATTTCACTCCGCTTAAGCCCCGATACATCTAAAATTTGGTTATGTGTCCTGTTTGCCATTTTTATCAAACTGATATTGCAAGGCATATCGGTCATACCTGCTCTGAGCCAACAAGCTTATGGATTTCGACCAATTGTTATTGCTTATCTTCACCTCGTCCTTTTGGTGGTAATATCACTCTTTTTAATTGGGTATGCTTTTCAGATTTGTATGTTAAAAATCGAAAAAGGCATTCACTATGGCGTTTATGGCTTACTTGTTGGAATCTTTTTGAATGAATTTGTGTTAATGTTGCAGGGGCTCGGTGGATTTATACATTATTCTATCAGGGGAACACATCATGTGCTGACGGTCGCTGCAGCTATTATTGTTGTCAGCCTCTACAGGATAACGCAAACCCAATTACGCAAATGATGCTATTAGCATAAGCCATGAGAGATGATCGATTATGAAATAGCTAGAAAATAAGCCACATCTCTCGACATGGCTCTACAACATTTATATATTTATTTGAGATGGCTCTTATTTATACGAATTGATCGATTTAGATACTTTCCAGTCATTACCTTCACGTACAAGAGTCACTAGGTCTGTTTTGGTAAAGTTTTCAAACGTCAACGTCACTTTGGCTACCATATAATCCGCCGACTCCTCAAGGATTTCGGTGCTTACCGCACAGTTCAGCTTCTCGCCTTTTTGTTTTTTCAAGGATTTAACAATAGCGTTACGGCTGTGATTCTGTGCATTGGAAGCTTGGATTTTTTGGTTGAAATCCTCGGAGAACAATTGTTCTACACCTGCAGATTCTCCTTCGGTAGTTACCGCGACATAGTGCTCTAAAGCGAAATCTGCTGTAGAAAGGTTAACGTTTGTTTTTGTTGCTTTTGCTCCTGGCCCTTCAGCTGCCATAGCGAATGTAGATACTGCGATTAGGGCTGCTGCTGCGAATGTTTTTACTAGCGT
>NZ_MKUD01000012.1:2036-17682 GCF_001898575.1 Spirosoma sp. 48-14
ACAGCCCATACGACCTCATTAATGGTAAAATCTTACACCACCACACTCAGCATTTGCCGGGTGTGGTGGTGTATTTTAGACTGTTTTTTTATTTTGTTAGTTTTGCATATATAATTCATCTGACAGATTGATTAAGAATATCCAATATTTCTTCCCAAGTCAGATGCACATAAAAACGATGCAAGATTTTGAGTACATAAAAATTGTTCCTGACGAACGGCTCTCCGGTTTTGTGGAGAGTTTCCTGCTATGTGCCAATCATACCGATGAAGATAAAGAAGTCATTATTTTTCCCGATGGAAGAGTGGACAATATGTTTAGCTGTACAGATCAGGAACCATTGGTAGCCGAATTATTTAATCTGGATAAAAAAGCAAGGCGGTATATTTTCAAAAAGCAAACAAAGCTTTTTATGGTATGTCTTACCTTGCTTGGTGCCGAATACCTGCTCGGATACAACGGGACAGATTTTGGAAAAGATGAGATTCGGCTTCCCGCAGGTTTTTGGGATATTTCTAAAGAAAACCTTACAAGCTTAGATAGCTTTGCAGAAAAGGTTTCGGAAAAACTTTTGGAAATATTCCCGAAAAAGATGGATGAAAGAAAGCAACAGCTTTTTGAGCTTATCTATTCGTCAGGTGGTAAGGCGTTATCAAGTACCCTCCTTACAGCAAGAAAAAACTCAAATGGCTAAAATCGCTTTTGGAACGAATTTCTTAATGAAACAACCAAAGAACACTCCGTAAAAAATCAATTTAATTTTGACGATGGACATTACAAACCTTCCCGAAGATCTATGGGAACATAACGAAACTCATACTTCGGATTTGCAAATTTTCAATTACGAAGTGTATAAGAACGGTTCCAGAAACAAGATTGGCCTGAATAAAAATGTATTCAGTTTCTTATTGGATGGTCAAAAAAACATTCACTTTTCTAATGATATCATTTCAATCAATGAAACACAATCGCTACTTATCACATCTAATAATGTTTTGGTTACTGAACTGGTAGGTGTAAGTTCATACCGTTGTTTACTCTTCTTCTTTTCTCACAAAAACATCACCGATTTTTTATTGAAACATTCCCATTCTTTCAGTCAGAATGCCTCAGATAAAAAGATAACGGATATACCTTATTTCCTTTTAGAGAAAGACAATTTTATCATCCATTATATTCATTCGCTCCAACAGATTTTTGGTTTGCAACAATCTATCTATCAAAAGATTTTGGAACTGAAATTTGAAGAAATAATGCTTTATCTGGCGGATAAATATGGGAAGGTATTTTTAGATTACTTACATTATTTACTAATCAATGAAAGAGAATTATCATTTAAAATGGTAATTCAAAAGAACCTTTATACGAACTTGAATATTGACGAAATAGCCTTTCTGTGCAATATGAGTGCCTCTACTTTTAAGAGAAAATTTATAAGTATATACCGGGAATCTCCAGGGAAATGGTTTCAGCAAAAACGGCTTAACAAGGCCAAAGAATTGTTACATAATAACCAAGTCACACCTTCCGAAATTTTTATGGACTTTGGCTATGGCAGCTTGTCAAATTTTAGTGCAGCCTTTAAAAATGAATTTGGGTATAGCCCCAACCACATCCACTCAAATTGACCTCTTTTCATAACTTATTGAACCAAACTAATAAACGAAGCAACGCTGGTTTTTCTATTTTTGTCTGATTTAAGAATTGTTTAACTAAAAAATAAAAACAATGAAAAAATTAGGATTGTTAGTTCGGTTGGAAGCAAAGGCCGGCCAAGAAAAAAACGTTGAAGATTTTATTACAGGAGCATTACCGCTTGCTCTTGAAGAAGCCGGTACCGTTACGTGGTATGCATTCCGTATTGATGCTTCTACCTTCGGTATTTACGATACTTTTTCAAACGAAGAAGGCAGAGAGGCACACCTTGGCGGTAAGATCGCAAAAGCATTAATGGAAAATGCACCAGACCTATTGGCAACACCTCCGTCTATTGAAAAATTGGACATTTTAGCTGCCAAATAGCCTAAGATAATACCATTATATTTAAGGGAGGATTTTGCAAAAACTCAGCAAAAACCTCCCTTAATTGTTCAAAAAAATATCTTCTCTTCCTCATTTTTTTTTAGATATCTAAAAAATCAACCCAAAAAAGCTTACGTCCTTTGCATTATCAAATTTTAAAGAGATGCAAAAGGTAAAAGAAACCACGGATACATGGTGCCCTACTGTAAGTGTCCCGAAACGACAGACAGTTTGAAATTAGAGATTAAACCTTAATTTTAACTGATGAAAAAGACGAGATTCACAGAGACACAGATCGTATCGATCCTCAAACAGCATGTCACGTCCTGGAAAAACCTTACAGATTCCGAAAGTTAATCCTAAATAGCACTTGTCACTTCAAAGCCCTGAGTACTTAATTATTCGCTTTTGCATCTAATCTACTCATACCCTGTATTATCACCCTTCTGTAAACCATCAGACGGTCAGTTCATTACTGGCTCGACTCTATCTTCCTGCCTGATCGGTTTCGGTCTTCGATATTGCTTCCACCGTTTTTTCAATAAGCCACTTCGCTCATGAGCGACTTCGGGGGTCAAGTAATCCAGACTAGAATGCGGACGTTGAGTATTGTACCGAGCAACAGCTCGGGTGATCGCTAGGTCAGCTTCCTGGTGGTTTTGGTAAATGGTTTGGGAGAAGAACTCAATTTTAATAATTCCATTTACCCGCTCGGCTAGGGCATTATCGTATGGACTGCCGGATTGAGTCATACTAATCGCAATCTGCTCGTTTTCCAACAATGAAATATACTGAGCTGAACAGTATTGAATACCACGGTCAGAATGGTGAATCAGTGTATAATCGGTTATGCGTTTTCGATCCTTTAGGGCCATTTTTAAGGCTAAAACACAGCCTGTTGCCTCTAGAGTTGGATAAAGCGCATAACCAACAACTTTTCGAGAGTAGGCATCGGTGATCAAACTAAGATAGCTAAAACCTTGTACAGTTCGAATGTAAGTCAGGTCACTAACCCACAATTGTTCAGGGCCGTCTACCGTCAATTCCTTGATTAGATTGGGGTATTTTTTTAGCCAGTGATGCGAATCAGTCGTCTTGACCATGCGCTTGCGTCTGCGAATGAGCAGGCCGTGAAACCCCAATAAATCAAACAATTGGTCTCTGCCCATCTTTATCTGGTGGTTGTCTAACTGGGGCTGCAATAGATGAAACAGCTTTCTGGTACCTAGTAAGGGCATATCTCTGCGCAGGTCACTAACCAATCTGAGCACCACTACGTGGGCAATGCTGGTTTTCTTCTCTTGAGCAGCCGCGTCATAAAAAGCCTGACGAGTCACACCAAACAGATCACAAAGCTGCTCCAGGCTTACTTGAGGATGGCTTTGCTTCATTCTTTTGACCGTTTGGTACCAGACTTTTTTCGGATCTTGATCTTCAAGTCTTCTTCAGCCACCTCGATAACCGTCTGTAAGCTGCTGATTTTTAATTCAGCTTGAGCGAGCGCCTTGGTTAGGGCTTTCACTTGCCGAGTTAATGTTTGGTCCAATTGAGGGTCGGGCATGGTGGTAGACGGCTCAGGAGTAGCCAGTGTGTCCGTCGTTGGCAAAGAAAACACAACCAGCCAACTTCGCAAGGTATTGCGGTTAAGTCCGTACTTACGGCAGGCGGCTCGTATGCCGATGATTCCCTGGTTTACTTCGTGCACAATCCGACGCTTTTCTTTTTCGGTTCGTCGCTCGAATGGATGTCGGCTGCCCATTCGTAGTCCCTGTTTTTTCGTGTTCTTGTGAGTCATCCTGATATGCTTAATGTAAAGCTATTTCAGGACTAGACAGTCATATGGATGTTCTACTTGAAAAGTGACCCTGTTGCGGATTAAAATCCCTCAGGAAGTAAAAGGACGTTTAACTCTTTTTCCAGCAAGTCATCGAAAACCAAAGGAACGTTTAATCGGCAGCCTGGCGATCAGCAACAGCTGTCAAGGGCAGGGCTGACGAGTTTGTTTTGAGGGAACGCATTAGGAGTCAGCTTTTAGGTGATAAACCAGGATAGGGATCGTCGATCGACTAATCATTCGGCCTGTCAGACTAGGGTTCAGCAGTCCCGATATAAAATCGCGTTCATGGGTGGTCATCACCAGTAAATCGGCCGGATTTGTGGAAAGATACCAGTCGATTCCGCTAACTACGGTCGGGGCATTAACCCGATCCACTTCAACTGGGTTATCACCCATAAGCTGCTGAAAATGAGCGATTCGTTTATCGGCACTGGTTTTATTGGATTGATTATCCGTCTGTATATGAAGTAGACGTAGCCTGGACTCAAACCGATGGGCCATCTCAACAACCTGAATGAAGGGCTTCGGCTGATCAAACGCCAACGATGTGGTGTAGACAATCGTTCGCGGATAAACCCGTCCTGATACCATCTCCAGATCATCAGTGGGTGCGATCAGGACTGGACACCGTGACCGCCGGGCAATGCTGAGGGCGACACTGCCCGTCAACAATTGCTGATAGATACTAGCCAGGGGATCATGCCCCATCAGGATCAAGTCAACGGCTTGTTGTTGGGCCGTGGCCAGTATGACCTCGGTTGCATTACCCTGCCGCAAAAGAACCCGGCAGCCAATGCCTTCCCGCCCAAATTGGGTAGCTAGTTGGCGGAGTTTGGCTGGATAGGCCGCTTCGACCACCACATCCATCGATGTGTTTAGGTCTACGGGGTCCGAATCCGACGACTGGCTCATCACGTTTATCGGAGTCTGTTGTACATGCAATAAGAGGAACGATGAAGAATACTGGTGAGCAAACAGGCGTGCCCAATCGAATACTGCCGTAGTTTGCTCCCGCAAATTGGTGGCTAACAAAATAGTTTTCATATCGATTCTCTCCCTTTATTGATAAACCCAATGACTGTATGTCTTCTTCGTAAAACCTACCCTTCTCGGGGGCTATTCATCGAGCCAATATAGGCTGCATCCACCGTCGATTCACGACACACTTTTCTCAAGAAAAGCGTGTATACTGCCCTTTAGGCGACTTGTCAAGCTTTTGAGTAGGTATCAATTCGCATAAATTTGGCTTATAATCGCTTCCTGAGTGATTAACCCGCTGTCCTACTTCGTAAACCATGTGGAACGTAAAGTCGGTATTTTTACCTAGCACAGAGCTGACTAATTTGACCATCGGTGGATGAATGGAACCTTTTTGATTCATCCGGTAGGGATTGATCCCGGTGGCACCACACAAAAGCCCACCAAATTTCTCAGGCTACAGGTCGTAGCCTGAGCGTTAACCGACACCATCATGAGAAAAGGGGGCAGATGAACTCTCACTAGGGCTTTGTCTGAAAGCCTACAATTAAATCGACTTGGCATAGGTGGGCAATTTTAGCGAGTGTGTGCAGGGGTATTTTCTGACCGTTTGTTTCGTATTTATGCACGGTAGAAACGCCCACGCCTAGCTTTTGAGCCAGCTCCTGCTGGGTCAAATCAGCCTGTAACCGGATGTCCCCAATCAGATTACCGATTTGTTCCAGGCTAGTCTCTTCATCTACTTCGTTTAAAATCACATAGCTTGCTTGAACCATACCGGGCTGTTTTCCAAAAATCGGGCGTACTAAAACGAATGAATGGCTACCTTAATCGGGCTGATGATTAGCGTGAGAAGTCACCAGCGGCTTCGGGCTGATAGAGAATCTGGTTGATTCGAATGTTTATGGAACCAAATGGGGTAGTCAGATTGGCCACCGTTCCCCGCTGACAGCCCAGCAGGGCCGTGGCCAAGGGGGCAAAAATGGAAATTCGGTTGCGTGCGCCATCCGCCTCTTCGGGGTACACTAAGCAAATATCCAGATGCTTATCCATATCTATATATTCCAGACTTACTACCGAATTCATGGTGACCACATCCGAGGGTATCTTCACCGGGTCCAATAGGGTTGCGCCGTCCACACCCCGCACCAGTTTCATGAGCTGCGTAGGGGATACCCGGGCATTGATTTTAGCTTGCTCGATCCGTTTTTTCAGGCGCTGATAGTCCAGCTTACTAATGATTCTATTTGTCATCATTCGTTGGTTTTTGATGGTAAATACGGTTAATATGCTCCTCTAGAGATGCTTTGCTCAGCCCCAAAGCCATTAAAAAGCAATTCCTTAGTTGAGATGAAACGGCGGGGCGGACTGGCCTACTAACCGCGCGTTGTGAATTAGGCCCAGAATCACCAGACCCACCAGGAGTGAAAGGGCTGTTAACAGGGTCACGTTCAGCGATCCGCCTGCGGCCATCCGATGTGCGTCCTTCACCGATTGTTGGCCTGTCTCGGCTTGGATCTGAGCCAGTTCATGGAGTGCCTGAACACTGTGTTTGAAGACCAGTGCCCCTGGGCCATAAAAAACCTGACGGGCTTGGGACGGCTGTTCGACAATTAGCAAGGCCTGTATAGACTTCTCCAGGTCTTGCCCCTGCTTGAATTTCTTGTGGAATGCGTTCAGCCAGCGTGTCTCGCTGGCCGTCAGTTTTGTTTTTTTGTATTGCCTGATCCGCTCGTTTATTCGCTGGTTATAGTGCCCCAGTTGCCCAGCTAGTGCCGCGGGTGAAACAGGCACTTCATTGACGAACTGATGTTCGATCAGCAGTCGTTTGGCGTGGATACTTTCGTTGATATGAACCAATTCGATGGCCGGCTGCAACCGGTCGGCGTAGAGGGCGACCACCGTTTGTTCCATGTCCTGCACGTCATTTTTCAGGCTGGTTGCAGTATATAAAATGACCAGCATCAGGCTCAGCAACAGCCCGGCCACTTTGAGTTTTTGTTGGAGGGCGAACGACCATTTCATGGGATTCAGGGAGAAAAATTACACTACAGTTTATTCACGGCCAGCGATGGGTCGACTGGGTACTGGTATGGCCCGCGTTTTTACCCCGACACAAGCGCGGCTTCAGGTTGATGCCAGGGCTTTTGCCGCCGACACCATTGCAGCAGTTGAATGCGTTCCCCAACCGACAGATAGTGGAGTAACTTGCGGAGTTCCTTGCGGAAGAGTGCTTTATCAAAGCTTACTTTTTTAGCACCAGTTGACTATACTCAAACCAGGACATAGTGTTAACGAGTTAAGGGGTTATAGATAGCTGGCCGGAACAGCGGCTTATCCATACAAGGTTAGTTTTTCTGCCGGGATGTGATCACGGAGCCTAAACACAGGCTTTTTAATAGCCCCGAACCAAGTTCGTTTAGGGGCGGATTGGATGGGCAGGTTGTGCCCAACGCCAAAGCAGGTAGGCTGCACGGTAGGTAGCTGTTGCCGCCGGTTCACCTCCGCCCACAGACAGATCAGCAACACCCCGCCAAAGAAGAGCAGATAAATTACCGGCAGCCAGCGATAAGTGGGCATCTGCCCCTTCAACGGTTCAATTGGATGGGTTTGCATAGTTTTTCTTGATTAGTCGTACTTACTGAACATAGTGTTGTCGGGCGCAAAAAAGGGCTTAGTCCCCTTACCGACAGTTGTCCGTTGGCCAATGCCAGACTGGGTTCGTCTAATTTGATTAGATGCCCATCCACTCGGTCAGGTAATCGCTACGCTGCCTAAGCGGTATTGATGCCTTCTGACCTGGCTTAAATAACCCGTACGTATAACGTATGGTGACCCCAAGGCCGGCCAGTAAACTGACGACCAGCAGTTTGTTGACGTGGGGAACTCGTCGTATGAGCCTTTCCATGACATTCGTATTTTGATTTCTTGTTTTCTTGCTGTAAATTTACAACTGTAAAAATACAAATGCAAATATATGACCTATATTAGTGCACAACCGGAACTATCGACTAGCTGGGAGGATATTTGTTTTCCCGTAGAGCCGCTGCTGCTCAGCGATCTGTTGCCTGACTATGACATTATAGCCACCGACCGTCAGAAACTGATTGTGGGCCAACTGGCGGGGGGGCGAAAAACCTTATTTGGCATTCAGAGTGCCGACTACACCATTATTCCTAACCGGGCCATTCAGGAAGTCGTCGACGAGCTGATCCCGGATTACCAGCTCCTGATTAAACATACCAACACGGGTGAGTTCAGCATCAGCATTATTCTGCCCGCATCGCTGTCGGTCGGGACCGAGCAACTGCAGCGGAGTCTGACCATTACCAACAGCTATAATGGCAAGACGCCATTCAGCATTCAGGGTCAGTCGCTGACGGCCCTGCTGGACCCGTCGACCCACCTGGGCAGCAGTGTGTACCGGAACGTTTGCCAGAATGGCCTGCTGGGCTGGGCGGACTCCTTTGCCGATCTGGCTGCCTATCAGACCTGGCTGGGCCACTGGGCAAAGGGTCCCCAAAAAACACCGTCCGCCAAAACGCCGTCAGCTCCCGCCCGCCCGCAACGGTCTACGCCGGATATTCGTAAACTCCATCAAAGTGCGCTGACCATTCCCCTGTTTCAGCAGCAATTGCATGAGTTGCTTCTCGATCACCTGACGACCGGCGTTACGCTGACGGCGACCGTATATGACCAGTTTCAGCAGACGGATATGGCCGGTATTCACGAGCATGTTCTTCGTGAACTGCCTGTGCCGGTTCAATTGATTAAGCAGGCCCGTGAGCGCCTGCGGCTGGAGGAGCGCCTGTTGAACTCCCCTCCCTCCTGCTGGCTGCTCTACAACGCCGTTAATTATGCCTTATTTACGGCCCGCAGCAGCCTGACGCTCAACGACCGGTACCGCCTGGACGAGCGCGTGTTTCATCACCTGGCCGCTCAGGCGTTCGCCTGAAGAAGCATCCTCATCAGCCATAAACCCGTTCTGACAACAACCTATAAACTTAACTGATATGTATTCACCGGATGTAGCCATGGGATTAGGCAGTATCGTTTATGCGCTGTGTAAACTGGACGGTCAGCTTCACCAGGATGAGACGAAGCTAGCCTGTGACCTGTTAGCTGAGGGTCCCTACAGTGATCTGGCCATCTGCGCGATGTTCCTGCGGGATAATGTGGGTGAACCCGCCGAGGAAGCCAGCGCCTTTGGCCTGCGCCGACTGGCCGACAAGCGGGTTGAAATTAGCCAGGAAACCAAGAAACGGTTTGTCCGTATTCTGCTGCGGGTGGCGCGGGCCCATGAGGGAATCTCGCGGGAAGAACGGGCCTTTATTCGGCAGTTCTGGCGGGAATTGCAACGAATATGAGCAGAAACGTACCTTCGTCCTGGTTCGGTATAGACGTCCGGACTAGGGTCAATGCTACCACTCATCTAATTCTGTTTACATTCGCCTTATGGACGGTATCAACCATTTGATTCCCCTATTGACCCTGATAGCGCTGGAGACCATTCTGGGCATCGACAACGTTATATTCATTTCGATTCTGGCCGGTAAACTGCCCCTCGCCCAGCGGAATCGGTTCCGGTACTGGGGCCTGGGCCTGGCGATGTTTTTGCGACTGGGACTGCTGACCCTGCTGGCCTGGATCATGCAGCTTAACACGACGCTGTTTACCGTAGCCAGCATCGACATGAGCGGGAAAGGTCTGATTCTGCTGGGCGGGGGCCTGTTTCTGATCTACAAGAGCACGGCTGAAATTTACCACTACGCTGAACTCGGCGACGATGCCCATGCCCCTGATACAACCAAAAACTCGTTCCGCGACCTGTTGATTCAGGTCCTGGTTTTGGATCTGGTTTTTTCACTGGATTCAATCATCACGGCCGTGGGCATGGTCAACCAGCTATGGGTGATGTACACGGCCATCGTGGTGTCGGTGGGGATCATGCTGGTGGCGGCTAAACCCATCAGTGAATTCATAACCCGGCACCCGTCGTTCAAGATTCTGGCCCTGTGTTTTCTGCTCATTATCGGCATGTCGTTAGTGGCCGAAGGGCTGCACGTCGAAATCCCCAAAGGGTATATCTATTTTGCCATGGCGTTCGCTTTTGGGGTTGACCTAATCCAGATGAAGACGGTATCGAAAGCAGGGAGCAAGTGAGTTAGCTCTACAAATTAACTTGGTAGGGGAACAAGTAAAAGCATGCTGCTACATTCATAAAAAACGCAGTGTCCCTGGCGGGCCGGTGCATAGTATTGGACAGGAATCATTCATTGTCACATGATCTTCGGTCTGTAACCAGTCTAACACCCGAAGGACTCAGTGTAACCAACGGGTAGTGCATTGATTAAACCACTTACAGTATGACACATTTACCCCATACTCGTTCATCGGTACGCTCCATCCTGCTGGTGATTGCTTTGCTGGGACTGATTTTGACCAGTGTTTTCCTAAGTCGTCGCCGTATCCAGGATATACAGGAGGCATCCTCATCGATCTACAAAGATCGACTGCTGCCCACGGGCATGCTGGTCAATCTGACCGCAACAGTCTACCGAAAACGGCTGTTGCTGGAAACACACGTGTTGGCTACTCAAAAACCAAACCCGGAATTGATAGCCTCAACGCTCGACCGGTTCAACCGGCGGACGGACTCCTTACTGACCGAGTTTGAACGAACCAAATTAACGAGAAAAGAAGCCGACCGGCTCAGGCAGCTCCGGCAACAGCTTACCGTTTATAATCAGCTGGAAGGCGAGCTAACAACCAATTTAGTTGATTTACCAGCATCCCGGAAGGCGCTCTTTGCCGGTAGTGGTAGCACGGCTTTTGGCCAGGTGGCCCAAACGCTTGATGAACTGGCGAGTCTACAGCTGAGCGTCGGTGAAGAACTGCTGGGCGAATCGAGAGCCCAAACCAATTATATTTACGTCTTGACGGCCTTACAAATAGGTTTGGTACTGATGATTGGATTGAGCCTGGTCTGGCACCGTTTCCAATAGGGATGAATGCGCGCTATGGAGCAACGGGTAATTAACCCAACAACCAGTGCTTTAGGAACTTAGCCAGGTAGCTGACTGTGGTCCAGGACTGTCCTGCCGGAGATACCGACAGATCCGGCCATGCAGTCGGGCACACTAAAATCATGATGAGTCGAAGCAGCCTACTGAAAAACCTGTCCAGGCCCCTAATCCAACCCTTCGCCGAGTTTTTCAGACTCGAAGCCGCCAGTGGTATTTTGCTGCTGATTAGCAGTGTATCAGCGTTGGCCCTGGCCAATAGCAACGTTGGCATAGCGCGTTATTTCCCCCAGGTTTGGGATAGCGTATTGGCTGTTTCGGTAGGCAGTATGGTGCTTACCAAAAGCCTTTCGCACTGGATAAACGACGGACTGATGGCCCTGTTTTTTTTGATTGTCGGCCTGGAGATCAAGCGGGAGGTACTGGAAGGCGAGCTGGCATCAGTCAGACAGGCCATGTTGCCCTTGGTGGCTGCGCTGGGAGGCATGGTGATACCAGCGGGGCTGTTCTGGCTAATTAATCGGCATTCGCCCACCGCTGGCGGCTGGGGTATTCCCATGGCGACCGACATTGCCTTTGCTCTGGCCATTGTTACGCTCCTGGGTGAGAGGGTACCGCTGGCACTGAAGGTTTTTCTGACGGCCCTCGCCATTGTGGATGACCTCGGTGCGGTCCTGGTCATTGCCTTCTTTTACACTTTGGCTATCGATATCCATTACCTGCTCGGCGCGAGTGGCGTATGGCTGGTGCTGCTCCTGTTGAATCGGCTGGGCGTCCGAATTCTTTCAATTTATCTGCTGCTAGGGTTCGTGTTGTGGTACCTGACCTTGAAGTCGGGGATACATGCCACCCTTGCTGGCGTGCTGCTGGCGATGGTCATTCCGTTCCGTACCCGCCTGACTGATCCAGATGCCGTGCAGCGGCAATTAGGGTCCATGCAGCAGCGAATCCAGACCAATACAGGGATGCCGCGCGACTTGAGCGAGGAGTTGGAAGCCCTCTCGGAACAGATCGGCTCACCTTCCCAGCAGCTTGAACACCGCCTGCATGGTCCCGTCGCGTTTCTGGTCATTCCGCTGTTTGCCTTTTGCAATACCAGCCTTCTCATTGACTTCAGTACCTTTGGACAACTCACCAATCCGCTGGCGATGGGCATTATGGCCGGACTTCTGCTTGGCAAACCGGTCGGTATCTTGCTGCTGAGTTACATTGCCGTGTGGTTCGGGTGGGCGAGCTTACCGGTAGGTGTAAGCTGGCGGCAACTGGTTGGGGTAGCGGTACTGGCAGGCATCGGCTTTACGATGTCGATATTTGTTACACTGCTGGCCTTCAAGGAGCAACCTATCCGGCAGAATGAAGCTAAAATTGCCATTCTGGTAGCCTCCTTGCTAGCGGGTCTGCTGGGCTATGTTTTATTGCGTGGGGACAAAAGCGGTCTGACCGCTACTCCACAGTCTTCAAATTGAGAAGCCGTTAGTAGCGAAGCCAACTTTTGTTTGCCGATAACAAATACCCCCGCTGAACTAGGCCTAACTTAAGCTGCGAAGTGGGGAACATCCCGGCAATGTTCGTCCAATCTCATTTTGGATGCTATGGTTTGGGTTTGCAGGTTCGTTTCGATTTCGGGGCTGTCGTATAGGCATGCAAGTAGCCATCCGTCCCAGGGCTGTAAAGGGGACAGAAACGCTGGGGGCAAATCGTTAGGACATCAGGCGAGTTCAAGGCGATTAGGAAACGGAAAATCCGGCTTGTTGGACCTGGTTTGCGTAAGTTTATCCCTACCCTTAACAACATATCCTTAATCCGGGCGAACACAGGGAGGTTGTTAACAGATTTTATAACAACGGTGAACAGATCTTGACTGAAAAGTCGTGCCCAGTTAACCAGGGCAGTATTATCCTCTTCCAAACTGGTTGTCAACAAAATTATTCTCATCACCTTATCTCTTCTGATTAAATGCTATACTTTACTGCTCCAACGTTCTTTCAGCCGAACGCAGGCTAGTTGGTTTAAGCGATTCCCCTTTGTTTACAAATACGAACGGAAACAAAATGGTGGGTCGGTGGACCTACGGTTCCTAATGGCCTACTCTTAAATTTACTGTTCTCCTGGTAAAAGCGCATCACAAATGTTGAAACTCCATAGTAGACAACCTGAAGTTGATATCCTGGCTTCTCAGTGGTTCAGGTCCTTGGCAAACTAAAGGGATAAGGAGCGTTTTTACATGATCCTTCGTGGCAGTTCACTTGATGCGCAGGTTACCCACGTGTCCTTCACCTGACAGAGCACAAACCCTTAGAACTGGAATCCTACGATTAAATCAATTTTACAAACATGGGCAATTTTAGCGAGCGCGTAAATCGGTATTTTTTGACCAGTTGTCTCGTATTTATTCACGGTAGAAACGGCCACTCCTAGCTCGTGAGCCAGCTCTTTCTGCGTAAAACCTGCCCGTAAACGGGCGTCCCCAATCAGATGGTCGATTTGTTCCAGGCTAGTCTCTTCATCCGTTGCCTCCAAAACCACATGCTCACTTGAACCATAGAGGAATGCTTTCTAAAAAAAGCATACGTAGTATCGATGAAAAATCACTTGGTCAGCCCGCCCGATGATTAAAGCGAGAAGTCGCCAGCAGCTTCAGGTTGATACAGAATATAGTCTATCTTAACTCGCACCGTACCATAGGGGGTTAGTAAACAGACGAGATCATTGACTTTTCTGCCTAACAAAGCCGTCGCTATAGGAGCTAGAACAGAGACTTTAGATTGGGTACTATCGGCTTCTTCGGGATAGACTATTTGAAGGCTTACTGTCTTTTGACTATCCGGATAACTCAGTTTGACCCGGGTATGCATGGTAACCACATTCGCTGGTATATTGGTTGGGTCAAGCAGGGTAGCGCTATTAACGCCCCGTACTAACGTAATTAGCTGGCTACTAGATACCTGGCTATCGGGTTTTATCTGGCCGATCCGCAGCTTCAGCCGCTGATAATCCAGCAGGCTGATAATTCGATTTGTCATGGATGGATTCTTTTTTAGAGTATAAAAAATATGGATTTTCAATGTAGATGAAGTTTGGAAACTGATGGACCGAGCCCACTCGACTTAACCAGGAGTCGCAGACTGAGCAACCCTATTTCTTCATAAAAAAAGGCGAAAAACTAGATTTAGACCGGAGACCCTTGACAAACAAAAAACTGAATCGGGTGCGGATGACTTTTCTGAACGTATTCCGAAACAGCCTCCTGTAAAAGGGAACTAAGCGTATCCGGCTAATAAGGTATTTTTTATACCTTTTATGAGTCAGTCGCTACCAGCATGGGCGGCCTGTTTAGCCACCCATGCCATAGGTATCTTTAAACCTGTTTTTTCCTACAGCGCATGTGAACGAGCCCCATTTTTTGCCTGTATAGTCGGTTAGTTAAGCTAATCTTACCGACTAGGTACGGGGCTGGTTAATTTATCCATTAACGACAAGTATCTGTCCAAAGGGTGTGGTTGAATTCCTCCCGATAATGGCTTATCACACCGATGGGACGGTAGGCAATTCAGTAACTGAAAGTCAGTATCCGTTGATCGCCGAATGCCTTCAAAGGGGGTAGTTATTGACGCATACTGACGTTGCTGGATTCGATCCAACTGTGCTACCAGCGGAATCATATATAGGCTCCCAATCAGAAACAGACTATTAACTGATCGCCCCTGGTTGTACGCAGTCGAAACGACGGGATTGCTAGTTGATGTACTCATGAGGTTGCCGTTTACTTCGTTCGGTTACCGATCCTGCTTAGTCCTGGTGGGCATCACCCCTGCATAACTCTCGGCAGTAAGGCTATTCAAATAACCCCCTATTTTGAAAGACAGTTGAATCGTCTATTCGGAATGTTTATTTTACAGTTGTAAATTTATACCTGTAAAAATAGAAATCAAAATTTTCAAATATGTTTTCGTCTTATTTACCCAAGTTCCCTGTTTCACTGCGGCTTCCTTCAGTCACTTTGCTGACGGGTGCTGCCCTAAGCTGGACATACTGGCGAAAATGACCTGCTCGATCGGAGCGACGGAGAAATAGGTTTGGAGTTTACCCAGTAAGCGTATTGAGTCAGCTTCTTTTGACCACTAATTGGTCAAAAGATCGGTTAAGGTCAGTAGCTTAGCTTGCATAAAACAACGATTGTAAAGCAATTGATTTGGGCGTCAATTCTTTACCATGCACAGGTTCCTATGTATGCCCACCCCTCAGTATATAGATTGATGGACCAGATAAAAAACACGATATTATTTACACTGGTCTACAAGGGCGAGGAATGGCCGGTACAGACACATAGAAATAAATACCACTCGCTGATGAGCCTTATTTCAGCTTATCTCCCAGTGGTCGGGTTTGGCTTGTGTAGTGGCATGGGTAGTTGCGGCACCTGCGTCGTCGAAATCGACGGTATACGAAGCCTGTCCTGTGGAGTAGCCGTTAGTGATGAACTGGCCAACACGCGCATTGTGGTCCGGCAGTTGGGCATCTAAATGTTCAGCTATATAAATGGGTACGGAACCAGTTAATCATCAGCCTGGCCTGTTCAGGAATACTAGCTCGCTCTGCTATATCAGGTGAATCCAATCGAACAATGGTTACGTTTCGGTTAAGGTACTTTTCATCGTAAGCGTTTTGATTTTTACGAATAAATGACCCTTCCAAACGGCTTACCACCAGTAAAACAGGGACCGGTACATTAGCTAGATGGCTTAGAATCCGGTCAGGTCTACTCCCGCGTGAGACAACCGTTCGT
>NZ_MKUD01000012.1:17696-24122 GCF_001898575.1 Spirosoma sp. 48-14
ATTTCCTAAATAGCCAATTGGTAATTCCTGCAAATCCAGGTGACGTCGACACCAGTCGGTTACCTGCACCAGGCGGGTGGCTAGTAAGTCAACATTCGACCGATTACTGTAGTCCTCATCTTCTTCAATAGTCAATAAATCCACTAGCAGCGTACCTAGTCCCTGCTCATGAAATTGCTGCATCAGCAACCGGTTGCACAAATTAAACCGGCTACAACTACTCCCATTTGAAAAAATAATAAGTCCATCGGCCTGCTGAGGGATCCACCAGTCGGCATAGAGCTTAACGTTCTCAAGAGGGATCGTCACCAACGTGGGGCCTGAAATGAGTTTCATCACCGAAACAAGTTTACGAATGACAAGATTAGGTCGGTTGCTTAAACGGGTCGTTCAGGTTTTGGGCATTGATTTCTTTTTCAAAAGCAATCTGCTCGTTTTCGTGGGGCAGGTTGGATTCAGGCGTTTGCGAATAGGGCACGTTCTGGGGAATAAAATCTTCTCTGGCTCCCGGCTTGCTGTAATCGTACGACCAGCGATAGACCGCCGGAATCTCGCCCGGCCAGTTGCCATGACCCGGATGGATAGGTGCGGTCCACTCCAGGGTAGTTGACCGCCAAGGATTCTGCGTGGCTTTGCGGCCTTTGACCATACTGTAGAAGAAATTCCAGACAAAAATCCACTGAGCCGTAAACGTCACAACAGCCGCTATGGTAATGAAACTATTCATGTCAACGAAGGTAGACTTCATGAAATCGTAACTGGTAAAGGAATAATATCGACGGGGGAAACCGGCAATGCCCAGGTAGTGCATCGGGAAAAAGATTAGGTAAACCCCAATGAAGGTCAGCCAGAAGTGGATATACCCCAGCCGTTCGTTCATCATACGCCCGAACATCTTCGGAAACCAGTGATAAATACCAGCCAGTAAGCCAAACGCCGACGCGGCTCCCATCACCAAGTGAAAGTGTGCCACGATAAAGTAGGTGTCGTGCAACTGGATGTCCAGAGCCGAACTCCCCATGATAATACCCGTTAGCCCGCCCGAAATAAATACGGAAACGAACCCAATGGCAAACAGCATAGCCGGGGTAAAATGGAGATTGCCACGCCATAAAGTAGTGATATAATTAAAGGACTTAACGGCCGAAGGAACCGCAATAATCAGCGTTAAAAACATGAAAACTGATCCCAGAAAGGGGTTCATCCCCGATACAAACATGTGGTGCGCCCAAACCACAAACGACAGGAAAGCGATGCCCATCAGGGAGGCAATCATGGCCCGGTAACCAAAAATAGGTTTACGGGCGTTCGTGGACATGACTTCCGAAATAATACCAAAGGCGGGCAGGATAACGATGTACACTTCCGGGTGCCCCAGGAACCAGAACAAATGCTGAAATAAAATGGGGCTCCCCCCTACGTTGGGCAGCGCTTCTCCCTTGATATAAATTTCGGACAGGTAAAAACTAGTGCCAAAACTCCGGTCGAAAATCAGCAGCAGTACCGCCGCAAACAGTACGGGGAATGAAATCAGGCCCAATACCGCCGTTAATAAAAAGCCCCAGATGGTGAGTGGCAGCTTACTGAACGACATGCCACGGGTTCGTAGATTGATAACCGTTGTGATGTAGTTGATGCCACCCAGTAGCTGAGAAACAATGAACAGGGCCATGCTGATGAGCCAAAGTGTCATGCCCAGTTCGGAGCCTTTGTGCGCCTGCGGCAGGGCACTCAGGGGCGGATAAACGACCCAGCCCCCAGCAGCAGGGCCCGTCTGGATAAACAGCGAGGAAAACATGATCACGCTGGAAACGAAAAAGAACCAGTACGAAAGCATATTCAGAAAACCCGATGCCATATCGCGGGCGCCAATCTGGAGGGGAATCAGGAAGTTGGAAAACGTGCCACTTAGTCCTGCTGTCAGCACAAAAAAGACCATGATCGTGCCGTGCATCGTGACTAAGGCCAGGTAAAAATCAGGATCAATTTTACCCGATTCAGTAATCCAGGTGCCTAGTACGGGGCGCAGAAAATTCAGTTTCATGCCCGGAAAACCCAGCTGAAGCCGGAACATGACCGACAGGGCTACCCCGATGATTGACCAGACAATCCCTGTAATTAGATACTGTTTGGCAATCACTTTGTGGTCGGTACTGAACACATAACGGAACCAGACTGATTGCGGCTCGTTGGGATGCGTACTGGGAAATGGAATCACGGTTTCATGCATGACAATTGGGAAAATTGGCGGGCAGCGACACTGGCAACCAGTACCTGTCGGTGCGTTTACCTGTCGGCGCGTTATTATGCGTTGGATAGGAACAAAATTACCAGTATCCCCCTGGGCCATCAATAGACAAAGCCAGCCCCAATCAGGACAAATCAACGATTATTGGCTTGCTGCCTGATTTGTTGCGGGGTTTGCCCCGTATGCTTGTGAACGAACCGGGAGAAATAAGCCGAATCCGAAAAACCAACGGCGTAACTAACTGCTTTAATGGGCAGATCGGTATTGAGCAGCAGCCGGCCGATTTCTGCCAGTAGGCGGTCGTAGATGAGTTGACTGGCGGTTTTGCCCATCTGTTGGCGGCAGCAGTGGTTGAGATAATTGGGGCTAATGCCTAACTGCCCGGCGTAGCTGGCGCAGGTTTTCTGGTGAATAAACTGCGTGTCGAGCAATTCGACAAACCGATTCACCAGGCTGCTCCTGTTTAGTTGACAGGCGGGATTTGCCTGATCGTAGAGATCGCTGACCTGTTCGAGCAGCAAATGAAGCAGCGAAGCAAATACCTCCGTGTGCTGGGTATGGGGAAGGATAAATGCCTGATAGGCCCAGTCGAAAAGGGTGGGTACCCTACGGGCATCAGCCGAAAGTGTTAGTAGGGAGGTGGTTCGGTCGGCCCGAAAAAAGGTATAATCAAACAGCCGTTTCGGGTAGCGAGCCTGGAAAAAAGCTGCCTCGAAGAAAAGTAGATACCCTTCCGTATCATCGGTTAGTGACCAGCCGTGAACCTGACCCGGCGTCAGGAAGTATAGTTGTGGGGGTGTAACGCAGTACGTCTGACCATCAATTGTGTGCGTACCTGACCCTTTCCATAGGTACAGCAGCAGGTGAAACGAATGCGCATGGGGCTGGTCAATCGTTTTGATTTGCCGGATGAGGTCCCGGAGCCGGATCATGTAAAACCCACCCTTCGCCGTCGAATTATCGGGATACTCCTGAAGCTGGTAGGTATGAAATGCCTGTTTTTTCATCATAACGTATTGTGGCCCGACGGGCATCGTCCGGGATTAGGGATCGGTATGGGTCAGGGTCGCCAGTTTCTCGGCATCCAGCAGAATCAGGCTCTCGTCGGTCTGCTGAATCAACCCTTCGGCTTTTAGCTCGTTGAGCATACGAAAAAATGTTTCGTAGGTCGTGCCCGCGTAGGCCGCCATCACCTGACGGGTTAGGTTCATCGCGATCTGCCCCATTTCGTCCGCTCCAAATTTATGGTGCAGCATTAGCAGCGTTTCGGCCACCCGGCCTTTTACGTCCATCAGGGCCAGATTACGCATCCGTTTTTCGGCTTCCTGCAAGGCATTGGCGTAAAACCTCATCAGCGCGTAGGTAAGTGGATGACTGGACTGGAGGGAAAGTTCAAAAAAAGGTAACGCGACAAAGCATAGGGTAACGTCGTCTAACGCGGTGGCGGTGATAGGCAGAATCTGGTCGTTGCCCAGTGCCCGATAGCCAATCATGTCACCTTTCCGGGCGAAGCTCAGGATCAGTTCTTTTTGGGGGCTCCATGCCTTGTGGATTTTGACGGTGCCCTTATAGACGAAATAGACCCCTGCTACCAGGCTCCCCTCCGAAAAAATCACCTCTTTTTTTTTGAAGGACAGCATCTGTCGATTCGCATCGATCAGGGGAAGCCAGCCCGCCACACTGTTTTTGCAGAGTAGGCAACTGCTTAAATCACAGGAGGTTTTAGTAATTTTCATGGAATGACTTGGGCGCGTGCCCGTTTTCGGGAAGCTGCCCGGTGGCGCAAGTATTTTAGGGGCTTATGCCACCTGCCCAGGCGTCTTGTCAGTCGGATCGGCTGGCTAGGGTAAGACCGGTTCGAAGGGATATTATTAACGATCAGTGCCATAACGAGTAAAATCGATACCCCCGTCAACACGGGGGTCAGTACGTAGTAAAAGCCCAGCGCTTTTATTTTATCGGAGCCAATGTTGGCAATCAGAGCCGTCGCACCCGCCGGTGGATGCATGGTTCTGGTGATTTGCATACCCACAATGGACAGCGAAACGGCCAGTGCTGCTGCCAGCCATAGCTGGTCGGGCAGCAGCTTGTAGATACTCACCCCAATAACCGAAGCCAGCAAATGCCCCCCAACTAGGTTTCTGGGCTGAGCCAAGGGACTTTGAGTGGCCCCAAAGATCAACACGCAGGAGGCTCCGAATGATCCAATCAGAAACACACTGTCCTGCTGAATTAGATGCGACTGGTTAAGTAACCCCAACGAAGCAATGGCCGTAAAGGTCCCGACGAATGTCCAGAAGTGATCGGCGGGTTCGATCAGCGTCTGACGATACACCACATACCGAACGATCCGGTATTGCCTCCGTGCTATCAGCTTCAGCATAGGTTTACTTATAGTATTATTCAAATCACAAATATCGGCAAACCATTTTATACAATAATGAATTAACTATGATATAAATCATATTATTCGTTTCCCCATATGCATCACCACCCTATCAGGCTGGAACCCATCCCCATTTCTACATCATTGAGACAGTTTCTTAATGAGGAACCGCTAAAACCGAAGCGAACCAGCTCAAAAAAGCGCATTCTATATATAGCCATGCTGGCCGTAGGGCTGGCGGCTGGTGTAGCGCTGATTGCCCGCCTACTGGTTGGCCTTATCAATTTAGTGACCAACCTTTCTTTCTTTGGGCGGTGGTCATTGGCCGAGAGCAGTCCGGTCAATGCGACACTAGGCCTGTGGGTCATTGCCTTACCAGCGGTGGGCGGAATACTAGTGGGCCTGATGGCTTTTTATGGCTCCAAAGCCATCAGGGGTCACGGCATTCCGGAAGCCATGGAGCAGATTCTGGTCAATAAAAGCCGGATTAAACCCATTATCGCCTTTTTGAAACCCATCTCAGCGGCCATCTCAATTGGAACAGGGGGACCTTTTGGTGCTGAAGGTCCCATCATTGCGACGGGTGGAGCCCTTGGCTCCACCATCGGCCAGATTCTTACCATCAGCGATAGCGAGCGAAAAACGTTGCTGGCTGCTGGGGCTACGGCCGGGATGGCCACTATTTTTGGTACACCCTTAGCCGCTATTTTCCTGGCTATCGAGCTGCTATTGTTCGAGTTCTCGGCCCGCTCGATCATTCCCGTTGCGCTGGCCTGTATTACGGGGGCCGCCGGTCACCATCTGCTTTTTGGCACCGATCCGGTTTTTGCCCTATCCGAAACCATTCCCGAAGCCAGCAATGCCGCTTTGCTGGCCTACAGTGCAATTGGCCTGCTGATTGGCGTACTATCGGTCGTTATAACCAGGCTGGTGTATTTTATTGAAGATGGTTTTGAAAAACTACCCCTTCACTGGATGTGGTGGCCCGCGCTGGGGGGACTGGCAGTGGGCCTTATTGGTTACGTTGCTCCTAAAACCCTGGGGGTAGGCTACCGGAACATCACCGATATTCTGTCGGGGACAATGCCCCTGTCGCTTATTCTGTCGTTGTGTCTGTTTAAACTCCTCTCGTGGTCCATTTCCCTGGGTAGCGGCACATCCGGCGGTACCTTGGCTCCGCTATTGACCATTGGTGGAGCCATCGGAGCACTGGCTGGTCATGCCATTGAAGGAGTGTTTCCTGGCCTTGCGATCAACCTGCCCCTGGCCGCTCTGGTCGGTATGTCGGCCCTGTTTGCCGGGGCCAGCCGGGCGGTGTTGACCTCCATTGTTTTTGCCTTAGAAACAACCCATCAGACCAACAGCCTGCTGCCCCTGCTGGCCGCTTGCGCCGGTTCATACAGTATCTCATTTTTATTGATGGAAAATACCATCATGACCGAGAAGATTGCCCGCCGGGGTACTAAAACCCCAGAATCGTACGAGTCGGATTGGTTGGAGCAATGGACCGTCGGGGAAGTGGCTACCCGGAGTGAGGTTTTCTTAGCCGATACAAGTACCGTGCCTGAGGTCTATCAATACCTTCGGCAAGCCGCCACCAAAAGCCAGCGGTTTGTCGTACTGGATACCGATCACCACTTCCGTGGCATCGTGAGTTTGTCAGCCCTCATCACTTACCCCGATCAAACCGCTCCACTGCATGGCCTTCTTCTTCCAATGGGGCAGATTTACACGTTAAGCAACTAAGGGTTTAGTTATTCTTTGTCGGGACGACGTAAAGGTCGTCGGTTTC
>NZ_MKUD01000013.1:0-9039 GCF_001898575.1 Spirosoma sp. 48-14
TAGAAATGCCCCGTTGGAAGAAGAACCCCTATATTGTGGAGGTTGCCGCCGACAGCATTTTTCTGGATTATGGCCGACGTAAATATCAACGCCTATTACGCTCGTGGCAGGAGGTAGGTTATAGGCCGAGGTCTTGGAATAAATAAAATCGATTAAAGCCGTTTATTGAGCAAAAAGCTCAGGAAATAACAGCCTGAAAACGTCATCGTAGCTTTGGTCTGGTTCGACGTTTTTTTGCTGAAAAGCCTCTATCTTCTTAGCCAGTTTTCCCCCTGAACGCTCATCTTGTTTTTGTAGATTTGGGCTTGGATAGCGTTCTATGGCCTTTATAAATAAGTGGGCGAAAGACTCTTTGCCCGGAAAGACAGTGTGAGCCACTTGCACCACTTTCTGAAAACTTTGCCCAATCACACAGTCTAATTTGACCGATAGGAGAACAAACACGATTCCGTACACCTTCTTTAAACGGTGAGCTTTTTGAGGGCTTTTAACTTTAATCAGACAGGTTGCCAGACACAAACACGTTAACAAATCAGTTCGATCCAGGTGAGAACGATTCAGACGTTCGCGCTCAAAAGCTATTCTTAAAAAAGATTTGTCTTTCTCTGTAGGCTGATACCCTTGATTTTGTCCAAACAGGGTAAACAAATTTCTATACGTATCCAACGAAAAGGCGGCAAACTCATTCAGTAAAGGGCTTCGTCGTTCGGGATAAGCCTGTACCTCGTTAAGTGTTTGAAGAACCGACGAGCGGGCGCGAGAGAAGCCTTCTTCAAGTTCTTCTTGGTAAGCCTGTCGGCGTTGCTCATATATCTGCTGCCGTTGCTCAATTTCGTGTTGCCGCACCCATTCGGCCCGTTCCTCGTCGTCAATTTCTTGCTTAATCGACTTGGTAGCACCTTCTACATCAAACAGGAATACTTTGTAGGTCTTATCATCGAACGTTAAGTCGTGCAGGCCGACTAACCGTTCCTGCCAGCGGTAAGCTATCTGCTGACCAGATCGGTAAGGTTCACGGTACAGGCATTTAAGGATAAGGTCATGTTGGTGTTTGGACTCACTGATAGCTTCTCCATCAAAAACAAACGCATTCTGATTATTTCCGTAGAAAACGTCTTTTTCGGTGAATCGTTGTTTGTTGAACTCATCGGAGAAGAATTTGAAAATCCAGATTATGAATGTCTGGTTTTGTTGATAAAAGTATTCCCGATCCGCAATGACACTCAAAAACGTAGTTGAAAGCTGAATCTCAAACACGACTTGGCGCGAGTGGTAAACGGCGCTTACATCGGGCTTACGCCAGGTCAATAGTCCAGAAGTATCCCGTCTAACCGTTTCGGTAGCCACCTCAGTTACACCTTTGCCTGTTAACCGATTCGATTCCAAAGAGGCTGCTACCAACTCCTTTGTTCGTTCGTGCAGCTTACTTTCTTTCTGACCATTGTATTTGATAGCCCGAATCTGTTGTTGGGTAAACGCCTGGCTGGTCTTTATGGGGCAATCGTCGCTGTCCCACTGATGGGCAAAGTGCATCCGCTTTAGTTTTGTCTCGTTTTCGGCTCTACCCCGAATCTTGATAAGCTGATTGCAGTAGTAGCATTTGTATTTAGGGTCGCGTCGGTTACGGATAGCATCTTCTAACTGTCTGCGTATCTCGAAAATAGCAGCTTCGTCCTGACTGAAAAATGGCCCTGCGAAAACCTCCTCGCCTGTTTCACAGTCTAATACTGACGGAATGGTGAATTGAAATCCTTTCATTTAAGCGTCGAATCGAAAGAAAATGCTACATCCTTAAACCGAAGGGAAACAGTTATCTTCACAGCCCAATTAATAAAATAAATGCTCTACGACCGCGAAACCACATTCAAATTTCTTCAGCAGCGTAATTGGATGGCTCTCATCGAGTTGTTTAAAAATAATAATATTTATGACCAACTTCGTCAGGACGATATTACAAGGAGTATTCTTGAATCGCAGTTCATCCGGGAATTAATTGACGGAAGTAGCTTTGACAAAGACCCTGATTATCTCTTTTATTTAGAGCAGTTTCATATGCTTCATACAGGGCCGAATTTTCATTTTGTCCTGCCCCCCGTAGATGTGGAACGCCTTGCAGAAAAAATTATAGTTGGCTATCGCTCAACTCAGGTTCAGTCAGCTTTGCTCTATGCCAAGAAATATCCTCATCTGTCTGTCAGTATTGAATTGCTTCAGGAGTATGAACGGACACAGCCTAAAGTGGTCGAGCACAGTCAGCAACGAACGATTCACGTAACTGTAAACCGTGAAGTTGAAGCTGTAAACCATACAATTAGCTTATTCAAATCGAAGCAGGAGTATGAGTTCTACCGGGCAGTTCGGGAGGTGTACAGCACCTACCTCGTCTTCCCAAATGTAGCGGTCTCGGCACTGGTGGATTTTGAGCAGATCAAACATCTTTTGGAACCGCATGAGCGAAATTACTTTTTCAAAGCCTTAGTAGATTGCGTTGTCTTCGACGCAGAAAATGCGTTTAAGCCATTCAAGATGCTGGAGATTGATAGCCCGTATCATGATAGTGAAGAACAGCAAGCTAAAGATCGAATAAAGGACAAAATCATGGCTAAGGCAGGCCAACGTTTGCTTCGCATACGTGTGAAAACAAGAATGTCAGAGCAAGACCTAACCCGCTTAATTCGCGAAGTTACTCGTGAACAACCCTGATAGTTGAAGCTATTACGTCTCTCAAACTAAAGTGCTTCCCCGTTTTTTAAACGTAGCGAGTTGGTCAGTTCTAAAACACGATCTTGATATTGCTGTTGTCGGGTCGAATCCCTCAGCTTCCAATCGAACCGCCAATCGTGTAAATCATAGATTCCCAAAGGCTCGGCTCCTTGTTTGGCTACATCTTCTAAATCCTCTACGGCGTTGAGGTAATTGCTGGCGGAACGGATACAATATTCCCCGTTGAAAATGTACAGGCCATAATAGCGAGTGGCAACCTTTGTTCGGTTCATAACGGCTTCAAATTAGCTGTTGGCATTCAAACAGACCGCGCTATTTTCTCCAATACCCGGTGGCTATCCCCAAATCGACATAATGCGTCGCAGTGGGCGCGTAGTTCAGACATCAAGATGTAACGGATTGGCGTATTAGTCTGTCTGATGGAAGGACGTGTTAACTGCATCTCAACTTCTTTGCGTCGGATGTCGGGAACTACCAGATAGAGCGTTGTTGCATGGTCTGGTAAAGAACAAGTCAGATCGGTTAGTCGCAGGATACCTGAGTAAATCGACGTACTTTTTTCTACCTCAAAGGCGCAGATGATGCGTCCTGTGCCTTTCTCCAGCCATATAATGTCAATCAGGCCGATAGTTTGAGCGGTTTCAGGCGCAACAGGTAGCGTGGGTAAGTTGGGCAGGCTCAGAAACGAGAATGAATGACCATTATATTGCCGGGAAATATCGTTCCGGGCAGCCGCGACATCGTAACCTAACGCCCGACCAATGGTTAGCAGATGATACTGCATCTCACTGTGCGTTTGCTCTTCCCGATGTTCATCAACGACTTCCTTATGACGTTTGGATAGTTGCTTTTCGAGTTTTTCTCGCTCAACAACGGGTTGGTCAGCCAGGCCCGGCACCAGCAGATTACCTGCCCCAATCTCGAACAATAAACCCGCTAACGCCCCTAAGTCATTTGATAAAACGTGTCGGTATTCGGTATTCACTGCCAGCATTTTGTCCCGGATGGCTAAGTACTCCGACCACGAACCCAACTTGCGCTTTTCATTGAAAAGTCGGTTGTAACCGTTAATAATAGCCGTATTGAAGGGTGGCAACCAAGTCGGATGCAAAAAGTAGAGGATGCTGGCTACGGCAGGCCCCAGCCCCTTTATCTTATAGGCATCAAGCCGATTTATCTCGCTCACAACCGTTTCGGGCTTCGTGGCCTTCAGGCAACATTCTAAGAACTGCCCGAAATACCGCTTATGGTCCTGATTCTCATAAATATCTGGAATACGCAATTTTGGCTTCCAGTAGAAGGGGTGGGAGGCACCTTCAAAAATCTGCTTCTGCTCGGTAATGCACGTTAATACAAACTCTAACGAACTCCCTTTGAAATCGTTAGGGAACGAGCCGCCTTTAATGTCGCTGACGACCTGAAGTATCCCGCGCCGAATTGACCGGAAGGCTTTCAAGCGGTCTTCGTTGTACAAAAACCAGCTTTGATAGGTTAGGTCAGGGCTTTGCTTATACTCGTGGATCAGGTTGGTAAAGGTAGCTATATCATGTATCATATGACAAAAAGTAAACATTAAGCGTCTTCTACGACTCGAGACAGAGGCTAATTAACCCAAGAATCTTTTAATCCAAAAATTCTATAAGTCTGATAGAGAATATTGCAACAACCTTTGCAAACCACCCACAGTTATACAGGGGTTAAATCACATTACTCAACAGCATGAAAAAGAACTTTTTATCAGCAACCAACCTGACCGGGCTAGCCTTGGCTATGACCCTTACCCTGACGGGGTGCGACAAGAACGGTAGTGAAGCCGTTGAACCCGAAATCCTGACGGAAGCCAGTGCGCGGACCTCATCAGATGATCCCAACGACCAGGCATTTGACCGGGAATCGGACCGGGTACTGGGGCAGATGATGCGCGATATGGAAAACATGGAAATGACGGGCGACCCGGACATGGACTTCGCCATGATGATGAAGATGCACCACCAGGGAAGCATTGATCTGGGAACCGCTGAAAATCAGTATGGCAAACACGCTGAAGCGAAGAAAATGGCCGATATGGCCATTAAGGGCGACAAGGAAAGCCAGACACGTCTGCAATCGTTTTTGAACGGACATCCCGCGCCCGAAAAGATAGATGCCAACGTTTATAAGCAGTTCAAAAAGGAGATGAAAACAGCCATGAAGCAGATGATTCAGGCCTATGCAAAGGTTCCGAACACCGCCGATGTGGACGTTGATTTTGTGCGCCGGTTGATTGAGCATCACAAGGGGGCTATTGCAATGGCCACGCTTCAATTTAAGTACGGCGATGATAAAGCGCCGACCGATGAGGCCAGTATTATCATTACGGAGCAGGCCAGTGCCCTCAAGGAATTAGCTGCGTTTGCTAATAAACATGGCATACCGAACGCAGAACTCAAATAACTTTATCGATATTCTGCCGCCGATACTGCCTAAAAGCGCGTGTCGGCGGTTTTGTCATTTCCCAATTAATCAAGTTACCAATACGTATGAAAAACGAACTGTTCACCGTGGTCTCACTCAGTGCGGTTCTGCTGCTTTCTCAACCAGCATTGGCCCAGCAGTCGGCCAGCAACGGGATGATGAAGGCCATGCAATCCGGCATGAATCAGATGATGAGCATGAAGATGACCGGCGACCCCGACCATGATTTTGCCATGATGCTTAAAATGCACCACCAATCGGCAGTTGATATGTCGGAGATGGAAATCAGGCAGGGCAAAAATGCACAGGTAAAAGCCTTAGCAGGTAAAATCAAAACGGCTAATCAAGCAGAAATTAAGGAGCTGACGCAGTTCATCAGCAGCCACAAGCCCCAAACGGCTTCCTCAAAACTGGGCCAGGATGCCATGAAGATTATGCACAGTGGGAAGCACTCGATGAACGGGAACATGGACCACGATTATGCCAGTATGATGGCGCAGCACCATCAGCAGGGCATCGACATGGCCAACGCTTTTTTGAAGGAGGGCAAAACGGAGAAGATGAAAATGATGGCTCGGAAAGTCATTCAGAATCAGACAAAAGAGGTCGCCGAACTAAAAAAAATGGAAGCTCAGATTGTCTCCCGGTAACCAAAGCGGACACTTTTTAAAAGAGCGACAGGAGTGTAACCTTTTGTAGGTTACGCTCCTGTCGCTCGTGTTTTTAACGAAATCCAAATATTTTACATAAATCCAGCGAAATCTTGGTATTGTTTACTTGGTGACAACTCCCGTTTCTACCGTCAAAACAGTGGCTCTAATTAGTCGATGTTAATATGTAGCACCTGTTTTCTCTTTATACCTCAACCCATGAAGATTGATTGTGGCACCTGTCTGATCCGCTCGTGGCAATACGGCGATGAAGATCACCTGCCTCAGCACGCCAACAATAAAGCTATTTGGCTTAATCTCCGCGATAGCTTCCCTCACCCATATACACAACTTGATGCCCAGCGGTGGATACAATACGTCGTTGACCCTGAACTGGAAACCAACTTCGCTATTGACGTGGGTGGCGAAGCAATAGGCAACATTGGATTACGAATTGGAGAAGACATTAGCCGGTATTCAGCCGAATTATGGTACTGGCTTGGGCAGGCGTACTGGGGGCGCGGGATTGTGTCGGCAGCCATAAAGGCAATGATCGACTATGCGTTCACAGAGTTTATGCTTACCCGGCTTTACGCGCAGCCAATGGCGCACAATGCAGCCTCGATCAAGGTACTTGAAAAGGTCGGCTTTCGTCGAGAAGGGTTACTCCG
This sequence comes from Spirosoma sp. 48-14, assembly GCF_001898575.1. GTDB lineage: Bacteria > Bacteroidota > Bacteroidia > Cytophagales > Spirosomataceae > Spirosoma. The sequence continues at coordinate 6,500 of NZ_MKUD01000013.1, forward strand.
GGACAGTGTCGTTAAAAATAATGTGTTGATGGATACCGTCCTCTATGCGTACCTGTCGAGCGATTGGCTGGCTGATAGGAATGAACTTCTCTAATTGAACATGAACAAACCGACTCAAGCCTCACCGAATCTGGCCGAACCGCTGTACCCAACGGACAAAACATTAGTTGACCTATTTGTGGATCAGGCCCGCCAGACACCCGATCAAGTGGCCGTCGTGTGTGCTGACAGCCTGCTAACCTACGCTGAACTGGACCAGCAATCGAACCAGTTGGCGCACTACCTCCGCAAACAGGGCGTAAAGCCGGAAACCCTGGTTCCTATTTGCCTGGACCGTTCCATCGCCATGATTGTTGGGCTATTGGGAATTCTTAAAGCGGGGGGAGCTTACGTACCCATTGACCCGGATTATCCGGCTGACCGAATCGAGTATATCCTTGCTGATTTGAACGCAACGGTAGTTGTTACCGATGGTGTTGCCCGCCCCAAACTGGAAGCCGAACCAGCCCATCCGACCGAAAGATTGAAGCAACCGGTTACTCGAACCCTCGTGTGCCTTGATCGGGATGCATCGGTCATTAACAGTGAATTCATTGAAGCTGTATCAGAGCCACCGACACCCCCCCAGTTAGCCTATATCATCTACACATCAGGATCGACGGGCAGACCAAAGGGCGTAATGATCGAACACGCCAATGTAGTCAGTCTGATGAAGATGAACGCGTCGCTTTTTGATTTCAGCGAACGGGATGTCTGGACGATGTTTCACTCGTTCTGTTTCGATTTCTCCGTCTGGGAAATGTACGGCGCGTTGCTGTTTGGGGGGCGGCTTATTATCGTGCCTAAGCACATCGCCAAAGACGCTCACCTGTATGGCGCGTTGCTTGCTACGCACCGCGTCACGGTGCTTAATCAAACACCGTCCGCGTTTTATGTATTGCAGGAGCATATTGTGGGGCGGTCGGTTCCGTTATCGGTTCGATACGTCATTTTTGGTGGTGAGGCCCTGCATCCGGGAAAACTTCGCCCCTGGCAAGAGGCATTCCCAACTTGTCAGCTCGTCAATATGTACGGCATTACCGAAACCACCGTACACGTAACCTACCTGGCCCTCCGGGGAGAACATCTTGCCCAATCGAGTAGTCTGATTGGTCGGTCCATTCCAACGCTGACTACGCACGTCCTGGACGAACAGCAACGACCGGTAGCCGTTGGCGAAACGGGTGAGCTATACGTGGGTGGCGCGGGACTGGCGAGGGGTTATCTGAACCAGCCGGAACTAACCGCGCAGCGATTTATTCCAAACCCGTTGTCGGATCAGACCGACGACCTAACCCAACCCGTATCCCACCGGCTTTACCGCAGTGGCGATTTGGTGCGGCGGTTACCGCAGGGCGAACTGGAGTACCTGGGCCGTATTGACGCGCAGGTTAAGATTCGGGGATTCCGCATTGAGTTGGGCGAAATTGAGCAAACCCTTCAGCAATATCACGGCGTAAAACAGGCCGTTGTCGTCGCTAAAATCTACGGTGATGCCGATATTCGGTTAGTGGGCTATGTTGTTATGGATGGCCCCTTCGAGAAATCGACCCTCATCCATTTTCTGAATAGCCGCCTGCCGGATTATATGGTGCCCGCAGTGTGGATGTCCATTGACCAAGTTCCGCTGACCCCAAACGGCAAGGTTGACCGGCGGGCGTTACCTGATCCTGAACCGGCAGACTCGTTGGTAAACACATTCCTGATGCCGGGCAATTCCACCGAGGAAAAGTTGCTGGCTGTTTGGCGAGAGGTGCTGGCACTCAACCGGATGGGTGTCACCGATAATTTTTTTGAGTTAGGCGGCAACTCTCTGTTGGCGGCCCGCACCATAGCGGCCCTGAAGCAAACCCATTCTTTAGAGATACCTATTACGAAGCTCTATCAGTATCCTACGGTACGGGCCCTGGCCGATTTTGTGGACGGGCAAGTCCAGGATTTATCCCTTCCTGGTCGAAAAAATACGGCACGTACAGATACCGACGAGGTGGCGATTATTGGTATGGCCGGTCGTTTTCCGGGAGCCAACACAGTTGAGGCCCTGTGGGAAGTATTACGAGCAGGTCAGGAAACGATTCGCTTTTTTACGCCCGACGAGTTAGATCCTTCATTGCCCGACGACTTAATCCGGGACCCACAGTACGTGAACGCCAGGGGGATTCTGGCCGAGGCTTACCAATTTGATGCGGGCTTTTTTGGCCTAAGCCCGAAACTGGCCGAGGTCATGGACCCGCAACAGCGCGTTTTTCTGGAGATTGCCTGGGAAGCTCTCGAACAGGCGGGTTATTTGCCGAATCAGTACGGGGGAAGCATCGGGGTTTGGGCGGGTTGTGGCAACAATACGTACTACCTCAACAATGTACTGCCCAACACTGAAGTCGTTCGCCAGGTGGGGAATTTTCAGGCCATGACGGTCAACGAAAAGGACTTTATTGCCTCCCGAACGGCTTATCAACTAAATCTGGGCGGGCCAGCCGTTAGTGTTTATTCGGCCTGTTCTA
>NZ_MKUD01000013.1:9065-12140 GCF_001898575.1 Spirosoma sp. 48-14
CGGCACCCATTTATAGTGGGCATCTGTACGAAGAAGGGGCCATGCTGAGTCGGGATGGACATTGCCGGCCGTTCGATGCCAGTGCTACCGGAACCGTGTTCAGTGATGGCGCGGGGGTGGTGTTGCTAAAGGCCCGATCAGCCGCCGAACGCGATGGCGATACCATTTACGGGATCATTAAAGGGGTGGGCGTTAACAACGACGGGAGCGGTAAGGGCAGTTTTACGGCTCCCAACGCCGAAGGGCAGGCCAGGGCCATTCGGATGGCCCTTGCTGATGCCCAAATTGATCCGTCCACGATAAGCTATGTGGAGGCCCACGGCACAGCCACCCCGTTGGGCGATCCTATCGAAGTGGAGGGGCTAACCATGGCGTTCGGTGGCGTGTCGAAAAAACAGTTTTGCGCGCTGGGTTCCATTAAAAGCAACCTGGGGCATCTGACAGCGGCTGCCGGCGTGGCGGGGCTGCTTAAAACCACGCTGGCCCTCTACCACCAGCAACTGCCCGCATCGCTTGGTTTCAGCGCACCAAATCCGGTTATTGATTTTGCCGATACCCCTTTTTACGTGAACGATACGCACCGCGATTGGGTCGCATCGGGGCCGCGTCGGGCGGGAGTCAGTTCGTTTGGCGTTGGCGGTACCAACGTTCATGTCGTGCTGGAAGAGTATATTCCCGCCGGGTCCGTCGAGGCAGTAAGCCCATCAGCCGCCCAGCGACCGGTCCATCTGGCGGTTTGGTCGGCCAAATCCCGGCAAAGTCTGACAACCTATGCGGCTCATCTGGCCGGGCATCTTGGCCAGCACCCCGAACAGACGCTTGCCGATGTAGCCTATACGCTTCAGAACCGCCAGCCCATTTTTGCTCACCGTCGATTCGTACTGGCTCGTAGCCAGCCCGAACTCATGCAGGCGTTACTGGCTCCGGCGGCTCCGAAAACGATTAACCCCCTTTCAGACGGAAATGCGGCATCACAACCACCCGGCTCCACTGAGGTGGGTTCCTTCGTCATGCTGTTTCCGGGTCAGGGGGCGCAGTACCTCAACATGGGCCGGGAACTATACGAAAACGAATCGGTGTATCGGCAGGCCATTGACACCTGTGCCGACGAACTGATGACTCATCTCGGCCTCGACATTCGCCAGGTTCTCTACCCCGATACCATCGATGTTGACGCGACCAACCGGCTGAAAAACACGCAATACACCCAGCCCGCGTTGTTTGTAACCGAATACGCCCTGGCCCGGCTTTGGCAAAGCTGGGGAATCGAACCCACTGTCTTTTGCGGACATAGCATTGGCGAGTTCGTTGCGGCTCATCTGGCCGGGGTTTTCACCCTGTCAGACGTACTGGCCCTTATCGCAGCCCGTGGCCGACTGATCAGCGAACTGCCAGGAGGAAGTATGCTATCGGTACGGCTCGATGTCGAATCCGTTTCAGCCATGCTGCCCCCCGCTCTATCGCTGGCAGCAGTCAACAGTCGTCAGTTGTGCGTGGTGGCCGGGCCCAACGACGCGATTACCCTATTTGCCGGACAGTTAAACGAGAGGGGCATTGCCAACCGGCTTCTAGAAACCAGCCATGCCTTCCATTCAGCCATGCTGGACCCGATTGTGGGCGAATTTGAAAACAGGGTGCGAGGTATAGCGTTGCAACGCCCCCAAAAGCCAATTGTATCAACGGTGAGTGGTACCTGGCTGACCGACGCCGAAGCCACAAATCCCGGCTATTGGGCCAACCATATGCGAGCTACGGTTTGTTTTGCCGATGCGTTGGAAACGCTGTTTACATTGCCGAACCCTATTATGCTGGAGGTCGGCCCCGGCAGTGTAACGTCGACTTTGGCCCGCCAACAGGCGATACCCCGCCCGATTGAGATCGTGACAAGTTTGGAAAGGAATGGGCAAGGTAATCGAACAGATTATGAATCTATCCTGAATGCCTTAGGGCAACTCTGGGTTAAAGGCATCGACCCAAACTGGTCGTCTTTTCAGACAGGCCAACCCAACCGGAAAATAACCTTCCCCACGTATGCCTTCGACCGGACTCGCTGTTGGGTGGACCCGCCCCGGCAATCATCCGAGAGCCCGACCAATATCCCCCTGGAGCTACAGAATATCCCAGTTCCCGTTGAAGATTCCATCGCTATACCGATCATGCGTAGAAATGAGTTGATAAACCAGGTTCGGCAATTGCTGAACGACACGGCAGGCATCCAGATGGATGAAAAGGCTCTGCCCCTGAACTTTTTAGAATTGGGGCTTGATTCCTTAGCGCTGACTCAGTTTTCCTATAACCTTCGCAAGAAATTCGACCTGCCAATTTCGTTTCGACAGTTGAACAGTGCGTACAATTCCATCGAAGCCTTAGTTGATTTTATAGATCGGGAACTACCCATCAATGCATTTCAGCCCCCGGCCCTGGTTACTCCACCAACGCTCTCCGTTCCGAAGCCAACTGCACCGCAGCCTACGCTGTCGAACGAAGCAAAACCGCTACCGAATCGGCCAGTCCTTCCGGCTGACCCCGCTGACCCAGTCATAGACCTGTTTGAGCGACAACTACAGATTATGTCGGAACAACTGGCCGTTCTGCGAGGCCAGGGCCCATCAGTCATACGTCAACAACCCATTGAGAGGATTAGTCCGGTATCTGCCCTAGCATCGCAGCCAGTGGAGGTTGTTACCAACTTGGTGCCTTCGACTACCCCTACACCTAAAAATGTGCTCCCTCCTGTAACTGAGCCCCCTGCGATCCGACAGGCGTTCGGAGCCGGAGCGCGCATCGAGCGCCAGGTAACGTCCCTCAATGAGGTGCAACAACTATTTTTGACAAAACTCACCCAACGCTACACCGAGAAAACAGCCGCCAGTAAAGCTTACGCGCAGGATAACCGGCGATGGATGGCCGATCCCCGCGCGGTAACGGGATTCAAGCCCGTAACAAAGGAATTGGTTTATCCGATTGTGGTAGAACGGTCGAAGGGAAGTCGGCTGTGGGATATTGACGGTAACGGATACATTGATGTGCTGAATGGGTTTGGGTCAACCCTGTTTGGCTATCAGACCAACTTGC
>NZ_MKUD01000013.1:12153-24976 GCF_001898575.1 Spirosoma sp. 48-14
CTGGCTGGCCAGGTAACCCGAATGGTTTGCGAGTTTACCGGCTTCGACCGGGCGGCTTTGTGCAATACGGGTTCAGAGGCTGTGCTGGGTGCTCTACGCATGGCTCGCACTGTAACGGGGCGGTCACTGGTGGTCACTTTTGCGGGATCGTATCACGGCATTTTTGATGAAGTCATTAGCCGGGGCAGCACCAGTCACCAATCGTATCCGGCAGCATTGGGCATTCCTTCCGAAGCCGTCCAGAACGTGCTGATTCTGGACTATGGCACCGATGAGAGTCTGCAAATTATTCAGGAAAGAGCCTCGGAACTGGCCGCCGTGCTGGTTGAACCCGTACAGAGCCGACGGCCCGAGTTTCAGCCCGTTGATTTTCTAAAACGGGTTCGGGTCATTACTGAGTCTTCGGGGACAGCTCTGATCTTCGACGAGGTGATAACGGGCTTTCGGATGCATCCGGGCGGAGCGCAGGCTCTGTTTGGCGTTAAAGCTGATTTGGCGACGTATGGAAAAGTAATCGGGGGTGGCCTGCCCATTGGGGTCGTAGCGGGAAAGGCCGCGTTTATGGATGCCTTAGATGGCGGGTACTGGCAATACGGTGACGACTCGTATCCGCAAGCCGACATTACGTTTTTTGCCGGTACGTTTGTCCGTCACCCCTTAGCCCTGGCAGCCTCCCATGCATCACTTCAATACCTGCGTGAACAAGGCCCCGCGCTTCAGGAGCGTTTGACCGCTAAAGCAAAACTATTGGCTGACATGCTGAATATAGCCTTTATCAAACAACAACTACCCATGCTGATCGCTCAGTTTGGATCACTCTGGAAACTGAAGTTTACCGAAGATGTACCCTACGGCGAACTCCTGTTCATACTGATGCGGGAAAAAGGAATTCATATCTGGGAGGGTTTTCCCTGCTTTATGACTGAGGCTCATACAGAGGATGATATCCAACAGATCGTTTCTGCATTCCTCGATTGTGTCCAGGTATTAGTGAAAGCTCAATTTCTACAGCCAAAGGGGCCATTGATTTCTGATCTGCTACAGGTGTATAATCAGGCGAATCAGCCACCCATACCGGGAGCCAGACTGGGCCGGGACCAACAGGGTAATCCTGGGTGGTTTATCTCAGACCCGGACCGACCTGGGAAATACCGGCAAGTTGTTGAAGATTTGCAAACCGGGCAACCTCAGAATATCTCGCTCAAAACGAATTGCCAATAATTCAACAATCAATCTGTATTTATGAAAAATTTTCTTGGTGTATTCGCTGTCCTGTTGCTAGCCCAATTCGGCAGCACCACCCAGGCTACCCTTAAGTATACTGCCCTCCTGCCGTTCTCCAAACAATCGTATAAAGCGTCCATTATACCGGAGCGAATGCATTATTTTGTCTCAAATCATTGGTACAGAACGACCATTTGGTTTAGTCAGTATCCATACCGGTGTGTACTATTCATTATGATCGCTGTTCTTTCTTCCTGTAGTCGGCCTGTAACTTATTTTCAACGGGCACCCGCTAACCTGCCTACGACACTCGACACTCAGCCAGTTTCCGCACCTCCACTAAATCAAATTATTGCCTCACCGATGGGGCCGGTTATAAACGCGAATACAACTATCCCACAGCCTGAATTCGTTGCCCGTGATAACAACAAACTGGTCCCTACTAAACTGTTGAGTAAGCGTATGGGTCGGGTGAAAACATGGCTGGTCTCAACTCACGAAACGGTAAAGCCTCAAGGAAACTGTACCGTCGGCAGAACGAATGCGGTAGAAAGTGTGATGATCCAAAAAACCAGCCAGAAGAAGAGCAGGCAGTTTACCCCCAGTGCAACAACTAAAGCCATGGCTAACTGGATTAAACTGATCGGGGGTGTTATTCTATTGGTTGCCGGTGTGGCCATCATGCTGGCCGGACCCGGCTCAATTTTCTTTCTGGGGCTTGTTGTCGCATTATTTGGTTTTGTCGGAATTATCCTTGGGTTATTTGCGGAATAGCTACCATTGGTTGTTCTTTTTACAGCGACCCGTATTAGCGTTTGTCAACAAAGAGCCCTCCTACGAAAATGAAGGAGGGCGACCATTGCATAAATAAGAAATAGGAAAATGATAGTACACCTTGGCACCAGCGAGATTGTCCGATCAGAAGTTGTACCCCAGCCCACCACTAAAGGCTTTATACCGGGTGTCGTAATCGGTGTGCAGAAACAGGTTTTTGGTGACGGTATACTGTAACTCAACGTGTGCCCGCAGGTAACTCCCCACTAACCACTGCGCCTGGTACTGGAAATCTAAACGGGGAAACAACATCTGCTGCCCGTTGAGTTGAAACCGGACGTTGCCACGCGTATCCAGTTTCACCTCCGACTGAATCAAAAACGGCAGCATATACCGAATACCCGCCACGGCTCGAACGATGCGACGGTCGGTGGCTACCCCATCTTTGGGCCGTATCCGGCGCAGGAATTCCTCGTTACCTCCATCAATCCCGGCAAACACCCGAAACCAATCGCCGAGGTAGCGTTCATAGTCTAAGTCGAACTCGAACCGATTCGTGCGCCAGTCGTGATCGCCCCCGGCGACGATGGCATTTTTATTGTTAGAAACGTTCAAATTAAAGTAGTTGATCGGATAACCGGGTTGCAGGAAACCCCAAACAAACGGCTGATTATCGCGCATATCGCGCAGGTGCAGCTTCTGAATCTGGGCAATGGACGAATCTGGTTTGTCGCCGTAGCTGACCACGCGGGCCATGCCACTGAGCATGTGATACAGCAGATGGCAGTGAAAAAACCAGTCTTTATCGTCGTCAGCCATAAACTCAATCGTGACGCTTTCCATCGGCGATACGTTCACTGTATGCTTCAACGGGGAATATTGCCCCTGCCCATTCAGCACCCGGAAGTAGTGCCCGTGTAGGTGAATAGGGTGCATCATCATAGTGTTATTTATCATGCGGATACGCACGATTTCACCCCGCCGAATCTGGATCATATCGGCCCGTGACAGTGGTTGCCCGTTGAAGCCCCAGATGTAGCGGAACATATTCCCCGTCAGTGTCAGCGGGATTTCCCGAATCGGGCGGTTAGTGGGAAACACAATCGGTTCGGGAGCTTTAAGAATGCTGTAGTCGATGGTGTTCTGCTCGTCCATCATGCTCATACCGGCCATTCCTCCATGATCCTTTCCCTTCATCCCGGCCATAGTACCGGCTTTGCTATCCATATTCATCTGGCTATGATCCATCCCAGCCATGTCATCCGGCTTTTTGCCGTCTGTTTTCTTAGCGGGCACCGAATCCATTTTCATAGACATTTTACTATGATCCATTCCGGGCATGGATGATTGATTCACCTGCCCGTGGTCCATCCCCGTCATGTCCATTTTGCCGTCTTTACTCATGTTCATCCCGGCCATATCCATCTTCATACCGCTGTGGTTCATGCCCTCCATTGAGCCAGTCGCTTTCGGTGGCTTGGTAGCCTTTTTTGTCGAAGCTGACTTCTTCGCACCCATATCCATCTGGCTGTGGTCCATCCCGGCCATGCCACTATGATCCATGCCGGCCATCGAATCGGGCTTTTTCGGTTTGGCAGGTGTTGACTGCTGTGGTTTCCCTTGTCCCATATCCATTTTGCTGTGGTCCATTTGACCCATAGCGGACTCGGCTTTGCCGGGTTTGGAATCCATGCCGGGCATATCGTGCATCATGGGGCCGTTCATGTCCACATTCGCCTGGGCGGTCGTATCGGTTTTACCCATGTTCATCGTCCCCATGCCCATGCCTCCCATTTGGCTCATGTTGGCTGTTAACTTGTACAGGTCGGGGCGGGGAATCGTCGGAGCGTACTTCGCTGGGCCATTTCCGAGCAAGGCCGTTGCGTAGCCAGACCCATCCTGAGCAGTGGCCCGTACTTCAAAAGCTCCCCCTTTTGGTACCGTGACAATAAAGTCGTAGGTCTCTGCAATGGCAATCAGCCGCCGGTCAACGTCTACCGGCTGCACGTCCAGCCCATCGGCGGAAATCAGTTTCATGGGACCGCCGGCGTAATTGACGTGAAAATAGGTGGACGCACTGGCGTTGATAACCCGCAGCCGAACAGTTTGGCCCGCTTTGATTTCCGGGTAACGTACAGTGTCTTTTCCATTAACTAAGAACCGGTCGTAATATACATCCGAAATGTCCATCGGTGCCATCTTCATCATCGACTGCCGCAGGTACGCCCCTACCGCCTTGTGCTGAATAATGCGGTTGAGCGATTGGACATTATTTTTTTTGATGGAGTACCATTCGTTGCGCCGTTTCAGGTTTTTTAGAATATACGCTGGATTCTCATTCGTCCAATCAGATAGCAACAGCACTAAATCATGATCTACCTTGTGGGTGGGCTGCTGAGGCTGAATCGCGATGGAGCCGTACACCCCGACTTGTTCCTGGTAGCGGGTATGGGAGTGAAACCAATACGTGCCGGACTGCACCAGTGGGTACTCGAACGTGTAGGTATCACCCGCATGAATGGGGGGGGTGTTCAGATACGAAACGCCATCCTGTTTATTGGGGAGCAGTATGCCATGCCAGTGCAGCGAGGTTTCGGTTTTTAATTTGTTGTGTACCCGAATAACGGCTACATCGCCTTCGGTAAACCGCATCGTCGGGCCAGGAATGCCCCCGTTAATGGTCATGGCCCGCTTCGGCTTGCCCGTAATATTGACCGTCTGCTCGTCAATGGTGAGGTCATACTCGACTCGCTTACTCGTTGGCTTCACTTTCGCAAGGGCTTGTGGCCGTGAGACGGGCAGGGATGTTTTAACGACCGGAAAGTTTGATTCATCGGGATTAGCCGGTGGCTTGGCTGCCTGATCGCCAGCGGCCATTGTATGCTGCTGGTGCTGCCCAAAACTGGCTATTTGTAGCAACATCAGCAGACTTAACGTCGCAAAAAAAGTGTTTTTCATCATTGTCGTACCAAGTGCATCTATATTAATAAAACCAAAAAGCAGCCCTGCCGGATGGAAGGGTCGCTTGTAATATTGACCAGTAGTATTGTGAAACTTTTGGACTTAAGTCCACTAAGTCGTTACGCACTATTTATCTAACTCGGCCAGCTTATCCTTCATTTGCTTTATTTCTTTCTCCTGAGCGGTAATAATATCCTGCTGAAGTTTTTGCAGCTCAGGGTCTGTCAGCTTCGCTTCTTTAGCCATTAGAATAGCCGCAGCATGGTGCGGAATCATGGACTTGGCGAACTCTTTGTCCCCAACAAAACCCTGCTGACGGATAAGCAGGAAGAAACCGACAAGTGCAATAGCACTTATGGCGATAACGAAAGCATTCCGTTGTTTATCGGTGTACATAGATGACATCAGCAGGACTTCGATAATCAGCATGGGCATGGTCATCAGGCCCGCCATGTACAACTGATTAACATTTGGGATCACGTTGGCAAACCGATCAACCATCGAATACATCAGAATATACATGGATATAAAAGATAGTACCCCCATGATAGCCAACTTTCTGTAGTGTTGCCCGTTAGCAGCCCCGTGATCGGACATAGCATGACCGGGTTGAGAAGATGGGGCGTGGCCCGTGTGTTGCTTGCTCGCTTCCATAGTTTAGTTCGTTGAGTAGTACTATAACTTATAAGCGGCCCCTTTAGATGTTGGAGACGCTTATAAGATTTGGTTGTCTTGTTGCAAAACTTTTGGAAATCAGGTCGATGGCACCGCAACGGCGGACCACGGTCCGCCCCGCGTCGCTACGGGCGTGGAATTAGTTCGGCCCAATAACCGGCTTGCTCTACAGCCTTCTGAATTTCTTCACCAATCCGGTTGTCCGTCGTCTGAACAGTCAGAATTTTGTCGGGACTTTCCGTATCTACGTTCCATCCATCAATATGGGCAACGCTTGGGATGCTGTTCAGGAAGGGCGTGACAGCCGCTACGCACCCGCTACAGTTGATGTTTGTCTTAAAATTCAATGTTTCCATACCACCGGGCCGATTTCTATGGCTTAAACAAATGACAGGGGATAAAAAATGTCATATTTCTGCTTTCGCTTTACGACGGCACAGATTCGGTGGATAAGCTTATTACGAACCGCGTTTAGTATTGACATCTTGTTCTTGCCTTCGGCCACTTTCCGCTGATAGTAAGTTTGTAACTCTCCCTTGACCCGTATAGCAGACATAGCGGCTAAATGGAACAGAAACTTCAGCCGTTTACGAGCATGTTGATTGACTCGGCTGCGCCCACGAATGCTACTACCCGAGCTGTGCTCAAAGGGCGCCACACCCGCATGACAAGCCAGCTTTTTAGGCTCCGAAAAGTTCTTAAATTCGTCGGTAGCCAGGATGACTTCTGTCGCAACAGCTGGACCAACTCCGGGGACAGACGTCATGAGCTTGAAGAGTTCACATAGCTGTTGATCTTGGTGGATCAGCTCATCCATTTGCCGACTGACTTGCTCTAGATCTGCATTGATTGACTTTAAAGATGCTTGGCAATGGCGAGTCAATTGCTTTTGAAGTTTAGTTGACACAAAGGCAGCTTGTTCATTAACAGGCACTTGCAACTGTTGCCGAACCAACAAGAGTCGCTGTCGTAAAGCGCTAAGTATGACTAGTTCTTGGAGTAACTGGCGGGGTGGTTGCCACAACCGCATACGATCCCGGAAACGATACGCATACTCGGCAATCCGTTGGGCGTCAATGCTATCACTCTTGCCCCGTTGTAAGCCACCGGCCTGCTTAATGTGTAGACTGCTTTCTAACCAAGTCGGTAATTGATGAGCCATCAACTGATCAAGAATATGGGCATTGTACACGCCTGTATGTTCGAGGCAAAATACCGATTGGGTATTGGTAAAGCCAGGCAAGGATTTAAGTGCTTTGATTGTAGCCTTGATAGCAGCAACCGAGTTCAATGACTGAGTCTGTAAGACAATTGTTTTACCATTGAAAACTGCCCAATCGAGCGTAGCCTTCGATACATCGATGCCAATGTAATATTGTACGTCCATGAAATAACTTATTTTTGGGTTGAACAATGAGCTTGCTGTTTTCTCGATACCTTTCTAATGGGTCTGCCAACCCGCATTTCTATTCGAGTCTAAGCAAGCAATCCGGACTGGCCTCTGAATCGGCCCATGGGTCTGTCTCCCAGCCGGGCGGTAGGACGTGCCAGTCCGTTTTACTTGCCAGCAAGCTACTCCATTCTTGGAATAGTATCGTCTGACAAACCTAAAGGCCGGGCGGTTGAGTTTTACTTCAGGTTTCTTCGTACAACTACCTCGACCAATTAGAGCTTGGCCGAACGCAAGCGCAGGCTATTGGTCACGACCGACACCGAACTAAGGGCCATCGCTGCCCCGGCTATCATCGGGCTTAGCAGGAAACCGTTGATGGGGAACAGCAGCCCGGCGGCAATGGGAATGCCAATGACATTGTAGATAAATGCCCAGAACAGGTTCTGCCGAATAGCCTGTACGGTTTTCTTCGACAGTTGCAGGGCTTTGGGTACACTGTTTAGGTCGGAGGTGATGAGGGTCATCTTGGCCACGTCCATCGCAATATCCGACCCTCGACCCATTGCAATGCTTACGTCGGCCTGCGCCAGTGCCTGCGAATCATTAATACCATCGCCAATCATCGCAACCACTTTACCCTGCGCTTGTAGCTCCTTCACAAAGGCAGCTTTGTCGGCGGGCAGGGCCTCGGCCTTGTAGTCGTTAACGCCTACCGACTTTGCCACTGCCTGAGCCGTTTGTTTGTTATCGCCGGTCATCATGTACACGGCAATACCGCGTTTTCTGAGTGAGTGAATGGCTTCACGAGAGGTTTGCTTCACGGGGTCAGCAATCGCCAGAATCGCCAGAATGCGCGTTTGATCCGCTAAATAAACGACCGTTTTAGCTTCGTCCTGCCAGCGACTGACAAGACCACTCACTTTTGTTAATTGATCTAACTGGCCCTGTTGGGCCATTAGTCGGCGATTGCCAACCCAGTAGGTTTGCCCGTTATATCGGCCCGTTATTCCTAGCCCCGTGAGGCTTTCAAAACCATCGAGCAAAACGCTCCTAATACCTTCCTGTTTCAGCCGGTCAACAACGGCTTGAGCCAGGGGATGTTCCGACTGAGCTTCCAGCGCGTAGAGTATTGGCGATAAATGAGCTACCTCCGTATCGCTAACCTGCCAGACCAGATCCGTCACGGTTGGTTTTCCTTCGGTGATGGTACCCGTTTTGTCCAGAATGACCGCGTTGACTTTGTAGCCAAGTTCCAGACTTTCCGCGTCTTTGATAAGAATGTTATTTTCAGCTCCCTTACCCACTCCAACCATAATGGCGGTAGGTGTCGCCAGACCTAATGCACAGGGACAGGCAATGACCAGCACCGTTACCGAAGTCAGCAAGGCGTGCGTGAACGCATTTTCACCACCGAACAGCATCCAGGCCCCGAACGTCAACATGGCAATGCCGATGACCACCGGCACAAAAATTCCGGCAATTTTGTCGACCAATTTCTGCACCGGAGCCTTACTGCCCTGAGCTTCCTGCACCATGCGGATAATCTGCGCCAGAATGGTATCGCCCCCCACTTTGTCCGCTCGAAAACGGAACGACCCTTTCTGATTGATCGTACCGGCAAAGACCGCTTCACCCGCCTGCTTGTCGACCGGCACCGGCTCCCCCGAAATCATGCTTTCGTCCACGTAGGACTGGCCTGATTCAACCACGCCGTCCACCGGAATTTTCTCGCCGGGCCGCACCAGGATCAACTGGCCCACTCTGACCGACGCAATCGGTACTTCGCGTTCCGAGTTGTCGTCAATAACTCGAACTGTTTTGGGCTGAAGGCCCATCAGTTTCTTCAACGCCGAGGAAGTATTCGACTTAGCCCGCTCTTCGAGCAACTTGCCCAGCGAGATAAACGCGATCACCACCGCAGCCGCTTCAAAATAGACGTGGGGGTGCAGACCCCGGCTGTGCCAGAACTGGGGATAGAGCGTACTGAACGCGCTGAAGAGGAACGCAATACCCGTTGACAGGGCTACGAGCGTATCCATATTGGCCTTGCCGTGCCGCGCCTGTTTCCAGGCGTTGATAAAATACGACCGGCCCAGCCAGAACACCACCGGAGCCGAAAGAGCCATCATAATATAGTTGGCGTAGGGGGCATTCATAAAGAACATACCGATGATGACTACCGGGATTGAGAGAATTGAGGCCCAGATAGTACGCTGCTTAACAGCCTCATAATGCCGTTGCTGAGCCTCCTGCTGCACCTGCTGTGGGTCCTCCACATCCACAACCAGATCATAGCCAATCGACTGCAGCACCTGCTGCATACCCTGGGGCGTGATGGTCTTTGGATTATAATCGACGGTAGCCGACTGGTTGGCATAATTTACGGCGGCTTTGGCAATGCCGGGCGTATTGTTGAGCATCGACTCGACACTCACGGCACAGGCCGCGCAGGTCATTTCCAGCACCGGGAACGTTTGGCGGGTGGTAGCTCCCACTGGTCGAACGGGATTTTCCAGGGTGGTAGTTGGCATATTCATGCTGTTTCAATGGCTGATTTATAGGGCAAAGTTCGTTCGGCTACGCCCTGAAAGCGTTACACAATTACCCAGTTGGCTTGTAAAATTGATTACGTGGTGTGCTGCTGGAGAGTCTGTTTTTCGCGCCGAACGGCGCGGAAGTAAGTCGGGGAAAGACCCGTCAGCCGTTTGAACTGGTTCGACAAATGAGGGACGCTGCTAAAGCCCGTCTGATGCGCTATTTCGCTTAGTGACAGATCGCTGTAAACCAAGCGTTCTTTAACCTTATCCAACCGTCGTTCAATAATGTATCGTTCGAGCGTTTGGCCCTCGCTGGTCGAAAACAGGGCACTCAGCGTATCGTAGCTCATGCTCATTTCGGTGGCGAGAAAATCAGAAAACCTGATCTTTTGCTCACTCAGGTTATCGCGGTTCAGCGTCTGCTCAACGAGGGTTTTAATGCGTTGTACGAGCGTTAATTTAGCGTCCGATACCAATGAAAAGCCTTGTTTTTCCAAAGCGACCTGAATCCGGGCCAATTCGTCCGGAGAGACCTGACCACGTACCTGTACCTGCCCCAGTCGCACCTGGGTTACTTCCCAGCCCAGCCCTTCCAGTTCCTGCCGAACCACATCCATACACCGGGCACAAACCATGCCCCGGATCGCGAGTGGTGTTTCGTTGGTTGGTAAAGGCTGGCTAAGCGTTATCATAGATTGTACACCGGTTTGTTCACTTCTCATAAACAACAATAAAGACAGCAAAGCTATTCGAGATGGCCTGGTTTTACTTGCAAGATTGCCCTCCGCTTGTTACAAAATTTTTGGAAGTGGTTCAGATTGAGGGAATCTATGAACCGGAGCGCACTATTTAGGGTTAGCCTGACACAACAAACCCCTCCAGCTATGCGCCATCAACACCGGTATATGCTTCATGGATTAACCACTGCCGAACAAGCGGAAGCGGTAGAGAAAGCACTTAGTGAACAGACTGGAATGCTGGCGGTGGAGGTAACGGTTGATCCGCCTGAAGCGGTGCTGACGATGGACGAACACCCGTCTGTGGCGGATATTCAGCGTATCGTCTCACAAGTTGGGGCATTCCACGTGATGGAGGTTAAGGAATCGACACATCATACAGAACAGGATATGACTTCGCATCCCGTTACGCTCCCGAAAACTGGCGATGAGGAGGCCCCGGCTGAACAGAAAGCCCTGCAACACATCGGCCACGATGGGCACAGTGGAACCATGAATCCCGATAACCATCAGGGTGGCGTTGGCATGGAACACGGGTCTATAGATCATAGCCAGATGAATCATAGCAAAATGGGGCATGGATCAGGCGGGCATGACCACGGAGCCATGATTGCCGACTTTCTGCGCCGATTCTGGATATGCCTGATTGTGTCGGTGCCGGTAGTCGCCCTGTCAATGATGTTTCAGGAATTGGTTGGTTATCAGCTTGATTTTCCGTACCGCGAACCGCTCGTTGTGGTGCTGTCAACGGTCATCTACGTATATGGCGGCTGGCCGTTTCTAACGGGCATAGTGGGAGAACTTCGTACCCGGCAACCCGGAATGATGACGCTGGTTGCCGTAGCCATCACAGCCGCCTACGCCTACAGCGTGGCCGTTTCGTTCGGGTGGCTGCGGGGAATGGACTTCTTTTGGGAACTGGCGACGCTGATCGACATCATGCTGCTGGGTCATTACTTAGAAATGAAGTCGGTGGCCGGGGCTTCGCGTTCCCTGGAGTTAATTGTACAAATGTTGCCTTCTGATGCCCACAAAGTAACGGGCGACACCATCACGGATGTAAACGTGACTACGCTGAATCCGGGTGACGTCGTGCTGGTGCGGCCGGGCGAACGCATTCCCAACGATGGAGCCGTTGTCGAGGGAGATAGTGCCGTCAATGAAAGTATGCTGACCGGCGAAAGTGTACCCGTGCAGAAAGCAATGAACGATACGGTCATTGCGGGAGCTGTCAATGGTGAAGGCTCGCTCAAAATCCGGGTCACGCACAAAGGCGAAGACAGCTACCTCAACAAGGTCGTTAAAATGGTCGAAGAAGCGCAGCGTACCAAGTCGCAGACCCAAACGCTGGCCGACCGCGCTGCCGGGTGGCTGACGCTGATTTCGCTGTCAGTGGGGTTGCTGACGTTGGTTGTCTGGTTAGTGAGTGGCAAAGAAGTTTCGTTTGCTGTAGAGCGGATGGTTACGGTTATGGTTACGGCCTGCCCGCACGCGCTGGGGGTTGCCATTCCGTTGGTAGTCGCCATCTCAACGGCTATTTCGGCTCAAAAGGGTCTACTGATTCGCAACCGCACGGCTTTCGAGGAAGCCCGCAAAGTTACGGCGATGGTGTTCGACAAAACGGGTACGCTCACGGAAGGCGAGTTTGGCGTGACGCGGGTTCGTATGCTGAAGGCGGATCACGAAGCGGGTTTTCTGGGCGTGGTGGCGGCTTTGGAACAGCAGTCACAGCACCCCATCGCCCAGGGCATTGTTCGCGAAGCCAAAAAGCGAAACCTGGCTATGCCAACCATCACAAACTTCCAGTCCATCACCGGTAAGGGTGTGTCGGCTATAGTAGATGGTAAGCGAGTGGTGGTGGTAAGTCCGGGCTATCTGAAAGAAAAAGGCATCGAGCAGCCACAGGATGCCTTCAGCGGAGCCGAAACAGTCGTGTTCGTGCTGATTGATAGTCAGTTAGTGGGTTATGTAGCACTGGCCGATAAGATACGTGCCGACTCGAAAGAAGCGGTCCAACGGTTGCAGCAGGCGGGCATCGACGTGTATATGGCTACCGGGGATAACCAGCAAGTGGCCAATGCGGTTGCCAAGGAGTTGGGATTGAATGGCGTATATGCCGAAGTGCTTCCCGATCAGAAGGTAGCCATCGTGAAAGACTTGCAGCAACAGGGCAAGTTTGTAGCTATGACCGGCGACGGAGTCAACGATGCCCCGGCTTTGGCGCAGGCGAACGTGGGCATTGCTGTTGGCTCCGGCACCGACGTTGCCGCCGAAACTGCCGATATTATTTTGGTCAATAGCCGCCCCACCGACATCACGAACTTAGTTGAATTTGGGCGGGCCACGTACCGCAAAATGATTCAGAACCTATTCTGGGCAACGGGCTATAACGTTATCGCCATACCTTTAGCGGCTGGGGTGCTATACCCCAATTTCGTGCTCAGTCCTGCCATTGGGGCCGTGTTGATGAGTGCCAGTACGGTCATCGTAGCCCTGAACGCGCAACTGCTGAAGCGGAGTCT
>NZ_MKUD01000014.1 GCF_001898575.1 Spirosoma sp. 48-14
AGGTACCTCCATCCTGCTGAAAGTAATGGCCGGAGACAAGATCGCCGTTAATGCAGAAAACTTCTATGAACAACTCCAGAGCCAGCCCGAAGACATTGTCAGCAGCGAAGCCGTGATGAGCCAGGTACTCAATGCCATGGCCGGGGGCGCTGCGGCCACCACAGGCAGCGAAGGCGCCGGGGCCAATATACTCCAGACCAATACCGACCCTGCAGCCCTGCAAAGCGCCTATGAGGCCCTGCAGGCCGCAGAGACCGACAGCAGCAAGCCCAGGTCCTACCTCAACTACCTGTTCTTCGATGAACACATGAAAGTAGTGGCAGAGCACAGCCGCTTGTGGCAGGCCGATGGCGCAGCCGACTGGAAAACCATAGGTACCGAAGAAGCCATAGAAATACCCGAAAACGGATATATCGCCGTATATTTGTCCAACCAGGGAGCAGAACAGGTCTATTATGATAACCTTGCCGTGACCCTGACCCCCGGAGCATTACTCGAAGAGAAACACTATTATCCCTATGGCCTGCCCATACAAGGCTGGGGTACAACCGCCAGCGGTTCCTTACCCAACCGTCAGCGCTACCAGGGCAATGAATACAGGGAAGAAGCAGGACTGAACTGGATGGATTTTCATAACCGGCAGTACGATCCCCAACTGGGCAGGTTCCTGGCCTTAGATGCTTTAGCAGCCGCAGGTGGACAACAGGTATTAAGTCCTTACCATGCCATGGGTTGTAACCCGGCTATGATGGTGGATCCGTTGGGATTACAGAGTGGAGAACCAGGCAGTTTGCTGACAGGTGGTAATGTGCCGGGTTCATCGGGTTGGGGTGCCATATCGGGCTACTACAAAAGCTCTTTAGTACCACAGAGCCAACGTCCTTTGGAATTGCAAGGAATGCTTGGAGCTATGGCGATGATGCGTATCTTAAGCGGCGATGCAGCGGGTTACGCGACTCGTACGAGTGGGGGAGGATCTGGTATGTTGACCAGTTATGAGCAACTGTTACAGATATCTTACTGGCAGAAACAATGGAGCGATGAGACTAAGCGAAGAGGGAATGGAAGTCGTAAATATTTCTCTGCAGGTCAAGGTGGTTTCTTTAGTGAGGAAACTGCAGAAGATTTGATAGGAGCTACAATAGACGGTTTTGATCTTAAAGAGAATATAGTAAAAGTTACCTTGGCTAATGGGGGCGGCAGTAACTATTCTATAGCATATGAGGGTACTGATTTTCATTTACAAGAAGATATTTGGAGCGATATTTGGAATAGTAATTTTGTAAGGGGGATTATTCCAGATAAAATTTCTATTTCGATTGGTGGAGATATTGCATTTGGAGTAGGAGTAGGAGCTCAACCTTTGAATTTTACACTACTTACAAGAGGTAAAGAGCCTGGAATTTATCTAACTCCAACATTTAATATAACAGTAGGGATTACTGCTAAAGCTGAAGGAAGTGTGAATTTTAGTACAGCGAATTATACTGGTGACCCTCGAAATATAAATTCATCAATGGTAACAGGTATAACACATGCAGGTGCAATAAGCTTTAAAGCGTTAGGAGGAGTATCAGTTGGTATGTCCTGGGCTCCTACAGGGGATGGAGAAGGATTTATTGGCAAGAATGTTGGAATAGGAGTAGGAATAGGATTTTCATTAGAATATCAGAGACAAAGTACCCCTGGGGTTATGCCTCTTTGGCAGTGGTAAAAATAATTAATTATGCCTTACGAGTTTAGAGCACCTTTAATGGTGAAGATTTTATTAGGATTTGTTGTCTTATTGCTAATTTTATATAATGTTTTTTATGTATTAAAAACATCTAGTGAAAATAAGAAAGAATTTTATACTAACGCTTTTTCATCAAAAGTTGTAAGTTCTAATTTGTTTGAGGGCCGTACTGTTGAGTTCCAACTTGAAAATGGGCTAAAGTTATATTTTTTGCCCCCAATAAACAATAAGATAGAAATAGGTGATTATATCGAAAAAAAGAAAGAAACATATGAATATAAAGTTTTTAGAAAAAATAAATCTAATGAATATAATTTTTTTTCCACATACAATTTTGAGGATATACAATAAATGTCTGATTATTTGCTTTAGTATTTTGTTATACTCCTGTAATATTGAAGGTACTTATGAGAATCGAGAACCTGATAAAAAAGACGGAGAGAGAATTACTGTAGCATTTTATAATTTAATACAGCAAAGAGATTATGTAAAAACTTATTCTTTATATACAGAAAGATTTTTTACAATAACAGATACGTCAAAGCTAGCTTCATTGTACTTTCAAATTGATAGTACTTGTGGAAATGTTAAAGATTATACTTTGT
>NZ_MKUD01000015.1 GCF_001898575.1 Spirosoma sp. 48-14
TTTTGCCTTTTGCGACAAAATCTGATCTTGGTTTTGTTACAGCACCCAAATCTAACGGTTGGGTGAAGTCAATAAAATGGGAGTCAAAGGTGGGGTTCCTTGCGACAGGTCGCACGTCCCAGAAGGGTAGCTCTAGGCTTCCATTTCATCGTTTCGTGCGACAAGGTGAACGCCCCGGTTGGGAAAATTCTTGGTTTCCATTTCCGGGTCTCTGCTGACAAGGTGAAGTTTAAATTTCAAAGCCTCGCTTTCCGGCGACACATGAAACGTTCTCGCAGGGCAAGCATATTTTATTTGACATGGGTAAATACATCATGCTTTTGTTTAGTATTTGGTTCATATTGGCTGCACTCATCAGTCTTCAAATGGGCTTGGGATTCAGTAACCAATCAGGGTCCGAATACTTATGGTTTTTTAGTGGGAGCCTGATTAGCCTGCTGATTGGAATTTTCTTTTTTCGTAAGTTTCAAAAATGGAACCGTGCTTAGTGTTCACTTTGCATGGGCGGCTTTCGTGTGACAGGGAGCACGTCCCGAGGTGAGGTTTGCAGCCCAACCCAATGAGGGTGTAAAGGTTGGTAGTTGAGTTTGTTCAATGACGTAGCGTTATCATCCATCAGCCCCTGTGGGTGTTGGGTGGACCAAATAGAAAAGCGTGTTTGCCGTCGCTCCGGCGACAGTAAGCTCGTCCCGAAGTCAGGCTGTTGGGCTCGTTGGGCGGCTTCGTTCGACACGAGAATCGCTGAAGTTGGGGCACTTTTGAGTTGTCTGCGACAGCGGAAACGCCCCGGTGAGGTAGCCCATTTTTCGCTACTTTTGCTGAATGAGCTTGTACAATGACAATGAGCGGTTTATTTCCATTCTCTCCGATTACGGTTTCAAAGTTACTTTTGGCAATGAGACCGACACCCGGTTTTTACGCAGGGCGTTACAGGCGCTAATTCAGTCGCCGATAGCGATAAAACACGTTGAGTTTATTGAAAGCGAAATTCCGGGCCTCACCAAAGACAGCCGTAGCGGAGTCTATGACATTGCTTGTGTTGACGAAACAGGCAATCAGTTTATCGTGGAGATGCAGTTGAGCAAATATCCCGACTTCATCCAACGAATGAAATTCTACTCATTCTACCGTCTGAATACGTTGATTCGGAAAGGTAAATACCGATTTGAGGGCTTACCCAAGATTTATTGCATCGGCATACTGGCTTTCAACATTTTTCCTCACATTATTGATTACCATAACATTGCTGTGCTGAAAAACGAGAAAGGCGAACTGATTGACGACCAGACAACGTTTATTACGATAGAATTGGCTAAATTCAAAAAGCGGTTAGTTAACGTGCAGACCGACCTTGACAAGTTGATTTATACGATGAAGACCTTACACAAAGTCACCAAACCCAAACAGTTTCCCCAGTTCTGGAGTGAGGAGTGGTTAGAAGCGGCCATTAAAGAGTTGGACACGCGGGCGATGACTCCTGAGAAGCGGATGGCTTATGAAATGACCCTTTCAGCCAACGCGCTGGCAATTGAAAATGAGAATAGAAAAATTCAGGAAGCCAGAGAAGCCGAAAATCAGGCAGTCAAAACCGAAACAGTTATAAAAGCCTTAAAGCGGGGTAAACTTACAATTGAGGAAATTGCTGAAGACAGTGGAGTCAATGTTGATTTCGTTCTTAAAATTCGGCGTGGTCTTTCCCAAAATCGGTAAGGCAGGCTCCTGGCGACAGGACGCTCGTCCCGAAGTCAAATTTTGACAGCCCAACCACCCATGTGTGTAAAGGCTCCTGCGTCGCCATCACCACATGGAGGTGTTGGGTGCATCGGCCAAAGTGGGCTTATTCGGCGGGCCGTGTGCGACAGGCGGTACGTGCCGTAACAGGCTGGTTTTGGCTCGTTAGGCGGCTCCCGTTGACAAGTTAACCGCCCCGCTGGTCAGGCTTGGACGAGTTAGGCAACTTTCTTGCGACACAAGAAACAACCCGGTGGCGGCAGGGTGGACAAAGCTGATTTAGTACGATATCTAGCATTGCATATCAATGTAAAAAGTCAAGTTGGCAAAATATGAGAGAGAATTTTACGGTTTGGAGAACATCTTTTTATAGACAAAGAGATAGTACCATTATCATAAATGGAAAAGTTAATTCATATAATGAAGCTGTTTAAACTATCTGTTTTCGATTGATTTTTCGTAGGAAAATGACCGAGAATGCGATAAAATGTGGACTCATCCAATTTTTTACTGAAAACTCAAATCGCACTAACAGTGATTTGAAGCCATCAATCCAAGCGTTAGCATGTTCAATCACTGAACGATCTTGGTAAAGTTCGCCGTCAAAAACGTGAGTGCCG
>NZ_MKUD01000016.1 GCF_001898575.1 Spirosoma sp. 48-14
CTGTCAATTATCTCTAGCTCATTGGTCGTTGCATTCCTGGCATAGCTCAGTCTTATGTTCCCAATCTGGTCTTTGTACTATCATTTATAAAGAACGCCTTATCTTTTTATAAATATAAAAATATCATCACTAAGTTTGCTACATTGTTATGATCCTCAATAATTTAAACTATGTTTTTTCTCCAAAATAAACAAAGACAGGGATTACCCTGCCCTTATTTTTGAAATTTTAATTTCAATTATGCATCATGATCAGTTATTTAAAATATAAATTTGCATACCATTAAGTTTGAAATACTAACACTATTCTTTTTTAACCCTTATTCATTTTGTAATATCTATATCGTGTAAAGATTTTTCTTTTATGATTTTCTGTAAATCCGTATATGATATTTTTTTTATAATAGTATCCGTCTTTAAATTTTGTACAAAATATTTCAAATTGTTTTTTTTTACTTTATTAGGATAGTTAGAATACGTAGTATCTACTGAAACAAACATATAATCATTATTATATTTACAATCAACAAGTCCACTGTCAATAATCATTTTATTATTTTTGATCATTCGATTTTGTTTTCCTCCTTCAAAATCAACTTCATATCCACCAAAAGGCAATTTTTCATAATTATCAGACATATTACAAGAATACATCAATAAAAAAGCACTTAATTTTAAAATTTTTTTCATACTAAACTATTATTTAAGATCTTTAGTGAAATCATATCCCTTTGAGGATTTAATTGTATTTATTCCTTTGAAATTAATTTGGAATTCTCGTCCTTCTCCCGCCACCCATCTGCCTATAGTATTAGCAGGATTTCTAATTGGTGAACTCCAGTAAGAACCGTGTTGTTCAAAATTATAAGTATCAGGAAGTATTTTTACTTGATTATTTCCTAAATACTCAACCGATGTCGCGGATTTGCAATCCGTGACTTACAAATTCTTTTATAACAAAAGCACGGATTACAAATCCGCGCTATCGGGTTTAAAAATCCAACTTTATACTCATTTGTAATTTTATTTTTTCAAAGTTATATTTAGTTAAGGGTCCAATAACAATATTTTTATTTTTATCAATAATATAATAATTATTACTATGCTTTTGTTTCAACATTGAGCTATAAGGTTCTTTGTTTTTTATGATACTGTCAATACTTTTACTATTAATTAATAATTTTGATATTTTTTTTAATGAGATCGTATCATAAGATAATATAACAATACTATCTTTTTTGGTTTTCAAATAATGCTCTTTCCAAAATGTTATATCATCTTTAATTATAGATTTAAGTATGTTGATATTAGGTTTTTGCATTGTAATTATATAATTTTTATTACTTTTAACTTTTATCACATCTGAATAAATAATGATTTTGCTATATAAATTCTTTTGTTTTGATTTATATATTATCGAACCATATGGGTATCCATTATCTTCGGCTTCATATCTTGTGAGATAATAATAATTATTCCCTAAAGTGGAATTATCCTTGCATGACACTAATAATAGTAGAATAATGAATGCTAATTTTTTCATTTTTTTATTTTTATAGTTCTATTATTATATTTAATCCAAAAATTTTTACCATTATTCAACAAGCCTGGATGTCCGAGCAATGTAGCTGTATTTCGTTTTATATTTTCTACAGAATCCCAATCCCTCATATTATAATGGTAAGGTTGATCAATAACTTTTACTGTATTATCATCAACTACTAAAAATGAGGTCCCTCCAAATGTGGCTGCTGTTTCAAAAGGCAACTTATCGAAAGCATCTGTTGTAGAAATTGAAAATCTATCACCTGCCTTTTTTCCTTTCGGAATTTCTAGACCTGACCAATCAATCTTTGAGTTATCTATCCATAAGTCTTTTCCAGAACCAGCAAGCCAGTAGGAGTCTGCCTCATCTTTTTGTAATTTTCCATCTTTATTAAAATCCCATGATTGCTTTTGACCAACAGGTCTTGTTTGGTCTGGGTATGAATCCTGCACTGCATCATCATTCATCATGTCATTAGAACCATTCTCCTGCATCATATCCTGCGCAAAATCATTATATGAGCCACTACCATCATGCCAGCCACTATGGATATCAATATCCGATATTTCAAAGTCACCATGTGCTATATTCCAAAAATAATCCCAGAACCTCCCAAATCCATTGCTTTCTTCACCACTCCAGCGCGAATCACCCGTCCATTCAAAACCAATATGAAAACGACCATAATCATCCCTGTCATCTCCGCCTCTATCAGAGTCATCATAATAATCTCCGCCACCGTAATCATCCTCATACATCCCATCCGGATCTGTGAAAGAAATAGGGTTG
>NZ_MKUD01000017.1 GCF_001898575.1 Spirosoma sp. 48-14
CTCCGGTAGCTTTTTCTCTTCGCTGTTTTATTAATTTTGGTAAAACAAACAATAAAATCTTTAAAATGGCTACAAAAAAAAATCTCCGGAGGAGTTAAGGGTAAGCAAATTTCTGAACCGCGCCTGTAGCGAAGTTAACGGTTTTGCCGAACTGCTGCAACGCTTTGAGCGGAATATTTCCATCCTTGGCAGGAGCCCCAGAACTTTCGATAATTATTCCCGTCATGTGGCGGCCCTTGCGCTGCACTTTGGAACTTTACCCACCGAGCTGGACCCGGAACAGGTCAAAGATTATCTTTTTGAACTTCAGCAACGCTCCAAAACCCCTTCCCAAACTTACTTTAAGCATACCGTTTACGGGCTTCGGTTTCTGCTGAAAACCGAAGGTTTGCCTTATAGTTTTCTGCACCTTCCCACCATTGCTAAAGTAAAGAAACTTCCTGTAATCCTCAGCCGGGAAGAGATCTGGCGTATGCTTCAGAGTGCCGAACTCCTGAAACACAAGCTACTCATTGGACTTATTTACGGTTGTGGGCTGCGCTGCATGGAGGTGAGGAGTATCGAACTTCAGCACCTTGATTTTGACCGCAAGATGCTGCATATCGTACAGGGAAAAGGCCAAAAAGACCGGTATGTTCCTTTGTCGGAACATTTAATCCGGGGACTGAAAACCTTTATCAATATTGAAAATCCGGAGCGGTATTTATTTAACGGCAATCAAAACAGAAATATCGAAGAGATTGATGTGCTTAGCAAAGATTTTGATTCACGCTACAGCCAGCGCGGCGTTCAGTGGGTGATAAAGACCATCTCTAAAAAGGCTGGTATCACCAAAGAAGTTCATACCCACACGCTGCGACACAGTTATGCGACTCATCTGCTGGAAGACGGCGTTCCGATCATTATGGTGCAGAAACTTCTGGGTCATGAGCGTATTGAAAGTACAATGGAATACCTCCATGTCTGTCAGCTCTCGGATCAACAGCCACACAGTCCGCTGGACACTGTATTTACTTTATGCAGCAGGAATGCAGGCCCGAAGTAATGGCGGGAGTGTAGCAGAAGTCCTTCGAAGAATCAATTTATCCGCCCAGAACTTTACGGTTCATCAGGAAAAGACCCTTCGGGCCTTGTCCAACTGCCGGACTTCTGCCTTGGGTGGTCATATTGATACGTGTGATGGTTGCGGAAATCTTTCCATCAGTTACAATTCCTGCCGTAACCGACATTGTCCGCAGTGCCAGGGGCATAAAAAGGAAGAGTGGATCCAAAAGCGCGAACAGGACCTCTTGCCCTGCAGCTATTACCATGTGGTTTTTACCCTGCCGGAGGAATTGAACGCTATGGCAATATCCCAGCCCCAACTCATTTACAAAGCCTTGTTTGAGGCCGCCTGGGCTACTTTAAACCAGTTCGGCAAAACCGACGGCCTGCAGGTGGGAATGATTGCCATACTTCACACATGGGGACAGAACCTGAGCCTGCATCCGCACCTGCACTGCATTGTTCCGGGCGGGGGCATCAACCGGCAGGGAAAATGGAAAAGGAAAGTACGAACGGATAAATATCTGTTTTCGGTAAAAGCGATGAGCAAAGTCTTCCGCGCGAAGTTTGTGGCATTGTTAAGGGCTGGTGGAATTAATGACCAGAATTTAGTGGACAAACTTTTCTCCAAAAACTGGGTCGTGTATGCCAAGCGTCCTTTTGGTGGCCCAAAACAGGTGATTGAGTATCTGGGGCGTTACACGCATAAGGTTGCCATCAGCAACCACCGCATCAAAGAAGTGACGGATCAGCAGGTCCGGTTTGGCTACAAAGATTACCGAAAAGGTGGGGCGAAAAAGGAAATGACCCTGAGCAACCAGGAGTTTGCGCGAAGGTTCAGTCTGCATATCCTGCCGAAGAGATTTGTGCGGATCCGGCATTACGGCATTCTGAGCAGCAGCTGGAAGCGCGGGAAACTGCAGGCTCTGCAATCCGATTTAAAGATCAAGATCCCGGAGGTAAAACCCAAAACGCTGCTCAATAAATGCCGGTGCTGTAAAACGGGAAATCTGGTGACTATTGCCGTTTTCGGACAGCGTGGTCCGCCACCGGAATATCTTTTCGTTATCCAACCTGCTCCCGCCAAATAACCTTTGCGGGTAAGGGAATTTATGTTCTGCAGTGAAGAAAAACAGCAGAAAACACCCACAAAGACCACAAAAGGCCACAAAAAAAAGCAGTCCTTCCGAAAAACTGCTTTGTTACCCTAAATCCTAAAATCGAAAACTCCATAGACGGCCAAAAAAGCTCCCGGAGCTTCCGTTCAACGGGCTTTCATCTCGTGTCCTGCGGACAAGAC
>NZ_MKUD01000018.1 GCF_001898575.1 Spirosoma sp. 48-14
AAGAAACTCTCCAAAGCAAGTAGGTTTGATGAAAGTCACAAACCTAGAAAAATACAACGCCCTCCACAAGTATTGGCCTTGATCCGACAACTCTAAGGCAACTGTTAAGCGATTTGTTAAATCGAGATGTCAAAACATAAAAAAACCTGCTTTCTGAATCAGAAAGCAGGTTTTTTTATGTTTTGTGGAGAATATCGGATTCGAACCGATGGCCTCTACAATGCCATTGTAGCGCTCTAGCCAACTGAGCTAATCCCCCGTTATGTGGGTGCAAAGATGATGAAAAAATCTACTCCTCCAACATCCAAAGCCATTTTTTTTACTCCAATCAATATACTTTCCCGCCTACACGGTTAATGTTTGTTTTCTGTTATCAAATGTGTAGCTTTGACAATAGTCTAGTAACCGTATGCATACCGTTTATATCATATACAGCCCTACCACCGACCAGTACTTTATTGGTCAGACTAAGGACCTCCGCATCACCCTGTGGCAACACAATGCCAAAACCAACCCGGCCACAGCCGATGGGAAACCTTGGGAAGTGAAGTTTACGCAACAGTTCCCAACCCGAAACGAAGCCTTGAGTCTGGAAATGAAGTTGAAGAAGAAAGATCGCGCCCACTGGGAAGAACTCATCAATAGCACCCAGCCAACCGTCTGAACTCACCCCTCATTTTATAGAAAAACCGCTCTCTGGAGCGGTTTTCGTTTTTAAAGGGCCTACTGAAACAAGATTTAGCGATTTTAATCAAAATAAGTCTTTACCTCAACAGATGCTACTTCATCAAAATGGGCGCAGAGCCTTGACAAAACGGCCTTTGAAATAATCGCTGTAGAGGTTGTCTTCACGTACGCCCCGCGAAGATGACGCATGGATGAACCGGATTTCCTGAGCGCCGTTTACCTCTGTCACAATACCTGTATGCGATACATACCCCGCCTGCCCTTTATCGGGAACGAAGAAAATAAGATCACCGGGCAGAATTTCGGCCACTTCTACTTCGTGCCCCACTTCCGACTGCTGCCACGATATCCGGGGCATTCGCAAACCAACCGTATTAAACACGGCAAAGACCAATCCAGAGCAATCGATCCCATCGGTCGTGTTGCCTCCTGAACGATACGGCGTACCTGTGTAGGTTCGGGCAATTTTCACAACCTCAGGCACGTACCGATTTTCGTATGTTCGCGAATCCACGACCCTACCCGTAGGTTTGGCCGGAACAGCGGGAGGACGAGCGGGCGTTTTACCCGTTGGCGCACGACGGGCAACAGGCTTAGCCGATGATGGACGACGACTAACAGATGGCCCCGACGACCGAAGGGCTTCGCAGGAAGAAAGCAATGAAAGCAGGCATGCGCTCAGTAGAACGGGACCGACAGTAGCCCGGAACCAGCGTTGTTGCATACAGGTTAGGTTTTGGATCATAAGTGCCTTTAAGTAACGCGAAAGCACATAGGAACAATGCAACCTATCAAAATTTCATCGATAATCCAATACGTTTACGGGCTTTATCGACTTCCATCACCTTAACTTTTACTTTCTGGTGCACCTTCACCACGGTTTTCGGGTCTGAAACAAAATGATTGGCCATCTGCGAAACGTGTACCAGACCGTCCTGCTTCACACCAATATCGACAAAAGCACCGAAGGCCGTAATGTTGGTCACGACGCCTGGCAACACCATCCCTTCGTGTAAATCATCGACCGAGCGAACGCGGGCATCGTATTCGAATACCGACAACTGCTCACGTGGATCACGGCCGGGTTTGGCAAGTTCAGCCAGAATGTCGCGCAAGGTGGGTAAACCGGCTGTATCGGTCACGTACCGTTCGGGTTTGATCTGCTGGCGTAGTTCGGGGCGACGTATTAAGTCCGTTACAGTGCTTCCCGCATCAGAAGCCATGCGTTCAACAATGGTATAGCGCTCGGGGTGAACGGCGCTGTTATCCAACGGGTTTTTAGCCCCTTCAATCCGCAAAAATCCGGCGCATTGCTCAAACACTTTCGGACCAAGACGGGCCACTTTTTTCAACTGATCGCGCGAACTGAAGGCACCATGTTCGGCTCGGTACGCAACAATGTTATTCGCTAACTGCGGCCCTAGTCCCGATACATACCGAAGCAGATAAGCACTGGCCGTATTGAGCGATACACCTACCTGGTTCACGCAGCTTTCAACAACCGTATCCAGGCTGGTTTTTAAATCCGTTTGGTCCACGTCGTGTTGGTACTGCCCAACACCGATAGATTTGGGGTCAATTTTGACCAGTTCGGCCAGTGGGTCCATCAGTCGGCGGCCAATACTGACGGCTCCACGAACCGTTACGTCGTGGTCTGGAAATTCGCTCCGGGCCACTTCCGATGCCGAATAAATAGACGCTCCCTGTTCGCTTACCATAAAGATGGGGATACGTTCGCCCGATGGCTTGGTGAGGTTCAGGCCTTGAATAAACTCCTCTGCCTCCCGTCCAGCGGTTCCGTTTCCGATCGCAACCGCATCGATCCTGTACTGGGCAACCAATTTCTGAACTACCTGCACGGCCTGTTGGCGCTGAGCTTCGGATTGGGCCAGGTATAAGACCGTATCGGTCAGCAAATTACCCTGGGCATCCAGACAAACTGTTTTGCAACCCGTCCGATACCCTGGATCGATAGCCAATACCCGCTGCTGACCAAGGGGTGGGCTTAACAGTAACTGGCGCAGATTTTCGGCAAAAATCCGAATAGCCTCAGCATCGGCCTTTTCTTTCGAACTGTTGGCAAATTCGGTTTCGAGCGATGGTTTAAGCAGTCGTTTGTAGCCATCCCGAATTGCCAGCGAAAGCTGTTCCTTACAGGCTGGCGTTCCTGATCGTTCTGCCACAAACTGTCGCTCAAGCCGTTCGATAGCCGCTTCTTCATCGGGGCCGATACTTACACTTAAATAACCTTCGGCCTCTCCCCTGCGCAGAGCCAGCAAACGATGCGATGGGACGCGCCGAAGGGGCTCGGCAAAATCGAAGTAGTCTTTAAATTTCATCCCTTCCACATCCTTACCCTTTTTTACCACCGACCGGATGATGGCTTCCCGGTCGAACAGATTCCGTATGCGTTGTCGGGCGTCGGTATCTTCACTTATGCGTTCGGCAAGAATATCACGTGCGCCCTGCAACGCATCATCCACAGTCGGCACAGCATCCGATAAATAGCGCTGGGCAATTCGTTCCAGATTCGATTCCCGCTGTGCAATCAGGACGTTGGCGAGGGGTTCCAGCCCGCGTTCAATAGCCAGTACGGCACGGGTTTTCCGCTTTTGTTTGTAGGGTAAATACAGATCTTCCAGGTCAACAAGTGAGTCAGTAGCCTCAATTTTCTTACGCAGTTCGGGGGAAAGTTTCCCCTGCTCGTCAATAGCTTTCAGGATAGTCTCCCGACGTTTGTCGAGTTCGAGCAGTTTCTGATAGGTTTCCCGGATTTGTCCAATCTGCACTTCATCGAGCGGGCCACGGTCGGGCGAGGCAGTAGCTTCTTTACGGTAGCGGGCAATAAAGGGGACGGTAGCTCCGCCGTTGAGTAATTCGATGGTAGCAGCCACCGACCGGATGTTCAGGCCGAGCCGGGCGGCTACCCGTTGGTCAATAGATAGGGTCATTAATGGTCATCAGGTTGTCATTTCATGGTCATCGATCATCATTCTTCGCTTCACAACCAATGATGATCGATGACCATGAAATGACCAATTAGTTCGGCCACAAAAATGGCGCGGGAAACTGACAGGGCAAAAAAAAACATGCCTTGGGGCATGTTTTTTTCAACGGCTTGTCTTTATATCTTACAATTAAGCTATTTCGACATTAACGGCGTTTAAGCCTTTCCGTCCACGCTCGACATTAAATTTCACTTTGTCGTTTTCGCGGATTTGGTCGATGAGGCCAGTAGCGTGTACAAAAATATCTTCGCCACCTTCATCGGGTTTAATGAAACCAAACCCTTTGGTTTCATTAAAGAATTTTACAGTTCCTGTTTGCATTGTTTGTTATAAATTTGGGCGAATAACGTGACAATAAAATTTATTTCCAAATGATTTTCAGATTTTCCGCTGTTAAAACGTTATTTTCAGAAAGCCTTTCGTTTCACTGCCATTTTATACGTCTATGACGCTTCTTTGCGTAATTTTGACGAATTAATAGAACCATTAGCGTAGTGAAGCTTGACCTAACTCTGTACATGCGGGTAGTGGGTATTGTGGGAGCGTTATTGATTGGGGGGCTGAATGCAGCCTCATCGCAAACGGTAATCAGTGATTCCGACGAACCATCCCTCTATACGTATTGCCAGCGATTTCAGACACTCTACACGCAAATCCGCGAACAAAGTATAACCCCCGACTCCGCCCGCGTGCAGTTCAGCCGTATTATGTATGGGCTACAGGAGCGATTCCATAGTCAGGAGAGTTTCCAGTTGGATTCTATCCAACGCGACAGTCTACGCCGATCTGCTCAGTACTTCAATTTTCCTATCAAAGGGTATTCACCCAGCGCCATCGGGGGTAAACATGGGGAAGGGTATAGAGGTACAGGTTTCGACCTGTTCGATTACAATGTTCGGGGAAGCCACCCAGCACAGGACATCTTCATCAGTGATCGAAATCAGGACGTTATCGACGACCGTACAGGCGCCCCCGTCGATATATTAGCCATGACGTCCGGCCTTGTCATCGGTATTGAAACGCAGTGGAAACCCGGCTCCGAATACCGGGGCGGCAACTGGATATGGGTGTACGATCCCATTCTGCATGGTCTGTTTTATTACGCACATAACAGCCAGGTCGATGTGCGACCCGGCGATTGGGTACAGGGTGGGCAAAAACTGGCCGAAATGGGCCGTACGGGTTTTAACGCCTACAAATCCCGTTCGCCAACTCACCTGCACCTGATGTATCTGCAAATTCAGCCAGATGGTCTGCCCCAGCCACTCAATACCTACTCATGGCTGGTAACGGCACGGCTGACCAAGTGATACCTTCAAATTAACTGCTTTTGCGGCCAATAAACGGCGAGCGAATCGTATTGAACCCGAGTGGATGAGCCTCGACCATTCTATAGAACCTGAGCGATCAGTGAGTTTTTCCGAAGTAGGCTAACGCTGAGCCAACTCAGGCCTAGAGCCCCTACAAATACAACCAGAAACTTTACCAAAACGGGCAGGGAAGCGCCAAGCAAACTAAATTGTAGCCACGTTACGAATGGGTAGTGTACAATGTAAATGCCATAAGCGATACCTGACAGATTCGCCCAGCCGACACTGGGTTTTCTAATAGTCTGTCGGAAGATGCTCAGACAGGCCGCCATACTTGCTAAGCAACTTGCGACAAAGGCCAGATCGTACAGAAAATAACCTTCTACGGATGAGATCATCCCCCGCTTCACCCAATTCTCGCCCAGTGCAGATACCTGTATAACCAGCCAGTAAGCGAACAAACTCACAAGTAGCCAAACCATCCAGTGGCGATTAAATAACTGGTCGTGCTGAAACAAATTCGGCTGCCAGTCGGCGCTTCCTAAGCCAACACCTACCCAAAAAAACAGCAAATAAAAGACGACCCGATTAAGCTGAAAGTCGAAAGGCCCCCAATTGCCGATCCAGGTGTATTGGCCCACCCACAAACTCAGTGGGATTAACGAAACGGCAGCACATCCGTACACAAGTAATCCGAAGTGAAAAGGCTTTCGACTGAGTTGAACCAACTTATCTCCCAGGATCGAAAAAAAGGACGGGAACAGCCAGTATACAAGCGCGGTAACGGCATCGAACGCCAACAGCAGCCAAATAAACCAGGGCGGCCCTACAGGCCATTGCTGGTTATTCAGGTAATCCTTTATAAACCCAGCCAGACTGGTCGAATGCGTGGATAGGTAAAAAGAAGGTAGATAGGCCAGCGGTATAATCAACAGCTCAGCAATGAGAAACGGAATCCCCAGCCGGACAAATCGATCCTTTAAATAGACTTGACTGCCCTTCCGGCGAAGCCCCCGGTACACAAACAATCCACTGACAAAAAACATCAGGGGCATGAAGAATACGTCATTGAACCCAATAAACCTATCCATAACCGCCCAGCGCCCACTATCGACAATGGGAGCAGTTGAATAGATGTAGTGAGTAGGGTCAAAAAAGGCAAACGTTGGGTAGGCTAATGCAGCATGGTGCCCAACAACCAGAAGGGTAATAAATGATCGAAGATAATCAACCCAAATTGCACGCGAACCGTCGATTGCCATACAAAGCCTACAAAAACACTAGTGTAGGAAAGACCGAAAAACAATCAAAACGTTGCGTGGATGCGAGACTACTCAGGTTAGCATTTTCGTCAAACCCTCCATTTGGCAGTTCATGCCCGCCGGGCGAATAAGTCGTTACGATTCCCGGACAAGATTCACACCTGTGACCAGAAATATCATGCCGACAATAAACGGTGCAGCCGATTCGGCTTTTGAAACATGCAGGCCCAAAACTGCTTTCCCTTCTGACAGAAAAGCGACCAGCGCGAATAATACGACTACGACGCCCAGGATGGTGAGTGCTGCGCCAAAAAAGCGCCGAAAGTTGGTATTGTTGTTGTCCATAAAAAAATATAATGACTAATGAGCAATGGACAATGAACAATGAGAAATGGTTGCACAAATACCTGGTAGCTCATTATCCATCAATCATTATTCATAGTCCATTATTCATTTTTAATTGTTTTAGGGGTTAAACCGCGTTTGCGGCCTTCTTCCAGTAAAAATGGGTAAGCAGCTTCGAACGTGTTGGGAACCAGACCGTCCAGAATGGCTTCCCGCAGAACGGTTTTGATATCGCCCACGATTTTTGAGGGACCCAGATCAAACGTTTCCATAATCAACTCGCCCGTAATAACCGGCTGAAAATTACGGACTTTATCTCGTTCTTCAAGGTCATGCAGTTTCCGTTCTACTTTATCGAAATTACGCAGGTGTTTCTGCACCTTCTCGTAATTCTTCGAGGTAATATCGGCCCGGCATAAGGCCATTAACCCTTCCAGATCGTCGCCCGCATCGAACAACAACCGGCGCAGGGCCGAGTCGGTGATTTGCTCTTTCGTGAGGGCAATGGGACGCAGGTGAAGCCGCACGAGCTTCTGTACAAACCGCATGTGTTCGTTCAGGGGCAGTTTCATGGTGCGAAAAATACCGGGTACCCAACGTGCTCCCATATCTTCGTGTCCGTGAAATGTCCAGCCCGCTTTCGGGTCGAACCGTTTTGTAGCGGGTTTGGCAATGTCGTGCAACAAGGCCGCCCAGCGTAGCCAGAGTTCATTCTCTCGATCGGCTGGTGTAGCATTAGGCTGGGCACGGTGTGCAATGTTGTCCAGCACCTGTAGGGTATGGTAAAAATTATCCTTATGCCCTTTTCCCTCAATGGTCTCGACTCCTTTCAGCGCCACCAGTTCGGGAAAAATCCGGTCCAGTATCCCTGCGTGATACAGCAATTTGAAGCCATACGAGGGTGTAGGCGACAAAATGATCTTGTTGAGTTCGTCGGTAACACGCTCACGGGAAAGAATAGTCACGCGCTCGTTCATCCGAACAATGGCATCGAATGTATCGGGCTCAATGTCGAAACTTAATTGTGAAGCAAACCGAATAGCCCGCATCATCCGCAGGGGATCGTCGGAAAACGTAACGTCGGGATTAAGCGGTGTACGGATGGTTTTTCGTTTGATGTCCCGTAGCCCGTTGAATGGATCGAGCAATTCGCCAAAGTCATCGGCATTCAGGCTGATGCCCATCGCGTTGATCGTAAAATCCCGGCGGTTCTGATCATCTTCCAGCGTACCGTCTTCAACAATGGGTTTGCGCGAATCGCTCCGGTACGACTCTTTCCGGGCACCGACAAACTCAACCTCCCACTCCTGATCCCCTTTTATGTCCCGTAACATGGCCGTGCCAAAGTTCGGAAATACCGAAACGTGCGTTCCAAGGGCTTTTCCTACAGCATCGGCCAAAGCAATGCCACTCCCAATACACACCACATCGATGTCTTTCGAAGGTCGATTCATCACCAGATCGCGCACAAATCCACCAATGACGTAGGCGCGTAACCCAAGCACATTAGCCTGCTGGGCAATGGTGTCAAAAATCGGGTGCTTATGAAGTGTTTCGCTAAAATTCATTCGTTTACATAGACGTTTCCGGTAGTCGGTTTAGTCGCGTCACGATAAACCGACCATCAGAAACCCGCTTTACTTTCTAATAAAACTTACCTCGCCGTTTGCTTTCAACCGCATGATACGGGGGCGTTTAGGCATGCCGGGGAGCGTACCAAAGCGTTCAGAAACCAGCGACTCGGCATCAGCCGGTATTGTCAAGGATTCCAATGGCAACGTAAGTAATCCGCGGCCAAAACTACCTATGAGCCGCTGTATGTCGGTATTCAACGTACGACGAACCGACACTTCTCCAGCCATTAGATTACCCATTTCGCCAGACGCCCCATCCTGCCAGACCAACAACGAGATATTTTTACCCTGATCGTACACTACGGTGAGTGGATTTTCGGCAAATTCAACCAGATCGAAAGCAATGTCGGGAAGTTTGAGCACGTACAGCCCTAGCTGATCCGCATGTTGAATCAAGACGGTTGGTTTCAGGCCAGCAGGTATCCGATTGGCCAGCGATAGTAGTTGGGCCACAGCTGTATCATTGACCGGATCAACGGCCAGCGACCAGCCCGTTTCATCGGCCAGGGCGATCATCTTTCCCTGCCGAAGCTGATAGGCAATATCTCGAATGGTTGGTGTCATCATGAATCCACAAAAGTACGGTAAGTTTTCATTCCGATAGGAAAGTGTCCTTAAAACAACTCAGATCTTACGCTATATTGTCAACTTCGTTGTTTTAATTAGTTCGTTCGAAGTAGGCATTCTGTAAACAAAATTCACCGGTAACGGTTGAACGCCTAAACCCTCACTACCTCATGACCGACGACTCTACCCGCCCTCACTACCACCAGTTTTCGCATTCCTTACTGGCCATGGCCATTCTGACGGCCGGCATTTATTTAGGTCAGGATATTCTGGTTCCACTAGCCCTGTCGGGCCTGATTGCTGTGTTGCTCCGCCCTATCGAGAACTGGCTTACTCGGCTTGGCATGCATAAAGTGATTGCCATCAGTCTGGCTTTATTAATCGCCATTATCCTTATTACGGGCGTAACCGTTTTGATATCCCTACAGCTATCTGACTTTACCGACGACGTTCCAAAAATTCGGGATCATATTAATGATTTTGTGCAGGATGCCAAGCGATGGGTGCGCCGTGAATATAATGTCAGCTATCGACAACAGGAGAAATACCTCCAGAAAGCCCAGGCACAAACGCTTAATACGCTACAAAGTCCCGATACGCTTGGCGTCATAACGGGCCCGCTGGGCACTATACTCTTGATGCCGATTTATGTATTTCTGTTGCTTTACTATCGCTCTATGTTACTTCATTTTATCATTGTACTATTCCCGGAAAAACATACCGAACGTGTACGGGTAGTTATGGGCGAAGTGAAAGCAGTGATCCAAAGTTATATGGTCGGCCTGCTAATCGAAACAGCCTGTGTAGCAGCACTCAATTCGATAGGATTGATGATTCTTGGCGTACAATATGCCATTCTATTGGGTGTAATGGCGGCCATCCTTAACCTGATTCCCTACATCGGCGGTCTGGTAGCAACGGGACTTACGGTTCTTGTTACCTTCAGTACCAATCCAGAAATTTCGGTTATCCTGGGTGTTGTTGGTATCTTTCTGTTTGTCCAGTTTATCGACAACAACGTACTGGTTCCGCTGATTGTAGCGTCTAAAGTTCGTATCAACGCACTGGTTTCTATCGTGGGTGTACTGATCGGTGGAGCTTTAGCGGGCGTGTCGGGCATGTTTCTTTCGATTCCGGCCATTGCCATCATGAAGGTCGTTTTCGACCGAGTCGATAGTCTCCGTGCCTGGGGTGTTCTATTGGGCGATCAAACCCCCGAAGAAGCAGGCAGCAACCTCTTCCGCTTACAACGACGACGTAAAAAAGCGAAAGAGGAAGCTTAGTGTACGGGTATTCTATTTACAGTTGGCTGACGAACCGTACACAATCAACTGTGCTTCAGCCAACTGTAAACTAGTTATACAACTTTTTAATCACCTCCTGCTGGGTACGTATAAAATGCTGACGCTCGGCGGGCTGGCTCAGGAGAGTTCCCGGCGGGTAAGCGCTGTGTTTTGCATAACTCCCAGCGTATAACTCTGTACGTTGGCGTGCCAGTAAATTACTAGCCGAAGGGCGTTGGCGGAATTCGCGCAAAGCTGCCAGGTCAATATCAGCGTTGGCCACCAGGCTTTCGCCCGAACCAGCCTTCGCCAAAATCAACCCTTTCGGGTCAATAATCGATGAACCGCCATCGATGGTGTTACCGGGTAGGGAACTGCCTACCAACCCAGCCGAATTAGCGGATACTACATAGGCCATATTTTCGATGGCCCTTGCCTGTTTAGCTATCGCTTTCGCCGTAGGTAACGGGCTGTTCAGTTCGGACGAAGAATGAATTAGTACTTCAGCCCCCTGCATGGTCAGGCAACGCGCTACTTCGGGATAAAGTATATCGTCTGATGCAATGCAGGCCAGATTACCAATATTGGTTTTGGCAACCGGAAACAACGAATCATAGCCATAGGCATCCAGGTATAATTCCCAGACATCGTGTGGTGTAGGCGTAAACAAGGTATTCAGGCGTCGGTAACGCAGCAAAACGTCGCCATTTGGCCCCATAATAAAACTGGTCTGAAAATACAGTTCCGGGAAAAACGGGTCCTGTTCGTACACGTTTCCCGAAAAATAAACCTGTTGCCGTTGTACCATCGCACTCATTGCTTCGTACAACCGACCGTCTATTTCCAGAGCTGCCTTATCGACCCACTGTTCCACCGTTTCATCTTCGGGCGGCCCGGTCAGAAAATATTCGGGCACCACCACCAGCAGGGTTTCACGACCAATCGCCGTAAGGGATGCGGCAATTTGCCGTTCGATTCGCTGAATCGTTTCCAGCATTTTGGCTTCGGCTTCTTCGCGAGTTTGGCAGGCATTAACGGTTTGGCAGGTTAGTTGAAGGGCAAGCGCTTTGTACGACATAGGTCAAGGTAGTCAGGAGTCAATGGTTAGGGCGTCAATAATACTAGGTTTACCTGAAATAATCGTCAACAGGCTTTTTAAAAGCGTATTGGAACAAATCGACGGGCAGCTTGATTGTATAGAGACAACCCTATAGAGTAATCCCCAATCAACAAAACCATTTTCATGACAGTAGATGTACTCGCCATTGCGGCCCACCCCGACGATGTTGAAATGACCTGCGCAGGCACGGTTCTTTCGTTGATTGCACAAGGTAAAACCGTAGCCGTTGTCGATCTGACACGGGGTGAACTTGGCACTCGGGGTACTCCCGAAATTCGGGCCCAGGAGGCCGCAGAAGGAGCACGCATCATGCAGTTAAGTGCCCGCGAGAATATGGGCTTTCGCGATGGTTTTTTCCGAAACGATGAAGAGCATCAACTGGCGCTCATCCCGCTGATTCGTCAGTACCGCCCTCAACTAATCCTGACCAATACCCCCGACGACCGCCACCCCGACCACGGCCGAGCGTCTGAACTGGTAGCCGATGCCTGTTTTTACTCGGGGCTCCGGCAGATAAAAACCATAGGAAAAGATGGGCAGCCGCAGGAGGCTCACCGCCCGGTTCTGGTCTATAATTTTATTCAGGACCGTTCGCTCAAGCCCGATTTTGTGGTCGACATCACGCCTTACTGGGATCAAAAGCTGGCGGCTATTCAGGCCTACAAAAGCCAATTCTTCAATCCCGACAGCGATGAGCCACAAAGCTACATTTCGGGTGAACCATTCATGAAATTCCTGGAAGCCCGCACGCGTGAGCATGGCCACATGATCGGTGCCGAATTTGGTGAAGGCTTCATCAGCCGACGGATGCTGGGCGTCAATGACTTGTTCGCACTCCGATAGCTACGAAACGGCTTTATTCAGCCTGTTGATTCAGGAACGGCAATTGAATGATGACGCGCGTACCGACAGGTTGCTGGTTTTCGTCGTATTTATCGACGATCTGAACACCCGCAGCCTGGCCGCTCCGCTGCCCAATTAACTGAAGACGGTCCTCGGTTACCCGTAAGCCAACGCTCTTGTGGCCCGATGCCTGCTTTTTGAGCACCTGCGCCTGCTGACGACCAACGCCATTATCGTCAACCGTACATTCCAAATGAGTAGGCTTAGGCTCAATAGTCACCCGGATATATCCCTTCGTCTTTTTATGAGCCATTCCGTGCAGAATCGCATTTTCTATATATGGCTGAATAATCATGGGGGAAATAGCCGTTTTGTCCAGCGATAACGACGGGTCGGCCGATACTGAAAAGTCGAACAGGTCATCGAACCGAAGTTGCTCTAGTTCCAGGTACAAGGTTAACTGTTCCAGCTCACTATCGAGCGTGACCCATTCCAGCCGGGAGTTATCCAGAATCAGCCGCATCAACCGGGCAAACTTAACCAGGTACTTATCGGCATTATCGCTGTCGTTTTGCAGAATAAACAACCGTATGGCATTCAGCGAATTATACAAAAAATGAGGATTCATTTGCGACCGAAGCGCCTTCATTTCAGAAGCGGCTATCCGTTCGCGAAGTTCACTTTTTTCCCGTTGCTGAGCGGCCAGTTGTTTTTCACGCCAGCGAGCCACAAACCCTGTTAGAGCCAATAGTGTAACCAGCGCAGTGACCCGAAACCACCAGGTTTGCCAGAAAGGGGCCTGAATGGTGATCGGAAGCCGATACCCAATCTGATTCCAGATTCCATCGTTGTTCGACGCAATCACATGCAGTACATAATCGCCGGGAGGCACGTTGGTGTAGCTGGCAAAAGCACGATTTCCCTCCCGGTTCCAGTCGGTATCGAAATTTTCCAGTTTATACGCATACTGATTATCGCCTGGGTTATCGAAACTCAGGGCTGCCATGTCGAATGTAAACATATTCTGCGTGTAGCGCAGTTGCAATCGGTCAAGGATGGCTAACTGGCCCGGTCCCCATTCCTGTGCATTTACCCGCAACGATGTAAGGCATACGGGTGGTACAAACTGATTGCGTCGCATGTGTTTCGGGTCGGTATACACCAGTCCGTGCATAGCACCGAAATAAAGCCGCCCCGACGCATCCCGAACAATAGAGCCCGACTCAAATTCAGAGGCAGAAAACACATCAGCTTCTGTGAACACGGTAAACCTGGGGTGCCGCACATCGGCCAATGCCAACCCTCGACTGGTCGTAATCCAAACGGTATCACCCTCTACAAACACAGCGGATCCATCGAAATGGGGTAACCCATGCTGGGTTGAAAATACCTGAAATTTACCTGTCTTCTGATTCAGACAGCCTATTCCATCGTCCGTACTGATCCACATCCGCCCAAACCGATCTTCAGCAAACCCCGTTGCGCCATCGTCGGGAAGGCTCTGTGGGTCGTCGCTGTGTACATATTGAGCCAGCAGTTTGAAATCAGGGCTGATTTTATAAACAGGACCCAGGCCACCTACCCATAGATTTTGATCCTTGTCCAAGTAGAGCGTGTTATAATTTTTACCAGGTAATCTGGCTATACGTGGATCGTTATACTGGTGCGAAAAGTGGCTGGTTCGAGGGTCGTAAATGGTGAGTTTTTCGTCGGTACCAATAAAGATTCGTCCATCAGGCGCTTTAATTAGTCCGAACACCTGATTACCAGCAATGGCTTCGTCTGCATTAGAAAGAGCCCCTTTTTCTGACGGTTCGGACAGGCTCGGTATGTGCACTACTTTATTAGAAATCGGGTCCAGCCAGTCCAGGCCATTTTTTGTACCAACCCATATGCGTCGGGCATGGTCGGCCAGTATGGAGAAATTGAAATTATCCCGTATGCTATTGGCGTTTGCCGGTTCGTGATGATAGAGTTGATACGCTTTATGCTGAGGATTGATATGCGCTACCCCGTCCCGCGTTGCCACCCATACGGAATTATCGGTCGGATCGATTGACAAACCGGCGGCATCAAACCCCAAGGTATTCGTCGGCTTATAATTAACTTCATCAAACAGTGAGTGAAACTTCTCGACGGTTGGATTGAACCAGCAAACACCAGCATCGTCGGTCAATACCCATATCACACCAGACCGATCTTCATATAGCGTAATAATGGAGTTGGAACTGAGGCTGCGCGGGTTATCTTCATTGTTTTGATACAGGAAGAACCTATTACTGGCCGCATCGAAGTGGTAGAGCCCTTTCCGTGTAACGCCCACCCACAAATCGCCCGTTCGGGTGAATAAGATAGACGCGATCGGCTCCAGAACGCTTAATTCCGAGACAGGCACCAACGCCCCCGTGGTCGGGTTGAGTCGCGCTAAAAGCCCCTGGTTCGTACCTACCAAAATTTCGCCGGTTCGGGGATGCCGGACCAGGGCAGAAATGTAGGTATCCGGTAGCCATGAACGAACCTGTTTTGTCCGTACATCATAGGCGTAGAGGCCTCCCTGTGTCCCGATCCAGAGCGTATGACCATCGACCAGAATCCGGCGAATCGATTTCACATCCGTGGGCGAAGCCGTACCAACTGGTAGCATTAATAAAGCCGATTTACCCGTAGCCGGATTAAAGTCAACAACCCCTCCTTTCGTAGCCAGCCACAATTGCCCACCCTGACCTTCAGCGATATAGCGAATAAAATCGCAACCAGCTCCTAAACTAGCAAATGAATGCCGCTTAAACGATTGAGTTGCCGGTTCGAATTGATTCAGGCCTTCCTGCGCCCCCACCCAAAGAGTACCATTGTGGGATGTAAATACCGTTCGCATGATGCGATGGGATAACGATCGCGAGTCGCCGGGCTGACGAGTGAATCGAAGGCAGCGTAATCCATCGAACCGGCACAGGCCATTGACGGTTGCAATCCAGATAAACCCTGCCTTATCCTGGGTAATTGCCGAGGTATAATTCGCTGGTAACCCCTGTTGCAACGTCAGTCGCTGAAATGATATAGCCGGAGTCTGCCCATAGCTCGGTCCAAACACGAGCATCAGTACAATCAGTAGACTATAATTCATACATCTGGACCAATTACCCATGCTATTCCTTATTGTGGCCGTATGGCTCATCTGAAATTAGGGCATACATTCTCAGGCACCTGCTGTCTATTCTGATGCCTCAATCGAACGAATATACTATACGTTGCGATACGAAATACGAGCTATCAGTTTCGTTTGTAATAGCTTAAGGTATACTGATGAACAAATTTCGAGCGATTGTCTTCAACAACCAGTCTTAGTCAACAATTGGTAGTATCGGACCAATAACTGGTAGCATTGTGTCAATAATAGGCTTTTAGGCGCTACAGTGCTTCCAATTGTTACCAACTATTGGAAAAGTAGACCAGTTATCGGGTCAAATCCACTTGTTGTTAGTTCGGGTTAGGTGTTTTCACATAGACAATGCTCTTTTGTTCATCGATAACTCATACTGCAAACGGATTGTGGCAAATGATAAAAAAACAGTTTCGAGGCCGGAATACCAGCTCACGTTAAAAGAGGAGCTGGAAGTAGAACGGGTCATTAACTTTTTCGCGATGTCGCTGCTGGAGCAGAGCACCGTGGATGAAGTATTATGGGACGTGGTCAGGAACTGTATTGCTCGTTTGAAGTTTGTTGACTGTGTGATTTATGAACTTGACAAAAGCCGAAACGTGCTGATTCAGAAAGCAGCTCATGGCCCCAAAGGTTCGACTGTCGGGACGATCATGCAGCCTATTGAACTAGCTGTAGGCCAGGGTATTGTAGGCACT
This sequence comes from Spirosoma sp. 48-14, assembly GCF_001898575.1. Lineage (GTDB taxonomy): Bacteria > Bacteroidota > Bacteroidia > Cytophagales > Spirosomataceae > Spirosoma. The sequence continues at coordinate 15,918 of NZ_MKUD01000018.1, forward strand.
GTCGCCAAAACCGGCAAGCCCGAACGGATCGACAATACGGCGCTCGACAAACGCTATATCGCCGACGATGCTGTTCGCCTTTCCGAAATTGCCGTACCGATCTGGCACAACGGCTGCGTTTGGGGTGTCATCGATGCCGAACATCCAAAACGAGGCTTTTTCCGCCCGCATCACCTCACCATTCTCACAAAAATTGCGGCCCTATGCGCTCAGAAAATTCGTCGGGTCGAAACGGAACAGGCCTACCAGCAGGTCCAACAGCAACTGGCAGTCAACAACCGACGAATTGCCGAGACCAAATTGCTGGCATTGCGGCTCCAGATGAACCCACATTTCATTTTCAACAGCCTGAACGCCATCAATAAATTTGTGCTGGAAAATGAGTCGGAGCAGGCATCGCTTTACCTGACCAAATTTTCGAAGCTGATGCGCCAGATTATGGCCAATACGGCCAACGAATGGGTCAGCTTGAGCAACGAACTGACAGCCCTGAAGCTGTATGTAGAACTGGAGTCACTTCGGTGCGATAATCAGTTTAATTTTCAGCTAACCGTCAGTGATTCCCTCAATCCTGATCTGGTGAGCATTCCCCCAATGGTCACTTATCCGTATATTGAAAACGCCATTCGACACGGGCTTTTGCAGCCGAATGTTCGTAAGCCAACCTTATGCATCGATTGCCGTGAACAGGATGGTTATTTAGTGATCGAAATTACGGATAATGGCATTGGTCGAGAAGCCTCTGCCAAAGCCCAACTGCGTGGACTGACGGCGCATAAAACCTACGGTCATGCCCTTACCGAAGAACGGCTACAAATTGTAAACGAAGTGTACGACGTTAATGCGGGTATCTACTTTACCGACTTGACCCGACCGACTGGCGAACCGGCTGGCACCAGCGTTATATTTACCATGAAACTCAAACAACCATGACTGCTCTACTTATTGACGATGAAAAACATTGCCGCGACGTACTGACGCTACTGCTGAAACGGTACTGTCCGTCGGTTCAGATTCTGGCTGGTTGTGCCAATGGACAGGAAGGCCTGACGGCCATCGAGTCGATGCACCCTGATCTGATTTTTCTGGACATCGAAATGCCCGGCATGAGTGGGTTCGAAATGCTGGAAGCCTGTAAATACAACGGATTTCGCGTGATTTTTACGACTGCCTTCAATGAATATGCTATTAAGGCCATTCGGCATAATGCCCTGGATTATATTCTGAAACCCGTTGATAAAGATGAACTGATACGGGCCGTTAATAAGGCCGAGCAGGAACAATCGACACAGGCCCCTACTAATGTCGATCAACTGTTAGGCTACCTGCAAAGCCAGCGTGTGGGCGATCGAATTGCGCTTCCTACGATGGAAGGTCTGCAAATTATTCATAGCGAGGAAATCTATTATTGCGAATCGGATGGTGGCTACACACGTTTTGCACTTAAAAACGGGCAGATCATCCTGATTTCTAAAACGTTGAAGGAGGTTGAAGATGTCCTGGAAACGAAAGGCTTTTGCCGGGTGCATCACAGCTACCTCATTAATCTGCGTTATGTGCAGCGTTATATTCGGGGCGATGGTGGCGAAGTGGTCATGGCCAATAACAAAGCCCTCCCCGTTTCCCGCAATAAAAAGCAGGAATTTCTGAGCCTGCTGGAGAAAATATAAGGCAAAAAAATATCGTCCAGATGAAAAGGAGTTCTTAAACCCCCTCCTTATATCTGGACGATAAATTACTTACAATCGATTACTTCTCCGATTTTCCTCCGCCTACTTTACCGGCTTTATTGGGCTGAACGGCCGTCGTTGGGTTTTTCACGTATTTGTCGAGCCAGCCATTCATTTCCCACAGCATGTGCAGCAGCGATTCTTTGGAATCGTAATGATGGCTTTCGTACGGCAGAAATACCAGTCGGGTGGTAGCGCCAAACCCTTTCAACGCATTGTAATACCGTTCCGACTGAATGGGAAATGTGCCCGTGTTATTATCAGCTTCACCGTGAATCAGTAAGAGTGGTGTTTTCATCTTGTCGGCATTCATAAACGGTGACATTTTGCTGTACACCTCGGGCGCCTGCCAATAGGTACGCTGTTCGTTCTGGAAGCCAAACGGTGTCAATGTCCGGTTATAGGCCCCACTCCGTGCAATACCGGCCTTAAACATCCGGCTGTGCGTGAGCAGATTGGCCGTCATAAACGCACCATACGAGTGCCCACCTACACCTACTTTGGTTGAATCGACCACGCCCAGCCGAACGCCTTCGTCAATAGCGGCTTTTGCGCTGGCTACCAGTTGCTCTACATAGGTATCGTTCGGTTCTTTATCACCTTCGCCCACAATCGGAATACTGGCATTATCCAGAATGGCGTAACCCATTGTCACGAATGCAGCCGCACCCCAGTAGCTAATCCGGTTGAACTGGTAGGGCGAACCCGATACCTGACCAGCCGCATCTTTGCTTTTGAATTCGGCTGGGTACGCCCACAGGAAGGTAGGCAATGGCCCCTGTTCTTTTTTATAACCAACCGGCAAATATAAGGTAGCCGTCAGATCGACACCGTCCGGGCGCTTATAGCGCAGTTGTTGCTTCTGAATCCCTTTCAGTTGTGGGTACGGATGCGGGAAGAACGTAACCTGAATGGGAGCGATCCGCGCTTTCAGATTCCGAACGAAGTAATTGGGGTTTTCGTCGGGCGATTCGCGCGTGGTCAGAATCACCTGTTTGGCAGCATCCAGCACGGCAACCGGACGTTCGAAATACGGAGCCGCCGACCGCCAGAGTTCTTTCGTCTGCTTTGTTTTCAGATTCAGAAGGCTTACAAACGGGCGGTCGCCTTCGGGCGATGAACCTTGTCCATTCAGCATCAGAATTTCGCCCGTAGGCAGAATATTCAGCACATCCCGACCGTACTGGTTCTGCTTCACATCAGGCTGACCCGGATTGGTATATCGATCTTCGTATGAGCGGTCGAACAGAACCGAGGTTTGCCAGGTAGCTGGATTCACAACTTTGGTAATGGTTTTGCGGCTCTGCCACCACCGTTCGCTGGCTAATGCCGTCGACTCGTTCCCCCAATCGAACCCACCAAACCGAAACTGAGCCGCATAGATTTCTTTAGGCTCGGCGGTAAAGGGCGCATCCAGCAAAAACACTTTATCCCGAACGTCAGCCTTTACTTTCGGATCACCATTGTCCTGCGCAACCGTATAATAGACCGAAGCCGGTACGTCCGTCCGCCAGGTGTAATCGCGTGGGCCAGTCGGAACGCCATCCCGGCTGTAGGCAACATTTTCCTGCAATGGGCCGTCGTTTAGCGTTTTCACCAGCGTTCCACCAGTGGCATAAATCTCTGTTTTTAGCGGAAACCGATAGACGGGTACGAGATAAGAGAACGGTGTATGTACCGTTTCGATCATGACATATTTTCCGTCCGGCGATGGATCGGCCGAGAGGATGATACCGGGTTGGCCAATGTTGGTCGTAGTACCGTCTACTCCTAATTTAACTACCTGCGCCGTAGTGTAATAGGCAAATTGCTTTTCGTCGGATGGGTTTTTGAGCAGGTCCTGGTAAGTTGGGGCTTGTCCGCGGGCGCCCTTTACGTTTTCCTGCGTGGTGGGTCCTACAGGCACGCGGCTTACCTCTGGTGCGGGGCCACGTCCGGCTGGAACCGCTTTTACGATCAGGCTTTTACTGTCCGACAGCCACCGATACGGCACACCCAGCGTTGCATTTAGCGCCATTGTCCCTACCTGTTTGGCCGTAGCTGTTGCCACATCAACCACATACAAATCGATACGGCTGTCGGTCGAGTTAGCAAATGCAATCTTCGAATCGTCGGGTGACCAGCTAACGTAGCTAATCATTGGCGAAGCTGGCAGACCGGCAATTGTTTTCTCCTCTTTGTCGGTCAGTTTCCGCAGTTTCAGCCCCGTAATATAGCGCGCCCGGCTGGGGCCTGTATTGGCTGGGTTCAGGCGAAGTCCGGCCAGTTTTAGTTCGGGTTGCGACAGTTCGGCAATTGTCGGCACTTCGGCCTGTTCGAGCATGATCATCCTGTCGCCTTTCCCCGACATACTCACAGTAGGAGTTGACGGCACCGTAACCAGATCGGCCAACGGTTTAGGCGGAGTTTGATACGACGCAGCATCCTGCGCATATCCGGCCAATGAGCTGGAAAGCCCTGCCAGTAGCAAAAGCCAGCGACCTGAGCGATTAATTATTCGATTAGAAATCATACATCGAGTGACGTTTTAGGTTGTATGAGGTGTAACTGAAACACGTAGTAAAGCGCAATCACGCTAAGGCAAAATTAGGCACACTTATTAATTTATAGGTTATTATTTCAACTTTTATTCATCTATCACCATAAAATTCCATTATTTTTCACGAGTCCAAATTTCATTCACAGCGCCCCCTGTTGAGCTTTGACCAGTATGATGCCATTCGTCCTGATCGATAGCGGCTTTAAACGTAAGCGACCGGCCTACGCGGCCATTGTCCCGGGAAAAGAAATCAATCGTTTCGGTGTAAATGCCTGATTTCAGCACGTAGGTACCACCCCCGGTTCCAGAAAACTGTTTCGTCTGCGGATTAATGGCTACCCACTGAAATCGGCTACCCGTCAGTAATTTTATAGTTTTACGCGGACCACGCTGCATCATCGTCATCTGTCCTGCATCGTTGGCCCGTCCTGTTATTCGCCAAAGGCCGGTAAGTGGTGTCGATAATTCACTGAGCTGAGTAAACACCCGATTGCTACCGGGGCTAGTCATCGTCAGTTGTCCTTTGCTGATCGTTATGGGATAGGTTTCGGTTTGCCCCACCCGGCTACTATCCTTCGTATCGAACTCAACCATCAGGTTTAACTGATTTCCCTCCTGACGAAAGGCTCCTCCGCGCGTACTGATAAATCGATTGGGCTCGTACGTTGTCTGAATGAGATAGTTATCAGCCATCGTAAGCATCACAATCGTACCTGAAGGTTCTGTCAGTCGCCAGGCACCCTCCAGTTTGTTCTTTTGTAGTGGTCTGAAGGCAACTATCAAACTACTAATAAGCCCAAGGAATACGATGAGTTGTTGTTTTTGCAGGTGCATAGTTTGCTGGCATTTATTGTCGATCCTCTAATAAAGTGGCCATGGCCCAATACACTACTCACGACATCTATGGTTGATTATGGCAGCAAATGGGCAGATTATTATCCTAAAGCCACTGATTATCGATTCTGGCTGGATTTCTGACCCCACTCCCTTCAATTTTGGATCATGAAAACACGAATCAGATTCAATCAGACCGTCTTGATGGTACTTCTTCAATTCGTTCTGCTATCGACAACCGCACTGGCCCATACAACGCCTAACGAATCGGCGGATGCTCGACAAGCGGTTGTCGATTTTCTACATTGGTACAAGGCCAACCTGCTATCGATCAGCAAAATTTACCTGGTCGATCAGAAGCCCGGCAAACCCTATGCTGTCAATTTTAAACATACCGAACGCTATCTCTCATCTCTGAAAAGCAGCCAGTTACTCACCGATAGCTACCTAGCCGAATGGCGAACCTACTTTAAGCAACGGCAGGAAGGGTTTCAGCTTTCGCCCCAAAACGAAGGCCCTCCAACAGGTTTCGAATATGACCTGGTGATGCTAAGCCAGGACGTTGACGCGCAAATGGACTCGTTGAAAACACTGAAAATCCGCTCTGTAAAGGTCAACGGCAATCGGGCAACGGTAAAGTTTTTCCTGCTGGAAGATTATGAGTTCCGACTCATAAAGATCAACAATCGCTGGTTGATCAACGAAATTCTCAACCTAAGCGCGGAATAAGCGGGGTTTCAGCCAGACCAGCAAAGCGACTAAAACGAACAGAAGAACATGGAACGGTTTCTATGGATAGGATACCTAGTTCCCTGGTAACGCGGGAGGAAGCCCGCGATGGCAGCCAGTTAGCGCGGGTTTCCTCCCGCGTTACTGGAACAATCCTACTTATTTAGTCCATATACTCAACGTTTTACGTTTCACACGATCAATACTGCGTACTTCGTACGTTCCCGCCAGACTGGCGTATCGGTCATCTTTTGGTTTATGCAGACCTATATTTGTTTGTTTTTCCTCTTTTCCGCTGCCTTTGCTACGGGTCAGGCCCTTCGTGAAACCCCACAGCAGGCCCTGAACCAATATGTAGCTTTTCTGAATCAGTCGGTCGATGAAGTAGCAGATCGTTTTCAGCGCATACAAGGGTATCATGCCAGCATGGATCAGCCGCATGGGTTCCCGAAAATGTCGCCCTCAGGCACGCTGGAAGCCTATTATTACAAGAAAGCCATTGCCAGCGAAGCCCTTACCGACGCAGAGAAACAACGCCTGAAGGCCAGCGCCCAGTCGCTCTGGAAACTACTGAACAAGATCGATCAGACGGCCAAAACACTGGAAACCTACGACCGACTAAAAGATTATCAGCGCGATAATTTCAGGCAAGCGCATAGCCTGATTGCCGATTTTCAGAGCCTGAATACCCAATTCAGCCAGAGTAAAGACTCGTTGTACAAACAAATTCAGCGGGTTTACCGACGCTATCAGCCCTATCGGGCTACGGATGCGTATCTGTATACCGAGAAAGAAATGGAGCAGGTGCTACTGAGCCAGCAGACGCTACTCGATACGTTATCGTATTACCTGAACGAGAAAAATCCATCGCACTGGCCCGTTGAATTGGTGCAGCAAAGCATCCTGGCCGATGAAAAGCTATTAACTGGATTAGGCGAAGCGAAGAGCCATATCGCCTATCCGGCATCCGATATGATGGGATCGTTCCAGGCAGGTCTTCGGTCGATTCAGGGCTTAAAAAAGCAGGCTGTCGATGATTATAATTTTGCGGCCCGGCAATCGGTTCGTCACGACAATGACTTTTACAAATCATACCTGAATTACTACAACAACGACCTCGTAAGCTGGTATCAGCAATTCGTCAATTATAGTAAGTCGGCCATTCATTTGCTGGATTATCCGAAATACAGTCCGGTTTTTGTGATCGATGCCCCCACCGTTGCGTCAAAACAAACGAGCGTAATACCTTTTCGGGATGTTCAGCCTCTTGCTTTTACGGTCAAACCTGCTCCTGCTCCAGCCCCTGCGGCCACGTTTGGCGCGCTGAACGCCTATGTCGACTTTATCAACGAAGGGTTACGCCAAATGAATCATATGCAGATGCTGGTTCGGAATTACCAGTCATCAGCCGAGTATTACCGCGACCCATCCCGCACTAGCCGCCGAAGTCAATTGACTTACAGGCACGACGATTTTAAAGTCCCGGTATCCGAGCATCAACTGCTCCAGATCAATAGCCCACAGATTCCCCCAACATATCGGACCTCAATCAACGGTCAGGCGGATGTGCTGCTGGCGATCCTGAACGAAATGGATGCGCTGAGTATTGACCTGATCAACTATACCAGCAATCGGCAATACGAACAGGATCATCTGAAACGATCAGACGAAATTCTGGACCGATATACCTATCTGTTCGACGTATTCGATAAGAAAAAAGAGCGACTGTATCAGGATGTTCGGCGCATTCACGAAAGTTACCCGCTGAAAAAGCCCAACGATCCCTGGAATGTATCGGGAAAGGCCATGATGCAGTTGATGGATTTGAACAAAGACGTATTATTTGGCGTCAAAGCGTACCTACAGGGCGAAACGGCTCAGCCACCTGCTACTGAAGCCGTTCAGGCCGAAGCCCGAAACCTGATTATCAATGAATTTAAGAACCTGAAAGGCTTACAACGATTAGGTCGAAATAATGGCCTGTGCCCTTACACACCCTATGAAGATCTGGCCGAGAATTCACTTAAACTGGCAGAAATGGCGCAACGGCCATCAACCAAATCGGCTTCCAACACGTACGAATCATTTTATTACTTCTACAATAACCAGTTGGTGTATGCCTATAACCAGTTTAGCGAACTGGCGAAAGTTGATGTACTGAAAACCATTAATCAACCCAACCTACTGGCCTTCCGTAGGGCAACGGCATCCGATAAGCCCGTCCCCCCCGCTGAACCAGCCCCAAAAACCGCTCTAGAAGTAACCCCAAAAGCGCCCAAAAAAGTAGTTGATCAAGTCACGACGGCGACGACTACGCCCTTGAGTAGTCCAACCGCATCCGTGGGCCAAACAGTCATCCAGCACGATACGGTTTATGTCAACACAACAAAAGTAGACACGGTTTTCGTGGATCGGTCAGGGCAGCGAAGTGTTGTCAATTCACTGGAAGGATTTGCGACAAATAATATGGTGCTGCTTGTTGATGTGTCGGGCTCGATGGATTCGCCCTATAAACTGCCTTTATTGAAAACGGCTATCAAGTCGCTCCTCAAAATTATTCGCCCCGAAGATCAGATTTCCATTGTAGTGTATTCAGGGAAGGCGCGGGTAGCGTTGAAACCGACATCGGGAGCCAATGCTGACGAAATTGCCCAAACGATTGATCAACTCCGGTCGGATGGCGATACCGACGGAAACAAAGGCATTCAGTTAGCGTATAAAGTTGCCGACAAGAATTACGTACGGGCCGGTAACAACCGCATCATTTTAGCCAACGACGGCGAATTTCCCGTTAGCGAGGAGGTCTATCAACTCGTCCGGGATGCCAGCAATCAGGACGTTTACCTAACGATCTTTACGTTTGGCAAGAATGAACTTACTGGGCAAAATCTCAAAAAATTAGCGCAGGCTGGCAAGGGTAGCTACACGCACATTACCCGCGAGAACGCGAATCTCCAGCTAATTGTCGAGGCTCAGGCAAAAAAAGCCCGCTGATAAGCGACTGATTTCAGCGATTATTTTCTTCTTAAACTTTTCTTAATTGAGCTATAACAGCAGCTTTCTGTCTTCCCGAGGCAGGAGGGATCTCCGGTAAGAGGCATACGATTCTTTACTACCAAAGATCCCTCCTGCCTCGGGAAGACAAAAGGTGCTAAAATAGTTTAAACAGGGTCCTACTACCCTTGAACTGATAGTCTGAACTCCACGCCTATTTAATTCAAATTCATACGCTCATTTATCACCACCTGACCGATTGAAATGTCCAGCCGGGTTGTACTTTCTGCATTTCCGTTTCGTCATCCCGTTTGGTCAAACCACAGGCCAGGTAATTCTGGTGCAGTTTAGCCAGTGCCGCACGGTCAAGTTCAACACCTAATCCGGGACCTTCCGGCACGGCTACACTACCTTCCTCAAACCGGATACGACCGCCCACAATTACCTCGTCCGACTGCCAGGGATAATGCGTATCAAGTGCATAAGGGACTTTGGGGATAGCCGCTCCCAGGTGAACCATAGCCGCCAGCGAAATACCGAGATGGCTATTGGAGTGCATCGACAAGCCCCGCCCGAAGGTTTCACAAATAGACGAAAGCATCATGGACGACCGAAGACCTCCCCAGAAATGATGATCGCTCAGGATGATATCCTCCGAGCCAATCGCAATACTGTTCGGAATATCCTGAAACGAGGTGGTACACATATTCGTTGCCAACGGCGTTTTCAGTGCTTTCCGCACCTCAGCCATATTGGCCTGCCCTCGCGTTGGGTCTTCCAGGTATTCCAGGATAGGCTCCATCATCCGGCCGTATTTTATGGACGTTTCAACGGTCCAGATCGCATTCGGATCGACCCGCAACGGTACATTGGGCCCGAAGGCTTCGTACAAGGCAAACATCGCATCGACCTCCTGCTGGGGTTCAAATACGCCACCTTTCAATTTGATCGACTGAAAACCAAACTCAGCACACATGGCTTTAGCCTGGGCGACAATACCCGCTGGATCAAGAGCCGCAGCCTGCCGGGCAGACGCCCACCCCTGTGCCGATGGGTCAAGCTCAAACCCGAATTCCCCCCCTGCCCCTTCATACTTGTAAAACAGATAAGCTGAAAACGGAACCCGATCCCGCAGTTTGCCACCCAGTAAATCAACCACCGGCCGACTGGTTACTTTGCCAATTATGTCGAGACAGGCTACTTCAATAGCACTAAAAATATGCACGAGTTTTCGCTGATCCCAGGGAGTTTCGCCCCGTTGCGCGGTTGTTTCGGTACCAAACCGACTGACCAGAGCCTGACGGATTTCGGCCAGTTGGAATACATCTTTACCAATCAGTAAATCGCGGGAGTCGGCCAGAGCAGCATCAATGTCCCTATTGCCCGGTATTTCGCTGATACCGGAAATACCATCGTCGGTAACCAGCTCGACAATGGTACGTAATGCATAGGGCGCGTGAAGGCCAGCGGCATTTAACAGTGGCGGATCAACAATGGCAATGGGCGTAATCTGAATGTCTTTAATTCGGGGTCCTGTTTTATAGGGCATAGAAAAAGTTGGTTTCGACAGGATGAACAGGATTATGGCATCCCTTAATTCAATCCATCCTGTTCATCCTGTCAATCCTGTCAGAAAAAAATCACACATCATCAGCTACGGTCTGAATCAATCCTTTAATGTAGCCATAACAGAAAGCAAATGCCTGTAAACTACTGGCCGGATCGGCATGGGTAGGCACATGGTCGGGCATGACCATACCCGAATATCCAACATCACGCAACGCTCTGACAACGTGCAGGAAATTCATATCGCCATTATCGGGATACACTTCCTGAAAGTTGTTCCAGCCACCTTTAATATTCCGCAAATGCACATTGAAAATCTGATTCCGCTCACCTACCCAGTTGATGATCGGGATAATCTCATTTTTCGGATCGTTCAGGCCTTCGGCAATAGACCCAATGCAGAAATTAAAGCCGTGGTATTCGCTATCGTACAATTTGGCAAACCGCTGGATACCTTCAAGTACGTTCGGGCTATTCCAGCGAGTAATGCCCCGATAGCCTGCGGGTGTAGGTGGGTCGGCAATGTGATTGGCCAGCTTTACTTTATGCTCTTTCGCAACGGGCAGAAGCCGATCCAACAAATACGTGATGCGCTCGAACATCTGTTCAATCGATACATCTCCCGCTATGGTTTTCGGGTCGTTTCGGTTGAGGGCGGCTTCGTAATTCCAGGTGCTGTACTCCGCATTACCCCGCTTCGGATCAAGGGTTTTACCCGTTCGTAATACAGGCAGGATCGTTGTATTGTAGTTCAGTACCTTGATACCCGTTTTACCGGCCACTTCAATCATCTGTTGCAAAATCTCGATTTCCCGATCTCGTTCAGGGCTTTTGCCGAGCATGATATTCGGGTATTGAGCGCGTTCGATACCCGACGATTCGAGTGGAAAATGATAAGCGTCGAGGCTAATGCCGTATTTTTCGCAGGCTTCTTTTTTCGCTAGCGAATCTGCCAGATCCCACCCTTTACCCGGAATCGTTTTGGGGGCTCCCCCATCCAGGTTATAGACCCCATGTCGGGCCTTAAATTCCAGATTCTCCTTCGTGGTGCCTCCTGATTGACAGCCCACCTTCATCAGCACCTTCTTCGGTTTTCGTAACGACTCAGCCTGTGCTGATTTAGAGACCAATGCTGCCGGGCTCACCGCTCCTACGGTCATAACCCGAATAAAATGCTGACGATTCATGGTCGATTAAGGGATGGGAAAGTAGTTCTATTCTTCAAGCAACAACAGCAACGAACTATGATCCAGCTCACCATTGCCCTGATTGACGGCGGCTTCCATCTGTTCGGCGACTAGCGCCGTTCCTTTTAGCGGCACCGAAAATTCTTCGCCCGTTTGCAAAGCGATGCCCATATCTTTTTTATGTAGCTTGACTTTAAAACCTGGCTTAAAATTCCGGTCGATCATACGTTTACCGTGCAAGTCAAGAATACGACTTTGGGCAAAGCCTCCTAAGAGCACCTCCCGCATTTTTTCGAGGTTAACACCGGCTTTCGACGCCAATGCAAACGCTTCTGCCACAGCCTGAATCGTAATACCTACAATCATCTGATTACAGGCTTTAGTGGTTTGTCCAGCGCCAGGTTCACCTATATGAACAATGTTTTTGCCCATCGCCTGAAAAAGCGGCAAGGCTCGATTAAAGGCCGTTTCACTACCACCCACCATAATAGACAGCGAAGCCGACTCTGCCCCTACCTGTCCACCCGAAACGGGCGCATCCAGAGCCTCTACCCCTTTAGCCTGCATGGATTGATAAATCCCGCGAGCGGTAGCCGGTGCAATAGTCGACATATCGATAAACAAAGCGCCCGATTGAATACCCGCCAGCACCCCCTCCGGTCCATTTACTACCTGATCGACATCGGGCGAATCGGGCAGCATCGTGATAATAACATCGGACTGCTCAGCCAATGCGTTGCTCGTTGGATACGTCTGTGCCCCAGCGGCCACCAGATCCGGGGCAGCTTTACTCTGACTCAAAACCGATACCGGATATCCGGCTTTTACTAAATTCAGGGCCATCGGTTTGCCCATAATGCCCAGTCCAATAAATCCTATTTTTTCCATATGCAAAGAGTGAAAGAGCGAAAGAGTGAATGAGCGAAAGAGCGAACTATCAACGAAAGCCCTTTCCCGCTCTTTCGCTCATTCACTCTTTCGCTCTTTATATTAGCGGAAACAGTTGTGCGGCAATCATGATGACGACGAGCCCTGTCAGACCCATGACAACCAACAGCGGTGAAATTGTTTTTAAAGCTTCCTGTTCGGAGAGGTTGCTAAGTTTGCAGACGATCCAGAACCCCGCATCGTTCATCCAGGGAACCAGTTTGGAGCCACACCCGATAGCAAGCCCCAGATAGAGTGGATGAAAGCCCAGGCTGGCATTACTGGCCATCCCCGACAGGATACCCGAAGCGGTAATTAATGCCACCGTTGCCGACCCCTGCGCCGTTCTGACAACAGCCGCAATAAAAAACGCCATCGGAATCAGCGCCATCTGATAATCTTTCGTCATGTCTGCAATGCGGGCACTGATGCCTGTTTGCTGCAACATGCCCCCGAAGGCTCCCCCGGCTGCCGTAATCAGGATAATACCTCCCCCACTCATCAGCGCTGCCTGAACAAAGGGAGTCAGTCCTTCCTTACTTCCCTTCTTTTGGCGGGCCAGTACCAACAGGGCTGCAATGCCTCCCGAAACCACAGCAATATTTTTATCGCCAAAGAATTTGATCAGGCTTATCAATTTCAGGAGAAACGGTGAATCGGTTAATGGAACTCCCGGTGTAGCCATGGCCGTGAGCGCTGTATCGGCACAGATAAAAACGAGCGGAATGAGAACGGGCAGCAACGACACCCCCAGACCAGGCAGTTGTTTATCTTCTTTGGCAGCGATGGCCTTAATGTCCTCCAGCCGGGCATCCATCGCATCACGCAGCGGAGTGGGCCATTTTTTATTTGCCCAGAGAGCAAAGAAGTAGCCGCTCGTGATGGTCATCAGGCCAACGATTGTCCCACCAATCATCATCATGCCAATTGGAATGTGCATTTCGCCGACCAGAAACAATGGACCCGGTGCTGGCGGCACCAACGAATTGGCCATCGCTGCTCCGGCCATGATACAAAGCACCAGCAGCAGATAGTTTTTACCAATTCGCAAAGTCATGGCCTTAGCCAGTGGCATCATCAGAAAGATAACTGTATCAAAAAAAACAGGGATACCGATAAAGAAACTACTAATCAGAAAGGCAATAGGTGCGCGTTCAACACCTGTGATTCGCAGCATTGACCGAATAATTCGTTCGGCGGCTCCGCTTTCGAGCATGCATTTACCAATAATAGCAGCCATGGCAATCAGGATACCGATTTTACCACAGGTAACTCCGAACTCAGTGGCTATACGTTCGCCAATATTCTTTTTGGCCAGGGCCGCAGCAGCAGCCGGAGCGGTCCCCTTGGCAATGGCAAACTGTTCAATAGCCGACGCTGGGGTCATCAGGGCAACGACAAAAGCCCCTAATAACAAGGCTAGAAAAGGATGCAGTTTCAGGCCGATGATTCCACCAACCACGATTACAACACCAACAGCTAAGATCAATAAAGGGTCTGTCATTCAGGAAGTGTTTAGGAATGGTTGGGTTTACAGCTTTCTGTAAACTATTTGTAAATCGACCGAAACGAATCCAGCTTTTTAGCCAGATTCCGGGCACCATCGGCCACAAACGTAGCATCGGCTCCGCAAGCAATCAGTCGGATACCTAAGTCATGATAGCGTTGGTAGTCGTCGGGATTAAAGAAGAGAATACCGGTGGCTTTACCCGCTTTTTGGGCGGCATCGACCGTAGCTTTGACAGCTTCCGTAAAACGAGGATGATTGAACTGACCGAAGATACCTAACTCCATCGACAGATCAGCCGGGCCAATAAACAATACATCGACACCGTCGATAGCAGCTACTTCGTCAAGGTGATTCAGTACTTCAACGGTTTCGATCTGAACGACGCCCAGAATGGTTTCCCGCGCCTGCTGGTAGTACTGGTCAAATTGTTGTGCGAATCCCGTCGCCCGAACCATTTTGGCTACTCCCCGGCTCCCGAAAGGTGGATAGTGCAAGCCGCTTACAACTTTTCGGGCATCGTCTGGATTGCCTATTTTGGGACACATAATCCCTTCGGCCCCCATGTCCAGCACCCGATGAATACGTTGACTTTCGGCGCTTTCGACACGTACAATAGCTCCTGCCGATGTATGCTCAAGTGCCTGAAGCTGATAAAGTACATCTTTTTCAGAGCCAGCGCCGTGTTCCAGATCGATCAGTACCCAGTCGAAGCCTGCCTGTCCGACTATCTCCGCAGTCAGAGAACTACCCAGATTCAACCAACATCCGTTCAGTGTTTCTCCCTGGCGAAGTCGTTTCTTCAAATCTTTCATACACACGTAAAGGCATTGGAAATGAAGCTTTACTATTCATTTCCACACATTCGTGCCAGAAGCCGATCAGAAGAAACTATCAGAATGTATTTTGTGACAAACTACCGCCCCACCATTGAGTGCAGAAAAAAATCAATAGGGCATTACGGACAAACAATTTTATAAAATGTATAGCTAACCGTTATGGCTGCATACGAGTAGCTATCGGTCAAGGACGGATTACCCTGCGTTGTTTTTGTTAATGCCTTTCCAAACGTTAAGTCCCCCAATCCATCCAGGTAATCATTCCGGGTAAATCGCGTTCCAAATTCCAGGCCGACACTCCAGGGCCGTCTAATTTCATATTTAACCCCAACCCCCAATGGATAGGTCATTACTCCTCCTACACGAATAACGTCGTTGTTAAATTTACACACACCGATTCCACCGAACACATAGGGAGTCCAGTTTTTTGCCTTAGGTGCGGGTTTATAGTTGAGAAAATTATATTCTACATCCAGAAACAATTCGTTTATGTTCGTATTAAACGAAAAATTACGCGCCTGTTGAAATGAATTATTACTGTATCGATCTTCTCCCCGAAGCTTTCCGATAGCCCCACCAAACCGCATCGAAAACGATCGGCTTACATTATACCGTAAAAAGCCGCCTATGGCCGGGCTGAAAAATCGTGGATTTAAAGCAGGAGTTACGTCACTTTTACAGAGCATCCCCCCCAGGCTTCCGCCTATTTCGAACTTCTGAGCCTGTGCAGTAAGACTGATAAAAAGCCCGACTAGTATCAGTCGGGCCGTATTGATGGCATATCGGAGCATAAATCTATTTAACCGGTGGGCACTTGATTTTACCCGGAATGACATATTGTATGGAGAAATGCGTCAGCACGTAGCCATCTCTGGGAATTTTCTTAGCTCCTCCCCCACGGGCCGAAGTTGAGAAAAGCTCAGGATTGGTCTGGCGAAGTTGTTGTAGAGCCGGGTCACGCGATTCATTGACCCGAGCCGCATCTGGTTCATTTCGTCGGTCGGCCATAATAGAGGCCAGCCCCTGTAAAGCATCAGGATTAGCGTATCCATCACCTACATCGTCCAGATAGTTGGTAAATGTCATTCGGTAGCTGATCTCTGCACCAATGTTAAAGCTTTCATTGAGTTTAAACCGAGCCCCAAACCCGACCGGAATGGCTGCGGTTACCAGAGAATAAGGCTTCTGGTAGCCAGGTTGGCCTTGCCCTTCGGTATGTAACGGCTGAAGTTTAACCCACGTGCCCGGTGTATACTGCTGGCTTGAACTATAGCTTGCTGTTGGTGTCACAGCTTCAGGGCTATGGGCTACCAATGCCAGTCCCGCAAACAAATACGGAACGATCTTTGGCCTTGCATCGGAATTACGACCTTCAGGAATCAGATTATAGATACCCGTGACCGAAAACTCTTTTACGTCATTCCGAAAGTGAAGGTTCCGCACGTATTGAAGTGCGTATTTTTCCGGGTTACTCTTGCTAAACGTATAGTCATCTCCCACCATTCGTGCCCATGTAAACATAGCGCGGGCAGCAAAACGAGGGGTAAAATAGCGCGTATAGCCTATACCAGCGTTCCAGCGAGGCAGTGTAAATAGTGATTTCCATGGAACACTGTACGGATTCAATTCTCCAAAATACGTAGACGTTCCAGCACCAAGCGAAACAGCCGAATACGGAGCAAAATGTGGATTGGGCCGTCGCTGAGCCGAAGTTTTTGTAGTAGAGCCTACCAGCAAACACACTGCCGTAACGCCTGTTACCAACTGCCTGTAGTTAATCATAAGTTTCAAAATACATGAATCAACCTCGGCTGATCCCCAAAAACCAGCCATTTCGGAAACGGCCAGCCAGATACTTTTATTGGCATTCTACCGTAAAAATTATGCCACAAATGGCAATTCAGACGGCTAAATAAAATAAAACTTGTTGTGTATCACCATTCGCCGGTTTGGTACGTTAGTTACGAATATCCCAGCCCCAGTTAAGTTTACTTCGAAGGGTATTCAGGAAATTATCATCCTTCAGTTTGACGAGTCTGGCCTTGAATGCTTCCTTCTGAAGACTAATCCGAACTGAAGTTTCTACCGTAAACGAACGCGAGTCCAGCGCAGCCAGGAAGTTTCCACTCCGGCTTTCGACCTCAAAAGCTAACTGACAGGAATCCATCACAATCATGGGCCGAACGTTCAGATTGTGGGGGCTAATGGGCGTGATAATAAGGCTATCCGTATGAGGCAGCAAAACAGGCCCTCCGCAACTCAATGAGTAGCCTGTTGATCCCGATGGCGTCGATACAATCAACCCATCGGCCCAATACGAATTCAGGAATTCACCATCCAGGTAAGTATGTACCGTAATCATCGATGATGTTTGGGTACGGGTAATCGTAAAATCATTCAGGCCAAAGGGCAAGTTCCCGAATATATCCTGACTGGACCGCACACTCACCAGTGTCCGTTCGTCGATGCTATATTGCTCATTAAACAGGGCATCGATCATCAATCGTACCGAGGCTGGAGCTACCGTAGCCAGAAATCCCAATCGGCCAATGTTGATCCCGACAATAGGTATTTGCCGGGCTCCTACATGGGTGACAGCATCCAGCAATGTCCCATCACCACCCAGGCTAAAGATGAAATCGGCATCGAGTACACCACCTTCTTCAACGGTATAGGTTTCCTGGCTGTAGTGGGCAACACCCGCATTATCCAGAAATTCACGATAGCCTCGTGAAATGATTACTTCAGCCTGACGCCGGGCCAGTTCCTCAAACATGGACTGGATATAGGGCCGAGCTGATTCGGGAAAGTTGCGCCCGTGAATGGCGATTTTCATAAAAAAGGTGGAGGGCGAGGGGCAGGAGGCCTTGGGCAACATTCTTGTTTTATGCCCTTTTCCCCTCGCCCTACGCTAATTTATGTATTTAAATAACGAAGCAACGAATCGAGACGCTCCTGATCGATGCTTTCAACCGGAGCGTTGGCAAAGGCAGCTTCGATGTGATAGCCAAAGCGTTCGAGCGTCGAAATAACGGGGGCTATGTCACGCCGATTCAGTTTCATGGTTAACCGAGAGCGATCGGGCATACCATACGCTGCACTCGAAAAATAGCTGCTGATAATCTTTACATTATTGGATTCAATCAGGCGACTTATTTCCGACATGGAATAATCCCGTTCATTAAGATTCAGGATCAATATAGCCCCCACATCCTGTACCCCTAATTCCTGCGCAAATTGCTTCAGTAATTCATTGACCGAGATTGTACCGATAAATTCCCGCCCTTCGTTCAGAACGGCAATAATTTCCATCTGATGTTGAAGCACCAGACCCAGAATTTCGAACAAATGCTGATCTTCGAGCACATACATCTGCTCAAACAGCCGCATAACTGACCCCACGGGTTGTTCGTCGTCGCCAGCATCCAATAGTAATTCTTCACTTACGATGCCTCGGTACTCCCCCTCACTGGTTAGAGCAAGTTGCCCGACGCGATGTTCCTGCATCCAGTCCAACGCCTGCGCAACCGAATCGGTCGGTTTCAGGGCCGGAAGCATTGGGTCTAATAGTTCGGCAGCCAGCATATACGTTGCGTGTAGTGTTTTTAACAGAAAACTGTTGCCAGAAAACTACAGAAAAACTTCCATAGTTCAAATTCTGATCGATTGGGGTAACCGTTAATTAGGCAATCACCTCTTTTTTGTAAACCAACCAGGTACTTATTCGACCAATTCACCAACAAAGTGCCGGGTAAGCCAGCTATCCAGCAATTCGTTAAATCGGTCGGGGCACTCCATCATGGGTGCATGGCAGCACTTGTCAATAAAGTACAATTCAGAATGCTCAATCAGTCGGTTAAATTCATGACCGACCTCCGCTGGTGTTATGGTATCATTCAGCCCCCATACCAATAACGTTGGCACCTGAATTTTGTGTAAATCTTTGCCTACATTGTTCCGCTGCGCCGATTTGGCAATGGCCACAATGCTCATACACTTGGGAATACTGCTCGTAATTTCGAAGACCTCATCGATCAACTCTTTCGATGCCACTTTGGGGTCGTAGAACGTATAGGCAACCCGTTCGGCAATGTAATCGTAACTACCCCGCTTCGGGAACGAGCCACCCATTCCATTCTCGAACAGCCCCGAACTGCCCGTCAGCACCAGTCCACGGACCTGATCAGGGTTTTTAAAGGCATATAAAATAGCCAGGTGACCTCCTAACGAATTCCCCAACAGCGTCATATTGTGGAGATCTTTCTGTGCTACGAACTTTTCGATAAAAGTAACCAGCCCTTCTAAACTAGCCTGACGAAGCGGCATCTCGTAAATAGGCAGCAAAGGAATAACGATGCGATAACGTCCCGAAAAAGTAGTAATTACACTGTCCCAGTTACTAAGAGCACCAAACAGGCCGTGCAACAGCAGCAATACGTCGCCCTCTCCTTCATCAACATATCGAAAACCGGCTTCTTCTTTAATAGTGTAGCTCATTGTACTGGCTGGTTAGGGGTGTGATAAAATCTGTTTTTCTATGGTTAACTGTTATATAGTCGGTCCAGTTTTTGATAAGTTGTAAACCATACTGGGTCAGAGCCGCTTCGGGGTGAAACTGGATTCCCCAAATGGGTAACTCATCATGTCGCATCGCCATAACCTCATCCTGGTCGGTAATAGCAGTTGTAATCAGGGCATCCGGCATATTGGTTAAGACGAGTGAGTGATACCGAGTCACATCAAACGTTTCGGGTAAATCTTGCCAAAGCACATCCTCCGTGATCGTTCGAATCGTCGATACCTTACCATGCATCGGTCGTTGGCCAGGTATTAGCTCAGCACCAAAGTACTGACCGATGGCCTGATGACCTAAACAAACCCCTAACATAGGCACACGCCGGTGATAATAATGAATAATATTCATCAACGAACCCGACTGATAGGGCGACCCCGGTCCGGGCGATAGCACGACTGCATCAACCGAACCTTCCGTCAACCGCTCCCACGATTCGTTGTTTCGTACAACGCGACATGCGGCTCCTGCCTGTTGGAGGTAATCAACCAGCATATACGTGAACGAATCGAAATTATCAACAACCAATAGATTCATGTGGTTATAACCCAAGAAGCTGCCGCAAAATTAACGTTTTCTAAAAAAAAGCAAGAACCATTAAATAATAGTATTTGATTATCAGAATGTTACCTTTTTATTAAATTTGAAATATGCAATTTTTATTAAAAAAGTACCAGAACTGACTAATACATTATCCATTAGGTATGCTCAGCCCATTAACTTTGACCGTTATTTTAGCACTAAATACGATTCTACTATGTCAATTGATTCGTCAGATACTGAA
Organism: Spirosoma sp. 48-14; assembly: GCF_001898575.1. Classification (GTDB taxonomy): domain Bacteria; phylum Bacteroidota; class Bacteroidia; order Cytophagales; family Spirosomataceae; genus Spirosoma. Next base: position 36,127 of record NZ_MKUD01000018.1, read on the forward strand.
TCGCCTGTTCTAATTATTGGTGCCGGTATTGCGGGACTGACCTGTGCGGTTTATTTAAAACAGGCCGGTATCCATGCACTCGTACTGGAGGCCAGTGATGGGGTTGGCGGACGCATTCGCACCGATAGGGTCGATGGGTTTCAACTGGACAGAGGATTTCAGATACTGTTAACCGCTTATCCTGAAGCGCAACGATTGCTCAATTATTCAGCGCTCAATCTTCAGCCGTTTCGTTCGGGGGCCCTTATTCAGGATCAGGGGCAGTGGCTCACGCTGATCAATCCGCTACAGGAGCCAACGGCTGTATTTCAAACGCTGGCTTCGTCTGTCGGCACAATGGGCGATAAAGTGCGTATTGCCGAACTGATGCGTCGGACACAAGGGGTATCGACGGATGAGGTATTCCAACAGAAACCCAGCACGACCCAGGCGTTTTTGCAGGAGTTTGGTTTTTCGGATCAGATCATCGAACGGTTTTTTCGGCCATTTTTTGGTGGAGTGTTCCTAGAAGACGCCCTTTCGACCTCAAGCAATTTTTTCGAGTTCTGTTTCCATATGTTTTTCAAAGGCGAAGCTGCCGTTCCAGCCAAAGGTATGGGGGCCATCACAGCCCAACTCGCCGAACGGCTGCTTCCCGGACAAATCTGGCTGAATACGGCCGTTGATCAGGTTGACGGGAATACCGTGCGGTTAGCCAATGGCAAAACGCTGACAGCTAAAGCCATTGTACTGGCTGTCGATGGCGCTCAGGCGGCAGTGCTACGCAACCAGTCGGACAGAGAGAACAGTCATCCTATCCAGCCGGGTTTCAATCAGACGATCTGTACCTATTTTTCAGCACCTAAATCGCCAGCTCCGGCAAAAGGCCAAAAACTTCTGATACTGAATACCCAACGTAAATCAGTAGTGCATCATATTGCTGTTATGAGTGATGTCGCCCCTACGTATGCGCCTGATGGGCAAAGTCTTATTTCAGTAAGCACACAAGGCGTAACCAACGCGGACCCGGTTACCTTAGCCGATCAGATTCAGCAGGAATTAGGTAGTTGGTTTGGCAATGAGGTCCAACAATGGAATCATCTACAAACCTATACAATTCCTCACGCTTTGCCGACCTATAATCCAGAACAGGCCGGAGAGAGCGCCCTTCGCCAACCCCTTCAACTGACTGACTGTGTGTATCAGTGTGGCGATCAGACAGCCTACCCATCCATCAATGCCGCCATGCAGACGGGCCGGGAAGTGGCCGAGATGATTATACGCCGATAGAAGATAGTGTGTTCTACAATAAACAGAACGCCCCGAAAACCTGGTGTTTTCGGGGCGTTCTGTTTACCGTATCTTTCGTTCTATTGCTTTGTGCTCAGTTGATCCAGTAGCACATAGCGAGCCCGATTTTTCTCGATTTCGCCCTGGGTATTCACATCAATATGCATCACCGGAACATTTTTATCGCCTGTTACGGAGCCCCATTTTGGTAAACCAGGCCCGTTTGGATTGCCGGTCTTGATGAAGTTGGCAAAGTAATTCTGCATCACTTCCGACACCTTGTAATCGTCGGGTGTCCAGGCATACACTTTGTTGCTGGCCAGATTGCCCATTGCATACTCGATTTCAGCCGAGTGAACGGCTCCACGAGCGGGAGGCATTTTCATAGCCGCAGCATCCCCGCCTTTTACAACACCACCAGCCAGACCCGGTGCGGCATCACCCATAGCTGCCGTCATGGCCGGACGTGGGCGAGCGTACATGTACCGATACACGGCTTTGCCACCACCGGTTTTAGCCTGAATGTCGGACCAGCGCCAGGTGCTGTAACCGATAAAACGATCACTAGCCAGATCGGTAGCCGCCTGTACCACCTGTTCGTCGGTGCTGGCAGGATATACCTTCAATACCTCGTCGGCTTGCTCCTTGTAGAGCTTTTTCACGGCATTCACGTAATTGTCAACCGTTGGTTTTTCCTGGCCCAACAGCGCGCGATAGTTCATTTCCTCGGAGTTCCAGCCTACCAATAGCGGTACATGAGCCTGTTCTCCAGCTGCGTACAGATCGGCTGGTGCCTTCGGGAAGAAATACCCGTCGATAGCCGATGTAAACCAGGGGACACCAGGTTTAGCCGTTGCTTCCAGCAGTTTCTCTGCCGACATTGCCCGTAACTCGGCTAGTGAGTTAGCCCCTGCACCCGTCGCGAATTTTACACCCATTTCTTCGGCCGCCGATAAGGTCGATGGCGGTAAGGTACCGAGCAGCGAGCCACTTTCGCCAATGGCACCGGCAATCAGGTTTTTCGACAGCGGAGATACCATCTGGGCACTTACAGATACCGAACCAGCCGACTCACCCGCAATGGTTACTTTCTTTGGATCGCCACCGAATGCAGCAATGTTTTGCTGTACCCAGCGCAGTGCCGCCGTCTGATCGAGGTAGCCGTAGTTGCTGGATGCGTGGTGGGGCGATTCTTTGGTCAGTTCGGGGTGGGCCATAAAACCGAAAACACCCAGTCGGTAATTTACCGTAAGGGCTACGATTCCTTTTTTAGCCATGCTTTCTCCATCATACCGGGCCTCCGAACCATCCCCAGCGACGAAGCCTCCTCCATAAAAGTACACCAGCACAGGCAGTTTTTCGTTCGATGACTTAGCGGGCGTCCATACGTTCAGATACAGACAGTCTTCGCTCATACCATCCGACCGGAAACCCATATCACCAAAAATAGCGCGTTGCATGGCCCTTGGTCCAAAATGATCGGCTTTCCGCACACCCTGCCAGTTCTTAACAGGCTGGGGTTCTTTCCAGCGCAGGTCACCAACCGGAGGTTGTGCAAATGGGACGCCTTTAAACGCCCGAATACCGCTGGCTTCGGTTACCCCCTCTACCATACCATTTGCCGTCTTGACCTGCGGGCCAGCCGTCGACTGCGCAACAGCCTGATACGCCAGTTGAGCCGTCAGGAGCGAAAGCACAAAAAAGGTTTTCATTTGAAGTTAATTAAGGATTCTTTTTATTATTGTCACAATTTGTTACAATAATAAAAACTTGCGCCGATACTACCAAAGTTTTTGTTACTTGCCCTACATCAAGAGCTGTCAGGATACTATTTTGGCAGTCGAATCCATACGAAATATGATGCGTGAGCCATTACATCCCGAAGAAATGCAGACCGATGGTACCGGCTTTTTACCAAGCCTGGCTATCGACACCGTTATCTTTGGGTTTCACGAAGGCCAGCTAAAAATCCTGCTCCTGGAATATACAAACACCAACCTGTTGGCCTTACCGGGCGGTTTCATTCAGGAAACGGAGAATTTGAACGATGCAGCCCGACGGGTACTTGCTGAACGAACCAGCCTACAGGGTATCTATCTGGAGCAGTTTTACACCTTTGGCGACCTTGACCGATACGACCCTACTCCTCTTCGGGCCATTATGTCGGCACATGGCCTCAATTACTCCGATCATCATTGGTTGCTCCGTCGCTTTGTTTCGGTTGGATACTATGCCCTGGTCGATTTCACAAAAGCCATACCCGTACCCGATTTGCTGGCCGACCGCTGCGATTGGTATGACCTGGCCAATCTGCCCCCCTTGATGCAGGATCATCAGAAAATTGTTCAGAAGGCACTGGACACTTTACGGCTCGAACTGGACCGCAAGCTGATTGGCTTCAACCTGCTTTCCGAAACGTTCACAATGGCTGATTTACAGCGGCTTTACGAAACCATATTAGATCAGAAACTACACCGCTCCGGTTTTCAGCGGAAGATGCTCAGCCTGGGAATTCTGGAGCGACTCGATAAACAATACAGTGGAGGAGCCCACAAAGCACCTTATCTTTACCGCTTCGCTTCCGATAAAAAGCCAGTTTAACCTGCTGATCGTTGAACAACGTCCAACAACGACATTTTTCAGATCGCCCCGGCCAACCGTTACCGTCCATGCCAGGAAACGCATTCGTTCGTTATGGTGTGCTTTTACTAATGGCACTGCCGATTGGTTTTTTGCTGCTCAATCCACAGCTTCTCCGCTGCATTTGGATCGAGAATTCTGGCAATTTTCAGGCGGCTAAAGGAATGACGAACGTGTACATAAGTCGGACCGCTACCCAACGCCAGCAGATCAAGTTTCGACAGCAGGTGAGTCAGGCCCGGAGCCGTATACAACGTTTTTGGGGAAGCCAGCAAGGGCGGGCCATTCTGATTTACTGCCCTACGCAGGCCGATTATGAACAATATTGCGCCGGAGGTGAAGGGGCAGGCTGCAGCATCGGTACGCCCTGGGGCAGTGCCTATTTGATTCTGGGTCCAGATGGAAACGATGTCGATGTGATTGCCCACGAACTATGTCACGACGAGTTGTTTGCCCGGTTGGGATGGTGGCAGGTCAAGCGTCAGATTCCGCAATGGTTCAACGAAGGGCTGGCGCTCATGGTCGATTATCGATACAGTCATCCGTCAGTCTGGGAGCGGCCCAATCGTCCAGCAAACGATTTTTCTGCGCCTGACAGTCTTCCTGCAAGACCCTATCCCCACCGCCCGATGCTCAAACTTTCCGAGCTTGAAACCACCCGTGATTTTTTCGGTACTGATTATATGCATACCATGTTGGCCTACCAGACAGCAGCTGAGGAAGTAGGCCGCTGGCTTAGCCGGGTAGGTCACCGAAACGTACTGGAGCTGACCAATTCCATTGCAGACGGAGAACCATTTAAAGACGCCTATCAACGCATTGAAAAACAGAACCGTTAGGCAATTCATCGCTCACAACTTTATAATTCGGCGGGTGGCTTTTCGATCACCAACTTGTACCTGTAAAATATACGTTCCGGGTGAATATCTATCGAGTGGAATGGATGCCTCTGCTTGTCGAATTTCCTGCCGATTGAGCGTATGCCCCGATAGATCGATCAATTCCAGAATGGCTGTTTGGGTAGGCGGCAAATCCCGGATGTGGACGTTTACGGCGGCTGTTACAGGAATTGGGTAGATCTCGATTGCATCGTCAAGAGCGTTGTCTTCTATAGCCAGTAACGGGTTGACGTCAACGACCACTACCCGATTGGTTACGACTCCCTCACCACACTCATTACTGACCGATGTTAGTTTATAATTCGTTGTCTGTTTGGGGCTTACCCGAAATAAATACGGATTGGCATCAGTCGTAACCGACGTACCATTCCCCAAACGCGTACCCGTACTATCGAGATAGGTAAATGTCCAGGGGGAATTTCCTGTAAAGGCGACTGACAGGCTGGCGGGCTGCCCTTCCAATAGTGTCTGGCTACCGGCGAGTGTGGCCGTAGCCAATGGTTTTATCGAAACCGTCAGGCGCGTATTTAACGATCCGTAGTTGCCGCATCCCCTGGTCGGGTCAATGGGCACCAACGCCATTTCATACGTTTGGGAAACCAGCGTATTCGTCTTTGGTATCGGTGGGGTTGTGGTTCGAGCTGTGTCGGGCAACAGTCGATAAACGACCTGGTAATTCTGCGGGGGTGCAATATGCCCATTGACATTCAGTGGATCAGCTTGACTATTCTGGCAGTAGGCAATCGTTCCGTAATAGGTTGGTGGCCAGTTTGGCGGCTCAATATCATGTGCTTTTCCATTCGTAGGAAATGGTCCCGTTGTTGGCCTGTATAAAATCCGCAAAAGTGTCTTCACTTTCTCGCTCTCGCACTCGTTGACCGATTGGGTAACGTAAAAAACAGTTTCCTTGACTGGATAGCTATAATTGGTACTACCCAGGTACGGCTTCGGAATATAAAAGGCGAGATCTTCGGTATCGTTGGTCACGTCACTCTTGCGCATAAAAACCTGATTTACATTGTAGAGCATGGCTTCAGCCCCCGAAACTACCGTTGTCGAAATAATGGAAATAAGGTCACCACTTGGCAACACGCGCTGACAATCCAGCACAAGGCTATCGACAGTTGGTGGTGCCGGGCGAGCTTTTATGGTCAACATAGTTGGGCTGGGATTTCCCGTAACTGGTGGATTCTTTGATACAACCCGAACCCGGTAGGTAGTTCCGATAGCTGTACTGGTAGGAATAATAGCCCGATACGTCACTTCATAACGCCCGGATGCCGACACCAGCGAAGCCGGAATTTCGCTGTATATAATCCCATCCGGCGAAAGTTCAACGGATAAGGTATTGCTGCCAAATGTCCGAAATGCGGTAACCTCGATTGACGCACCCGCACAGACCGACGTCACGCCCAAAGGCTGTGTATCCAGTGTTTCCTGTGCATAGACATAACTACCGACGAAAATCAGAAAGCAAAGCAGGTTGATACAAAGACACTGTCTTACCTGTACAGCGATACCATACCAACGTAAACACGGAGTCATACCAGCGGTAAGAAAAGGGTCGGGTTTTGCTCAACAACCACCTATGTGCCAATAGGTTTCTACGGCTAAGTTTAACTAAAATCAGATAAATGCTCGTTCATTTCAAGCGAACGGTTTGCCCTACTTGTACAGATCCCATCAAGGTTGCGGGCAGATGATCGAGTATTTCAGATTTAAACGCGTTGATCAGCTTTCGTTTCAAAAAACTCCGGTGCATTACCAGACTGACTTCACGAACGGGTTGGGGTGAATCGAACGGCCTTAGCCGAGCACAACGGGTAGCCTCCAGATCGAGCGTAGCCAGATAAGGTAGTAACGTAAAACCGCCCTGCTTATCAATCAGCTTAATTAGCGTTTCGAGCGAACCCGTTTCGTATCTCAGGGGCGTTCCACCTGTAGCCTGTCGGTCAGCACCACACAGATTCATTACCTGATTTCGAAAACAATGGCCTTCTGTCAATAGCCAAAGGCCGTCAGTCTGTAAATCTTCCGAGCGAATGGTCGGTCTGTCCAGTAACGGATTTGATTCAGCCGCGTACAACACGAAAGGCTCCTGAAATAATGGCATTTCGGTGATACCGTTCTCAGCCAATGGTGTAACTACTAACCCCACGTCAATCAGTCCATTACGAAGTCGTTCGATAATCTGTTCCGTTACCAGTTCCTGTATCTGTACCGATACAGCCGGGTACTTTTGAATAAAGCTTCCTATAAAGTAAGGAAGCAGATAGGGGGCCAGCGTGGGAATAATGCCGATCCGAAAATCGCCCCGAATATCATCTTTCGATTCACTCACAATTTCGGGAATCCGACGAGCGGCCCGCAGCACATCCCGCGCCTGTGCCAGAATCGCCTGCCCGGTTTCAGTTGGTACGACGGGCTGCTTCGATCGATCGAACACCAGTACCCCCAGTTCATCTTCCAGTTTCTGGATTTGCATACTCAGGGTAGGCTGCGTTACATGGCAGGCCTCGGCGGCCGTGGCAAAATGTCGGTAGGTATCAACAGCAACAATATAATCAAGTTGAGAAAGCGTCATAAGCAATGTATGATGTATGATATAGGCTATATGAGTAAAGGAAAATCATCATACTACCTACATACATCCTATAGCAAACATAAATAACAAATCTAAGGCTTCTCAAACCAAAAGAAACCGTCCTTGTTCTATTTTTGCGGGTAACATCCTCACTAACTAACCTATGAAAACACATATCCTTTGCTGCCTGTTCATCGGCTTTAGCGGTTTTATGGCTTTGGCACAATCGCAGAAGTCAATCAATCCGCCAGCTCCTGGTTTTGATCTGGCGGGCTCCGATGCTCGTGCGGTTCAAATCGCCGATGAAGTCATGGCTGCTATGGGAGGCCGACCTGCCTGGGACGATACCCAACTGATTGCCTGGAATTTTAATGGAGTCCGTAAGCTCGTTTGGGATAAATATTCCGGTAATGTCCGAATCGATAATTTACTCGACGACCAAACGGTTTTACTCAACATTAACAGTGAGAAGGGCCGCGTATATCGAAATGGCGAAGAATTAACCGAACCCGACTCTGTGATGAAATACGTTCGGCAGGGTAAACGCCATTGGCTTAATGACTCCTATTGGCTAGTCATGCCCTATAAGCTCAAAGATGCGGGAGCTACGCTTAAATACCTGGGTACTGAATCCACACAAACGGGTAAACCCGCCGATATTTTACAGCTTACCTATAAAACGAATAACCTATCTCCTGGTATACGCCATAAAATATGGATTGATAAAAAATCCCGGCTGGTAAGTCAGTGGGCACAATATGCCAAACTAACTGACAAGCAACCTCTTTTTGTAGTACCCTGGGATGATTATCAGCAACATGGCGACATTCTGCTGGCCAGCGAACGGGGCAGTCATGACATTTCCGATATTATGGTGTTTACAGGTTTACCCGGTGAAGTATTCAGCGATTTCACCCGTACCGATTTAAGTCGATATCACGAAGCGAAGTAACTTTGCCTTTCTGGTTTACATTGCTCTGCTTCATAGCCACTTCAGCAAGCGCTGAATAGTGTAAACTTACCGCTTCAAATTTCTGTTAGCCTTTGCATGAACCTTTCTGTTGACTCTTCTCCTGCTCTAATCCGAAAATCTGTGGGTAAAACGGGTGTTTTGCTGGTTAATCTGGGCACACCCGACAGCCCTTCTGTACCCGATGTCCGTAAATACTTACGCGAGTTTCTGATGGATGGTCGTGTTATCGACATTCCGTTTGCCTCCCGATTTATGCTGGTCAATGGCATTATCGCACCATTTCGAGCACCGAAGTCGGCCAAAGTGTATAAAGAACTCTGGACTGAATCGGGATCGCCCCTAAAATATTATGGTCAGATCGTTGAGCGGGAACTTCAGAAAGAACTGGGCACTGAGTATGTTGTGAAGCTGGCCATGCGTTACCAGAATCCCAGCATTGAAGCGGGTTTAAAGGAGTTTCAGCAACTGGGACTTTCCGAACTTATCGTTATTCCGTTTTTCCCTCAATACGCTTCAGCAACAACGGGTTCGATCTATGAACTGGTCATGGATTTAGTGAAGCGTTGGGAAGTGATTCCAGCGATTCGGTTCGTCAACCGATTCCTGGAGCACCCAAAATTTATTGAAGGCTTCGCGCAGATCGCCCGGAAATACATGGAAGCTTACGATTACGATTATTTTCTGTTCAGTTATCACGGCCTGCCCGAACGCCAGATTTATAAAGGTGATATTACGAAGCGAATTTGTCAGTTAGGCGAATGCTGCAATACCCTTCACGCCCTTAATCAGCACTGTTATCGGGCCCAATGCTTCGAAACAACTCGACTGATTGTAAAGGCTCTCGGTATTCCTGAAGGCCGGTATACAACCAGCTTTCAGTCGAGGCTGGGGAAAGATCCCTGGATACAGCCTTATACCGACGACATCATTAAAGGACTACCCGGTAAAGGAATCAAAAGTGTGCTGGCTTTCTCGCCCGCTTTTGTAGCCGATTGCCTGGAAACAACCATTGAGGTAGGCGTTGAGTACAAAGAGTTGTTTGAACAATCAGGGGGGCAGCACTGGCAATTGGTTGAGAGCCTGAACGATAGTCCGATCTGGATTGAGACCCTGGTAGACCTGGTCAAAACGGCCTGACAATCGAATCATTTAATCTTCATATAGCAAAAACAAGCCCGCTCTTTTTACAAGAAGCGGGCTTTTCATTACGGCAGATACAGTACTGAAATAACAAGGGGCAATTCATTGTTGCAGGTATAATAATTCTATAGAATCCTATTTACAGCAATACATTATATCCCTTATATCGACAATCAGTCCGTACATGCTTTACTATCAAACAATTTTCATTCAATAATGTTTTGACCAACCCATTATTTTTCTAGCGGTGTCAAATTTCGTATAGCCTGATAAACGCTCATAACCGCATAAAAATAACCTGGTAGTTATCAAAGTATAAACAGAACGAAACCTATAATTGATGACACTTCGGCCATTCATCCTCGCAAACTAGCAGATTTTTAGTAGTTTAGTGAGTCTTAACTTTCCTCCAAATGACACGCTTCACTCAACTTTTACTCTGTTTTTTTAGTTCGATACCTCTCTTCGCCCAAATTCAAAAACGCCCCCTTAATGCATCGGACTATGACCGATGGCAAAGCGTTCGATCTGAAAAAATATCGGCTGATGGGCGATGGATTTCCTACCAAATCGACCGCCAGGAGGGCGATGGCCGGCTGGAAGTAGCCAGCACTACCGGAGGTACACAGCCACGCTATAGCTTCGCTCGCGGGTATATGGCCCAGTTCACTCCCGATAGCAAGTACCTGATTATGCGGCTTAAAGCTCCAGCAGCCGATACCCGCAAAGCCAAGCTCAAAAAGAAAAAACCCGACGAGATGCCCAAAGACAGTCTGGTGGCATTGAATCTGGCTACGGGTAAATCGGTCCGGTTCGCCAATGTAAAATCGTATACATTTGGTAAAGATGGTGGTTCGTGGCTAGCCGTGGTTCAGGAACGCAAAGACGATCCCTCAAGACCAGCCCCTCGTGCAACAACCCAAACCCAGAAAGATACCTTACTTCCTTCGGCTCCCGTTTCAACAACGACAGTTGCTACCCGCCGAGGACCATCAAAACGGCCCAAAGGTGATGATCTGACACTTCTGAATCTGGCTGACGGCTCCCGCAAAACCTTCCGATACGTATCGAACGTGGCCATTTCGGACAACGGCCAGAAAGTGTTTTACAGCAAAGAGTCAGCCATCGATACCCTGAAAGCAAGTGATAATGCGGTGCCGGGTGTGTTCCTGTTCAATACGGCCAGCGGACAAACTATGCTGGTGGACACTAGCTCGAAACGCAAGATTTACAAAGGATTGGCGATCGACAAAACCGGCGATCAGGTCGCGTGGATGGCCTCGGCCGATAGTGCAGGTGCCGATGTAAAAGTATTTACGCTCTATTACAAAAGCATGGCCGCACCCATCGTATCAAAAGGAAAGAAAAGCAAATCAGCTGAGCCTGAAGCACCTTACCGGATTTTGGCCGATACAACCCAGAAAGCTCTGCCCAAAGGCTGGTCGGTCAACGAATTTCGGGAACCCAAATTTGCCGAAGATGGCAAGCGCCTTTATTTCTCCACGTCGCCCATTCCTCCCAAACCAACTAAAGACACGCTGACTCCAGACGAGGAAAAAGTAAAAATGGACATCTGGACCTGGACAGATACGCGCCTGCAACCGATGCAGCAACGTCGGCTTAAGGAAGAAAAAGAACGCGGTTTTCTGACGCTGGCCGATCTAACCACCGGAAAAGTTACGATGCTGGCCAACCGTGAGATACCTACTGTTGCGTTTGACCCTAAAGTCAACTCGCGGTACCTTCTTGGACTAAGTGATTTACCGTATCAGGTACAATCCTCCTGGGACCCTGGCCATACCGACCTGTATCTGATTGATAGCCAGACGGGCGAGAAAAAACGGATAGGCAACGATGTGATGGCATCGCAGCCCAAATTATCGCCCGGTGGTCAGTACGCTTACTGGTTCGACGAACGGGATTCGCTCTGGCGGGCATGGTCCATTGCTGAAAACAAACGCATCGATCTGACACGCGGTTTGCCCAGCAAGTTTTTCGATGAGGAACACGACACGCCTAACCTACCGGGTGCCTATGGATCGGCTGGCTGGACCACAGGCGACCGCTACCTGTGGCTCTATGACCGCTACGACATCTGGCAGGTCGATCCGACGGGTCGCGAAAAGCCGACCAATCTGACTGCAGGCTGGGGCCGAAAAAATGGCGTTCGACTCCGGTATGCCGATATGGGCGAAGACGACACCCCAGGACCCGGATTTGGTCGATCGACACCCGATAAACCCATTGACCCCAAGGCTGAAGTATTTTTCACAGGGATCTGGGAAAGCGATAAGTCGACGGGAATTTTAAAGAGTAAGAATGGCCTCTCAGCGTTGGAACCCACAACCCTGAAGCGTAGCAATCACCGATATTTTGGCCTGAACAAAGCCAAAAATGCCTCGACGATGACCTTCTATCGAGGGAATTTTCAGGAACCGATCAATCTTTTCCAGACAGATAGCACGCTAGCTAATGCCGTTCAACTTACCCGCGTCAACCCGCAGCAGGACAGCATTCGTTGGGGGAGTGTTGAACTGGTAAGCTGGCTGGGTACCAACGGCGTCAAACTGGAAGGGCTATTGTATAAACCGGAAGGATTCGACCCGAAAAAGAAGTACCCCATGCTTACGTACTTCTACGAGCGGAATGCCGAAACCCTGAATGATTACAAAGCTCCAGCGCCGAGCCGTTCGACTATCAATGTAGCTTACTGTGTCTCGAATGGGTATCTGGTTTTCATCCCGGACATTGTGTACACCACAGGTCAGCCAGGGCCGAATGCCTACGATTGTATTGTGCCGGGTGTACTGAGCCTGATCGACAAAGGTTTCGTGGATCGGGATCGACTCGGCATTCAGGGACAAAGCTGGGGCGGCTATCAGACGGCCTATATCATTACTCGTACCAATCTATTTCGGGCGGCCGAAGCGGGCGCTCCTGTGGCCAACATGACCTCAGCATATGGAGGTATTCGCTGGGAAACAGGCATTGTCCGTCAGTTTCAGTATGAGAAAACGCAGAGCCGAATCGGCGGAACGCTGTGGGATAAACCGATGAATTACATTGAAAACTCACCCCTTTTCTTCGCCAATCGTATTCAGACCCCACTCATGATGACGCACAACGATGCCGATGGGGCTGTACCTTGGTATCAGGGCATTGAGTTTTACTCAGCCCTCCGCCGGTTGAACAAGCCCGTCTGGATGCTGGTCTACAACGGCGAAGGGCATAACCTTACTCAACGCCACAACGCTAAAGATCTGAGTATACGCCTGTATCAGTTCTTTGATTATTACCTCAAAGATGCGCCTATGCCACTCTGGATGAAAGAAGGACGCACAGCTGTGGAGAAAGACCGGGGTGAAATGAAGTATGGTTTAGCCGTGGAGCCACAGCAGATTTCGAGTGGTGGATCGAATTAAGAATGGATAATGCACAATGAATAATGAAAGCACTTGATCAGTAACTCTCATTGTCCATTATTCATTGTGCATTATCCATTTCTATATGTAACTTCGAGCAAACAAATTGCCGACATGTCCATAATCAAGAAACCCTTACTTTATGCAGGCTCCCAGGGGGAGAAACACATCTATACCCTCTTCGACAGCGGAGCTAATCTTTCATGTATCAGCCCTGAGTATGTAGCTGATCTAGAAATACCAGTTAGCCTGGGGAGAATTAGACGTATTGCTACAGCAGCGGAAGGCCACTATATCGAAGTTAAACACGTTGTTCGTCTAGATTTCTACATCGATGATGTTCTACTCTCCGATGAATTTCTGGTAGTACCAGGCCTGAGTGAAGAAGCAATTATTGGAGCGGCTACCATGCAGAAGTGGCGCATAAAGCTTGATTTTGAGCATGACCTGGTTCACGTTGATCCCAAAGTAGCTAAGATGCAATTGATTTAAACCACAAGAGCCGGACGTCAATCCGGCTCTTGTGGTTTACTGCGTTGAGTTTTACTGAGCCGCCCCAGCTTCTTTCACTACTTCGCCTTTGAAAGATAGGACAACTGTTCCACCCTCGGCATTCGACTCTACCGTTACCGACTTGTTGAACGCGCCTATCGCAGCCGCATTATAGGTCGCTTTAATCGTACCGGCCTGTCCGGGCATCACCGGCGCTTTCGGATAGTCGACCCCTGTGCAGCCACAGGAGCCTTGCGCCCGGTTGATCACGAGTGGTAGTTCGCCCTTGTTGGTAAAAGCAAATTCAACCGTAACAGGCTTTCCCTGCGAAATACGACCAAAATCGTGGGTAGCGTTCTTCCAGTTGAACAACGCAGTCGGTACCGTCATGGCAATAGAGGCTGTCAATACGAAAAGAGAGCCGATAAACAGAAGACGTTTCATAGAAAATTGGTTTGATAGGATTTGTTATGTACTGCCCACTCAGGCGACTATGCAAACCTACCTCCTGCTTCTGTACAACTCTGTTAAGCAGTCGCTAACGTTTGTTAACGAGTTGTTAATGGAGCACAAATTGACGAATGAGCGATTGAGTGATTCAGCGAATAGTCCGTACTTTACATGCACTCAATCACTCATTGAATATGTCTCGACTGCGGCTACTGGTTCTTCTTTCGGTACTTTCCATTATCGGTATCCTCGCAGTACAGGTAGTGTGGGTACGAAACGCCTATGCACTGCGCGAAAGGCAGTTTCGCCAGTCGGCATTCATTGCCTTGCAGGATGTAGCGGATGAGGTAGCCCGGCTAAACCATTTTACACTGAATCGCTACGCTGTTACCCAGCTCTCCGACGATTATTTTATTGTCAACACAGATGCGCCCATCGACCCGGCAGCCCTTGAAACCTTTATCCAGGGTTCTCTTCAGGCCCATAATCTGATTACAGACTACGAATACGGCATTTACAACTGCGAAACCGACCGGATGGTCTATGGTGCTTACGTAGGCACAAGTGCCCTGACAAAAGGCAGGCTCCAGAGTATCCGAAATCTGCCCAAATTCCCTCGATACACCTACTATTTCGGTATCCGTTTTCCGAACCAGGCTGGGTTCGTCGCCGGGCAGTTGACCGGATGGGTATGGTCAACCGTAGCTGTGCTATTAGTCGTACTATTTTTCGGGTATACACTCAGCGTTGTTTTAAAACAACGTCGGCTTACCGAAGTACAGCGGGATTTTATCAATAACATCACTCATGAGCTACAAACGCCCATTTCAACGATTCGGGTAGCAGCCGATGTTCTGCAAACCGATGGAATAACCCAACAACCGAACCGACTCAAACAATACGCACGGGTATTAGGTGAAGAAAGCCAACGGCTGCAAAAACAAATCAATAGCATTTTACAACTGGCGAAATCCGAACGAACCGGCTTTTCGCTCGAACGGGCCGAGGTTAACCTACACGACTTAATGACCGAAGCGGTCCACCAGTTTGCTCCCCACATAACCCTTAACCTGACCGCAACCGACGCTAGCCTGTATGCCGATCGGTATCATCTTGAAACCACGCTGAATAACCTGATCGATAACGCCCTGAAATACTGCAACAAATCGCCACGTATTGTATTGCATACCCGACAGGAACACGGCAAGCTAATCTGGTCGGTCAGTGACAATGGCATCGGAATTGCTCCTGAGCATCAAAAAGCCATTTTCCAGCAATTTTTTCGGGTTGGTTCGGGGCATACCCACAACGTAAAAGGTTTTGGGCTCGGCCTGTATTACGTCCGGCAGGTTATTCGGGCACACGGCTGGCGCCTAACACTTGCCAGCGAACCCGGCACAGGAAGCACATTCACCATACTAACTAAAAGCGAAAGAGTGAATGAGCGAACGAGTGATCCGTTTAGCCTAAGCTTTTCACTCGTTCGCTCATTCACCCTTTCGCTCTTTAAGCCTTGACACCCGCTCGCATTTTATTCGTTGAAGATGACGTAAACCTGGGATTTGTTATTCGAGACACACTCGAAAATGTCCCCTTTCGGGTAACTCATTGTACCACTGGCCCAGAAGCCTGGGAGGCTTTTCAGGCTGGCTCGTTCGATGTGTGTTTACTGGATGTCATGTTGCCTCAGAGTGATGGCTTTACGCTTGCCCGCCAAATTCGCTCAGTCAATACCCTGATTCCCATTCTGTTTCTGAGTGCTTTAGCTAATAAAGAGGATCGCCTGCAGGGCTTGAGACTGGGAGCCGACGATTACCTGACCAAGCCGTTTAGCATCGAAGAGCTGATTCTGAAAATCAACGTATTCCTCCGCCGTACAGTCATTCAACAACCCCAACTACCAACAACGGACTTTGCCCTTCATCGGCAAAATCTTACGCTGACAATCAATAGTCAGGTTCAGCATTTGACACACCGTGAAGTCGCTGTGCTGGCCTATTTGCTGGATCGTCCTAATACGCTGGTTCGACGCGATGAGTTGTTACGGGCCGTTTGGGGCGATGATGATTATTTCATGGGCCGTAGTCTGGATGTATTCATTTCCAGGCTCCGCAAACGATTAACGCAGATACCAGCTATCCGAATCGACAATGTGCATGGCGTCGGCTTTATTTTGCGCCGTTAATGAACTCCGTTTGCAGCCTATCTTTTCTGCTTCGTAGTTTGCATTCTGAAATTTGCGCTGACTACCCAAATGTACAGTAATCAGCAACTCTCAAACCAAAAACTATCTGATGAATTACAAATTACCTGCCCTTGTAATCGTGGCTGGACTGTTTTCGTACGGTTGTAAAACAGCGAAACTTCCTCATCAATCACTTCCTACCACCGCCAGTATTGCGCAGGAAGGGTTTCTGACCTGCTTTGCACCAGGGACCTCGCTCAACGGTCAACCCGTCTGGTGTGAAGCGTCGGCGGTCTTGTTTGATGGAAAACATATTTTGTTTGCCAACGACAAAGATATGCCTGCCGGTCAGAGCCCGGTTTTTATGAAAACACTCGATGATCTGGCCGACTCCACCAGTTCACCCACCTACCTCACACGCCCCATCTACTGCTCAACCCGAAAATATGAAGATTTCGCTCAAACGCCTGACCGGCGTTTCGTACTGCTCACAACAGCATTCGACCGGGTAAAGTCGGGAAGTCATGACTGGGATAGTTACAACACCATTCTCTACTGGCGCAGTGGCGACGAACAACATCCACACGTACTTGCCCCCGATGATACCAGCCGAACATCAATAGCCTACCGCCAACGCATTGCCCAGTTATTGGCTACTTCAGAATTTCCGGGCGCGATTCCATACGTCAAGATCGAAGGGCTAGCCGCAACGGATAAACAGCTCCTGTTCGGGATTCGGGAGGAAGGCAAATCGTACGAAAGCTTTACCTACCAGGCCAAAATCATCAGCGTATCGTACCAGATCGAGAAAAAAGGCGATATGGAGCGTATCCGACTGGCCGATGACTGGAAAATTATTAACAACTTCAATATTGCCGCTGCTGAGCCCTCGCTACCTAAACCGCTGGCTTTATCCAGTCTGGAGTACGATCCATACCGAGGGTGCTTCTGGCTATTGACCTCAATGGAAGCGAATGGCCAACTGGATGCCTATCTCTGGGCTATTAGCCCAACTGACTTATACGCAGGCAAACCATTCTCATTGATACGCAATGCCCAGGGCCAGCCGATTCATACGCCTGGCCACAAAGCCGAAGACCTGACCCTACTCGACCGGAACCAACTGCTGCTCATTAGCGATGACGATCGCGCCCGAACCACCATCGGTACTACAACCCGACAACCTAATCAGGCAGCCTATACCATTCTCAAAGTAAACTAAGCTGATGTCTCTAAATAAAACTGCCCGAAATCGTTACGTTTTCGGGCAGTTTTATTTAGAGACATCAGCAATTGTATCGTAGCTAAATGAGAGTCGCGTCTGTGAAACGGGCTAAAGCAATATCCAAGAGCCGATTTTATTGAATTGAACCAAAGAACGAGTACGTGCCTGTAATGAAGGGAACAACGCCCGTGGCATGGGTTGCACCCGGCATAGTGATCAGCTCTACATTCGTGGCGCCACGCTTCTGCATGGCCTCGTAGGCATTTTTCGAATTCAGGTAAAAGACAATTTCGTCTGCATCACCATGATAAAGCTGGGTGCGGGTTCGGGGTTTCCAGTCATGAATATCATTATCCTGCACAGCCGCCAGAAATCCCTTATCCGTTCCATCGTTGACAGCCTGTTTGAAGCTATCTGTAAAGGCCTGATTCAGGCTAACGCTGATGGATGCATCTTTTCCTGATGCGGCCACCTGCGATGCATACGGTTCTTTAAAGTAATAGCTCATGGGCCGATTCAGGCCATAAATTCGGTCGTAGGTAAGAAGCACCCATATATACAACCGATTGATACTGGCGTCTCCCCCCGTTTTTTGATTCAGAATATAGCTCATAAACGCTGGCTTATCGTAGGCACCGGCCCCACAACTCGATGCGACCAGATTGAACTCATTGCCAGCCTCTTCTTCTATTTTTTTCTGTAGCGCCATTGTTGCATAGCCCCCTTCTGAGTAGCCAGCCAGAAATAGGCGAGTGTCCCAGTTTAGGCGTTGACTCGTCAGAAACTCACGCGTGGCGCGCAGCATATCGAGTGATGCCGTCGCCAAACCATTACGGTGTTCGTAGCTGTGAGGTAAATCTTTCGAAGCCCCGTAACCGATGTAGTCAGGTGCTGCGATAATATACCCTTGAGAGGCAAATACTGACCCAAATGTATAGGCTTCACTACTGGGACCGAAATTTGAAGGCGCATCAGAGTCACTAGTGATTGTGCCGTGCTGCATACTTAACAACGGTATGGCCGCCGTTGTGGTCGGGATCAGTAAAGCACCAGACGCTTTCACCGATTTCCCATCCGTATTGGTCGTCATGTATTCCAGTCGGTAGGCTTTAATGCCATACCGAATAAATACCTGTAAAAGCGAATTTGCCCCCGTAAATCGACTCCGCAGCTGATCTGTTGAATACTCTCCGATCAACGAACTGTTTACTAAAACGGCTGGCTGTGTAGGTGTTACGGTGTTATCACTATCGACCGTTTTGCAGGCTGTTGGCGCGAAAAGCAGTAGGCTCCCTAAAAAAAGAGCTAGTAAAGATTTGTTCAATGACATGGAGTAAAACCGAATTGAAAGGCCATAAGATTAACGCTTTTTCGGTCACTTTCGTTTGCACGTAACAGTTTAAAATAAACCAGCATCCACCTAAACCCACTTCACTATCAACAACTTAAAACTATACCATTTAAAAGGCTCGAATTACTTCATAAAGGGATCAGCCTAATCGGAAAGCAACCCGGTTCAAAAACGATTTACAGACATCAATTTTGTGGAACCCTTTCCACAACTATATGCATCTTACTGCCCGGTTACTCTATCAAACTACTTCGTTATATTGGTATTTGATTACTATTTTTACCCTCCCTGACCCAATACAACTCATTATATGTCAGACTATTAACAAGATAAATATCAAAAACGCCCCGTTGTGGCGATTAAACTGGTACAGGGTTTGGACATCTATAAGCAATACCAATATTCACAACGCTATGAATTATGAACTAAAATCTGTTGCAACAAAAGCGTTAGCTATTCCACTAGCATTTTCACTACTGACTGGAAATATAGCTTGCGCCCAACAGAAAAAACTGAACAAGACCCAGAAAGGTGCTATAGTTGGAGCCAGTGGTGGCGCTGTTATCGGCGGCATGATTGGTAAAGCTACAGGCAAAACCGCTATGGGAGCTATTCTGGGCGCTACTGTTGGCGGAGCAGCTGGTGCTGTTATCGGCCGACGGATGGATAAACGTGCCGAAGAAATACAACGTCAGTTACCCAACGCTCAGGTCGATCGGGTGGGTGAAGGCATCAAAGTTTCACTCGGTTCAGACATCTTATTTGACGTTGACTCGTATGCTTTGAAGTCCTCAACCAAACAACAACTGGTTGAATTTGCCCAAACGCTCAATAAGGAAGAAGATACGGATATTCTAGTAGAGGGTCATGCTGATGCTACCGGTTCGGCCGATCACAACCTTAAACTGTCCCAACAACGGGCAAATGCTGTTGCCAACTTTTTGGAGACTCAGGGGGTAAAAACATCCCGTGTTGATGAAAAAGGCTATGGCGAGTCGCAGCCCGTTGCTGACAATGCAACCGCATCGGGTCGTCAGAAAAACCGACGCGTCGACATTGCCATTTTCGCTAACAAGAAAATGCAACGTGATGCCAAAAATGGCAAACTTGGAGAATAACCTAATCGTAGGGTTAGAAGGCTCTTCTAACCCTACGCTATTTGACCTACGTAAAGCTGATGGATAAGCCCAAAAAAGGAGACAAAGTGAGTTGGAAATACGGGAAAGGCAAGGCAGAAGGCACCATAGCAGAAGTCCATACAAACGATGTGGAACGTACCGTTCAGGGCGCTACGATCAAACGAAAAGGTTCGGTTGACGAACCAGCCCTGGTCATCAAACAAGACCATAAGCGAATTATCAAGTCAGCCAGCGAAGTAACAAAATTGTAAACTGAGTTATGACAGCAACGCTCGATGAACAGGAGAAAAAGGAAATTCGGCAAGTGTTTGACAAGGCGGTCAATATGTCGGCTCCTACGCTAACAAAATGGTTGCAAACTGAAGAATCCAAATCAGTTGGTCAAACAAAAGAAGGAAGCAAAGAGTCTATAGGTCATCAGTCGGGAAAACGTATTATCGATATTCTACAAAAGAAGGTCGGAGAATTAACGGAAAGCGATTATGAGCATATGCAGAAAGTAGTTGGTTATGTAAAACGACATAGCGCTCAGCGTCCTGAGCATGTAGCTAACTCCGACTGGGCTTATTCACTTAAAAACTGGGGGCATGACCCTGAGAAATAAAAGCTGCTACTCAGACGGCTTAACTTTCTGATTTACTCAACTAGAAACGTTACGAAATTTTTCTTATTCAGTACAACATACACAACGTTATGAATGTGAAAGTAACCCGGGGTGAAATCCTCGATCAACTCAGTCGATTATTAACGCTTAATCGTGATGCCGAGAAAGGGTATCAGGAAGCGTCAGAACATGTCGACAGCCAGGAATTAAAAACGCTACTACTTACCCAATCGCGCCAACGAGCTGAGTTTGCTCTTGAACTGGATCGCGAAATACGAACACTGGGCGGTGAACCCGACGACAGCACAAGCCTGGTTGCCGATCTGCACCGTGCCTGGATTAATATAAAATCAGCATTTGCCACCAATGATGATAAAGCCGTTGTACAGGAATGCCACCGGGGCGATCAGGAAGCCCTAAACAATTATAATTCTGTACTTCAGGAAACTGACTTAGTAGCCAGTACCCGAGAGTTGCTGCTTCGCCAGAAACAGAGTATCGATTCGGCCAATGCAACAATGGCCCGTCTGGCCTTGGTAGTGTAGTGAATGGTGGGATTGGAAAGCCTGCTCCCTTTGGGGGTAGGCTTTTTTGTGTTTATACATTCGATTAAACATTCCCCTTTCACGCTCAGTTAAGCAACAAAACCATTATTCTCTACAAAGAACGTTATGAGTAAAGCATCTAAAGTAAATCCTGTAGAAGCTACGTTTACAACCAAACCAGGTAAGCCCTATCCACTAGGCGCTTCCTATGATGGCGAAGGAGTCAACTTTGCCCTGTTCAGTGAAAATGCAACCGCCGTTACACTTTGTTTGTACGACGCAGCGAATCCCGCTGAAGAAACAGCACACATCCCGCTTATTGAACGAACTGATCTGGTCTGGCACATCTATTTGGATGGCTTAAAGCCAGGTCAATTGTACGGCTTCCGGGTCGACGGACCTTATGATCCGGCTTCAGGCCATTACTTCAATCCGGCTAAGCTCCTGCTCGATCCGTATGCGCGTGCCATCCACGCACCTATTAATCATGACGATGCCTGGCTGGGCTACGACTATGGTGAACTGGCTACTGATAATGTTGGTGTTGAACCCCATCAGACGACCCTGATTCGAAGCGAAAAAGACAGTGGTCCTTCTATGCCAAAAAGCATTGTTATCGACCCGGCTTTCGATTGGGATGACGATACGGCTCCGGCTATTCCCTTACATCGGTCAATCATTTATGAAGTCCATGTAAAGGGATTTACTCATCTGCATCCAACCATCGACGAATCGATCCGGGGCACCTATGCAGGGCTGGGTTCGCCCGAAAGTGTCGATTATCTGAGTAAATTAGGGATTACGGCCGTCGAATTACTGCCTGTTCATCAGTTTACTGACGAAAGCTATTGGGGCTACAACAGCATTGGCTTTTTCGCTCCGCAAAACACGTATTCGTCGGCTGGCATGATGGGCCAACAGGTGACCGAGTTTAAGCAGATGGTCAAAAATCTGCATAAAGCGGGAATCGAAGTCATTCTTGATGTGGTCTATAACCACACTGCCGAAGGCAATCAGATGGGTCCTACCCTATCCTTCAAAGGCATCGACAACCGGGTATATTACCATCAGGTGGGCGATAATCCAGAGTATTATATGGATTATACGGGAACAGGCAACACCTTCAATTTGAGCCATCCGCGCGTGTTACAGCTTGTGATGGACAGCCTGCGTTATTGGGTGACCGATATGCACGTAGACGGGTTCCGCTTCGATCTGGCGTCGGCGCTAATTCGGACTGACGAAGAATTTGGTAGTGTTTCTGCCTTTCTGGATACAGTTGCTCAAGACCCAATTCTGGCCCAGGTAAAACTGATTGCCGAACCCTGGGATATCCAATCGTATCATGTGGGTGGTTTCCCGGTTCGATGGTCGGAGTGGAACGGCAAATACCGCGATACCCTCCGGGCGTTTTGGAAAGGCGATCAGGGCAAAGCCGCCGAAACGGCTACCCGAATCCTCGGTAGTCCTGATTTATATGCTGAAGATGGACGCTCCCCAGCTAATAGTATTAATCTCATCACCGCTCATGACGGCTTCACCCTCAATGACCTTGTTACGTATAACGACAAGCACAACGAAGCGAACGGCGAAGATAATCGTGATGGTTCAAACGATAATTTAAGCTGGAACTGCGGAGTCGAAGGCCCTACCGACGATCCGTCTGTAAACGAACTTCGCGAGCGGCAGAAACGGAATTTCCTGACAACCATGTTGCTTAGTCAGGGAACGCCTATGATTGTTATGGGCGATGAGTATGGTCGTACACAGCATGGTAATAACAACGGCTATAATCAGGACAGTGAAATTAGCTGGATGGATTGGCACTGGACTGAACAACAACAGGCCCTTTTTGAATTTACCAGCCAGCTTACAGCCTTACGCCAGGCCACTCCCCTACTGAGCCGACGACGCTTTTTTGGTACTGAACAAATAGCCTATGTACGCCCTGATGGTCTGGAAATGACGGGTGATGATTTCAATAACCCTAACACGCTTTGTCTGGCCTTATTTATCGATGGTCTTCGGGTAAACGAACAAACCGAAGATGGTCAGGATGTGGGTGATGAGCAGCTACTCTGGATTCTGAACGCCTATTGGGAAGATATTCCGTTTAAGCTTCCGAAAATAGACCGAAAACGTGCATCCTGGGAAGTTATTGTCGATACCACTAGCGGGCAGGTTCACCCGAAAGGTGAGCCTGTTAAAGGTGGAAGCACCATAACCGTTGGAGGTCGCTCGTCAATGCTCCTGAGGCTGGCATAAAAGAAAGGAAAAAAGGAGGAAGGGACGAAAGGTGCAAAGAAGCCAATTATTGATTCCTTTGCACCTTTCGTCCCTTCCTCCTTTTTTCCTTTCCTAATTATAGACTTTTTCATTCTCACCCATATCGGGTGGTGTCCCGGTAACCAAAGCGGCCGCCTGCTGAAACAAGCGAACCATGCGACTATCACTGGCGCTCCAGTACTCCGCCATATCGATATGCACCTTCAGCAAGATCAATTCAGGATCATCTTTGCCTTTTGGAAACCATGCTTTAGCAAGTGGATTCCATAGCTCATCTACTTTGGCCCGATCATCCAGTTCTTCGGCACGACCACATACTGATACATAATCAGCGTTGCCAACGTCGGCAAACGAAAGGTTGACGCGATGATCATTGTGATCAATCTGATCAACTTTGGGTGATGTCCGGTTCGTAAAAAACCAGATCGTCCCCTCTTCGTCAACTTGTAAGGCAGCCATTGGTCGACTTACCAGGTTTCCCTCCTGATCAATGGTTGTCATCATGGTTATCCGAATGTCCTCGATCAAATCACGGACTTTCTCTAACTGTTTGTTAATCTGAGGCTTTGTCTCCATAACGTTTCAAAAAAAACGTCAGCCAGTAGTCGCCAGCCGATAGAGAAAATATCCCTAGCTGCGCCGGTTAACTATCGACTGACAATTGATAATTATTGACTAAATTAATTGTATAACGTTTGGCGCAGGTCGATACCGTAAAACAAAGATGCTGGAGTGGTCACTGGATTTTGTGCTTCCAGATCGGTTTGGTATCCCATATCAATAATGTTTACACAACAGCATATGGTTTGCTGACACATTGCATAAACCTGGCTGGCACGCTCTGTATTGTACTGACTCACTTCCTGCGCGCATTTCTCACAAACCTCTATACAGGCCTTCGCCAACAGGCGAGCGTTTTCAGAACCCCGCACATACAGTGTAGCCAGATTCCGGCACATGTCAGCACAATCGAGATTGAGGAATATGCCACGATACCAGTTTTCGATGTCCTCAGCATTTGAACACTCCGTGGCCAACTGGTTGCAGAGAGCGGAGCAGCTAATTAAAGAATCGTAAATATTTTTTTTCCAGATCATTGTCAATAGGTAGTTAAGTAGTGTTTCGTAGGACGTGTACTTATGCGTAGAGCTGATCATTTTTGATGGTCCACTCGTTCGACCGTTCAAGGCGAGCCCATCGGCGGGCTTCATCAACACTGATCATGATAATACGCTGCTGATCTAACTGCCCTTGTTCCTGCAGTTGATTTGCAATTTCAATCGCTTTTGCCCGTGTTCTTGGGCTTAGTGACCGCATGGCCGCTGGAAAATGAGTGATAGACCACATAGTTTCGATTAGTAGGTTATCTATTACTATGCTTTTTCTATGCCATATATATCAGCAACTTAACATACTTCTATAAAAGCAAAACCAAATACCTATCTATCAGATGTTTAGTATTCTTCACATGCTTTTTTTTTATATTTCTTCTCGACTCTTGTTCACTCTGTCTACAGTTCATTTGTGGAAGTTTGTGTAAAATTTTACTCAATTAATTCCACAAAAAAACCAGCTTTTGTAGAAAGCTGGTTTTTTCTTTCGGTGAACCTCTTTTACCTTTCGTTTATTCGGCCTGAAGTTGTCTGCTCTCAGGGAATGTAAAGGAGCAATCAAGCCAGAAAATTATAGGTCAAACAGATTCAATAGATACGAAACGATCAATATCTCTGTAGATACCAATTTTATTTGGGGAAATAGAGCCGAAAGGTCGTGCCTTTGCCCTCCTGACTTTCGACCTCGATTGATCCTTTATGGCTATTGATAATGTTTTGAGTAGCCGTTAAGCCCAGGCCCATTCCTCCCGATTTTCCGGTAAAAAACGGATCAAATAACCGCTGCCGCACTGATTCACTGATTCCCTCTCCGTTGTCGCTCACTTCTACATATACCCGACTATTATCGGTACAGCCAGTCCTGACGACCAAAACACCTTTCCCTTCTTCCATGGCTTCCACCGCGTTAACCAGAATATTGAGGAGCGCTGTTTTTACCTGATCCCTATCGAGCAAGGCCGAGCAATCGTCGGTCGAAAAATGAGTTTCGAGCCGCATACGTTTCAACTTGATGCGGTCGCTAATCAGTTGAATGGTTTCCCGAACGACCGGATTGAAATCCTGCTTTTTACGATCCAGGTCACGCGGTTTAGATGAATTAAGCATTTCTGTAATAAGCTGCCCAATTCGGTCGACATTACGCTCGATAATATCAGTGAACATGGTGATAAACTCACTATCCGTATCCAGTTCATCTTTGAGTTGCTCCAGAGCCAGACTCAGATTCGTCAGCGGATTACGAACTTCATGCGCAATACTTCGGGCGATTTTGCCGGTCATACTCAACTTTTCAGCCAGAATAAGATCCTGTTGAGCGCGTTTCTGATCGGTGATGTCTCGTACAATCCCCTGATACCATTCAGGATGCCCAATCACATCTTCAACGGCCCAGACCGAAATCTGGCAAATTCGCTTGCGGCCATTTCGGTGAATAAGCGTGGTTTCGAAGTCTTTGATCTGTCCATGCTCGCGTACGTTAAAACGTAGATTACGGAGTTGGTTAAGATCGGCAAAAAGGCGGGCTGGATTTAGATGAATAAGTTCATCACGGCTATAGCCTAACAGGCGCTCGACGGATGAATTGGCATCCTGAAAGCGCATTTCATCATTTGCCACAAAGATGGCGTCGATCGATCGCTCAAACAGGGTCCGATACTTATTTTCCTTTTGAACCAGTTCGGCCAGAACACTAGCCTGCCGGAGGGCATACCGAATGCTTCGCCCTAACAGTTGAGCGTCGATACGACCTTTTACCAGATAATCGGCAGCTCCCAGTTCTAAAGCCGACTGGTCGACTGTAAGATCGTCCTGACCAGTCAGCAGAATCATAGGAGCGCGACATCCCATCTGAAACGCTTCCTGAATCAAATCGATACCCGTATAATGGCCCAGCCGATAATCGACCAGATACACATCATGCTGGTCATTATCAATAGCAGCCAGCGCCCTATCGTAACTATCGACCCAATCAAGCTTAATCGATGCATTTTCCTTGGCCGAAACCAGGGCTTTTGTCAACAGGTAATCATCTTCGTCGTCTTCAATCAGAAGCACGCGAATGATTTCTTTTTTCTCATTAACATTGAGCGTGGCTGGCGCAGTAATCATAACAAATACAGAAAATTGTAAGCAACAAACAGTTAAGAACCAGACGCCAGGACACGTCCTGTTTTCAACCAGTTATGGCAATTTGACGGTATCCATCCAATACGTTTTCAAAGCCCCTACCATTTCAACCAATCGATTAAAATTGAATGGCTTTGTCACAAACGAATTCACTCCCAGATTATACGTTTTAAGTACATCCTCGTCGGCAGTTGATGTGGTCATCACAACAACGGGCAATCGGCGAAGTTTAGGATCATCTTTTATCTCACTCAAGGCCTGAAAACCATTTTTACGGGGCATATTCAGGTCAAGAATTAGCAAATTGGGCCAGGGAGCATTTTTTTCGTTGTATCGCCCTTCCCGACGCAGATATTCCATCAATTCTTCTCCATCTTCAACGAACTGAATAGTATGCACATAACCACTCTGACGAAGCGCCTTATCCATAAACAGGCGATCGTCTGTGTCGTCATCAGCTATCAAAATCGTCATGGATGTAGGTTTACGGTGCATATAGATCTTAAAAGTTACGGCTGTTAATGCTGATAGGTTTAGTCGGAGCTAAAATTACCAGGAAAGGCGTTCGCTAAATTTTATAAATAACGTGGTTTTGTTATTTTCCAGAAGCTAACCCTACATTCAAAATTACTCAAAAACATCAACTTTTTTAGTAGCACCGGATCATAAAATCGAATATACTTATTTTGGTTACGAATAAACCTATTAAATAATCATATTTAAAATTATTAACTGTTTCTTTCATCAACATTGCATAAAACAACGTCTGTTTCCTTGTATTTAATTTGAATGGGGGATTCTACAGCTTGGGGAAATATTTCCCCAAGTTCTTCTATAAATGGCTAGATAGCCCTACCAGAACGTTAGTAATAACTATTTCATTTTTAATAAGATACCCCTGTTTCGGGCAGCTAATTCTATTTTGGCACGAATTTGCGTCCCTGTGCGGCATAGATCAGGACCAATCATACCCTGTTCTGCCCACAAAATCGTTATGAAAAAGTCAGTAAAAATTCTTCTCGCCACCGCCATTCTGACGGGAAGCTTCTCTATGTTACAATCAAACCATGCTGCTGCACAAGGAATTACCCGTGTTGGTTTGAAAGGAGGCTTAAATGCTAGTTCACTATTTTACGACAGTCAGGGAGTAAGCGACAAAAACGAGCGTATAGGCTTCCATGTCGGTGTATTCGCTCAAGCTCCAGTTGGTGAGTTTTTTGCCATCCAGCCCGAATTATTGTATATGACAAAGGGAGCTTCGGCAACTTATAATGTATTAGGCTTCACAGGAAAAAACACCTTCAAACTAAATTACGCTGAACTGCCCGTTTTGGCGACATTTAAATTAGGCCAAGCTGTTGAACTGCAGGCTGGTCCTTATGTGTCGTATTTGCTTAATTCAAACATTAACTCAAACGGCGATTTCGGAACTGGGTCAAGTGCCATCAACCGCGACAATTTCAACAAAGTTGATTATGGCATTGCTGGCGGGCTCAATATTTACTTTGGCAAAGCCTTCATTGGCGCCCGGTATGAACAGGGCTTACAACAAATTGCCAACAGTGGTGCGGCCAAAACCGTGTTGGGTAATGCCAAAAACGGTGTAGGTCTACTCTCTATTGGCTTTAGTGTAAATTAAAGAGCGAAAGAGTGAATGAGTGAAAGAGCGAAAAATGGCTGACGTCAGCTTTTCGCTCTTTCACTCATTCACTCTTTCGCTCTTTACCCATATCTTGCTGTCATCTTATCAATTTTCCCCATCGGATATGACGCAGATACGGCAGTTGACGGCTTATCTTGAATCGTTTGCCCCGTTAGCCTATCAGGAATCTTACGACAATGCGGGTCTTATCGTAGGCGACCCTGGCACTGACATTACAGGCGTTCTGGTTACTCTGGATGTAACTGAAGCGGTTGTGGATGAAGCGATTGCTAAAGGTTGTAACCTGATTGTTGCTCACCATCCTATCGTTTTTAAAGGCTTAAAAAAGCTGAACGGCAAAACGTACGTAGAACGAACGGTTATCAAAGCCATCAAATACGACGTAGCCATCTACGCAGCCCATACCAACTTAGACAATGTGGTGGGCGGAGTTAATTTCAAAATTGCGGAAAAACTACAGCTTACTAATGTTCACATTCTGGCCCCTAAAACACAGGTGCTGAGTAAACTTGTAACATTTGTTCCTCCAACAGATACCCAGCGAGTACTGGATGCGTTGTATGCCGCTGGGGCTGGACAAATTGGGGAATACAAAAACTGTAGTTTTCGCACGGAGGGTACAGGAACCTACCAACCTGGCGAAAGAGCAACTCCCACCATTGGCGAAATAGGCAAATACCACGAAGAAACAGAACATCGAATTGAGGTCATCATACCAACCCACCAGCAGGGTCAGGTACTAAACGCCCTTCGACAGGTGCATCCGTACGAAGAAGTAGCGTATTATCTGACCACGCTCGATAATCAGCATCAGGAGGTGGGTTCTGGCGCTGTAGGCGAACTAGCGGAGCCTTTATCTGGTGAAGCGTGGCTTTCGTATTTGAAAAAGAATATGCAGCTTAACCTCATCCGGTACACTCCTCTACCCAGCTGGCCTATCCGGCGTATTGCGGTTTGCGGAGGTGTCGGTAGCTTTTTATTACCCGATGCCATACGGGCTGGAGCCGATATTTTTGTAACAGCCGACTACAAGTATCACGAATTTTTTGATGCCGACAACCGCATTGGCATCTGCGATATTGGTCATTATGAAAGTGAGGTTTTTACGAAAGAGTTGATTAGCGGGCATTTGGCAAAAAAATTCACTACTTTTGCGGTAATTTTATCTGAAACGGATACCAATCCGGTTCGATATTTTTAATGAATAGTGTATAATGAATAATGTAAAGTCCACAAGCTATTGAAAGTCAGTGGATTATAACATAGGTCATTATACATTAAACATTATTCATTATACATTAAAAACCAATTTTCCGAATGGAACTGACGATTGCGCAAAAATTAGACGCTCTCCTTAAACTACAATCGCTTGACTCTCAACTAGATGAACTAATCAAAATTCGGGGTGGGCTTCCCGAAGAAGTTCGTGACCTGGAAGATGATATCGCTGGCTTCGAAACCCGTATTGGCAAGTTTCAGGCAGAAATCAAAGCATTGGAAGAAGATATTGAGCGCAATCGCGTTGCGAAGAAAGATGCCGAAAAGCTGATTAATAAGTACAAAGATCAGCAAATGAACGTCCGTAACAACCGCGAATTCGACGCGATTTCGAAAGAAATCGAATTGCAGTCGCTCGAAATTGAACTGGTTGAAAAGCGTGCTAATGAAGCTCAGTTTCGGGTACGCGGCAAAGAAGAGGAAATCAAAACAACTCAGGCAGCTCTCGATGAGCGCCGGGAAGATTTGAAGGCCAAAAAGCAGGAACTGGATCAGATCACTTCCGAAAGCCAGGAAGAAGAGAAGGAAATCATCAAGCAACGTGAATTACAGGCAACTACGATCGAGACTCGTTTGCTAAACTCGTATAACAAAATTCGTGGCAATGCTCTTAATGGCTTAGCCGTTGTTATAGTCAAACGTGGTGCCTGTGGGGGCTGTTTTAACGTCGTTCCGCCCCAGCGGCAGGCCGACATCAAAGACAAAAAGAAAATTATTGTCTGCGAACACTGTGGCCGTATCCTGGCCGATGTAGAAGGTGTTCCCGAACCAGCCCCTGTTGGCCGTGGTCGGTAAGTGTCTATCTCCAAAAGCTGGTAATCAACCCGGTCTTGGGAATTATTTTTTATCAGGAGCACCGGGTCTACACCCGGTGTTTTTGTTTCTATTTCTTTCCCTCCCAGCTAGTCTTTATGCTCAGGGTTTTACCTGGACTCCAGGTCTGCTGCGAGCCTATACCGATCTGCAAAAACTAAAGGTGCAATCGGCTCAGCAAATATTAGTCCGAGAAGCCCCCTCAAATGGCATCCGTATATTTCTGGACGATTATGCGGATATGCTCGTACTGGTCACCACCGACGATGATAAAGCGTTTGCCCGATTAAGTGATCGGGAAGATGATCGGCTCGATGAACTAAACGATCTGGACAAAAATTCTCCCTGGCAACGAGTTACGCTGGCCGAGGTACGGCTGCACTGGGCTTTTGCCAAGCTCAAATTCGGCAAAGAGATCAGTGCCAGTTGGGATGTAATTAAGGCGTATAAACTTCTGGTCGAAAATCAGAAGCTGTTTCCCGACTTTTTGCCCACCTACAAATCATTAGGGACACTGCATATCATGATTGGGTCGGTACCTGACAATTACGCCTGGGTGGCCCATTTGTTAGGGTTGCGGGGCACCATCAGGCAAGGTCAACAGGAATTGGTACGGGCTCAGCAAGACTCTATCTTTCGACTGGAGACACGCCTGATCGACCTTATGGTACGCGCCTATGTCCTGAAATTCACCGATTCCGAAAGCCAGGTAGTGCAACAACTCGTCAATGAACATGCAGACAATCTGCTTCTTCATTTTTTTGGGGCTACCATTGAGCAGAAGGCAGGTCATAGTGAACAGGCTCTTAGCTATTTACTGAAACGCCCTACAGGCTCCGCCTATCAATCGCTGCCCATTATCGATAACATTTTGGGAGATATTTACCTGCAAAAAGGTGAATACGGTATAGCAAACGATCATTTTCAGCGCTTTCTTACTAGTTATAGAGGCCAAAATTTCCTGAAAGATTCGTATTACAAACTATTTCTAAGTCACTGGCTTGCCGACGAACCAGACGCCCAAAGCCGACCATTTCTCCAAAAAGTACTCACCACTGGTCGAACAACCGTCGAATCCGATAAGGCTGCCCAGAAGTTTGCCGAAACGTACGTTAAAAAAGGAGCCTCAGCAAATCAGAAAGTGTTGATGCGAGCCCGCCTGGCTTCCGATGGCGGGTTTACCGATAGTGCACTGGCTTATCTACGTCCGTATACCGAAGCCAAATTTACTTCCGCAGCCGAAAAAGCAGAATATAATTACCGAATGGGGCGCATCTATCAACGACGCAATGAGCCTGATGCCGCTATACCTTATCACAACCAAGCCCTGACACTCAGCGAGCCGGAAGGCTTGTCGTTTGGAGCAACAGCCGCTTTGCAACTAGGTTATATTTACCAACAAAAAAACGACCGGAAACGCGCCCGATCGTTTTTTCAGAAAGCCCTTAGCTTCAAGCGTCATGAATACAAAAATAGCATCGACAACAAAGCCAGAGCGGGATTAAGTCAGTTGTAGCGTTGTTAATCTTAACTGGCTTACTTCAAAGCGAGCTTTATACCTATTCCAAGGCTGCAACACCTGGCAGCGTTTTCCCTTCCATATATTCGAGCAAGGCACCACCTCCCGTCGAAACATAGCTTACCCGATCTCCGTAGCCAGCCTGGTTGACAGCCGATGCCGAATCGCCACCACCAATGAGGGAGAATGCGCCATTCTCTTCGGTAGCTTTTACAACGGCCTCAGCGATAGCGTTTGTGCCATGCGCAAAATTCTCAAATTCAAACACACCCATTGGACCATTCCAGAGGATCGTTTTCGAGCTCAGTACGATGTCGGTGAATAGCTTGATCGTTTCAGGACCAATGTCAAGACCCTCCCAACCATCAGGAATCTCGCCTGTAGCTACTACCTGGCGGTTGGCATCGTTCGAAAAATTATCGGCACACAGGTTATCGAGGGGCATATAGATTTTTACGCCTTTTTCCTCGGCTTTTTTCAGTAGTTCGAGCGCCAGTTCCTGTTTATCAGCTTCAAGTAGCGACTTACCAATCTGTCCACCCTGTGCTTTTGTAAAGGTGTAGGTCATACCGCCACCAATGATGAGGTTATCGACCTTATCCAGTAATTTCTCGATAATCAGGATTTTATCGGAGATTTTAGCCCCACCCATAATGGCTGTAAAGGGCCGCTCAGCATTATCCAGTACCTTTTTGGCATTATCAAGCTCAGCCTGCATGACATAACCGGCAACACGGTCCGTAAAAAACTGCCCCATTACGGCCGTACTGGCATGGGCACGGTGTGCCGTACCAAAGGCATCATTTACCCAAACATCGCCCAGTTTGGCCAGTTTTTCGGCAAAAGCCACATCACCTTTTTCCTCTTCTTTGTAAAAACGCAGGTTTTCGAGCAGCAGAATCTCACCCGGTTGCAGGCTGGCAGCCAGATCGGTAGCCGACTGACCGATGCAATCGTCAGCAAACTTTACTTCGCGGCCAAAGGCTTCGTTCAGCGCTGGAATTATGTGTTTTAATGAATATTTCTCTTCGGGACCACCCTTCGGCCGACCCAGATGCGACATCAGAATGGCAGCACCACCATCGTTAACGATTTTCATCACCGTCGGGATAGTCGCTTTGATGCGCGTATCGTCGGTAATATGATACTCTTTGTCGAGGGGCACATTGAAGTCAACCCGGACCAGGGCTTTCTTCCCGGCAAAATTGTAGGAATCTACGGTTTTCATGCGACTGCGTATGGTCGTTGGTTTGCGAGGCCAAACTTAGCAGTTTTTCAGCAGACACAAACAGGAAGTTCATGCTTATGTTCGAAAGAAAGAGGACCATGTCGGGCGTAAGCATGCAACTACTAGTTGTCAATGGCTAGCCATAAACTGTTCAGACTTGAGCAATTCGTAGGGAGGTAAAGCGGGCAATCTGATCAAAATCGGCGTCGTTATGCAGGATTGGGATGTCGTAGAAAATAGCATAATGGGCAATCAGACAATCGTTCGGTTTACGAATCGTCACGCCTTTTTTGCGCAGAAATCGATAAATAGTTGCAGCCTCAACAGCCGCTTCAATGGGGTCTATTTGCAATACAGGATGAGCTAGCAAACTTCTTTTTATTCGTTTAAACTGATTGTCAACATGTATTCCCTGAAGAACTTCCTGTAAAATAGTAGGCGTTATATATAGTAAGCCATTTTGAAGGATGAGTTCTGCTACCTGATCGGTCCTGGCATCCCGAACATCCCGTAAAAAATCAATCCAAACCGACGTATCGACAATCATTTATCCCAGTCGTTTGGAGTTAGGTCAGTGCGCATTTGTTCTAAATCGCCATCCCACTGCACCTTTCCACGTAAAGACAACAAATCTCTACGATGCATCATTTTTATATATTCTTGAAGCGCTAATTCAATGATCGCTTTTTTTGTCTTAGAACGGCTCAGTTCCATTGCTTCTTGAAGCAAATCATCGTTTATATCAATATTTGTCCGCATAACTTTTCAGTATTTCCATACACAAAATTAAAGAATTTTATACACATCAATAGTTTCCTTCACTTCCTCCACCGCCGAAATTACCTCCCCCAAAACGAAGATCGCTTTTGGGCTGATGGGCTGCCCCCGCTGCTTGAACAGCCGATGCGGTTGCGGCATTCAGGAAAAACTCATCGGGCGAATCGTCATCCGGGGCATCGGTGAAGCCATATTTTGGTGTACTTATATAGCGAATACAACCCACGGCAATCCCGATTAAAAGGAAGCCTCCAATAGTAAGAGCCACATTGAGCGGCACCAATGCCGTGTAGTCATGAAGGGTTATAACAGCCGCAATGATCCCAAGAACGCCCAGAATCAGGAGCATTCGATTTCGTCGTCGTAATCCCTGCCACAAATAGATCCCCGGAATCAAAAACGTTAAGATCCAGAATAACCATGCCAACGAAATCTGGGGCGCTTCTGACTGATGCAGGCTGACCGGACTAGCCCGAAGTAGCAACCCATTCAATTCACGGACCACAAAGTAGTTACCGCTGGCAGCCAATACGATGAGCGAAACCCATTGAGCCAGATTGAGCGGATCGGTATAATATACCTCTCTGGGGTTCCGTATATTAACTTGCCTGACTGTCAGATAGATCAGTATCGAAACTCCCATCATAATAAACGGCAAGGCATCTTTTCCCCAGCTATAGGTTAGCAATCCATCGAAAATGCCCGTATACAATGTACCAAGGGTAAACAACGCCAGTAGGGTGTCGCCATAATAGCCCAGAACGAGCAGTAGCAAGGGCAGCGTCAGAAAGCAGTGTTCGGCTGTCGATAACCCATTAGGCAGTAATTGATTAAAGCCAAATGCCAGAAATCCGGTCGTAGTGACCACAAACGCATTATCGATCCCATTCCGGTACAGCAGTTTCTTATTGATAAGCAACTGCCCGACTACCCCTATTCCGATTCCCGATATGATGTTGAAGATGGCATAGGTCGTTGACATGGAAAAGATCGAAAACATGCTGGCTGGCAACAAGTAACACGCCAGAATAGCTACCGTCGTGAACAAAAACAGCCCGATTTCGAGAAAGCCGTTCGTCTGTCGAAATTCGACCGGATAGGTATTTCGCACCGCTTCCATCTGGCTCTCCGATAGCAATTGCTGTCGATACCAGCGCTCGGCCTGCGCAAGTATCTCCCGGTTATAAATCCACTGTTCATTATAGGCTTTTATCATTTCGCATTGCGTTTAGGCAACTGACTCATCAGGTAATACACCAGGGCAATACCAGTCAGAATAAAATACCAGTAATAGGCTTCGTCGTCCAGATGCAGATAGTAAAAAAACAGGTAGGTAGCCCCAATGTAGCCATACACTACGCTCATCAGCAGGAAGAGAAACGATTGCTCCTGGCGGGCAAACCGATCCAATACCACACAAGCCGCAGCCAGGCCAACCGCAAATCCAATGCGCAGTTCCTCAAAGTTGAACAATCCACCCAGCAGAGCCACCATCAGCAGGTTACCGGCCATGGTCAGATAGGTGTAGGTAAAGTGCGCTTTGATCTTTCTGCGCTGTAGCACAAAGGCTAAGGCAATCAATACCAGCGAGAGACCGATGGCTGAAAAGACGGTAGGCCGATCAAAAAAGTTCGTTTTAAAATACAGTTCCAAAGGTCGAACGGTGACCCCTACCCACGAAATCAACGCCGTTAGAGCCATTCCTAAAATACCTCGATGATCAAACCGATAGGCAATTGGTAGAAACAGTAAAGCGGGTAAGAGTGTCACCAGACCATACCGTCCCCCAAACACGTTGTATGCGTACTGGGCATAGCCTTCGAGGGTAAGAAACAGCAGACAAGCCAGAATCAGGGCATAATCGCCAAATGTAGACCGACTTTTGGTTTCGCTGAGCGTCCAGTCAGGTCGGTATCGCCAGGCAAAGAAAAAGCTCCCGAAGCAGGCTATTGCAATGGCGGCCAGTAGTGCTCCGTGCCCGATTTGATCGAAGTTATCATACACCAGCAACCCCAAACCCGAACTGAGCAGCAAAATACCGATATATAGCATGGAGCGCAGTTCCCAGTGAACAGAAAATGGCTTTTTCTGCTCAATTTCGGCCATCTTCGCCTGTTGTTCCGTCGGTAAAATACCTTGCTTATTCAGCGCGGCAAGTATGTCGGAAGGGGACATAAATACTTATTTTTTTGTTATATTGAGAGGGTGTAAACCCGCTCCGTGATTGCGGAATTTCATCCATATGCCGCATCACTGCCTTACCACATGATTGGACGACAAAAAGTTATACTAACCCCTCGTTATTACCTCGACAATTTCCGGTATGTGCTGGACTTTGTCAAACGACTCTACGGTGGTTTATTAAACGAAGCTGAATGGAATTTTGTGCATCAGTTTGAAGCGCTCAGCCAGGATGCACAGTGTCTATATGTACGATTCAGCAATCGCAAAGGACTCTTTTTTCGCGTTAACAAACTACAATATACCGAAATAACTGACCTACCGGCCGCTACCAGCGAGCTCCTTAACACTGGTTTTATTGAACAACTAGCCGCCAGTCATACCCATTTAGGTGAAGAGGCCCTGGGCGTTTTTACCAAACCGGAGCTTCTGGAACTTCTGCCACTCGAACCGGAAGAGCTCAGACCATTGGCGAAAGAAAAGAAGGAGGCTGTCATTCGGTATGCCCTGCAAGAACTGGATTTTGGCGAAATAGTTACGAGCCTGACCACCCACGAAACTGTGGTCAAGATGAACTTTGAGGCCGAAGGCATGATGATCAAATACCTGTTTTTCGGCAATCGAAGTGGTAACATGACTGAATTTGTCGTGCGCGATCTGGGTATGGTCAACTTTGAGCGATATGATGAAAGTAAACTAACGGCGCGCTTCCGAACCCGCAAAGAAGTAGAAGATAAGCTGCTTATTTCGCTCACTAACGAAGAATTCCACGATCTGAAAGAAGCTGAGACGCCAGCCGACGACATTTACAACTGGTTTCTGAACTGGAATGAAACTCGCCCGGAGCTGACCGAAATCGCCATTCCGGGTTATCAGAAACTGGTGTGTCGGGTAGGCGCATTTCTGGAACGACAAAAATTACCGGAACAGGCTCTGTCGGTTTACGAACTTTCGGACCGCGTACCGGCCCGCGAACGGCGCGTACGGCTGTTGTTTCGAAATGGTTCTGTCGATGAAGCCCTGGCACTCTGCGACGAAATTGCCCTGAATCCCCTAAATGCGGAGGAACGCTATTTTGCCAACGACTTCCGGGATAAAATTCTGAGTGTGGGCGAAAAGAAACGGCCTCGCAAAGCCACCACTCGCTTTCTGCTCGATGCCGAGAATGTCAGTATTCCAGTGGCCTATCGGCATCATGTCGAAGCAGGGGTAATGAATTATTATCTGGAACAGGAATTCGATGCAGCCTTTACCGAAAATTATCCCTGGCGCGGCCTGTTCGGGCTGGTTTTCTGGGACATCATTTACGATGCCAATGTGTCGGCTATTCACCATCCGCTCCAACGTGCCCCGTCGGATTTCTACCTGCCCGACTTCTATCTGAAACGCGAGGACTTACTCAAAAAACGACTGGCGGAACTAACTACTCACGACGACTGGCGACGGCACACTGGCCGAATGTTCAATGCGAAATATGGCATCACAAACGTACTGGTCGATTGGTCGGATGAGTTGCTGACACTGGTCCAGCGTATTATCGATCTCCTTTCTGTTGAACAATTACGACTCATTCTGCTCGAAATGGCCCGCAACGTCCGTGAGCATACACGCGGTTTCCCTGACTTATTGATCTGGAACGAACAGGGTGCATACGAGTTTGTAGAAGTAAAATCACCCACTGACCATCTTGGTCCTCAACAACTTCACTGGTTAGAATTTTTTCAGACCATTGGGGTCTATGGAAAGGTACTCCGAGTAATCTGGGAAGCCTGATAGCCAGCTTGATTGATCATTATCAATCAGGCTGGCTTTTCTACACGTATGTTAAAATAGAGCTATCTTGCCAGACTTATTACTTTTCACGCCTTTTCATGAATTTACGTTTCTGGTCATGGCTATGGGTATTCGCAGTTTTACTAAGCCATTTGCCAACTGTCAATGCCCAAATCACAATTACGTCGGCACCTAGTACTGCTTGTTTATTTTCGCCTATCAGCATCGCATATAACAGTGTCCAGGCTGGTACCCTATATGTCTATCTGTATAACTCAGGTACCGCTGATTATGGTTCTCCCAAACAAATGCAGACTATTTCTACGGGTAGCAGTCTGACTGTCACTATTCCTGGCAGTCAAATAGCAGGTCAGTCTATTATCAGGTTAACCAATAGTACTACCGGACATACCGTTACTGCTCCGATCATAATAAATGCAATTCCCGTACCTCCAATAATTGCCAATGTATTCGCTTATTGTCAAGGGACTGTTGCTTCTCCTCTTGTTGCCATAGCTAGTAATGGAGGTACATTAAATTGGTACGGAACTAGTGCCGTTGGGGGAGAATCTTCATCAGTTTCACCAACTCCACAAACATCGATTGCGGGCTCGACCACCTATTATGTTAGCCAAATTGCTAATGGTTGTGAAAGTCCCAAAGCCTCTATTTCAGTCGTCGTTAGGCCTACACCCAGCTCCCCATTAACTAGCTCTGTAACGTATTGTCAGGGTAACCCGGCAAACACATTAACCGCAACAGGAAGCAATTTAGTATGGTATACATCTCCAATAGGGGGAACGGGAAGTTCCGCGGCCATTACTCCCAGAACAAACACTGCTGGCA
The DNA here is from genome assembly GCF_001898575.1 of Spirosoma sp. 48-14. Classification (GTDB taxonomy): domain Bacteria; phylum Bacteroidota; class Bacteroidia; order Cytophagales; family Spirosomataceae; genus Spirosoma. The sequence goes on from NZ_MKUD01000018.1 coordinate 74,648, forward strand.
TCTATAGCTATTATGTTAGCCAGAGTATTAATGGATGCGAAAGTCCACGAGCCGCTGCTAATGTGACTATCCATCCTATACCCTCACTAACTATCACCCCATCAGATCCTATAGTAACACCTACACAAACTAGTTTAACCCTTTCAGCCATTGCTTCCACATCGGCCTTAACCTGGTCAACTACTGAAACAGTATCCAGCATTATGGTCAGTACGGCCGGACCGTATTCTGTAACAGCCCTATCAAACAACGGTTGTCGTGCCGAAGCTAGTACGTATGTTACTCAGCTTGCACCGGGAGAAATTTACACGACAAAAACAGGAGACTGGAGCGAGCCGTCGGTTTGGTCTTCAAACCAAATTCCTGGCAATACTGATCCCGTACGGATACGGCATTCGATTAACTTACCTACAGGTTTTCAAGGCCATACCGGATTATTGACTTATGCTGTGGGTGGACAACTAATAATGCAGACTAGCAGCGGTTTAAAAATGGGGCTTTAACGTAATCCATTGGCTATACCACTCAGACCTTTCCCACCCGCAGGAAAATCGGAAACCGGACCTCCCGTTCCTCAGGTCCCCAAGTTTGTTTCAACTGCTCTCCTAAATCGGTAACCGGGTCTGATTCGTTTTCATATATATACTGTCGAACTGCCGACCACGTTCGCAGGTAATTCAGAAACCGCTCCAACGACCAGGTTCGGGTTGCTGTAAACTGTTCCCTTTTGGCATCTGCAAAGGGGAACGGTAAACTCTCGTAGGCATGATCAATGTGCTTACGCTGAGGGTCCCAGTAAGGGCCTATCCGGTTTCGGTAGAAATCAATCAAAATTGGGGCCAGGTCGGAGCCAGGTTGTACCAGCCCATACCCCCATTCTGCAAGAACAGCACCTGGCTTAGCTACGCGCCGAACCTCCTGATGAAACGCCTGGATGTCGAACCAGTGAATCGCCTGTGCGACTGTAATTAAGTCAAACGTATGATCCGCAAAGGGAGTATGTTCAGCCGTTGAGAGCTGATAGTGGATATTCGGTTTCTGCACCGCTTCGGCCAGTTGCTTTTCACTAATATCGGTGGCTTCAACTTGCGTAAAGAGGTCGGCCAACGCGCCCGCTACTTGCCCATTTCCCGTTGCACAATCCCAGGCTATATGACGATTATTGACATACTGGAGTATAAAATCATACAAATCAGCGGGGTAATCAATTCGGTATTGGGCGTACAGATCGGCGTGGCCAGAGAAACGGTCGAGCGGTTGCATACATTTTATTTTGGCAAATATTAAACGTTTTGTCAGAATAATAGTCTAAGACTTATAGGAAAAACCGTAGCCAAAATTGGGTTATCATTCGAAACCATCTATTTTTGCGCGTCTGACCTTGTAACGTAATAAAATTCGTTTTTTCCATTTATCGCTTACCGATTCTTATGAAAAAATTCTTTGGCCTTCTTATCGCTTCGGCTTCGCTGGCCGTAGCGTCCTTCGATGCTAACGCTCAGGCGCCAGCCGATATTCCGGCAGATATGAACGCCCTGATGACAAAATACACCTGTATTGCCTGCCACCGTCCTAACCAAAAACTGGTCGGTCCAGCCTATGCTGATGTAGCAAAGAAGAACTATTCGAACGAGGAAATTGTGAAGCTGATTTATACCCCTGTTCCATCGCACTGGCCAGGTTATCCGCCAATGGCTCCGATGACGCAGGTTCCGAAGGAAGATGCCATGAAACTGGCCGTCTGGATTAACTCGCTTGATGGTGGTCCTAAAACCACGACAAAGAAAACCACGACAACCAAAAAGACAACGAAGAAGTCGTAGTCGTGTAACATCCAATTCGTTCATAAAAAAGTCGTTCCTGAGCTCAGGAACGACTTTTTTATGACTCAGACTTTCACTAATTCAATTACTAAACCGATACCTTTAAACTCCGCTGGCGCACAGCTTCGTATAAAATTACCCCTGTAGCTACTGATACATTGAGCGACCCAACCGCACCAAGGAGTGGAATCTTCACATGAGCGTCGGCCATTCGAAGTAGTTCGGGCGATATACCATCTTCTTCGGAACCCATGATTACGGCAATCGGCCCGGTCAGATCGGTAGTGCGCTCGTAGAGGTCACGACTCGACTTTTCCGTACAAGCCACAACCGTAATGCCACTTTCCTGAAGGTATTTTACGGTTTCGGTCAGTTCGGGTTCCCGGCACACCGAAATATGGTTCAAAGCGCCCGATGAGGTTTTCATGGCATCGGAATTAATGGCTGCCGCACCACGCCCCGGAATAACAATACACTGTACGCCAGTACACTCGGCCGTACGGGCAATGGCTCCAAAATTTCGCACGTCAGTGATTCGGTCCAGCAATAAGATAAACGGCTGTTCCCCCCGCTCATAGACATCGGCAATCACGTTCGACAGCTTAACATACTGAACCTGAGCAACCAGACATATTACGCCCTGATGGTTTTTGCGGGTCATTCGATCCAGCTTCTCGACCGGTACGCGCTGAATAGTTACCCGATTCTGAAAGGCCAGGTTTTGGATATCAGGATTGCTCAACCCCTTTTCCATGTAGAGTTTATCAATCTGCTGATCGGAACGCAATGTTTCGATAACGGATTGAATACCAAACACCATTTCGTCGGGCTGTGGACGAAATTGAGGACGAGGGCGAAAATTACGCTTGAATTGCTGGGGCATTTGTTTTCATGAAATGAATAATGGATAATGAGCAATGAATAACGGAGTTAAAGTGACTATCACCTGCATTATTCATTGTTCATTATCCATTATTCATTAAAAAGTTTAATCGCGGATGGTGCCGGTTCGCCATGCTTCGACAATCGGATACCAGATCGGCTGATACTCGATATAGCGGACCAACTCATAATGATCTTCTACGAACTGGTTGGGCTTTTTGGTGAAGGTAAAATTCACCTCCGAAACATTGGCCCGGCGATTATAAACCCATACTTCGCGCTCTCGGTTCCGTTGTACCCGATCAGGCGGCCCCAGTACGATGTAAATCATACCTTTATCGGTCTTCCAGCCTTCCTTATAGGTGGTAAACAGGCGGTTTGCTTCTTCAACCCGGTCGAAATAAGCTTTTAAAGTCCGTTTGGCCACCTCTTCATTGCCCGCCATCAGGCTCAACCAATATTTATCGAACGCTTTTTTAGTATCCTGCGCCTGATTCAATTCACTGATTTCGGTACTGGTACTCATGTACAGTACAGGCTTGATCAATTTTTCGGGACGGGTCAGTTTCGGGAAGCGCTTGTCAGCAACTACCAGCCCGATTCCTGAGGCATCCGTAGTATCTTCTACAAAGTAATACAAGCCTTCATGCGGTAACACAAACGGCTGATTTGTAGTAATTTTCAGCGTTGAATCGATGTTCAGCGATTTAGCTGTCGGCTTGGGAGATGTGTTCATGGGCGACGAAGCCGCATCAAAATCATGCCGATACCGGACGCCATATAGTGGCTTATTGGCCCCACTAACATCCCGAAGAATAATGGTGTCGCCTACGTTTGCGAAGTTTTTCAACTGGGGTTGAGACCCGTGTCTATCGAAGAGGGTGACCCGATCACTCAGTTTGGTTCCGGTAAACCGTAGCGACAGGTCGTTACGAGCCTTCGTACCGTTCATCGTTTCGGTAATTTCCGTCAATAAGACAGCATTGGCCACGCCTTTCGGTCGTTTTACATCAAAGGTTAATGTGAGGTGGTCAGAAGCAGCACCTACGTTCTGTGTCGATAAGGACACCGTTGAATAGCCCAATCGCTCACGGTTGTTGTAGTCGGGATACATGACGTAGGCGATCTGAAAATGCTCAACAAAATCGCTGGGTTTCAGAACGGCCTCTCCCATTGGGTTTTTAGCCGTGAGATCCATATAGACCCGTACCGTCGACGAGTCGACAAACAGAAACTTACCTTTTATGGACGTAACGACCCACTCCCCGCCTTTCATCGACATAGCCGGACCTGTTCCTATCGCTGGGCCATCGGCAGCCTTCACCGGAGCAGGTGTTTGTACCGTTGCCGGACGAGAATCGGCAGGTTGAGCCGCTCCTTCAGCCCGCTGCGGTTCACCAACACGAACCGTTGGTTTGCTGGGTTGATTTCGCTGTGCTTCGGTGCGGGCATCGTAGGCCGCATTGACGCGTGCCTGTTCCTTTTTTTTGTTGCTGGCACAGCCGAACAACAGACCAAGTAGAAGTAAAAAAGACAGAATTCGCATAAACAAACGTGGATGTCGGACGAAAAAGTCAGACGAAAGTTGGCAATGTTTTGTTCCGCAAATGCGTTCCAGATTCGTGTCTGGGATTATAGTTTACTAATAACGAAAAAACAGGGGTGTTCGACTTATATACCCTATCATTTTTCTTTCGGTTTACAAAAGAGTAATTTTGTCGATTCAATTGCAATAGCCGACGGGCTATAGGTTCAGGCCCGCGTCCCTACTAGATCATGTACAAAACTACAGAAATAACCTCCGCCGAAATAGCTTCCGATAATCCCGTTCATCAACGCCTGCTGTTTCCGTATGTTGAAGCGGCTCAGATGGTCAGCGGTAATGTACTCGAAATCGGTTGCGGCTGGGGCCGGGGACTCGAATTACTCACCAAAGCGGCCAATCATTATACGGGTATCGACAAGAATCAGGACCTGATCAACGCCCTACAAGCCGAATACCCTCAGTCGACATTTATTTCGGCAAACATTCCTCCATTGCGTACCCTTGCTGACAATACGTTCGATTACATTGTAACGTTTCAGGTGATCGAACATATTGAGAACGATGATTTGTTTGTGAAAGAAGCCTATCGCGTACTTAAACCCGGCGGCAAACTACTCCTCACAACGGTCAACAAAAGTTTCTCCCTCACCCGCAACCCCTGGCACGTACGGGAGTATTACGCCGATGGCCTGAAAGCCTTAATCACCAAATACTTCCCTACGATCGAGACGAAGGGTATACATGGCAACGAAAAGGTGATGACCTACTATGAGCAGAATAAAGAGTCGGTTAAAAAACTAACCCGATTCGACATTTTTAACCTGCAATACCGGCTCCCTCGCCGACTTCTGCAAGTTCCTTACGATCTGATGAATCGTCTGAACCGAAATCGGCTCCTCCAGGCCGATGGACTAGCCGCTCAAATAAATTACACCGATTATCAGGTTAGTCAGGACCCGGCCGGAAGCCTCGATTTCTTTTACATCGCCACAAAAAAATAAGCTGTTCTTAAGCACATCGCCTACGTTTCTATTTCATAGATTCATTTTTTCGATTTTGTTAACCAACTTACCTATGCAAGCCTTGTAAAACATCATTTACAAGGCTTGTTCTTTTATTTTCTATGCCTATTCCCGAAATTTATCGTTGCTTTTCCGGATAGGTTCAGTTAATTGATAATGTAGGTTACCAGAAAACGTTTCCGCTCGGGTACTGCAATACCTTTTCTATCAAAAAAGCCGCTGACGTAGATGCAAACGATTTTCAAAACGGTTGTCCGATTATTGGTATTAACCCTCCTGTATATTGGAGGCATCCGTTGCAGTAAGACTGACCAGGTAGAGCCCGTAAGGCTACGATTAAAACAGGTCGATGGTGTTCTCGCCGACTCTCCATTCCGTATTCACACAATTTACACCTATGATAGTCTGAATCGGCTTAGCACGATTGCCCGAGCCGACAGCAGTTTCACGACCATTTCGTATAGCAACCCTGACAAACAATACATTTTTTATGTTGATTACAGTAGCAATGATCGAACGCGAGGAGCCCTGACCCTCATTGATCCGTACAAGTTGGACCAAAACACGATCCGAGGGTTACAATACTACTTTGGTGGAAAATTTAACCCGGAAGCCACCACAACCAGTCTTTACAACGGAACGGGTATTGCGTTGAAAACGCATTTTAACGACTTTATCTATTCGCTGGATACCAGTAAGCATTTGATTCAGTATAGTTCATTTATACCTCCTCGCCACGATATATACTCCCAATCGGATTACGTATATACAAAGGACAATATCACGTTGGCTACGAATACCTATTTTGTCGTCTATACCAACCAGGTTCGCTCCAAGAACGAAATCTCTTATGTGTATGACACGAATACCAATCCTTTATCTGGGCTGTTCGATCTCAGTATAGACCCTGAATTTCGTTTCAGCCAGAATAATGTGATTAAAAAATCGCAGAACAACCTCATTTCTAATTACACCTATGTGTATAACCAGCAAGGTTTACCCGTTAAACGCACTGAGTCCCGAAATGGGAATACCTATGTGATGAACTACACTTACGAAGAATACTAAACAAACGGTTAATAATCAGACGCTTATCAACCATTCAGTCTTCGTAAAAATAGCTTTTGTGGCTTTCAGCACTTAATCCCGCCAGCCTTCCGGTTTGAAAGGAGTTTGATGATCGGATTGTAAACAAGGTGCTAAAGGTGGGCGGTCAGCATTAGGCCAAAGCCGAACCTTGGCTTTATCCCGATCTTTAAGGTACGGTGGTGATGGCTCAGGATTAGGCTGACGACCATTAATGGCGAAAAAAAGGCCATCGCCAGTAGGTGTGTAGGCACCAGGGCGTCGAGTGGTATCAAAAGGAGCTGTGGCTCCATAAGCCAGTACCCCCTGCGTATCTTTTCGATCCAGCCAGTAATGAACCAGTGAAACTGCCGACGCCGAGAAATACCCGACAACGCCCACCTGCGGACGGCCTACCTGATGAACATTACCCACCAAAGCCGTTGGGGGCGTGTCGGCCAACCCGCCCGTATGCTGAGTCTGTTCCTGAAAGCGCTTATAATATTGGTAAGCATCCGCAGTTAATGAATACTGGCGGATATCGACCAGACCAGGCGCATAATCATAAAAAGGTACCTGGGCCACCCGCTGCTGACTGATCAGAGCCCCATCACTAAATTTATCATCGAGCACAACGATGTCGTAGCCGTAGACGATTTGCCAGCAGGGTGTACGACAACCATAATCATAGATCCAGTCCTCATTAGGCACTTCCGGGGCTTCTTCACCTGCCTTCCCGGCTCGGGGGCTGAAACAATCTTCATACAACTCAGTGCCTGTTACAAAGTAGTCGCGATCTTTATACACGTTTGGCAACACTTTGTAAACGGCATAAACCCCTTGCCGACAGCTATGACACCAATTTTGGCGCTCCCATAGTTTCCACTCCCAGCGGTAATAGTTATGCTCAGTAACGGGGTCCTGGGTATCGATAACGATGTCGTGTGCCGCTGTGTAGCCCTTTAGCTGAGTTGGCGATAAACTGTTCTGATTAAATGCCACATGCACATCCGAAATAGGCGCAACAGCCGACATTATCTGTTGAGTGGACTGATACTGGCTTCCGTCCGTAAGGGTGAACTGGAGTTGGTAAGCATGGCCAATCTGTCCTTTAAAATCACTGGGAAGCTGGTAACTACCATCAATCGTTTCATGACATTCGATGGTTTGAACGGAGTCGACTACCACGGAAACTATAGCATGGGGCACCGGAACGGTACTGTATTGGCCAGTTAGCCGATCAGCTTGTGCCCGCTTTAGTGTAATTATCTGCGGTTCGGCCCGATTGGTAATTGTTCCATCGACGATCAGAATGGTCGCCGTACCGTATTGAGCTAATTCTTCCGGGTAAATACAGGCGAAAGGTAAAATCAGGGCAAAGCTATAAACCACTAAAAAGCGAAACGTTGAGCGCATGGCTGGAGGTTAATCCATTCTAAAACTACGCTGAACTTGTATTCTACTTTCAGAATCAATCCAACATGTTCAACTTTTCATGAAAACAACGAAATACGCTGCCAGTCAAAATGGTAACTTCCCTAAATCAACATTGCCCCCTGTCAGGATAATGCCAATTTTTTGCCCCGCAAACTGATCTTTGTGCTTCAGTACAGCAGCTAACGGCACTGCACTCGATGGCTCGATTACAATTTTCATCCGTTCCCAAACCAATCGCATGGCGGCACTAATTTCGGCATCCGAAACGGTCAAAATATCCGCAACGTGTGCCCGAATAATGGCCAGTGTTCGTTCGCTCAACGTAGTCATCAGGCCATCGGCAATGGTATTGATATAGGGTGCTTTTTCAACCCGGCCGCTTCTGAACGACACTATGGCATCGGCCGCGCCTTCGGGTTCTCCGGCAATAACCCGTGTAGTAGGCGAAAGATAATGAGTTGCCAGGGCCGTCCCACTCAACAAACCTCCCCCACCAACGGGTGCCAGAATGGTATCGAAAGGTACATTCTGGCGGTCAGCTGCATCTTCGATCAGTTCTTTTGTGGCAGTGGCTTGCCCGGCAATAACCCGATCATCATCGAAGGGATGAACCAATACGGCTCCGGTTCGTTCCATCACCTCCCGCACACCAGCCTCCCGGGCATCGAGCGTTGGTTCGCATTCTATTACTTCGGCACCATACCCTAGCACAGCCTCTTTTTTAACCTTAGGGGCCGTTCGGGGCATAACGATATAAGCCGGAAGCCCAACCTGTCGGGCGGCAAACGCAACTGCCTGGGCGTGGTTGCCCGATGAATGTGTTGTAATCGCTTTCCCTTCCTGATGCTGAACGACCTGCAATATGGCATTCAGGCCACCCCGCGCTTTAAACGCCCCTATCTTCTGAAAATTCTCGCACTTAAAAAACAGATTGGCGCCTGCCTGCTCATCGATAGTTTGATTGGTCAATACGGGAGTGCGATGAATATAAGGCCGGATGCGGTCGTGAGCCGCGAGGATGGTATCGAATGAAATCATGGAAATGACAGCTACTAAAGCGTCCAAATTACGAAGAAAACGGGGTAATCGTTTGTTGAGTAAATCTATTTACACTGTTTTGTCCAGTTAGAGTGGGGGCAGATTTAAGAACCTGCCCCCACGAACGCAAACAACTTCTAAGTCCTTACTACCCGTCCACCGTAACGGAAAGTCAGAAACCCCATTCTGGCTGTTGACAACCACATGCCAAGGCCGTAACTTGCATGAAAGTAAGATTAAATATGAGAGATTTAATTCAACTTGCCATTCCTGGATTTGTGATTCTGCTGGTTGCCGAGGTAGTCGTGACGGTCAAGCAGCAGAAAGATTATTACATGACTAAGGACACGGCCAGCAGTTTGTCGATGGGAATCGGCAATGTCATCATCAGTGCGTTGATTGGGAAAGCTATGGTGTTTGGCTCGTTTACGCTAGTCTATCAATTTCGGCTGTTTACGATTGATATGACCAACTGGTGGGCCTGGGTGATTTTGTTCTTTGCCGAAGATTTCAGCTACTACTGGTTTCATCGAATCAGTCATAGTAGCCGATATTTCTGGGCATCGCACGTTGTGCATCACTCTTCCATGAAATACAATCTGGGGACAGCACTTCGCCAAACCTGGACGGGTAATCTGTCGGGGGCTTTCATTTTCTGGCTGTGGTTACCTTTACTTGGCTTTCCGCCTATTGCGATCATGACTATGCAGTCGATTAGTTTGTTGTATCAGTTCTGGATTCATACCGAACTCATTAATAAGTTTCCAGCCCCAATTGAAGCCATTTTCAATACGCCTTCGCACCACCGCGTACACCACGGTTCCGACCTGGATTACCTCGACAAAAACCACGCGGGTATTCTGATCATTTGGGATCGGCTGTTCGGTACCTTTCAGGAGGAGCGTCATCGTCCTACCTACGGGCTGACGACAAATATTGATACCCATAATCCGGTCAGAATCGCGTTTCATGAGTGGGTATCGATCGGACAGGATTTGCGTCGGTCGCGATCGGTCCGGGATGCGTTAGGCTATCTTTTTGGTCCTCCCGGCTGGAGTCACGATGGTTCACGAAAAACAACGAAGCAATTACGGGCACAACAAAACGCTAAGGTTAGATCGAAGGTTGAAGCCTAACACGTGCCATATGGGTGCCCGGCCACTGGTCGTTCCGCCGTCGTGAATACGTCTGGATGCCTGGTTACCACCCCCGACTACTATTGTCAATTTTCCACTAGAAGAATTTCGTATTGGTTACGTAATTGACCAACTGCTGCGACTGAAAGAGGTTGTTCATCAGGTCAATGTTATTGAGCTGAGCCTGTTGGTACGTCTTTATTTTATCCAGATAATCGAGCAGACCAATCATACGCGCGTTATACGCTTTTGTGGCTTCAACCGAAATATTCCGAATCCGGTCCAGGTAGCCATCGGGCCGTTCGTTGAGTTGGGCATAATAGGTATTCAGCTTGTCGTAGGCATTCAGGACATCGCTTTGAACCACAACCTGCTGATTGTCTAAACCACTCGTTACCGCCTTCAGATTCGTTTCGGCCGACCGGATTGCTCCCTGATTCCGATTGTGAACAGGCAAATCCATCGACGCCTGAAAGCCCAGAAAATTCACATAGGCATTCCCGTATTTCTCAAACAGCAAACCCGTTGTCAGATCGGGAGTGCGACGCGCTTTTTCCAAAGTCAGGCTACGCTGAGCATTGTTGATCTGTTCCTGCGTAATGGCAATATCCGGCCGATGGGCCTGAGCGGAGTCTAACGCTGTTGCCAGGGGCGGAGCAGTCCTCTGAAGTGTCGGTAATTCGGAAGGCAGGATGAACGTTTGGGCAGGCTGACGCAGCAACACCCGCAATGTTGCCTGCTCATCGGCAATCTGAGTACGGTAATTAGCCTCATTCGCCTGAAGGTCACGAAGGGCTACTTCCAGCCGGGTAACTTCGTAAGGAGCCACCCCACCCGACTGAAGTGCAATCCGATACGATTCGAGCAGCCGTTGTTGTCGCGCCAGTTCGTCTTCAAACAAACGCAGTGCCTGCAAATCATAATACAGGTTGGCGTAAGTCGAATACAACTGGTAGTGTAGTGTGCGCATCAGGTCGCGAAAGGCCAGTTGAGCCAGCGATTTATTACTTTCGGCCAGAGCAACCAGTTTGCTACGCTTACCCGCCAGTTGAATTACCTGTTGCAGTTGTACGGCATAATACCCACTGTTGTAAATCCCGGCATCCATATCAGCCTGCGATGGACGACCAAACGGAAGGACTTTATGGGTCTGCGGGTTATATAGGTTACCCTGAAACCATAGATTCGGGTTTGGTCGCAGACCAGCCTGGGTAATGGCAGCATCAGCCATATCGATCTGGTAACGTTGGGCAAGTAGCTGAAAATTTCGCTCCAGAAACAATTGCTCTAGCTGGGGCAAGCTTTGTCGAATCGTATCGGCTGGTGTTGCAGCTGTTTGTGCGAGCAATGGTGAACCTACGCCCAAACCCAGCAGGAAAGCACTAAGAAAACAGGCGTAATAGAATCGAAAACGGAACATACTGGGAAAGCGGATTAATTTTACCCGACTGATTAGGGTAGCAAATACCACTCTGCCCGTTAAGGAGCTGTTAAAGCCTGATTAATTCTTGCTTAAAAAGAAAATCTGGCCTAGGAGTTAACACTTATGATATACATGGTAAAAACGCTTATGTACGCATCAGCGCCATTAACCCGTAATTTGTGTAACTACAGGCAGCATTTTTAAGTTAGAACACATTATGATTGCAGCGTTTCTGGTAGCCTGTTCGTTATGCCTTCCTCCGACCGATTCATCGGCAACGGCTGATACCTTACAGCCACGACGGCCACGTATCCGCCCAGCCTTCAATGTCGATTTTCGCGATTCGTTTCTGGAAAAACAGCATGTGAATGTATGGGGTGTCAATGCGGGTATCGAGTATGGGAAGAAACGCCACCAAATCACACTAGGCTATTACTGGATCAGCTATGCCTCTTACCTGAGCCTGATCGACTGGCGACGGAATGCCGCCCGGCGCATTAATCTGGCTTATTACACCCGTACGGATATGTGGTTTATCAGCATGATGTACTGGTTCAATATCACCAAAAACAAGCAATGGACCGTCAGTATCCCCATCGAATTGGGTGGAGGTGTGGCCTATGCACTTCCGCTCGATCTGACTAAAGAAACCCCTATCGACCGAACCAAACGGGACTTTCTGGTTCCACTCCAGGCGGGTTTGTATGGGCAATGGAAAGCCACTCGCTGGTTTGGTTTGAGCGCACAGATTGGCTACCGGGTTTCGGTATTTCAAACCGCCATCAACCAGAATTTCAACGGGAGTTATTACAGTATTGGGCTTAATATTTATCCAGCTATTGCAACGGATGTTTGGCGATGGATCAGGAAGAAAGAGCGAATTTCGCCTTTTCATCCCCCATTGCCCCCAAAATCATGAAAGAGGTTCCCAGACCGCCTTTGTCGAAAGTACGTCTGCACCAGATCATCATGCTGGTGCTATCGGTATATGTTGTCTTAGCCCTGCTCGTTCGGGAACTGATTCCGATTCGTAAGACTACCGGAGAATTGCTCGATCAGGTCGATACGGGTATCTGTCTGTACTTTTTATATGACTTCTTTTTACGGCTCTATCTGGCCCCCAACAAATGGGAATTTTTACGCTGGGGCTGGATCGATTTGCTGTCAAGTATTCCAGCTTTCGATTGGGGGCGACTAGGCCAGTTAGTGCGAATCATTCGGATTCTGCGCATGGTTCGCGCTTTTCGATCCATTCGGGACTTTCTGAATTTCTTCTTCCGGGACCGCGCCAATGGAACCCTGGCCGTAGTATTGCTCAGCTCCTTGTTACTTATGATTTTCGGGGCCATCGCTATTCTGTACGTCGAACGGGTTCCCGATGCCAATATCAAGACGCCATCCGATGCCTTGTGGTGGGCCTTCGTTACGATTACCACCGTTGGCTACGGCGACCGATTTCCCATTACCAGCGCCGGTCGACTGATCGCAGCTGTCCTCATGATTGCGGGTGTTGGTCTCTTCGGTACGTTTACAGGCTACGTCGCTAATTTCTTTGTCGAGGATGAGCAGGAGCAAACAGACAATGACATTCAAAAGTTGATCAGCGAGGTCAGGCAATTACGAGAGAAAATAGAAGAGATGGAGAAGCGAATGCCATAAGCAGTTGCCAGCCCCTTACTTCTCCTTCGCCACGCTGGCGGGTAAGTCATACAACAGCCAGCTCTTGTTCTCAATAGAAGCCGATTTTTTCCGGATCAGATTAATAAAATCGGTGATACCAAGAGGTTCGTTGCCATTCGCGTGGATGAGAACCAGGCTCCCTTGTTTGGGTTGCTGATTTTTAGCCAGCCAGGCGTCGCTGCCAATGGGTAATAGACCAAATGCGAGAATTCGATCAAAAACAGCTTTGTCGGACACAAGCCCCGGAAACCGAAAGAAGATGGAGGGTGTCAACCCATTCTGCAACATGGCCTGTTCATTCGACAGCACTTCTGCATTGAGATCGGTTGATGCTTCGAGCAGGAAATTGGCTTGAAGGGGTAAGCGCGGATTGTACCGATGATGGTACGAATGGTTGACCCAGGTAATAGCCAGTTCACCTCGACTCACCAGATTTTTGAGATAAGCTAAATCCTGCTGGTGATTCGCCATCCAGAGTCCGGTAATGGTAACCGTAATGGGAATGGGCTTTTCTTCCGGCTCAAATGCACGGATAAGTTGTTCAAAAACCGACCGGGTCAATGGTTTGGTCGATGGGCACAGATCAATGGTAAGGCTAAACCCCCGCTCGGTTGTGTCGGTTCGTTCAATACCAGCATCCTGCAAGTTTATGTCCCGCTTTTGCTCAATCTGCATCGCTTTGCCATAGGCGGTCTGGCGTACCTGTTGCATAACCGACGCCCAGGGTAATTCTCTGATTCCATCGGGCAGTAGTGCCACGACCGATGTTTGAAGCGTCTGCGGATTAAGGACCAGATAACGGGTTTGGAAATCCTGTTTCCAGCGCCGAAGCACGACCTGCTCTGGCTTACGGGTAGTAAGTCCTACCCACATGCGATAGTCTGTAAGCTGGCCAAGCGCAGACCAGCTTACAGAAACGAACAAAATCCCAGTCAATACCAGGCAACGTGTCGGAATCATTAAAAGCCGGTAGCGGTAAAAGAGGTTGATACGACCCGGTTCCAATCGGGATGGCGTTTCAGGTACGCGCTCACAAATGGGCAGAGCGGTACAATTTTCAAATTATGCTGCTCAACGTACTCTAAAACACCCTCTACTAATTTTGAACCAATCCCATGCCCTTCCAGGCTAGGATCGACCTCGGTATGAACGAGCGCCAGTGTTTCACCATCTACTTTCTGGTATTCAACGATAGATAACTTACCATCCGTTTCCAGTTCGAAACGATGGCGATGGGTATTGTTGTGGATGCTACTCATGCACTTGGGTTCTGTTATGTAGTTGTTTACCCGGAGCGTGAAGACTTGATTGCCCTACCTTCCGGTTTGTAGCTGCAAAAGAACCAAAAGAAACAATAGAATCCTCAGAATAGGCAGAAACACTATTTAACTCATCCGTTGTAATTTGCGCCGGTCATTCCAACTATTGCTTTTATGAACCGCCTTGACCGACTGACTGCCATTCTGATTCATCTGCAAACCAAACGGGTTGTGCGCGCTCAGGAGCTTGCCGACCGCTTTGGCATTAGCCTCCGCACGGTGTATCGGGATGTACGATCGCTGGAAGAAGCAGGCGTTCCGATTGGGGCCGAAGCCGGTGTCGGCTATTTTCTGACCGATTATCACTTGCCGCCAGTTATGTTTACCAGTGCCGAAGCCAGTGCATTGCTCATGGGCAGTAAACTGATTGAAAAGTGGGCTGATGCCTCCATCCGCACTGAGTTTGAATCAGCTTTGTACAAAATCAAATCCGTTCTGAAACGCACCGATCAGGAGCGACTGGACGATCTGGATGCGCATATCGCTGTAGCCAAACCAAGGCATCGCCAGCCCTATTCGGATGGTTTATTGACCCATATTCAGCATGCTATTGCGCAGAACAATGTATTGTTGCTCCGGTATCATTCACAATACAACGATGCTGAAACGGAACGGGAAGTAGAACCTGTCGGACTTCATCATTACCGGATGAGCTGGCACCTGATCGCCTTTTGTCGAACCCGTCAGGACTATCGTGATTTCCGAGTCGATCGGATTCGCGAACTGACCAACACAGGCCAGCGATTTGCCCGACCCGAACGCTTATCGTTGCAGGACTATCTTAATCGAATGGGTAAAGACTGGGAAATTTTTGAGGCTACGGTTGTCTTTCCCAAATCCATGATCCGCTTCATGCTGGAAGAACGGTACGCCTACGGCTTCCAGCACGAAGAAGACCTTGGCGATCAGGTTCGTATGGTTTTTCAAACACCTTACCTGGAGGGATTGGCCCGTTGGCTACTCATGTATGGCAATGCGGTAACGATTGAACAGTCGGAATCGCTTCGGGCACTGGTTCAAAAACAGGTCGATGAACTCCAGGCGCATTATTCTGCGCATCCGGTTTTGGGGTGAGTTGAATATACACCCGTAAACCAAACCATTGACTTTACGGATCAGGCAACTAAAAAACTCTTTCATTGATCGTTCAGTGCAATAGTTGAACGATGAAATTTACCGCATTATGGTCCATTCAATTTGTAGGTACTGCCATAATGCGCTAGTAGAATTGATAGACGAACCTCATCGACTGAAAGCGTTTCTGCACCAAGCATTGCAGAACGACACCCAACTGATTCTGTAAAATCCGCAAACCAACCAACTGATCCACAAAATCTAATCGTTCTAAAACTATGGAAAAATGGGTTGTTTATGCTATCATCTCGATGGTATTTGCCGGTCTCACGTCAGTCATCGCTAAATTTGGATTGAAGAACGTTAGTGGGGATACGGGACTGGCAGTTCGCACAGTTGTCGTGTTTTTGCTGGTCTGGGGCAATATCTTTTTCCTGCAAGGAACCAAACAGTTCCGTGCTCTAGATCGGGGGGCCATCCTTTTTCTGACTATTTCCGGGGTTACTACTTCACTATCCTGGATTTTTTATTACCGGGCAATCAAAATGGGGCCTGTTTCTCAGGTAGCCCTAATCGACAAAGGAAGTATTGTCATTGCTCTGCTCCTATCTGTATGGATACTTAAAGAGCCCATCACCCTAAAAACGACTGCTGGAGCCTTGCTGATTCTGCTGGGTCTTGGAGTCATTGCCTGGAAATAATTTCAATCTATTTTTTAGTTTATGCATTCTTGCCTGTAACAACTTTTGAAAGATGCTTTACCTGAAACCTACTGACATAGGGTTGTCAGCCAGTTGATGGAAATTTGGCGTAAATCAATTGAAAAGCCATGCGACAAGACCTGACTGTTTCTAAATCCATCGACATTAACGCTAGCCCAGCCCGAGTTTGGGAAGTATTAACCAACCCAGCACTTATTCAGGAATACCTGTTTGGTACCCAAACGCTTACCAACTGGGCCATCGGCAGCGAGATTATTTTCCAGGGGGAATACGAAAATCAACACTATCGCGACAAGGGTACTATTCTGAAAAATGTACCCAACCAATTACTCAGCTATAGCTACTGGAGCGGCTTTTCAGGCCTGGACGAAAGACCCGAAAACTACGCTACAGTCACCTACCAAATTGCAGAGAAAGGCACAAACCTTGCTGAGTTCACCTGGACTCAGCAAGGTTTTTCATCAGAAGCAGGGTATAACCACTCGCTCAACGGTATGGATGATTTTCTTAAGCAGATCAAGGCGATTGCTGAGCGGTAGTTTGTATGGTCATTGAGTGAAGAGGGCTTCACTCAATGACAAATCGTTTGTAAAACCTTTTCTACAGCATCGTCAAGCTGTTGACGTTCATCGGGTTGATGATAAGTCGCCGTATAGAGACTATCCATCGTTTTCGTGATTTTCTCAGCCAATTGCCCCGTACGCAGTGTATAGTTCGCTTTAACGGAATCGATCTGGGCACTTTGAGCAGACGTAAGTCGTATGCTGTGTTTTGCCAACGAATCTTCCATAAAACGAATATCATTGGCCGCCTTAAATCGTTCATTTTTCAATTGACGGGCCTCACATTCCAGCGTTGCCATCAGTTGGGCATCGCGGGTTAACTGAGATTGCTGAATTTTCTGGCAGTTGCCAACCGCGAAGCCTATGAGTACAAATCCAAGAGCCGTATTCCTGTTCATTGTGTTATTTTATCGTTTGTGGCCACTGAATCGACTTTATAACATTGTCGCCAATACCGCGTCCCATCAACAAACCGTTCAGGTTATCCATATCGTAGTGAATACCACCATATAGCCGGGAATTAGCACATTCCTGAGCCATGGCCGAAAAGTTGGTAAACTTCCTAGGCTGAAACCCATGCTGTACTTGTGAGCGGTCGGTAAACGCATAGTTCCCATCGCCATTCGTAAATAGTTTTATAAAGATTCGTTCACCCACACCGATTTCCGTAGCGTGTCCTGATGTATAGGCTGGAAACGCTGGTGTACCGATCACAGTCTGAAAATTTGGATCTATGTACTTCTGGATGTACGACACCGGCCGGATCAATGAGTAATCGTATTTCGCTTTCCAACAGGCGATAAATGCATCGATCTCCGCAATACCTAACATAGCATAACCGACTACTGCTTTTTCAAGCGTAGCATTGGTTTCTTCCAGCAACTGCGTCATAATGTTAAACGTGTGGCCGGTAGGTGTGCAAGTGGCAAACGGATCGTCGGCCCAAAATTTGGCGATCTCAACCTGCTCAGCAGTATTGCCTTTAACCTGATTGTAAACAGCTAGTGCCTGTTTATAGAAATTCGATGTTTTATCGGTTGAGAAGGCAATTGGCTTTACCGGATTGCCAAACGTCATGTTGGAGGCAACAATAGGACGGCATTTTGCCCAGTAAGGACTTAGGGGTGTGAGATTTTTGGCATCGGTCGGCACCCATTTATCCACGCCCGTAACTGGCGTAAACGGTTTTGAAAACGGATTCAAATAAGAATCGTGCCCGCCGTCGGTCTTAGAATATTCGTAAATCGCCTGCGATATAGCCTTTCCATGTTGCTCAGAAAGATCAGCCAGGGGCTTGTTAATCGTAGCTGTGAAATTGGCCAGATTTTGGGCTTCCAGATCGTTTATTTTTTTCAGGTTGGCTTCACTTAAGTTCTTGCCGAACATATTCCGCATCATGTCCGCTACTGCGGCATTGACCACAATGCCCCAATGGTACCGTATATAATCTGGTGATGCTTTGGGCATACTGGCAGGCACGAGCTGATTGATTTGTCCGGCAAGGGGGCTTGCATTCGGAATCCCACTATACACCGACTCGTAGGCGGCTATACCTACATACCCAAATGCCCGGGAAGCCTGCGGAGGTAAAAAACCCGCCGTTTCTTTTACAATTCGACATTCGAGCGAAAACCACTCACGTAGAAAATCAGCGGAATAATTAGAAACTGTGTTCGGCTTGACTGGCTCTACATCAATCGTAGAGGTACACCCTGCTATAAGTAGTCCTAAAATCGCTACATAAAGGAAACGAACTCGAATAAACCCTCTCAAATTCAACAAATTACCTAATTTCAATTGTAGTATGTAGTACACTATTTTCATGATCAGTGAAAGTTATGGTGAAGTCACGGTGTATTTACTTTGGTACCACCTCTGACGGTTAATACCGTGTAAAGCCACCGCCAACAGATCTTACGAGACATTAAACCCCAAACAAATGAATGCCCCAGCGATACAGCTTAACTACCCCAAGCGAACGTAGAGCCTGGATAGTGGTTTACTCGAACAAATCGGGCCAGCACCAGCCCTATGCCTGTAAGCCTTCTTTATTCGGTGTGCATTTTCGGGAAACAGATGAATCGCCGATGTACGCATAGCGTGGCAACCTCAGTCTTTCAGTCGACAACTGGAGACAGAGGATGGGGCAACGCTGTAGATAATCACTTCAGCACTCGGGAGGGGGCGAATGAATAGGCAGAGATCGCGCCAGAAACACAAATGACAGATCAGGAATGCGAATGGTCTTTCGCCAATGCGGGGTAAGAAAATAAAAAACCACTCGTGGAGTGGGCGAATACTCTTTCAGTAAGAACTTAAGAAAGCGATTAGCTTTTCGTTGTGATTCACTAGCTTCGCTAATATGGTCATTCAGAAAAGAGAGTAAATCATGCTGCCAAACCGAATGACTTTCCATTTCAAGGCCAGCAATATAAAGAATGGCCTCTCTTACTTCCATACTAACAACTGAGTAATAGTGGCCGCGATATGTAAAGCCATCAGATGTTGTATGGGTAATATCGTTGAGTTCAAATTTATTTTTTAGCGGAATTTGAAACTCGACAAGACTATCTACCGATCGATATACTAAAAGGCGCTCCGATAAATCGTGTTCAGCCTGCCACCAGCTAGCTATCGCCACTAGCATATAAGCCAGCGTATGATATACGATCAATATAAAAAAGCCGATGGATAGAACTTTCTTCACGTAAAGAGGTTTGGCAACGTAACATCAACGAATGCCAAGCCATCTACAAAACTTATGCCAGTCTTCTAATTCACTTTTCTATTGAAAATGATGGTAGAGCGGCTATTTGGTTATTTCTACTGCTTTGAAATAACCAAATAGCCGCCCCGTTTTAAGGTAATCTGATTCGTTCATCAACCTATTTAAAGGCAGGAATGCCGGTAATTTCTGCCCCCAGAATAAGCAGTTGAATATCGTGTGTGCCTTCGTAAGTACTAACCGATTCAAGGTTCATGAGATGCCGCATAATCGGGTATTCGCCTGAAATACCCATAGCGCCCAAAATCTGGCGAGCCTCGCGGGCAGTTCTTAAAGCCATTTCGACATTGTTACGTTTGGCTAGTGAGATCTGCGCTACGGAAGCCCGATCTTCATTTTTGAGCATCCCCAACCGCCAGCAAAGTAGTTGAGCCTGCGTTATGTCGGTCAGCATCTCGGCCAGTTTCTTCTGTACAAGCTGAAAACTGGCGATGGGTTTATTAAACTGAATCCGTTCGAGTGCATATCGCCGGGCCACTTCGTAGCACTCCATAGCAGCTCCAACCGCACCCCAGCAAATGCCGTAACGAGCCTGTTCCAGGCATTTCAAGGCACTTTTTAATCCGTATGCTTCGGGCAGAATGTTCTCTTTCGGCACCTGTACATCCCGAAACACCAGTTCACCCGTACTACTGGCCCTGAGCGACCATTTATTTTTGATTTCGGCGGTCGTAAACCCTTCCATGCCACGCTCCAGAATCAGACCGCGAACTTTTCCCTGGTCGTTTCTGGCCCACACAATGGCAATATCAGCAATGTTGGCGTTGGTAATCCAGAGTTTAGAGCCATTGAGCAGGTAGTAATCGCTGCGCTCGATAAAGTTCGATTCCATACCACCGGGATCTGACCCATGATTAGGCTCTGTAAGGCCAAAGCAACCCAGCATTTCGCCCTTTGCCAGTTTAGGCAGGTACTTTTTCTTCTGCTTTTCCGAACCAAATGTCAGGATAGGATACATGACCAGGGAGTTTTGAACGGATACGCATGAACGCATACCCGAATCCCCCCGTTCGATTTCCTGTGTCATGAGGCCATACGAAATCTGATCCAGCCCACCGCCCCCATATTCGGTTGGGATGGTAGCTCCAAACACACCAATCTGGCCAAACTTACGAACCAGATGCTGGGGGAATTCGGCCCGTTGGGCATACTCTTCAGCAATGGGTGTTATTTCGCGCTTTACAAAATCGCGCACAGCCGACCGAACCAGCTTATGTTCGGCCGTAAAGAGGTCGTCGAGGTTATAGAAATCAGGCGATTCGAACGTATCGACCTTGTTTCTGGGCGGAGTTATCGATTGGGATTGCATAGTGGGTTAACCGAAAAAAACGGGGCTTGTTGTAGGAATAGGCTATTTTTCGCCAATTTACGAGAAGAAATGTGTATCCGTTCAGACTGGCATTTTCTGGTTGAACGACAGGCCAAATCAATTTCATGAAAATCCACATTTTTGGTGCATCTGGCTCGGGGGTTACTACGCTGGGCAACGCCTTATCTGCCCAAACTGGCATTCCTTATTTCGATACGGATGCGTATTACTGGATACCTTCAAACCCGCCCTATCTTTTCAGAAGAGAACCGACTGAACGTATTGCTTTACTGACCAGCGACATAAGCTATTCCACAAACTGGATTATTGGAGGATCGCTTCTTAACTGGGGCGACCAATGGCTTTCTGCGTTCGATCTGGCCGTTTTCCTCTGGGTCCCTCCTGACTTACGACTGGAACGGTTGCGCAAACGAGAGTTTGAGCGGTATGGCGATATCATTTTTACGGACAAAGATCGCCATCAACAATCCGAAGAATTCATTGACTGGGCATCGGGCTATGACACCAACGTAGCCCATGGGCGGACATTACAGGCGCATGAAAACTGGATGAAGAAACTTACCTGCCCCCTCATCGAACTTCGGGGCAACCATACTGTTGCCGAGCGGTTAGCCATGGTTACCCACCAACTGACCCTTCAAAACCATAGGTAAGAATCCAAATTCGTTCACTTTACTAAAACATGGCAAACTTCCTCATCGATAGCCGCAAGGCGCAAACCTACGATGCCATTGTTGTGGGGTCTGGTATCAGTGGCGGCTGGGCGGCCAAAGAACTTACGCAACAGGGTCTTCGAACGTTGCTGCTGGAACGTGGGCGTCCCGTCAATCACGTTACCGATTATCCGACGGCCATGCTGAATCCCTGGCAACTGGAGCATCGGGGGCAGGTGCCACTGGCCATTCGAAACGAGTATTCAATAGCCAGCCGGAATTATGCCTTCCATGAGGATACCATGCACTTTTTTGCCAAAGACAGTGAGCAGCCTTACGTGCAGGAAAAGCCCTACGACTGGATACATGGCTATCAGGTTGGTGGACGTTCGCTAACCTGGGGGCGGCAAACCCAACGCTGGAGCGATTTCGATTTTGAAGGCCCCGCCCGTGATGGTTATGCCGTAGACTGGCCCATTCGGTATGCCGATATAGCGCCCTGGTACAGCCATGTAGAACGATTTGTTGGCATAACCGGCCACAAAGATGGGCTGGCTACCCTGCCCGATGGCGAGTTTTTACCCCCACACGAGATGTCCTGTGTGGAACGTTATTTTAAACAACAGGTATCGGCTCGCCATTCGGACCGGCATGTGATTATCGGCCGGGCTGCCCATATTACAGAGCCGAAGCCTATTCATACACAACAGGGCCGGGCACGTTGCCAGCATCGAACCCTTTGCGAACGGGGCTGTCCATACGGCGGGTATTTTAGCAGTAATGCCTCCACCATACCCTGGGCCATGCGTACCGGCAAACTTACCCTACGCCCCTATTCGGTAGTGCATTCCATCATCTATGATGAGCAAAAACAGCGGGCAACGGGCGTTCGTGTGATCGACACCCAGACGCATCAAATGACGGAATACTACGCCCGGATTATTTTTGCCAACGCGTCGGCGCTCCATACAAACCTGATCCTACTGAATTCCACCTCCCATCGTTTTCCGAATGGGCTGGGCAACGATTCAGGGTTACTGGGAACGCATATGGCTTTTCATAGCTATCGGGGCCGGGTTACGGCCACTTACGATGGCTTGCTGGATTCCACCACCGACGGGCGACGGCCCAACAGCAGCTATATTCCTCGCTTTCGGAACGTTTTTAAGCAGGAAACCGACTTCCTGCGTGGTTATGCTGCTACCTTTTATTCATCTCGAAATCCTGTTGACAATCAGGAAGGTGTCGGTGCGGCTTTAAAACAGAACCTGATCAATCCTGGTCTGGGCGAATGGCAGGTCGGATCGGCCATGATGGCTGAAACCATACCGAAAGCGCATAGTACCGTTCGGCTCGATCCGGCTCTTAAAGATAATTTTGGGATTCCGCAGCTACGCGTATCGGTTGACTATGATGAGAATGACCGGAAGATTCTGAACGATTTCTTTGAGCAGTTTAGCGAAATGTTTACCCAGGCGGGTTTTAAAAACATTCGGACGATTGATACAGGGCGATTACCTGGCAGCGAAAACCATGAGATGGGTGGTGTCCGCATGGGCCGTGATCCTAAAACGTCGCTGCTCAACCGCTGGAATCAACTCCACCACTGTTCAAATGTATTCGTTACCGACGGCGCCTGCATGACTTCTACCAGCACCCAAAATCCGTCGCTGACCTACATGGCCCTTACGGCCCGAGCCGCCAATTACGCAGTCAGGCAGATGAAGAGATCAGCGCTTTAACTTTGTCATTCTGAGGAACTAAGAATCTCAAAATTCCCTAATAGGATGCATTAAGATTCTTCGTTCCTCAGAATGACAAAAAAGTAAAGCTACCGCTTGCTGGTTGCCGAACCGGGAGCAGCAGAGCCTCCCTGCTTCAACAACCAGCTTGCCAATTCTTTAGCTGCCTTAAAATTCTCATACTGAGCCGGAATTTTCCGCCCGTCTACATACTCATTATACAACCAGGGATCGCCAACCGCAAACACGGTTCCTTTGCCTACTTTGGCAACACCCATAATCACATCACCGGCATCCGTAACCATCGCTTTAGCCGGAGCTTTCACGCTCAATGGCGACAGTTCCTTGATGTATACCGTTCTGGTTGTTGGGAATACCGCATTACCAGCCGGGATACTGATTTTTCCCTGCTCAAATTTGTCGCCCTGCACCATGTTCCGATTTTTGGGCAGGAACTGCATACCGAATCGGGCAGCTAGCTGGTTGAAATGCTTGTGTTCGCAGTTCGATGTATCGTTGGCCATCAGTACCAGCGTACCACCTGCCTCAACCCAACTGGCAATGGCATTGATGTCGCTTTCGCTCACGTAATTAGGTTTAGGCGTTTCCTTTGGTGTGTCGGGATCAACAATAATGTACACATCAACCCCTTTCAGCGACGCGGCTGTCGGAGCGCCTGTAACAGTGGTTGTTTTAGCACCCAGTTTGCGAAAAATACTCCCCCACCAGAAAAATCCCGAATGCTGCTGATCGTCCCAGGTGTAATGAAACGGCTCCTGTTCACCCGTATAGCCTTTTCGGAATTCGTGGTTGAAATAATTATCGACGGCAACAGTTTTGCCTTTTCCGAGACCATCTTCGGCAGCGATCTCCATCTCGACACTCGCCATGATAAACGGCCCCACGCCTTTCAGGTCATCCTGCCGAATCGGTTCGCTGAGGTAGTATTCGTAACTGCCATCGCGATAGGGTGTTCCTCCCAGCCCCCCTACTACTACCGTTTTTTCGAGGTGAATGAGTCCTTTATCGTCGGTCGTGATAAACTGTTTCAGGATACCTTGATAGCCTTTCCGCGCAGGTGTCATCATTGATGCCGGAAGATAGCCCATGCGTACACCTTTGACCAGGGCATACACAAACATGCAGGAACCCGATGCTTCGAGGTAATTTCCTTTGTCGCCCATGCGGTCGGTTACCTGCCACCAGCACCCTGATTTGGGGTCCTGAAATTTCACCAGCGACGGCATGAACCGATTCAGAATAGCAATCAGTTCACCACGACGAGGGTGATTTTTGGGAATATAATCCAGTACATCGACCAGTGCCATTGCATACCAGCCCATAGCCCGACTCCAGAAATTGGGCGAATTACCTGTTTCTTTGTTGGCCCATTTCTGTTCACGACTTTCGTCCCAACCGTGGTAAATCAGCCCGGTTTTAGGATCGCGGGCGTGTTTCTCCATCCAGACGAACTCATTGATTATATCGTCGTAGTGTTTGGCATCGCCAAATAAGGCAGTGTACTCCGCATAGAACGGCTCAGCCATGTAGAGTCCATCGAGCCACATCTGATAAGGGTACCGTTTCTTGTGCCAGTAGCCGCCCTCTTTTGTACGTGGTTGCTCAGCCAGTTGTTTTCGAAGCAGGTCTGCTGCTTTCCGGTATTTTTCTTTACCCGGTAATGTCTGCTGATACAGTAGGAGCAACGACCGGCCGGGTGTAATAAAATCCAGATTATAATCGTCGAGCTTATAGGTACGGATATCGCCATCAGCTTTTACATACCGATCCATATTTTTCTGGATGTAATTGAAATAGCGATCGTCGGCGGTGCGGTACCAAACCTGTTTTACACCTTCCAGCAAAACGCCCGTTTCGTATTCCCAATGGGCAATCCCCTTAGTGCCGTCCTGGCGTTTATACGAAATGGAATCAGGGTTACTGGCTATAATAGAGGTTACCATACGCTGCGACCACGGGAGGGTTGCGCCAGACTGGGCCAATACGACCTGACTTACTACCATCAAACAACTGAAAAGGCGAAACTTCATCATTTTTTATGGGCTACCCTCAACTAGCCAATTTGGACTAAATTTTTGTCTTATCAATCTCTATAATCTGCGTAAATCATACAGATCGTGATTGATCGCTGAATAAGAATATAGTCATAAATTCGGCCCACATACTCTCTGACTGGCATAAAAAATGTTACTTGACAGGCAATCGAACCCAAACCCAGGGCTGCCTGTTACCTAACAAATAGTCCTTTGCCAGATAAACACTGGCCGTTTTCACGATGATTCACCAACTTTCGTTAACGCTTGCGCCCGAACTGGCTTTCGATGATGAGGCATTTCGAATGCATGTACTCACTCATCTTTCACTACCTGATACCGCTGAGGTACTTGTCCGTAAAAAACGACAATCCATCGACGCACGCAATCGTCAGGTGCGGGTACAGGTTGAGGCCGATGTTTTTGTAGGCCAGACTCCTCCCCCACTGATCCAATACCAAAAACCACAGACCGATGTCAGCAAAGCCCCGCAGGCTATTGTGGTGGGCGCAGGACCAGCCGGATTGTTTGCCGCTCTACGGCTTATAGAACTGGGCATCAAGCCGGTCGTTGTAGAGCGCGGTAGCGATGTACGCACCCGCCGACGCGATCTGGCAGCTATCAACAAAGATCATATCGTCAATCCTGAATCAAACTATTGTTTTGGCGAAGGCGGAGCCGGTACGTACTCCGATGGTAAACTGTACACACGGTCTACCAAACGTGGAGATGTCCGACGCATTCTGGAGATTTTTGTTGCTCACGGCGCTACCGAGCAAATTCTGGTGGATGCTCACCCCCACATTGGCACCAACAAACTTCCGAACGTAGTGGCCGACCTTCGGACCAGTATTCTGAATGCTGGGGGCGACGTTCGATTCGACACCAAAGTAACCGATCTCTTACTCGACGGGAATGAGCTGAACGGTGTGGTGTTGGCCAACGGCGAAACGATAACTGGTATTGGGGTCATTCTGGCAACAGGCCACTCTGCCCGCGACATTTTTTACCTGCTCCACAACCGAAAGGTTCGGATTGAAGCCAAGCCATTTGCGATGGGCGTTCGGATTGAGCACCAGCAACGACTGATCGACCAATTTCAGTATCACCGCCCGAACCGCGGAGATTATTTACCTGCTGCATCTTACAGTTTAGTTGCCCAAACACGTTATCAGGGGGTAGAACGTGGCGTTTTTTCGTTTTGTATGTGTCCAGGTGGGTTTATTGTTCCGGCAGCTACTGCCCCGGGCGAACTGGTCGTCAATGGCATGTCGCCTTCCCGTCGGGATTCGCAGTATGCCAATTCGGGGCTGGTTGTGGCCATTACCGATGTCGACTTACGGCCCTACGCTGACGAAGGCCCACTGGCCGGATTAGCCTTGCAGCAGGAACTTGAACGCTGGGCATGCCGGATGGGTGCAACTCAGGCAGATCGACCTTCACAAACGGCTCCTGCACAGCTAATTGCCGATTTTGTGGATGGCCGTATCTCTAATGATCTGCTGCCAACGTCCTACCAGCCAGGCCTGGCTTCGGTCGATATGACGGAGGTGTTACCCGATCATATTGCCCAGCCATTACGCCAGGGGTTGCGGGATTTTGGTCGAAAAATGCGGGGCTACGTAAGCAATGAAGGGCAATTGATTGGTGCTGAGAGCCGAACCTCATCGCCTGTACGCATACCCCGTCACCGCGACACCTGTGAGCATGTCGACATTCAACGGCTGTTTCCCTGTGGCGAAGGGGCTGGTTATGCGGGAGGTATTGTTTCAGCAGCCATGGATGGTGAACGTTGTGCGGAAGAATTAGTTAAGTTGTACAGGTAGTTTTCAGTATGAAATATCCACTCTATATTGTTCTTATAGTTTTAGGCTTAACTCCTTCTCACCTAAAGGCACAAGCTCGTATCAGTGCCTATTGGGGATTTTCGTTGCCTGTTGCCAAAAAGCATGGCTTGAAAGGCAATGTTAAAACAATTACTCAGACGCAGTCCCCTGTCACGAATAAACCCACCGATTGGCTCGACGGCTATTCAGGTCAAAACTATTCAGAAGAATACAACAAGCAGGGTTATCTGGAAAAACGTACTTCCTTCGACGATTATAATAAACCACAGGTAGCTACTCATTACGCCTATAGATCCATCGGAGAAATTAGCGCCATTTGGGACGAAATTTTAGCCCAAAAATCGAGAATGCCTCTTTCCGAAGGCCGTATTAGCTATGAATTCAATCCAACCAGCAAGCTATATATTATTCAGGATAAGCGAATTATTGGAGGGGTTCCCCGGAATACTCGGACGGAGATGCAGATGGATTCCGCAAACCGGGTTGCCATAAAACGTACGTATAAACAGGATACACTGCTGATAGAAGATGAACGTTATACCTGGGATAAGCCGGGATATTTGACGGAGCATATCATACGCAGGCGGAAGCAAGTTAACGAAATGCCCAAACTCGGTCAGGCAGAGCTTGACGCATTCATGGATGAAATAACCAGTAATCTTTCCGAGGACGAAAAAGCAGCCTTCAAAGCAGAAGCAGCCAAGGAAAAAGTCCAATTGAAAAATCGGGAAGATAGTCTTAAACGTGTAGAAGATAGTTTATATGCCCTTCAGCCAGAATGGTCTGTCGATACAACGGCATATCGAAATCAATACGATAATCAATCCAGACTACTTAGGCAAGCATCTTATAAACAGAATCGATTAACAGAGGTATTTAGTTTTAGTTACACCCCAGAAGCTACTCATAGGGTAGTTCAATATTATGATCGATCTGGCAATTTAATTAACGAAACCAAGAGTCGTCAGCATCCTGTAGAGGGCTACATATTATCTGACGTTTCGCGAAATAATCATGCCGGAAAATGGGAGGAACGTGTATTTGACTATACCAACATAACCAAACCGATTTACCAGTACCAATACGATACACATAGCAACTGGATCGAACGAAGACAGGTTGATGCTACTGGTAAACAAATTGGCAGCGCCTTAGTCCGTAAGATCGAGTATTATCCATAAAAATTCCGTCCGAATGTTACAAACCTCGTTCAACGCTTTTACCGAAAACCTCCGGCAACGGTTACAGAAACCGTTGCCCGGTGAGGCTGCGCACCAGAAAATGGCGTCGGCAGCGCGGTATCGGCTGGGTATCAAACCCAACGAGCGGACACGTCGGAGTGCGGTCCTGATTTGTTTCTATCCCTTTCAGAACTCCATTTATTTACCGCTTATTCTTCGCCCTCAGTACGATGGCGTCCATGCCGGGCAAATGGCCTTTCCGGGTGGTCGCATGGAGCGATTCGATGAGAATCTGACCCGTACCGCCTTACGTGAATCGCAGGAAGAGGTTGGTATTCGGGTGTCGGATGTGAAGGTACTCGGCCTGCTCACGGAGCTATTCATCCCACCCAGCAATTTTTACGTACAGCCTGTGGTGGGTGTACTCCCCTACCGCCCTGACTTCTACCCCGACCCTCGTGAGGTAGAAGCCATTGTTGAAGTTGATCTGGAAACCTTGCTCGACGAAACCATCGTAGGCGATAGCCAGATCGAAGTACGGGGGGTACTGGTCGACGCACCATTCTACCAGATTCAGGGGCACCGGGTATGGGGGGCTACCGCCATGATGATTAGCGAATTGCTGATGCTACTGGATGCTTAAAACCTACTGACTGGTACCAGCTACATAATACAACTCCGCAATCGCTTTCTGGTATTTCGTTTTCAGTTCTTCTCCTTTTATCCGTAAATCAATCAGCTTGGTTTCTCGGGAATTAACCAGAAACAGAGAACTTTCCCCTATGTCGAATTTTTGCTGTTCGGCCTGGAGCAGTCGTTGCTGGTTCTGGATAGCCTGTTGCTGTACAATCACCTGTCGAGCCAGTGCCTGAAGCTGGTTATAAGCCGCCTGAACGGTATTGGTAATATCCCGATTAGTCTGTTGCCGTTCTAAAGCCACCTGCTGATTTTTCACCTGAACTTCCCTCAGCTTCCCCCGTTCTTTCCGAAGAAATAAAGGAAATACTACGTCCAGCCCAATTTTATGATTCTGCGGACGGAACGAATAATAATCGCTCCAATCGTAGGGAACATCGACCGTAGGCGTCTGACTCAACAGACTGGCACTGACCGTGATCTGTGGCTGCACCATCGCTCGCCTAAACTGCTCTTCGATCGTAAGCTGCTGGGCCTTTGCCTCCAGCTTCAGCAATTCAGGGTGCTGCTGAGTGGCCCGATTTAGGAGTGCCTGAAGCGTATCGGCCGAGTAGGTTGTTAGCGGAGCCTGCTGTGGTATAGCTGAGGCAGGTAACTCGGTCGGCTGCCCCCGTTCGTTCCATAAAAAAGTGCTCACCCTGAGCCGGGCGTTTTGCTCCTCAAGGTCTGCCTGCTGGCGCTGTACCAGTCGATCCTGTGCCGTTATCAGGGCTTCTGTCGTATCAATTATGGCGGCATCGCCTATCAAAGCTCGCTCGCGTAAGGCCCGAAAACGTAAATCGGCCAGTTCATACCCTTCTACCAGTAACCTACGCTGTTGATACGCCAAAAACCACTCCCAGTATGATTTGGCCGCATCGAAAAGCGTTTTGTTAACAAGTTTCAGCCGGTCAGCTTCAGCCAGATTTACGGCCAGACGAGCCTGCCTCACCGCCGATCGTCGGGCATCAATACTAATCGTTCTACCGATTGGCAAACTTACACCGATTCCAGCAAGGCCAGATGACGGGGTTCGTTCGGCCGGATTGATATATTGACCCGCATTCTGGTCATACGAAGCATTCAAATCAATTCCTGCCCACCATAACGGCACAACCAGCTTATTTTGCCAGTGGTTGTAGTATAAGGTGTTGCCAAACTCTTTCCGGTCGTAGCTCGAAGCTAGTTTCGGGTCGAATGCCCCCCGTGCCTGCATTACGACCTGCTTAGCTTCTTCGCCAAATAATCCGGCCTGTTTGATGATTGGATGGTTGGACCGGATCAACTCGAAGAATAGTTCAGCCGTAAAAACGGTGGTATCTGTCGGGCTAGTCAATGACTGAGCTGATACCCTACCCATAAAAATGCCTAATCCGAAAAGGAATAACATTGTCAACCGCTTCATTTCTTCGCTCCTTTTTCGTCCTTAGGTTCTTCTTTCAAACTGGGCGGAAAGCCATTGAGCTGGCGCCAGAGTTCATACCAGACGGGTACATCGTCGAGCATAACCCAACCGTATACACCTGACCCGACCCGCAACTGAGAGGGCCAGGGCTGATCGCCCTTTTCCTGTATCGGCTGGACCAGTAGCCGGTATTTACCCCCTACACTGCTTACCGCATCGATTACCGCGACACGCCCGCCAAACGTACCGACCGATACAGACGGCCAGCCCGAGAATTGAATAGCTGGCCAGCCATCGAACTGCAACCGAACGGTTCGCCCGCGTTGAATCAGGGGAACATCCATGGCACGCACATACAACTCAACGGCAAGCTGGGGATTGGCAGGCTGAAGTGTAGCAATCGGCTCCCCTTCTTTAATGGTTTCGCCAATACCAGCTTTCGATGGGCGAACAACGTATCCTGCCTGCGGTGCCCGAACCACGTAGAGGCCACGTCGAACATCCACACTAGTCATCTTATTTCGAAGCTTGGAAATCTCCCCGTTGATATCAGCCAGATACGAAACGGCTGAACTTCGGTCCGACTGCGCTTTGGCCAGTTTTTCCTGAAAATCAGCCCGAAGAGTACCTAATTCTAGTTTGGCGTTCACCAATTCCTGCCGCGACACATTGACTTTATTCTCCTGCGAAATCACTTTGGCGTTATCTTCCTGCACTTTGAGCCGTCTGGTTTCCAGATCAGTGAGTGAAAATAACCCATTTGTGTAGCCTTTTTCGTAGCGAGCCAATCGGTCGAGCGCAATCTGGTAGTTCTTCCGAATAGCAGCCAGATCAGCTTCGTCGGCTGATAGCTTGTATTCGCTTTGCCGAACTTTGTTCCGCGCAGCTTCGAGTTTTACCGTAATGCCCGTCTGTAAGGCCGTAATTTGCCCATCCAGTGCCTTTATTTTGGCGTCGGTAGCCTGTAAACTGCCTTGTTTAGCAGCCAGTTGTTCATCCAGCCGCAGGGGTAGGTTGGGATCAAAATATTCGTCTTTTATGTCGGAGATTACCAGTAAGGTGTCTCCTTTTTTTACGTAGTCGCCATCTTTAACCGACCAGCGTTCGATACGACCGGCAATAGCGTTCTGGATCGTCTGAGGGCGGTCCTGGGGTGTCAGGGCTGTAAGCGTTCCTTCGCCGTTGATATTCTGCTGCCAGGGCAAAAACATGATCAGAACACCGACTATCAGAAAGAAAAGCATCCAGCGCCCCAGCCTTCGTCCTCCATCCGACTGCGGAAGTGCGTGAAGCGTTTTAAGAGGGTACTTGGCCAATAACTCTTCATTGACCCGCTGATTGGATATATTAAGCATTGTTCTTTCAAGATTCAGGATAATGGTTGATCGATCAGGGGCATGTCCGTTACGGTTCCAATTTTCTCGACAGCCGTAACCAGATCAAAGACCGTATCGATACCCGAAATAAGCTTATCGACCGAGCCCGTAATTAATACAATGACCAGCTCGGCAGCGACAAACTGGCCCAGCGACATTTCCCGGCCAACCACCAGTGTCGTTCCCAGGATCAATAGACCACCTGTTACAATCGTTTTGAAGGCCACGCCACCATAGAAAAACTGGCGAAGTACTTTAAAGTGCTCGTTACGGTACTTTACATAGTTGGCGACCAGCTCATCCATTTTGTCCATGGGCTCATGATCAGTCGCTTTCGGCTGATTACGAAACGTTGATAAATTACTTGCTATCTCTTCGAGCCAGGCCACCACTTTGTATTTATATTTTGACTCGTTCAGACTTGTCCGTACACCACTCGGCCCATATAACCGACTCAAGAGCCAGATCATAAACACTGTGAAAAGCCCGAATCCGACAAAAATCGGGTGATAGGCCGACAGAAGAATTAGCCCGAAAATGATCTGAACCGTTGCGGCTGTCAGATCGATCAATAATTTAGGCAACCCTTTTTGAATGGTCAGTACATCAAAAAAGCGGTTCATCAACTCAGGTGGATAATAGCCTTCCAGGGCTTCAGGCTCAATCCGGGGCAATCGGTAGGTAAATTCAAAAGCTGCCTTGGCAAAAATACGTTGCTGCAACACTTCAACCAGAGCCATCTGCCCTACCAGTAACAAACCGGCCGCCAGTACACCAAAAATCACTACCCCGATCAGGACATACACCGAGCTAAAAACCAGCCCTCCAGAAACCAGGTTAAAAACGGCCTGAATACCTAATGGCAGGGAAAGGCTAATAATCCCGGTCACCAGTGCATACAGATAGATGTAGCCTATGTCTTTTTTCTCATTGACCAGAAGCCGCATCAATCGCTGCCAGGGCGAGGGGGGTATATCGATAGGCCTTACAACACTCATGATAGTTTTATAATATTATATGATAGTTTTACTAATTTTAATGCAAATATAACTTTCTGTACTGATCGTTTGTTTAATTTGCGTCCCCTGTTTCGACAATTGGTTATAAATCAGGATAAATGGAGTATTCTGTACATGTCCGCATGAACGAGCACCTGTTTCTGCGTGACCCTGAAAGCTCAGAACTAGGCCGGCGTATTGTTCGGCAAGGCATTTTACTGGTCAATGAGATTGGCTTTGAAGACACTACCTTTCGGAAATTAGCCGACCGGATGGGAACAAAAGAAGCTAGTATTTACCGCTACTTCGAGAACAAGCATCGGTTGTTGGTGTATCTGGTAGCCTGGTACTGGCAATGGCTCGAATTTCAACTGGTTTTCCAAACAAATAACCTAACCGACCCCCGTCAGAAACTGGAGAGGCTGATTCGTTTGCTTCTGTTCGTTGATCTGGACGAATCGCACAGCAAGGATATTGATTTGCGGGCACTTCACAACATTGTGGTACATGAGTCCAGCAAAGCGTATTTTACCCATCATGTGACTGAAGATAATCGACAGCAGTTGTTCAAACCGTATAAAGACCTCTGCCACCGCATTGCCGATATCATTCTGGCCTACAATCCTACCTATCCCTATGCCCGATCGCTGGCCAGTTCACTCGTCGAAACAGCCCATTATCAGGCTTTTTTCATGGAGAACCTGCCAACTCTTACTGATTTTGGCTCGAAGGATATTACTAGGCAGTCGGAAGCCATGCATAAACTTCTGGGTTTTGTGCATCACCTACTGTTTGCCTCACTCGATGCCAACATTTAAGTATTGATTTCTGGCAAATGCTAAATGCCTTACTCCTGTTGAGCGTTCTTATACAGAGTTGCCAGATTAAAGGTCATACCTTCGGTAACGGTCACATCATGGTCCCAGCCGTCCCGAATTAAAATAGCATCAGCCGATTCAGACTCCCAGATGACAGGAATAGTTTCGGTAAAAATCCAGATCACTTTTTTAACCCCAAACTCGTGTAGCTGGCGCGTTTTTTTCACAAAATACTCATGCTGATAATGGTACTTACTCAGATCCGCTTTAGTATCAATTTCGATGACGTAATCGGGGGCAATAGGCATGTATTTGTTCGTCAGAGGAATACCCTTGAGTCGTGCTTTATCGTATAGAGCAATGTCACACGAACGCCATTTTTTTTTGTCGATCTGAACACCTAATTCGCTGGCTAAGATGCGGAAGCGTTGCCGCAACGGATGCATAAACAGAAATTCCTGTAAAATTTCCACTAAATAACTCTGTAAGTAGCTTGCTCCCATAATCGCTTCTGGCTCAAGAAGGCCCTTTAATACATCCCGGTAGCCAGCATAATAAATGGGCTTATCGTCCATTTCGTAGACGAGCTGACGTAACAAAAGTTGCCTTTGCCGACGTTGCTCAGGCGTTGGGACTATTTTCTGGGGTTTGCTTTTCTCCTCAACCGGTATCATAGCTCAATCCGTTTGCTGCAATATAGAGATAAACCTCTAACCTTAGGGCATTGGCCTTAACCCTTCCCATTTAAACTGCTAAGTGCCATTTTGTGAAAATCTGGATTCGGTTTTCTTTTACAACGATCCATACTACGCCTATCGCCCAGCCCACGCCTGACAAGAAAACAGCCTATGGTCATGAAAAGTCGATTGAGCATACATATTTAGGAAGAACAGTGGAAACAGTGGAAGGATACTCATCCAATTAGTGGCCCAATTTAGCGTTTGAGCCCCTTTAATGCTGACGAATGGATTATGATCGTAAAAAATATTATTTTTTTTCAGTTCATTATGTCAAACAAACATTAAGTACTTCCTGAAAACGCAGTAAATACAATTTTTTGATAGCTTATAGTATATATTAGTAGTCAGCTTATTCATTTCTTGAGGCATATAGGCCGATTAACCAAAAAATAATAAGCTAATATGCAGTCATCAATAAGCATTTCTACGGATGGAACAGTTCATATTTCATCGTGGATTGCGTAACAAAAAACATTCAGGGTCAGGCAACTACCGATTGTTATAGTCGCCAAGGTTAATAGCTTTGCAAATTGTAACAAATTCGGACTCTGAACCGTTAAAATCTTCGTTCTTTCTTGCAAATTATTACTCTGTGAAAAGGTGGATTGCTATCGGCCTCGTCGTTCTGGTTCTCGGCGGGATTATTGTGTATAATAAGATATTACATCCGGCTCCGGGAGCCGCTGGCGGTGGACCCGGTGGTGGAGGGGGCGGTGGTGGCCGAGGAGCCGCTGAAGGCGGAAAAGGCGGTGGCCCCGGCGGAAAAGGCGGCCCAGGTGGTGGCGGCCCGGCCAGTGTCCAGGGCTTTGTTGTCGTTTCCCAACGGCTGCAAGAAGATGTCGTTTCCAGTGGCTCGCTGCTGGCAGCCGAGCAAGTCGATATCTACCCTGAAATTTCAGCTCGAATCACACAACTGAACATTCGGGAAGGCCAACCTGTAACAAAAGGAGCTTTGCTGGTCAAACTTTTCGACGCTGACCTGAAAGCGCAGCTTCAAAAATTACAGGCTCAGGCCGAAAACGCCCGTCGTACTGAAGAGCGTAATAAACAACTGCTGTCGCGGGGGGGGATTAGTCAGCAGGAATACGATATTGCCACGACAAACCTTCAGTCTTCCATAGCCGACATTGAACTGGTAAAGGCCAATTTGCAGCGTACCGAAATTCGGGCTCCTTTTTCGGGTATCATTGGGCTTCGGAATGTAAGTGCTGGTGCTGTTGTTTCGCCAAACACGCTCATTGCTCGTTTGCAACAAGTGTCGTCGCTGAAACTCGATTTTTCAATTCCTGAAAAATACGGTCCTTATGTGCATAATGGCAGTACGATTTCGTTTCTAGTAGACGGTGCTGCCAAACCCAGCGAAGGTGTTGTGTATGCCATCGAGCCGGGTGTGGAAGAGCAAACCCG
This sequence comes from Spirosoma sp. 48-14, assembly GCF_001898575.1. Lineage (GTDB taxonomy): Bacteria > Bacteroidota > Bacteroidia > Cytophagales > Spirosomataceae > Spirosoma. The sequence continues at coordinate 110,389 of NZ_MKUD01000018.1, forward strand.
TAACCTCCGCATTCGAGCTCGGGTCAACAACTCATCAGCCCGATTCCGACCTGGCACCTTTGCCCGTGTAACACTGACCGTACAGAATGAACAGAGCCTTGTTGTGCCAACGCAGGCTGTAATCCCGCAAACGCGCACCAATCAGGTGATTGTGGTAAAAAATGGAAAGGCTGTTTTCAAAGATGTAAAAACCGGCTTACGAACAGCAGGGGTTATTCAGATCTTATCGGGACTGGCGGCAGGCGATACAGTGGCAACAACGGGTTTATTGTTCCTCAAACCTGATGCGCCTGTAAAAGTCGGCAAAGTAATTGGCGTACAGGGGAATGGCCCCAAAGTAGCGAGTAATTAATGGTTCATCGTATTCGGTTTATGGGTTCAGTTCACGGTGGATAGTCCATCGTCATTTACTGAACTAAAAATTGACTACTGAACCCCGTAAACTTTACAACTTCATACAGCAATGAGTCTCCCCGAACTAAGCTTAAATCGGCCCGTTTTCGCGATGGTGATGTCCATCGTGATCGTGCTGTTTGGTGTTATCGGCTTTACGTTCCTTGGTGTACGGGAGTATCCGGCTATTGATCCACCCGTTATTTCGGTTCGGACCAATTACACCGGTGCTAACCCTGAAATCATTGAGTCGCAGATTACAGAACCCATCGAAAAATCGCTGAATAGTATCGAAGGCATTCGGACAATTTCATCGATCAGCGCCTTAGGTGCCAGTACGATTACGGTTGAGTTTAACCTCGACGCCAACCTCGAACAGGCAGCTAATGATGTACGCGATAAGGTAGCCCAAGCCCAACGTCAACTCCCGCAGGATATTGATGCTCCGCCGGTAGTTACAAAAGCCGATGCGAACTCAGATCCCATCATTTTTATGAATGTCCAGAGTACGACACGCAGCGCTACGCAACTGTCGGACTATGCGGAGAACGTACTTCAGGAACGGCTGCAAACGATTCCAGGGGTTAGCCAGGCCAATATTTTCGGGCTGAAACGTCAGGCGATGCGCCTTTGGATCGATCCGATCAAACTATCGGCCTATCGCTTGACTTCGCAGGATATTCAAGCCGCCCTGACCGCCCAGAACGTAGAGCTACCAGGTGGTAAAGTGTACGGAAATAATACGGAGTTGACCGTAAAAGCTGTTGGTCGACTGACCAGCGAAGACGATTTCAATAACCTGATTCTGCGCCAGACCAGTAACCAGATTATACGTTTCAAAGATGTAGGTTATGCGACGCTGGGTGCCGAAAACGAAGAAACCTCCTCAAAGCAAAACGGAACGGTAGGTGTCATTCTGGCCCTGATTCCTCAGCCAGGAGCCAACTACGTTAACATTGCAGACGAGTTCTATAAACGATTCGATCAGCTCAAAAAGGACTTACCCCCCGATATTATCGTTTATGTCGGAACCGACCGCAGTATCTTCATCCGTCGGGCTATTGAGGAAGTAGGCGAAACACTGCTGATCTCCTTTATACTGGTTGTACTGGTTATTTATCTCTTCTTCCGCGACTGGCTTATTGCCTTCCGTCCCCTGATCGATATTCCCGTATCGTTGATTGGCGCGTTCTTTATTATGTACGTGGCCGATTTCAGTATCAACGTATTGACACTGCTGGGTATCGTGCTTGCAACGGGCCTTGTGGTAGATGATGGTATCGTGGTTACGGAAAACATCTTTAAAAAGGTTGAAGATGGCATGGATACCGAGATGGCTGCCAAGGAAGGCTCGAACGAAATCTTCTTTGCGGTTATCTCCACATCCATCACCCTCGCTATTGTATTCCTGCCGATTATCTTTCTGCAAGGATTCGTCGGTCGTCTGTTCCGTGAGTTTGGTATCGTGGTGGCTGGTGCCGTATTAATCTCGGCCTTTGTTTCGCTGACACTGACGCCCGTATTGAGTGTAAAACTGACGAGTAAAAATCACGGCCGCTCCTGGTTCTACCGAAAGACGGAGCCATTTTTTGAATGGCTCGACGAATCCTACCGCGATTCGCTCAATGGGTTTATGAAGAAGCGAGGCTGGGCGTTTGCCATGATTGGGGTGTGTCTGCTCCTGATCTTTGGCGTTGGTTCCCAACTCAAATCAGAGTTAGCTCCGTTGGAAGACCGAGGCCGTACCCGGATTGCCATTACCTCACCAGAAGGAACCAGTTTCGAAGTGCAGTCGGCCATTACAGATAAGGTACTACAATTCGTACTGGATTCGATTCCTGAAAACAAGCTGGCATTTAGTGTAGTAGCACCGGGTTTCTCAGGCGCGGGGGCGGTGAACTCGTCGTTCGTGATGGTTAACATGGTCGATGCCGCCGATCGGAAGCGTTCGCAACAGGACATTGTCGATTACCTAACGAAAAACCTTCGGAAATTTAGCGAAGCCCGTATGTTTGCCACCCAGGATCAGACGATTCAGGTAGGTCGTCAGGGCGGTGGATTACCAGTTCAGTTCGTGATCCAGAATCTGAACTTTGAGAAGTTACGGGAAAAAATGCCTGCCTTCCTCGAAGAAGTGCAGAAAGACCCAACCTTCCTCAACTCAGATGTTGACCTGAAATTCAACAAACCCGAATTGAACATCACCATCGAACGGGAGAAAGCAACGAACCTTGGCGTGTCGGTACAGGATGTAGCACAAACACTGCAACTTGCTCTCAGTAACCGTCGTCTGGCGTACTTCCTGATGAATGGAAAACAGTATCAGGTAATTGGGCAAGTTGATCGGCACGACCGCGATGAACCCGTCGATCTGGCGTCGTTCTACGTCCGCTCGAATCAGGGGCAGTTGATTCAGTTAGACAACCTCGTGAAGTTCCAGGAAGTAAGTAGCCCTCCGCAGGTATACCATTACAATCGCTTTAAGTCGGCGACGGTATCGGCAGGTCTGGCTCCTGGCAAAACAATTGGCGATGGCGTTGAAGCCATGCGTGCCATTGCAGCCCGCACTCTCGACGATACGTTCCAGACTGCCCTTTCCGGTCCCTCTCGCGATTACGCCGAAAGCTCATCCAATACCCTGTTTGCTTTCGGTCTGGCGCTGGTGCTGATTTACCTAGTCCTGGCGGCTCAGTTCGACTCGTTCATCGACCCATTCATCATCATGATGACCGTACCGCTGGCCTTGGCTGGGGCCGTCTTCTCGCTCTGGATGTTTAACCAGACGCTGAATATTTTCAGCCAGATCGGGATTATCATGCTGGTGGGTCTTGTTACGAAAAACGGAATTCTGATTGTGGAATTTGCCAATGAACAGCGGCTATTGGGCAAAAATAAATTTGAAGCGGCTGCGGAGTCGGCAGCCTTGCGCCTTCGTCCGATTCTGATGACGACCCTTGTAGCTGCCTTTGGCGCACTGCCGCTGGCAATGGCGTTGGGTTCAGCCTCAAAAAGCCGCGTACCACTGGGGATTGTGATTGTGGGAGGTTTACTTTTCTCGCTGGTTCTTACCTTGTATGTAGTACCAGTTATTTACACCTACATGACCCGGCGGAAAGATGTGAAACCCGTTGAACCGCAAGCTGGGGAAACGCCAAAACCAGCTCAGCAGAAAGTACACGCATAACAGAAAAGAGCCTCCAGGCTAACTAACCATAGACGTGTTCAGGGGGAGAATCTGAGTTAATCAGGTTCTCCCCCTGACTGTTTTTATAGATTATCCGATCAATTCAGCATCCGAAAGGTTATAAACAGCTGCATTTATACTTCTTTCTTTTTAGGCCATCCTTCACCAACCCTGGCCTCCTCGGATAAAACGAATGAAATCGCTCCTACCCTTTTTGCTGGTGATGCTGGTCAGTACAGCATTTGCGCAATCGTCCATTAATGTTGATAAAGAGTTTACGTTTGCCGCCCAGCAATATCAGGGCATGCTGAAAAGCCATCCCGACACGACTAAATTCCCCCAGTCGACCAAGCCTGATGGATCGCCCGATGATCGGAAATCAGACTGGTGGTGCAGTGGCTTCTTTGGCGGCTCGCTCTGGCATATCTACGAACGGACGAAGGCGCCCATGTGGAAGGAAGCCGCCAATAAATGGACTATGGCTGTGGCAAAGGAACAATACAATACAGGGACACACGACCTGGGTTTTATGATCTACTGCCCGTTTGGGAATGGCTATCGCCTGACTAAGAACGAGACCTACCCACCCATCATGCTCACAGGTGCTAAATCGCTATCGACTCGGTTCAATCCTAAAGTGGGTGTAATTAAGTCGTGGAATAAATTTCAGAATTATGACTACCCGGTTATCATTGACAACATGATGAATCTGGAGTTTTTATTCTGGGCGGCCAAACGGTCGGGCAATAAGGAGTTTTATAACATCTGCGTTACCCATGCCGATAATACCATCAAGAACCATTATCGTCCTGATTACAGCAGCTACCACGTCGTTTGTTACAACCCCGATGGAACGGTAGCAGCGAAGAAAACGGCGCAAGGTTATGCCGATAATTCGGCCTGGGCACGTGGGCAAGCCTGGGGGTTATACGGCTTTACGGTCATGTATCGCGAAACGAAAGATAAAAAGTACCTCGACTTTGCCCGACATATTGCTGACTTCTACCTGAATCATCCGAACCTACCTGCCGATAAGATTCCGTATTGGGATTTCAATGCCCCCAATATTCCGAATGAAGAGCGGGATGCTTCGGCCGGAGCCATTACGGCTTCTGCTCTGCTTGAACTGTGCACATACGGCGGCCCTTCGGCCAAAACATATTATCAGGCAGCGGTGAAAATGTTGGAAAGCCTGTCGAGCCCGGCCTATAAAGCCAATTTGGGAGAGAACAATCACTTCATCCTGAAACACAGCGTTGGTCACAAACCAGCCAAGAGTGAAGTAGATACCCCAATTATTTATGCAGACTATTACTATCTGGAAGCGTTACTCCGTTACGATGCGTTGTCTAAAAAGCCCGGATTTAAACTCTAATTTTCGGTTTTTGGTTAGCTGACACACGGTTGCTTTCGTATCAGCTAACCAAAAACCGGATACTGTAATCCACTATTTATTCTTCACGCTTGATTGTCTGAACGGTAACAATTGTTGGGGCAGATAAATAAAAATCGAACAGCGAACGGCCCAGTATCTCATGGCTAATAGCATTCAGATGGTCGCCATCGCTATTAATAAAATATTCTTCTTTAGGGCGAATCACCGAATCCGTATCAAAAACACTGAATAACTGGTCATCAGCCTCATTAAGTACAATGGTTCGACTCCGTTGTTGTAGCCACTGATCAACTCGATTCAGGTGCGGAAATGGAGTCAGCAGCAACACACTATGCCGATACGGCTTTAATTTCTTTAATAAGCAGGAAAATATAAGCGAACGGTTAGGCCGCACAAACGACAGGACGCCATCCCGAACCGCACTCAGGCGATTCTTTAAAGCTGATCCGTCCGACTGTTTGAACCGAACAGATGAATATGGCAATATAGGTGTAGCCAACGTGTTAGCACAGTGCAACTGACCGTGAGCCGACTGAAGGAGCGAAGCATCCAATTGGACAACAATCAGATCATAGCGATTAAGAGGCAATTGCGATAACGTAGCTACAATCTGCGGAATGGTCAGATGCGCGTAGGCTTCAACAGTAACAGTTTGACCAGCCCGGCTGATTTGCCGGATAAAATGACCGATATAGTTTAACTTTCCTCCTGGCAAGCCATACCCATATGTATGTTCATCGCCAATAACCAGCACATTCATTCGGTGATGCCAATAGGCTGAATAAACCCATTTCCTATCGTTACGTTATTGGCCCGCAAACTGTGGCAAGAAATAGAAATTAATTATCAACTTAAACAATAATTGCAACGTTATACGGTTAAAGAGCGTAGTAGTAAATAATCGTTTATTACGGGTTCGACTGATACGCAAGATTTAGTACTATACCGGCCTTTCCCCTTGATTTCCAGAAGGCTGCGTAAAAAGATCTGGCGAATCGACACAGCTCATACGAATTGAATGAATTAAGTATTTACAATCAGGGCGTTTACGTAAATCTGACAGAACTTTGTTTTTTCGCAAATCATCTTCGTTCTCCGAAAATGACCTGCTTAGCGTCATAAGGGCTTGTCGTACCAACGACCCCCGTGCCCAACGGACGCTGTTCAAGCAATTTTTTGGGTACGCTAAAAGCATCTGTCTACGGTATACCTCCAATGTCGAAGAGGCCGAAGATGTTCTGAATGAGGGCTTTCTTAAAGCCTTTCAGCATCTGGATAGTTACGACGAAACCTTACCGTTCAAAGCCTGGCTACGTACTATTCTGGTCAACACGGCTATCAGTCACTACCGAAAGAACCATCGTTTTGATCAGCATACGTCACTGGAAACTGGCGAGCAGGTAGCGTTTGACGAAAACGTCGTCGATCAGATTGCTGCCGAAGAAATCCTGGCATTAGTTCAACAATTAACCCCTACCTACCGTACTGTATTTATGATGCATGTAGTGGATGGCTATAGCCTACACGAGATTGCAGGAATATTGAACCATAATGAAGCGACGGTGCGCTCCAATTACGCCCGCGCCCGACAAAAATTACAATTACTCATCAAACAAGCGTATCCTTTTTACGAAAAGGCTGGCCCTGGGGCTGGCTTTCCATATCATGAGCACTGACCGATTTTCCGATATTATCCGGCGAAAACTGGAAAGTATTCGGCCGGAATTTACTGAAAAAGACTGGGCCCGAATGCAGGCAACCCTGCATCAGGCTGGTCCTCCTCAGGCCGGTCCGACGGCTACCGGTAAGCCCTTTAGCGGGGGTGTCTGGACAGGGCAGCCCTGGCTACTGGCAGCAGCCAGCGTCAGCACGGCCTTGCTGATCGCCTACAGCGTCTGGCAACGTACCGAAATTAACCACTTGCGTGAAACCATTGGGCAACTGAAAAAACAGCCTGCCAGCAATCAGACTGTGCCTAAATCTGTTGAGGGTGATCGGCCGGATGTATCGCAGGCTGAAGGAATCCATCAACCGCTGCAACAGCATGAGTCGCTGACTGCGTCTGCCCTGAAAGAGGAGGTAGCCACTCGTCACGATACGGTCTACATTACCCGGTATATAACGACTCCGGCACAACCACGTCTGGATATCCCCTTGCGTGATCGATTTAAACAGCCAACCGAAACACCTCCTGAACAACGCTACGCCACGGCTAGTCGTGCGCCTTCCACAGGTAGTCTGTCGCGTCAGGAACGTAACCTAAACAAGAACCTTAAAACCAGCCCATATGGTGTTTCCTCTACTCCGTTAACGAATGATAGTACCTCTAATGCGCCTAACCAGACTGCCATCATCCATGAACACTCAACTCCTGCCGGCCTGAATCAGCCAGAAGAGCGAGTGGCAAGCGGCCGGGATCGGAGCATCAATTCTCGCGACAACCAAACACGAAACGTTCCATCCGGGACAAAGGGAAATTATTCGGGGACCCGGGATAATAGTCCGGTCAATTCATCGGCTAAGCCTGCCAATTCGGTGGTCGATACTGAGGGAGTAGTAGCTATAAATGAGCCGCAGTCTACGGAAACGGAACGCACACAGAGTGCCCCAGCGGGCAACTATGAACTGTTGGCAGGCCGTCCTTTATCGACCGACAACGCGAACTGGAATGCGCTTCTTGCACAACGTGCCCGCCGGATGCGTCCTACCCGTACAACTGTGGTTACTGGCCAGACGCAAGCCCCCGAAAGCCAGCGAATCGAACCCGCCATTGCTAAATTCCGGGCGGGTATAGGTGGAGAGGTGAGTGCCCATCTTTGGAGCGCTGGTGCGTTTGCCGAAATGCCAATTGGCAAAAACGTTATGGTTGGGGTTGGCCTAAGCCGGGCGGTCTATCTGGGCGGTACATTTCTGACAGCCTATGATTTTGATACCCGTACTCGTCGGAATTTCAAGCAGGAATTTGGTCGTCAGCTTCCCCCAACGGTCAATTATGATAGTGACGTTCTCGATATCGACACGCGGGTTATTCGCATGCAGATTCCAATTACGGTAGGTTATCGAGTTCCGTTGTCCCGGTCGCTGACGTTCCAGCCTACGATGGGTACGTTTATGAATCTGAGCAGCAAGGAAAAAGTTACCTATTACTACCGGGTTCCGCAACGAGGTTTCAACCAGATCGATTTCAGTACCGATTGTGGAACGGATTTATTTAGCGGATTCACCTTTAGCACGGGTCTTGAGTGGCAACGTAAGGGGTGGGTACTACAAGGTATACCTACGCTTACCCTCCCTACGTCAGTGGCTACTTTGCCAGGGCCAAGCTGGGAAAACAATACGACCGTTGGCCTGCGAGTCAGGCTGATGTATCAGTTTTAGCAATTGTTACCTGCTTTAAATAGAACATCCCGAAAGCGTTACGTTTTCGGGATGTTCTATTTAAAGCCATTTTTACTTCGTAGCCGAAACCCGCCAGATGCGCCCACTGGCATCATCGGCCACGAACATTGCCCCATCCTTAAGCACCGTAACGCCAACAGGTCGCCCATAGGCTTCGTTATCATTACCTGTAAGGAATCCGGTTAAAAAGTCTTCTGGTTCACCGGGTTTCCCATTTTGGAAAGGAACAAAAACAACTTTATATCCGACAAGCTGTGAGCGGTTCCAGGAACCATGCTGGCCAATAAATGCCCCATTCTGGTAATGAGCCGGGAACTGTGTTTTATCGTAAAAAGCCAATCCCAGAGAAGCGGTATGCGAGCCCAGCGGCACATCAGGTACGATCGTCTTTTTTACTAAATCAGGCCGTTCTCCTTTCCGACGTGGATCTTCGTGCTGGCCAAAATAGGCATAAGGCCAGCCATAAAAAGCGCCTTCTTTAACACTGGTCAGGTAATCTGGCACCAGATCATCACCCAGTTCATCACGCTCATTGACGGCCGTATACAACACGCTTGTCGTTGGCTCCCAATCCATACCTACCGGATTTCGCAGGCCAGCCGCGAAAATGCGTTCGCCCGTACCGTCGGGGTTAACTTCCAGAATATTGGCCCGACGGATTTCATTTTCAGGGCCGTTTTCACCCACGTTACTTCCCGACCCAACAGAGATATAGATTTTCTTTCCATCAGGGCCAGCCAGCAGGTTCCGCGTCCAGTGATTGTTGTAGCCGCCAGCCGGTAAATCCACGATCTTCTTGCCTGGTGTTTTCATCGTTGTCTGGCCCGCTTTGTAGTCGTAGCGAAATAGACCATCCGTGTTGGCAACATAGAAATAGTTTCCCAAGACCAACATGCCAAATGGCTGATTCAGGCCTGTCAGGAAGGTTTCTTTCAGATCAGGTTTACCATCTTGGTTCGTATCCCGAAAGAGTGTGATTCGATTGGCGCTGGTGCCCGTTTCCTGCGATTTACCTTTATCCGAAGCGGCATTTATCACCTTTTCTTTCAGACCATTTTGTTCGGTATTAGCCTCAGCAACAAAGATATCGCCATTGGGGGCTTCGTAAATCCAACGAGGGCTCTTCAGATCACGGGCAAATTCGGTAACGGTAAACCCAGCAGGGGCTTTTGGTATTTTGCCTTCCGGCCAGCCGACCACGTTACTAAATTTAGTTGACGATTTGGTAGCGTATGGAGCGGGCAGCTCAATGGTAGTATCGACCATGGCTACCGAATCGCTGGACTGATCGGTATTTTTCTTCTGACTACAGGCCAGAAAAGCGGCTGAAAGTACAGCCGTTGTAAAAAGATAAGGTATGATTTTCATCGTTGAGTTGAGTCAATACGTAGCTTACTGCAATGACTCAACTCCATGATTAATCATTTGGTTACGCCTAATCCTTTTTTGCGGTCAGCGTCGATCCTTCAATAGCCATCGAGAAACCCGTCACGGCTTTGGTAGCCGCATCCCAGATAAAGGTAATTACAGAGCCATACGAACTTGTTGACTTGAACGTATCGGCTTTGTCCTGCTTCAATAACTTATTTTTGCCATAGCTGTCGGCCTCGCCATACAATTCCCCTTTATCAGCAGTCAACGTAAATTTCTGAATGGGGCTCCCACTTTCAAAGGTATACGAGCCTGTGTATGGTTTGAGAGCGACTGAATCCGCAACCGTAGTTTGTGCATTTGACGGAGTAGCCAAAGCAACCAAAGCTATTCCTACTAGCAGTGTTAAAATCGTTTTCATAAATCAGTTAGGCGTTAGGAGATGATTCATAGCAAGGTACGCGAAAATTTGGCATATGGAATCGGCCCCTTGTAAAACACATCACTGACAGCCTCCATCCCGAAACGTCGGTAAAAGTCAGCCGCATCCAGACGGGCATCGCACCAGAGTGTGGTCGCGCCCAGCCGACGAGCCTCGTCAATAACCTGATTCAGGAGTTGGGTACCAATTCCACGTCGCTGGTAGTCGGGCCGGGCGGCAAATTTTCGGAAACGGGCCATCCCTCCATCAACAAACAGGGAAATCACAGCCACCAGGTCATCCGCCAGAAAGGCGCCAAAGTGGTATCCTTCGGAATCATTTTCTACTTTCACATACTCAAACGGTTTATCGGGCCAGAGCACCGCATGGCGAAGTGGATAGGTTTGTTCGGGCGTTATTACACGGATCGTAATCGCGGAAGACAGTGAGTCGTTCATTGGGGTATCAGGTCAATATCGAACCATTTCTGCAAACATAACAGGATCGTTTTGAAAATATCGGCGAGTATCCGTATCGCAATTTTTACTCTTAGTCTAGCATAATCGTACTATATCAACTTACAGCTTTGTCGCTCCTGGAGGGCAAAACGGGTAGAAATTTCTCGTAGCATTCATTTACTAATAAGTGAGCAGAAAAATCAATACACACGCATTTTTATAACCTGAATAGGATGAACAATTCCAGAAGAGAGTTTATTAAAAAAGCGGCCTTAGGTACTGCGGGTTTTACGATCGGTGGCCTAGGCATGTCGGCTAAAAGTTATGCCAAAATTATTGGCGCTAACGAACGCATTCATGTTGCCATTGCCGGACTTGGCCGACGACTGGGCGCTTATTATGAACCCATTTCACGAAAAGAAAGTAATGTCGAGTTGATGTACCTCTGCGATGTTATGCAAAAACAGCGGGAATCAGCGCTTCAAAAATTTTCGAAATACATCGATTACAAGCCCAAACTGGAAAACGATCTCCGCAAGGTGATTGCCGATAAAAACGTCGATGTGCTGATCAATGCCACACCCGACCACTGGCATACTCCCGGCACCTGCCTGGCTGTGCAGGGAGGCAAACACGTGTATGTCGAAAAACCGTGCAGCCACAACCCACGCGAAGGCGAAATTCTGGTCGAATACCAGAAAAAGTACGGCAAGGTCATTCAGATGGGAAATCAGCAGCGTTCGGCAGTTGAGTCGATCGATATCATCAATCAGATTCACAAGGGCGTTATCGGAACAGCGTATAAAGCGGTAGCCTTTTATGTTGCCAACCGGGGCGAAGTCCCTGTTCCGAAGGCAGCACCCGTACCGCAAGGCCTCGACTGGGAGTTGTTTCAGGGGCCCGCTCCCCGTATGGACTATACCCACGACACATGGGACTACAACTGGCACTGGTATGGCTGGCTCTATGGAACAGCCGAAGCGGGCAACAATGCTACGCATGAGCTGGACGTAGCTCGCTGGGCTTTGCAGGTAGAATTTCCCGAACACGTTACGGTAGAAGCGGCCAAACGCCACTTCCTGAATGATGGCTGGGTCATGTACGACACCATGGATGCGACCTATCGTTTTCCGGGCAATAAAATCATTAAGTGGGATGGCAAAAGCCGGAATGGCTACAAAACCTACGGCAGCGACCGGGGCACTATCATTTACGGCACCAATGGCAGTGTATACGTTGATCGAAATGGCTATAAACTATTCGACCGGGATGGCAAAGAAGTGAAAAGCAGTAAATCGCAGGGCAACGAAGCCGGAACAGCGTTAGGTGGCGGGGGAGATATGACTACCCGACATGTCGTTAATTTCTTCGAAGCGGTACGGGGTAAAGAGAAACAGGCATCTACCATTGAAGAAGGGGCCAGAAGTACGTTACTTTGCCACTTAGCCAACATCGCTTATCGAACGAATAAATCGCTCGATATAGACCCTAAAAATGGCCATATCCACGATAAAGACGCCATGAAACTCTGGAGTCGGGAATACGCGAAAGGTTGGGCTCCCATTGTTTAAGACCTCGCTGGTCATCAATCAATGCTCCTCTGCGGAAAGAGTTACACTGGATTTGTTGCATAAGAAGTAACGAATCCAGTCTTCTACGCAACATTACCGGATAGGCCTATACGATCAATGCTTTAGATACCTTGAGCCGTGAGATTGAAAACGCTGTGATGCCTACGGGCCTCGTCCCCCCCCCCTCTACTACGAAGAATTCGCGTCGCTGATCACCTTCCTGTCTTAGCAGAACTTGTAAAGAGCGAAAGTGCGCATGAGTGAAAGAGCGAATAGCCTACTCTGGCTAATAGTTCGCTCTTTCACTCATGCGCACTTTCGCTCTTTACAAATGTATATCGTAGGCTTTAAGCTTGTTATACAGCGTTTTGCGATCGATATTGAGGACTTCAGCGGCTTTGGTTTTGTTATAACCTGTTTTCTCAAGCACTTTCAGGATGGCAGCCCGCTCGGCATTTTCCGATACCGATTTCAGGTTACCTCCCGATTGTGTGAATACAGGAATTCCTGGACGAGCCGGATCATAATTGATCTGAATGTTGGCAGGCACCGTTTCTTCCGGACTGAAATATTGCGGAGAAATAATTTCCTGTGGCAATACGTCAGCTTCGATGTAGTCACCGGGTGTTAGCAGTACAGCTCGTTTCACCACGTTCTGCAACTCACGCAGATTACCATGCCAGTAGTAATCCTTCAGCTTCTCTTTAGCCTCTTCCTCAAACCCCAGAATGTCTTTCTCTAGCTGCTGATTAGCGACTTCAAGGAAGTGATCGGCAAAGATCATAATATCCGATTTGCGCTCCCGCAAAGGCGATAAATGCATTTCGAACTCGGCAATCCGATGATAGATATCCTCCCGGAATTTTCCTTGCCGAACGGCCTCACGCAAATCCTCGTTCGTAGCGACAATAATCCGGACATCGACGGGAATATCCTGGTTGCTACCAATACGCCGGATCTTACGTTCCTGCAACACACGTAGTAGCTTTATCTGATTGTCGTACGAAAGGTTACCGATTTCATCCAGGAATATAGTACCGCCGTTGGCGTATTCAAAACTGCCCGCCTTATCCGACATAGCCCCCGTAAATGATCCCTTGATGTGACCAAACAGTTCGCTACCAGCCAGTTCCTTACTCAGAGCGCCACAGTCGATAGCCACAAATGGTTTATCAGCCCGTTTACTTTTGAGGTGGATCGCGTTGGCTACAAATTCTTTTCCAGTACCCGTCTCACCCGTTATAATCACCGACATATCTGTCGGAGCAATTAAGTCAATGTGTTTCTGAAGTTGCTCAGCAGCGCGACTTTTTCCAAAGATGAACCGTTTTCCGTCCGGAGCTAAAGCCGTTTTGGCCGGGGCCGTCCTGGCACCACTCGTTTTGGTAGCTGTGGCAGAACCATTGGGCGAAGTAGCACTTTTCGCCTGGTTAAGCGATTGAGCCCGTCGCTCAAGAGCTGCCTTAATGGTATACAGGATTTCGTCGGGATAAAGCGGCTTTGTTACGTAATCATAAGCGCCGTGTTTGACTGTTTGCACAGCCATTCGAACGTCGGAGTAGCCCGTGATGATAATGACGGCAGTGGTAGGATGCATGACCTTGATACGACGAAGCATTTCAAGACCATCAATATCAGGAAGTTTAAAATCGCAAATGACTAGTTCAAATGCTTCTTTTCTCAACAGGACTAACCCATCATCCCCACGCTGTACCGACGCAGTTTTATAGCCTTGTTTGCTCAGAAAACGCTCTAGCAACAGGCATATGTCATTGTTATCGTCAATAATCAGAATTTTTTCCATGAAGAAGCATTGAACTTGTTCAGACAGACCATGTCCCATTTATGAACAACGAAAAAATCTATCCAAGCTGTATGAACAAAGTTACTCAAACCTGAATGGTTTGCAAAGCCATTTCAACCGAACGACGCGTAAACGGCTTTCCAATAAAGTAATCGGCTCCTTGTTCAGTAGCTCGTCGACGCTCTGCCTGTCCATCGAAAGCACTGATCATAATTACTTTTGCTTCGTTCTGATCTTCTTTTATAGAGGGCAGCAGGTCGAAACCTAATCCATCAGGTAAATTAAGATCTAAGAATATAGCGTCGAATTTTTGAGTGTGCAACCATTGGCGCCCTTCTTCAATAAAATGAGCACATGTAGGCTGATAGCCTAAGCGCCTTAAAAGCCCCGACAACAATAAGCAGATATCAGCCTCATCATCGACAATTAAAACACGCTTTGCCTGAGATGCTGTATTCATGACAATTGGTCTGAATTGTTGTCCTGTATTTACTCGTGTTACCATGCTAGCCAAGACTCATCCTGTTTCATAAACGTTCGTTACCTTATACCTTAATAAAATATGTGCCGAAAATGTTTAAACATCCTAAATTGAGGTAGCAACACGCATTAATACCCAATAGATTAATTATTTGTGTAATAAATACTGTTTGCAGAAAATTGAAGCGCATCGCTCGTTACCTAAAGAAGCGCGCTATTTTTCCACGTTTATTCTACACCTGTGGAATATATTCTACAGTTTTCATTTATTGATTTTTCCCAAAGTAACATTCCTGCCAATCCGTAAACATCAATTAAAAGCTCATTTCCAAGCCTATAGGCCATTTAACGTCAATAATTCTAAGTTCTAACGATTCTTGGCACAACTTTTTCTAACTAGTTAATCGATTACAAGGTGGCTATTCTGATTTACTCAAGGGAAATGACATGGGAAACCTTCTTTACACCATTGCAGTCATTCTAATCATTATCTGGCTCTTGGGCTTCTTAGGTGTGCTTGGGACAGGAATTGGTAGCAGCAATTTGATACACGTATTGCTGGTGATTGCAGTGATTGCCATACTTCTACGCCTGATTCAGGGGCGGGGTGTGTAAGGAAGGGAGTACAATTGATGAGGAAAAAAGCAGTTCGCTGCAAACATAATATTCCTATTCAACAAGTGCGGGACAAACCGCAATACAACATTTTAGGTTAAGTACAAGTTACGGTGGGTACGGAATCCCTGCGCCAAGTTGAGCGCGGGGATTTTTTTTATATGCTTCTTTAGCCGTTGCTTACAGGGGTTGGTCGCCTAGAAAAGCGGGTATAAAGGATCAAGGCCAATACTTGTGGAGGGCGTTGTATTTTTCTAGGTTTGTGA
>NZ_MKUD01000019.1:0-121696 GCF_001898575.1 Spirosoma sp. 48-14
TTATATGCTTAATCCAAGTTGCTCCACAAGTATTGTCCTTGATCCCTCAAACATTAGCGATGCCAACGCATGGTTCACTGGTTTTATATTCGTATTGGTAGGTTTGACTCGTCAGTATCAGCTAAAGCAATTTGCTTGATTAACGCCCAGCGATCACTCTAATCCATCTGCTCTGTTATGGCTGAAAACCGTCTGCCCCCAGAACGTTGATACATTTTACGTAAATGACAATCGAAACTCTGTACCGTTACCAGGATCAGACCGAACGCTGATCTGACACGCAATTGACCGAGCCAGATCACGGATAAGATGTAACCCTAACCCACTTTTACCACCTATCGCGGCATCGCTGGTATACAAGGCAGCCAACTGTCCTTCCGACATACCAGGGCCATTATCGCTAATAATGAGCACCACTTGCTCTTCTTCAAGCCGGGCCTGCCAGTGTATGTACGCATCAGACTGATTAGCCAGTATCTTGACGGCGTTACTGGTCAGGTTCTGCATGATGGTACGGAGATAGTCTTCATCAGTAGCCACCTGTAACCCTGGGGGCGCTTCGAAGCGGAACAGAATCTGTGTTTCTCCCACAAAAAACCGTTGTAGATAATCGAACAGCGATTGTACCGGAATTATTTTTACAGTGGGACGGAATTGCTGCATCTGGCTCTTACTCCAGAGTAACATTGATTCCATTGAATCGAGTAATCCTTCGGCCGCTTCCGTAATTTTTTGCTGATGATAAACCGTCTGGTCAGGCGTAAGCAGGTCAGGGCTCGTACGTTGCAGATGCAAAAAGCTGATCAGGTTGGCAATTGGGCTACGCAGATCATGGCTCAGGATGGCAAAAAAACGTGTCTTCACCTGGTTAGCGTCGTCAAGTTCCTGATTCAGACGGAGCAAGGTATTCGTTGTACGCTGGCGGATTCTACTTTGCCAATAGAGCAGTCCGCCAATTACCAGTAATAACCCAACACCTACTAACAAAGCGGCCTGCTGACGTTTATGCCCAGCGATCACTAACCGATTGACTTCAAGCTGCTTGTCGCGAAGCGCTATTTCACGTTGCCCTTCCAGCCGGGCAATTCTATTTTTGGTCTCCTGCGAATAGAGCGAATCCTGTAAACTCTGAGCCGTCCTGAAATGCTCATAGGCCGCTTTATAATTCCCCATCAATGCCTGTAGTTCGGCCAGATTAGCCCGAAAATGGGCCTGATCACCCACTTCGCCCTTCATGCTACTAAGCCGAACTGCTTCGGTAAGGTAACGTTCTGCCAGTTGTAGCCGAGCCGTTCGACTAGCCGGTAAAACGGAGGTATTGGCCGATGAATCAACGCGTACCAGGTCCAGGTAGGCGACACCCAGATTGGCCTGATTATTAACGGCTTCCAGATGCTGCGGATTAATACGATCCCATAGTTGTTTGGCTTTGCGCGCATAGGCGATTTTTTGTGGATAATCACGCTGCATCGCAACCGACAGATTACCGTAGGTTTTAGCCATTCCCTCCTGATTATCGACCTTCTGATGTTCAGCCAATGCCTTAAACCCATAGTCACGGGCTTTGGGCCAATCCTCCATCTGCGTATACAGGGCGGCCATGCTACTCAGCGCCATAGCATATTCACGACGGGCGTTGATGTCGGGATTTCCCTGCTTTTGGCGGAGTATGAGGGCCTTTTGGCCAAATTGCAGGGCTTTCGGAAAGTTTTTCTGTATCCGGTAAATTTCG
The DNA here is from genome assembly GCF_001898575.1 of Spirosoma sp. 48-14. Taxonomy (GTDB): domain Bacteria; phylum Bacteroidota; class Bacteroidia; order Cytophagales; family Spirosomataceae; genus Spirosoma. Next base: position 1,733 of record NZ_MKUD01000019.1, read on the forward strand.
GATATGTTGTCAAGACATAAGCCAATCAGGTAGTTATCGCCAGCAGCTTCGGCATATTTCAGCCCCTCGAAATAATAGCGGGTAGCCGCCGGGTAATTTGACCGAATGTTCTGTTCGGCAACACCAAGGTTGTTGGTCGTACTGGCCAGATTCCATGTATCGCCTAGTTTTTTATAGATGGTAATAGCTTTCAGCAAATAATATCGGCTGGAGTCATAGTTACCTTTTTCGTTGTAAACCCTACCCATGTAGGCATTAAACACACCAATACCCCGTTGCCATTTCATGCGGGTTGTGTGTTGTAAACCCAATCGGCTATAATGCAATGCCTGATCGACATTGATAAAAAACGATTCCTCGGTAATAACCCGGTAAAGCCTCCCTTTAACGGTATCGTTAACCGCTTTAGGCAGTTCGCCCACCAGCGAGTCGATGAGCGCCCGACCCTGCTTCTGTGCCAACACAGGCACAGCCATAACGAGGAATATAATCAATAAAAATTGACGCATACGGAAAACGATTATCGATGCTCTCAGGCAAATCGGCTGGTTTGCTGACGGGCAATCAGTTCGTCCAGCGTCGACCGGTAGCTACGGCCAATTGGCAAAGTAAACTGCTGAACCTGAATCTGCTGGGGTTCGATTCGGTCGATAAAGTGTCGCTGAACAGCGTAACTACGGTGAATACGGAGAAACGATCCAAATGAGCTGTTCTGTAGCAAGGTCCCGATGGATGACAGTACTGTGTATTGCTGGGTGGGTGTTACGATCCGGGTATAATCTTTCAGCCCTTCCAGGTATACAATCTCATGCAGCTTCAATTTAACTTGCCGATGGCCGTCTTTGATGAACACGGTATCAGCTCCCAGGCTCAGATCGAACAATTGCGCTTTTCGGTTCAATTCAAAAAAATGCCCGATGCGGTCCATGGTGTGCCTGAATCGTTCAGCCCGGATGGGCTTTACCAGATAATCGAACGCATCGACGGCAAAGCTTTCGGCAGCGTAATCGGGATAGGCCGTAATGAACACGCATACCGGAATCTGCATCAGCCTGGCCCGAAGCTCAATCCCATTCAGGCCAGGCATATCTACATCGAGCAGCAAAACCTCTACGGGATGCTCCTGTAAAAACGGCAAGGCATCAGTAGCCGATTCAAACATCCCTATTACCTCGAGCATCGGGTATTGTCGTGCGTGAGCCAGCGCCGTCAACCGATCAATCTCGCTGTCATCAACAATCAGGCAGGAATAGGTAGTCGAAGGCATCACAGGAACGGTCAGTTACCCAAAAGTAAGTGCTTTTCAGTTTACACTGCTTACCGTTGGCTCAATACGGATGCTGTTCGTCGATTCAAACGGTCGTTAGTCGATTCAGGATTGTGCAAACGGCCTCCTCTCAGCAGTTTCGGACCGTCAACGTCGATTCCGATTATGAAAAAGCTCCTGTTTTTACTCCTGCTGGTCAGTTGCAGCAACCCTTCTAACGATCTTCAGCCTGATCCGAACTCCGGTAATTCGTCCACTCCTTCAACACCGGGTTCAACAACGCTGGGGAATGGGCAACCCGGTATTGTGGGTCTGGCTGGTATCGACGCCTGGGATAAGCTATCTGGCAGCGAGAGAGATCGGATCAAACGCTGGAATACGCTGTTTCTGCATCAATCTGTTGGCCAGGATCTGGAAGAAGGAGCCAAAGCCAACGGTAGTCCATTTGAGTACTTTGGAGCGCAGGATCGAGCTGATAAAGGCTCTGAAGGTCGGGGCTTACGGGGCGGTATTTTCGTCGATGTAGGCGGTATTTCGAACGGCAATCCCTACGAAAAAATACGGATTTTCACTGAAGTTGCTTTACGGAGCAAGACAACCTTGAACATTGCGGTGTTCAAATTCGGCTATGCCGATGTGCTGGACACCAACCGCGATCAGGTAAAAACGGCTTATAAAACCTTTATGGATGAGCTACGAAAACAAATTCCCGGACTTCGGTTCGTTCATATAACACCCCCACTCGTGTATTCGACCTCTGCCGAAGAAGGTAACGCAGCCAAAGCCAACGTAGGACAGTGGATGAAAGACACCTTTAAAGGAACGGATGTAATCTTCGACCTACAGGCTATAGAAACCAACGAGGGAACCTGCCAGCAAGCTAATGTCCCCCGCATCTGCCAGGAAAACCGCGCCAGTGCTACCGACCCATCGGAGGTAAATGGTGTAGACAGCGATGGCCAGGGACACCTGGGTAAAAAGGCGAGTCAACGCATTAGTAAAGCCCTTTTGTATGCTATTTATCAGGCTGGCAGGTAATTATTAAACACAAAATCATGAAAAAGCTAGCGACATATGGCCTGCTGATGGCTATCCTTTTTGGTAACTCCGGTGCTGGATGCAGCAGCAACACCGATAACCCAACCCCGCAGCCCGATTCGTTTACCAGTCTGCTTGGTCGGTGGGAACTTAAAGAAGCGAATGTCTATGCTCAGGATGCTGGCATGCCGCAACGACTACTCGGCAAGTCGGGTGAAGGACTGGCTTATAGTTTCTATGCTGACGGCTCGTATGACGGTTGTATCCTTTCGGGTTCCGACTGGGATAATGCCAGCCAGTCGGGAACAACGGGCAACTGGAACTGCACGACGAACAAACCTGGTCGATGGGCTCTAAAAGTTACCCGCGTGCAAGGGAAAGACATTGACGATGGTACGTTAACCCTGACAGCCCCTACCCTTCCTAAGCCGTTTGTGCTGGAAAAACTATTTGTTGGTTCTGCTACCAGTGGCTCAACGACAGTGACTGTTCTTGTTGGTGAATCCCCCACCGAAACCGATGCCAGTGGCAATACATCATGGGCAACTTATCATTTTGTAAAAAAATAGCGAGGACGCCAGGGCCGGATCGTCTATGGCTCACCAGCGAGGCAGTTAACAGAAAATAGCCGACTGTCTGTTTCTGTTCATGGATAGGGGAATGGGTAGTGAAGCAGCTTTGGGTAGCTTTTTACGAAAAATCAGAAAGACTTTTCGCTACTTTGCACTGCCTACAAACGTAGCCACAACAACACCTATTCCTCGCTTGCCCGAAGTGGCCTAAACACATGTCGAACAGAATTGCCATCGTAACAGGTGCCGCCAGGGGTATCGGTCTGGCCACCACAAAATTGTTTCTGGAACATGACTGGCAAGTTGCGATGGTCGATCGCGATGAAGCCGAACTCCAGTTGGCTTCAGCCAATCTAGCTAGTACGTTGCCTATTGTATGCGATGTTTCTATTCCCGATAGGGTTCAGGAAATGACCTCGAAAGTGCTGGCCACGTTTGGGCGGATCGATGCGCTGATCAATAATGCTGGGGTAGCGGTATTCGAGCCACTGGAAAAAACAGATTTCGACATCTGGCGCACCATTATGGCCACCAATCTGGATGGTGTTTTCCTTTGTTCTCAGGCCGTTATACCGGCTTTAAAAGAAAGCCAGGGTTCTATTGTCAATATTGCCTCCATCTCGGCACTTCGGGCCAGTACGTTACGGGTAGCCTATGGCACCTCAAAAGCGGCTGTGGTTCACTTGACCAAACAATTGGCGATTGAACTTGGCGATTATGGTGTCCGGGTAAACTGTGTTTCACCAGGACCGGTAAAAACGAAGCTAGCCGAAGCCGTCCATTCACCGGAGATTATTAAGGCCTATTACGATGGAATTCCATTGAATCGCTCAGCCACTGAACAGGATATTGCCGAAACGGTCGTCTTCCTTTGCTCGCCAAAGGCCTCTTATATCACCGGCCAGATGATTGCCGTCGATGGAGGCTTCGATGCAAGCGGGATCGGCTTGCCAGCCCTTCGGGCATTACGGGCGCGTTTTACTTAAGCATCCTGTTCGCTTTATTTCAGACTATCTCGGCCTACTCATCCAGTTGCAGCCATATTGATACAGTCGTCTCGTCGTCCGATTTGCTGGAAATACACAGTTGCCCCTGATTCAATTCTAAAATTCGTTTGACAATCGCCAGGCCCAGTCCGAATCCTTGCTGCTCGTATTGCTGGCGATCAAATTGGGTGTAAGGGGCGATCTGGTCATGGTAACATGCCTTAAACGGTTGCCCTGTATTGGTAAATGTCAGCCGATACTGATTGTCATCACAAACGCCGACCAAAAGCACTTTCTGTGTAGCATTGGAAAATTTAAACGCATTATCAATTAGTTCTTCCAGACATATACGAAGGCTATCCTCCGACATTCGAAGCGATACAGATTGGATGCTGAGCTGGTAGCCAATTGTCCGGTCGAGTCTATATAACACAGCCTCAATGAGGCTCTCGACCCGCTCAGCTGTAATACAGGAGCTACCTTTCGAAAAGTAAGCATAAGCCTCAGTACGAGATGGATCGATTTGCTGTAATATATCCATAAGTTGAATATTATCCAGCGATCGTTTCAACCGCAGGCCACTCACTTTGACCATACCCATCATTTCAATCGTTTCCTCATCGGATAACTGCTGATAATCATCCAGTAGCAGGGATGATATACCGATGATGCCAGCCAGGGCTGTATTATACTCATGCGCAGTTACGGAGGCTAATTTATGGCGAAACGTATCGATCTGCGTTTTAAGGTCTATTTTCCGCATATATTCCCGCTTCAAGCGGCTTTCAATCGTACGTAGCAGATTCTGAAAGGTGAAGGGCTTTGTCAGATAATCATCGGCCCCCAGGTCCATACCTCGTCGCATATCGGAGGTATCTGATTTAGCAGTAAGAAAAATAAACGGCACATTGGCTATTAGTCGATTGGAACGAACTACCTCAAGCACCTGGTAACCACTCACTTCCGGCATCATAATATCGCAAAGGATCAGGTCTGGAAGGTGTAGCATAGCCTGAGTTATTCCCTCCCGGCCATTGGTAGCGGTTTCTACCTGGAATCCCTGCGACGTCAGCAACTCTTCTACATTTTCGCGTATCTGAACGTCGTCTTCAATGAGTAGGATTTGTGTAGCCATGCATTCAATCTAGTTTGGCAATTTTGTTAATGAATTAAAAGTTAAGCCATTACGGACTGACCAGAGTCTGTTCAGTCATATTGATGGGTAGCGAGATCGTACAGATCGTCCCCAGCTTTTCCTGGCTCTGAATGTCAAAATGACCGCCATGGAGTTCGATAAACTGCCGGGCAATGACTAGGCCTAACCCAGTGCCTGGAATCCCACTTGTGTTGCTGGCCCGAAAGAAAGCCTGAAACAGGGCTGATAGCTCTTTCTCAGGAATACCAATCCCTCGATCAACCACCTCGAAGACAAGACGTTGCTCGTCGAAAACAATTCGTAGCCTGGGATTACTTTTCGAAAATTTGAAGGCATTGGATAGTACGTTGACAATGACATGGGTGATCAATTTATCGTCCATATACACCCTATGCGGCACCCCTTCTACGCTGAAATCGACAGCCCGGTTATCGTTTCTACGGCTGAAATGAGTGGCAATTATTTCTTCACATAGCAACACCGCATCGACAGACCGGGGAGAAAAGCTTACTTTTTTGGACTCAATCCGCCCGATTGTCAATATATCCGTGAGCAATACACTGAATTGCTCGATCTCTTTTTCGATAACGGAGAGATGTTTCTCAATAGATGCCCTGGCATCGGCAACGGGTAGATCCAGGTATAATTTAATTAAGTCAACACTCGACTGAATGGTGGCCAAAGGTGTTCGGAACTCATGCGAGGCCGTAGCTACAAACTGCGACTTCAGTTGGTTCAGCTCTTGTTCCTGCTGGAGCGATTGCTGTAAAACCAGTTCTTTTTCCTTCTGACTCGTGATGTCGTTGGCAATGCCAATCTGCCGGGTGACGGTACCGGTTTCGTCGCGAATAATAAACGTACGGACCGACATCCAAAACAAGGTACTATCCGGCCTGACTCCCCGGCACTGAATACTCACTTCCTCTCCTACTTCATACAGACTAATCGCTTTCGCAACGGCCGGCCTATCCTCTTCGTAAATGGCATCGAGAAACGAAAAGGGATTTTCGTATAAGCTCTGACAGCTCCGGTTCCAGATGCGTTCGTAGGCCGAATTGACGTAGAGCAACCGAAATGGGTCTGTTGCATGAATCCAGAATACTTCATCCACATTGTCGGCAATGTCTCGAAAACGTTGCTCACTTTCCAACAAAGCCGCTTCTGCCAGCTTTCGTTTGGTTACATCCCAGGCAACGCCAATCGCCCGTATGGGTTTCCCCGTTTCATCGTGGATTAGTAAACCATTTGCTTCAATGTAGCGCACACTTCCATCGGGCCGGATAATTCTGGATACGACAGATTGCTTGCTATTTTGCGCTCTGGAGAACGTAAGCTCCTGAAAGGTAGACACATCATCGGGGTGGATTATAGCCAGAAACTTCTCGAAGTTCCAATCAGGCTGCCGATATTCCTCACCAAAAATCTTCCACATCTGGTCATCCCAGAATAAGGAGTCCGTTATTAAATCTTTTTCCCATAGGCCCTGACCAGCCGCCTGGGTGGCTAATTGCAGCCGCTGATTCAGGCTACGTAGCTGACTTTCGGCTTCCTGCCGCTCGGTAATATCCCGAGCCGATCCGTACACTACCTGATTGATTCCGACGGCATTCCATTCAATGATCCGATAGGAGCCATCTTTTCGTCGCATTCGATTGATCTGATTTCGAATAGGCTGATCCAGAATCGTTTCTAACAAATTTTTATAAACAAATTTCTGCTCATCAGGATGAATGAGCTGTAAAAAAGGGATACGCATGAGTTCGGCGTCTGAATACCCCAGCGTATCCTGAAATGCCTGATTAACTGCCCATATATTCCCTCGGCTATCGGCAATACAGTGCATATCCAGCGCCCCTTCAAAAAAGGTGTTCAGTTCCTGATTCGACTGCTGAAGCCTTAGTTCAGCTTTTTTCAGGGCCGATATGTCAGTCGAAATACCCACATAGCCAATAAGCGCCCCGTTATCGTCCTGCAAAACACTGACGGCTAACAGAATAGGCACCAGCCGACCTGATTTGGTAGTGGCAACGCATTCACAATAGAAAAAGCCTTCGGCAGCCAGTATCTCCGCGAACCGGGTAGCCGGACGCACATCCTGAGTAACCGATCGATAGACAACGACAGGTAAGGGCTGATCAGTTGTACCGGGTTCGAGGTACGTCTGACGACCAATTAATTCATCAGGCCGATAGCCTAGTAAATGTTCACAGGCCTGGTTGGCGGTCTGGATAACCCCATTTATATCGGTCGATACGATCGCTTGCCCGGCATGTTTTAATATAGCCTGATGGAGAGTTGACAAACGGCGGATTTCCTGAGTTCGCTCTTCTACCCGCCATTCAAGCTGCTCTGTATAGTGCTTTAGCTGTTTATCCTGCTGCTGCTGGCGTAGGCCAATGGCTAACAGGCGCCCAACTTCCTGCGCAACCTGAAGATACTCTTCCTTAAAGAAATGAGGGGTTACCGACATCAACGTAAAGGCCCCAATACAGTCTTTCTGGCTGTATAATGGTATGGTGACCTGTGAACGAAAACCGTTCAGGTTAGGCAGCAAATCAGAAGGGATACCGGCTGTGTCGGTCTGTACATCCGGGTAATAGATCAGTTGAGTGGGTATCTGGTTTTGCAGGAATCGCTCATCAAAGTAGCGGGCCGGCACCGCTAGAGTAGGGTTACCCTCCAATTCACCCTCAATTACCCGGCATTGAGCTTCTGCCAGCCCTGTTTCTCTATTGATTTGAAATACCGAAATCCGATTACAAGGTACCATGGTATACATATATTGCATGGCAATCGACAGCGGTGGCTGATCATGCATCCTGGAATTGAGCAACGCCTGATCAATGGCATGCAGGCCTTTCAGCCGGAAGTTTACCCGTCGTATGGCCGCTTCCTGCTGCAATCGTAAGAGCACATTAGCAATTAACGTACTGAAGGTTTCTAACAACGATATATCGTTTTGATCCCAGCTATGCGGTTTACTGATTGTGTAAAACCCGATAAACCCCTGCGTTTTCCGTTTCTGAATCAAGGGAACGGCAATCATTGAATACACCGAAATGAAGTCAAAAAAGGCTTTTTCCTGAATCTGATCAGCCGTAAGTTCGTCAATCTGTAAGCGGATAAATTCACCATTTTCCAGCTTTGGCCGCATCCAGTCGAAGCACTCCCTGGGCCGAGTCTGAATTTTAGCTTTCCTTGACGAATGCCCCGGTGCACACCATTCATGCACACAATGGCCTTCCTGATAATCGTTGGAGTACATAAATACCGATGCCCGTTCAGCCCCGATGTACTCACCAATCTCTTGCAGGGCTTTACCAATATACCGGTCAGCCTGATCAGTTTTTAATGTAATGAAGCGACTGGAAATAGTCGAGATGATCGACTCCATAGCCAGCCGTCGCTGCAGACTATGTTCATATCGTTTCTGTTCACTGACATCCTGGATAGTCACCATGATCTGGCCACCCATTGGGGTTAACGTAATATCCTGCCACAGGATTTCTCCAGCCTGCTCCTGCCGCTTACGCATACGCTGTGGCTCACCCGTCTGGTAACTAGTTTCCAGCAATCGAATAAACTCCTCCCCCAGTGTTTTTACGCCGATCATCTGGCCCGTAAGTGCTTCCTGCGTTTGCGACACCATGTAGGCAAAGGCCTTATTAACCAGCTTATAGCGAAATTTAATGAGTAATCCCTGCGCATTCTGCACAGGCGCTACGAAAGCGACTCCCTGCGACGAAGCGTTAAACCAAAGCGCCAAATCTGTTTCCATTAGCACGTACTAGCATTCATGCAGTAGTCTGACTTTAAGTAGATAACCAGTTTTTAAAGAAACGAAACCGTGCTTTCGGCAAAATCACTTCCTGGTGTTTGCCCCCTGCTTCGATCAATAAGCAATGTTTGCCTTTATCCCAATACGTATAGTTCAGGACGCTTTTCCGGTGCAAAATAATGTGCCGATTTACCCGGAAAAACTGGGCAGGGTCTAGCTTGGCAGCCAATGTGTCGAGGCTTGTATCGACCTGGAACGTACCTAATGGATGATGGACAAAGTATCCCCGCTTGTGCGTGCAGAAATAACTGCATTCGTCAATGCGCAGGATCATGTATCCTTTCTCATCGCGACCCCGAATCGTTTTTAAGTACGGACTTACCGCACCAGTATCCCTTCGCTGCTCATAATTCCTCTTCAATCGACTCTCTATTGCATTCAGCAAATCACGGAGCAGGAAGGGTTTTGTCAGGTAATCATCGGCCCCCAGCCCCATCCCTTGTCGCAAATTTGCCATGTCTGCTTTGGCAGTCAAGAAGATAAACGGAATATGCGCCGTATCCGGGCAGGTTCGAATACTCTCCAGTACCTGATAACCGCTTACGCTTCCCATCATTATATCGCACAGGATCAGGTCGGGGAGCCACTGACGGGCTTGCTTCAACCCTGTTATGCCATCTTCAGCGGTTCGTACGTCATATCCATTCAATGCCAATTGCTCAGCTATATTCTCCCGGATTTGTGCAACATCGTCAATTATGAGTATTTGCTTCAACATGTGTAGATAAGATGCAACGCGAACTACGCATTCGGTAGCGAACAGCCATTAAATGCATTGACTAAACCCTATTACGTTTGTTGAGTTGCCAGGGCCCGGAGACTACTACCATTGGCGCCCTGCAAGGCTTATTTACTAAGTCAGCAGAAAAGAAAAGATATTGATCGCTGATTAATGAGTGCCACCAGTCAAAGCAAGGACTCACGCTTACAAACAATCCGTTAAGCAAATGTATTTACATAATTTTTAATAAAAAAAATACAAGTAATCCTACTTATTGGTAAGTAAAGTTAAAATACCATTAATATAAAATAAATATATTCATATTTACGATATTTCAATTCAATTCCTCTATAGATAAAATACGTACTGACAAGTAACAATACCCCGACCTATCAGTACGTACACAAACTATGCATGCAAAGCCTGCCTCCAATGGCGAACGGCTGCCAGTATTAAGGGTACATCGATTTTACGGTATTAATATCCAATATCGACAAGCCCTGACGCTGACTTATAAACGTCGACCCATCTTTTCTTGTCATCGTAGGTAAACCATTGCTCGAAAAGTCATAAGAGCTATACAGCATTACTGACCCAAAATCCAGTCCACCCGCGAAATCAAACCCATCCATACCCCGTTGAACGTACGTTTGGAAATCTGACTCATAACCAGGCAGAATATTATCTGTATTTATGGTAACGTACGAATCCCGGTCTGCCCGGCTCTGTTCATGCCATAACCCAATGGTATGACCAATCTCGTGAATCGTATTACCAGTGGTGCAGGTACTTGCCAGGTTTATGTATTGTACACTGCCAATATACCCCACATTGGACGAGCAACCGGGACCAGGTCGAAATAGCACATACCCTCGCTGGGAGGTACGGAGCACAAACCGAATTGGGGTATTGGCTTCCCAGTGAGCAATCGCGTCGGTTACCCGAGCCTGATTAGGAAGTGCCGGATCAACAGCATAATAAACGATTTTGTTGGGCCAACGGGTGGATACCTTTGAGCGGCCGGTGCCTTCTGTGTGTAAGTCGGCTGTGGTACTGATCGAATCGGGTTTTATCAGGATATCGCTCTGAAAAACCGCTTGACCGCCGACAAGGGAGTACGTGATTTTATCACCATGCAGAGTGCCTGTTTCCGGCAGCCCTCGTTGAAACGGGAACGCTTCTTCCGGACGGGTAACGTTTACTCTTGGACTGACGTCCCGCTCTTTTTCAGTTGCTATCTGGGAGCAACTTAGTGAGCTACAGACAAATGCACAAAGCAATATAGAGGTTAATTTAGTTTTCATGGGTGGTTAGTGGCAAGATCATAAACGATGTCAATACGTTTTCATCATTCTGGTAAAAACTAGATTTATCCAGAAATACGGAGCAGCCTAATTCCAGGCAGCGCTTTCGGGCAAGCCTGTCAGTCGAAGCGCTGTAGATGATAACAGGTATTCCTTTCCAGTCAGGATCGCCTTTTAGCAGACGTAATACATCATATCCCGATAGGATAGGCATATGAAGGTCTAGCAAAATCAAGTCGGGAAACCGGGCATCCAGACGATGGGTAAGCTGAGTAATCAGATCTGCGCCATCACTAAAACAGCGGATAGCATACGAATCACTTTGTTCGTCAAAAATGGATTGCACCAGAAAATGCTCACCCTGATCATTATCAACCAGATAAATCAGTGGATTGTGGAATGCATTCATACGATAGATAGAGAAAGTAGTTACGGTGAAAATGTAGTCTGCACAAATGGGCATACACATAGTTATGCCCTATCGTATGGCTGACTAACCATCCGATAGTACTAACCTACTATACATAGTCATAAAAGACTACTTACCATCATCCATTCATGCGTGAAATGACCCTTTTGCCGGACGAAATGACCTAAAACAATTTACCAATCACTCGCATATCAATACAGATAGTTACTACTTACCTATATTTCACAACAAAAATCACCTACTTAATCCATAGCCTACTCCCTCGATAAAACAGAGCAGGCGGTACCGACATATGGATACCGCCTGCTCAAACTAATTAACCCATATAGCCTACATTTTCTCGGCAACCAGATATACTTGTGGATCACCCATTTGGTAGGCGATCCCGTCGGTTGAGTTATAGACCGCTGTTGTTTGTAAGCCGAACTTTGCCAGCAGCCGTTTCATCTCGGCAAGCGTATACACATAGTGCTTGAAGTAATGCGTTTCCACATTGCCTGCTTTAGTATAGGTAAGTTCTGTAGTCAGGCAACTCTCGTCGATGGTATATCCATTGTGAATATCCATCAGCAGATCGCCCAGAATGTACTGCTTCGTACGCGGAAAGTTGGGCAAAATGCTTTCGGCGAGCAGACCCGAATTAATCACGAATCGCGATCCTGGTTTTAGAGCCTCAGCCACTTTCCCGACAAACACCTGCATGCCCTCGTGTGCTACGTACCCAAAACTATTTCCTAAACAGTAGGCGCCATCAAAACCCGAAGGCAACTCCATTGTCAGGATATCACCCAGAATCAGGTTCATCGACAGTTGTTCCGCTGCCAGTTGATTGCGAAGGGTTTGCATAAACTCTGTGGAAATGTCCACACCTGTCAGGTTAAATCCTCGTTTGGCTAATTCGACGGCATGACGACCAAATCCGCAGGGAATATCCAGTACCGCAGCACCGGGGGCAATTTCCAGTTCCTTAATGAGAAAGTCGACCTCGCGCAGTGTCCATTCTGGCGTCATGGCTCTTTCCCACATTTCGCAGTTTAGGCCTGCAAAAAAATCTTCGTACCAATTATTTTTAATTGTTGTCATTGTCTGTATGAACAGGGCCTTAGCCCATTAGTAGCTAGTTTAATTGACATCAACAGACCAAACCAGCGCCAACCTTATGGGCTGGTCATTGGACTAGTCCTATAGGCATGTATAAAGCGTATAGAGGTCAGCCATAGCAAAGCTGTCCAGGAAAACCCAGCTAAATCTGGCTATACGTATCAAGGCAAATCGGAGCCAATCAAACGGCTGACTGTTAACTGGTCAATCCGAATCGGCTCAATTGAAGGAAGATAAACGATGAACCCGCGTGGGGTTCTCAGGCCATGGTAGGCACCGGCAGTGTATTTATGTACGGAGTAAAGCTAATGAATTCGTTTGTCAGAAACCAATACCTGTTGACCCTACCACTAAAAACCTATTTATTAGGAAGTTATAAATAAAACACCCCGAAAGGTCGATAACCGTTCGGGGTGTTTTATTTCATTTTAGCAGTGCTATTTAAGCGAATACGCTTTTACCGTATTGTGAAAAAAAGTGGGAACAAAAAGCATCTGGTTACTGGAGCTATAGCCAATGTCGGCCGAATTGATTTTCTCTTTCGACGTGTCGAGTTTCAACTCCGTTTTGCCATCGGGCTGTACATACCAAATCTTTCCGGCCCATTCTGTAACGACATATTTTTTGTTGCCCAGGGCAACAATGCCATCGATTCCGCCCATACCTTTAGCCAGCGTAGTCAGTTGTTTGGTAGCTGGATTCATTGACAATAATGAGCCGTCGCCATTACCAATCAGCAGTTGATTGTTTTCGAACAGAAGACCGTTCGGCCCTTTGAGCGGAGCGCCTGCCAGCACCAGACTCGGTTTGCCACCCGTAATGGCCCACACCTTGCTGTCGTCCGAATCCGATACATACACAATGCCTTTCTGGGTATCTATGGCAATATCATTCAGGAACTTAGCCCCTGCTACCGGATACCGATTGAGTATTTTGCCTGTTGCCAGTGCCACTTCGGCCACCTGATTCATCTCGGTAACGTACAGCTTGTCGCCCAGAATACCCATCCCTTTGGTGGAATTGAGGCCTTCGGTGAATTTTAGCTTAATCACTTTCCCATCCATACCCACTTTGGCAAGGTAGCTGCCTTTGTTTTGCAGGGTTGGGTTTCCATTGATGCAGGCTACGTACAGCACTTTTTTAGCGGGATCTACCAGCACACATTCAGGGGTTCGGAGCGTGGTATCGGTTTCCCAAACAGGTTTTAAATGTACGGTTTGTGCCTGAGTGATCGTAGAGCAGGCAATCAGACTCATACAGGCGATAACGAGTGTTTTTCTCATCGATTGGTTGGTTTTGAGGAACAAATGAAGGCTATCTCATAATCGTTGATATAGCGCGGCCAATCTATCGAATTTTCGCCAAATAATACATCTGACCTGGCCAGTGAGAGCCTCTTACACCCTATATCCGAGTGAATGGCAATAGCTGGTTCACAAAAAGTCTTTCTGACAGATGCAACCTCACCCAAACGATTAACATCTACGCTATAAAACAGCATAAACCCGTTAACTCGTTTTACGAATGATCCGTTCTCTCTTATCAATCGCCCTGCTTATATCAATCAGTTCATGTTCATTTACCCGACAATGGCAGGGCAACTCAAACGCCCAACAAACCAAAGCCTCTTTCAAAGAATTGACTGGCCGACAGACCTTCACGCTTCATGTGCCTGAAAACGATATTTATCTGGCCTATCAGTTTATCGAAACCGATGGAGAAATGTCTGCGTCTGTAAAATCACCTTCGGCTACCGTTTTCAATAAGAGGATCAGCACATCCGAAGCTAACACGTTGCACCTGGTCAATCAGAAAGGAGTTGAATATATCGTGATGATTAAAGGGAAACGGGCATCGGGCGCGTTCGATGTTCGGTTTGTAGCGACGCCGAATTAACGGCTAGCCTGCCTTGAACCCCTCTCCTGTGTTTTGGGAGAGGAGTGCAAGGCAGGCTAGCCATTAGATATAGGCGATGCAGTCCATTTCGACCAGTGAATCGCCGGGAACACCACCATACACCGCTACGGTTGTTCGGACAGGAGGCTTACTACCGAATCGTCCTTTGTACACTTCATTCATGGCTTTATAGTCGTTCAGGTCGTGCAGAAAGACATTGACTTTCAAGACTTTTTCCATCGACGAACCGGCCTTGATCAACTCTTTTTCCAACTCTTTCAGTACTTCGTCGGTGTGTACTTTAATGTCACCCTCTTTGTGATAGCCCTTTCCGGCCACAAACACCAGATTCCCCAGCTTGGTAGACCCCGAAAAGAGAGGCACATCCTGATGATTCACTACGTTATATACCTCTTTTTCGGGTGCGGCTTCAGCGGCCACGGCTTTCGTAGTAGCGCCTAGCCCAATCGCTCCGGCGGCTGATGCGAAAAGGCGTTTTAAGATGGAACGACGTTCGGTTTTCATACGATTCTCAATCAGTTATAAGTTACTTTTTACGTTTACCAAGTGGTTGCAGGATGAGGGTATTGGCTAATCACCGCAAGGGCGTTATCAGTTTAAGCCCATCGGGCTGACGATCCCATTCAGGTCATAGACGATCTTTCCGCCTTTGATTGTCATTTCGCATTCAAATTTTTGCTTAGCCATTAGTTTATAGCCTGTTTTATCATACAAGCCAAAATTACCCTGCCGCATACTCAGAATAGCCACATCGGCAATGGCTCCGACCGACAGATGACCCAGGTTTTCGCGCTTGATGACCTGCGCCGGAGTCCAGGTACTAGCCCGGATTACACTAGGAATATCCTCTCCCATCGCTACGAATTTCGACATGATACTGAGGATATCTTTCATCGAGCCATTCATACTGCCTGTGTGCAAGTCGGTACTGATGGTGGTTGGATAAAACTTGCTTTTGATAGCCGGAATCGCCTGTGAGAAATTAAAGCTGGCCCCACCATAGCCCACATCAAACACAACACCTCGTTTGCGGGCCTCCCAAACAAATGGTTTTACGGTTTTGGTGGCTTCATCCACAATCGTTTCCCGGACATTGTTGGGCAATAGCGTATAGGTATGCGTAAAAATATCGCCCGGACGCAGGTGTTTCAAAAATAGGTCTTCCAGAGGTAATGGGGGTTGACTGCCACCGAAATCAACCATCACCGGCATGCCTGCCAGCGTGCCAGCCTCCACCGCATGATCGACAGGGGCCCAGCTTGCGCCCTGAAAATGAGCTACTTTAAAGCCAACCACATCGTTCTTATTCTCCATGGCCACCCGGGCCGCCTGCTTCGGATCCATGTCGGTAGTGTCCTGCTCGAATTTGCCGCCCCGCATGCCCTCGCCTACAATATTGAGAAACGACAATACCCGCGTTTTGGCCGTTAGGATGATGTTCTGCTTGAAGGTTTCGAAGGATTTCCAGCCTGCCCCGCCCGCATCGACAATCGTTGTAACACCCGTGCGAAAGGTAAAGCCATCGGGCGCTACGGCCGTGGCTCCATTGCTCAGGTAATGATTGGGTTGTGTACCGTAAAAGACATGCCCGTGCAAATCAATCAGGCCGGGAGTTACGTACATACCTTTTGCATTCACCACCTGTCTGGCCTGACTGGCGTCAATGGATTTGGCCACCTGCACGATTTTTCCGTCGGTAATCGCTACATCCATCAGGGCATCGATGTTATTCTTCGGATCAATCAGGTGCCCACCTTTGATAAGAACACTATACAACTGGGCATCAGCCGTATAGCCTGATATACAGATAAGGGTAAGGAATAGAATAATCTTTTGCATACGCTACGTAAGGTTTACTGTAAACCAGATGTGGACTTTATACCGAACCCTTAGCCAGTTCTTCTTTTAAGCGGGCAGCTACGATTTTTTCTTCACCGGACTTCAGCATCCAGGTTGTCATGCCGATGGTCTTTCCATCGCTGACGATCTCAATGGAGGGGGTTCCATTCCGTAAACCCTCCTGCACTGCTTTGGCTGTAAGATTCACTTTGGTTGTATCCCAGCTTATGCGCAGCGTTGGGGTATGGTTTCCCAGCTCAGGTGCGAACGTTTCGACGCTTACTCCCTTCACACTTTTAGCGGCTTCGGTAATGTGGGCGGCCCGTTCTTCCAGCATTTTCCAGTCTTTGGCCTGATCACGGGCAATGAACTTTTCAAGGGCTACATACATGCCCAGAATTTCTTCTTTGTTCACTTTCATGCCCCGCCCGATGGTCGATCCGCGCGGTGGCATACTAAGCCGGGCTGCATCGATGTACATTTTTTTACCCATGAGCAAACCCGCACTTTGTGGCCCACGCATAGCTTTTCCACCTGATACACAGACCAAGTCGAAGCCCATATCATTGAATTTCCATAGGTTTTCGACAGGGGGCACATCGGCGGCAATATCGATCATGGTGGGAATATTGTGCTTCTTACCCAGATCGACCCACTGCTGATGCATGATCTTACCTTTGTCGGACTGGATATTCAAAAACCAGAGCATGGCGGTTTTCGGATTGATTGCCTTTTCAAGCTCGTCAACCGTTTCCACGAACACAATTTTACACCCTGTATTGGTCAGGGCATGGGAGTACCCGACATTGTGGCCCTTCTGCACAATCACTTCCGATTTAATGTCGGTACCATCGAGGTGCGGCAGCTGCTCCACTTTTTTCTGGTCCATGCCCGTCAGTACACCAGCGAGACCCAGGGTCATTGCCGAAAAACAACCAGCGGTTACCACGGCCGATTCAGCATGGGTCAGAGCGGCAATTTTTTCGCCCACTTTGGTCTGCACATCGTCCAGCATCATAAACTCTTTCGACGACGCCAGAATGGTACTAACAACATCGTCGTCCATGAGCGAACCTGTCATAGCCGTATACGTGCCAGCTGCGTTGATGAAGGTTCGGATACCTAATTCTTTCACCAGATTACGGGGAGCCAGGGCCGGAGCTACCAGGGGCGAGGCAACGGACGCACCCTCGCCAAATAAACCGCCAACCAGCGGCATAGCCGATAAGTGTTTGATTAATGTTCGTCTGCTGAGCATGATTGGTTTATTTCTGTATTGTTAAAGGAATAATGATCTGATTAATGTGGCTCATAGGAGGTGGGTGTGAAGTCAGCTACTCATAGCTGACTTCACACCCACCTCACGAATATCCCGATTCCAGTGAAAAGAAGTCAAGATTAGACAACCCCCTAAAAAAGAGGACGATACACTAAAAATACCCTTACCCGTCGAGCGCGTTTCCACCGTGCAGCTATATCGCTGAAAGCAAGGGTGTTTTTAGCCATAAGCCTTAGACATACGCAATACAATCCATTTCCACCAGTGAGTTACCCGGTACACCTGCACGTGGAGCTACAGTTGTCCGAACGGGCGGTTTGGGACCAAAACGACCTTTGAACACCTCGTTCATCGGCTTGTAATCCTTCAGGTCATGGAGATAAACATTCACCTTCAATACCTTCTCCATCGATGAACCCGCTTTGGTCAGTTCTTTCGCCATTTCGTTAAGCACATGGTCGGTATGCGCTTTGATGTCGCCCTCAAAATGAGCCCCTATTCCGAAAATGAAAACCAGATTATCCAGCTTCTTCGCACTCGAATACAAGGGTACGTCCTGATGGACACCTCCATCCGTCACCTGATGGTCGGCAGACTTCATGGATGTCAGTCCCGCCAGGCTGGCGGCTGACGAAAAAAGTCGTCTGAAAAGCGAGTGGCGTTGTAATCTCATGTGCCTATCTTCTTACTTATCCCACCAAACCACACTCGACAGGGTATTGGTACCGCCCTGGCGCGTTCGCGCTTCGATGAAATTGGTTTTGTTATACGTCTCTTCCGAATCAGGGATTACGAAGCGGGTTGGAATCTTGCCCCCAGTCAAATTACCTGGATAATTGGTCGGCGTCAACACGGGATAACCCGTACGACGCCAGTTCGAGAAAATCTCGTATTCGTCTTCCAGGAAAAGGGATACCCATTTCTGTGTACTGATCTGCTCCATCTGCTGGGCTACCGTGCCGCCGGTTTTGTACGGATTAGCAACCAGATAAGCATTGATCTTCGCGTCGGAAATAACGCCCCCCGTACCAAAAAGTGACCACTGACGCATACCGGCTTTTACTGCATTGGTGTAGGCTGCTTCCGCCGAACTCCCTGTATACCAACCCCGAACAGCCGCTTCGGCCAGCAACAGATATATTTCGGCATTGGTCATTACCAGCAACGGGGCACTGTATTTCAGCAGTGTGTTTGGATTGGGTTCCGAAAACGAGTTGAAGTTCGCGGGCAGACTGTTATAGGCTGCGTTGGGCATACCACTTTGCAGGGCGGTAGTGGTATCGGCCGTAAACGTTTTATTGTCTGTGGTTGTCCACACAATCGAAATTACGTTCAGCCGTGGATCTTTGGTATTCTTCAGATAATCGATCAGGGTTTTGGCAAACTTCCCTCCTTCTACGTTATCGCCACCGGGTGTCACGTAATCGGTGCTGAGCAGGCCACTGGCAATAAAGTTCCGGCTGGCCGTTTGCGATCCATCCACATAGGCAATGGTAGCCCGGTCGGCATCATCCAGAATTACCCCACCGGCAATGGCTTTCTGTACCCATGTTTTCGCCGTTGTCGGATCTACTTCGGTCAGGCGCATCCCTAAGCGTAGCATCAGCGAATACGCGAATTTCTTCCACTTGGTCACGTCGCCCCCAAACATCAGGTCGGCATTTCCGAACGTTCCTTTCGAGGCATCGAAGGCCGCAATCGACTCGTCAAGCTCCTTGAGCAGATCAGCATAGATGGTCTGCTGCGTATCGTATTTGGGACTGTAGTTCTTATCCGACAGTGCTTTTCCTGCATCGAAATACGGAATATCGCCATAGATGTCGGTTAACCGGTGGAATATATACGCTTTCCAGATACGGGCTGCCGACAGTTTGTTCACATTTAGCGCATTGCCCGAAACGGCATCGATCACCTGCCGAATGGAGATGATAGCGCCCTGTCCGGCGGTAGTTCCGGCGTAGGCATTCCAGTTGCCCGTCGAATAGCTGTAGTTAAAATATTTGTCCCCGGCTGCCGGTACTTCCTTGTAAGTAGCAAAGTGCTGCATCGACTGGCCGATGGTCAGGTAGGCGGCTCCCGTAAAGTTGGTACTCACTCCGTCCAGCTGAGCGCGGGTGAACAGATACTCCGGAACAACCTCAGCATATTTATTAGGGTCAACGTTCATCTCCTCGAAGCCCTTATCGCAGGCTGTCAGAAGCAGAAATAACGGAGCCACGAAACCTATTTTTTTGATCAGACTCTTCATGGTCAGGATGTTATCAGGTTAGAATTTCACTTGTAAGCTTACACCAAGGCTGCGGGTTCTGGGTACGCCAAAGGCTTCCAGGCCCTGCGCGTTCGTGCTGGTGTAGCCCGACTCCGGGTCGAAATACTGATTCTTCTTATCCTTGTACAGAATAGCCAGGTTTCGGGCCACAAACGAGATCGACGCCGATTGTAGCTTCAGGAACGACAGTTTGCTGACCGGAAGGTTATAGCTGAAGATGATCTGACGGAGCTTCACGAAATCGTTATTGAACATGAACATAGCCGTGTAGTTCTTGTCGTTGTCGTAATAGGTGTCTACATCTTCCTTCGCCCAGGTTTTGGTGAACGGTGCCCCTTCCGGCGTTACACCCGTAACGGTAATCCCTGTTTCGCGACCTGGTAGGGTTTCCTGCGGCAGACCGAAGCGATATGCATACTGGTACAGGTTCGAATACACGATGCTGCCAAACTTCCCATCGACCAGAATGTTGAGCGAGAAGTTTTTATAGCGGAAATTATTGGTAATCCCCATCGTCAGTGGCGGGGTGCCCTGCCCGATTTCCTGTAGATCGCCCCGAACGGCGTAACCGCTAGCCGTGTTGAACACTACATTACCGTTGGCGTCGGTCTTTTTCCGATACCCCCATACCGTACCATAAGGCCGATCTAATACGTTACGAACCAATCCTCCACCAACGCCAGTTCCCACATCGATACCCGTCAGTCCGTCGGCCAACCGCTCAATTTTGCTCTTGTTATAGGCCATGTTGTAGCTCAAATCCCAGCTAAAATCAGCCTTCCGAATCGGTGTTCCGGTCAGCAGAAGTTCAACCCCTTTGTTACTCAGTTCTCCCACGTTCAGCAAGGCCGAAGTATAACCCGACGAAAGAGCAATGTTTGAGGTAACGATGTCGTTGGTGGTCTTTCGGTTGTATAACGTCAGATCAAAACCCAGTCGATTGTTCAGGAACTTGGCTTCAATACCGCCTTCGTAGGTTGTTGAGGTCAGCGGTTTCAGGTCGGGGTTTGGCACCTGCGACGACGAGAGCACCTGCACCGGACGGCCATTGTGCCCACCCTGCTGCATCGAATAGTACTGGTAAATCTGGTAGGCATTAACCGTAGCGCCCCCAACCTGTGCATACGACGCCCGCAACTTGGCAAAGCTAACCGCCTTGGGTAACCGCAGGGCATCCGACAGAATGAACGAGCCCCCCACCGAAGGATAGAAAATGCTGTTGCGCTTGGGATTCAGCACCGAAAACCAATCCTGCCGACCCGAAAGCGTCAGAAACGCCAGGTTTTTATACCCAAAATCGACTGAGCCAAATACCGAGTTGATGGCACTTTTCATGTACGTTGGGGTGGTCGTCGACGTAGCCAGGTTCGTGTAGCTGTAGAAATACGGTACTGTAAACTCACTACCGGCAATCAGCGTCTGGTCGTAAATAGATCGCTGGGCATTTGCCCCCAACAGCGCCGAAAAACTCAGGTCCGATAGCAGGTTGGTATTGTAGTTCAGCGTCAGCATGCCGTTGGTTTCTGAAGCGCTGGTCTTGCGTGCTTCGTAGGTTCCCAAAGGCTGGTACGCGTTGTTGGTTGGCTGTACGTATTCCGATTGGAAGCTGTAAAAATCCTGACTGACGCTCCCTTTCAGGAACAGGTTGTCCAGAATGTCGTATCGGATACTTCCCTGGCTGATAAAGCGATTTTTGGTATCGTCGTTTTTGAACTTATTAACCACGAAATACGGATTTGGAGCCGCCGGAACCGGGTTCCATTCCATTTCTTTCCCGGTTACCGGATCATATCCCGGTGCCAGGCTGCGGATATCGACCACGTTGGCCACCAGGTACGTAGCCCAGTGCGGGTTCATATCGGCATAGCCTACTTTGGGCCGGTTGGTCGCTTCTTCATAATTGTACTGGAAAACCGTTTCGATACTCAGCTTTTTACCCAGAAACGCATTCAGGTTCAGATTGGCAATCCGCCGGGCAAAGGACGAATTCGGCACAATGCTGTTCGACTGGGTATTGTTCAGACCTAACCGGAAATTAACCGACTCATTGCCACCCGTGAAGGCCACCGAATTGATGTAGTTGCTGCCGGTCCGATAGAAGTTTTTCAGGTTATCTTTCTGAGGTGAATAGGGATGCAGTTGCCCATCGACCTGAATCGTTGGCTGACCGTCCATCCGGGCCCCGTACGACAGACGTCCCGTGCTTTTGGCTTCGGTGACAGTCGTTGGCTTTTTCCCATCTAAGCCCTGCCCAAATTCATACTGCCAGTTTGGAATCACAGCAATACTTTCGAAGGTCGTATTGCTGTTGATCTCTACCCCTACGCCTTTCTGACCACGGCCTTTTTTCGTCGTAATCAGAATAACCCCATTCGATGCGCGAGCGCCATATAAGGCAGCCGCCGGACCGCCTTTCAGCACGCTAATCGACTCAATATCATCAGGATTAATCCCCCCGATACCATCACCCCGGTCTACGTTCATGCCGTTGCCGTCGGAAGCTGTACCTCCACCAGGAATACTGTTGTCCATCGGCATCCCATTGATTACATACAACGGCTGGTTATTTCCGTTGAGCGAGCCATTACCCCGGATAATGATCCGGCTCGAACCACCCGGCCCTGTAGCCATACCTGTCGCATTGACCCCGGCAATTTTACCCGTCAGTGCATTCGCCACGTTATTCTCACGAGCCTGCGTAAACTCGCTTCCTTTCACTTCGGAAACGGCATAGGCCAATGCTTTTTTCTCCTTCGAAATCCCCAGCGCTGTTACAACTACCTCGCCCAGGCTGGTGGCGCCTTCTTTCAGGCTGACATCGATTACTGATCGGCCAGATACGGCAATTTCCTGCGCTGTAAAGCCAATGTAGGAAAAGATAACCGTAGCCTGCGCACTGGTCAGATTAAGGGTGTACTTACCCTCACTGTCCGTTACAGTTCCTTTGGCCGAACCTTTTTCCAGGATTGTTACGCCCGGAAGCGGTTGCCCATCGCCTGCATTGATCACTTTCCCGGAAATCGTCTGCGCAAAGGTGGCAGCACTTACCAACCAAAGTGTCATCAGGAGCGTACCTCGTCGGGTAAGCCAATGTCGTAGTATACATTTCATAAGCATACACGTGGTTAATGTGATTAGTTAGGTTAATACTGGAAAGGCGACTATTTTGCAAATACCGCAACCTTATTTTGCAATATTTGCACAAGTATACGCATTAAAAAAGCCTTAAAGCAATTTTAATTCGCCTTTTTTGCAGCATAGCACATAAAATATATGCAAAACCTGCGTTTTTATTCTTATTTCTATAGTAAAGCTAAGAACTATGCAAATTTTGCAAAAGTCAAGAGTGGGGTCGAATTAGTATCCCCCTTCTCTTTGCCCTGCCAGGGATCGGACCATTCATACGACTGATGTGATCATAGTATCGTGCAAGTGGCCCGTGAGGAGATACATCCCGGAAAAGCCACCGCAAACGGTAAACAGAAAACCGTACTAGGTTAGACTTGGTTTATTTTCCACTTTTACATTTCGATTACCAGGATTTGTTGTAACAGTATGTCTATAGCCTTTTTAAAAGACGAGCGCAAACAACTAATTATCAAGCAGATAAACCTCCACACACGTGTTAATCTGACCGATTTAGCGAATGCCCTGAATGTATCGGAGGATACCATCCGACGCGACATTAATGACCTTTCAGATGAAGGAAAGTTGATAAAAATTCGTGGAGGGGCCATGTCGAAAGCCTATCACCATTCGTCACAAATTCAGGAAACTTACGCGCATACGAACAAAAAGATCATTGCCGAAAAAACAGTGACGTTGCTGCGGGATGGCATGTTGATCCTGATGGGGGGCGGAACCACCATCAGGGAGTTCATTAAACTGATCCCTGCTGATTTACGGGCTACGTTTATTACCGTCAATCCTCTATCGGCGGTTGAGCTACTGGATAAACCTAACCTGGAAATCATCATGATTGGCGGACAAATCTCGCGGTACAGCCAGATGAGCGTCGGTGGCGAAGTGTACCAGCGCTTATCCGAACTTCGAGTCGATTTGTGCATTATGGGCACCAATGCCATCGATGCCAAAGAAGGCCTTTCCGACTCCGACTGGGAAACCGTACAAGCCAAAAAAGCGATGATCCGAGCAGCTCAGAAAGTGGCCGTGCTATGCATATCCGAGAAAATGAACAGTGTAATGCGCATGAAAATTGCCGATCTGGATCAGGTCGATTACCTCATCACCGAACTCCCAGCCGATTCGCCACAACTTGCCCCCTACCAGGGCGGCAAAACAACGGTGTTGTAAGAACTCACCTACCCTGTGCGGTTATGTGGTGTCAGATGCTTACATCTGACACCGTGAGGTTTTGAGAAACCTCACGATCGGGCTTAAGAACCCGACTTCACAAACGAGATACCTCCGCCCGTCCACGATATAATCGCGGACGAGTACAACGCTAAGCGCTCTTCGCGTTTAAAGCAGAAAATCACAACCATTTTTTATAAAAGGCCAGAATATCGGCTCGCATCTCGGCCGTTTCCTGATGACCCACATCATAGATCCGTAGCTGCCAGGCAGACGGGGCTCCCTCCTGCCGATAAATAGCCTTGAGGTTTTTATCAATTTTTTCGAGCCCATCGACGGGGGTAAGCTTATCGAAGCGACCAGCCAACCCCAGATGCGGCCGTGGCGAAATCAGTCCGTTGATGGATGAAGTCGTAAAATGATTCAGCAAATCGGGGACGTAGTAGTAAATACCATGCAAGCCCAGCCCTTTGGCCGCTATAAGCGCCTGGTAATCCGTCAGGCAACAGAGATCGACACACACCTTTATCCGTTCGTCGAGCGCAGCCAGCCACCAGGCCATCGTACTTCCCATCGACATACCCATCGTCGCAATACGTTTCGGGTCAATCTCAGGCCGGGTTTGCAGATAGTCCAACGCTCGTAGATTATCATACACCATCATCCCCCACAGCACCTGCCCGTGCCAGAGCATTTCTTTAAACGTATCCTGTTCTCCCCGCGCCCGTCGCTCACCGAAGCACCAGCTATCGATGCATAAGCCCGCGTAACCTTCCCGCGCCAGGGCCAGCGCATAAGCAGGCTGCTGCATTTCGGGCCGTCCACGAACAAACTCTTCTTTCCCAACGTCGTATTGCCCAAAGTGCGAGTGGTTAAACAGCACAACCGGAATCTTGCCCGTTGCAGCTTTTGGTCGGGTAAAATAGGCGGGCACCTGCTCAATACCGTTCAGATCGAGCAACAACTTCTCAATGATCAGCTCATCCGTTTGCCGGGTTTCGATCAACTTCACCGTAATGGGTCGATGCCGATCAGGCAGTTTCCCCAGCAAGCGATAGAGTTCGGCCCGCTGGGCTTTTTTATCTGGAACAGCGTTTTTGGGCGAATCAGTACGGGCCATGTGCTGGTGAACTTGCGAATTTATCGACAAATAGTGGGTAAAACTCAGGCTACAGAGGCCAATCAGAACAGGCAGAATCCAACGTTTCCTGAACATATAGGACGAAGTAATTACGTATCTGTTAAAATCCGATTTCCTCAAAAATTACTTATTTCTCCTTTTAAGCCTCTATTTTCACCAACGCTCTATTCAAGTGACGATGAGATCATGCTATTGTGACGGGATAGTCATCGACTCCTTGTTGGGCAATTATAAATTCAGCGTCAACTGTCCGGCTGCGGTTGCTGGCTCGGCCTTAAAACTGGACAGCGAAACCCCTAGCAAACGAACCCCTTTAGGAAGAGGCAGTAAAGCCGCTAATAATTCGTGACTTAACTGAGTAAGCGCTGGCTGACTAGCGATAAAACTGGCGGCTGTTCGGCTACGGGTAATCTGCTGAAAATCGGCATATTTCACTTTCAGCGTCACCGTTCGGCCCAGAATACCCGTGCGTTCGCAATATGACCATACGCTGTTGATCAAGGGCTCCAGTTCGGCCACCAGATCAGCATGCTCGGTCAGGTCCTGATCGAAGGTGGTTTCCGAGCCGACGGATTTCCGTTCGCGGTCGGGCGTGACAGGCCGTGGATCGATAGCTCGGGCGATGTTGAAATAATGATGACCGACTTTGCCAAAATGCTGGGTCAGGAGCGTTTCGCTTTGCTGGCGCAGATCCAGCCCGGTATAAATGCCCAATTGATTCATTTTGGCCGCTGTAACCCGGCCGATGCCATGAAACTGACCTACGTTCAGTTGTTCAACAAAGGCCAGACCTTGATGGGGCTTGATCACAAACAATCCATCCGGTTTTCGGTAATCCGATGCCAGCTTTGCCAGAAATTTATTGTACGAAACCCCGGCCGACGCCGTCAGGCTGGTTGTCTGCTTGATCTGATCTTTAATGGCCTGGGCAATTTGCGTAGCTGTTCTACCCGACTCCAGACTGTCCGTAACATCCAGATAGGCTTCGTCCAGTGAGAGCGGCTCAATGAGTGACGTAAACTGAGCGAAAATAGCCCGAATCTGCCCCGAAACGGATTTATAGACATCAAAACGGGGCTTCACAAAAATCAGATCGGGGCATTTGCGAATGGCAATAGACGAAGCCATAGCCGACCGAACTCCAAACTGACGAGCTTCGTAACTGGCAGCCGCCACCACACCGCGTTGCCGGGAACCGCCGACCGCAACGGGTTTACCACGCAGTTCCGGGTTATCGCGCTGTTCTACAGATGCATAAAAAGCATCCATGTCGATGTGAATAATTTTTCGAATTATTGGCTCCTCCATTGAGTCTTGCGTACTACCTAAGATACAAAAAAACACGAAGCTACCTTCCCCCAAATCAGTCTTTTTTTATGCTGGAGCTGTTCAGCTTCGGACAGTACCTGTACGATTTCGGACAACAGCTTCCCACCCAAATCAGCCCAGTTTACCCGAAAATGCCGTTTTTATAAGTTGGCAAAGCATTTGTTCTACAAAAGTTGAATTTATTGGTCAGGATATGAAACGAACGTATCTGGGTGAGTTTGAAGAAGTGGTTTTACTAACCGTTGCGGTCTTGCATGAACGTGCCTATGGCGTTGCTATTACAGATGAACTTGATCGACAAACCGGGCGCTCGGTGAGCATCAGTGCGGTTCATGCGGCCTTGCATCGGCTCGAAGAAAAAGGGATGCTCACTTCCCACATGGGCGATGCGACCGCCGAACGGGGTGGTCGGCGAAAGCGACTATTCACCGTTACGATGTTAGGCAGCCGCACCCTGCACGACATCCGGGCCATGCGCGACCAGTTATGGAATTCTATTGCGCCGAATGCCTTACCTGCCATCAGCCTATGAAACCGACACATCCGACTGATCCGCCCCGTTTCGCTGATCAATTGCTCGAATGGTTCTGCGCTCCCCACCTACTGGAGGAGATACAAGGTGATCTATACGAACGCTACAAGCGGGATGTGGGCCTCGTTGGGGCAGCACAGGCCAACCGAAATTATTTCCTCAATGTGGTACGTTTTTTTCGCCCCTTTGCCCTCAAACGAAAAGCATCTGAATATACGTCACCCATTTTACTAAGTCCTGTTATGCTACGCAACTATCTCAAAACCAGCCTGCGGAATCTGGCCAAATACAAAGCCAGTACGCTGATTAACCTCTTCGGCCTTACCCTTGGGGTAACCGCCTGTCTGGTGATCTATCTCATTACGCACTATGAACTAAGCTATGACACCTTCCATCCCGACAGTAATCGAATTTACCGGCTGGTGGGCGAATCGCAGCACAATAAAACCGCCGAAAAACATCCGGTCGGGTTCACCCCCAATGCTGTACCGGCCGCTATTCGTCAGGAAATTACCGGCATCGGCACAGTGGCCGCTTTTCACAATATCGAGTCGGAGGTATTGATTCCGAACGGCAGCGAAAAACCAATCAAATTTGAGCACCGCCGACACGGGGTCGATAATGCCGAGATCGTGGTGGTTGACCCAACGTATTTCGACATTTTCACCTACAAATGGCTGGCGGGTAACCCAAAAACGGCTCTGAATGACCCATTTAAGCTAGTCCTGTCGGAACGAAAAGCCCGTAAGTACTTTGGCAATTTACCCATTGACCAGATTATGGGTAAGGAACTCATTTACCAGGATTCGGTCCATGTGCACGTGGCAGGTATTGTGCAGGACTGGAACCAGCCCACTGATTTGACCTTCACCGATTTTATCTCATTAGCAACGGTTAGAACCAGTCAGCTAAAGAAGGGAATTAACCTCGACCAATGGGAAGATATCTGGTCGGCATCGCAGGCGTTTGTCAAGTTGCCTGCCGGGGCTACGCTCGAGCAGTTTACAGCCCAGTTCCAGCGGTTTGGCAAAGCGCATTACCCGAACGAGTTTAAATTTGTACCCGCTTTGCAGCCGTTGGCAGACCTGCATTTCGACGAAGATTATCAGGATAACTATTCCCGAAAAGCGCACTTGCCTACGCTTTATGGACTGATGGGCGTTGCGGTGTTCATCCTGCTGATTGCGGCTATCAACTTCATCAATTTATCGACCGCTCAATCGGCGCAGCGAGCGAAAGAAACAGGCATTCGGAAAGTAATGGGCAGCAGTCGGGCGAGTCTGATTGCCCAGTTTCTGAGCGAAACGACTTTCCTGACCCTGATGGCCGTCTTAATTTCTCTACTGCTGGTCCATCCGATTCTTTCCGCGTTCCAATCGTTGACTCCCAAGGGGCTAACCTTCACGCTTTTTAGCGCGCAAACGGGTTTCTTTCTCCTGGCAGTTATAGTGGTCACGTCGTTATTATCGGGCCTATATCCGTCTTTTGTTCTGTCGTCGTATGTTCCTGCGTTAACCCTTAAAGGACAGGCGGGTCTGTCCATCGGCCGGAAAGCCACCCTTCGCAAAACCCTGATTGTCTTTCAATTCACCATATCGCTGGTCTTTATCATCGGCACATTGATCGTTGAACGTCAGCTTGGCTACATGCGCAACAAGGAACTCGGATTTACCTCCGATGCCATTGTATCTGTCCGCCCACCCTGGGGAGACAAAGGGAAAGTCCTGGCGCAGCGAATCCGATCCCTTTCGGGTGTTGAGCGTGTTGCGATGGAGTGGTTTCCGCCCATGGGTCAGGCGTTTATGGTAACCAAGCTCAAGTATCAGGGAAAGAAACAGGCCGTTGACATGGATGTGTCGGCCAAGATTGGCGACGAGAATTTTATTCCGCTCTATCAGCTCCGTTTACTGGCTGGACGTAACTACGTAAAAAGTGACTCCTTACGCGAAATCGTTATCAACGCTCACTACGCCAAAGCCCTGGGTTTCCGGCGGTTCAACGACGCCCTGAATAAACTCATTGAGTTTGATGGCAAAAAATACCCCATTGTGGGTGTAGTCGCCGATTTTCATGAACAATCATTCCATGAAAAAATGGGGCCTGTCTTTATGGGCTATATGCCCCATGCGCGAAATCTGGGGATTAAACTGTCGACAAAAGGCAAGCAGATGAGTGAGTTAAAAACCACGCTGGCCAGTATCGAAAAAGAATGGAAAGCGGTTTATCCCGATAACCGATTCGAGTATACCTTTCTGGATGACTCTATTGCCCAGCTCTACGAAAAAGAGCAGAAAACCAGCCAGTTGGTTAATACAGCCACGGGGATTGCGATCCTGATTTCATGCATGGGACTATTTGGACTGGCGATGTTTACGGCCGAACAACGGACCAAAGAGATCGGGGTTCGGAAGGTACTGGGCGCATCGGTCGCCAGCATTGTAGCGTTGTTATCAACGGATTTTCTGAAGCTGGTGGTTATTGCGCTGGTCATTGCTTCGCCCATTGCCTGGTGGGCCATGAATCAGTGGCTGAACGATTTTGCCTACAAGGTCGATATTGACTGGTGGATCTTCGCGCTGGCGGGTCTATTGTCTGTGGGCATCGCCTTATTCACGGTCAGTTTTCAAAGTATTAAAGCGGCATTAGCCAATCCGGTGAAATCACTGCGGTCAGAATAATTTTGTAGAGACGCGATACCTCGCGTCTCCTGTGCGTCAGCAATAGGCTACCTTAATAAAACATTCCGGTAATAGAACATTGGTCAGGAGACGCGAGGTATAGCGTCTCTACAATTTCACCCGATTATACATCTGGCGGAAGTTTTTCACGCTTTCGGCAATTTCGGGGCCGTTGTTTTCCCAATGGTATTCGTACTCGACCGAGATCGGGCCTTTGAAGTGCTGCCGCTTCATTTCGGCGATAACCTGCTCGATTTTACAATCGCCTGTCCCCCAGACAACGTCGTGATACTTGCCATCGGGGGTATCTTTCTTCACATCCTTAAAGTGCATGCCCAGTACATGCCCGTTTAGCTTTTTCAAGCATTCGACCGGATCGAGGCCCGAACGAACCCAGTGACCGATGTCTGAGCAGGAGCCCACGTATTTGCTGCCACCAATGGCCGCCAGAACGGTATCGGGATGCCAGTAACGCGACGGTTTAGGGTGGTTGTGCAGCGCCACATTGATTTTATAGTCTTCAGCCAGTTTCCGAACCAGTGGCATCTGCTGGGGTGTTGGTTCCGAATTAATGTTCAGGACGCCCATATCTTTAGCAAACTCAAAGAGGGCCTTCCATTCATCGTCCGTTTTCGGATTGACAACGCCATAGGCTACCACTGTAAGCCCACGATCTTTAATCAGTTTTTTGACTTTCTGCCGGGTACTGGCATCCATCGTAAAGTCCATTTTCCCATCAACGCCCCCACCAATGGTCTGTCCCGGAAACGCTTCAACGTATTTCAGCCCGCAGCTATCAATTTTGCGCAGGGCCTCAGCGAAAGAAAAAAGTCGGAAGGAATACGCCTGCGAGCCGAGTTTCCAGCCCGCTTTGTCTTCAGGATTTTTTTGAGCCAGCAACGGAGCACTGGCTACCGAAAGAAGCAGCCCACAGAGCAGGAATTTTGTCAGATATTTCATAGATACCGGGATTAGTTTTGGCTAAAAGCTCCGAACAAAGGCCGTTTACCCAATCCATACCCCGCTCTTTCCCGAAACTACCCCAAACTACTCCCGTCGAATGGCATCCACAGGATTGAGTCGGGCCGCCCGCATGGCTGGGTACGTACCGAAAATAATCCCGATCAGCATGGCAATGACGATGATGATCATAAACGTATTCCAGGTATAGGCAACCTGAAACGGTACATCGACCAGCGCCTTTATAATCGGGATAAACGCCATCGAACTGACGATACCTAAACCTAGCCCCATCAGGCTACCAAAGGTCGAAATGGTAATCGATTCAGAGAGAAACTGCCACAGAATATCCCGTCTTTTCGCGCCAAGCGCCTTTCTGACCCCAATCTCAACAGTACGTTCAGTTACCGAAATCAGCAGTACATTCATCACCCCGATACCTCCTACAATGACCGAAATACCAACAATGGCGCCCATCACCAGCCGAAACAGCAGAAACCCTTTAGCTGCCTGGCTAACCCGCAGTTCATTGGTCATAACGGCGAAGTCGTCCTTACCGGATTTGGTGTTGGTTTTCAGCCAGTTTTCGACCTGCGTTTTTAACACGGGGACATCTTCGACCTGTTCGGCGACCACAACTCCCATCGGCGGGCTGGCTTTCAGCGCACTGTCCGACACTAGTGTAATAGGCATGAGCAGTTGCCCCGTTTTCGCATCTTTATTGGCGGCAATACCGATGATTTTCAACGGCTTATTTTTGTAGATCACCTGTTGCCCAATGGCCATTTTCTCCGGCTGATTTCCAACCAGTTGCTTCGCCAGATGCTGGTTGATAAACGCAACGGGCTGTCGAGTCTGTAGTTCAGCGTCGGTGAATGTCCGTCCCTGAATCAGCGTCAAATCAGGATGGATCGGGAAGTTGGTCCCGGTGACGAGCGTACCCATTGCCCGGTTATCGATCTTTGTCATTACCTCCCCGTTCTGTCGCCAGTACAGATACCCCTTTGCGGGTTTGGTCAGTGACGAACGTAGTTTCTGAAACGACGGATTGGTAAAATAAGCGTACTCATTCTTCAACACCCGAACCTCATTGACCGACTTGTACGGATTGGTCTGAATAAGAATCGCTTTCAGATCGGTCGTTTTGGTAATCTGTTCCTGCGCATACTGCTCCATCCCATCGATCAGCGACAGAATAGCCACTAAGGCTGCTACCCCAATCACAATACCCAGAATGGACAGTACCGTATGGAAAAAACGGGTACGGATGTTTTCCAGAGCGGTCGCAAACGCAAAAAGGATATTTTTCAGCATAACAAACAGGGGCAACAATAATGGCTGGATCAATTATCGAAACAAGCTAGGCGACAACAATCATAAAAGCAACGTCTAAATGACAGACGGGTAAATTTGATCGCCAAGTGTTCGGATGGAGACGGACAACGACTGGAATTAACAACCATTCAGTATCTTTCGGGCCAACAGCCCCTATTCCAATCTACCTGATTACGTAACCGTATGTCTTATTGCCACGCCATCGACACCATGACCGAAGAACGGAAAGCCCTCCATAAAGCCTATCACGACCATCTGTATGGCTTCCCCATCCACGACGACAATGAACTGTTTTGCCGACTGGTCCTGGAAATCAATCAGGCGGGTCTGAGCTGGGAAACCATCCTGAAAAAAGAAGCGACGTTCCGAAAAGCCTACGACAATTTTGACCTGAAAACCGTGGCCAGCTATACCGATGCTGACCGAGAAC
Organism: Spirosoma sp. 48-14; assembly: GCF_001898575.1. Taxonomy (GTDB): domain Bacteria; phylum Bacteroidota; class Bacteroidia; order Cytophagales; family Spirosomataceae; genus Spirosoma. The sequence continues at coordinate 34,169 of NZ_MKUD01000019.1, forward strand.
GTTTAATGGCCGATTCGGGCATCATCCGCAATCGTCTGAAGATCAACGCGGCCATTGAAAACGCTAAGACAATTCTACAATTACAGGCCGAACATGGTTCGTTTGAGAACTGGCTGGAATTGCATCACCCCAAAACAAAAGCCGAATGGATAAAGCTGTTCAAAAAAACATTCCGGTTTACAGGCGGGGAAATCGTCAATGAGTTTCTGATGAGCATTGGTTATCTACCCGGTGCCCACGCTACCGACTGTGGCGTGTATAAAACCATAGTGGACGCCCGTCCGAAGTGGTTAGTTGGCTAATTTATCTGCGATTTTTATCCTGCTGAACCAGACAAGTCATGTCCCAAACCGTACAGCCAATGTCCACTTTCGGACATTGGCTGTTTTCGTATTTCAGCTAAAAAGGCCATTCTGATGCTCCTAATGGCCTTTCTTCGTTTTGGCCGTTGATTTGCTCAGCAAAAATAGAACTAACAAAATCCGATGAAACGAAGCTACTTAGGTGAGTTTGAAGAGATCGTTCTATTAACGGTTGCCGTACTGGAACTACAAGGACAAGCCTACGGAGTGGCCATTACGCACGAGATCATTGAGCAAACTGGTCGCTCGGTACGGCTCAATCAAATCCACGCGGCCCTCGACCGACTTGAGGAAAAAGGCATGGTGAAGTCGGAAATGGGCGAACCTACTGCCGAACGGGGTGGACGCCGGAAACGGCTCTTTACCGTAACGGCCTACGGTCGGCGAACCTTGCAGGAAATTCAGGAAGTCCGGGTTAGTTTCTGGAGTCGATTGCTGAATCCATTAAACCTAACCATCATTGGAGGCTAACCCTTCCTTGTAGAAACGGGTGCGCCGTTGCGACGAGGAATGACGCCCCCTGACCGGATGGTTTTATTTATAAAAATTGCTGACGCACAAGAGACGCGAGGTATCGCGTCTCTACATGGAAAACCTATGCAACAACCTCCCCAACTCCCCGACCGGCTACTTCGCTTTTTCCTGGCCGATGACCGGCTGGAAGAGGTATTGGGTGATTTGCACGAAGAATACCGCTGGCAGGTCAACCGCGTAGGCGAGCAACGGGCTCGCTGGCAGTACTGGATCGATGCGCTGGGATTTATAAAACCACAATTTTCTATCAGACAGGAATCGAACCACTATTCAAACCCATCGAATACGACGATGCTACGTAATTATCTCAAAATCGCTTTTCGCAATCTGGCTCGGCATAAAGGCTATTCTGCAATTAATATTGGAGGCCTGGCGGTGGGCATGGCGGTTGCCATGTTAATTGGCTTATGGATTTACGACGAGCTATCGTACAACACCTATCATCAACACTACAACCGTATTGCCCAGGTCATGCAACACCAAACGGTAAACGGGCACATCAGTACACAAGAATCCATTCCTATTCCGCTGGATGCCGAATTACGCAATAAGTACGGCAACAACTTTAAACATCTGGCACTGGCAGCCTATCCAGGCAATAGAATTCTGTCGTACGGCGAAAAGAAGCTAGCACGTACGGGAAACTACATGGGTGCCGACATGCCAGAGATCCTCTCGCTGGCTATGCTGAAAGGGAATCGCAATGGTCTGAAAGAGACCAACTCTATTTTGCTATCAGCCTCAACGGCCCAGGCACTTTTTGGCGATACAGACCCAATTGATAAACTCATCAATATCGAAGGCAAGGCCGATGTGAAGGTAACGGGGATTTATGAAGACTTACCGTTCAATACCGAGTTTCATGATCTGACCTTCATTGCGCCCTGGGAATTATACGTAGCAACACAGCCCTGGGTAAAGCAGGCACTCGACAAGCGCGTGTGGGGCGAAAACTCGTTTCAACTGTTTGTACAGCTTGCCGACCATACAGCTATAAAAACAGTAAGTGACCGTATCCTGAATGCCAAGTTAGATAATGTTCCGGCCGAAGATAAAAAATACAAGTCAGAGATATTTCTGCATCCGATGAGCGACTGGCGATTGTACTCCGGCTGGGAAGAAGGCGTCCAGACGGGAGGTTACATTCAGTACGTTCGGCTGTTTGCTATCGTGGGCATTTTCGTACTCCTGCTGGCGTGCATCAACTTTATGAACCTAAGTACAGCCCGGTCTGAGAAGCGGGCGAAAGAGGTGGGCATTCGGAAAGCAGTTGGCTCGGTACGTAGCCAGCTCGTGAATCAGTTTTTTAGCGAGTCGTTTCTGGTCGTTGTTTTGGCGTTTGTGGGTGCCTTGTTACTTATTATGGGGTCACTTCCCTGGTTTAATAATCTGGCAAATAAGCAAATAACTTTCCCCTGGAGTAAACTACCGTTCTGGCTAATCAGTCTTGGATTCATCCTAATAACGGGTCTGTTAGCCGGAAGTTACCCAGCTCTTTATCTATCGTCGTTTCAGCCAATTAAAGTGCTGAAAGGAACGTTTAAAGTGGGTGGTTTGGCAGCAATGCCGCGCAAGGTGTTGATTGTGGTTCAATTTACCGTGTCCATTACGCTGATCATCGGTACGATCATCGTTTACAGGCAGATTCAGCACACAAAAAATCGCCCGCTTGGCTACGATAACAACGGTGTGGTAATGATTCCAATGCTATCACCAGCGTTCTACGGCAAATACGACGTACTGAAAACCGACCTCAAAAATGCAGGTGTTATTCAGGAAATTGCCGAATCATCCAGTCCAATGACGGGTGTTTGGTCAAATACGAGCGGCTTTAACTGGCAAGGCAAAGACCCGTCGCTCGATACTGATTTTTCGACCATTTGGGTAACGCACGACTTCGGCAAAACAGTAGGCTGGCAGTTCAAAGAGGGACGCGATTTTTCGAGAGCCTTCTCAACAGATTCGTCGGCCATGATTATCAATGAAACGGCTGTCAAGTTTATGGGACTCAAGCATCCAGTTGGTACGGTTGTCACGTGGGGAGAAGAAAACGATTCCAGGGCGAAAAAGTATACCATCATAGGGGTAATTAAAGACGTATTGGCTGAGTCACCTTATGAGCCGGTGAAACAAGCCATTTACGTCATGGATTATAATAACGTCAACTGGATTATGCTCAAGCTATCCTCAAACCGAAGCGTCAGCCAATCCATAGCGACTATCGAATCTGTTTTCAAAAAACACATCCCCTCAGCGCCATTCAGCTACAAATTTGCCTACGAAGAGTTTGGCAAAAAGTTTGCGTCGGAAGAGCGGATCGGCAAGCTGGCTGGCAGCTTTGCGGTGTTAGCCATTTTTCTCTCGTGTTTGGGTCTGTTCGGGCTAGCTTCCTTTACGGCCGAGCAACGGACTAAAGAAATTGGGGTTCGGAAAGTACTAGGCGCATCGGTACTGAACCTATGGAGTTTGTTGTCGAAAGATTTCCTGATGCTGGTGATTATCGCCTGTCTGATTGCGTCGCCCATTGCCTACTATTACCTGAGCGATTGGCTGAACGACTACCAATATCGCACCGAGATATCGTGGTGGGTATTTGCGGGATCCGGCGTTGGCGCTCTGATCATTACGCTAGTAACCGTCAGCTTCCAAACTGTTAAAGCCGCATTGGTCAATCCCGTAAAATCGCTGCGATCGGAATAAATCTGTTGCCCGTAGAGACAAGGCATGCCTTGTCTCTACATACCCCAACCCTATGCCCAATACACCTCCCCAACTACCCGACCGACTGCTTCGCTTTTTTCTGCCTGATGATCAGTTGGAAGAGGTGCTGGGTGATCTGCACGAAGAATACCGCTGGCAGGTAAACCGTGTGGGTAAGCGACAGGCACGCTGGCAGTACTGGCTCAATACGATTGGCTTTCTGAAGCCGTGGGTAGTCAGACGAACGATCAACAAGTACCCAACTCCAACAAATACGACGATGCTACGTAACTATTTTAAAATCGCGTTTCGAAATCTGGCCCAAAGTAAAGGCTACTCGGCGCTGACAATTTTTGGTCTGGCGCTTGGTTTGGCCGTGAGCCTGCTCAGTATTCTTTATGTGACCGACGAACTGAGCTATGACCGCTACAACGAAAAAGCCGACCGTATTTACCGGATCAACAGCGACATTAGTTTCTCGCTCAAAGGCATACAAACGGCAAGATCGCCTACACCAATGGGCCAAACGCTGAAACGGGACTTTCCCGAAGTCGAGGAAGCCACCCGGTTAGGCAAATACGGTAGCCATCTGGTAAAAAGTGATCACACCATCATCCGGGAGAATGGTGTGCTGTATGCCGACTCGACTGTTTTCGACGTGTTTACACTACCTATGCTGGCGGGGAATCCTAAGAAAGCACTGACCGAGCCGCAGTCGGTCGTCCTTACGGAGCATACGGCCAAAAAGTACTTCGGCACTACGGATGCCCTAAATCGGGTACTGGTTTTCGATGACAACGATATCAGGCGGGTAACGGGAATCATTGAAGACATTCCTGCCCAGTCGCACGTTCAGGCCGACTTTCTCCTGCCCTTGCATGAAACAAATGATGCCAAAGTCAATAAATGGGGCAACCACATATTCTCGACCTATGTGGTGTTGCGGCCAGGCACTAAACCTGAGTTGGTAAACGCTAAATTCGAGCACATCCTTCAAACCTACGTCGACCCGGCATTACGGCGCTACTTCAACACCTCTCTGGCCGAAACTCGAAAAGCGGGCAATTACTTCAATTACTCCCTCCTACCTCTGACCGATATTCACCTGCATTCGGACCGAGACGGGGAGCTTTCGCCCAACAACAGCATCGAATATGTCTATCTTTTCTTAGTGATCGCCCTGTTCATCCTGCTGATTGCTGTCTTTAATTTTATCAATCTGACAACCGCCCGGTCAGCCAAACGGGCGCGGGAAGTGGGGGTTCGTAAAGTAGCGGGTTCAACCCGGGCGGAGTTGATTCTACAATTCCTGTCGGAGTCATTACTAACCACTTTTTTTGCCTTACTGGTCGGTATAGGTTTGGTCTATTTCCTACTACCTATCTTCAATAGATTATCGGCTAAAAACCTGGCGTTTAACCAGTTGATTGAGACACCATCCATTTTCTATCTGTTAGTAGGCGCAGGATCTGTTGGTATTCTGGCTGGTTTATACCCTGCATTATACCTCTCTTCATTCAAACCCATTACTGTATTAAAAGGCAAATTATGGGTAATGCCGGGGCGCCACAATCTACGCAACTACTTGGTTGTTTTCCAGTTTTCGCTCTCTGTATTACTCATTATAGGTACGCTGCTCATCAACCAGCAAATGCAGTATATCCAGAACAAGAAACTGGGCTTCAACAAAGAACAGGTCGTTGTCATCAATACGGCTCAATCGACGGAACAGGAAGTGATTACCTTCAAGCAGGAAGTGCTACGGAGTCCTGCCATAAAAACAGGGACTGTGAGTGGTTTTCTTCCCGTTGCGTCGAATCGTTGGAATGACATGTGGTATCCAGAAAACACAACGGATCAAAAGCAATCGGTAGGCATGCAGGAGTGGCAGGTCGATCCAGATTATATCGCCACGCTGGGTATGCAACTGCTGAAGGGTCGGAATTTTATAGCCGGACGTCTTGCCGATAAGCAGGCGGTCATTATTAACGAAAGTGCCGCCAAACGATTTGGGTATCAGAACCCCGTCGGGAAGAGTATTCATTTGACGGGTGGCGAGCAACTGACAATTATCGGTGTGGTAAAGGACTTTCATTATGAATCCCTTCGGAACACCATCGAACCCGTAGGGCTAGTGGTCGATGCAGGTGTGCTGGGTGGCCATAGCGAACTCTATTTATCTGATGTCTCTTTCCGGCTCAACACGGCCGATGTGGCTTCGGCGCTCGCTACCATTGAGAAAACCTGGAAGCAGATTGCTCCGGATCGGCCGTTTGCCTATTCCTTTTTAAGTGACGATTTCGACGCGATGTACCGTGCCGAACAACGTACTGAGCAACTATTTATGGCCTTTGCCGCCATAGCCATTCTGATTGCCTGTCTGGGTCTCTTTGGCTTAAGTGCGTTTGCCGCCGAGCAGCGACAAAAGGAGATTGGCGTTCGCAAAGTACTGGGAGCATCTATCCCGGCCATTGTCGCGCTGCTCTCGAAAGACTTTCTGAAACCAGTTCTAATTGCCATTGTCATTGCATCCCCCATCGCGTGGTGGGCCACCCATACATGGCTCCAGGACTTCGCCTATAAGGTTGACATTGCGTGGTGGGTATTTGCTCTGGCAGGAATACTGTCGATTGGGATTGCCCTGCTAACGGTGAGTTTTCAAAGCATCAAAGCTGCGTTGATGAATCCGGTGAAATCATTACGGTCTGAGTAGAGACGCAATCCTTTGCGTCTGCTGTGCGTCAGCAATTGGTTAGCATTAGCCCAAAACCATCCGGTCAGGAGACGCCAAGGGTGGCGTCTCTACATAAATAACCATGAAACAACCTCCCCAACTCGCCGATAAACTACTCCGTTTCTTTCTGTCCGACGACCGGCTGGAGGAGGTGTTGGGTGATCTACATGAAGAATACCGCTGGCAGGTCAACCGTGTGGGCGAGCGACGGGCAAAATGGCGATACTGGCGCGATGTGCTGGGTTTTCTGAAACCGTGGGCGGTTAAACGAAAAGTGGTAGAACCACCAGCAGCAGCCAGCCCTACCCGCTATCAACGATTCGATCCTTATTCAACAACGTCTTACTTCAATCCTGCTATGTTTCGCAACTATTTCCGAACCGCCTGGCGTAATCTGGTCAAAAACCGATTCTATTCGCTTATCAACATGACGGGCCTAACGGCTGGTCTGGCCGTGGGTATTCTGATTCTGCTTTGGGTACAGGATGAACTGAGTTTCGACCGATTTCATCAGAAAGCCGATGCCATCTACCGACTCGAAAACTGGGCTGGAACTGGCGACAGTCGGCAAATATGGACATCTACCGTAGCGCCCATTGCCGTATTAGGCAAAAAGGAACTGCCTGAAATCAACGATGGCGTTCGTATTTCGTACAACGGCACTTATACACTGTTCAAATACCAGGATAAAACCGTCAACGAAACGGGTACGCACTTCGCCGACCCCAGCCTGTTTTCTGTGTTCGATTTTCCGCTCATTCAGGGCAATTCGGCCAATCCGTTTCCCGACAATCAGTCGATTGTGCTGACTGAAAGTACGGCCAAACGCTATTTTGGTGACGCAAACCCAATCGGTAAAATTCTGGCCAGCAACAACAATAGCTCGTTTCGGGTCAGTGGTGTAGTTCGGGACTTCCCGAAGAATTCGAGTATTCAGGGCGATATGATACTGCCTATTTCGCTGCTGTTCGATGAGATGTACCGGACACGAACCGATGGAAAAAACAAAGACAATGATTTTTCGCAGTTCGATTACGAAACGTATCTGCTGCTAAAACCGGGAACCGATCTTGGTAAGCTGACCGATAAACTGCGGACGATTCACCTCCGTAACAAACCCGACGATACTGATCTTACCTACCTGCTACAACCGTTGGCCGATATGCATCTGTATAGAGCCGATGGTAGCCCAGGAGGGATCGAAACGGTGCGGATGTTCTCGGTGATAGCGCTGCTCATTCTGGTCATTGCCTGCATCAACTATGTAAATCTCTCGACGGCCCGGTCGCTGTTGCGGTCGAAGGAGGTTAGTATGCGGAAGATCGTGGGCGCGGCAAAAGGGCAGTTGTTCTTACAGTTTGTGATTGAAACTGCGCTTCTGTTCTCGCTGGCTGCTGTTGTCGCCCTCGGCTTGATTTACCTGCTTTTACCAGCCTACAATCAGCTAACCGAAAAACAACTGACACTTGATGTGACGAATTATCGCATCTGGCATGTGATGGCGCTAACCATTGCCGGAACTCTGATTGCGTCGAGTATTTACCCGGCTCTGCTACTTTCTTCATTCGAACCGCTCAAAGCGCTGAAAGGTCGAGTGTCGGCCCGGTTCAGTGAAGCAACGTTCCGAAAAGTGCTGGTGGTGGCGCAGTTTGCCGTAACGGTTATTCTGATTGCCAGCACGCTGATTATCCGCAACCAGTTGAGCTTCATTCGGTCCAAAGAACTTGGTTACGACAAAACCCATGTGTTTGCGTTCTTCATGCGCGACATGGGCGGGCACTACGACGCTGTCAAAGCTGAACTACTGCATCAGCCAGGCGTAGCGAGCATTACGCGTTCCAGCGCCAATATTGTCCGACTCAATTCGCAAACGGGCGACAATGAATGGGATGGCAAAGAACAGGGTGAAACGATGTTTATGCGCCCTATGGCTATCGACAACGATTTTATCCCGTTCTTTAAAATGAAGCTGGTTGAGGGAGCCAACTTTACGGGAGCCGTAGCCGACTCGACCCATTTTATACTGAATGAAACGGCCGTTAAAACGGCGCGACTGAAAAATCCGATTGGCAAGAAGTTCAGGCTCTGGAAACACAAAGGCACCATCATTGGCGTCGTCAAGGACTTCCATTTTGCATCGATGCGTCAGAAGATCGAACCGGCCATCTTCTATTACGAACCGGCCAATCTGAACGCGATGTACATCAAAACGACCGGAAAAGACGCCGAACGCGCCATCGCTTCTGCCCAGAAAGCCTGGAAACAATACAATCCCGACTACCCTTTCGACTACGCGTTTCTGGACGATGTATTCAACCGGCTTTACCTGTCGGAACAAAAAACGGGGATGCTGTTCAACATTTTTGCGGGTATCGCCATCCTGATTTCCTGCCTGGGTCTGTTCGGTCTGGCTACCTATACGGCGCAGGTACGCACCCGTGAGATTGGCGTACGGAAAGTGCTGGGAGCCAGCGTGTCGGGAATCATTCAGTTGTTAGCCAAAGACTTCGTCAAACTGGTGTTCATTGCTATTTTGCTGGCTACACCCATTGCCTGGTATACCATGAGTCTGTGGCTAGAAGATTTCGCGTACCGAACCAATGTACAATGGTGGGTCTTCGCCATAGCGGGTATACTGGCGCTGGCCATTGCCTTGCTGACGGTCAGTTTCCAAAGTATCAAAGCCGCCCTGATGAATCCGGTGAAGAGTTTGCGGTCGGAATAATCCTGTTTCCGTAGAGACAAGGCGTGCCTTGTCTCTACATGCCTTAACCCCTACACCCCATGCTCAATACACCGCCCCAACTCGCTGACCGACTGCTCCGCTTTTTTCTGTCCGATGACCGACGGGAAGAGGTGCTGGGTGACCTGCAAGAAGAATACCGCTGGCAGGTTAGCCAGGTGGGTGAGCGACGGGCCCGCTGGCGATACTGGCGCGATGTACTGGGCTTCATAAAACCCTTTGCCATCAGGCGTAGGCAGGTAAACGATACTCAGAACTACCGACGTTTTGCCAATCATTCAGTAACTACTTTCCCAAACCCGATTATGCTACGAAACTATTTCTCCATTGCCTTTCGTCAGTTGTGGAAGAACCCGCTGTTTAGCAGCCTGAACATTGTAGGGCTAACCGTTGGGCTGGCGGTCAGTACATTTATTGCACTCTATGTCTGGCATGAGTTCCACTACGACCGCTTCGAGCCGTTTGCCAATCGAACGTACCGAATTGTATCGGCATCGAAATATGGCGAAAACGAAGTATCGTTTCCTCAGTTGCATCACTCGTTTGGCAGCGAAGTAAAACGTCAGATTCCAGAAGTCGAAGAGCTTGTCCGGTTTTCCAATGGCTTTGGCGATGTTATCCTCCAATCGGATCAGAATCATCGGTTTAAGGAAACCAACATTGGCTATGCCGACGCATCGATTATACCCGTTATGGGGCTTAAGTTTCTCTATGGCGACGCGAAAACAGCCCTGAGCGAACCCGGCCGGATTATTTTAACCCGCCAACTGGCTGAGAAGTATTTCGGCAACCAGAACCCCGTTGGCAAATCGCTGGTCTTCGATAAACATTTTCCGCTTACGGTGTCGGGCGTGCTGGACGACTTACCGACCAATTCGGTCATTCAGTTCAACGGGCTGGTTTCGCTGGCGTCGATGCCTAAACTCGGAGATCGTCAGCGTGGTATTTATGAAAATGCAGGTTTTTTGAACACCTATCTGGTCTTACGGCCCGACGCCCGAGTCCATGATATAGAGAAGAAACTCGTGACGGTAAAAGCCGGTCTCAAATTCATCGATATGTCGGCCAATTATTTTCTGGAAGCCTTACCTACGCTGCATCTGGATGGTCGGGGGGCACCGGGCGACTCCCGGCAATCGCTGTATATTCTGCTGACAGTGGCGCTGGTTATTCTGACGCTGGCTGTTATCAACTACATCAGTCTGACCACTGCCCGCGCCACCAAACGGTCGCGTGAGGTAGGTATCCGTAAGGCTGTGGGTGGGCAACGCAGTGAGTTGATTGGCCAGTTTTTTCTGGAATCGTTTCTGACCACTACACTGGCGTTTGGGTTGTCGCTGGCGTTGCTTCAGGCATTGTTTCCGTGGGCCAATCATACGCTTGATCTGCAAATGGACAATCGGGTGCTGGCACAGGGGCCATACTGGGGCCTGATGATTGGGCTATGGCTAATTTGCTCGCTGCTGGCGGGAGGATATCCGGCGCTTTTGCTATCTGGTTTTCGACCGGCACTCGTGCTGAAAGGATCAACCAACTGGCGGCAGAGTGGTGCTGGCGTTCGGCGGGTGTTTACAACGGTTCAGTTTACAGCCTCCATCGGCTTGTTGATATGCAGCCTGGTACTGTACACACAGATGCGTTTTTTACGTACCAAAAACCTCGGACTGAATCGGTCGCAGGTGGTGGCACTTCAGATCGACAACGAAATGCTCCCCCAGTTTACGGGCCTGCGAAATGCCGTTCGGCAGTGGGCGGGCGAGGGAAATGTGGCGACGACCAATACCCGGTTGTTTACCAATAACATCATGACCATGTTCACGAAGAGCGAAAAAACGAAGAAAGAATTGATGGTGAATGCCATTGAGGTTGATAGACCGTTCTTCGATATGATGGGCATACAATGGAAAAACCGTCCTCTAGGCTGGGAGAAAGGAGCGATTACACGCGATTTGACTATTTATAACCAGACGCTTGTCAACGAATCGGGCATCAAGGGAAATCCCCTGCAACAACAGGCCGTATCAATCGGTCGATCAGCCGATGGGGTTGTCGCCGATTTCCATGTCAACAGTCTGCATGGTGCGGTTTCGCCGATGATGCTTACCGTGGTAAGTGATACGAGCCGGTCGATACTGGCCAATGGCGGCTATCTGCTGGTTCGGCTAAATCCACATACGGACGTTCCTAACGCCCTCGACCAGCTTAAACAGATTTACGACCAGGCCCACCCAACCGTTCCGTTCGACTATTATTTTCTGGATGATGCCTATAACAAACTCTACGCAAAAGAAGAACGGCTGATGCGGCTGTTCAACGGGTTCACGGCGCTGACCTTGCTGGTGGCCTGCCTGGGTTTGTTAGGGTTAATGACTTTTTCTGTCGAAGTACGGACCAAAGAAATTGGCGTTCGGAAAGTGCTGGGTGCGTCGGTGACGGGTATTGTGGTTTTGCTCTCGAAAGATTTTCTGAAACTGGTTTTGCTGGCAATGTTGATCGCGTCGCCCATCGCCTGGTGGGCCATGAACCAATGGCTTCAAAGCTTCGCCTACAAAATTGATATGGCCTGGTGGATCTTCGCCTTGGCCGGTGGAGTTGCTGTAGCCATTGCTTTGTTGACCGTCAGTTTCCAGAGCATTAAAGCCGCGCTCATGAATCCCGTGAAGAGTTTGCGGTCTGAATGATCTTTGTAGAGACAGGGCATGCCCTGTCTCTACTGCTTACCTATTGGCAACCAACATACCCATAAATAATACGACTGGTAGTCGTACCATTATTATTCGTTACAGACGCGTTCTGTTCTAAAGGCAAGCCCTGTTTATTAAGCGAATAACTAATTTTCTGCTCACTGAACTTCGCTACCGAATTAACCGTGGTACCCGAGTAACTTGACACATTGGTCACTAATCCTAACGACTGGTTTGTCGAATTAAACTCGTAATAGCCTTTGTCTGGATTGTAGTTGTACTTCACGGCATCAGGCCATCCTTTGGGGGTTATAAAGGAGGTTAATATCGTCTTACCAGCCTGATAATCATAACTCACATAGGCAAGGCTTACACCTGATAACTGATAAGTGCTTATCCGCCTGAGCAAACCCGTACTATCATATTCATAGTCGCTGAACTCTTTGCTACCTGCTAATCGACTGCGCCTGATCCGGCCTTTCTCAAATTCGTAGGCATGGTCATATTTATTTCCGCCAGTACTATACGAATAATCCGTCTGAAGGCCGGCCAGGAAAAGATACGTGTACCCACCACTTCCATTAACCGATAAAATCGACTTTTTTAATGAACCGGTACTGTCATAGGCAAACGTCTGGGTAAATAGTGTCGTCCCCGAAGCCGATAGATTGGTCAGTGTAATCAGACGCTCATTCGCGTATTGACAGGTCAATGTACTCGCCGGTTGGCCATTCTCCGCAGTTCTATTTACAGACAACAGGAATCCGGCATTATCATACGCATAATCGTCCTGCCAACTTCCTGGCGACCAGTGCCGCTGAAGTTTCCCATCAGGCCCATAATTCCAATACTCCGTGGCTTTACTACTGCCTGACTGAATGGTTTTACTGCTCATGAAACAGTGCCCGACCTGGGTAGAGTCGGTCTGAGGAGGGGCATCCTTTGGGGAGCAACTTATCTGTTGAAAGACCACAAATCCGTACCCTATACCGATTATCAACAGCCGTTGAAGACTGCGTACTATTGCTTTCATCTTGTTTTAAGCCGTATCAGCCAGCGAAAAAAGGGTTTCGATGACTTACTGTTTAAGGATTTGTTTAGTAACCTGCTGGTCACCGACATGAATACGCAGCCAGTAGTCTCCCTGTGGATAATTCTGAAGACCAACAGTAAACTCACCCTGCCAGATTTGAGCCCGGTACAATGTATTCCCCCGCCGATCCAATAGCTCCACCCAGCCTGTTAGGGGCGGCAGAAACCCTTGAATACGCACATTCACTTCGGTAGTTGCCGGAACAGGATACACGACTATGGCATCGGCCAGCACAGGATTCTCCACAAGTGCCGTCGGCAAAACCGTTATTACAAGATGTTCGGTTTGGAAGACTGAATTGACACATCCGTTTAAATAGGTTCTGAACTTTACGACCGCTCTACCGGGTTTGCTCGTATTAGGTATACCAGGTGAAATGTCGCCCAACGAGCTATAGGCGTTCGGGTAATCGGGTAGCCCAATGATGGGCAAATCGCCAGATTCCCGGACGTAGGAAATCTGAACATTATCGGGCAGGGGCTGCAGCCCATATTCTCTTATCGAGACAGCTTTATCGCCCTGTTTGTAGGTAATTTCACCCCAGATCTCTCCATTTGTACTCCAAATATTAACAGGAACTGGCGATGGTGCCCTGGGGCTGACTACTAGTTTTATTTCCTTCTTGTCGCTTTCACAACCATCCAGTAGTTGTGTCGCATAAAAATATTGAGTGCCAGCCCCGCCTTTTACAACGACAAAGTAGTTGGGTGTACTGCTATCATTATAGGGAATGCTGCCATCCGGATTATATAACTTGGATACGGTCATAGGCGAAGTCACCGTTACCGAAACACCTATAAATGCACTATTAGACCCATTCGCCCGTTCGCAGGTGGTCACTAAAGCAGGGACTTTAGGAGGTTCTGGTTTGGCTTTTATACGTAACAGACTAGTACTTGGTGTACCAATTATTGTTGAATCGGCCGAAACCAGGCGCACCTGATAGGCATCACCCGCCTGTGTACTGGCGGGAATGATGGCCCGGTAGGTTACCTCATTGCTTGTCGTACTCGTCAAGGAAACCGAGGTAACGGTTGAATAGGTTATACCATCTGCCGATATGGCTACTCTAAAATTACCCGCCACCCCGACTATTCGACCTGTAACATCAAGTTGAGAGCCAGCACAAATGGAGGTTACGGCTAGCGGTAAGGTCGTGATCGATTGCGCCAGGGCCTGTAGGCTACCAACACCTGCCAGCGCACCAACCATCGACAGCGTAAACCAACCTTTTCTGATTAGCCGAGGCCAGTTACAACAGAAAACAGCCTGTTTCATAAGGGTGAGGAAGTGATGTAACGAAAAATCGCTCCAAAAGTATTGTTCTTTCAGCCATGACACAATACATGCGACATATGAAAACAAAAGAATTTATACCTTATCTAGCTGCCGGACAAGAATGAACGAGGCCAGTTCCGAAAGCAGTAGCAGATAATGGGTAGTCGATAAACCGCCCAGCATGTACGCCAGAAAGACTTCATCCGCTAGAATAAAGGCGGCCCACAAACCGATCGTGACTCCAAAAGCCCGATGGATACTGGCCGTCTGCGTGAGCGTCTGACGGTTTACGGCGCCGAAGGCTTTCCAGAAGTAAATAGCCCCAAGTGCTTCCCATAGAATCACCCCACCAAAAAACAGCCTTGCCAACCAGGTTGGCGACTGATAGATAGCCAACACCCGAACGATAAGGGTATAATTGCCCGATACGAATGTCCAGTTCGTCGGCAGAATCGATAAGGTTTTGAGTGCATCGGCGGTATTGCTCGACCAAACGATAGAGAAATAAAGCGCCCAGAAAAGTATCAGTCCGGCCCGAATGCGTTTGTCGATGGCTTGCATAATTAGTGCGCTAAAAACGCTGGGAATATACCAGTTTATGGGACGTTTTCCAGCAAATTTTACACTAACCGGTACGTAAGCGACACCAATCCTGTAGAGTACGTTTTTGAATCCAGTAGGTTGAGCTTAACCCGCTCGTTTAACTGACTAAACAGCGGTTTGCCAGCCCCCAGCAGGATCGGATGAACCGCCAGAATGAGTTCGTCGATCAGCCCTTCTTCCATGAACGAACGAGTCAGGTCGGCTCCCCCGAACAACCATAAATCTTTTCCCGGCTGATTTTTAAGTAGATCGACCTGTGTTTTCACCTCTCCGCTAACCAATTCAGCCCCTTCTCCCACGTTTGTCAGTGTCGTTGAGAATACGTATTTCTTAAACTGAGGAAAAGAGTATTCACTGGCCGCTTCATTCGGATTCGTCATCAACTCATAGCTTTTTCGGCCGATCAATATCGAATCGATACGGTCGAGGAAAGCGGTCATGCCGTAATCCTGATCGGTAAAGCACCAGTCATATTCGCCGTTCGGACCTTCGATGTAGCCATCCAGACTGACGGCCACACATAACACTACGTTTCGCCTGTTCATTGGTATTTGTTTAGTTGTCTGGCCCTGTCCGGTTTGCGGACAAAGCTTGTCCAGAATCGGACAGTTGTTTGAGAACTTGTTGGTCAAAAATAGCCATAAAAAGCAATCAGCGGGCTTTTTAGGAGTTGGCACCCCATTTGATCGGCATTATCGTATAAAATAACAAACCATGAAAAGGGCCTTTCTGGGAGAGTTTGAAGAAGTGGTTTTACTGACCGTAGCGATTCTTGACGAAGAAGCCTACGGCGTAACGGTAACGCAGGAAATTGAACAGAAAACCGGACGTGCGGTGGGTTTCAGTACCGTTCATACGACCCTGCAACGGCTGGAAGAAAAGGGTTATCTGTCCTCGCGCATGGGTGGTGCTACGGCCGAGCGCGGAGGTCGCCGGAAGCGTTATTTTACTGTAACGGCGGCTGGTCGGAAAGCACTGGCCGAGGTCAAACAGGTTCGCGAGGAACTCTGGAATGCGTTACCTCCGCAAACGCTTCAACTGATGGGAGGATGAAAACTGCGACGAAACCACCCCGCTTTGCTACCTGGTTACTAACCACATTCGGTCATCCTGATACCTCAGAAGAAGTGCAGGGCGATCTACTGGAACTGTATGCCCATTGGACACAAACGGTGGGGAAGAGAAAAGCCAACTGGCGATATGGCTGGAATGCGCTGAAGTTGTTACGACCACTGGCTAAACGAACGAAAAAAGAACAGTATACAACACCTTTTTTACTGAGTCCCGCTATGCTACAAAACTATATCAAAATCGCATTTCGGAATCTATGGCGGAACAAAGCGTTCTCGGCCATTAATATAGTTGGACTGGCAATTGGCATAGCGGCCTGCTTCTTCGTGTTTCAATACGTTTATTTTGAAACAAGCTACGACCGCTTCAACGTCAATGTGACAAACATTTACCGCGTTCCTCTTTCGAATTCCGGGACCATGGCCAATGTATCAACTACGGCAGCAAATCATCCGGCGGTAGGTCCGGCTATGAAAGCGGATTTTCCGGAAGTGGTAGATTTTGTCCGTATGGTCAGCGTTTCGCTGTTTATGAATGCCTCAACCCTTTCGTATACTGATGCGAAAGGTGAACCCAAAACATTCAACGAAGGAAATATCTACTTGGCAGATGCCTCATTTTTTTCCGTATTCTCTTACCCCTTAGTAGCAGGAGACCGGAAAAGTTGTTTATCAGAAAGTAATTCGATTGTCATTTCTGAAAGTACAGCGAAGAAATATTTCGGCACTACGAACCCGCTGGGAAAAGCGCTTAAAATGAACGGGCGAATGCCCATGAACGTAACGGGCGTGTTTCAGGACATTCCAGAAAACTCACATATCAAGTTTGATATGCTGATTTCATTCGCTACGGTTGGGCCAAAATGGGGCTACAATGAATGGACCTGGCCGGAGTTTTACAACTACGTAGTACTAGCCCCCGGAACGGATGTTAAAAAGCTGGAAGCGAAATTTCCGGCATTCATCCAGCGCTATCTGGGTGCAAAAATGAAAGAGTTGAATTTCAAATCGTCTTTCCAGTTACAGCCGATTACGGATATTCACCTCAACTCCAATTATCTCAAAGAAGCTGAAGCGAATGGCAGTCAACGAGAGGTTTATTTTCTGGCAATTATCGGTGTATTTATTCTGTTTATCGCCTGGATCAATTACATCAATTTATCTACTGCCAAATCAATGGAGCGGGCTAAGGAAGTGGGGCTGCGAAAGGTTGTGGGGGCTGAAAAGGGTCAATTGATTGGACAGTTCCTACTTGAATCGTTTATCATCAATACGTTCGCGCTGGTGGTCGCCATGGTCATTGCCGTTTTGTTCATGCCTCTATTTAACAAACTCATTGGCAAGGATATAAGTGTAGGCTTTTTCTCAACTGGATTAGGGCACGAGCCCTTCTTCTGGGCCGCTGTTCTGATCATTTTTGTGGCGGGGGCGTTGCTGGTTGGTGCGTATCCGGCGTTTGTCCTGTCAGCCTTCCAGCCCGTAAAAGTCCTGAAAGGATTGGTTGTAAAATCAAATACAGGTATTTCGCTCAGACGAGTGCTGGTGTCATTTCAATTCATTCTGTCCATTATTCTGATTGCTGCCACCGTTATTGTCGTCCAGCAATTCAATTTCATGCGCAATGGGAGTCTAGGCTACAAAAAAGATCAGGTTCTTATTATAAAAGCACCCGCCATTACGGACTCAACGATCTGGGGTAAGTACACGTATTTCAAATCTGAACTAGCAAATACCGCTTCTGTGAAGAACGCGACGGCTACATCGGATATTCCCGGCACCATGATCCGTTACCGGAACGTTGTGCGAAAAGCAAATCAGGATAAGCACCATTATTTCGATACGTATCTGATGGAGATCGATGAAAAATTCGTTCCCACCTATCATATTGACTTGATAGCGGGGAGAAATTTTGTTGCCACGGACAGTTCAGCGATTGGCTCGAAGGAAAGTAAAAATGATCGGGTTCTGATCAATGAAGAAGTTGCGAAAGGATTAGGCTATAAAACAGCGAAAGAAGCTGTCAATCAGGATATACTATTTGTGCTTGGCCAGAGTGAAGTTCATTGTAAGGTGGTAGGCGTCATGAAAAACTTTCATCAACGCTCATTAAAAGAAAAGTACGATCCAATTCTGTTCTATTATCCAACCCGTACGGAGTGGAAATATATATCGGTGAACCTGAACCCTTCTGATGCCGCCCGCAGCATTGCCGACCTTGGAACACTCTATAAAAAAGCGTTTCCTGGAAATCCGATTGAGTACTTTTTCCTCGATGACAATTTTAACCGACAATATGAGGCCGACAGCCGACTGAGAAATGTATTTAGTTTGTTTGCAGTGCTCGCCGTCGTCGTTGCCTGCCTGGGGCTGCTGGGTCTTTCCAGTTTTGTGATCAGATTACGTACCAAAGAAATCGGTGTTCGGAAAGTACTTGGAGCCTCCATTGGTGGTTTGCTGGTGCTCGTATCCAAAGATTTCGTGAAGTTGGTTTGCGTGGCGTCGGTCATTGCCATTCCAATCATTTATTTGGTCGCCCGTGCTTGGCTCAACAATTACGCGTTTCACATCGATCTGGGCTGGACGGTCTTTATTATCCCACCCGCCTTACTGCTAGCTATTACGCTGATAACGATCTGCGTACAAAGTTTTAAAACCGCGCTAGCAAATCCGGTGAAGTCACTACGTTCTGAATAGCGTGGAGCTGGGTGCTCCTAGCAGGGATAAGCATGTGATACCCAGCACCGTGCCCAAAAAACATGAAACCGAACCACCATCCCCCACCCCGCTTTGCCACCTGGCTCTTGGACCATTTCGGCCATCCTGATACTCGCGAGGAAGTTCAGGGTGATCTACTGGAACTGTATGCCCATTGGACACAAACGGTGGGGCAGAGAAAAGCCAACTGGCGATATAGCCTCAGTGCTCTTAAACTGCTGCGACCACTGGCTAAGCGGAAAAGCAACGAACAGTATACAACCTATCATTTTTTGAATCCTGTTATGATACGCAATTATATAACCGTTGCCTTTCGGAATCTGATTCGCAACAAAGCCTTTTCGACGATCAACCTAACGGGTCTGGCGCTGGGCATGGCCTCCAGTCTCTTTATCCTGCTCTGGGTACAGGACGAACGTAGCGTAGATGCCTTTCATGCCAACGGGAAGTACCTGTATCAGGTCTACGAACGCCACTATTTTGACGGTAAAACCGAAGCCGATTATACGACCCAGGGATTATTGGCCGAGGAGCTGAAACGGGTTATTCCAGAAGTGCAGTACGCCAGCAGTATCCAGGGGAATCATATCGTCAAGACGGCCTTCGAAGCGGGTGATAAACTGAATAAAATGGACGGTACATTTGCCAGCGATGATTTCTTTCGGATGTTCAGTTATCCGCTTCTTCAGGGTACACCCCAAACCGCCTTGGCAGCACCAACGGGTATTGCCATTTCCCGGAAAATGGCCGATTATTTCTTCGGAAGCCCGGAACAGGCTATGGGGAAAGCGATCCGCTATGAAAACAGAGATGACCTGACCGTCACTGCGGTTTTTGAAAACATACCCGCCAATTCGTCGCAACAGTTTGATTTTCTGCGTGGCTGGAAAGCCTATGTAGCGCAGAATGATTGGGTTCATAACTGGAACAGCACCGATCCATACACCTACATTCAGCTACGGGCCGATGCGAATCCGATGGCTGTCGAAGCCAAAATCAAGGATTTCCTGTATCGGTATAAGCCCAAAAATCCGTCGTCTGTAGACGAACTTGCTCTGCAACCTTATTCAGAAACGTACCTCCATTCGAACTTGAAAAATGGCCGGCCGGAGGGTGGCCGCATTGAGTATGTACGCCTGTTTAGCCTTGTTGGTCTGTTTCTGCTGGTTATTGCCTGCATCAACTTCATGAATCTGGCGACGGCCCGCTCGGCCAAACGTGCTAAAGAAGTGGGGGTCAGAAAAGTAGTAGGTGCCATTCGGTCGGCGCTGGTTGGGCAGTTCGTGGGCGAAGCCATGCTGCTGACCTTATTCTCGATGCTTCTGGCAATTGGGCTGGTAGCAATTGCTTTGCCAACCTTTAACAACCTGACGGGCAAACAGCTGACACTACCTTTCGGCCAGTCTGTTTTCTGGGCTACATTACTGGGATTATTGCTGACTACCGGATTCTTGTCCGGTAGCTATCCTGCCTTTTTCCTGTCGTCGCTGAGCCCGATTCGGGTGCTGAAAGGCCGATTACAGTTCAGCCCCGGTGCCGCTACATTTCGCAAAAGTCTGGTTATTTTTCAGTTCGGACTTTCCATGCTGTTGATGGTTGGTATGATTGTAATGTACCGCCAAATGAACTATATCCAGACTAAAAACCTGGGTTACGACCGCGAAAACCTGCTTTATCTGCCCATCGAAGGCGATTTAACTACCAAATACAATCTGTTTAAATCAGAAGTCAGCCAGTTGCCCGGCATCGTATCCGTATCCCGGATTCGTAATTCACCTACTACCATCGATCATCACACAGGCGACATTCGCTGGGTAGGCAAAGATCAGAATCAGGCGGCATCGCTGGCGGACGTGCTGGTCGGTTACGATTTTGTGAAAACCATGCGGCTTAAACTGGCCGAAGGGCGTGATTTTTCTGCGGACTTTGGTGCCGATTCAGTCAGTTATGCAGGCTTCCTTGTCAATGAAGCTGCCGTCAAAAAATTCGGTTATACTAATCCAGTTGGCAAGCCGCTATGGTGGGGAAACAACGAAGGTAAAATCATTGGTGTACTCAACGATTTTCATTTCAGTTCAATGCATCAGGCCATTGAGCCCCTGGTGATTCGACTGGACGAAAGTAAACCATTCGGAACCATACTGGTACGCACTGAAGCCGGGAAAACCAAAGAAGCTCTGGCCAATCTGGAAAAAACGTGGCAGCAGTTGAATCCTAAATTTCCATTCACCTATCAGTTTTCCGATCAGGAATTTGCCCGGCTGTACAAACGTGAACAGATGGTCAGTCAGTTAGCCAATTACTTTGCGGTGCTGGCCATTTTTATTTCCTGTCTGGGACTGTTTGGGCTAGCTACGTTCACGGCCGAGCAGCGGACGAAAGAAATTGGTATTCGGAAAGTGCTGGGCGCTTCGGTGGGCAGTGTCGTTACGCTCCTGTCGAGCGACTTTTTAAAGCCCGTGTTGATCGCCATTATCATCACGACGCCCATTGCCTGGTACGTTATGACCCGCTGGCTGGACGATTTCGCCTACAAAGTCGACCTTTCTTGGTGGATATTCGCCTTAGCAGGCGGCCTGGCCATCGGTATCGCCTTGCTGACCGTGGGCTTCCAAAGCATTAAAGCTGCTCTGATGAACCCCGTAAAATCATTGCGGTCGGAATAAACCCATTATCACGTAGAGACAAGGCATGCCTTGTCTCTACAAACAAATACAAAACCATGCACCCACCCCGCCTGGCCACCTGGCTGCTAGAAACCTTCGGCCATCCCGACACCCTGGAAGAGGTGCAGGGTGATTTGCTGGAACTGTATGACCACTGGGTACAAACCGTGGGCATGAGAAACGCCAACTGGCGCTATAGCCTGAGTGCGCTGAAGTTGTTACGACCACTGGCCAAATCGACATCCCAACTTAGATACCCGACACCTTTTTTATTAAGTCCTGCTATGATTCGCAATTATGTAAAAATCGCCTGGCGTAATCTGACGCACGCCAAAGTCTTTTCCGGCATCAATGGATTTGGGTTAACGCTCGGAATAACCTGCGCCCTGCTGGTCTTTCTGGTTATCGTTCATGAAACCAGCTACGATACGCAGCATAAAAACGCCGACCGTATCTATCGCGTCGAAACGGTGAACAACAGCGACCCCAACCCGCATCCGGGAACCTACACCGAAATGGCCGTTGTCTTGCCTAAAGAAGTGCCTGAATTTGAAGCAATCGCACCCGTCTACTACGAATGGGGCCGGGGGGTGTCGATTCCGGCGTCGGGTGATGTTTTCCGGGAACCGATTACGTTTACCGATCAGACTATTTTTCATCTCCTCGATTATCAATGGGTTACCGGCAATGCTCAAACGGCACTTACCCAACCGAATCAGGTAGTGTTGACAGAATCATCGGCAAAGAAGTTTTTTGGCACCACCAACGCCCTTGGCAAAGTCATTCGCTACGACAACAAACAGGACTTGCAGGTAACGGGTGTGCTGAAAGATCATCCCGAAACCACGAGTTTTCCTTTTGATATCATGGTTTCCTTTTCCACCCTTAAGCGTGTGCAGCCGGATTTTGATTCGCACGGCTGGAATGGATTTGGCGATAATTTTCATATCTATACCCTCCTCAAACCAGGATTCAGGCCGGAGCAACTGACGAATCGCTTTCATGCCATACAGGTCAAATACCAGAAAGATCCGAAGACGGTTGCCAATCAGCACTTCGCGTTACGACCGTTATCCGAAGTACACTATGGGTTCAATTTCAGTGGTCGGCAGGCCAGTATAAAACTTCTCCGCATCCTCGCCCTGATTGGCGGTCTTGTTCTGCTCATCGCTTGTATCAATTTCATCAACCTGACGACGGCCCAAGCCCTCAAACGGGCGAAAGAAATCGGTATCCGAAAGGCGGTAGGTAGCAATCGATTGTCGCTCATCTACCAGTTTCTGACCGAAGCGGGTCTACTTACGTGCCTGGCTACCCTGATGGCTCTGGTACTGGCCTGGCTATTCCTACCCTCGATTGCGTCAATGATGGAGCTGCCCCTAACAACCGCTGATTTAGCCACCTGGAAGGTCGGGGTGTTTCTGGCTGGTTTAGCGATCATTACTACTGCCTTAGCCGGAACCTATCCAGCCTTCCGACTATCGGGTATGCCACCGATCTGGGCACTGAAAACCAATAAGCTCCCAAAAGGGGAACGCAGTATCTCGTTACGGCAGGGATTGGTCGTGGTGCAGTTTACCATTTCCATGATTCTGATTAGCTGCGCCTTGCTTATTAACAGGCAACTATCGTTTTTTCAGAACGCCGATCTAGGGTTCAACAAAAACGCCATTGTCACCGTTGGACTGCCCAGCAACGAACCCGACAAACTGCAAACGCTACGGGCGCAGCTAATGGAATCGCCACAGATAAAAGATGTGAGTTTCTCGCTCAATAGCGCATCGTCGGAAGGCAACTGGATGCAGGGCATGCAATACCGCAAGGGAGCCAACGTGAATGAAATTAAAACCCAGATGAAAATGGGCGATTCGCATTTTCTGGATACCTACGGTATTCAACTGCTGGCAGGCGAAAAACTCAAGGATACCGATACCACAAAGGCTTCGTTAAAAGTCATTGCCAACGAGATTTTCCTTGACCGAATGGGCATTAGTCGGCCGGAAGCAGCGCTTGGGCAAACGATATTTTACGGCGACGGGCAGGAATTTGCGACCATTGTTGGGGTGGCAAAAAACTTCCATGTCAATTCGCTTCACCAGAAGATCGACCCGACGCTAATTCAGGTAGTCCCCAATAATTTTTATCAGGTAGGCATTAAGCTACAAAGCGAATATCCTACCACCCAATCGATACAGTCGGCGTTGACGACCATTGAAAAATCCTGGAAAGCTACGTTCCCCAACCATGTTTTTGAGTACCAGTTTCTGGACAAAACGCTGGCAGACGCTTACAAAAACGAAACCCGAACCTCGCAGTTGATCGAAACCTCCACACTGATCGCGATTTTGATTGCCTGCCTGGGCCTGTTCGGTCTGGCTACGTTCTCCGCCGAACAGCGTACCAAAGAAATTGGCGTTCGGAAAGTACTGGGCGCATCGGTCGCCAGCATCATCGCCCTCATGACCAAAGATTTCCTGAAACTCGTAGCCATCGCCATGCTGATAGCTTCGCCCATTGCCTGGTATGCCATGAGTCAGTGGCTGCAAAATTTCGAGTTCAAAATCGGAATCACTTGGTGGGTATTTGCCCTAACAGGTCTGTTGATGGCGGTCATTGCCCTGCTGACGGTTAGTTTCCAGAGCATCAAAGCCGCCCTGATGAACCCGGTAAAATCACTGCGTTCGGAATGATTGGGTGTCGAAATTGATGTACCAATAGTGTATTATAGCCTGTTTAAACTTCTGTGGAATAGTTATTTATGTCATCCCGACGCAGGAGGATCTTCGGTGAGTGCCCATTGAGTAGCCTGTTTTCGAAAATCCCTCCTGCGTCGGGATGACATAAAATACCAACAAGTTCTTAATCCCGATTAATCCCGGCCTTACTGATTAATTGCTAAAAGAAGGCCGGGAATCATCAAAAGACCATCTAAATACACATAATATACATAGTCGGACAGGGGTGACTGAAGCCGACGAGCACTCAAAACCAGGAGTACCATAGGCAAGCCCAGACATAGGAGAGTTTTCGGCGGGATTCCCTGAAAAAACAAGGCCGTAAGCGTAACCACATAAGCCACCACTAACCCCCGAAAAAACAGGAGTGCCTGCTGGTTTGTGAGCATCGATACAATGGTTAGCCATTTCGATTTACCGTCATCGCTCCGGTCGCGGTAGTCGAACCAGAAGGCAATGCTGTAGATGAATACAAACCAGTTTAAAGCCCAGGTAACGACGAGCATACTGCTGAAATGCCGGGTTGTGTCGTTAATGAGCAGCGGAAGCCCAACCATAACGTATGTCCAGACCATCGACAGGTAGGCCGTTTTGAGAATGGCAATCCGGCGCAGTGCCAAAAAAGGCCAGAAATTAAGCTTGGGAGCCGTATACAAAAACGCCAGCACAACAACCGGAAAAAGATCGTACAGATAGGTCTTGAGTGCGTACAGTTCGCGTAAACCAATAATGGCCGACAGCAGAAAAAGCACGAGTAGCAACGGTTTGTTTCGTTGATTCCAGCGAAGCCGCAGAGCGCCTGCCGTCGATAAATCGGTCGGTACATCGGTCAGGTACCAGTGTAGAGAATAACTGCCCAGAGTGCCCGCAAACACGAAGAGCAAAAGCGAACGGGGTAGCCTGAGATCAAACAGCAATGCGGTCGTCTGGCATAAAACAACAGCGCAGAACGCAATGTAGGCATTGCTAAACAGAATGAACTGGAGCGCAGATTCTAAAAAGCCAAGCAGGGCTCGACGCATTCGATCATGATCAACTACGTGCATCAACGATACAGACAAGTCAAATTCTCAACTAGACGGTTAATGTGTACCCACACTATTGACGCGTGTACGGCAAGTATAGTCTGGTAATTTTTAGGGGGCAAAGCCATACCGAATCACCTCCCAAAATAAGGTAACAATTGACAGAACTTGTTGGTTATGCTGCTATTTAACTACCATTCCTTTAGCTTATCACCCTCCACCGTGAAGGGCGGCCGTTTGGCGGAAGTTATGACATCAAGACCGAACGTACCCCAAACGGCTGGTGCATTAATCATCTGAAATAAAACCTTAAATAGACCGATGGCAACGCATCGCTTCAATAAGGTCGTTTTACCCGTACTTTTGTTGTACCGGCCCGTTGGGGGTTGGTACAGCAAAAACACAGGTGAATATAAGCCTACACCCTTTCGACCTCATTGTTATCCTGGGTATCGCACAGGGACTTTTGTATGCTATCCTGTTGCTGACAAAGTATGGCCAATACCCTAGTAAGCAGTTACTGGCTTTTTTGCTGTTTGTTTTCTGCATTCTCAGTGCCAAAATTCTACTTCACACGCTGGGTTTATGGCAGAATCCGCATCTACGATATATCCCGCTGGCTTTCGACCTTGCCATCCAGCCGCTGCTTTACCTCTATGTAGTGTCGCTGACCCAGCGAAATTTCGTGTTTAAGCGAGCGTATTGGCTTCACTTTACCCCCACGCTGCTTTTTATGCTCCATGCCGTGCTGGTTTACAGCCGAACCCAGGCGACGGATAATCTGGCGATCAAAGACCAACTGGCCGAAGACCTGTACTTCAACACAGTGAAATCCATTGAAGACGTTCTGTCGGTTCTGTCGGGTATTGCGTATGGATTGATTAGTTATCGTCGGTTGGTTCGTTACCGGCAATGGTTGTTCAATTCAATTTCCAATTCGGCTTATCCAGGCTATTTGTGGCTGCGTACGATACTGGTTCTCATGGGAGGAGCCTTGCTGTTGCTGGGCCTGAATCTATTCCTGGATATGGGGTTAGGCTTCAATGGCCGGTACTTTTTTCATTGGCAGCTATTTTATGTGTATCTGGCCGCAAATGTGTACTACCTGGGCATTGTTGGGTATCAGCAGCCACCGTTTGACGTAGCGTTTGATGAGTCGGTAGCCGATACGTCGCCTAAACGAGTGCTCGATACGTTGAAAGACGACCAGATTCAGGGCGTAAAAAGCCGTATCGAAACTGCCCTCGAACAGGAGTCCGTTTTTTTGGACCCCGATCTGAGCCTGAATAGTCTGGCCGTTCACCTACAGGTTTCACCAGGGATTGTTTCGGCCGTAATTAACAGCGAATTCGAGAAAAGCTTTCGGAGTTTGATTAACGAACGGCGCGTCGAGGAAGTAAAGCGTCGGCTGACCGACCCGGCCTACAAACATCTGTCAATACTGGGCATTGCGCTGGAAACGGGTTTTAATTCGGAAGCCAGTTTTTACCGGGTCTTCAAATCCGTAACCGGGCTGTCGCCCCGACAATATACGGCCCAGAATACTCCCAATATCGTTATTGAGAACTCTCAAAAGCCAAAATGAGAGGTTTGCCAGCGAACGGCATGCGTGTTTTGCCCCGACAATTTATCGTTCAACGCAAATCATCATCGTCATGCTGCGAGTTGCCTTCATTAGTTTTCTGGTTATCCTTTCCTTGACAACCGTATCGGCCCAGTTGCAGGAGCCGGTTCAAAAAAACGGTACTGTTCTGCTGAAAACCCACTGGGATCAGTTTGGCCCCTATGCCCGCTATGCCCCCGATAACCATGTGTTGGGTTGCTGGAGTACGGCGCTGGCCCAGATTTTTTATTACCATCGGCTTCGGCCCACAGGTGTCGTTTCGTATCAATGCTCAAAAGGGTATAAAATTGAGGATACGCTGGCCAATCATACGATAGCGTGGGATCAGTTTGCGACACGTATCGAGCCAACTACGCCCCATGTGGCCCAGGATAATGTGGCCCGGTTTTCGTA
The DNA here is from genome assembly GCF_001898575.1 of Spirosoma sp. 48-14. Classification (GTDB taxonomy): domain Bacteria; phylum Bacteroidota; class Bacteroidia; order Cytophagales; family Spirosomataceae; genus Spirosoma. The sequence continues at coordinate 61,128 of NZ_MKUD01000019.1, forward strand.
TATGACGGCCGAAGTGATTCGCAAAGATTTTGGAACGGGTAGCTATCTGGAAATGGTGAACCCCGTCGGGCAGGTAAATGCCTATTTCCCCTGCCAGGCTGAGTTTTATGTGTCGTTTACCGAACCAATTCCACTCTCTAAGGAACAGTTAGCGGCTATTGCCCAAAAAGAAAACATTCAGCATGTGCTACAACGCGATGAGGTAGTGAAGCTGATTCAGCGCGAAATTGATGCGAAACGGCCTGTGTATTTTCATTTCGGGAATTTCACGACCTACGGTCATTCAACCGTTATCGACGGCTGCCAGCAGGAAAACAACACGTTTTGGGTGCATATCAATTACGGCGCTGGTGGAAAACGCAGTGGTTGGTATGATCTGTTTAAGCCGATTGATGTTGCCGACGACATAAAACTGCGCGCCTTTGTCACTGTCAAACCCAATTAATTGGTCATTATTGTTGATTCTTCGGCTTGTCCGCGATACAATCGTGGGCAAGCTAATGGTCGATTGTAAACTTGTAGGTCAGCTTTTTTATCCGCAACTTGCCTTTTCATTGTCGATTTGCTGATGTTCATGAAAACAATTGCCCTCTTTTTGGCTCCACTTCTCCTGGGGCTTCTTTTTCCAACTACGCCTGCCGAAGTAACTAGCAACTTCCTTACGATAACTCCGCCTAAAGCCGCCAAACTCATGACAGGTGCCGATCAGATTTCGGCTTATCTGCCTTACCTGAAAGGAAAACGCATTGGTATGGTCGTTAACCAGACGTCGATCATCGGCAATAAACCGAGTGTCGATAGTCTGTTGAGCCTGGGCGTTACCATTGTCCGAATATTCGGACCAGAACACGGATTTCGAGGAAATGCCAGCAACGGAGCCAAAGTAGATGACGCGGTCGATACAAAGACAGGTATTCCAATCATTTCGCTATACGGAAAGAACAAAAAGCCCTCACAAGAGCAACTCGCCGACATTGACCTGATGGTTTTCGACATTCAGGATGTAGGTTGTCGGTTTTACACGTATATCAATACGCTCAACCATGTGATGGAAGCCTGCGCCGAGCATAAAAAGGAGCTGATGATTCTGGACCGTCCTAATCCGAACGGATTCATCATCGACGGGCCGATTCTGGAAAAACACCTGTATTCGGGTATCGGTATGCACCCTATTCCGATCACACACGGTTGTACCATCGGGGAGTTTGCCCAGATGATCAACGGCGAAGGCTGGGGTGGATTGCCCGGAAAAAACCTGTGTCAGCTCAAGATTATCAAGGTTGCCAACTACACGCACGATACGCCCTATACGTTGCCGGTTCTGCCTTCACCGAACCTGAATACGCAGCAGTCGATTATGCTTTATCCAAGCACCTGCTGGTTCGAAGGCACGATCATTAGCCAGGGGCGAGGTACGTATATGCCATTCACCGTCTTAGGGGCTCCGGCGCTCAAAGGTATCTACCCGTTCTCATTTAAGCCCGTCAGTATCAAAGGCATGAGCGAAACTCCTCTGCATCAGGATACCGAATGCTATGGCCTCGACCTGCGGAATTACGACACAAATACATTTCGCAAAAGCCGACAGCTTAATCTCCAGTGGCTGATGGAATTATACAAAGCGTATCCCAATAAAGAGCAGTTCTTCGATACAAAATATAGCAACCAGATTGGCAATTTCAACTTCCGCAGTGGCAACGAAGACCTGAAGAAACAAATCATTGCCGGTGTATCGGAAAAAGAAATCCGCAAAAGCTGGGAACCCGGTTTGTCAGCCTACAAACAGATGCGGAAGAAGTATTTGCTGTATCCATAGTTTTTCTGACAGGATTTACAGGATGAACAGGATTTTTGCCAAGACGGACGAATCCTGTTTTATCCCGTAAATCATGTCAGAAAAAGCCCATTGGAAACCAATTTCAACAAATCCGGTGTTGAACCCTTATTGGATAATTTTCTAGCAAGTTAAATCGGAGGGCTTTGAACCCTCGCAGATACGTACATGAGTAAACACGGACGCATTCTGGTCGCCATGAGTGGCGGCATTGATTCTTCACTGGCATCGGTTCTGCTGCACGAAGAAGGATACGAGGTCATCGGCATGACCATGAAAACCTGGGATTACGCATCCTCAGGAGGTACCAAAAAAGAAACCGGCTGTTGCAGCCTCGACAGTATTAACGACGCCCGCAACATCGCCGTCAGCCTGGGATTCCCTCACTATATTCTCGACATCCGCGACGAATTTGGGGATTATGTCATTGACCATTTCACAGGCGAATACCTGGAAGGCCGCACCCCAAACCCCTGTGTTCTTTGCAACACGCACATTAAATGGGACGCCCTACTCCGCCGGGCCGACCGGCTCGATTGTGAGTTTATTGCAACCGGGCACTACGCGAATATCCGACACGAAAACGACAGGTTTGTGATCTCGAAAGGGGTCGATACCCTCAAAGATCAGTCGTATGTACTGTGGGGCGTATCGCAGGAGAGCCTAAGCCGGACCAAACTGCCACTGGGCCACCTGCGCAAATCCGAAATTCGGGAGATGGCTAAAGAACGGGGTTTTATTGAACTGGTTACCAAATCAGAATCGTACGAAATCTGCTTCGTTCCCGACAACGATTACCGGGGATTTCTGAAACGACGGATGCCAGGTCTGGAGGCCGAAGTGGCCGGCGGTAATTTTGTGATGGAAGGAACAGGCAAGGTACTAGGTAAACACCAGGGCTATCCGTTCTATACCATTGGGCAGCGAAAAGGGCTCGGCATGGCGTTTGGGCAACCAATGTTCGTGACTGAAATCCGAAAAGACACCAACGAGGTTGTGCTGGGCGTCGACAAGGATTTACTGCGCGATGGTATGATTGTCAGCAAATTGAACCTGCAAAAGTACGATCATATTGCCGGGCTGCTCGAAACCGTCACGAAAGTACGTTACAAAGACCCCGGCACGTCCGCTACCATTTCCCAATCGGGCGATAAAATCGAGGTGCTTTTCCACGAAGGCGTTTCGGCTATTGCTCCTGGTCAGGCCGCTGTTTTTTACGAAGGCGACGACGTGGTTGGCGGTGGCTGGATCATGAAAAGCTTCCGCCAGTCGGATGCCCTTTAAATAGGGTTTAAATACAGAGTCACGGAGAATACAGAGTTTACTGGGTTCTTCGTGTCTCTGTGTTTAAATCAGACTTATTTTTACCTTGAAGCAGGATGTTTATATTCGTGCTGCAAAACCACCAAGTCATGTCTAAACTCACCTTTACGGCTTCACTGATTTTTAGCATATTATTTTCGTTGGCAGTCCATTCGCAATCCATTTCGATTCCGCCTAAAGGGCATCCTAACCCAAGTGGTGCGGGCTGGAAGCACCTCTTCGGACCCGATCTTTCAGAAGCCGTTTTTCCTAAAGGTGTCTGGTATCGGGATGATGAAGGAGCTTTGACCGCCACAGCCGATAAAACCATCTGGACGGCTATTCCTTACGACGATTTTATTCTGGACCTTTTTTTCAAAACCGCCGATGGTACGAACAGTGGTGTAGTGGTTCATGCCAGCGATACCACCAACTGGATTCCGAATTCAGTAGAGATTCAGATTGCCGACGATTACGCCAAACAATGGGCCGATTCGCCCAAAACCTGGCAATGTGGTGCTTTTTTTGGTCACCAGGCCGCTACGAAACAAAAGGTGGTGAAGCAACCAGGCGAGTGGAACCGCTACACCATTACCTGCCAGGGCAAAATGATCTATGTAGTGCTGAACAACGAACTGGTGAACACGATCGATCTCACCAAATTTACATCGACCAAAACCAATCCTGACGGCTCGCCAGTACCCGAATGGCTCAACAAGCCTGCTGCCGATCTTCCATTGCATGGATACATAGGCTTACAGGGCAAACATGCTGGTGCTCCCATCTATTTCCGAAATATTAAGGTCAAGGCCCTATAGCGTGGATGGCCCGTCCGCGTAGCCGAAGGCTACGTTGTAGAGGCTACTACATTCTCCTCTGCGTTCTATAAAGCGAACCGGGACAGGGGATATTATTGTTGCACAACTATGATACCTACCGAACCGCAGACTCGCTTCAGCCATACATTACCCGAACTCCGTTTTTCTTTAAGCCTGCTTTATGTAGGGCGGTTTCTGCTGGGAATGCACAATGCTGCGCCGACGGACGAAGAGCGTGTTCAGGCATTCGATGACCATATCGAAACGGTTACTGATGAGCTGGTCGCTACAGAATTACTGCACGAAGCCGCTGTGCTGGCCGGAGATATTTTACCAAACACCTCACCAGAGAATCCAGTTTAAGCAACGTTAAGCAGCAATCATCATTCTATACGTTTCCTGCTTTTGCTGCCGAAATCCATTCTATTATGCCCAATGCTCCGTTTGCCGCCCTGTTTGACATGGACGGTGTTTTGATCGACAATGCCGATTTCCACCTGAACGCCTGGTTGCAATTTGCCCAAAATCACGGTCTTTCGCTCACCCGCGATCAGTATATGGACCATATCAATGGCCATATATCTGCCGATTCACTGGCCTATGTCCTGCAACGCGCGGTTACACCTGCTGAGGTAATCATACTGACCGAAGAAAAAGAAGCAATTTATCGGGAGTTGTACCGTCCTCATCTTCGGCCCACACCGGGTTTGATTACGTTTCTGGATGCACTCAAAAGAGCGGGGATTCCAATGGCCGTTGGTACTTCAGCGCCTGAAAGCAATGTGGGTTTTACCCTCGACGGAACCCATCTACGTCCCTACTTCGATGCAATTGTCGATGCCAGCATGATTCATAAAGGCAAACCTGATCCCGAAATTTACCTCACAGCCGCCCAGCGTGTAGGCGTAGAACCCAGTCACTGTGTGGTTTTCGAAGATGCGTTTGCAGGTATCGAGGCTGGACTTCGTGCCGGAATGAGCGTCATTGCCCTGGCCACTACACACACCCGTGCCGAATTAGCCGATAAGGGAGCCAAACTAATCATCGACGATTTCACCCAATTGACTGTGGAGCAGGTACAAGCCTTGGTTGGCTGAGTTAGTAGGCGGAGTCAGGCTCTTACAACCTGACCCGTGAAGTTTTTGAAAATCGAGCCAGCTAAACTGTTCGGTTTTGAGAAACCTCACGAGGTCAGATTTAAGAATCTGACCTCACCCTATTGACTAATACAAACAACGTCTTAATTGATTCTCTACGATCTGTCTCCTCACAGATCGTGGGCAACTGTTCATTTGAAAGAATTTACAGCTTTATTTACTGAGGCTTTACCAATCGTTCTTTCGTTGTATCGGTCAACTGGCGAAGGGCCGTTAGTTTGTCGGACGCGAGTTTGCTTCGACTCAGCCAGCCATCAAACAAGTCGAAGCTCCACCCGTACACTTTGGCCGGATGCAGGCTAAAATACTTCGTTAACCGTTCCAGTGCCTGCGATCCAGTCTGTTCATTTTTCAGAACGCTCAGGCAATTGGCCAGATATTCTTTCAGAATTTCGTACCCATCCCGGATCTGTTCTGTCGGCAGGTTATTCAGGGCTCGTTGCGCCCGGTCGTACTGGCCGGTTAGTAAACTCAGTTCCACAATCGTCAGGCGGGTACCGGGGTCGGGATACGTCAGTTTTTCATAGGCTCGAATGGCCCGGCAAAAATTGGAATCGGCTTCGACCAGCTTATTTTTCTGGGCCAGATACCGGCCACTTTCGGTGTAAATATGCCCACTCAAGGGTGTTTGATCATTCGTCGGTAGAAACCGTTCGGCCTGTACTATGGCTTTAAATGCTTCTTCTGGCTGGCCCGTAACCCCCAAAATAGCTGCTTTCTGTTGCCAGTATGTAGCCAGATTTCGATTAGCCGATGCTGGATCCGTAAATTTATCCTTACGGAGCATCGGAGCATACTCAATGGCTTTATCGTAATCGGCCAGGGCATCGGCATACTCCCTCCGGAAAAAGTGCATACTGGCTCGATGGGCATACGGCAAGGATAGAATCGTATCGGGCGCATAGTCGATAGCCTTCTGAAGATCAGTCATGGCACCTGACCAGTCGCGTGTTCGGGCTTTCTGATTAGCTATTTGCTGGTAAGCGGCAGTCACTCTTCGATTCGGTTTACGCAAGCTTTCCAGTGGTACTAATCCAGCCTCCACAAAGCCTACCCGTAGGGCCTCTTTATCATGAAAACCCTGGTTAAGCGCATCAGGAAGCCGGTTGTCCCACAACGAAACAACATTTAGTTTGGGGGCATAGAGAATCTCGACGGGCAACTCCATCAATCGATTCTGATGCAGATTGAGCATACTCCAACTCACCTCTTTCCAGGGAATGGCGGGGAGATGACTGATATTACATTCCGTAAGACTCAGGTTAAACAGGCTTTTCAGCCGGGCCAATTTTGTCAGCACGTCATCGATGTCCAACTGAGGTTGGCGCTCAATAGCGACATCCCACAAATTGGTACAATAGACCAAACTATCCGGTAATTGCTGCAAGCCTCCCGTTGCTCCTTCCAACACTTTTTCTTTACCTGTAACTCTCAGATTACGAAGCTTCACCAAGCGGCCAATGGAGTTAGGCAAACCTTCCAGCTTATTCCGTTCCAGCGACAGACTGGTAAGTTCCTGACAGTTCCCGAGGCTAGTTGGCAAGGCGATTAACTCGTTATTACTCAGCATCAATTGCTCAAGTTTAATTAAAGCACCGATATTATCAGGCAGGAGCCGTAACTGCGTTCCCATAATCGTAAGTGATTCCAGATTTCGCAACTCACAAATGGACGCAGGCAACTCAGTGATCGGATTTGGATAAATAGCTAGCCGGGTCAGTTTTGTCAGACCGCCTATCGTGGCGGGTAAGGCAGTCAGTTCATTGGTTCCAATACTCAAATCGGTCAGATTGCGAAGTTGGCCGAGTTTATCGGGGAGGTTTTTTAGTCGGTTATTGCCAATCGTTAACTGTTGTAACGAATCCAGTTGACCGATACTGGCTGGCAACTCCCGCAACTGATTATTCTGCAACGAAAGCCAATGAAGCTTTCGCAGTTTACCCAGGTCGTCGGGCAGCCGTTCCAACTGATTATTGTCTACGTTCAACGTTCGCAAGGCCGACAAACGTCCAAAAGACCCAGGCAATTGCGTTAGTTTGTTGCGAGACAGTTCAAGTGTAGTCAACTGTGTCAACTGACCCAGGGCATCCGGCAACGTCACCAGTTGATTCCCACTGGCCATCAGTCGATGTAGCGACCGTATCCGGCTAAGATCGGGCAGTTGAGCCAGTTTATTTCCAGACAGATTCAGGTCTTCAAGTGCGGTTAACTGGCCAATGTCAGCCGGGACAGAATCAAGACCGCAATAACTTACACCCAATTTTTTCAACTGACGCAACGAACCGATGGACACGGGTAGCCGATCCAGTTTCAGATTCTCGATATACAATTCCGTTAGTTGATTCAGCTGGCCCAGACAATCAGGAATTTTCATCGACGTCCCTCGCCCGGTCAGTCTCAGCGACCGTAGGCGAGCCAGCGAACAGATACCCGACAGATCAAACGGGTGCGCGCTCTGGATGGTGAGCCGTTCCAGAGCAGGCAGGTAAATGAAATCACGGGTATTGATCACTAACTCCGAGTTGTTGTTTACATAAAACTCTTTTAGACTCGTTAGTTTATTTAATCGTAGCTCCCGCAATGAACGGATATTATCCAGCGTCAGTATGTTCAGGTTGGTAAGTCCATCAATTGTTTGCTGAAACGTCGTAGAATCGACCTTGACAATTGCCAATGACAGCTCCTGCAATTGCGTTAAGTTTCGGAATAACTCTGGTTTAATTACCCAGTTCTGCCCGCTAACCTTCAATTGCTCCAGTTTATTCAACTGACTCAAATCGAGCACTATAGGATCGATAGACGGAACGCTGTTCTGATCGAGATGGAGAATTTTCAGGGTAGGCAACTTTTCTATGATCGGCTTCCATAATCGATAATCACCATTGAGTCGAATATCCATCAGTTTTGGCCACTGCTGAATCGTATTGGGTGCCGTTTTTAACAAACGAGCGGTTTCTGGTTTATTTTCGATGAGTGCATACCCCAAAATGACCAGCCGCTCTAACGATGGCCAGTTCCGAACAGCCTGAAAGAGCGAGTCTGTTTGCCCGACTGTCAACCCGCTCAGGCTTAAAACGCGCACCGATGATAACTGACTCAACACAGCCAGATTTCCCTGCCGATATACCGACTGATCGATGCTTAAGGCTTCTATTTTTTCACCAGCTTTTGCCCGCTGAAGCAATTGATCGAGATTTTCAAAGCTATGCGCATCTGGCTTGGGATAATAGCTAGACGGCATATACGTATTGACTGGCTTATACACAGGATGCCAGAAGGGTAATCGATCAAGCGCCGATACCGGCTTTGACATGGGTTGAGCGATACCTTTTGTTGCCCAGATCAGGAGCAACGCAATCGCCTTGAGCCAACAAAGTTGCCTGTTGAACTGCATATTTATGTATTTTTGCCGGTGTGCTGTAATGGTTGCATGAAGATACAGCCATTGATTGAATCAACCACATTATCAATGTATGATGAATACGCTGAAATGAATAAGGTTAGCCACTACCTTATCGTGCATGGTATTCATTATTCATCCTATATCGTTCGTAAATGTCTTTTCTTCCTGCCCGTGAGGGCTTTTTCTTTCCTGCCGAATGGCATCCACACATGGCCACCTGGCTCAGTTGGCCACATACCGAAGCTTCCTGGACCAAAGATCGTCAGGAGCTGATGTTTCCGGCCTATATCGACTTCATCAAGGCCATTGCCGAAAGCGAGCAGGTGTGCATTAACGCCCATAATGAGATCGTTATTCAGGCAGCTAAACTCCGCTTATTGGCAGCCGGAGCCGATATGAGTAGGATTACACTCCTGCCCCACCCGACCAACGATTCCTGGTGCCGCGATCATGGACCTGCATTCTTGATCAACCCGGCCAAAAAAGAACGAATGATTGTAAACTGGGGGTATAATGCCTGGGGAGAAAAATACCCTCCGTATGATCGGGACGACCTAATTCCGGTCGAAATCGCGCATTACCGGGGATTAAATTACGTAACACCGGGTATCATTATGGAAGGTGGGTCGGTCGAATTTAACGGGGCAGGTACGGTACTGACCAGCCGGGCATGTTTACTCAACCAAAACCGTAATAGCCATCTGAACCAGGCCCAGATTGAACAGTATCTGTGCGATTATTACGGTGTTCAACAGGTACTCTGGGTCGAAGAAGGCATCGTTGGTGATGACACTGATGGTCATATCGACGATACGGTCCGATTCGTCAATGAAGACACGGTGATAGCTGCCTATGAATCGAATCAGCAGGACGATAACTATCCGTTTTTGCAGGAAATCCATCACGAACTCAGGCAAATGCGGCTTCTGAATGGCAAGCAACTGAACATTGTTGAGCTGCCCATGCCCGATCCGGTTGTTAGCGACGGTTTGCGGCTCCCCGCTTCGTATGCCAATTTCCTGATCACCAATGGTGCCGTCATTGTCCCTACGTTCCGGTGTACCAAAGATCAGCAGGCCCTCGACATCATCGGCACCTGTTTCCCCGACCGAAAAATCATTGGTATCGACTCAACCGACATCGTCTGGGGCCTGGGTAGTTTTCACTGCCTGAGTCAGCAAGAGCCACTTGTCTGAACCGGGATTCCGCTGATTAAACTGATTTTTATGATTTTGTTTATCTGGAATAAACTCTTCTCAGTTTAGCTACTTGATATGATTCATAAACATCCATTTACCAAAATCTCGCTTGTTCTGGTATACTGAAGCAATGAATATTTTTAACAAAATCATAAAAATCAGTTTAATCAGTGCAATCCTGGTTCAGACAATGGGCTGCGTGCGTCAACCGGCTCTTACGGCTGAGCTGGTTCCCCGTTCGTTAAAGGCACTCAATCTGGAAGAGACCCTTACCCGGCGCGATGAACTGATGTTGGCCTATTCGCTGACGAGCTACGATGCCCAGAATAAGGCGGTTGGGGTTGTCAATGGCGGCTGGGGCGTGGTGCCGGTCCAGAAAGATCAACAGATTGACCTGCAAAAGAGTGGTTCGGAACCAATTAGCCCGGCCAAGCCCATCAGCCTGACCTTACCGCGCAACGGACGCATTGTGGCCTCATTGGTGCTGATTGAAGTGGACGATTACACCCGTGCCCGGGAAACAATGGCTAAAATCCAGAAAATCCACAATGTAGTGGCTATTCCGGTTGGCTTACTCATTACGGCAACCGAAGTTCTGACGCCACTCAAATATGTATCGGCAGGTCTGGTGGCATCAGGAGTTGGCTTACAATTGATCGATAAACTCGACGAAGATGATTTGCTGGGTCAAAGTAGTGTAGAACTCCGGGAGGCTGATCTTCGAAAATCAGGCCAGCGTCTGGTGCATGTACCGGCTCAGTTTACGGGTCAGCATATGAAGGATGCATTCGACTACCGACTGGACTACGATGTGCTCCTCAAAACCGTTAAAATTCAGCCTGTTCGCCAATAACCTTGCTACCCAATCGTTCCTTTAACGGGAGCGAATGTTTTTGTTATCAGAACTGTTTTACCCCTACGTTCCCAATCACTTAAATCGACGCTATGCGCCATATAACTGGAGGTTTATTGCTGGCTTTACTTGTCTCAGCCTGCAAAACAACCACACCTGTTGTTCAGCAAACTCCCCCAAAACCAGTCATTCTGACCCTGGGCAACAAGACATTCACGACCGATGATTTTTTTCAGTCGTTCACCAAAAATCAACTTTCGGCGGACTCGGCCCAACGTACCGATATCAAAGAGTATTTTGATTTATACACGAATCTTAAACTAAAAGTACTAGCTGCCGAAGCCGAAGGGCACGACACGACCGAAGCCTTTCGGGAAGAGATGGCCACCTACCGGAAGCAACTGGCTCAATCATATTTAACCGATAAGTTACAGGTCGAATCTTTGGCGGCAGAAGCCTACCAGCGTATGCAACAGGATGTGAATGCCCAGCACATTCTGATTTCAGTATCGGAAGATGCGCTTCCTGCTGATACATTGGCTGCTTATCAGAAAATTGTATCCCTACGTCAGCAAGCACTGGCCGGAACGGATTTTGCTCAGCTTGCCCGCGATAACTCGCAGGATGTGGCTACGGCTAAAACGGGTGGAAATTTGGGCTTTGTTCCGGTCTTCGACGTGGTGTATCCGCTCGAAACAGCCATTTACACGACACCCGTTGGGAGCATTTCGCAGCCCGTTCGAACCCGATTTGGCTATCATTTGATCAAGGTCAATAGCCGTCGGCCTAGTCGGGGGCGGGCGCGGGTAGCGCACATTCTGGTCCGCATTAGTCCCAGTGCCGACGAGGCAGGTCAGAAAGCCGCTCAGGAGCGTATCGATGCCGCTTATGCCCGTTTGCAAAAAGGTGACTCGTTCGAACTGGTTTGTCGCGAAGTTTCCGATGATGCTACCTCCAAAAACAACGGTGGAGTTTTACCCCTGTTCGAACCCGGCCGCTGGGTGCCTGCGTTTGAAGATGCTGCTTTCTCGCTCATCAAACCGGGCGACTATTCGAAACCCGTTCACACTAATTACGGCTGGCATATCATCAAACTCATCGAGCGTCGGGCCATTGACCCCTACACCACGCTGGCCCCTTCGCTGCGGCAACGGGTTACGACCGATAGCCGGGCCGAGATGCTCCGGCAAGCTACCGTGCAACGGTTACGGAAAGAGTATGCTGTTGAAGATGTCAAATCGCTACTCGATGTTGCGCTTACCAAAGCCGACAGCAGTTTACTACGCGGACAATGGCGCTACACCGAACCGCTCGACCCAACCCTTCAGGGAAAGACGCTCGTTACCATAGCCCGGCAGCCCTTCACGGTCAATCAGTTTTTTGCCTTTGTTCGTCAGCGACAGCAACCCCAGCGAAATCCAGCCCTGGCTTCCAATCCGGCTACACCGGCCGACCGACCAGCTACGGGGTCTCCGATTGTTGCAATGCGTCGGCTGTACGATCGTTTTGTTGGTGATCAGTTAATCGCCACCGAGGAAGCTAATCTGGACAAAAAATCACCCGAATTCCGGGCATTGATGAACGAAATCCGCGATGGGGTACTGCTTTCGCAAATGATGGAACAGAATGTGTGGGATCGTTCGATGAGTGACTCTACGGGTCAACGGCTCTACTTCGAGCAGAATAAAGCGAAATATCGCTTCCCGGAACGGGCCGTTGCCACCATCGTAATCGCTCAGAACGACAGCCTGTTAGCCCAGGCGACAACGCTTTTTAGCAACCGCCCACCCTATCAGCTTAAGCGGTCGGCCGCACCTTTGTCGTTTACCAAAAATCAGACAACGCTAACTCCGCAACTACGCGAAACCCTGTTCGATGTACTGGTTGTCATGAGTCGCAACCCCGATTATGTGGTTGAAGTGAGCGGCTCACACGACCCTACTGAAACCGATACCGTCTCGGCCGGTCGCATTCGGAATGTGGTCAATTACCTTCAGAAGAACGGTGTGGCCTTGAGTCGGATCATGGAGAAAGATTACCAGGGCGCCCGACCAGGGGTAGCTCGTGATGCGCAGCGGAATGTTACGTTCCAGTATTTCAGCAATTCGAAAGAGGATGTCGTACGTGTGCTCAACAGCCGATCCGCAGCTACTGGAAACCAGCCAGCCATCACGCTTACAGAAGGTGTTTTTGCCGAAGGGTCGAATCCCTACCTCAACGCCATCAATCAGTGGAAAGTGGGGACTACTACCTTGCATCGCGACAATAAATCCGTTGCCGTCATCATCAGCCGGATAGAACCCGCCCGTGCCAAAACATTTGCCGAAGCCCGTGGAACGGTTATCAACGAGTACCAGGCTCAGCTTGAAAAACAGTGGCTTACACAACTCAAACAAACATACCCCGTTAAAGTAAACGAACAGGAAATTCAGCGGTTGGTAAAATAAGCTTGGAGCGAGGAGCTTGGTGCAGGGAGTTATCTCAACCACCCAACTCCAAGCACCAAGCTCCTCGCCTTAATTTTTCTTAAAACACAGGCCTATAGCGGTTCTGTGCGTATATTTGAGATTATGAAAAAAGTAATCAGCAGTGTGCTTCTTATTTTGACGGGCTTTCTCCTGACAGCTCCATCGTTTGGGCAGGGACAGGGTTTAAGCCTCAATAAAATAATCGCCAAAGTCGATAATTACTATGTGCTGCGCTCCGACCTCGAAGAGGCTTACCAGTCGTATGTCGGACAAAATCAGACCCCTCCGCAGAAATGCCAGTTGCTCGAAAGCTTGGTAATCAATAAAATGATGCTGGCCAAAGCAGAGATCGACTCAGTCGTAGTAGACGACAAAATCGTGGACAACGAACTCGATACCCGTATGCAATACATGGTGCAGCAGTTCGGGTCCGAGAAAAATATCGTTGAAGCCTACGGCAAAAGCCTGGAGATGCTGAAAAGCGAGCTACGCCAGCAGGTGAAAGATCAGAAGATTGTCCAGAAAATGCAGCAGAAAATTACGAACGATGTTAAGATCACTCCCCGCGAGGTTCGTAAGTTTTTCGATAGCATTCCCAAAGACAGCCTCCCTTACATGCCTGCCGAAGTGGAAGTTGGCCAGATTGTCCGATTTGCCAAACCGACTAAAGAGCAGAAAGAAGCCTTGCGCCAACGGCTGCTTGATTTGAAAAAGCGCGTTGAAAAAGGGGAAGATTTTGGTAAGCTGGCCAAAGAAAACTCCGAAGACGTAAGCTCAGCCGAACGCAATGGGGATTTAGGGTTTGCCAAGCGGGGGATGATGGTGGCTCCTTTTGAAGGCGCTGCGCTCAAACTGAAACCCAACGAAATGTCGGATGTGGTTGAATCGGAATTTGGGCTTCACCTGATTCAGTTAATCGAAACCCGTGGTGCCGAATACCACGCCCGGCACATTCTGCTACGCCCCGATTACAACCGCCTTGACCTGACAGGCCCAACCCATTACCTCGATAGTCTGCGGAACCTGATTCAGATCGACTCACTGAAATTTGACAAAGCCGCCAAAGATTTTTCGGAAGATAAATCCACGGCCGATGCAGGTGGACTGCTCCGCGATCCACAATCGGGTGCCAGCCGTTTGGCGATGGACGGTACCATGGAATATGCCCTGTTCCAGATGCTCGACACCATGCAGGTAGGAGCCATTTCGAAACCGTTACCTTACCGGACCGAAGATGGCAAAAGTGCGGTACGGTTGTTGTACTATAAAAGTAAGATTGTCCCCCATACGGCTGACTACACGAAAGATTTTGAAAAGCTACAAACCATTGTACTTCAAAATAAGAAAAACCGGGCTATCGACGACTGGTTCCGCAAATCGATTGCTGACGTGTATATTACAATCGACCCGGAATTTCATGGCTGTCGAATCTTCGGCACAACCCAAAATAGTGCAGCCAGTACTGGTGGAAATTAATTTTGAATGATAGAATGATTGACTTGTTTACTAATGATCTCACTGAAACAAGTCAATCATTCTATCATTCTATTATTCAAAACTAACTTTTATACCTGTGCCTTACTCATCGGACGTTGCGGCTGCCGAAGCCCTTACAAACTCGTATCAAAAGCTCAAAAGTGAAATTTCCAAAGTCGTCATTGGGCAGGATGAAACTGTCCGTCTGCTGTTAACGGCTATCTTCTGCCAGGGGCACTGTCTGCTGGTTGGAGTGCCGGGTCTGGCAAAAACACTGCTGATCCAGACCATCGCCAGTGCCCTCGATCTTGACTTTAACCGTATTCAGTTTACACCTGACCTCATGCCATCGGATATTCTGGGTTCGGAAACGCTTGATCAGGAACGTAACTTCAAATTCATCAAAGGGCCTGTCTTTGCCAATATCATTCTGGCCGATGAGATCAACCGGACTCCGCCTAAAACCCAATCGGCTCTGCTCGAAGCCATGCAGGAATACGCGGTGACTATTGCCGGGCAAAAATATAATCTGGGTCGCCCCTTCTTCGTACTGGCTACCCAGAACCCGATTGAACAGGAAGGAACCTATCCGCTCCCCGAAGCGCAGTTGGACCGGTTCATGTTTAATATTTATCTGGATTACCCATCGTATCAATCGGAGCTGGACATCGTAAAAAACACCACTTCCGATCAAAAGAACGAAGTAAAACGGGTCATTACCGGCGAAGAAATTCGGGAATTCCAACACCTTGTACGCCGAGTACCCGTTGTCGACAACGTCGTTGAATACGCGGTCAAGCTCGTGCACAAGACTCGTCCGAATACCGAAATGGCCTCTTCCGATGCGAACCAATACCTCGAATGGGGGGCAGGACCACGGGCATCGCAGGCACTGATTCTGGCCTCTAAATGCAATGCCCTGCTCAATGGCAAATACTCGCCCGATATTGAAGATGTGAAAGCCGTAGCCCTACCAATTCTTCGTCACCGGGTGGTTCGGAACTTCAAGGCTGAAGCCGAAGGAATCTCTGTCGAGCAATTGATCAAACGACTTTTATAACCAATAGAAGACATAAAAAAGAGAAAAGGATGGCTTGCAAGTCATCCTTTTCTCTTTTTTATGTTAGTCGTTCTCCGCGTCCTTTTTGTTCGTTTTTCCTAAATAGTCACTGTCTCCATCGCCCATACCCGTCGATTGATCATCGACACCCGTTGGTTCGACGCCTTCGGTTTTCTCGCCAACCAGAACGGTTTTCTTCCCGGTTTTTATATCCTGATCAATGTCCTGCAAATTATCCTGACGATTCATACTACATACGAGTTTGTTACAACCTTCGGCACTCTACTGGCCTGGTTTAACAACCGTACGCAATCAGAATAGTTATTGAAAATTAGCTTTTGAGCCGCCAGACCGCCTTGTCATCAAAGGAGATTTTTACCTGCTGATTGACGAGCAGATCATCGCGGGTCGTTAGCAAACGTAAGGACAGGTAGCGTGACACCTGCACATCCAGTTCGTAATGACTTCCCTTGAAAAAGATAACTCGTATCGTTCCGGGCGTTCCTTGTTCATCGAGTCGAACCTGTTCAGGACGCAGGCAAATCAACTCTTCTGACTGTTGCGGCTCTGTAAGGCCGAATACCGGCAAATACTTCGCTTTGAAGATATTGGCCAGACCCGTCATACGTGCCGCATAGGCTGTAGCGGGCTGATGGTACACGGTTTTAGGCGTCCCCGACTGAACCAGTTTTCCATCGCGCAAAATACCCAGCGTATCGGCCAAAGATAGCGCATCCGACGCATCGTGGGTGACAAACAGACAAGACGTCTGTTCATGATGTACCAGATCGAAAAGAAGATCCCGAACAATAAGCCGGTTGGGTAAATCGAGATGGCTAAAGGGTTCATCCAGCAACAGCACAGCAGGTTTATCGGCAATAGCGCGGGCAATGGCCGTACGCTGTTTTTCGCCACCCGACACCTGGCGCGGAATCCGGTCCTGTACGTCAGTTAGACGACACAGTTTTAGTAACTGATCTACGCGAAAATCGCGGTAGGCTTTTTCGAAAAAGCGCAGGGCGTAGGCGATGTTTTCCCGGACCGAGACATTAGGCATGAGCTGGTACTCCTGATGCACCAGCCGTATATCGTCGTGACCAGCGACCAGCTTCTCCGACGGCCCCACGACCCGTTGCCCATTCAACCAGACTTCCCCCGCATCGGCATCTGACAGGCCAGCCAAAAGATTAAGCAGGGTACTTTTGCCGGAACCACTAGCACCAACCAGTGCCATAATTCGACCGGGTTCCAGCGTCAGCGAAACCTGCCGGACGGCAGCGACCTCCGCGTATGTTTTCGTAAGTTTAGTGGCAGTGAGCAATTGTATATAGCCCGGATGGCCACATCCGGGTTAAAACTGATTTGACATCCCCGAACGTGGCCGCCCAGGCTATAGGACATCAAAAAATAAAGTTTGTACTTAAGAATTCTGATTTGTGTCCACGAACAATATCGTTCAGAATAGTCTTATTGGTTCCAGTATCTTTCGTAGCCACCGCCGACCGAATCGAAAACGACCGCAGCGCATCTTCAACAGAAAGCGTCCCTTCAGCCGAATCTTTCCGCCCTGTAAAGGGGAACGTATCGGGCCCGCGCTGACATTGAGCATTGATATTCACCCGGCTTACCAGATTCACTAACGGGTCGATCAGTTTGGCGATGGCGTCGGTATCGGTTCCAAAAATACTGGCCTGCATGCCATGATCGTCGGTGATCAGGTACTGGATAAATTCTTCTTCGTCCGTATAAGCCACAACAGGAATGACCGGGCCAAACTGTTCTTCGCGGTACAGCCGCATCCCCTCACGAACGGGGTACACTACAGCCGGTCGGAATAGCGATGCTTCCGTTTCGCCCCCCCCTTCATTGACGATAGACGCTCCACCAGCCTGAGCATCAGCGATGATGTCGGCCAGATACTGGGTCTTATTGGGTTCAGGTAATGGCGTGATCTGAGTGCCAGCTGTCCAGGGCATACCTGGTTTCAGTTTACTAACGGCAGGGCCAAATCGTTTCAGGAACTCTTCGACAATTGACTCGTGCGCCCAAATAATCTTAATAGCCGTACACCGTTGACCGTTAAAGGATAGCGTTCCGAGTAAACACTCACTCACGGCTACGTCCAGATCGGCGTCGGGTAGAATGATCGCTGCATTTTTAGCATCCAGACTCATGATGGACCGGAGCCGATTTAGTTTAGGGTGCTGACGTTGCAGTTCGTCGGCTACGCGGCTAGAGCCGATCAGGGTCAGCACATTCACTTTTCCGGACTGCATCACGGGAGGCACCACATTGGCACCACGCCCATACAACGAATTTACCACGCCTTTGGGAAAACTGGTACGAAATGCTTCGAGCAATGGATAATGCAGTAGTGAACCGTGCTTAGGCGTTTTGAACAGGATGGTGTTACCCATCAAAATAGCCGGGATCAGCGTTGTATACGTCTCGTTCAGTGGGTAATTGAAAGGCCCCATGGCCAGCACAACACCCAGAGGAGACCGACGGACCTGCCCAATAATACCCTCTTCAATACGAAACCGCGACGAGTTATGGTCCATATTTTTGAGCGTGTCGATGGTATCGTAAATATACTTTACTGTACGGTCAAACTCTTTGGTCGCGTCGGCCAGATTTTTGCCAATTTCCCACATAATCAGGTTCACGACCAGCTTCCGTTGTTCCAGCATTTTACCCACAAACGTTTCCATGCAGGCTATCCGGTCGGCCACTCCCATTTGTGGCCATTCGCCCCGGCCATTGTCATAAGCGGCAACGGCAGCGTCCAGAGCCTCCAGGGCTTCTTTTTCTCCCGTCACGGGAAAACTGCCAACCAGTTTTCGTTCTAAGGTCCCATCGGCAGCGGGAATGCAAATAGGCGAATATACCTCCGATACTGGGCCGTCCCACTGACGCATTTCACCATTGAGCAGGTATTCGCGCTGATGAATGGGTTCAATTCGATACTCGGCTGGAATTTGATCATCGGTCGGGAATAGTCCCGCCAGGTTTGAATCGTTCATGAGCAGAATCAACTTGGAAAAGAAACGGCGGTAAACGTCGGTATTTAGCGACCAAAATCCAACCCGGCCAAAAACAAAATGCCCCCGGAAATGCCGAAACAGGAAATCTTAATCGGGAATTAAGCCTGCGAAAACGTTAATCTTTATCGGGATTGCCTTTACTGAGCTCGTAGCGGCCTATTTTCCCCATTCTTTTCGTACAACTCACCTATAACATCCCTGGTCTAAGACAGGCTGAGCAATGGAAATCAATCACGACTTACTCCTCGCTCTGGGCTTTGTAAAACTGCCGAATCGAAAATCAGGATACACCTATAAGGGTGTAGCAGGCCGATTGCTGGCAGAAGACAATACCTTTTTCTTCTACGATTTCGCCCCAGCCATTCGCACGAAATCCGAACTACAATTCATGATGATGGCCATCGACTACCGACAGCGGCTGGAAGATGAGGCATTTGATCAATCGACACTGTAAGGGGAAAGCGAAAGAGGTACGAAGCGTTCTCTTCTGAATTTACATAGGCTGCACGCTTTTCAGGTTCAGCTTGTTGTCGAACACAAAAACTTTTTCGTTGATACGCAGGCTTCCCAGATGGTTTTTTGCCCGGTATTTCACCCGGACAATGATGTAAGCTTTTTGGGGATCGACCCGACCAAAGTCAGCCTCTTCCCGAATGATTTCCAGACTCGACGGATTGGGGGTAGTTGTTTTCAGGTATTCCTCCGCCGTCATTTTGGCATCCAGTAGCTCTTCGTGCCGAATCTGCCCTTCAATCAACAAGAAAGGCCCGGACTCAGCCATCTCGTAAAAATTCAGCGCAACAGACGTCCTCAGGTCTGGTTGATTAGTTATTACCCCTCCTAAAGCAGCAGGAACGAGCGCATATATACTAATAACGAGCGGTAAAAATTTCTTAAGCATAGCGAACTCTGTTTAAGCCGTACTGCCAATAGCCAGACGAGCTGGTTCCTGACTTCGTCAAATATATACAGTACGCGTTTATTTGCCCTTACCTGTACCGGCCAAGTTAGGCAAAGGTCTACGCCCCCGGCCTCTCTCGATCGTATGGTCGTTACCCGGCGACCCTTCCAAAATGGAAATACACCCTTCCAAAATGGAAAGCTTTCCAGTAGGCCCTCATCTGCAAGCACATCGACCAACAAATACAAGTTACTTCATTTCAGATAGTTAACATCAAATTCATAGCTACCTCTGAAGAACTGGCACAGGTTTGGACCATCTGGTAGCGAAACCAAACAGGTCTTTTATGGGAACGCTCCTGCTGCTGATTGTGACTGCCATTCTTTGCTTTATCATTTTCTACAAAGCTATCGACTGGTTCGAACGCATTTAAACTAAACACCGGCTCACCGGACTATCATGATTACGCTCGTCTTTATTGTTGCGCTTCTGGTTTTCGCTTACATGCTCTACGTCCTGATTAAACCAGAAAAATTCTAACTCAAACTACACAATGACTACCGAATGGATGGGGGTTATTGTCACCTACGGCATCACCGTGCTACTGGCAATACCTCTGGGCAAGTTTCTTGCCAACGTTTTTAAAGATGAACCGAATGCGTTCGACTTCATGAAGCCCCTGGAAAGGCTCATTTATCGCCTGGGTGGCATTGACCCCAGCCGGGAGATGAACTGGAAAGAAAATCTGGTGGCTTTACTGACGATCAATGCACTGTGGCTGATTTACGCTTTTGTGCTGCTACTAACTCAGGGAAGCTTGCCCCTGAATCCGGATGGCAACCCGTCGCAAACGCCCGATCTGGCATTTAACACGGCCATTAGTTTTCTTATCAACTGTAATCTGCAACATTACTCAGGCGAGTCGGGGGTAACGTATCTTACCCAGCTTGGCGTACTGATGTTTCTCCAGTTCGTTTCGGCAGCTACCGGCATAGCCGCTGCGGTGCTTCTGTTCCGCTCGTTTATGCCCAAACCCGTTGAGACCGTCGGGAATTTCTATGTACTCTTCGTCAAATCAATTACCCGCGTACTGCTGCCCTTCAGTTTGGTCATAGCCATGATTCTGGCTTTCAATGGTACACCAGCCAGTTTCGACGGAAAAGACACCCTCGTAACCATGCAGGGCGATACTGTTGGGGTGTCGCGGGGGCCCGCTGCCGGATTTATTGCCATCAAGCACCTGGGCACCAATGGTGGGGGCTGGTTTGGTGCCAACTCAGCCCACCCGCTTGAAAACCCCAATTATCTGACCAACATGGTCGAGATGATCGCTCAGGTTGTCATACCCATTGCCATGATTTTTGCGCTGGGATTCTTCATCAACCGGAAACGGTTCGCCTGGGTCATTTATGCCGTTATGACGGTGGGGCTGTTGATGCTATTGGTTCCTACCATACTGACAGAGCTGGGTGGGAATCCGGCTATTGCCCACCTGGGAATCGGTCAGCCCACAGGTGCCATGGAAGGGAAAGAGGTACGATTTGGCCCCCTGGCCTCGGCTTACTGGAGCATCGTTACCACCGTTATTTCAACAGGCTCCGTCAATTCCATGCACGACAGTTCCATGGCCATGTCGGGCACTATGGAGCTACTGGGGATGATGGTCAATGCCTTCTACGGAGGTGTGGGGGCCGGGTTGCTCAACTTCTACTACTTCCTGATTATCGCCGTATTCATTTCAGGACTCATGGTGGGACGAACCCCCGAACTTTTCGGCCGAAAAGTTGAAGCCCGCGAAATCAAGATTGCGTCGATCGTTGCCCTGCTGAGTGCCTTTCTGGTAAAGGGCGGAACGGCACTGGCCGCCTGGTTCTTCATCCACTATGGGGATGCGTCCTGGGCCGTTAAACCTTCAGCCTGGCTCAACAACCCCGGTTTTCACGGATTTACCGAGATGCTGTACGAGATGACTTCATCCAATGCCAACAACGGATCGGGTTTTGAGGGCCTGGGCGACAATAACTTTTTCTGGAACTATGCTACAGGTATCGTTCTGATCATGGGGCGCTACATTCCGATCATTGGTCCCGTTGCCATTGCCGGACTGCTGGCTCGTAAGAAATACGTCCCTGAGTCGGCCGGTACCTTACCCGTCGATACCCCTACGTTTGGCTTGATGATTTTTGCGGTCATCTTCATCATCACAGCGCTTTCGTTTTTTCCGGCCCTGACACTCGGGCCACTCGCTGAATATTTTTCGCTTAAATAACAGGAACGTCGTCACCCCTTCGGCTATCCTATGTAATGCCGAAGGGTGACCAACCCACCGCGTAAGCGGCCTATTACCACTATGGCAAAGCAACTTTCTTCCCCGAACCGCACACGGCCCGGCCTGTTCCAGAAAGAACTGATCGGGACGGCCATCCGGGAATCATTTATCAAACTGAATCCCGCTATTTTAGTCAAAAACCCGGTGATGTTTACCGTTGAAGTCGGTACTCTCATCATGGTTCTGGTCACTGTTTACATTGGTGTCACAGGCGATACTACCCAGGGCTCACTGGCGTACAACCTAAGCATTACATTTATCCTGCTGGTGACAGTTCTATTCGCCAATTTCGCCGAAGCCATTGCCGAAGCACGGGGCAAAGCGCAGGCCGAATCGCTCCGAAAAACCCGTCAGGAAACCCCAGCCAAAGTGATCCGTCCGGTTGGCGAATACAAACTCGACGAAGTACAAACCATTTCATCTGCACAACTAAAAAAGGGGGATATATTCCTCTGTGAAGCCGGTGATATTATTCCTTCAGACGGCGAAATCGTGGAAGGGCTGGCCACCATCGATGAGTCGGCCATTACGGGCGAATCGGCACCTGTGATTCGTGAAGCCGGTGGCGACAAATCGTCCGTAACGGGCGGTACGAAAGTACTGTCGGATCGTATCAAAGTAATGGTGACGACCCAACCCGGCGAATCGTTTCTGGACAAGATGATTGCGCTGGTTGAAGGCGCTACCCGTCAGAAAACCCCGAACGAAATCGCCCTGACGATTTTACTGGCTGGTTTCACCCTGATCTTTATCATCGTCTGCGTAGCCCTGAAACCCTTTGCCGACTATGCCAACACGCCCATCACGATTGCAGCCCTCATTTCGCTCTTCGTCTGTCTGATTCCAACCACCATCGGTGGATTACTATCGGCCATCGGTATTGCCGGGATGGACCGGGCTCTCCAGGCCAATGTCATCGCGAAATCGGGACGGGCAGTCGAAACGGCTGGGGATGTCGATACACTGCTGCTCGACAAAACAGGAACGATCACGATTGGCAACCGGAAAGCAACTAATTTTTACCCGGCTCCCGGCGTTAGCCAGACCGACATGGTACGAGCATCAGCCTTAAGCTCACTGGCCGACGAAACGCCCGAGGGCAAATCGATCGTTGAACTGGCCCGCAATGGCGAAACGGATGTCACCCGCAACCTGAGTACCACGGGGGCAACCCTCATCAAGTTTACGGCCGAAACACGCTCGTCGGGCATTGACGTACCCCTTCCGGGCGGAGAGTCGCTTCGGATACGCAAAGGTGCTATGGACTCCATCCGGGCCATCGTACAGCGGGCTGGCAATGTCTTTCCGTCAGAAATAGAAACGAAAGCCAATGAAATAGCTGCCAATGGGGGCACACCGCTGGTTGTTATCGAGAATGAAGCCGTCAAGGGAGTCATCGAGCTACAGGACATCATCAAACCAGGCATATCTGAACGATTCGACCGCCTTCGGAAAATGGGCGTGAAAACGGTGATGGTAACCGGCGACAACCCCCTGACAGCCAAATTCATTGCTGGCAAAGCAGGCGTTGATGATTTCATTGCCGAAGCCAAACCCGAAGATAAAATGAACTACATCCGTCGCGAACAGACGGGCGGTAAACTGGTAGCCATGATGGGCGATGGAACCAACGATGCTCCGGCGCTTGCCCAGGCCGATGTAGGTGTAGCCATGAACTCGGGAACGCAGGCCGCTAAAGAAGCGGGCAACATGGTCGATCTGGACAACGACCCAACCAAACTTATCGAGGTGGTTGAAATTGGGAAACAGTTGCTCATCACGCGCGGTACGCTGACAACGTTCAGCATTGCCAACGACGTAGCCAAATACTTTGCCATTGTTCCTGCGCTGTTTACGCTGTCGATCCCAGCACTACAGGCACTGAACATTATGGGGTTACATTCGCCCGAATCGGCCATCTTATCGGCGGTCATTTTCAATGCGATCATCATTCCCCTACTTATTCCACTGGCCCTGCGGGGTGTTGAATACAAGCCGATCGGTGCTTCGGCACTCCTGCGCCGGAACCTGTTCATCTACGGGCTCGGCGGTATTGTCGCCCCTTTTGTCGGAATCAAACTGATTGATCTGGCTGTAGGGCTGTTTATTTAATCACCATCCATCGGAGTACGCGCTTTCGTACTCCGACTATTTAAACTTGAACAAATACCATGAAATCTCATATTGGTCCAGCCATCCGACTCACGGTGGTCATGCTGGTTTTATTAGCGGTTATTTATCCGTTGGTCGTCGCAGGCATTGCTAAATTAGCCCCTGGTGGTGGTAAAGGCGAAACGGTTACCGTGAATGGTAAGGTAGTCGGCTATAAGCTGATCGGGCAGAAATTCACTGAAGATCGTTATTTCAACAGTCGCCCCTCGGCGGTAGAGTACAATGCTGCTGGTTCGGCAGGCTCAAACAAAGGCCCATCGAACCCCGACTACCTGAAATCCGTTCAGGCCCGCATCGATACGTTTCTGGTACACAATCCTGGTGTACAAAAAGACGCCATTCCGGCTGAGCTGGTAACGGCTTCCGGTTCAGGGCTTGACCCAGATTTATCGCCAGCAGGGGCTAAAATTCAGATCGCCCGTATTGCCCGCGTGCGGAGTCTTTCGGCCGAACGACTGAATCAGTTGGTCGATGATCATACCGAAGGCCCTTTGCTGGGTTTATTTGGCCCTGCCAAAGTGAATGTGTTGGCCCTGAACGTAGCTCTTGACCAGTTAAAGTAATCCAGACCGGCTTGTTCCGGGGAACCGGATGAGCCGGTTCTTCCGACGAACGAGTATGTATTATCAACTGTTGGGGCTGACCCTGCTGTTCGTATTTGCCGCTGGTCTGGCCGTTCTGATGGGTCGGTACATGAGTCGGGTCTTTAGAGGCCAGCCTACGGCGCTCGATGTGTTGACCCCTGTTGAGCGGTGTATCTATCGGGCTGGGGGCATCGATCCGTATCAGTCGATGACCTGGCAGCAATATGCCCTCTCGCTTTTAACGATCAACAGCATCTGGCTTGCTTATGCGCTCCTGGCCTTACGAACGCAGGCTTCGATACCTTTCTGGAACCAGGGGGGTATACCCTCCATGGACTGGTCACTGGCCATCAATACGGCCATTAGCTTTCTGACAAGCACAAATCTTCAGCACTACTCCGGTGAAAGCGGTGCCACCTACTTCACCCAGATGGCCGTACTGACTTTTTTGCAGTTTGTCTCGGCAGCCACCAGTTTAGCCGTCGGGGTAGCAGTCGTCCGTTCGTTACAGGCCAAAACGAGTTCAAACGTAGGCAACTTCTACCAGGATTTTGTGCTATCGATTACGCGGGTATTTCTGCCCCTGTCGGTTCTGGGTGCGGTATGGCTACTGCTACGTGGGGTTCCCATGACATTTCAGCCCTACACCCTCATTCATACGCTGGAGGGCGTTGAGCAGACGGTAGCCACAGGCCCCGTAGCTGCCATGATTCCCATCAAACACCTGGGTTCGAACGGTGGCGGCTTTTTTGGAACCAACACGGCCCATCCGTTCGAAAACCCGGACATGGTGAGTTATGGCATAAACCTGATCAATGTGCTGCTCCTGCCCATCGCTTTTGTGGTCTTCGTCGGCTACTTCCTGCATCGAAAAAAGCTGGCCTGGCTGCTGTTTACCATTATGACGGGTTGCTGGCTGGCGCTTACGCTACCCATCATTCAACAGGAACTGACGGGCAACACCGCCGTTTCGTTGCTGGGGGTCGATCAGTCGATGGGGAATCTGGAAGGCAAGGAAATGCGATTTGGCACCCTGGGGTCAGCTTTCTGGTGCGGTGTGAATGTAGTAATACCGGCCGGAACGCTCACATCCATGCATGACAGCTACACTCCTCTGGCCAGTCTGTTCATGCTGCTGGGTATGCAGGTCGATGCCTTTTACGGTGGTGTTGGAACGGGTTTTCTGTACATGTTTCTCTACCTCATCATCGCTATTTTTATTGGCAGCCTGATGATTGGGCGAACCCCCGAACTACTGGGCAAAAAAGTAGGTATTCCCGAAATCCAGGTAGCCGCTCTGATTATGGTCATTATGCCCCTCCTGTATCTGGGTGCCACCGCCATAGCAGTCGCCATTCAACAGGCGAATCCCGATATAGGCTGGTTAAGCAATCCTGGCTTTCACGGATTCACGACCATTCTGTACGAATATGTGTCGTCGGTGGCCGGGAATGGTTCTGGCTTTGAAGGGCTGGCCGATAACACTCCGTTCTGGAATTTAACCACCAGCTTTGTTATGTTCATGGGGCGATTTATTCCCCTGATCGGCCCACTGGCCATCGCAGGCAGTTTATACAGAAAGCAGTATACACCCCCATCAGCCGGTGTGCTGCCCACTGAATCCGTTACATTTGGCATCCTGGTAACGGCCGTTGTGCTGATCATCGGCGCGCTCTGTACCTTTCCTGCTCTGGCGCTCGGGCCCATTGCAGAGTATGTATCCCAGGCTAAATAGCCCAGGAATAACACGTTTCCCGGCAGCCCGCTTTTTCCGCTGTCATTTTTAAAAGTACAACAACCACAGACCGACTCATCGGTCAAACACAGTCATGAACCTAGTTTTAAGTACCATTTTCGCAGTATCGGTCGTATCCAGTTCGTCCTTTGGTCAAACCACCGACACGACTCAACACGCTATTCAACCAGGAACTTCATCAACCGACTCCACCAAAAGCCCATCAGCACCCGACCTGTCCGTCCATTCTTCCGGCTCTGGACTGACGTTAACGGGCTATGTAGAAGCGTATTACACCCACGACTTTACTGCCCCCAAAACGACCCAGGAACGACCCGGTTTTCTGTACAATCACAAACGAAACCGGGAGGTGAACATCAATCTGGCGTATTTGAAAGGAGCCTATTCAACTGATCGGCTCCGGGCAAACCTTGCCCTTCAGGTTGGCACATATGCTCAGTACAACTACGCAGCCGAACAGGGTCTGCTGAAAAATATCCTGGAGGCCAACGCTGGGGTCAAGCTCAGTAAATCCCGCGACCTGTGGCTGGATGCGGGTATTTTCACCTCGCACATTGGCTTTGAAAGTGCTATTTCGAAGGACTGCTGGACGCTTACCCGTAGCCTGCTAGCCGAAAATTCGCCTTACTATCTGTCGGGAGCCAAGCTCACCTACACGACACCCAACGGCAAATGGGTACTTCTTGGATCGGTCCTGAATGGCTGGCAGCGGATTGCCAAATTACCTGGCTATAGTGGTCCATCGTTTAGCACCCAGGTCCAGTTTAAACCATCGGATAAGGTAACCCTGAACTGGAGCACCTTTATTGGCTCCGATCGGCCCGACTCCCTGAAACAGGGGCGATTCTTCAATAACTTCTATGCCATTATCAACCCAGCCGGTAAAGTGGGCGTAATTCTGGGCTTCGATATCGGTGCCGACCGCAAACCCATCGGCCCCGGCGACCGTCGGATTGGTACAGGCAGCTATGTCTGGTATTCCCCGGTTGTTATTGCTCGTGTAGCTACCAGTGCCAAAAGCTACCTGGCTGGCCGTATCGAATACTATGCTGACCAGAATGGGGTCATTATCAGCACCGGAACTCCCAACGGATTTCAAACCATAGGGTATTCTCTGAATTATGATTATGCCATTATGCCCAACGCGCTGGTTCGTATCGAAGGCAAGATGTACGACAGTAAGGATGCGATCTTCGAGACGGCTACCGGATTCAGTAAAACAAATTCCTCACTAACAACCAGTCTGGCCATCAGTTTCTAATCCCGCCCCTAGTCGGGTAACAGCTGTTACCCGACCAGACCAGCCCCAAAGCCTATGCAACCCAACGAACGCGATCAATCGGCCGAGCAGTTTCTTCGACTTATCCAGGAGTCGCGCCGGGGTAAGTTCAAGATTTATATTGGCATGAGTGCCGGTGTAGGCAAAAGCTATCGTATGCTTCAGGAAGCGCACACCTTATTACGCAATGGGATTGATGTAAAAATTGGCTTTATCGAAACCCACAATCGGGCCGAAACCCATGCGTTGATTGATGGCCTCCCCATCATTCCGCGCCGGAAGCTATTCTATAAAGGGCGCGAACTGGAAGAGATGGATGTTCAGGCGATTATCAACAATCATCCCGAGCTGGCGATTGTCGATGAATTGGCCCATACGAATATTCCAGGCTCCAAGAACGAAAAACGCTGGCAAGACGTACTCGAGATTCTGGATGCGGGTATCAACGTGATCAGTGCCGTGAATATTCAGCACATTGAAAGCTTATACGACGAAGTTCACGAGATCACTCATGTTGACGTAACCGAACGGGTTCCCGACCGGGTACTGCACCTGGCCGATGAAGTCGTCAACATCGACCTGACTGCCGATGAACTAATTACCCGACTGAAAGAAGGAAAAATCTATGACAAGGCCAAAGTTCAGACTGCGCTGACGAACTTCTTTCAACCAGAGAAAATCCTGCAACTTCGCGAACTAGCCCTCCGCGAAGTCGCTACAGCTGTTGAACGGAAAATCGAAACATCCCTTCCGGCTAATATTCAGGCAAAGCCCGAGCGTTTTTTAGCCAGCATCAGTTCCAATGCGGATGTGGCCCGGAAGGTGATCCGAAAAACGGCCCGGCTGGCCGCCTATTACAACTCACGCTGGTACGTGCTGTACGTACAGACACCTGCCGAATCGCCCGATCGGATTCGGCTCGATACGCAGCGACACCTCATCAACAACTTCAAACTAGCCACCGAACTGGGTGCTGAGGTCATTCAGGCGAAGGGCGATAATGTTGTCAACTGCATCATGGAAGAGGTTCAGAAACGTAAGGTAACAACAGTCTGTATTGGTAAACCCCATTTTAATCTACTCCAGATTATTTTACGCACATTTGCTTTTAATCAGCTCTTAAACCGGCTTTCCGAATCAGACACGGACCTGGTTATTCTTTCGTAACGTATGACGCTCAGGGCCAAAATATCATTATCGCTAATCTTTCTGGTTAGCATTATCCTGCTACTGGGAGGATTGGGTGCTTTTTATCTGAATCGACTGTCGGAAGATTCACAGGCAATTTTGAAAGACAATTACATCTCGCTGGAGTTTGTCGGGAATATGCAGAAAGCCCTGACAGACCTCAGCGATCCCGATGCGCTGACGGATTTCGAAACCAACCTGAAAAAGCAGGAACGAAACGTAACAGAAGCCGGTGAACAACAGCCAACGGCGGCCGTACGACGCGAGTTTACCCGGTTAAAGTCAGGGGCAACCGATGAGGCCACCCTGAACCGAATCCGTCAACACTTACTGGCTATTGATGACGTCAATCGGCAGGCAATCGTACGTAAAAGTAAAACCGCCGATCAAACCGCCAACGATGCGCTGGTGCTGCTGGGCTCGGTAGGTACGCTGTGCTTCCTGGTCATTTTTTCGTTTGTCATAAATATCCCCAGCTACATAGCCAATCCGCTCCGGGAGTTAACACGTGGTATCAAACAGATTGCCAGTCGAAATTTTGAGGAACGCTTGCATTTTAAATCCAGTGATGAGTTTGGTGAACTGGCTCGCTCATTCAATTCAATGGCGCAGAAGCTCGATGAGTATGAGCATTCCAATCTGGCCAGGGTATTGTTTGAAAAAAAACGCATCGATACCCTGGTGGAACTGATGCCGGATGGCATCATTGGACTGGATCAGAAACGGCGGATTCTGTTCGTCAATCCCGTTGCCGAACGGTTGCTGGGCGTGGAGCGGTATCAGCTGATTGGCCAGTATGCCCCCGATGTAGCCACCACCAACGACTTGTTGCGAACGCTCATACAAGATCTTATGACGGATCAAACCGCAACCGATGATTCAGTTCCCACGCCTATTCCACTACCCGAAAGCGCCAATACGATCTTAAAAATTTATGATACCGGCTCAACCGGAAAAGGGAAGGAAAGTTATTTTACAAAACAGACCCATAAAGTAGTTGTAACCCCAACCGGCGAATCGCGCCCGATCCAGGCCGGCTATGTCATTGTCCTTCAGAATGTTACATCATATAAAGAGCTGGACCTGGCTAAAACTAACTTTATCGCCACAATTTCGCACGAACTGAAAACACCGATTTCAGCGATCAAAATGAGCCTGAAACTCCTGCGCGATAAACGCCTGGGCGATCTCAATAGCGAACAGCAGGAAATGGTCACCCATGTCGAAGAAAACGCGGATCGTTTACTTCGTCTGACGGGTGAAATTCTGAATATGGCTCAGGTGGAGTCAGGCCAGATCGAACTTCACATGCAGCCGGTTAAGCCGTTGGAAATGGTTCAGACAGCGATGGCAGCCCTCCGAACGCAGGCCGATCAAAAACAGATTCAGTTTTCGCTGTCGGCATCAGAGTATTTACCACTCGTCAAAGCAGATTTGGATAAAGCCTCGTGGGTCCTGATTAATTTTCTGTCGAATGCCATCCGATACAGTCCTGAACAAGCAACAATCGACATTGGAGTTAATCAACTGGACAACGAAGTGGAGTTCATGGTTCGGGATTATGGCCCAGGCTTACGGCCCGAACACCGCGATCGGGTGTTTGATCGGTATTTTAAAGCGCCCGGCCTCAACGGTCAAGTCAGCGGTACAGGGCTAGGTCTGGCCATTTCCAGAGAATTCATTCAATCGATGGGTGGTCAGATTGGTATCCATACCGATGTTGAACCAGGGGCCGCTTTTTTCTTTCGGCTCAACGCTTCGTAATCTATTCGGTACACAGAACCACAGGCCGAGGCCCGGCCCATTCCCACTCAGCCACGCTGTATATTTATCAGCCACCCAGAAAGGCTGGCCGGTTCTTCGGCATATGCCTGATAAAACCATGGCCCCATTGTATTAAGGGAAACCAACTAGTCTCACATGAATGAAAAAAAGCAGACCAAAATACTTAGTCTGCTTTTATTGATGTTGTATGTCTATATTCTACTTGTAGTAAAAGAGCAAATACCGTGTCATAGTTGCCTCGCTTTTTACTGTATATTACGAATGAGCTATTTAATAACACCAACTGACAGTTAAGCTATATGTAACTGCAAATTTCTCGCTAATCGTGGGAACATAAAAAATTAACGCTAAACGTCTTTTTCAAACTGAAAGATCTGATCCATCAGCACCCATTTTTCGCCGTCTTGCGCCCAGGGTAAAGGCTGCTGAAACCGCCACATCAGTCGTTCCCATTCCTGCACATGCGGATTGTCAGCGTCTAGTTCCCGTTTCTTTTCGAAGCTAAATGCATCATCCGTTTCCAGTATCATAAACATCCGGTTGCCCGTTCGGTATATCTGAAGATCCTGAATACCGGCTTTCAGATCATTAGCCCGCACTTCTGGCCAACCACTCCCTTTCGCATGCCACTGTTCATATTCTTTAATCAACTCAGGATCGTCTTTAAGGTCGAGAGCCAGACAAAATCGTTGCATAAGCTTGCTATTAAATCGAAAACTTGTTTGATAAAGAGCGAATTAGCCAAAGTAGGCCTTGTATGACTGAATGGTTTGCCGGGCAGCCTGGTCAGGGTCTGGAAAAGGAAACGCTTCAGCCGAAATATACCCCGTATACCCAATCTCTTTGAGGGCGGTGGCCACTTCGTCCATAGCCGTATGCCCTAATCCTATAGGTCGTCGGTTGCTATCGGCAAAATGAACATGGCCGATAGACGCGCCCGCTGCGCGAATGCTCTCAGGGAGCGACTGTTCTTCAATGTTCATGTGAAACAAATCGGCCAGCAATACCACCTGGCTCGTCTGCAGCGAGCGGATAAACTCAGCCCCAGTGCTGAGGTCATTGATCAGGTTGGTTTCGTAGCGGTTCAACGGTTCATAAATCAGCTTCACGCCCAGTGTTTCAGCATGATTTCCTAGCGTATTCAACCCATCGGCCAGCCACTGCATCGCCTGCTCTTTCTCTACGCCCGGTACTACGTTTCCCTGCATAGAGCCGATAATAGCCGGGGCACCGACAGTTGCTCCGAACGACATCATAGCGGCAATGAAAGCCACTGCCTGAGTACGAATTTGTGGATCGGGGTCGGTCAGTGTTAATCCGTGTAATACTTTTCCGGCTCCTGTTCCTACAGCCGCTACTTTCAGTCCAAATTGATTCATCAACTCCGTTAACTGGCTTGAGCTAACGGTATCGGCAGCGGGTGTAAATAACTCAACAGCATCGAAACCCAGAGCAGCCGCTTTGGCCATACTCGTTTCCAGGTCATTCCAGTAAATCCAGGGGCCCGTTTTGATAGAAGGCACCAGCGCAATCGTTACACAGGATTTCATGAGTTGGTAACGGGATCAAAATTGACCATAATTTTCGTGATTGGCCCTGGATTAGCCGACCATTCAGCTAGGGCAGCCCCTGCTTCATCCAGCGAAACCACCCGGCTAATCACCGCATCGACCGGAAATTTACCCGCTTCCAGATACTCGATTACCTCCGGAAATTCGCCCAGGCAATTGCGAGAGCCCAAGATTTCAATCTCTTTTCGGACAAACGTACCGGTGTTGTAATCGACGGGCTTTTTGGCATAGCCAATATAAACTACGCGCCCAGTATACGCCACTTCATCGACGGCGGCCCGATACGTAACCGGATGCCCGACGGCTTCGATAATTACGTCAGGCCCATCTCCATCGGTGATTTCCTGCAGAGCCTCGTGCAGATCGACGCGGGTTGTATTGATGGTGTGAGCCGCTCCGGCCAGGCTGGCTGTTCGCATCTTAGCGTCGTCGATGTCGATGGCGATCACCTCAGCCCCTCGATGAACCGCAGCCGCTACAGCGCCCATGCCCACAATACCGCAACCAATAACGGCAACTTTCTCCCCTGCTACGACCCGGCCACGGCTCACGGCATGAAAGCCTACCGTAAGCGGCTCAACCAGTGCCAGTTCACGGGCCGACAAGGTAGCCGAACGATGCAGTTTTTGCCAGGGAACGCTAATAAAACGGGTCATTGCACCAGGTCGGCGAACACCCATCGTTTTGTTATCCTGACAGGCATTGGGCCGACCTTTGCGACAAGAAAGACAAATCCCACAATTCAGATACGGATTTAAGGTAACCTGCATTCCAGGCTGAAACTGATCCGGCACCTGGCTACCTGTTTCCAGCACTGTAGCTCCCACTTCATGGCCCAGTACGTTCGGGTATTCCTGTAATTCGAACAACCCCCGAAAGCCGTTGAGATCGCCCCCGCAAAAACCAACCTTATTTACCTGTAACAGTACATCCTCCGGGCCGGGTGTGGGAATATCGATCTCGCGTATTTCGGTTTTTCCGGGTTCCACCAGAACCAGCGCTGGTTGTTTATTCATGTTGACCGTTCGATTTAGGTATGTTATTTTCCGGTTTTCCTTCAAACCACATCTGATTTTTTACCGGAGCCACCAGCGTTTCAATACGTTGCCATAATTCGTCAGGAACGAGGATGTCCATCGCCCGCAGATTCTGCTCGACCTGATACTGCTCCGACATACCGACGATGGTGGTTGCAATCACAGGATGACGTACCGCATAGTTTAATGCCACGTCGCTCAGTGCCAGGTCATATTCCCGACATAAAGCGATTAGTTTGGGCTGTATGGCTTTCACGGCCGGGGGTGAACTTTGCCAGGGCGGTATCGGCGCATCCGACAAAATCCGCTGCATCAGTGGAGCGGCATTCATCAAGCCAAATCCTTTTTCGATGGAAAGCGGTACCAGTTCGTCGTTGATTTCATCTTCCAGCAACGTATAGTGTCCCCAGGATAATACCGTGTCGACCTCGACCTGCCGGGCAATCTGCGCCAGATAACGGACGGGTAGCCCCGAAAATCCGACATAACGCGCTTTACCCATGGCTTTTACCTTCAGGGCAGCCGGAATAGCTTCGTTCAGTACCTGTTCACGATCACCGAATTCAATGTCGTGAACAGTCAGTAGATCTACATAATCGACCTGCAACCGCTCCAGCGATTCGTCGATGCTCTGCAAAACCCGATTGTACGAAAAATCGAATACCCCATTGCCGTATCGGCAGCACTTTGTAGCCAGAAAAACGGAATTTCGTTTATTTTTCAGCGCCTTCCCCAGCCGTGTTTCAGCCAGCGTATCGCCATAGAATGGAGCTACATCAAAGAAATTAATGCCCTGATCGATGGCTGTATGAACGGAACGGATACTTTCGTCTTCAGATACATCATTAAACACATTCCCTAGCGGAGACGCTCCAAAACTTAACTGTGATACAATCAGGTCTGTGTTTCCTAGTTGACGATATTGCATTGATTCACATTATAAAACAAAAAAATCTGGTAAGTGCTCTCCCTCCTGCCAACACGGGCCCAAAGATACTCCTACCCGATATACTCAGATAGCAAACACGCTTGACCCCCATTTCTACTAGCAGAAAGCTTGTATCAAGCCCCAACCAACAGGAAATTTATCGACAATGGATGCATTGAGATGAGCAAAAATTAGTTGCAGGCTACTGACTTAGGTACCACTTGCGAGATGATCAGCCATTGAGGCCGATCACGTTGGCTCTACAGATCTATAACTATAGAACGTCCTCAACAATCTTTGAAACCGATTCAGCTTCCAAGAAAATCCACAATTAGTTTAGCGAAAAACGAAAGCCCTTACAAATACTGATCTACAGGAATTTGTAAGGGCTTGATGTACCGGGAGCCGGACTCGAACCGGCATGTCCTTGCAGACAATGGTGTTTGAGACCATCGCGTCTACCGATTCCGCCATCCCGGCATCTGGAACCGTTCGCCGTTACCGACGATGCGTTTGTCAAACGTGGGTGCAAAAATAGAGGTATGGTTCGTGTTTTGCAAATAAAAATTAAAAGATACTTTATTTACCACGCCCCAGCCTCCTAGCAGAAATCAAACGAAACCCGTAGATTTACAATTGCACAGATTTGCATTTGTTATGCCTTCGTCATCCCCGACCCTTCCTTTAACGCCTTCCCTTCCCCTGCTCACAACGCTACTCAACCACTCCCCCTATGGTGTAATTGCCTACCACGCCATTCGAGACTCCAATGGTGTAGTTATAGATTACCAGACACGATTTTATAACCAGCAGGTACTGGTTATCACAGGGCATACCGAAGAGCAAATGACTCAACAGACGCTGTTTGAACGGGCACCGTACATGCGCGAATACGCTGAAGACCTGCGCCGGGTAGTTGACGAACAGATTCCGTACGAAGTTGATGAGCTTTTACCAAGCAACAACCGCTGGTTCCTGTTCGATAACCGCCCGCTTGAGGACGGCTTTTTTACCACATTTATTGACATTGACGATAATAAACGCGCTCAACAACAGCTTAATCAGCAGCAGCAATTGTTACAGGGAGTTCTTAATGCGACTGATAACTTTATTGCCTACTGCGAAACCGTTCGGGACCAGGCTGGTGAAATCATTGATTTTGTGTATCGTCTGACCAATCGTTTTCTAACGCAGCGGTCCGATGTAGCCGCCGATCAGATTATCGGTCATCGCATGACTACCTACTTTCCGAGTGTCAGACAAGTGGGCCTGTTCCAGCGATTTGTGGATGTAATGAAAACAGGAAAGTCGGAAAGTTTTGAATTCCAGTATCAGGCCGATGGTTACGATGCCTGGTACCTGATTTCGACAGCTCCTTTAAACGAGGGCATCGTTATATCGTTCAAGAATATTTCAGTCCTGAAACAAGCATCGCTACAGCTTCAGCAACAAAATGAACTGGTCGAAGGAGTCCTGAGTGCATCAGACAATGGGGTTATTGTGTATAAAGCCATGCTTAATGACACCGCTGACCAGGTTGATTTTCAAGTCGTACTGATCAATGACGCAGCCCTTCGCTTTACAGGTTCCCCGCGCGAGCAGGTAGTTGGGGGATTAGTCACTGACTTGTTTCCTCACACGAAACAGCTTGGCATGTGGCACCAGTATCAGCAGGTCCATAAAACGGGCGAAACCTTCCGGGGCCAACACTATTATGCCAATTTGAACAAGTGGTTCGATGTAACGATCAACAAATTGGAGGATCGACTGGTCGCGACCTTCAACGATATAAGTCAACTGTATCTGGCCACTCAACAGCTTCAGGAGCAGGCCCGTCTGTTCGATGGCGTTCTGGACAACATCACCAATGGCCTATCGGTACTGGAAGCCGTACGAGACGAGTCTGGCACGATTACAGATGTTCGTTATGTACGGGTTAGTCAGGCTATCCTGAACGACACGGGCTTACAAGCTGAACAACTCCTGGGCAAAACAATGACTAGTATATTTCCGGGCGTTAAAAGCACCGCTTACTGGGGAGCTTTCCTTCAGGCATTTGACACTGGCGAACCTCAGCACTTTGCGGTTGATTATGCTTTCGACGGATTCGATAACTATACCGACAACTGGGTTACTCGCCTGGACGACAACCGAATTATTTCAGTCTACTCGATCATCAACGAGCAGAAACAGGCCGAAGCACAGGCTCGTCAGCAGGCAGCTCTGCTCCAGACATTACTCGACAGTTGCCCGATTCCCATTGCGCTGTTTGAAGCCATCCGGGATTCATCGGGTCAAATTATCGACTTCCGGTATTTACTTCAGAATGATACCAATGCCCGTCTGGTCGGCTTACCCAATGCTAATGCTACGAACAAAACCATGCTTGAAGTGCTGCCCATTCTGAAACCATTAGGCATTTTTGACGAATATGTCCGCGTGGTCGAAACGGGGCAATCCAAACGACTGGAACAGCATTTTACGGGCAGCCTTATTGATGGCTGGTTCGCTATTTCTGTTGTGAAGCAGGAAGATGGTATTGTGGTGACAGCCAACGATCTGACTCTACTGCATGAAACCCTGCAACGAGCCGAGCAATTGGTCAACGAACTAAAACTATCAAACCGAAACCTGGAGCAGTTTGCCTACATTGCCAGCCACGATATGCAGGAGCCCCTGCGAAAAATTCAGTCGTTTGGTAACCTGCTATTGGATTACTACAGCAGTGCACTTCCTGAAGATGGCCAGAACATGCTGCGCCGAATGCAGTCGGCTGCCGATCGAATGAGCCAGTTGATCCGGGATTTACTGGCTTACTCCCGTCTATCTATTGAATTGGAGCCTTTTAAGCCCGTTAGTCTTCAGCAAATTTTCCTCGAAATAAAAAGCGACCTGGAAATCATTATCCGGGAAAAAAATGCGCAGATCACGCTTGGCGATAGTTCGGACGGAGCCTTACCTACACTGGCCGGAAACGCCAGTCAATTGCGGCAGCTATTTCAGAATCTATTGAGCAATGCCCTGAAGTTTGTATCGCCCAGTACAACGCCTATCATATCGGTGCAGGCTCGTCCGATCAACAACTATGATCTTCCCGCTACGATTGTCAATCGGGCAAAGCGTTCCTGGGTTGCCATCGACATAGCCGACAATGGGATTGGTTTCGACGAAAAATATCAGAATCAGATTTTCCAATTATTCGAACGACTACACGGTCGAAACGAATACAATGGCACAGGGATCGGGCTGGCGGTTTGCCGAAAAGTGGCCGAAAATCACGGCGGAACGATAACGGTACGTAGTCAGCCTGGTCAGGGCACTACATTCACAGTGTATTTACCAGAGAGTGAACAAGTGATCGAATGATCGAGTCTATTCGTTCACTTGTTATTCATACCTCAATGCTTCGATCGGATCGAGTTTGGAGGCCCGTACGGCCGGATAGATACCGGCAAATAATCCTACCGACACGCAAACAACGATGCCCAATCCCATCCAGCCCCAGGGCACCACAAAACTACCATTGCCCTGGCTGACCAAACTAGCAATAAGGTTACCTACGCCCAGGCCCAGCACAATACCACCCAAACCGCCGAGGATACAAATAACAATCGCTTCGATCAGGAATTGCTCACGGATGCGTTTAGGCGTTGCACCCAGCGATTTACGGATGCCAATTTCGCGGGTTCGTTCTGTGACTGACACCAGCATGATGTTCAGCAAAGCAATCGACGCACCCAGCAACGTGATAAACCCAATCCCAAAGCCGCCAATGCGCAGATAGCCACTGATGTTTTCCGTTTCTTTGGCCAGGTCATCAGCTCGTTCAATTTCAAACGAATCGGGCTGACCCAGTTGATCCCGACGAACCTGGCGCATGGTTCCCCTGGCCTCTTCTACGGCCTCGTCCTGACTAGCAACCGATGGCGCTGAAGCCGTTATATCGAATGAAAGCTGTCGGTTACCCGCCAGTGCCCGCGCGTTATCCAGCGGAATCAGAATCATTCGGTCTTCGCCCCCACCCGAAAGTCCACCTTTCTTATTAAGCACACCAATTACTTTGTATTGCGCTCCCAGCACACGAATCGATTGATTCAGCGGGTTAATCTTTTTCTCGAATAATGTATTCGCCGTTTCACTGCCTATAACGGCGACATTCAGCGAGTTTTCCAAATCATTTTGTGTCAGATTACGACCACTTTGGAGCGTAAAAGCCTTAACAGTCAGAAAATTATCATCTCCTCCTATAAGCTGTACGTTTGGATTTGTTTTCCGGGAGCCAAACTTGGCCTGAGCGGCTCCAGCTATCACCGACGATACCGAAATAGTAGCCCCATACGGAAACCGGCGCTTAAACTGTATTGCATCGAAATAATCGATAGGTGCATCCTGCCGCAGCACACGCCCTCCCCTCCGGAAGGCATCCTGTCGGGCAACAATGCTGAATGTATTGGCCCCCAAACCCGCAAAGCTATCGTTTACAGAATTCTGGAGCCCATCAATAGCCGTCAGGATACCGACCAGTGAGGTAATGCCAATAGCTATGATCAGCGACGTCAGTATCGTCCGAAGCCGATTACCTGCAATCGAACGAAGGCCTTCCCGTATGTTCTCAATCAGATTCATTTTTGACTGAGTGATTGAGTAATTGAGTGATTGAGCGAATAGTTTGTCTCAGTTATTCGCTCAATCACTCAATCGCTCAGTCACAATTAAATTCTTGCACAATATTTGTGTATATTTCGTTATAGCAAAACTACCAAGCGCATCTTTAACGGGGAAACCAATGAAACGGCTGCTATTACCGCTTATCCTAATTCTGAGTCTGGCTGGTCAGGTCTGGGCCTCTAAAATCCTGATTCCAATGGACGATGCCCAAAAGAATCATCTTAAAGCCTATGGCATTGCCTATTGGGTTCTTAAAGTGCATGATACCGAAATCGACTGGTTGCTCAACTACCGGGGCGGTTCGTTCATGATGCCGCAATCGCAGGCCTTTATCAATGAAATGGTGATCCGGGGTGTCAGCTACGAGGTTATTTCTGATGCGCAGTCAGCTCAGATACTGTCCGAAGTTGCGGCTGCCGATGCCAATATGGATGCCGTTAAGCTCCAGAAACCACCGAAAGTAGCCGTCTATTCGCCCAAGACCAAGCAGCCGTGGGACGATGCCGTAACGATGGTGATGACCTACGCCGAAATTCCTTACGATGTGATTTTTGACGAAGAGGTGATGAATGGCAAAATGCCTGAATATGACTGGCTACATCTTCATCATGAGGACTTCACAGGACAATATGGAAAGTTCTTCCACTTTAAAGACCAGCCCTGGTACATCGCCCAAAAACGGGAAGCGGAAACCATTGCCCGAAAATATGGCTTTACCAAAGTGCCTCAGCTTAAGCTGGCTGTAAGCCAAAAAATCCGTGAGTTTGTGCTCGGTGGCGGATACCTGTTCGCGATGTGCAACGCAACCGATACCTACGACATTGCCCTATCGGCTCATAACACGGATATTGTCGATTCGTTCTACGACGGTGACCCCGCCGACCCAAACGCGAATAGCAAGCTGGACTACAGCCAGACATTTGCCTTCCGTAATTTTCAGGTTTATACTAATCCGTATCTGATCGAGTTTTCTAACATCGACAATCAACCTGAAGAACGTGGCCTGAGCGAGCATAACGATTACTTTACGCTGTTTCAGTTTTCGGCCAAATACGACCCCATCCCAACCATGCTGACCCAAAATCACCAGAACGTCATCAAAGGATTTATGGGGCAAACGACGGCGTTTAAGAAAGCTTATATCAAACCGGAAGTAGTCATTATGGCCGAAAACCGTTCGGTAGGTGAAGCCCGGTATATCCATTCGCCCTATGGCCGGGGATTTTTCACATTCTACGGAGGCCATGACCCGGAAGACTACCGTCATGAAATTGGTGAGGAGCCAACCGACCTTAACCTGCATCCCAATTCAGCTGGTTACCGACTGATTCTGAACAACATTCTGTTCCCCGCAGCCAAGAAGAAGAAGCAGAAAACCTAGGATGGATACATTCACCGAATCCCAGCGCTTTCGCCAATGGTGGATCTGGATAGTAATGGTCGCTGCCCTGCTCATAACAACAGTGCCGTTGGTGACTACAGATGCCGGGAAAGAACCGTTTGCCTGGGGCGGCCCTGTAATAACCCTACTGGTTATGCTTCTACTGTACGTCTGGCGACTGGATACCCGTATCGACGACCAGGGTATCCACTATCAGGTTTTTCCTGTTTTCACCTGGCGTACCATCCCCTGGGCCCACATTACGTCTGCCTCGATAGCTACTTATGGGTTTGTTGGCTATGGTATTCGTCTGGGTTTCGATGGCTGGGTGTATAATATTGCTGGCAATAAAGGAGTGCGTATTACCAAAAAAGGGAACACGATCATCACGATTGGCACGCAGCGCCCCGACGAACTGGAAGCGTTTTTAGCTTCCCACCAAAGTTTAATAACAACTTAATTCGGTTTCAATAAGGGGTTAATGCATCGGTGAGTAGTTAGCGCAATAATTTATTTCCGCTAACAATCATGAAAAATCTCATACTCTGTGCATTAGCTATCTATCTGGCAAGTAGTTGTACCACCATCCGCCAGGGTGAAGTAGGGGTCAAGCGTCGATTTGGCAAGCTGGACCCATCGGTAAAAGGGGCGGGTATTCATGGGTATAACCCGTTCACGACGACCATAATCCGGGTGCCCACACGGACCATTAATTTACCGCTAGCCCTGGAAAATATCCCCTCAAAAGAAGGACTCAACATCAGCTCCGAAATGGCTGTTCTTTACCGAATTGTGCCCGAAAAGGCTCCTCAGGTACTGACGACCATTGGCGAGAAATACGAAAGTGTTGTGATTGTGAGTGTATTCCGATCGGCAGCAGCGGATGTCTGTGCCCGTTTTTATGCGAAAGATATGTACACCGGTCAGCGCGAAGAAATCGAAAAGGAAATTGCGGCCGAAATGCATAAGGTGCTGGAGCCTAGAGGCATCGTTGTGGAAAGTGTACTCATGAAAAGCATCGAATTACCCAAAGGACTGGCCCAATCCATCGAGCAAAAGCTTGAAGCCGAACAACAGGCTCAACAGATGGAGTTTATTCTGCAAAAAGAGCACAAAGAAGCTGACCGCAAAGTGATTGAAGCCAAAGGGATCGCGGATTCCCAAAAAATCATTTCGGAAGCGCTCAACAAGCAGATTATCGAGTATAAAACCATCGAAGCCTTCCGGCAGTTGGCCACTTCACCTAATGCCAAAATCATCGTTACCGATGGCAAAACGCCCATGCTCATCAATCCGAATCAGTAGTCTGATTTAGTTGCTAAACCATTCATCCACCATTTCTTCGCGGCTTTTGCTTTCCAGCTTTCGTTCCAGGTCGTCGGGGATTTTGGGGAAGAAATCAATGCCCGTTAACTGCTCGATTAAATCAACCGGTACCACGAATGTTTTCAAAGACTCCGTTGACCCTTCGTTGTCGAGCAGGAAGCCAATCATCCGGATTTCAGGCTTATTGCAATACAGGATGACTTTGTAAAATTTTTGGGGCACACTGACCTCGGTACTTTTTCCGATAGTAGGCAAACCAGGTTTCAGCACAGGTCCTGTAATGACATATAAACCATTATCCCGGCGAGCCCAGGTACGCACCAGATTTTCCAGATCACTCCAGATACCCCGGTTAAAATCCGGAGCCTGCGGGGTGATGTTGCTCATAAAAAACGTTTCGCGCATGATTCGCTGCGAAAATTTAAAGTCACCAGCCGGAGCCAGGTGGCCCCGGTCGTAGCCCGACCGGGTATAGTCGGATGGTAAGGCCGTTCCATTTTCGACAGATGGGTCCGGTTTAAACTGTTCGTTTTTACGATCGGCATCTCCTCGGGTTTCATACGAAAGCAAGGGGTAGGCTACCCATTCGGCGTCTTTGTACTGATCTCTGTAGTTGAGTGTATAGCCTTCATGACGGATCAAATCGCCGTTCCATTTGGACTGGGGCAGCAGGAAATCAACCTGTTTTTCAAAATCGAACCGTTCGTTTCCCGATGAAGCCTCCGAAGGCGAATTCCGATCCCCATCGGAAGCCTCGCTTTCATCCGACCGCGATTTGTTTCGATCATCGGTAGCTACATCCGACGATTGGCCAGGTTCGGGTGCTTTGTATGGGTTATCTCGTTCCCGGTCTGGTCGGGAACGGCCCAGGCCAATGATCTCCCGAACATCGTTCCAAAAGGCAACCACTGGTTTGGTTTTGCCCCCGTAATGCAGAAATAACCCGATCAGGAAAAAGACAAACAGCGTTACGAGTGTATTTCCCCGCAGACGGAAGCCCCGGCGGGTCGTATTTTTTGGTGAAAAGCGAGGTTTCAGATGCATAGGCCAAAGTTAAGTTTTTGTTTGATGCTATAGGATGGTCGTTACAAAAGAGGTACTACCATCGTCGAGCTGATCTATCCAGCCTATTAGTCGGAACATGAAATTCAAAAAGACTGTTACCCCTCCATGTCATCCTTACGTATCGTTGTTATTGGTGGTGGAGCAGCCGGTTTTTTCGGGGCCATCACAGCCGCCGAAACCTTTCCTGACGCCACAATCACAGTTTTAGAGAAGAGCCGAACGGTACTGAATAAAGTCCGTATTTCGGGCGGGGGGCGCTGCAATGTTACCCATGCCTGTTTCGACAATAAAAAACTGGTTAAATATTATCCCCGTGGTGAGAAACCGTTACGCAATCTATTGAATCAGTTCGATGCTACGAC
Organism: Spirosoma sp. 48-14; assembly: GCF_001898575.1. Lineage (GTDB taxonomy): Bacteria > Bacteroidota > Bacteroidia > Cytophagales > Spirosomataceae > Spirosoma. The sequence continues at coordinate 104,074 of NZ_MKUD01000019.1, forward strand.
CACCGTACGCTGGTTTGAAGCGCACGGGGTTGCGTTGAAAACGGAAGCGGATGGCCGCATGTTTCCATCAACGAACACCTCCGAAACCATCGTAACCTGCCTGATGGGAACAGCCCGCCGACTGGGGATTCAGGTACGGACCAGTTGTGGGGTATCAACACTTACCCCTACAAAAACGGATGATGGACAAACGGTCTGGCAGGTAGCCCTGTTGAACGATGAAGTTATTCAGGCCGATCGAGTCTTGATCGCTACGGGTGGCTATCCGCAGGCATCCTCTTATCAGTGGCTCCCTCAACAAACCGAAGCCCTGGTATCGCCCGTTCCTTCATTGTTCACGTTTAATGTACCCGAGAGTTATTTATTGCCCTTAGCAGGTGTATCGGTTAGCGATGCGGCCGTCTCCATACAGGGAACAAAACAGGAACAACGCGGCCCATTGCTGCTGACGCATTGGGGATTTAGTGGCCCGGCTATTCTGCGCCTATCGGCCTGGGCGGCCCGTGAACTGGCCGCTATGGACTACCGATTCACGCTTCGCATCAATTGGGTCCCTACGCTCAACGAGCATCAACTCCGCAATCTGCTCCAGGATTACCGGCAACAAAACGGGCGGAAACAGGTATCTTCACAAAATCCGTTCGGTTTACCGAATCGATTATGGCAGATTTTTGTGTCGGAGTCAGGCATGACTGACGCACAACGCTGGGCCGACTTACCTGCCAAATTGCTGAACCGATTAATTGAGCGACTGACCAATAGCCAGTTTCAGGTTGTTGGAAAAACGACCTTTAAAGACGAGTTCGTTACCTGCGGAGGCATTACCGTTGACAGTCTGAATCCACAAACGCTTGAAAGCAAAACCCAACCCGGTCTATTTTTCGCGGGCGAAGTTCTGGACATTGATGGAATTACCGGGGGCTTCAACTTTCAGAATGCCTGGACTACAGGATATATAGCCGGGAAGCATATTGGTCAAGGATTGGCAAGCATAGCCTGAGCATCCTTGACCATCTTTGACTATTTCTGGTCAAGCACTACTCGTGCCGTTTCCTCGTCCCGTTTCAACTGAGCTACGAGTGCAGGGAGGCCGTCGAATTTTTGCTCCGGGCGCAGAAACTCCCGAAATTTCAGGGTCATGTGTTCGCCGTAGATGTCCTTGTCAAAATCGAAAATATACGTCTCGATGGTTTGGTGCGTCCCCGCCACAGTCGGGCGGAAGCCAATGTTGAGCATTCCGCCCAGCGTTTGCCCGCCATACTCCACCTCAACCGCATACACCCCATTGGCCGGAATTAGTTTTGTTGGATCATCGACCTGCATGTTGGCTGTGGGGAAGCCAATCGTACGGCCTAACTGACGACCTTTTACAATCGTACCTGTTAGGTTATAAGCGCGTCCCAGCAAGCGATTTGCGGTGCGAACATTACCTTCGTTCAGGGCCGCCCGAATTTTAGACGAACTAACCCCTACGGCATCCACATCCTGACGGGGTATTTCTTCTACTTCAAATCCATATTCACTCTGGTGGGCACGGATATATTCGAACCCACCTTCGCGATCGCGGCCAAAACGGTGATCGTAGCCAATCACCAATTTTTTTGTACCAATTTTATCGATCAGAATCTGACGGATGTATTGTTCCGATGTCAGTTCAGAAAACGAACGTGTGAACGGAATAACCACCAGATGATCGACACCCGCCTGATCGATCAGTTCAATTTTTTCGTCGAGCGAGGTCAGCAATCGTAGATTCTGGCTATCGTTCGATACGACCGTTCGGGGATGCGGCCAATAGGTAATCAGCACCGACTCTCCCCCACTCGCCTGGGCTACCTCAGTGAGCCGCGCCAGAATCGTCTGATGGCCTAAATGAACCCCGTCAAATGTTCCGCTGGTGACTACCGCATTGACTAAAGGTTGTATGTCGTTGAGACCGTTGTAAATAATCATATTCAGTCGCTAATCGTCAGTCATCAGTTTATACGGGTCAACAATAGTACTATTGCTGACTATTGACTGCTGACTCACGACTTATCTTTATAAACTCGTCGATAGTATGGGCTTCTTCGATGCGAAAATGACCAATCCGCGTTCGACGCAGGCTACTCATGTATGCACCATTGTTGAGCAACAGCCCCAAATCGCGTACGAGACTGCGAATATAGGTGCCTTTCGAACATACGATGCGAAAATCTACTTCGGGGAAACGGCTGGCATCAACCTCAAAAACGGAAACCGTCACCTGCCGAGCCTTGATACCTCCCTCCACACGGTCAGCGGTTTCGCCCCGTCGGGCTTTTTCATAGAGCCGTTCTCCGTTGACCCGTACAGCTGAGTAAATGGGTGGAACCTGCAAGATGTCGCCCGTCAATTGTTGAGCTGCTGCCTGAATCTGATCGGCTGTAATACCCGTTGTCTCGAATTCAGCATCGAATCCCGTTTCCAGATCGACCGAAGGGGTTGTTTTACCCAGCACCAGTGTACCCGTGTATTCTTTTTCCTGCGCCTGATACTGATCAATTTGTTTGGTCATCTTGCCCGTACAAAGAATGAGCAGGCCGGTTGCCAATGGGTCGAGCGTACCGGCATGACCAATTTTCTTGAATTTACAGGCGTATTTTAACTTATTGGCGACATCGAACGATGTCCACGTAAGCGGTTTATCGATTAGGATAACCTGACCAGGGTCAGAAGCAGGGCTTATTTCAGTTTGTTGTGGCACAGCAATACATGGAGAAACCACAAAGATACACAGAGTAAAGTCCAATGTGTGTCTTTGTGGTTCCTCGTGTATGCTATACCTAACCTTTTAGAGAACATCCAGCTTTACGCCAGCCGCCAGCAAACCCAGCAACACCAGCCCAAGCACGATCCGGTAGTATCCAAAAACTTTAAAACCATAACGGGTCAGGAAACTAACGAATCCCCGAATAGCCAGCATACCAACCACGAAAGCAATGGCATTCCCGATCAGTAACGTTTGGTAATCGTCGGGTTGAAGCAGTTTATAGGTTTTCAGCAGTTTATAGCCCGAAGCCGCAGCCATGGTGGGAACCGCCAGAAAAAAGGAGAATTCGGCCGCCTGCGCTCGCGTTAACCCCTGGAACATACCCCCAATGATGGTTGCCGCCGATCGCGAAACCCCCGGAATCATGGCAATACACTGAAAAAAGCCGATTCGGAGCGCATCAGGAACAGAAACGTCACCATCTTTCGGCTCCCGGTTCACAATTCGATCAATGAACAGCAGGATAATACCACCCACCAGCAACATGATGGCCACAACGGTAACATTTTCGAGCAGTGAATCAATAAAGTCGTTCAGCAAGAAGCCGATCACAGCAGCTGGAAGAAAGGCAATCAGGATTTTACTATAAAAATCGAGCAGAGGCTGCAAACGGGGAGGAAATGATTTCAGGTAACTGGGTATGGTAAAATTACCTGTGCGAGGGTCGGTCAGGAAACGACGATGGTATAGCACCAGTACCGACAGAATACAACCGAATTGAATATCGACCGTGTAGAGTTTGGTAAATTCATCACTGGCAATGCCGGCCAGCGATGAATAGATAATCATGTGCCCGGTTGAGGAAACGGGCAGAAACTCGGTTAAGCCCTCAATAATCGCCAGTACAATTGCGTGAATCAGCTCCATTAACTAATAAAAAAAGGTATAGCGTTGTAAAGTTGTCGAGTTACCGTCAGAAAATCTTTTCGGCAAAACTACTTTACAACGCTATAACTTTATAGCACTTCAACGTTATAACTTTCCGCTACGCCTTTGGCCGGGTCAGGATGGCAACGAATTCCAGAACAAAACCGCTCATTACCACAATCGGGCCGAGGGTCAGTCCTAAAAAGCCAAACCCAAATTCTTCCTTATCGAGACTCATAATGAAAAACCCGGCCAGAATTACCCCTATGCCGATTAGCATGAACAGGTAGTTCTGCTTCCCAAACGGAAGTGCCGTGGCTGGCGATGGACGCAACGGTTCACCACTTATGGGCCGAGTAGGCGAACTTTTCGGAGCCACCGTCGGCGTGACTGTCGTTTTTTTTGCTGGTTCTTCGCGAGAGAGCGTAGCTGAGCCAGTCTGCTTATCTTTTGCCATCGTTTCGTCTATTTAATGGAGAATGAACACTAGTGAGTAAGGATGGCTGAACGAATCATCAGCAGCACATTACTCTTTACGCATTATTCCGTTTAAATTATTCACTACTCAATAAAGCTCATCCAGTGTTAAGCCGAGGTAACGGTTTACGGCCTGAAACGTACTCAAAAAGCCAATCAATATACCTAATCCAACCACACCCGCCATCAGAAAAATAGTCTTTTCAGTATCCTGAAACATCCCCACTTCGGGCAGATTATGGATGGCAATCTGTAAACAAACCAACAACAGGGCAACTGCAATCAATCCAGCCAGAAACCCCTGCCACATACCCCGGCCTAAAAAGGGTCGGGTAATAAATCCATTCGTTGCTCCTACCAGTTGCATACTCCGGATGAGCATACGCTGTGAATGAAGCGCCAGCCGGATCGTATTATTCATCAGCACTACAATGATCACTAACAAAATCACGGCAAATGCAGACATGACGGCGTAAATTTTGGTGATATTCCGGTTGATATTATCGACCAGATTTTCTTGATATACCACTTCGAATACTCCGTCAATCTGCTCTAAATCCTGCTTTACCTGCTGCAGTTTCGCTTCTTCAAAATACCCTTCATTGAGCTTGATGCGGTAGCTGTCATGCAACGGGTTCTCTCCTAAAAACTTCGAAAAATCCTCTTTGGTTTCGGCAATAAATGCTTTGGCTGCTTCATCTTTCGTTACCAGAACCACCTGCGGCTTTCCATCTGTTTTCAGGACGTAGGGCCGTTCGGCAATAGTCTGAAAAAGTTTTTCTGTTTGTTTCTCGTCCAGGTCTTTATCCAGAAACGCCCGGATTTCGTAATTTTCACGAATATAGGTAACCAGTTTTTTCGACTGAATAGCCAGCAAACCGCAAAAACCAATTAAAAACAACGCCAGCGTCAGACTAAACAAAATCATACCGCTGGGATAGGCACCAACTTTCTTTTTTATACGAGCCATTCAGGGGTTCGTGTTATGTGACAAAAATAATGGATTCAACTGCTGAGCGGTCGAATTTAAGAAAATTTAGCTTTTCACTCCCCTGTTTCCTCCTCATTCGTCCGCTATCTACCTAGTATCAACGTTTTAATTTCTGCTTTAGCCGAATCATTCGGATAGTATCCGCTTCGCTTTGACTCCATTCTTTGCCTTGGGGTCAACGGTTATTTTTGACCGTTTCCAGGCTTCGATCGACTGGCTGACGATCATCTGGTTATCGACCGTTGCGTATTTCTGGGTTGACGCAATCGATTTGTGGCCCATGATCTCCTGCAATACTTTGGTAGGCAGTCCCCCTTGGGTCATCAGGCTGGCAAACGTGCGACGGGCCATGTGAGAGGTCAGCGTGTCCCACAAAGGTAAATGATCGATCATCAATTCTCCCTTGTAATACGACCCAACGGTGACAATTCGCTCCAGCCCCGCCTGCTGACCAATTACTTTCAGGTGCATCATGTAGGATTCCATATTGGCAGGTTTGCTGGTAGGCACCGGATTGTGCAACATGGTCAGCGTTTGCTCGCCAACAGGAATGGGCACCGCTTTGCCCGTTTTTTTCTGAACAACCTGCAAACAGGGTACGCCGTCGAAGCGAATAATCGTTGGATGCAGGAGCTGATGCAAATCCGAGTAGCGTAGACCCGTCGCGCAGGCCAGCAGAAAATACCATCGCGTCGCTTCGATGGCTGCCAGATAGGTTGGATGAGATTCGTCCGAGTGTGTCAGTTTGACGGCCGCGATGGCATCGATGTCGGCGTGGGTCAGAATCGGCCGCAGGGTATCCCCCACCGATCGCGTTTCGACAAACTGATAATCGGGTGGCACGGGGTATCCCAGCCGAATGGCGTAGGTCAGCATGCCGCGCAGTAGCGACACGTAGGTTTCCAGCGTTGCGTCGGAGTGTTCGCAGTCGTCCTGCAAATAAGCCGTAAACTGGTTAAGGGTATTTAGCTTCAAGTCTGGCCAGTCCAGATCGGCCCGAAACGCAACCAGGTGACCCGCCAGTACATCGATCGACTCCTTCCAGCTTTTAGAGCGTTCGGCTCTTCGCAGTTTACTATACCCTTCAGCAAATTGCTTGAAACTAGGCTGCGCGGGTACGTGGATGACAGGTGCTTTGGCTTTGGGTGATTTACCCAGTTGCTCAGCCCGAAGCTGATTGATGTGTTCCGTTACCTGCTGTTCAGTCGGGGCAATCAAAAGCGGCTTGAAATAATCGTCGATACCATCCTGATAGATACCGATCCGCCGGTTGATCACTTTGGCGACCTGAGCACTGCGTTTAACGCGTTGGCTGGAATCGTCCCACTGATCAGGATGGACCTTTTCACCGATGGAGCCCCGTACCTTGAGCGAACCCCAGCAAACCCGAAAACTGATCGGACAGCGGCCATCAGCGGCCTGCCGGTCAAGCCTGAGTTGAAATGTGATGGTGGCTTCCATTTCTAGTTGTTGAGTAATTTACTGACTTCCAGATGTGCCGCTTTGTAGGCCATGCCCGATGTGTACATAGATGATACGGCCGTAAAATCCTGTTTTTGCTGGCTTCGAAACTTCACTTCCAGTAGGTTAGCGGAGATAAGGGCTTCGTAGTGGACTTTTTCCCGAATCAGAGCTTTGCGGGTGGACATGGAATCTTAAGAATTTTGTCTGAACTTTATAGACAAATAGATAGACTATGGAACAGGCAATCGAAAGACAAAAGCGTTTGTGCGGACTAATTGAAGCTGGCTTAACTAACCCACACCTGACTGATGAATATAAAGCAGAGCTTGAGAGATATATCAAAAATTGTTCAGAGTCTCCATCTTCCATTGTCCCTTTGCCACAAGTTGTTCGACAATTGGCTTCAGTCGTTGAAAATCCGCTTTAGCCATACCGCCAGGCACTCCCCCCATTGAGAAGAAATAAGTTGACTCATGAACGAAGTCATAATACTTACGGATGGTGTAATCACTGGGATCATTGCGTTTTAATTGCCGAACAGCATGTTCAGAGCGCCGAACTTCTGCATTGCAATAATCTATTAAATCATGCCAGTCCAAGGCCTGAGCCTTTTGAAGAAACTTATCAATATCAAAGTATTTATCTCTGTCCACTTAGTAAGCATTTAGAATTAGTGATTACTGATTTAACAGTTTCTTTTTCTGAGCGTCATATTCCTCCTGTGAAATAGCCCCAGCGTCTAAAAGCTTTTTGAATTTCATCAACTCATCAGCGACGCTCGTTGCTGGCTGATTGGCTGAAGTTGTTGGTTTCCTAAATTGTGGAGGAGGTATAACTTCACCCGCTTCAATCGCGCTTTCAAGTTCAATGTAGTAGCGAACCGCCAGCCCTACTCCGACTAAGGCCACCATTGTGAACCCTGTCTTCTTACTGCCAATCATACCCAAATCTTTGACAATGAGCCGGGTATTAGCATAGCGAGTCGGTAAATAGGCTTTTACCAAATCGCCATTGGGCTTCATAACGGCCGTTAAGGCTGCCGGATTTTCATAGGCAAAGGCAAAGGATTTGTCTGGCATTGTCCCTTTACCCATCTGAAGCGTATCCCCTCGTTTGATCGTCCAACCAGGCGCTGCCGATGGCTGATACCCATAATCATAGTCGTACGCATTCAACCGCTTACTGCCATGCATATCCGCTTCCGTAACAGGAGTTGTACGCTTTTTTACGGGTACATAATCATCCTGAGCGAAACAAAAGACAGGCACTATAAACAGGAGAATGGATAGATATTTCATGGTGAGGAAAGATTATTACCTATAAGCTTCGCCTAAGAACTTCGTCGCCTTTTCTGTTGCAACGAAACGATATTATAAAGCTCATAAACTTCGGAAAGTCGGTAAAATGAGTCTGGATAAAGTTCTTTATTTGGATTCAGGGACTTACAGTATAGAATACCCTTTTTGACATCATGGTCAACAATGCGTTTTATAACAACTCCATCTTGATGGACAATTACAAAATCTGGATATTCGTGATAGTGAAGCTTATGTTCCCAGAAATGAGAAGGTAGTCGGCGCGCATCTACAATATCTCCCTCACAAATTGACTCCCTACTCCCATCGTCCATACTATCTCCCCGTACGGCGAACGCCTTGTATATGCCCTGATGAATCTGATCTACTGTTATTACGTGTTTAGGTAACTCCTGAATGTATTCGGGGTCTTTCCATCCAGCTAGATACCCAGCATACGCATGCTGTTCAACTAAAGGTATAAACATTCGATAACGACCGTCCTTTAGTTGCTGAAATTGCATGCCATTAGCCGTCATCAACGTAAACTCTTCTTCGCTGGTTTGGATAGGAATAGCTTCAAGGTATTCTTCAGAAGAATCCTCTTCACCCTCTTTAATTAAATTCAAGTCAAGTATACTCTCATTGCCTAACAAGGAGTAAACCGGAACATTTAACACTTGAGCTAAACTCATAAGTTTAGTCACGGTAATGTCACTCTTATCACTTTCGTAAAGAGAAAACATACTTTCCGATATGCCTAACTTCTCAGCTAACTCCTTCTGGGTAAGCTTTTTAGCCTTTCTTGTGCGCTTGATATTCTCGCCTAATGACATATAGCTAATCGCCACCATACTTGAGCAAGGTTAAATTTTGTTCAGTTTTATTTGGAAACTTGAGTTTAATTAAATTATATTTGTTATGCGATTTCAATGAAACTCAAGTGATAAACCTTGTCAAACGTATGACAAACAAAAGTAACAAACAAAATGGACTCGACAAACGGCAAAGAGGGCTGATTTCGCGGTTCAGATCAGCATATGAGCGGCTGAGTTACAATCAGCGACAAACGGCAAGGGGTCAGTTTTGCGGCATTCACGGGGTAACAGAAGGGACATTCAGAAATAAGATGAATGGATTTTCGGCTCTGTCGGAGACAGAAGTAGAATGGATGGAGTCGTATGACCCCTATGCTCAACCATTAGCTGCCTAAGTCATGAGCCCATCAGCGCAACCCCAAACCATGACCAGCCTGGAGATTGCTCAACTGACGAGTAAGACCCATAAGAATGTACTTCGGGACATTCGCAAAATGGTCAGTGAGTTTAAAAAATCAACGGGCTCAACTTTGAGCCGGTTAAAATGGTACTGCGAGGAGTCATCGTACTGTGATGACAAAGGCGAAAGTCGCCCTCTATTTCTGCTCGACAAAACAACCACGATTACGCTTCTTTCCGGTTACGATGTAGTTGCCCGTCATAAGATCGTCACGCGCTGGGAGGAACTCGAAACCGAGCGGGTTGCCGCAACGCACGAGGCTCAACAGCTACTGGTTTTTACGGATCGAACCAAGCAGATCACCAACTCGAAAGAGGTCAATAGCTTCAACTTCAACAACGGCGGTGTTGATAAGGTGATTGACTACAACCGGAAGAACTGCTTTTACCATACGGGCAAACTCCCTCATGAAATCACGGATTGGGCCAAAAAGAAGAAATGGCCTTCAAAACTACGCTCCTCTGCCAAAGAGGTAATTCGGGCAATTCGGCCAGCCGTGAGCAGTTCAATGGCTTTGACCGACGACTTCTGTAAAACCGGGAAGATGGACGTAGAACAGGCAGCTAGTTTCTGTAAATCACATGCCTTGCCCCTGTTTGAGAAGATGGCCGAATTCGGCCTAATTGGTACACCCACACCTAAACAACTCGGTTAATCATACTGACAATGAGCTACTTATTAACTATCAATGAGGAGGTAGTATCAAGCCTGCCTCTAACTGAGCTGATGGCCCTGGCGAATTTGATCGAGGTAGAATTGAGCGGTTACCATGACCTGCTAAAGACCCTAAAGGGAGTAAAGGCAAAAGCACATTATCAGGAGCTATTCGATACGTTGGCTGTAGCCAATGAGATTGTTCAGAATTACATCGACAAACGTCGTGAGTCGTACTTCACGATTCAGCTTCCTAGTGGCGAAAATGCTTTCGAGCACTACCCAGCCGAAGAGGGTGAAGAGTTTCCTTTCTCTGCAACCGCCTAACCTGCCATGACCACAGCCACACTCATTACAATGTCTGCTGATGATATGGCAGACCACATTGCAGCCGCTGTTCGTAAGGCGATGCTGCAACTCGAAAACCGGACTGCTCAATCGGTTTTATCGGTTCAGGATATTGCCAAAGACTCCGGTTTTTCGGCTGATACGGTTCGTAGCTGGATTCAGCACGGCCGCACGGCTCCCGGTGGGAAGACCGTCAAACTGAAAGTCATGGACGGCATCAGCGACACCTACCGCATTCGCTGGGAGGCTTACCGGGCGTTTCTGGCTGAGTTTCCCGACATCGTATGCCCAACGCCAAAACGATAACAACCTAACCGCTCCGGCGGCCCGGCCCTAACCCATAAGTGCATCGGTTATACCGCAATTCATAATTCTAATTCTTTGAAAAGTCCCTGATTCTGCAACATGGGTCAGGGCAACTTAGACGCCTGTCGGCAATTCATAATTCTAAAATAAAGTCCTCCAACCGGGAGGCATCGGCTGTCTGCAATTCATAATTCTAAAAACAAGACAGGCCGGACTCAAATGCGGTCCGGCCTGTCAGCAATCATAATTCTAAAATTAAGCTGTAAAGATGATGAAAAATCAGTTCACTCCGACCCTGCAAATGGTCGATCATTACCGCAACAATCAGCCGCTTACCCTGGCTGACCTGGACAACGATCAGGATGATTCGCCCCTGGATTCATTGATTCAAAAAATGGCAGGTCCATTTTGTAAGAAGATCGAATTCGTTGATGATAAGACCGTTGACGGCTGGCGTCGGCTGTATTATCAGGTAACAACGCCCGTCTATACAGGCCGAATCGACACCGACGAGAATGGTAAATATGCTGATTCGGATGACGCGAAAGAGATCGTCTGGGTGCCCGTCGCACCGGATATGGGCATCCGATTTATCGCTATGCAGGTAATGGTTCAGGTTCGCTCAATCGAAAACAACGTGTTTACCACTCTTTAACCTCCCGACAATGGAAACCTTTCAACAACGCAAAGACCTGATTACCTCTCGTGCCAAATCGGCTCAGGCCTGTTCGGGCGAATACAGCAAAGCCATTCGCTCGAATACGGATGGCGAATTACTGGCCGTCATTAAGGACAATTTCAATTGGTGTACGGCCTATAAAGTCATTGACCTGGATACGTTGAAACTATTTCCCGAAGCGGATCTGGTTGCGGCTGGAATATACATTTCAGGCTTCCATCGGGCCTATGGCAACGCGACGGTTCGGGCCGATGGCAACGCGACGGTTGAGGCCGATGGCAACGCGACGGTTCGGGCCGATGGCAACGCGACGGTTCGGGCCTATGGCAACGCGACGGTTCGGGCCGATGGCAACGCGAACTTATTTATCTACAACGGCAAAGAGGTAAAGCTGGAAGGCTTTTCAATAGCCCGTTACGCGCCGTATTGGGGCGCAAATTCAACACGGATTCAGGTTGCTATCAGGGCAAAGGAGTTGATTCAGGTCGATCTACCACAAACCCCTGTACAGCCATGAAAACACTGGGCTTTGTTTTGCTGTATGGCATGCTGACCGTCTGTACGTTCATGCTGCTGGTATTCGCTCCGTCGATTTACCGCTACCTGCGCGATGATATGCGACTGGAACGGCTGTTCTGGCTACGTCGCCGGGTTGCGCGTTGGTACAAGGGCAAACAGGATCAGATCCTTGGCTTTCTGGTCGTGCTGGTTGGGTTTGCGCTGGTTTGGTTAGGTCTCATTATTCTCACCCCTGCCCAATGAGCCAGATAGATCCAAAAGACTTGATTAAAGGCGGCTATTACATGGCTCAGCCCCTTACGAAAGGCAAAGATGCCCCTTATCATATTGTGGAGTTTTCGCGAATGTTAGAAGCTGGCGATCCTAAGCTAATCATATCAATACCGATTGATTCATCAATCATACCATTTACAGCCTTCTACGATAGACTTAAACCCATTCCCATTACACCAGAATGGCTCGAAAATCTGGGTTTTACGCCTTATGCGGACGGCACGCATGCACTGGTTGAAGTTGATGATGAGCCTTACATGATTGTCAAGGTAATGCCCATCAGCGAGAAAGAGCCGCCGTTGTATTCGCTTGAATTTCAGGACAAGGACGGTCGACTTTTCAGTGTTTACGCATCCTGCGTTCACGAGCTACAGATCAAGGTTTGGGTACTTGAACAGGTTTGGCTTTCAATCGACGAAAAGGAGGTGTCCCGTGTCTAAGCTCCGTCACAAACTCGCTCACCGCGAAGCGCACTCGTTCATCGAAATACTTTGGGACGAACTACCCGTCCAGTACATGCAGGATGTGGAACGCATTCAGTACGATCTGGAAGTATGGCTTATCTGCTTTGTGGTCTACCAGCAGGAAAACCAGCTATCGGGCTTTGCGCTACTGGCCTGCGTTCGCAAGTACGCTGAAATTTACTACCAGAATCACTACAGGCAGGTTCACCACACCCGCAACGTATGGGCCTTCTTTCGGTTCCGGCTTGAACTGGCGCCTCTGAAAACGATCGATGCCGATCAGCAGACGCTCGATCACTGCTATGCGTATCACGACATCACGGCGGGTCTTGCCTTTCGCATTGACTGGATAGGTCAGGACCGAATAGAAACCGTCGATCCCTCACGCGATACCCCATTCTAAGCCATGCACAAATCAACCTACACCCTAACTGAGTGGCTGCTGATCGTGTGTTGTCTGGCTGCGATTGGCTGCGCGATGCACTGGATACATAACCTTCACCTGCATCTGTTTGGCCATGTGTAACCGACGTTCTCAGCCTGTTTTCTGGCCCGTACTGCTCTTGTTTGCATTGGGCGCTGTAGCCGCTGCGATTGGCCCGTTCTGGCCGTTTTGATTACCCTTTACCCCCAAGTATCATGGCTCGTCCATCCCTTAACAACGCTGGATATTTTTATCACTCTGCCAATTTCCGTAACGACCGCCGGGTAAAAGCCATACGCGCCCGGTTCGGCATGGCTGGTTATGGACTTCTGCTGATGCTGATGGAAGCACTGACCGATGCGGATAACACAGAGCTGGCTACCGATGACATGGAGCTTGAATTACTGGCAGGTGATTTCGGAGTTTCTGTGACAGAAATCGACAGTCTGCTACAGATATGCGAGAAGATAGGGCTTTTCTGTCGCAATGAGGCCGGAAACCTGACCTCAATAGAGCTAAAAGAGAGCTTGAGGTCGGTATTTGAGAAGCGAAATCGAAGCCGTGAAGCCTTTGAAAAGCGCAAACAGGCCGTTTCTGTGACAGAAACTACTATTTCTGTCACAGAAACGGCACGAATAGAAGAGAATAGAATAGAAGAAAAAGAAAAGAAAAGAAAAAGCGCTGTTCGCGCTCCTGTCGATTTTGTTTTTCCTGCCTCATGGTCTAAAACCATGATCGATGCCTACCAGAACGAATGGTTAGAGTTTCGGCAAAAGAAGCGCGAAAAGCTACTCCCCGAAAGCATTCAGAAGCAGATTGATAAGCTCGCTGATTTGACCGAAAAGCAACTCATTGACTGCCTCAACAACAGCATCTGCAATGGGTATTCGGGTCTTTTCCCTGAAAAATTCACGCCTGTTAAACCCATTCAGCAAAGTCGACCGGTCGCTAAACACAACGTTGTCCCTGATTAGCCATGTATAAAAAACTGAAAACTACGCCCTCCCTGACGGCTCCGCCGACCGACCAGCAAAACGCACTCTATCAGGACATTTTACGGCAAACCGCCCCCCTGAAGCAGCAACTCGATAAACGGATTAAACTGATTGACGCCCTTTTAAAACGCTACGCATGAGCCTGATTCTTGAACAATCCATCCTCAATAGCTGCCTGACTGTCATTGGCGCAACCGAAGAGGTGATGGCCGTTCTAAAAAAACCGGATGTGTTTTCGTCGCCCGATTACCAAAAGATTTATGCGGCAATCTGCGAACTAAGCCACAAGGCCATTGAAACCGACGCCATTGCGGTTAATAACCTGCTACTGGAGAAACATGGTAACCGGATCGGATTCGATAAAACGGGCATTGATTGGCTTGATGTACTGTTGGAAATTACGGCCAGTAGCGATTCGTCCACGGGTTCGCTGACGCACTACTGTTTTCTACTGATTCAGGAAGCTATGCGAACCTCGCTGCAACGAACCCTGGCCGCATCACTAACCGAACTCAGCCGACCTGGTGCGGACGTGCTGGAAGTGATCGATCATGCCAGCAAGCGATTTGAACAGCATCACGCCCGGTTACTGGAACTCAAGGCTGAACCATTTTCCAAAGCCCTTGGCCGGGTAGCCGCTGAAGCCGAAGAAGCGGGTAAACGGGGGGATGCCATCACGGGTATTCGCACAGGATTGAATCAGTTGGATGAATTCTTAAAAGGCTTGCACCCCGCTACGCTAACGATTCTGGCTGGACGGCCCGGTATTGGCAAAACGGCTCAACTCTGCCAGATGGGGTATAATATCGCCTACAAACAGCAAATCCCGACCGGTATTTTCTCGCTGGAAATGTCATCGGACCAACTGGCCCGGCGGTTTCTGGCGCTGGATACTCACTACAAAAACGCACAGGTCCTGTCGGGTATGGCAGGTTTTCAGCCTCTGGACATGGGTAAGGTGTACGACGCAGTCAGTCGGATTGGTGAAGCTCCTTTGTACGTTCGGGATGATGTCTACGACCTGGACGGACTGCGGGTAGAAATCAAGCGCATGGTACGCAAGTTCGGTGTTCAGGCCGTATTTATCGATTACCTGCAACTTGTCGAAGCGCAGGCCCCTAATCGGCGCGAAATGACAGGTAAAGTCAGTAGAGGCTTGAAACTGCTGTCCAAAGACCTGAAAATTCCCGTCGTCGCGCTTGCCCAATTAAGCCGCGAAGTTGATAAACGGGAGGATAAGCGCCCGATCAAATCCGACCTGAAGGAATCGGGTGATCTGGAGCAGGATGCCGACAACATAATCTTCCAGTACCGCGATTCCTACTACGCATCGGCCGATGAACCCGTCGACGAAGACGAACTGGAAAACATCGTTGCTAAAAACCGAAACGGTACAACCCACAAACAGGGCGAATCAATCAAATTCTGGCTCGATCTACCTACCAACCGCGTCGCCGATTCCCGTCCACATTCATTTCTATAACCTATGAACGACCAACTCTCAACCCTGCCCCCGCCTGCCGACCGATCTGCCCGGTATCTGATCGGCATCGACCCTGATAAAGACGCGAACGGCGTAGCGGTCTGGGACCGTCGGGAACGTAAACTGATGCGGCTCGAACTGATGCGAACGCCCGATCTGATCGACTACTGCCGACTCTACCGCCAAATGGCCTTTGTGCATCTGGAAGCGGGTCACAACATCAACTTCATCTGGGGACTGGACCCCAAATGGAGTCAGCAAAAAACGGCCAGCGTCGGACGTGACAAAGGTGTCAATCACGGTGTCGGTTACACGATCATTCAGTTTTTCGAATACTACCAGATCGGTTTTGTTCAAATCGAACCCCGGCGCAAAAAGGATGAGGTCAAGTTTACGGCCGACCTGCTCAAGCAGATTACCGGCTGGGAAACAAAGAATAAGGAACTGATTGCTGCGGCAAAACTGGTCGTCGGATTATAAGCTTTTTCACGTTCAACACTAATTCTAAAATCAATCTAACTATGTGGTTTCTCGCAAAAATCAAGTACAAAGTTCAGGATGATCTGGGCAAATGGAAATCGTTCACTGAGCAGTTTCTACTCGAAAACATCCTATATGGTGGTGCCGAAAAGGATCTGGCTAAAATTCTGGAAGGTAGGATTACGGATTTCGAATACGACCTAGCTAAAGTCAAGTTTGGCCAGGTTTACGAACCCTTCAACAAGGGTAATTTCTACAAGGTTACAATCGAAGAAAAGACCTACAGCGCCGAAACTGACAAGGAGAAAATAGAGATTTTGACGCATTACGTGATTGCTGAAAGTGTTCACGAAGCGGAGGAACGCGCTGATAAGTACATCAGTACATGGGTAACCGATTGCACGATCATCGGCGCGGTCAAATCCAAAATCCTGGGCGTCTGGCATCCCTATAACTCCGAATGGCAGGATGACTTCAAACAGCGCATGCTCCTGCTGGCTGAAGCGGGAAACGAATCGTCAGACGCTAACCAAACTACGATATTCAATCCTGACGGATCAGTTAAGAAGTCCGAACTCGTCAGCGCCTAGTCCTTTACAGTAAATAGAAGAAGTGTAGTACGGATATGGTTGGACTCGGTTGGGTCCAGTCATTCTTAACTCGCTCTAAACTATGAACCTCTACCGACTCGCTAACGGAAATCGGGAGGAGTTAAAACGACTCCTGATTTAGTTTTATTCGGTCTCCCAGCTACAAATCTGGCTTATGACGCTGACAGATTCGGCTAAAATACCAGACATGAGCGACACAGAACGAACTGAGCGCACCGAAGCAATCCGCGAAATACTTGGCATTCCCCCTCCCGTTATCCATGACAACCAAAGAGAAAGTAGTCCGCGAAGCCCTGCTAAAGGCCGAAGCCGAGCGAAATCAAATTAAGGAACTGCTGAACGTCAATCCTTACAGCCAGATCATTGACCTTGAGGTGACGGCCATCGAGCAATCAAAGGCTGAATTTAAAAAGGGTAATCACGCTAAAGCCCTTAAAATCGTTCAGGATGCTCAAAAGCAAAAGAACGTGCTACTCGCCATTGCCAGAAAACAGCAGAACTCTCCTAAGCTCATTGAGCGAATGGTTGCATTGGATTCGGAAATCAGCGATTTGTATATGGAATTATATCACATTGAACGGGAAACGGAACGAAGAAATAAAGCAACCGCATGACCTACCACCATCAACGCGGTCCCCCTGCCCGCCCCCGATTCACGAATCAGCCGAACCCATGAGCCTACGGGCGAAACCTTAAACCACGAAATCGTTCAGGGTCTGTTGATATATACGCCCCAGTTTGCGGGTTCGGCTTGTTCACCTGATTGCAACAACACTAATTCTAAAATCAAAAACGAGATGCACGACCCAAAAACAGTTGCCTTTGAAATTAAAAACCTATTCCTACGGCGTAAGGGCGGGTACTATGAACCACTGATTACCATCTGGCATTGTGACCCGGAAAACTTTCGCTTCAAGGATGGTACCCAGAAACAGGGAGGAGGCCGAGACGATAGTTGCGGCTGGCATTCGCCCATGTATAATCTTGATCAACTGGGGGCCATGAAAGTGCTGGCCAAAAACCAGTATAGGGATATTTTTGCCCGTCAGGTAGCCGAAAAAGAAGGCAAGGATTACGCTTACGTTTGCAACCAGCCCGATTCAACCTACGAAGTCATTTACTGGGTCTGGCGAGCCATCAAGGCACATGGCAAAAAAGGTTGGATGTACGGTCGAACGACGAACTTCCTTTCATCTGGCGAACTGGAGCAGATTATGATTCTGG
>NZ_MKUD01000019.1:121722-126840 GCF_001898575.1 Spirosoma sp. 48-14
CTGGCATTGCTACCGCCGTTATCATCGCCCATGGTACAAACATCCCCGCTGGCATATTCATCACTGGCAAATCCAGTTTCATCCATTTCAACAGATTTATCGTCGCTATTGGCAGAAATGCTCTGTATGTGGCAAACGTGGATTCAAAGGCTCAGCCTGTGGCGATTGGAGCGGAACGAAGATATGGCATTCAGAGTGTGATACAGCACGAGTAAAACAAGCGACAAACTGATGCAGGATACCTTATTGACACTCGAAGCCGAACGCTGGCAATGGGCAAAGCAGATCTTTCCCGAAGCGACAGCCGTTAGTAGCCTTCGTAAAGCTGAATCTGAGATACTGGAAATTGAAAAGGATTTAGAATCTGGCCAGCCCAATCCAGAAGAATACGCCGATGCGATGATGTGTCTGTTTGATTCAGCGCAACGGGCTGGCATTACCCCTGAGCAGATTGTTGAAGCCTATGCGCTGAAGATTATCAAAAACAAGTCGCGGACCTGGTCAAAGAATCCTGACAACTCCTATTCGCACGTCAAATGAAAAAATGCTACATCGCAGGCTACATTGGCGATCTGCCTGCTGAGATATATACCGCTAACTTCGAAGCGGCCAAACAGGAAGTCATAGCCCTTGGGTTCGAGCCTGTCAGTCCCCTTGATTTACCCCACTGCCATAACCGGACCTGGTGCGACTATATGCGTGAGGATCTGATTGCCTTGCTGAGCTGTCATAGCGTGTATGCACTCAGGAACTGGCGCAAATCGCCCGGTGCAACGATTGAAATCAATCTGGCCTTATCGGTTGGTATCCACATAATCCACCAATTATGACACGCAACTACATCTATTTAGGGGATCGGCTCACTGATCCCCTACTTATTAAACAACCCTGCACGGCTGTACTACAACCGAATGGCAAATGCACACGTGGAAAAACCGGCACGATGCTGGTTGAATTTGCTAACGGTCGGCTGGTGAATGTGATCGGTCGATTGCTCAGAAAAGTTAAGTGACCGTAAAAAGATTACGGTTTGTGAATCAATAATTTGTGTTCCTATCCTAACTGCTATGATCTATTATCTCGATACGGAAACGACGGGCTTATCTGGCTCTGACGAAGTAATTGAATTGGCGCTCGTCGATGACCAGGGGGAAATTATTATAGACACCCTACTTCGCCCAACCAGAAACACGGAATGGGAAGAAGCTGAGTGCATCCATGGTATCACTCCAGAAATGGTTTTGTGTGACGACCTGCCAACATTGGCTGATTTGGCTCCTCAACTGACTAGCATTTTAGCTGGTCATACGTTAGTTATCTATAATGTTGCATTTGACAGCGGATTTCTAAAAAATGAAGGTGTTGATTTAAGCCAAACAACCCTAAAATGTTGTCAGAATGCCTACGCGGTCCATTATGGCGAGTGGTCAGATTATTTCTGTAGTTATAAATTCAAAAAACTAACTGTTGCGGCTGATGAAGCAGAGTTTCGGTATGATGGTTCCAATCCACACCGGGCCCTATGGGATACGTTGGCCTGTCGCGCTGTTTGGCAGTATCTAACCATTCCTGGCCGCATGGAAGAAGTTGAGAAAATTAGAAAAAAACGCTGGCGGGATGAGTGGGACGATCGCGAAGTACGCTGGTTTTGGGAAGAACAGGAAAAAGCTGAAAAGCAGCAATTGAAAGAAGTAAACGAGGCCTGGGAGAAGATTCATTTTCCGGCTATGAATATTCGTCGAAAGGAACATTTTGGGGACCAGGCCAAAAAGGCAGCAGCTATATTTTGCTTAATCGCGACGGGTTACCAACTCGCCGAATGGAACACCTGGTATAAATGGTGCCGCTTGCCAAAATTCCATAAAGGGCAATATCCTGAAACCTGGAAAACTAGAACTGATCGAGGCTGGTATATGCTGCGCGCCTGGGTACCCATTTATAAAGAACCCAAAGAGCAATACAAATACCCTCAGCCTGTCGGTATGCTCATTAAACCCCATGGAGACCTTGAACCGCTTTATGATCCTGACCAACTAACCCTCAGTGTTGACTGGGTGCCGATCGCCGACGGTTGGCCCGAAGTGTTTGTATCTATTACCCGGCTACAGAAAGACTATAAGGTCAAAAAGAAAGATTTAACCAACATTCGACCTGCCTATTTGAAACGAAGCAAGTACGGCGATTATCTGTTATATCCGATTCCAGAAGGAGCTGTGCCGCCTAAGCAACCTGTTCGCGTTAAGCCAGAACCTAAGCCGAAACCAGAACGAATTAGTGAAGATGATTTCCCGTTTTGAGGTAGGAATATTTCTTTCCCGTTTCTGGGAATATTTTTCGAGTGATTTGCAAAAAACAGCCTGATCTCAAAGCGAGATCAGGCTGTTTGGTTT
The DNA here is from genome assembly GCF_001898575.1 of Spirosoma sp. 48-14. Lineage (GTDB taxonomy): Bacteria > Bacteroidota > Bacteroidia > Cytophagales > Spirosomataceae > Spirosoma. The sequence continues at coordinate 124,113 of NZ_MKUD01000019.1, forward strand.
GGTAATAAATATTATGATAAATGACTGATTTTTAGTATATTGTATAGTCTAAAATAGGCAACCCGGCAAGGTGTACCACCACCTAAACCGGGTCTAATCAAAACAATAAACAGACTATTGCTATGACTGCTACAAATGTAGGGGGAAAGGGGGAGGTATGGAAAGATGTTCCCGGTTATGAAGGGTTTTATCAGGCTTCGAATTTTGGCAGAGTGCGCTCAATTGATCGATTAGTGCCCTGTAAAGGCGGCGCCTTTAATATTAGAAAAGGAAAGATTCTCAAGGAGGGAAAACATAAGAAAGGATATCTTCTGGTTATACTTGCAAAAAATGGCCTCTGTGTCACCTATTCAGTTCACAGTATTATTGCGCTTGCGTTTATCGGACCTAGACCGTTAAAATATGATATTAACCATATTAATGGGCTAAAAACTGACAATAGGTGCACTAATCTTGAATATGTTACAGCAAAAGAAAATCAATTGCATGCCTTTAGGCTGAATCTTCGAAAACCTAGAAAGGCCAAGCATCCTAAAAGAAAAACTACCCCCAAACTTACCCTTGATCAAGTTGCTGAAATTAGGCAATTGAGTTTCAATAAATGGACAGTCACTCAAATTGCCAGAAAACTTGGTAAGTGCTATAATACAGTTAATAGCGTATTAAAGGGCAGAACGTTTATAAGTGTACAATAAAAGAAATGGCCACCAATCAACGGTGGCCATTTGCTAGTTTAACCCTTAACCTTTTCTACATGAAAAAACAACTAACTCTGCTTAATTGACTGAATACTTTCGATATGCCTTATCTAACTTCATATCATATAAATTACTCTTATAATCCGGCCCATTGTACACCCTCGCAAACGTAGCCCACTCGTGACGGGCTAATTCGTCATTGAGTCCCCAGTTGATTAATAGCGTACAGAACATATCCAACTGATCGCCTTCCGATCGCTCCATTCTGGCTACAAATTCATTCAGGCTCTTACAACCACAGGCAGAATAATTGAACGCCATCACCTGAAATAACCCCCAGCTACAGGCCAGCACAGCGGCATTGGCATTAAGTTTTGCTGCCTGCTCAAACAGTTTCCAGCTATGCTCAACAGAAGTCGGATAGCCAGCCCGACGAACTGGAAACGACAATGTAGGATGTGACACATCGTATTGCCCTTTGGTGTAGCGCGAAAAGATGTGCGGTTCAAAGCGAATGATGCATTTGCCATCGGCTGTAAATCCGGTACCGCCCGATTCGACTTCGCAAACAGCCTTTACTTCGGCAATGCCAGTACCGAGCCGTTTAGCGGCTGATTCGTAGTCGTTAGGTTGGAGTTTGGTGCTCATAGTTATTTAGCGAAATCGACCGACAATAAACCCAACCCCATACGCTGGCAATGCTATTTTAAGCCCTGTTTTAAAATCCTTCCAAACCCTACCTGCCCACGTTTTCGGCCGATCGGCTTCGAGTTTGGCAACCGTATTTTCTGCTTTTACTGCACGATCAGTAGCCGTGTTGCGATCATCGACGACTGTAGCAATGACTTTATTCTGTTTAGTGATTGTATCGTTGGCAGCCTGCAAGTGAGCTTCGAGTCCCATGATCGCTTTTGTACCCCAATACGCCAGCGAATCGGCACGGGCTTTCTGCTGTTCGTATTTAGCATGCCAGAACGCCGGATCGGGATTCAGGACCAGGGGCATGCTTTGCGCTTTGCCTTGTAAGCAGAGCAGGATACAGGCTGACAGCACAAGCAGCAAGATTAGATAGTGCAAGACTCTATTTTTCATCACGTTTGCGGTTAAATTCCTGAATGGCGCGCACTGTCGAGTCGCTGATGGCAACAGTTTGTGAGGTTGGTGCGGCACTCGTTTTGGTTGGCTGATGTATGGCCTCGCCCTGGCTATTGACAACGAGTGCTGTAACCAGCCCAGCCGATAGCGCCGACAGGCCGCAGATAATACCGAACCGCTTAAGGAGCTGTTTGCGTACCTCTTTGGAAAGTGGTGTATCGTGGATGAACTGAAAGCCCAGTAGTGCCGATGCGATGATCGACAGACCCACGGCCGTGAGCCCCCAGTCCAGATGTCTCGCCCAGCGCAGATGAAGCAAAAACGCCATAAAGAACGACGGGGGAATTGTTAGTACGGCCATGCGGACGCGCGTTGGAACATTAGCCAGTACGGCTACAAAAAACACCGACCCGATGGCCGAAAAGAAAAGCAGAAGATCGACAAGGGTTTTCATACAGATTACGTAGTTGGATTTTTGGTGAGACGTTTTTTAAGTTCATTGAAAATGAAAAGAATCGTTTCGGATAGACTCATATCGCGAATCTGTTCAGCTTTCTTGTGGGCAATCTCCACGATCACTGAACAAGCCATGGGTGAAGCCAGCGCTACCCACCAACCCGTTTTTAACTCCCAATCAGCCAGCCAGATCACAAAACCTGTGATCACAGCCCCGGTAATAATCGAGTAGTAAAACTCTTTTCCGGCTGCCCAAAAGCTAATCGATTCGTTCCGCGCAAGTCTGGCCATAGCGCCTAAAAACAAACACATCGCAATCAGTACGTCACTCGGAATGGACTGATATATACTATAGGCTTCCTTCATGATTGGGTTTTTAGGTTGAGTGGGTACTGGGTTACTGGTTTTCATTGCCTGCGAATGACTTGTCCATTTCGCAGGCAATGCACAGGTTGATAGCTTAAATGCCTAATTATCCA
>NZ_MKUD01000019.1:127029-129329 GCF_001898575.1 Spirosoma sp. 48-14
AGGGGAGCGTCGCGAAAAATTCGCCCCTGAAAGGCCGCGATGACGTGTTGAGCAATTAAGGCATGTCCTGCCGTATTGGGGTGCAACGCATCATTCATATAGCTATCCGGCGACCCCGTGTCCAGAAAAATATTATAACAGTCCACGAACGTCACCCCGCCCTCCAGGCTACAGGCAGAATTGAAGGCTTCGAGGTAGTTTTTTACTTTCGTTCCAACAGCCGAACTGGTATAACAGTAGGGAGGGGAGCAGATAATCAACCTCCGTCCGTACGCCTTCGCGTTTTGTATTACCGTTCTAGTTTTAGTTGTTACGTCTGTTAGGTTACTCGCTGTGCCCGTAAAGGATGCTATCCCGTCGTTTACCAGGTCGTTGGTTCCGTACATCATCACGACCGTGTTAGCATCAATAGCCAGCGCGTCCGTGTAACGATTGTAACCACCCACGATACTAGCCGTATTTCCTCGAAACGCAGATGATGGGACGCCTGCGTTCACTTCGCGCTGACCGATCTGGCGGGCAACTACCGAACTCCATCGCGTCGAGGTGGTTCCGCCGACTCCACCCGTTATACTATCACCAAAATAGACCACCACGCCGCCGACGAGCGAAATTCGTCCGATCTGCTTATAGAAATCAGTAATGATACTGCTTAATAGAGCTGACTCGGTTTGGGTTAACCCAGAAAAGACGAACCAGCCACCAATCGAGCCCGTCTGGTAATAGACCACTCCGTTCCGGGTAGATTTGAAGATAGTTACCTCAGAATTAAGTGCGTAACCACCTCCACCCCAAGCCGTATAGGAGTAGGATAGGATATTGTTAGTGTAGCCATATTCGTTGGAGCCGTTGAAACTCATCAGCTGCACCCTTTGCCCTCCCGCGCCTGAATTGCTGAGTGCTGATAGGAAGCCAAGCTGATTGGAGTTGACAAAAACACTTACATCGCCCGAAGCTGGGTTATCGCCCACTAGTGCCCCACTGTTCGAGCCGCTCGTTCCGTCCGGGATAAATGCCGCCATTGTCATGGACGTGGAGGTCACCCCAACCGAAGCGGGTACTAGTCCGGTACTGAGGTATTTGTTACTGTTACTATACAGAAAAAATCCCCTGGTTTGGTTGTAATCGCTTTCAACCATATTGATTGCTGAATATGAAGTCGGTGTACCAGGAGCGGCTACGAGCTTAACCCTAGCGGCTGCGCTGTTTTGCCCTGCCATTAAGCCCACATCGACCGCCTTTGTCCAGATTCCACCTATCTTAGCCCGACTAACCAGTCGATCCACCGCCTGAACCGTCGCGGCATCCATAACCCCACCAGCCGTTAGGAGCCGATTGTAAAACGTAGTCGTCTCCGCGTTCAGCGTTGGCGTTAGTTGCTGGGCTAGTGTTAAGGCGTTAGTAGCTGTTGTCTGCGCGGCTGTGGTTGCGTTCTGGTCGGTAGTCCGGTTCGTGTTGTAGGTACTTATATCAAGCTTGCTGCCAAGCTTTGGCCCTAAATACCCTTTCGTTACTACCGTGGCGGTCGTGTCGGTTGTGCCGTACTTAGCATTCCAGGTCGATTTTTCCGTGTCTGTTGCAAATCGGTGCGTAGCATCCTCAACTATTGTTGTTGCGGCCTGCGTACCTGTGTGATTGCTCCGCAGTGTCGCATCCACATTAGGCACATTGCCTAGCCCAACCTGCGCTTTTGTGACATTGTGCGGATTACTGCTATTCCCGGCGTGATTGGCTAACGCGGCATCCTGCGTATTGTCCTTCGTTTGCTGAGCAAGCGTAAAATTGTTGAACGCAGTCGTGATCGCCTGATTTGCGAGGGTTGCCGAATTGATATTGCTGATAATTCCTGCTATAGCATTAGCTGTAGCTGTCGTATAGCTATTGTAAGTGGATGCATTGAGCTTGTTTGTGCTCAATGAATTGATTTGCTGCTGATAGGACTGCGAAAACGCCGTAACAGACAGAAAGCAGAATAGAATACTTAGTGCTTTTTTCATGGAGTATATTACTTAAAAAGGGATCGCTTCTAAAATCAGAGTGCCTGTAAAGCTGGAAAGTCCGCCCGTCAGGTTGAGTGACGCTAAGTCAGCGTTGGTTTTGCTAACCAGCACGTTGCCCGACAACTCGCCGTTACTATCGTAAGCCCGAACATCAAGCGCATATTGTCCAACTGTTAAACCCATTGCGGTACCAAAACCGTGTGCCAGATCATAGCCCGTCGATTGGTTGTCTATGGCAAAGGCTTTTTTGCTTTTTTGTAGCTCCTTGATGGAACTGACGATCTTATTGACTTCTATATG
>NZ_MKUD01000020.1 GCF_001898575.1 Spirosoma sp. 48-14
CTTGATGATCGCTCCTACCCCCTTGTCTTTCAGAATCGAGAAATAGTTGCAGGTTTGCCGGGCCCCATCTACCGACAGAATTTTACTTTTGAACAGGGCATCATTCGGTAGGGTATTGCCACCGCCCGGTACCTGATAGTTCCAGGGGTCGCCGTTGTAGTTGGCTGTGCCGCCATAGGTGCCAAAGTCTCGGTAGGGAATGCCTAATGAGTTGAGGGTAGGGTCAGCGTATTTTCGTTTTCGGGCTTCGTACCAGGCAGTGTATTGGGGTGCGGTGTCGGGCATCCCATAGACTCCCTCCTGAATTTCGTTGGCTTCGAAGAGTGCGCAGGGGATGGTATTGCTGGCGCGGTTGATGTTGTCGTTGCTGAGGCTTTTGGCGGGGTATGCCCCTGCTTCGGTGCCGGTGTAAGGGCCAGGGGCACCCGACACAGCCAGATTAATACTGTGCGTCCAGTTTACTCGCTGATTATTTCCCAGTGAACTATCCATGATAGCTAGTACTCCTCCCTTTCTGGCGGAAACGATGCTATCGGACGTAATGTCTGTACGTTTCTGCACAATGGTAAACACCCGATTATCGGGTAGAGTCATAGTTGGGGCTTCTTTCATTCCCCTTGGTATCCAGATGTCAGTCGGGGCTAACCAGGGTGGGCGGGTTACTTTATAAGGCAGAAGAGATGGGTCTGTGGGTAAAGGGTCTGTACCTAAAAAGATTTGGGTAAAGGCTTTTCGTATCCAGTTATAAGGGGCATTGGGTAAATTGGCTATGCCCATTATAATAGAAATACTATCGCCCGGACTAAAATCGTAGGTTGTTGGCAAGCTTGTGACAGCCGGCATACCACCTATATAGTAGAATGTATACTCACCACCGCCAAGATCGGGTTGCTTTGTGTTTATAATACGAGCTTTACCATTACTCCACTGAACGGCGGGTGTGAAGAGATCAGGATTGGCGACAATCATCTGAACGTTCACAGTTCCACTAGGTGTAAAATCGGTGTTGGCGGCCGTCGTATATGTAGCATAGGTAACCGTATCAGGTTTAAAATCGGCGTTGTTAGCTGTTATATAGGTATCCGCAAGCATGGCAAAGAGGGCTTATTAGTATGTTGTTTATAATTTTGTTTATTTATAAACTAATGTTCACATTAATGTGAAAAATGTAAAATATAGATTAATGTCTATTGAAAGGAGTATTCTACTAGTATACAGCTAAAACCGGGCCAAAAATATCAATAACCTTTATTTATTAAAGTATAGTACTTCTTTGTTAAGAGTAACTTAAAATGAATAAAATGGTGAAGCCAGCCTCTAATCACTTACTGAATCGATAGTTACAAATTGACGCATCGTTAATTTACGGAAATGCAAATTCTGAATACAGGTTTGGCTAGATGTTTGCTTGTAGGTTGACTGATAGGGGATAGTAGACTTACCAGGTAGTGTTCGAGCCCTATGTATACTAATAAACTGTTTCAGTATGCGTATAACTATACCGGCTTTTCTTCTCTTACTCTCAACGAAAATAGTAATGGCGCAGAATAGCTATGTGGCTAATTCGGCCAACGCATCTTTACCGGGTTCCTACAATACGTTGGCTGGGCCTTCAGCAGGTAATGGGTCCATGCAGGGGAGCAACAACTCTTTTTTAGGATTTCAGGCGGGGCAAACGAATACACAAGGAAACGAAAATACATTTATAGGTAGTGCAGCCGGTAAATTTAATACGCTGGGCGTCGATAATTCTTTTATTGGCAACCGGGCTGGAACATCGAATACAACCGGTAGTTATAACACCTTCTTCGGCTCTTTTTCCGGCCAGGCCCTAACTAGTGGTAACCGCAATACATTCATTGGCTACGAGGCAGGCTTTTCTACGCTTACCGCCAGTTTTAATGTGTTCATTGGCAATGGTTCTGGCAGAACCAACACCATTGGTTTTAATAACGCATTTGTGGGTAATAATGCTGGCTATTCAAACGATAGTGGCTTTTCAAACACCTTTATGGGAGCCAATGCCGGGTATGCCAATACAAGTGGGTCTGGTAACTCGTATTTTGGGTATCAGGCCGGTAATAGCAATACGACGGGCTCTAACAATACCTTTCTGGGTAGCTCGGCGGGGCAGGCGAATACAACAGGGGCCAACAATACCTTCCTGGGTGGAGGAGCTGGAAGCCTCAATACAACGGGTTATCAGAATGCTTTCGTGGGCTTTGGCGCTGGAAGTAGTGTGACGACGGGTTACCAGAATTCGTTTCTGGGCTATAACGCCGGGTTGAATACAACAACAGGTACTGGCAATACCTTTATTGGTAATGCTGCGGGCCAGGCGAATACCACTGGTGGAGGGAGTACCTTTCTGGGTAGTAATGCGGGTTTGTCCAATACAATCGGCCTTAACAATACCATGATTGGTATTAATGCCGGTTATAGTACGGTTTCTGGAAATTTCAATGCATTTATCGGTGCGTATGCTGGTCTGAACAATACGACTGGTTCACAAAATGTGTTTATCGGCAATAATTCGGGCTATACAAACACGACCGGCTTTGGAAACCTGTTTATTGGTAATTCCGCTGGATACAACAATACGACTGGAGATAGTAATGCCTTTATGGGCAGTAATACCGGTTCATTCAATACGACCGGAGTAGGTAATACGTTTTTGGGCATTGCTAATGGATTAAACAATACGACTGGCTCCAATAATGTGTCGGTCGGGTTGAGGGCAGCCAACAAGAATCAGACCGGCAATAAAAACGTAATGATCGGAGACAGCGCCGGTTTCAATAATACAGTAGATGGGAATGTCATGCTGGGCTCGAAGGCCGGATTTACAAATCAAACGGGAAGGAGGAGTACGTTTATTGGCTACCAGGCTGGGTACAGTGCTGTAGCCGATTCAAATACGTTTGTCGGGTATCAGGCTGGCTTTCAGACCACGTCGGGTAAAGGAAATACGTTTTTCGGCGTAAATGCGGGGCGTAGTATCACGACGGGATCGAATAATACCATTATTGGCAACAAAGCTGGCCCGGCTTCGATCAATTCGGACGATAACGTGTATATCGGCTATAATACCGGCAAACATGATAAGGGCTCCCGGAACACGTTTTTAGGTACCCAGGCTGGTGTCCTGGCCGATAATGGTGAGCCACTGTTCAATGCTACTGCTATTGGAGCGGACGCCCAGGTGGCGGTAAGCAATGCTGTTATTTTAGGAAATAAGGCTAATGTGGGTATTGGTACATCGGCACCTATGGCCCGGCTTGAGGTGGTTAGTGAAAATGCCGATGCCAGTGGCCTTCGGCTGACGAACTTAACTGACAAGAGCCCATCGGCTCGTTCGACAAACCAATTCTTAACCGTCAACGAGCAGGGCGATGTGGTGAAGGGGAACTATCTGCTGCGTGTTAACCGTCCTGACGACTGGGCCGACAATGTTTTTACACATACTTACTCACTGCGTTCACTGGCGTCTGTAGAAACCTATATTCATCAAAATCACCATCTGCCCGAAATTCCTTCGGCTGAGCAAATGGCTGAACAGGGTATCGATCTGGCTAAAATGAACGCGCTGTTGCTGAAGAAAATAGAGGAATTGACTTTGTATAGTATTCAGTTAGAAAAGAATAACCGTCATCTGGAAGAAAGCGATAAAAAGCAACAAATCGTCAATCAGCAACTTAAATCCGAAGTGAATGACCTTCGGAAGCTGGTAATGAAGCAATTGGCTAAACGGAGATAACGGATTATATAACCCTGTGATGAAGAGGCTCTGAAAATCAGGGCCTTTTTTGTTTTGCTAGGTCTATAAAACGCTTATGTTCAGACGTGGATGGGTACTTTGAGCAAAGGGGGTTCTGGGCGTATCTAAATTTGAACGCTACCAGCCAATAGCCTTTGGGTAATAAATTTCCGTAAGCTTCCAGGTGCGTTTGCAGTTAATGATTTTACCGGATAATAACTTTCGGGCTATGCGTTATCGCGTTTCTTCTTTTTGCCAGACACCTTATTGTCCGTTTTGTTTTGATTTGTATATTTGAAATCGTTGACAACTATGTAGCAAGCGCAAATCGTTCATAGTGAACTCTTTTTGACCTTTTTTGCTAGTTGTTCAATGATTGATCCACCCAAGTTTTCAATCAACGTGTTCACCTTTTGCTGTCATTCCTGCCAGTCCGAAAGGGCTGAGTCAGAATGGTATAGTCTGCATGAAAGTTTCGCCTTTGCAACCGTTTCAAATCGTGTATTCATTACTGGATCACGAATTTTTAGGCTACCTGATTGAGGCCTTTGTAGTCCAGCGAAATAGCCGGGGTGAACTTACGCTTCAAAATCAAACTTTATCAACGCAAAATGTTAGTGAGTTTGCCAAGGGATTGGACGAACGGGATTTTGAGCTTGTCAAACTCATCGATAGTATTCAGCAGGATACTATCGTAAAAAAATTCAATTCGAGAAAGTTACCTGCTGTCGATTTCTTCCTGAAAATATACGACGCACAGAAAGGCGATAAACAACTTCAGGAAGCAATTGGAGGCTATCTTGAAACAATAAAAGCGCAGATTATGGCGCTATTGCCGGGCAAGCCATTTTATATCATGGGCAACGATGGCAATCCAGCCTGGCAACCCATCATCTGGATGGCAGAACCGGCCCGCGTTCACTTTCATTTTGTTCGGAACGCCGATTCAACCCATTATTTTCCAATTATCCGATACCCACGCCAGAATGCCGCCGGAGAGGTAGAAACGGAGCGAGTCGATTTTCAGTTTAAAGACGCACTCATGATCTGTGACGAGCCTGCCTACATGATGGTAGGGAATCGACTCTATCACTTCAGCAAGAATGTAGATGGAAAAAAACTGCGTCCTTTTTTTACGAAAAATCATATTGTAATTCCCCGAAATATTGAGCAGCAGTACTACGAACGCTTTGTAACGCAGCTAATTGCTTCCTACGACGTATATGCAAAAGGGTTCGAAATTCGCGCTGAAGTGCTGGAGCCAACACCCGTACTTACGGTATCGGAAGTAGTGCAGTCGAGTCGTTCAGTTTCGGTATCGTTGTTTCAAAACGGAGGCACTGATGGTATCGAAACGCTTGAACGAGACGAAGATGCTGATCCACGAATTGTCTTTGATCTGGCATTTCAATACGGAAACTTTACGTTTCGATTCGATAGCTTTGGTACGTCTGCCAATGTTAGTTTAGAGAAAAAAGGCGACGAGTACTTATTTCACAAGATTCGTCGGGATCAGCGACTGGAAAAACAGAAGCTGACGTTCCTGCGCGATTCGGGGCTTGACCTGCGTCATGGTCGTGTAACGCTTTCCAAGTCTGACGCTTTTGCCTGGCTATCTACGAATAATGATCAACTTCGGGAAGCTGGCTTTCTGGTTCGGCAGGATGCCCAGAATACCAAGCGCTATTTTCTGGGTTATTCGAGCATTGATGTGTCGATTCAGGAAGGCCGCGACTGGTTCGATATTTATGCAAATGTTCGATTTGGGGAGTATGAAATTCCGTTTCTAAAACTTCGGAAGCTGATTCTGGCTAAGAAGCGTGAATTTACCCTGCCCAATGGTGAGGTAGCCGTTATTCCGAGTGCCTGGTTTACCAAATATTCCGAGTTGTTCGGCTTTATCGAACATCTGGATGGTATTGATTCCGGTGATGGGCGGTTGGTACTGCAAAAGCATCACCTGGCCCTGGTAGAGGAGCTTGATCGGGACAATCTTGCCACTACGGTGATTAGCCGTAAACTGGAGCGGTTACGAAATTTTGAGGAGATCGAGCATTTTCCACTGCCGGTCCACTTCAATGGTACGTTGCGGCCTTATCAGCAAGCTGGGTACGATTGGATGAATTTTTTACGTCAGTACCGATTTGGTGGATGCCTGGCCGATGATATGGGGCTTGGCAAAACCGTGATGACCCTGGCTATGCTGCAAAATCAGAAAGAATTGGGCGCTACTGAGCCAAGTTTACTGGTTATGCCAACGTCACTACTCTATAACTGGGAGCTGGAAGCCCGTAAGTTTACACCTGACCTGCGTATTATGGTGTACACAGGTACATACCGGGATAAAAACACCGCCCAGTTCGACGGGTACGACCTTATTCTGACGTCCTATGGAATTGTTCGAATCGATATTGATAGCCTTAGCGATTATCGGTTCAATTATGTGATTCTGGACGAGTCGCAGGCGATCAAAAACCCATCGTCGCACATTACCAGAGCCGTTATGCAACTTAACACCGCTAATCGGCTTATCCTGACGGGAACCCCGCTCGAAAACAGCACCATGGATCTGTGGTCGCAGATGTCGTTCATCAATCCGGGGTTATTGGGCAGTCAGTCGTTCTTCCGAAATGAATTTCAGGTTCCAATCGAGAAGCGGCATGACGAAGCCAAAACCAGTCGGTTATACAGCCTGATCAAGCCGTTTATGCTTCGGCGCAACAAGGCTCAGGTTGCTACCGATTTGCCCGAAAAAGTAGAGAGCGTGCTTTACTGCGAGATGACTCCCGATCAGGAAGCACAATACGAAGAGGCCAAATCATACTATCGGAATCTGATTCTGGAGCATATTGAAGAGGAGGGTATGGCCAAATCACAGATGGTTGTGTTGCAGGGGCTGACTAAGCTCCGACAGATTGCCAACCACCCGCGTATGGTCGATGCCGAATACGAAGGGGATTCCGGGAAGCTGGATGATGTGATTATGCGGCTGGAAAGTGCGATGACGGAGAATCACAAAGTTCTGGTATTTAGTCAGTTTATTAAGCACCTGAATGTAGTGCAGCACTACCTGAAGGAAAAACGAATCAAGTACGCCTACCTGGACGGGTCGACTACCGATCGGCAAAGTCAGGTTGCGTTGTTCCAGACCGACGACTCGGTAAAGCTGTTCCTGATTTCGCTAAAAGCTGGCGGATTGGGACATAACCTGACGGCTGCCGATTACGTATTTATTCTGGACCCCTGGTGGAATCCAGCCATCGAAGCTCAGGCCGTTGATCGGGCGCACCGGATAGGGCAGCAAAAGACGGTGTTCACTTACAAATTCATCGCCAAAAATACGGTAGAGGAAAAAATTCTTTCTTTACAACGTGCCAAGCAGCAACTGGCTGGTAGCCTGATTACGACAGAGGAAAACTTTGTAAAATCACTGACCAAAGAGGATATTATGGTGCTGCTGGAGTAAAAGCTTTAATAAAAGCCAGGCATTTGCGGGAAGATATTGGCTGGCGATAGTTATTCATCCGAAACACTATCGTTCACTAATAAATAACTCAACGTATGAATGTCAAAAGCGTATTCGGTATTATTCTGACCCTTATCGGATTGGTTGGTCTGATCTATGGAGGAATGGACTTTACGAAAGGCGGAGTGGCTCAGGCTTCGTTTGTATACCTTATTCTGGGCGGTGTTTTCTTCTTTGCGGGCATTAGCCTGATTCGCGGAACAAAAGCCTGATAACACAACAAGGAAGGCCGAACAGGAAGAAGAATAAATTGGCAATCCTTCTCTCTGTCCGGCCTTCGTTGTTGCTTTTCTTTACCGTAAGTAAACTCCCATCCGATCCGTATCACTCAGGACTACATCTACATGTTCGGTTAAGGTTGTGCTTAACTCGTAGCCTTTATAGTCAGCAGCAACCGGGTAACGGGGATGATTTCGGTCAATCAGAACGGCTACCTGTAATTTCCGAATCGGGATGTTTAGAAAAGGTTGCAGGCTAAAGGCTAACGTCCGGCCTGTGTATAATACATCATCGACAACAATGACTACTTTATCCGTAAAATCGGTTGCCGACCCTTCATGATGAACCCTAGGCTGGGCAGCTGATGATTTATCCAGATCAAGCCGAATCAGGTCGATCGCAAGGGGAGTAATGGTTTGCAATTCGCGTGCCAATGCCTGAGCCAGTATATAGCCCTCGCCCGCTATACCGGCCAGGAGTAGTGCTGTTTCGTCAAAATTGGTTTCGTAGATCTGGAATGCTATCCGTCTGATTTTCTGATGGATCTGGGCAGAATTAAGGATAAGCGTGGGCTGGGCTGTGTTCATGCAGAAATCGACAATCGAAATTTGGATGTAAAGATGATAAAAAAGCGGTTAGGGAACGAAATAACCGCTCGGGTCTGTGAGTTGGCATAGTTTTCGCCATCAGTGCTGATAGATGCAAGCTGATTTAACCGACCATGCATACGATTATCAGTCTTATAGTAAGCCTTTACCTCTGGGTATTGCCCGCACCTTCCGTACCTGAAACCGACATTACACAAACCGTAGGCGTATCGTTACGAAGCGGAGATGCCAGTCGATTGTCAGCCCGGTTTGCCAAAACCATTGAATTGGTCATCGATGCCGAAAACGTCGAATTTTCGGCTGTTCAGGCTACCCATGCCGAACTGATTTTACGTTCCTTCTTTCGAAAATACCCGCCCCAGAGCTTTCAGTTTGTATACCGGGGGGCTTCAGACCACCTGCGCTACAGTACAGGTACGTACAAAACCGATGGTCAAACATTCTCGGTATACGTGCTCATGCGTCAGAACAGTAATCATACGTATGTGATCAACGCGCTCCATTTTCGAAAAGAATCGTCGTCGGTCGTCAGTCGGTAAGTATCGGTACATCCATCAATTCATCTGTTCCTGAGCACGATTGACAAACGACGGACGATTTTTACCTGTATCTTTGCACTTTCATGTAGAGGTACTATGATTGTTAAGACCAAAAAATACGCGCTAGACCAAAAAACGTACGTAAATATTGCCCTGCGTCAGTGGGTGAAAGAGAATTGGAAATGGGCGTTTGTTCCCCTTGCGCTCATTCTGCTGAATGTGGTTCTGAACCTGACGAATGTGTATCCGAATTACTGGATTTACATTGTTATCGTTCTGCTGACCATTTTATATGTGCTGTTCTGGGCTGTTCAGATCACGGGCATATCGCAGATGGAGCAAAGCAAAGCCTTGTTCGATAAGTACGTCTACGAAATCGACAGCCGCCAGATCCTGATGCGTATCAACGCCAAAGAGGGGGGCATTCTGAAATGGAGCCAGATCGACAGCGTTATCAAAGACAAAGAGGCCTACATCCTGTTTCTGAACAATGCCGACGCTATGGCGAATGTAAAAGCCAGTTGGTTTGCCAAAACCGTAACTAAAGGGCTTTCTAAAGCACAATTTATCTATTTGCCATTTGCTATATTCACAAGTGATAACGACCTGCGATTTACGGAAGCGCTACTGAAGCGTAAAGGGTTGTTGGCCGGTGGAAATGTCCCGGCTGAAACCGTTAAGTAGCCTCGTTATACCTGTAGTATTAGTGCAGAGCCGCAAAGAACACAAAACCTACTGTGAATGGGGGCGTTGTGTTCTCTGTGGCTCTTGTTTATTTGCTCAGACAAACCTAAACGCATGAGAAATCTGCTCGTTCCAGCTTATCTTATTATTCTATCAATAACGGCTTATGGCCAGTCAAAAAGGTCGGTGACACTCGATGACATCTGGGGCCGCAATGCCGGTGTGTTCAACCAGCGAACCGTCGATGCTGTAAACTGGATGAAAGCCGGAGGTTTTTATACGACTCTGGATGGGAATAAAGTGGTCAAATTTGCCATTACAACAGGGCTGCCCGTCGAGACATTGTTGGATGGGCGGCAAGCGACGGTGGCCGGTAAGCCGATCACTATGAGCGATTACCAGTTGTCGGCTGACGAACGTAAACTGCTTCTGACTACTGATGAGGAGCCAATATACCGGCGGTCCAGCAAGGCAACATTTTATGTTTACGATCTGGCCACCAAGTCCTTGAAACCACTTAGCAAAGGGGGTAAACAGCAATACGCAACCTTTTCGCCCGATGGAAAACGGGTGGCGTTTGTGCGGGACAATAACCTGTTTGTGGTTGAGCTGGCAACTGGTAAGGAAACCCGACTGACGACCGATGGGAAGCGAAACGCCATTATTAACGGAGGAGCCGATTGGGTTTATGAAGAAGAATTCAGCATGGCGCGTGCGTTCGAATGGTCGCCCGATAGCCGACGGCTGGCCTGGATTCGGTTCGATGAAAGCCGCGTTCCCGAATATGATATGCAGATTTGGGGCAGCCTGTATCCGGTAGAGTATCGCTTCAAATACCCAAAGGCAGGAGAAGCCAATTCAACGGTGTCGGTTTGGATAGCCGATGTGGTGTCAGGCAAAAAGGTGATGGCGAAAACAGAAGCAGGCCTGGCCGATAAGGATATATACCTGCCGCGTATTCAATGGACAAAGCAGGCTAACCTGCTCTCCATCCGGCGGATGAATCGGTTGCAGAACCGACTCGATCTACTGCATGTAAACGCTACAACGGGACAATCGACAGTGGTGCTGACCGAAACAAGTCCTACCTACGTTGATCTGGAGTTTACCGACGATCTGACTTACCTGAGTGATGGTAAGTCGTTCCTATTGACCAGCGAACGCAGCGGCTACAAACATCTGTATCTGTATGATCTCAGTGGCAAACTCATTCGTCCGATCACCAGCGGCAACTTTGAAATCATTACGGTGGCAGGGATCGATGAAAAGGCAGGTACGATCTATTACATAAGTACTGAGAAATCGCCATTGGAACGGCATGTGTATAAAATCGGGATCGACGGACAGCATAAACAGCCATTGACTACCCAGGCTGGTACGTATAAGGCTACATTCAGCCCCGATTTCTCCTATTATCTGTTATACCATACAGCAGCCGGTTCGCCGGTGCAGGTCAGCCTTCGCGATACGAAATCGACTAATGACCTTCGCATATTGGAAGCCAATGAGGACCTGAAAAATCGGTTGGCAACCTATGCCATCACACCAAAACAGTTTTTTCAAAGCAAAGCCGCCGATGGTACATTGCTCAATGGCTGGATGATTCGCCCGGCGACGTTTGATAGTACGGGTTCCAAAAAATACCCAGTCCTGATGTTCGTGTATGGAGGCCCAGGCTCGCAGACGGTAAAGAACGATTGGGAAAGCCGCGATTTCTTCTGGTATCAAACGCTGGCTCAGAAAGGCTACATCGTTGTGTCGGTTGATGGGCGGGGAACAGGTGCACGCGGAACGGCATTTCGCACCGTCACCTACGCGCAATTGGGTAAACTCGAAACCGAAGACCAGATCTCCGTGGCCCGTCAGTTGAAAACTCTGCCTTACGTTGATCAGAGTCGTGTTGGTATTTGGGGGTGGAGCTATGGGGGGTACATGACGGCCCTCTGCATGACGTTAGGTGCCGATGTGTTCAAAGCCGGAATTTCGGTCGCTCCCGTTACCAACTGGCGATTCTACGACACAATTTATACCGAACGTTACCTGAAACGGCCGCAGGAGAACGCAGCAGGCTATGACGATAATTCGCCGGTAACTCACGCCAGCAAGCTCCGTGGTCCTTTTTTGCTCGTGCATGGTACGGGCGACGATAATGTTCATTTTCAGAATTCAGTGGCTTTTGAAAATGCCCTGATTTCGGCCGGAAAGCAATTCCAGTCGTTTTACTATCCGAACCGGAACCACGGTATTTATGGAGGTAACACCCGCTTGCATCTCTACCAGATGATGACAGATTTTGTCGAGAAGAATTTATAATGAATGGAAAAAGGAGAAAGGAAAATGGAAAAAAGAAAGTTGATCTGTAAACTCCCTTTCTGCCTTCTGCCTTCTCCCTTTTCCCCTTTTGCTTATGGCCTTCAAAAACATACGTGTCGGTGTGGTGCAGGCGACCCCTGCGTTATTCGATCTGGAAAGAAGTGTTGATCTGGTAATCGACTGGATTGGTAAAGCAGCAGAAGCGGGTTGCCAGTTCGTTTTATTTCCTGAATCGTTCATTCCCTGCTATCCGCGTGGCCTGACCTTTGACGCCATCATTGGCCGCCGGACCGACAAAGGCCGTGCTGTATGGCTGGATTATTGGGCAAATAGTCTGGAGGTGTCGTCGGTCCAGACGCAACGGATCAGCGAGGCCATCAAAAAAGCAAATGTGATGGTAGCCCTGGGAGTGACCGAGAAAGAGCCAGTGGGAGGTACTCTATATTGCACGTTATTGTATTTCGGGAATGACGGGCGTTTGTTGGGGAAACACCGTAAACTGAAGCCCACTGGCCTAGAACGATACATCTGGGGCGAAAGTGATGGTAGCACATTGGTCAGTTTCGACAGCGAGATCGGTAAATTTGGTGGTTTGATCTGCTGGGAAAACTACATGCCTCTGGCCCGAACAGCATTATATCAGCAGGGAATCGAACTATATCTGGCGCCAACAGCCGACGCCCGCAACTCGTGGCAGGCAACTATGCAGCACATTGCGTTGGAAGGCCGCTGTTTTGTGCTGGCCAGTAATCAGTTTGTGCAAAAAACCGACTATCCCGAACGATACCAGGCCGATCTGGCTGACGAACCGACGGTCATGTGTAGCGGGGGTAGTGTAATTATTTCGCCAATGGGTGAAGTGCTTGCCGGACCACTTTGGAATCAGGAGGGGCTACTCACGGCCGATCTGGACTTCTCGATACTGGCTAAAAGCAAATTAGATTTCGATTGCGTGGGGCACTATTCCCGAAACGATGTCTTTACCCTAACGGTTGCGAATCAGCCACCTATCCAGAAAGTTTGAATCTGCTTATTGGCCAGTCGAGTGCTCCTGGGGCTTCAGTTCTTCGGCCAGCATAAGTCGCGTTTGAGGCAGACTTTGCGGGTACTCATCGCGGATAAACGCTATCAGATTTTCTCGCATATGACAGCGCAGATCAAAGGCTGAAGGGGCATCCTGGGCCGATACCAGCACCCTTACCTGAATGCAGGTAGGAGTGGTATCCGTCACTTGTACCGCAAAGCTATCGCCAGTCCAGAGCGGGTCATTTTCAGCCAGTTCACGCGCTTTTTTTCGAACAGCTTCAACAGGAACCGTATAATCCAGATAGAGAAAAATGGCCCCAACGATGGATGCATCTGAGCGGGTCCAGTTCTCGAAAGGCGTTTCGACAAAGTAGGTAATAGGCAGAATCAATCGTCGACGGTCCCAAAGCCGCACAATTACACTGGTCAGGTTTATTTCTTCGATACGACCCCACTCTTTTTCAACCACAACCGCATCGTCCAGGCGAATCTGCTGATTGAGCGCTATCTGGATACCTGCCAGCAGGTTCGCTAATGTCTTCTGGGCGGCAAACCCAAGTACGACAGACACTACCCCGGCCGATGTCAGCACACTAAGGCCTACTTTTCGGCTCCCCTGAAAGGTAATGAGTAAAAGCGAAGCCCCAAGTATAACGACCAGAATAACAATGAGCCGACGGAAAAAACGTACCTGCGTAACGAATTTCCGATGAGCCAGATTGGTATCATTCGTGGTGTCGTATTCATAAATAAGCCGTTTTTCGCCCACCTTGAGCAGTTGGACGATAAACCAGGTTGTTGTAATCAGAAAAAGGATTTCAGCGGTTTTGTCGGCTACAGGGTGCCGACGCAAAAAACGCTCTGACTGCAAATTTGTAGCCAGCAGAAAAAATAGCGAGGGTACAAACAACCAGAACGCCCAGCGAGCGTACACTTTTAAAAGAGATAGCGTTCGAAACGACCGTCGGCGCACCACAAACCGGATGGTCTGTGTAATGACCACATCGACGGCTAGTCCTAGTACAACGGCGATGATGAGCAATATCCATCCCGACAAATCGCGATTCGGTACATAGCCAAACCAACGGACAATCGCCCGTATCCATAGGTCAAGTTGCTGTTGCATGCGGTAGTTGAAGTGCCTGTCGTATTAACCGGATTACAGGTAACTTGTGTTTCAGTTAATGCCAGGTCCAGATCGGTTGAAAATCCAGATCCGGCAAATCGCCAATCAGGACGGTTCCGTTTTTCTCGACCCAGGCATGTGCTTCAAATGTATGGCTTTTGCGGACGCCAACGACCAGATCGATGTCTTTATCTTTTCGAAGGAAATAGGTTAATGCCAACGCCTGCGGCAGGCAGAAAGCAGCTAGCGGACCGCTTACTTTTTGAATAGCCTGAATTTTTCGGTCAATCAACTGGCGGGGAGTCTCACCAGATTTGTTAGCCCTGGTAAGTTTGCTATAAAGTTGCCTAAACGTTTGAAACGATAACAATTTAAGGCCAAGCTGGATGGTAGAAACAATAAAGAACGCCTGAATAAGAAGCCGTTGATCTGAAGTGGATAGCTGTGTAAACCGCTTAAATCGTTTCCACCAGTTTTTCATGGGCCAGGTCGTTCAGCAGTTGCTGCAAATCGTTGGTACAGGTTTGCTCATCGACTTCAAAGTTTGCCATAACATGTTCTTTAAGATCATCAAACGACATAGGCGACTGTTTAAGAAGGTCCCAGACAAACGTACCCACTTCATTGAGGCCATAATACATTCCGGCTGCATGATTAAGAATAACCGTTTCGCCAGCCAGTTCAGAGGAGATCTGATTCTGAGTTAATCGATACATATACGAACGATACTGATTAATGACCAAAGATAAAGGAATTTATCAGCAACGGCGATTCGATTACCCGCGATACGTACTCTATGATAAAGGTTTAGGTTTATAATTTATTGATTTTTAGCGGTTTGTCACTTTGTGGGGGTGGTTTCGGTGAGTTTGATTTACCGTATTCGTTATAGTGTAAAATGAGATTGTTGCGTTCGAAAAAACGCTTAAGAGCATTTACTAAGTTACTTAACTATTAGAAGCGTTATGCCTTTTGGTTCTGTTTTATGAATTTGAATAGTTTAAATTACATTAAACAAGGAACATAAATAAATAATATTTACCGGGATGTCATTCTGCAAAATGTAGATTTATTTTAGATGGTTAAACCGTTTTTTAGATCAGGTAAAATTTTTAGTAATCAACATTCTTAATGCCTCATTTCATTATGCAAAGACGTATACTCTTCGTTTTAACTTTTCTGTTGGTAACCTATGCGTCATGGGCTCAGGTAAGTCTGACAGGGACAACCTCGTATACCCAGAATTTTAATTCACTGGCTAGTTCTGGCTCAGGAACCTGGACTGACAACACTACAATTCAGGGCTGGTATGCTGCCATTACGAATAGCTCTAACGTGACGAATGCTGCCACTACCTATACGGTGGACCCAGGTAGCAGCACTACGGGGGGGCTACATAGTTATGGAGCAACCTCCGCAACTGACCGCGCTTTAGGCTCGGTGGGCTCTGGTTCTGCGAAGGCCATCTATTACGGAGTTTTATTAGTCAACAATACGGGTAGCCCAATTACAGCCCTGTCTGTTAGCTATAAAGGGGAGCAGTGGCGTAGCAGTACATCTGTACAGAATGTGCTTTCCTTCGCTTATAAAGTTGGGGCAAACTCAGTTAGTGAGTCTGACTATACCAGCAACTCGTTGCTCGATTTTGTAGGCCAGCCCCCTGTTTCCTCAAATGGTGCCCTGGATGGCAATGCCAATGCAAAAAGTATTACCAGTACATTTAATGTGAACATTCCGGTTGGCGAGAAGATTATGCTTCGCTGGATGGACGTTGACGATAGCGGAAACGATGCTGGTCTAAGTGTCGACGATTTAACCGTTAGTGTCGTTACCAGCCCTTTCCTCGTTGTAAATCCTACATCTGTAGGTAATTTGGTCAATACTGCCAACAATAGCAGTCCTTCTGCACCATCCACATTTACGGTCATTGGTGGGCTGCTCAATCCTGCAACGCCCGTTTCGGTTAGCCCTCCGGCTAATTTCGAAATTTCGACGGACAATGCTAGTTATTCAACAAGTGCTGTCACCATTTCACCTTCGGGTAATGGAACACTTAGTCAAACTATTTATACTCGATTAGTTAGTAACCTTTCTGCGGGGCCTTATACAGGGCTTGCCACAGTGAGCAGTACAGAAGTGCCCACGTCCCAAACAGCATCGCTCAGTGGAACGGTTTATACAGCTGGTGCCAGCGGTGCTTGTGGAACCTCCTATAAAATAAGCGATGTACGCAATGCCG
This sequence comes from Spirosoma sp. 48-14, assembly GCF_001898575.1. GTDB lineage: Bacteria > Bacteroidota > Bacteroidia > Cytophagales > Spirosomataceae > Spirosoma. The sequence goes on from NZ_MKUD01000020.1 coordinate 16,038, forward strand.
CCGATGGCGTGACCTTTACGATAACCGGGCGTGTTACATCAAGTATTGGTACGAACATTTATATCCAGGATGCTACAGGCGGTATTCTGTTGTACACAGGTACGGGTACTTCGATTGAAGTGCCTGAGTTAAGCATTGGTGACGAGGTACAAGTGACAGGCGTATTGGCAACCTACAACGGGGAGCGGGAGTTGAAGAACTTCACGAGCTGTTTTGTAAAAACCACTTCCCCAAATTCGATTCCTACGCCCGTTACGGTTTCCGCTACTACTCTTTGCGATCACAAAGGCGAACTGGTGACGCTTACGGGAGTGAACACTATTACACCATCGGGTGGGACGTTTACAGGCAACACGAACTATACATTGACAACGGGTAGCGGCACGGTTATCATGCGGGTTCAGCTCGGTACCGATCTGGTGGCAGCAGCTAAGCCTACGGGGACTCTTGATGTTACGGGAATTGTGGGCGTATTCAATGGTACTTGCCAGCTACTTCCCCGTTCAACGACTGATGTTCCCGGAGCTACACCGAATACGGTTTCCTGCCCCGGCGTTGGTACTGGAGGGGCTGGCATTTCGGCAGATAATACGCTGGACATTACGTGGTGGAATGTGGAATGGCTAGGTAATACAGGCTTTGGTCCTACAAATGAGGCCCAACAGCAGGATAATGTACGGCAGCAACTGCAAAACATGAATCAGGATATTTACTGCCTGGAAGAAGTTACGGACCTGACAAAGCTAGATGCCATTGTGGCTACCCTGAATACAAATACGGGCAAGTCATACACATACACCTGTGGCGCTGATCCCAACCGTACTCCGCCTATTTATTACTCACACTGGTTTGACAGCCCTGAAGTGCCGGGTAATGCCAGCACCTATGCACAAAAGGTTTGTTTTGTGTACAACACGGCCATTGTCAAGAACGTAACGGCCAGCCAGATTGTAGCCGATGCCAGTCAGTTGAATTCAAGTTCCTGGGCATCGAATCGGTTCCCATTATTAATGAGTTGTGATGTGATGATCAATGGGGTTACCAAAAACTTTAAGCTGGTTGGCGTGCATGCCAAATCCGGCTCTGATGCATCATCATATAATCGTCGGATAGCCGATTTTGGGTCATTGAAAACGTATCTTGATGCAACCTATCCGACCAGTAATGTCATGATCATGGGTGATTTTAACGACGATGCCGACCAGTCGATTTATATTGATGGTACAACGAGTACAACAAATGTGTCGTCGTTCAACAACTTCATCATTTCAGGCGATTACACGGCCATTACGAAACAGCTTAGCACCTGTAACATTTCGAGTACGGCATCATACCCTGATATTATCGACCACCTGATCATTTCGAATGAAATTAGCACCAATGGCTCTTTTCCGGCTAGTGGTATTGCCTATATTCCGAACTCGGTTACAGCAGTACGCCCGATCGTAGGCGGAACAACAACATCCGACCACTTCCCGGTTTCGGCTCGTTTTCAGTTCGCACCTCCACTTTCAGCTACGTTGGTAGCCAGCACGTCGGCGGTTTGTTCGGGGCAGCCTGTTAATCTGGCTATTACTGTAAGTGGCCTGGGTGGGGCTACATATAGCTACACCGTAACGAACGGTACCAACAGCACGACTACAACGGGTGTATCAACGTCAACAACACAGATTAGTATTACCCCGACTGTAGCCGGTTCGTTCACATTGACGGTAATGAGCTCTGCAAATAACAGCGCTACGGCAGTGAGTGGAAATGTAGCAGTTGAGGGGCCAATTTCTGTTGTGGCTGGGCCCTCTTCGGCTACAACCACGATTGGTGGGACGGTAAGTCTGACAGCAACCGGGGCAACAACTTATCAATGGAGTGCACCAGCTCAGGCTGTTCTTAGCCCATCTACGGGTTCACCCGTTTCGGCTACATTAACCGCTGCTGGCGTGCAAACCTTTACCTTGCTGGCTGGTCAGGGAAGCTGTACACAAACCACATTCGTGAGCGTGACGGCCACAAATGGCCCCGACATATCACCAACGATTATGCTCGCTCAAGCGCAATTCACGGCTACAGATCCTGATAATGTCAGAAATTTTGTGGTGAATTTATATGAAGTGGGTTATCATTCTACAACGTCCGGACAATTAACTATTACGCTCAGTGTACCTACAGGCTATACATTAACTTTCGATGGAACCTTGACCAACACTAGTGTACTTAATGCATCGAATGTTATTACTAATGTAGCGGTTGATAACACCAACTGGGATGTAATCAATACAAAGGATGGTCAGCAAATCACTTTAAAAATAAAAGAGGGCCAGTTCATGGATGCTAATACCCAGCGTAACGTCGGTTTTAGTCTGACCCGCACAACGGCCAACTCAGGAAGCGTTTCCAGTATTACTGTCAACGTTGCGAATGACAGTGGGTCTGGGTATGACGTTAATCCTGTCAATAATGTATATGCGCGTATTATTTCGGGCCTATAGTCATTGTAGGTAGGACGAACAGTCTAGTCATTTGAAAATGGGGTAGAGGCTCGCTAATGCAGCGAGCCTCTTTTTATTGTCTTCAGATTATCAATCAGCTATGCATTTTATCAAATTAAAATGATATTATTACTTTTTAAAAGTATTTGTATATTAATTTTTATATTAAAATTAAATTTTAGTTTATGAAAGCATGGCTACTGATACTACTATGTTGGCTTCCACTACTAACTTTTGCACAAGTAGCAACGTATAACTTTAGTGGAGCTACAGGAAGCCAGACGTCTCAGCCAGTAACGTCAAAGGACCCGAATATTACGGCTTCTAATATAACACGGGGCACTGGCGTTACAGCAACGTCAGGCTCTGGAAGCATAAATGCTACAGGATGGATTAGCTCCGCTCAGGATGCCAACGATTACTATGAATTTACCCTGACGCCAACTAGTGGATATCAGCTAGACATAACGGGTATTTCCCTTTCGGCTCGTCGTTCAGCGGCTGGACCTGCGAATTATCTTCTGACCTATTCCGTAGCAGGTTCTGAAACAACAATCACAACTGGTACGCTCTCAACCACTACGTCAACATCAATAAGCCCTGCTTTTACATTAAAAACTCCCCAAGCCGTTCGTTTCAGAATTTATGCGTGGGGAGCAAGTAACTCGGTGGGGACTTTTCGATTGGATAATACACTAACTGTAAATGCATCAGCCCCTCTCCCTGTGGAACTCGTTGCGTTTTCTGGCCAGCCAACTGACAAAACGATAGAACTGACCTGGGCCACCTCGTGGGAAGATAAAAACGAAGGTTTTGATATTCTGAGAGGACGAACGCCTGATGGGCTTGAGAAAATTGGCTATGTCGAAGGGCATTCCTCTACACAGGCCGTATCAGCGTATTCGTTTACGGATCGAGACGTGGAAGCAGGACGAGTATATTATTATCGACTTCTTCAGCGAGACATGGGTGGAGGTTCTGCGTTGTCAAAAATTATTGATATCCGAGCCGGTTTCGGTATGGAAATGCTTGGCGCATCTGTCTACCCGAACCCAAATCATGGCTGCTTTACTGTATCTGCCAATAACCTGGAATTGTCCACTGTTAGTCTATACGACGCGTTAGGGACATTAATCCCGGTCACTTTTCGTCAAGATGAACGCCCTACATCTACGTCTGTAAACGTGGTTGGCCATTTAGCACCTGGAGTCTATTTTTTGCGGCTTCAGACAAATGGCGAAACCACAAAGCAGATCATAAAAGTGATTATTGAGTAATTAAATCTATCATGATAAAATCCCCCGTTTACTTCTATGAAACGCACTTATTCAGTCAAATCATCTCAATCGGTAAAGAAGGTATATACTAGACCAAAACTTTCAAGCTATGGAAACGTATCGAAACTTACCTTGAAAGGAGGTAGTATGTCAGATGGACTAACTAGCTACCAGCCATAGTAAGTTACAGCCTGAATGAATGAAGAGGAGTTCCTGCATTATGTCGATGTGAACTCCTCTTCTAGTTAAATAACAATATGGGTGGATTACTTAAAAGGGCGATAGGGCAAGGGATATTGTTCGGGTTGATGCTGGCTTGCCAACCAGCCGATACTATCGTGAACGATGATAGCCAGTACGTGCCAATCGAGGTGGGGCGTTACTGGGTATATGAAGTGCAGCAGGAAACCTACTCGCTGAGTGCCTCCCCAGTTTTTAGTACTTATTTCCTAAAAGAAACAGTTGGCGAGCGATTATCCTCACAAACAGCTAAAACCTATAAACTGATCCGATACAAACGTAGCAAATCCACAGATGCCTGGAAGTCGGATTCGATCTGGACGCTGCAACAGTTACCCAACAGCCTGATTCGGACCGAAAATTCGATTGCCTTTATCAAGCTTTTCTTCCCAGTTGCGATCAGCACAACCTGGAACCCAAACGAATACAATTCGCTTCCTGCCACTACCTTTCGCTATGAGCAAGTGGGGAAAGCCTACATGGCTGGTAAAGAAAGCTATCCAAATACAATTCAGGTGGTTAGCAAACAAAATGATTCGACGGCCATTTCACTAAATCGGTACGTAGATGTGTATGCCTATCAGACAGGTTTGATTTTTAAGGAAAGCGCGGTACTTGCTTACTGCCAAAGTAGTCCTGACTGTATCGGAAAAGGTCTGATCGCTTATGGGTACCGTCGAAAGCAACTATTGATCGAAACTGGTGTCGAGTAAGTAGTGGACAACTTCTCTTTACCATTTGATAAGCTTCTCCTGCAATTGCTCTTCCTGGCCGTCGCCCCAGTCAATACGTAAGGTTGCCTGATAAAGACCTGCCGGAAGCTGCTGGAAGCGTTCCAGATAAATGGTGTTTTCACCGACGAACGGGGTGGCAGTATACACATCAACTAGAATTCCGAGGCTATTTATGAGCTGCAGTTGTGCTGACTTGGGCGCTGATTTTCCGACCAATGTAAAACTAGTCTGGATGATATCCCTACCTGGGTTCGGATAGATTTTCCAGACGGTTGGGGCTCGTACCTCCGCTACCTTAAAAGCGATAGTGTAGGCATTGCCCGCTGCATTTCCCGCTGCATCGCGGCCTGTTACCAGCAATTCATAAGAGCCAGGAGCCAGATTTGTTAATCGATACGTAGCCAGTAAGGATATGGCTGATATGGCGGAACCCGACTCGGGGCTCAGGAGAGCAAATGGGCAGTTTGAGCAGGGTTTTAGGTAGGTCTGGATATTCCTTAGGTTATCCAGAGGTAACTGATTTTCATCGGTCAGACCAACTTGAACAACCGGGTTAGCCGAAACGTAATCTCCATTTTTGAGCGCCCGGTCATCGACGGTTACCGACAGAATCGGATTCAACTGATCGGGAAGAGCACTAGCGGGGAAAATGCTGGCTTTCTGAATGATCGGCCAATCCGCTAGGTCGAGGCTGAGTTCGTTATTCGTTTCTACCAGCTCGTCAATCTGGTTGTCACCATCCACCACAATGGCGAGTTGCTTAAGAGACAGCTCCTTTTTAATGGGAATGGCGATCGTATCCCGAACCGATGTAACATCGACCAGAAGCCGCTGGCTGGTAACGGTGCCGTTCCTATAGGTTTTGGTGAAGTGTAGTGACACGGACTGTCGGGCATAAAATTTACCAGCGTTGGAAAGAACCAGGTTGACTGTTAGAGAGTCATTATTGGCGATGATGGTCCCCGGTTCTCGGGCCTCGATAAACAGCTTTCGAGCGGCATAATCGGGTTTGGCTAGTGGAAAAACATGCAATGCTGGATCACCCTGCAAAATGATCTGTTGTAGGTCTGTGCGAAGTGTCAGGTCTCCATTGTATGGGTTGAGAGCCAAATTGACCTGCTGTTGTAGTTGCCCCAACGTATGAGTTAGGGTAGTGCTATCGGCAAAGAGTTTTTTGTAAAAGGTGGCAGCATAGGTTTGGGTGCTGGTTGGGTAGCTCCAGAAGGAACCTGCCAGTACGGCTATAGCCCCTTTATCGGGAGTAATAAGCCAGTCTGTACTGAGAGGATCGTATTTGTAAAAAAGGTTATTGATGCTACAACCGTTGAAAAACAGGATCGGGTACTTGCCTTTGTTATGGATAGGGCTACCGGGGGCAGAGCAGTAACCAATCGTAAAATCGAGTGTATTGGAGGAGCCATGCCCCGTATAACCTACCATCCCCACACCCTCATTAATCGGTTGCGAAATATCAACGGCTTCAACTTCTTCGAACGTTTTTTTCGACAACGACGTCACTTGCGCACCCATGTAAGGGCTTTCGGCTATCGGACGAAGCTGTTCCATCAGACTTTTGAGGTATAGGATTTCGCCCTGGTCGTGGCCACCATTTAAGTGAAGCATCCGTTTTTGCCAATCGGCAGGTGGCGCCTGCTCAAATTCCTTGACTTTGGCGAGATAATTCAGAGCTTGCTGATTGGTGGTTGCGTTGATGCGGCCGGTTGGTATGGCCTGGACAAACTCGGGGAAATCTGCCAGGCCCATCGTAAACAGGGCATCAGAACCCGGATAGCCGAATGTTGGAACCAGATCGTCAGTTTCAGAGGATTTCAACACATCAGGAAAACTGATGCCCCGGCCCAGCAGTAGTAAATGCTTATCTGGCCCACCTGACAGTATGAAATCGGCAAACCGACGAATCGCCATCGGGCTGCGCTCGCCATAGTTAAATTGGTCATAGATCGCCTTCGTTTCAATGACCAATGGTTTGTACTTACCACCCACGTCTGAAGCCCGATAGGCGGCATACTCGGTAGCCGATTCGAGCAGCGAGCGGTGCGTAATGATCAGATAATTGTTTGTTTTAGGGTTGATAACCGGAAAAATAACAACCGTAACAGCAGGCGATTTTTTGATTTCATTGCTAATGAATATTGTTTGCCCTACCGAGGTGTTTGGAACGATGAACTGCTCTGGCTGATTCCTGATTTTGGCGGTTGCGTACCGACCTGTCAGTGCATATACCATTGCGTTGGTATTCAGATCAGGAATTTGTACGACTGACTGATTTGCCGTATTTGGGCGTAGATAAAAGTACTTACCGGGCTGCCCATTCATCAGAAAGCGTTGTGGGTATACGACCTTCAGATAGGTCATCGAATACCAGTCGTACGCGCTTACGTTCAGGGATTGGGTTTTTAAAAGGATCGATTCATTTTTAATCACATTTTCGTTCAGGTTTAGCTGCACGTTTTTAGGGCTGAACGAGCCGATTGAAAGTGTATCGATAGGACTGTTATCGTTCAGGGCGTACCAAAGCTGGTGCTTGTTGGGCGAACGACCATTCAGTTGAAACGTAAACGTAGGAGGCTGGTTACTATCGACGACCCGATTCTGAAACCGTATTTGAAAGCGGGCTAATGAGTCTGGCCCGATATAATCCCCTGTCCAGCCTTCGCCCTCTTCAAAATAGCTTTGCTGAACAGGAGGTACTAACCCAATGGAATTGTTGAACGAATATTGACTAGTAAAGGCCGTGATCTGTTGTTCGAGGTGATACGGTTCGGGCGCCTGATTAGTAGGTTTGCCAACGAACGAAGGAAGCCGAAGTCCCGGTTTTGATCCTACCGTCAGAAAATAAAATGTTTCGTCTGAAAATAGGCTTTGGTATGGATTGGCTCGTGTAGTGTGATAATAAACTAAGCTATCGAGTTCCCCTTTATTTTTTTCGGCGTAGAATTGAATAAAATCGCTCTTGTCGAATCGGCCGTCTTCATCGCCACTGACTTCAATAGCCAGTTCATGGCCTCTGTGAAAGAGTTGTAGATTTTTGGGGTTAATTGTATCAGAAGCAAAACCGGCACGAACCAATTCAGTATAGGTAAGTCGGTAAACGCCATCCTCCCGAATACTTATTTTGGCATAGGATTGAGTCGGAACAATCCATTCGTTCCCATAGCGGAATTGCGCTTGCCCGGAGTAGGCGATTAGAAAAAGAGTGGCAAAAAGTAGTCTCAATCTTGCAAGTATCTTATTGTTTTTACTAAGATACTTGCAAGGTTTTATTATGCCAATAATGGTTTAATAACATTACCATGCACATCGGTCAATCGATACCGGCGGCCTTGGCTTTTAAAGGTTAGTTTTTCATGATCGACACCCAGCAAATGCAATACCGTAGCCTGGAAATCGTGAACGTGAACCGGCTCATTAATGACGTTATATCCAAAGTCGTCGGTTTCGCCATAAACGAGTCCTTTTTTTACGCCCGCTCCGGCCATCCAGATGGTAAACGCTCTGGGGTGATGGTCGCGTCCGTAGTTGTCGCGGGTTAATTTGCCCTGTGAGTAGGCTCCCCGCCCAAACTCTCCACCCCAGATTACCAGCGTGTCGTCCAAAAGACCCCGTTGTTTCAAATCCATAACCAGTGCTGCCGACGGCTGATCAACGCTTTTGGTCTGAATTTTAATGTCGTTGGGCAGGTTACCGTGCTGATCCCATCCCTGGTGGTATAACTGGACAAACTTCACATCTTTTTCGATGAGCTTACGGGCTAGCAGACAATTGGCCGCAAATGTACCTGGCTTACGACTCTCAGGTCCGTACATATCGAAAATGTAATCGGGTTCTTTCGAAATATCAAGCGTTTCGGGCACTGACGTTTGCATCCGATAGGCCATTTCGTACTGCGCCATGCGGTTGTTGATTTCCGGGTCCAGCACATGTTTGAATTGTTCCTGATGCATCTTACCCAGGTAATTAAGCATACGCCGACGGCTTGTCTTGTCAATGCCGGGCGGGTTGTTCAGGTAATAGACCGGGTCGGGGCCCGATCGGAATACAACGCCCTGATGAACCGAGGGCAGAAACCCATTGCTCCACAATTTGGCATATAGTGGCTGGTCACCATCGCGGCCTTTCGACAAAAGCACCACAAAAGCGGGTAAGTTCTGATTGTCGGAACCTAACCCATAGCTTACCCACGACCCAAAGCTGGGTCGTCCGGCCTGTTGGCTACCCGTTTGAAAAAAGGTAACGGCTGGATCGTGGTTGATGGCTTCGGTATGAAGTGACCGCACGAAAGTCAGATCGCCAGCTAACCGGGAAATATTGGGCAGTAATTCACTTATCCACATTCGGCCGGGGCCGTACTGGGCAAATTTATATTTGGAAGCGGCCAATGGGAAACGGCTTTGCCCAGCGGTCATTCCAGTCAGGCGCTGGCCTTTTCGAACCGATTCGGGCAGATCCTGACCCCACATGGCTTCTAATTTGGGCTTATAATCATATAGCTCCAGTTGCGAGGGCGCTCCACTCTGGAACAGGTAGATAACGCGTTTGACTTTGGGCGGGAAATGAGGTTTGCCGACGATTGGGTTATCACCAGGCGAACTCATACTGGACGATCCGCCAAACAAGTTGGTTGGATTGAGCAGCGAAGCGAGGGCAATAGTGCCTAAGCCTGCGCTGGTCTGGCCCAGAAAAGTACGGCGGCTCAGTTGGTCATGAAGGTGATCCTGAATGTCCATCGTTACAGGTTGTTTTGTTTGCGTTATACGCCTTGCTGTTTTTACCATCATTAATAGCCCTGGCTATCGGGAATGGCGGTGTAGCAACTGACACACATGACAGCGAAGCGAATGACTATCGTTTAATAATCGCTTCGTCAAAATTCATTACCGTACTACTCACCACCGTCCAGGCGGCTAGTTCGGCAGGGTTCTGATGTGTATCAATCGGATATTCACCTACCGATAACAACTCAGCCGCTCGCTTGGGATTCTTCTTAAAGTCGGCCAGTTCCTCGGCATAGAGTTGTTGCATTAATGTTACTTCCTCTGCACGGGCCGGGCGGCTGATCACAGCTTTGAACAGGTCGTTGATTACCTTTCTTTCATCCTGTTTGCCTGCATCCTGTTGTCCTATTCGCTGGGCTAATACTCGCGCGGCTTCGACAAACTGCGGATCATTGAGGGTGACCAGTGCCTGCAGCGGGGTGTTGGTTTTCTGGCGTTTGACGATACAGGTATGCCGTTCGGCTGCATCGAAGTTCAACATCATGGGCGGTGGCGACGAACGCTTCCAGATGGTGTACATCGACCGTCGATAGAGACTATCTTTATGATTCTGAACGTATTTGACCGCATTTCGGGTAGCCAGAGCCTCCCAGATACCGGCTGGTTGATAGGGATGGACACTAGGGCCGCCAATTCGTTGCGTGAGAAGTCCACTGACGGCCAGTGCATTATCCCGCACCTGCTCGGCCGACATCCGATAGCTAGCTCCCCGGGTCAGATACAGATTATCCGGATCAGCTTCTCGGTCTTTTTCAGATACGGTCGATGACTGGCGGTAGGTGGCCGACATCACAATTTCTTTGTGTAACGCTTTTAAGTTCCAGCCGTGCGGACCGCCAGATTCCCTAAACCGTACAGCCAGATAGTCCAGTAATTCGGGATGGCTTGGCAACGCCCCCTGATTGCCAAAATCGTCACTGTTTTTGGCTAACCCCTGTCCGAAATACTGTTGCCATACTCGATTCACAATTACCCGGCTGAACAGGGGGTTTTTGTCTGACAGCAGCCATTGCGCCAAACCCAATCGGTTTTTGGGAAGATCGTCGTCGAGTGGATTCAGGCTGTGTAAAACGGCTGGGGTGACAACCTCGCCCGGTGCGTCGTAAGCCCCACGCTTCAGCAGATGAGTTTCGCGGGGCGTCTTTCGCTCTTCCATCACCATCACCTGGTCGGAGTTGGTGTAGAGCATGAGCTGTTCCCCACGCAGTTTCATAGCCTGCGCAAAGGTATTTCTATAAACAGGGTCTTGGGTGGTCACATAATAGTTGTACAGGCCTGACCGCTGCTCGGGCGTTCGGTTAGCGGTATGCAGGGCATTGGCCAGCGCGTCGGCCTGACCAGCCAGTCGGGGTATTTCCAGTGGTGTCAGGCAGCGGTTGTAAATGCGGAGTTCGTCAACGGCAAAATCTTTGTAGAAGTTATCATGCATCCGGCCTACATAAAACGAATGCTGAGCCCAGTGGGTGCGATCTTTACCCCATACCATACTGTGAATCAGATGATCGGCAACGACTTTCGTATGCATGGGTTTGCCATTCAGATACAGATGCACGCCCTGAGCCTGGCCCATCCCATCGTAGGTCAACGCCACCTGAAACCACTGATGAACGGGTACTTTCTCTGTCGTTTCCACATCAATGGCATTGGACGGCCAAACATGGCTGAGTGTCAGTTTAAGGCGACCGTCGGCTAATAGGTCGAGCTGGTAACCGCGTTGCCCATCCATCGGTCCTGTAGTCCTGCCCAGAAAGGTCAGCGCCATATTGGGCTTCGCCAGGTTGAACCAGCTACTAATAGAGAACGGCTCGTTTTGTTCGAAAGCCCCGAATTTCGAGGGTAGTTCAATGTAGCTATCTCCGGGGAAATAACGCGCCTTTCCAAATCGCCCCGGAACAGTATAAGGCACCTTGTCAGGGTCGCCACTTAAGCGAGCAGGAATGGTATCGTCGACCGAGTTTTCGAAGGCGTTTCGCGGGTCTTTCCAGAGTTCTTCCTTGGTTTTGCGCTTAGGAGGCTCTTTCTTTTCCGGCTGTTTTTCGGCCGGTTTTTTTGACTTGGCCCGTGCTTCCTCTTCTTTTTTGCGCTTTTCGTCCTCCAGTTTTCGTTTTTCCCGATCTGCTTTTACGAAGGCGCTAATATCGGTTCGGTCAGCTTCGTCAAAGGTATAGTGGGCAATCAGGCCCGAGTCGATGGAGGAGAGCGGTCGTTTGGCAGCCTGCCCCAGCCATTGACCGAATCGTTTCTGATAGTCGGGCGGATTGGGATTAAGCTGCTGTTCAAGTGGCGTAAGACGCTCGCGTATGAACTTAATTTTGGCGTCCGTTTCGGGCTTGGTCAACGTAATGGTCGGGGCGGCTTCGCCATTGTACGGAATCTGTCCCCGGTCGTTATTACTGTTAAAAAATGCGAACAGTGAGTAATAATCTTTCTGGCTGATGGGATCATACTTGTGATCATGGCAGCGGGCACATTCGACCGTTAGGCCCAGCATGGCCTTCCCAAAGGTGTTGGTGCGATCGGCTACATATTCGACCCGATACTCTTCATCAACAATACCACCTTCCTGACTCTGCTGGTGATTGCGATTGAAGGCTGTTGCGATGAGCTGGTCACGATTCGGATTCGGCAGTAGATCGCCCGCTAGCTGCCAGGTAATAAATCGGTCGAAGGAGAGGTTCCGATTGTAAGCCCGAATGACCCAGTCCCGATAAGGCCACATGGTGCGAAGACCGTCGTCCTGATAGCCATGGGTATCGGCATAGTGGGCCACATCGAGCCATTCGACAGCCTGACGTTCGCCATAATGAGGGTTATTCAGCAGCCGATTTACGACTTTCTCGTACGCATTTGGGGATTTATCAGCCAGGAACGCATCAATTTCGGCTGGAGTAGGAGGCAGGCCAATCAGATCGAGGCTTACCCGTCGAAGCAGGGTTGTCTTGTCGGCTTCGGGTGCATGCCCCAGCTTTTTGGCTTCCTGTTTGGCCAGGATGAATCGGTCGATGTCGTTTTTAGCCCACTGCTGGTCTTTCACCTGTGGGATTTCGGGCATCGTGGGCGCAATGAGCGACCAGTGTTCTTTGTATTCGGCCCCCTGTTCGATCCATCGCAGCAAAAGAGCTTTTTCTTCAGTCGTCAGGCTCAGGTTTGATTTGGGCGTGGGCATCATTTCCTCCGGGTCGGTGCTGAGGATACGATGGGCCAACTCGCTTTTGGCCAGATTGCCAGGGACGATGGCGGTATGTCCCGTTTTCTGTAAAGCTTCATAAGCCCCTTCGGGCGTGTCTAGCCGGAGTCCTGCCTGTTGTTTGGCTTTATCGGGGCCATGGCAGGCAAAGCACCGATCCGACAGAATTGGCTTAACGTGCAGGTTGTAATCGACTTTTTCGGGTAGGGTAGCTTCAACGGCAATAAGTTCAGCCGGTTTTTCGATGGATGTTCGGCAAGACGTCAACCAGACGGAAGCACCAAACAGGCCAATCGTTGCGCTAAGCAGAACGTATCGGAATCGTATGTCAGACCAAATGAGCATACAAACAAGATAAAGCGTTGGGATACTATTACAAAAATAACAAAGAAAAATCCAAAAATGTGCAGTTTTTCTGACAGTATTAACAGGATAAAACAGGGTTTTACTTAACCATTAATCCTGGTAATACTGTCAGAAAAGGTACTATTTGGCTGGTTCGGCTGTTTTAGCCAGTTCAGCAATTGCCTGTTCGCTGAGCCCACCAATCACGTCCAGTTTAGGCATGGCCTTTTTTAAGTTCGCTACACCCTGATCGGTTACTTTGGTTTGCCAGAGATAAACCGTTTTAAGGTTTTTCAGATTTGTTAACTCTGCCAGACCAGCATCCGTAACACCCGTGCCATACAGATTTAGGTATTCGAGGTTGGGTAGGTTCTTAAGCTGTTTCAGCCCTGCATCGGTAATTTTAGTCTGCTCCAGATGTAATTTTTGCAGGTTTTCAAGCTTGGCTACCTGGGCCAGGGCTGCATCCGAGATTTGTGTGTCGCCCAGTTTCAGCCAGACCAGCTGCTTGCTGACTTTAGGCAGTAAAGCAGCCTGGGCGTCGTTGAAACTGCGGGCGTTTACGGCGCTGACTTCGAGCTGGTTTTGTTCTTTCGATAGGGGTAATACCAATAGGCCCGCTTTCTTTAACTCATCAACCGCTTTGGGGTCGGCGGCTTCCATTTTCATGGTCAACACGGGTGATTCAGGGGCGGGAGCAGATGCTACGGTTGAGCCTCCTGCTTCAATAGGCCCACCTCCATTTAGCGAAGCCAGTACCGGACGAATGGCATCGTTGACGGTTAAATCCGACACTTTTTTGTCGAACGGGGCGCCCTGATCGATCCACCAGGTCAACAGCGCGATCTGGCCTTCCGTCAACTGGTTTTTGCCCTTGGGTGGCATATGGTGATCATCTTCTACCGGGAGTAAACAGACCTTGATCAATTCGCTGTTGGCACTTTTGCCAGAAACAAAGACGGGACCATCTTCATACCCTTTTTTGATCATCTCAGGGCTGTCGAGCCGGAGGTCGGCCTTCGATTTTTCGGCATTATGGCATTGCACGCAGCGGGTTTGCAGAATCGGATTTACGATCTGCTGATACACCATGGCCTGATTAACATCCTTGATCGGTTCAGCCTTAAAGGTTGGTTGTTTGGGAGGCAGTCCGGCTAAAGAACGGATTGGGCCAGGCGCATACTGAGTAAGATAATCGGAGCCGTGGGTCAAATTCCCCCCATTATGCCCCGCAAACAATAGGAGCAAAAGCGCAACACCGAGTGCAGGCAAATAGGCTAGTTGGGCTATAGGGATGATACGACCCAGATTTTCGGATTTTACGGACCAGGCAAGCCATGCAAAAACGGCTACGCCAATACCTTCCCATTTGTGAGAATCCAACGTTTCAGCTTCATAGCCACCACCCAGCGAAAGCATGTAACCAAACAAACAGGCCATCGTTGCGCTTACGGCCGACCAGAACAAAATAAGCGTTATCGTGTGCTGACTGACCGTATTACGGCGAGTTAATCGATCCAGTTCGAGCAGACCGGCAATCAGCAGAAAGCCGATGGGCAGATGGACAATAAGTGGGTGAAAATGTCCCCAGAATAGCACCCAGTCGGCGGGTGGCGAAACAGTAGCTTGCGCCAGAATAAATTGGTTCATACAAGAATTAAGGTCAGGCAACCCGCTCCAATTTGATTGGATATGTTTTTTTAGAAGCCCATTGAGCTACATAAACATTTTCGTCTTCATCGACCAGCACATCATGTGGATGCAGGAAAGGAGAATTAGATCGGTCTTTCCGCTGTTCGCCTAATTTCCCATCCTGATAAATTGGCTCTGTTCCGCCCGGTGTGGATACAACCCGGTCATTTTTGTCTAAGATAGTAATATAACCTGAATCGGGATAGGCATCGGATGTACTACGGAATACCGCACCATATAGGCTATTGCCGTGAATAACCGGGCGACAAATGTAAGAGCCAGGTAAGGCAATGGTAGAGAGATACTTGCCATCCAGCGAAAAGCGTTTCAGTGCATTGTGCCGCCGGTCGGTGATTAAAAGGATCGGATTGGCGGCATTACGTCGGTCTACAACAATTCCGTGACAACAGTCGAAGGTGTCATTGGTTTCGCCTTTACCACCCCAAAAACGGATCAGTTTACCGTTCTTATCGTATTGCATGACGTAATTAAGGCCATATCCATCGACAACATATATATCGCCATTGGCCGGGTTGACAGCCGTTTCGGTGGGTTTGAACAGAGTCGGGTAATCATACTTGCCCGTTTCTCTCGGATAGTCGATCTTCAAAAACTCCCTTCCGGTCAAATCCGTTTTGATAACCTGATGGCGTTCGGGGTCGGCAATGAGCAGGTATTGGTCAGCGCCTTCGCCAGCAATTGTCAGGCCGTGACCGCCTGGGTAATCGTGACCCCAGGTATCAAGCAGTTTACCCGACTTGTCGTAGATGAGTATGTTGTTTTTGGTCTCGTTGGTCAGAAGGATTATCCGGCCTTTTGCATCCTGAACCATCTCGTGACAATCGTTGACCGGGTTTTTGGAGGTATCTAAAACACCCCAGCCCGGTACTACCCGATACTTAAATCCATTATGACCTAATACCACGGTATCCGCTTTACGCTGGTAGGGATTGGCAGAAAGAATCGTTGGCGCTGCCAAGGTGGTTGCAGTTGCCAGGGCTGTTTGTCTGGCAAAAGATCGACGCGAAAGAAAAGAGGCCATGAGCGTACTCTATTGTTTTCCTGAAAAAGTAACGAAGTGCCAATCTTTACTGCTACCATGTACAATAGAAAAGCAGCCCATTGAGGATCGATCCTTAATGGGCTGCTTTTCTATAAAAGACGCAAAAACTAGTTGTTGCCCTGTTCGTTGTCGCCATCGCCTGGGCCACGACGCCCCTTTCGCATTTGGCTCCGCATCGATTCCATCTTTGTGAACTGATCGGGTGTCAGGATTGACTTTAGCTTCGCTTTGTAGTCGTCGGCATTGGCTTTCAGCGCCTGCGCTTTCGTCTTGTTATCGTCCGAACCTTTCTGAATTGCATCAACCTTTTGAGCCCGCGCTAACGTGACATCATATACCTTTTTGGTCGTAGCCTCATCAAGCCCAAGCTGCTGTTTCATCCGGTCAGTCATTCGTTGAGCGCGTGTGGCTGGATCAGCCGCCTGATAGGATTGCATGGCGCGACCACGGCCCATACGTGGGCTAGTTTGGGCGGGTGCTTCCGAAGTAGCTGTTTGAGCGAGTAAGGGGAGCGATAAGAGCGAAAGCATTAGTCCGCTCAGCATAAGTTTCTTTATCATGGTTTTTGTCGTTAATCCGATTATGAGACGGGTAACGTGCGGTTCGGTTTAACGAACGCCATGATTTTAATTGCATCTTAACCGATGTATGTGTAGTTAACACATGGGTACAAAGGGCATAGTAGTCTTAGTGTTCGCCGTGGAGCCACTGTGTTTATCGGCATTAATTCGTTTGTAATGAAGTAATTAGCCGGCTGATTGTTTCTAGCCCATCAGCGTCGGTTGCGCTAAAATCATTGAGCTGGTCACTATCTACATCTAACACCATGGTTACATTGCCTGCTTTGTCAAATACAGGCACAACAATTTCGGATTGGGAAGCCGAACTACAGGCAATGTGGCCTGGAAACTGCTCAACATCGGGCACCAGAATCGTCTCTTTACGAGTATAGGCAGCCCCGCAAACGCCCTTGTTGAAAGCAATGCGCGTACAGGCAATTGGCCCCTGAAAAGGCCCTAATACCAACTGATCATTCTTTTTGAGATAAAACCCTACCCAGAAAAAGCCGAACGCTTCTTTCAGCGCTGCGGCAATATTCGCCAGATTAGCTATTAGATCCGGCTCCCCTTCGACCAGGGCAGTTAGTTGTGGAATCAGACTTTCGTAAATGGCCTGCCGGTCAGTTGTTTGCGGGATGATGAGTGTCTCAGCCATAAGGACGATTTATGATATAGGGAGCTATACCCTACATCGTTTAGTTTCTTGTGAAGAACTGGATAAGCACGATGCTCAATGTGGTAAACAAAGTGCTGGCAACAACCCGAATAAGTGTTGGGATAATCAACGACAGGCTGCTGGCTTCAATAAAGAACAGCGCTGTATGGTGAATAAGTGCCAATATGATGACATACCGGAAGAAAGCACCTGTACCTAATTCTTTCAGTGAAAATTCGATACGGGATTCGAGGCCTGGCACGTCTATTTGTGCCCGAACAATAAACGGTCGGCAATAGGCCATCAGCACCGTTGCGGCCGCATGCATACCTAACGTATTGTAAAACATATCGACGATGATACCTGTCACGAAAGCAATGAGCAACAGCCAGGTCAGGCTTGTTTCATTGGGCAGGAGCAGGATACAGGCGATATAAACAAAGCAAAATGCATAATCGAAGAGCACCAGATTCCGTACAAGCACAATTTGCAATACGAGGTAGAGCAAAAACAGCAATACGGTCGATACGATTTCGCGTAAAGTCATTGGGTAAAAGTTGTCAGTCAAAGGTCGTTAACAATAGCCATTTGGATAAGCTACCGACTAACGGCCTCTGCTTTTATTTTTCAGTTTCAACTTGTTTTTCTAACTGATCCTGATCCGCTCTCAGTCGATTTTCGACTACGTAAACAAACGATAGATTGCTGAAATTAGTAGCCAGATTCAGAGTAAGGTCATGGAATGTCTGATTGGGCTGGACGCCTACTGTACGAACGCGACCGACTAAAATACCAGGGGGGAATGTCGAATTAAATTCAGATGTAACAACCGAATCGCCTTTGGCAACAGGCTTGTAACGAGGAATAGCATCTAACTTAATCAGGTGAGGGTCAACACCATCCCACTTGGCCGAGCCGATCTCACCTGCTTTTACCAGCTTCGATGAGACCAGAAACTCTGAATGCAGAATTGACGTGATTACCGAAAAATGCTGGTTACAGACTTTGACTTTTCCTACTACACCTGTTGGGGAAATAACCCCCATACCCGGCCGAATGCCGTCGTCGGTGCCTTTGTCGATAGTAATGTAGTTGTTGGCGAATTGCGTCGTGTTATTCACCACTTTGGCTACCGTAAATTTAAACCGATCGGCAAAAGCCGAGTCGGCCTGATATTCGGCAGGGGCAGCCGGTTTGCTTTGAAGCAATTTAGTTAGTCGAGCGTGTAATTGTTGGTTTTCGAGGGCCAGGTCAGCATTGACTTGGCGGAGGCTGGCGTATTGATTGGCTGCGTTCGACCAGGCCAGTATCTGAGCCGCATACCGATTCGAGGTATTGAAGTACGTAACGCCCCAATAGTTGCTGGTGTTGATGATGAAGTAAAAACAGAGTACTTCCAGCAACACAAACAGGATGAAGTTCCGGCTTCGTAAGAAAAAATCAACTAACTCTCCCATATATACAAGTAACGCGGGAGGAGACCCGCGCTCTATAGCGATTTTGTGATCACCTACAGAGCACGGGTTTCTACCCGCGTTACTTTAACTAATCAGAACAGATTTATACAAATCCAGATTCTTGATCACTTCACCGGTACCCTTCACAACGGCTTTGAGTGGATCATCGGCTACGTGAATTGGTAGTTTGGTTTTCGCTCCCAGCCGCTTATCCAGACCATGCAACAATGCCCCACCACCCGTCAGGTGAATACCATTGGTGTAAATGTCGGCTGACAGCTCCGGTGGCGAAATCTCGAGGGCTTTCATAGTAGCCTCTTCAATCTTCGAGATCGACTTATCGAGTGAGTAGGCGATTTCGCTGTAGGTAACCTTGATTTCTTTTGGGATACCCGTCATCAGGTCACGACCCCGGATTTCATAATCGGCTGGAGGATTGTCGAGTTCAGGCAGGGCTGAACCAACTTCCATTTTGATTTGCTCGGCCGACCGTTCACCAATGAGCAGGTTGTGTTCCCGACGCATGTAATCGACAATGTCCCGTGTAAAGACGTCGCCCGCAATCCGGATCGACTGTTCACATACGATACCAGAAAGGGCGATTACGGCAATCTCAGTAGTGCCACCGCCGATGTCAACAATCATCGTACCGTTGGGCTGGGTGATGTCGATACCGATACCGATGGCTGCGGCAATCGGCTCATGTACCATATACACTTCCTTAGCCCCGGCATGCTCAGCAGAGTCTTTAACGGCCCGTTTTTCTACTTCGGTAATCCCCGACGGAATACAGATGACCATTCGGTGCGAGGGCGAAAATAGCTTGCTGCCCGTATCGATCATCTTAATCATGCCCCGAATCATGAGTTCGGCTGCCGTAAAATCGGCAATAACACCATCTTTCAGGGGGCGAATGGTTTTGATATTTTCGTTCGTCTTTTCATGCATCTGCATGGCCTTGTGGCCAATCGCCAGCACTTTTCCGCTGACTTTGTCCATTGCAATAATCGAAGGCTCATCCACCACAATCCTGTCCTTGTGAATAATCAAGGTATTCGCTGTGCCCAGGTCAATTGCAATGTCGCTGGTTAGAAAATTAAAAAGTCCCATTATAGGTTGACGCAGAACGCCTTATTACGAGTACTGATTTTTTGAAAAGTGTACAAAAATAGGGAGAATCTGACAAAATTCCCGTTCCAATCGTACGTCTGGATAAATAGTTTTTCCGGCACTCCAATAATTGGTTTGTAACGATAATAAGGCAAATCTGAGGTAAAGGCAAAACCTTATCCCCTCCGCATCTCAGTGCGAAGACTGTCGAAAAGCGCTATAAACTTCTGACAAGCTTGTTTCGATGAGAGTGGAATTTTCCAATAAGCTCGACGAAAACCGGGGTCTGTAGCGTCAGTGATGGCTGTTCCCTTTTGTAAAAAGAACTCGACCTGATACGCGCCCTTTCCGCTTTTGCTCCAATCCAGATGAGTTGTTTCTTGTAACGGAAAAACATGGTTGTTAATTTGAATCGCATACGCTTTGGCGAGCGGTTTAATAACCGTTGCCGACGCAGGGAGACTTGTTTGTTGAAGGAGCATTTGCATTGTAGCCAGGGTGGCATCAATGCGCTCTTGAGCTATACATGGTCCTGTTCCGAGCGAAATAATTACCAGCGCGAAAATGATTTTTTTCATATGAATTGCGTTTTTTAGCACTAGATGCGCTTAATCATCAACAAGGTTGCAGACCAGTAACAATATTTGAACAATAACGTACAGCAAAGCTGATAAATCAGTAGTTGCTTCAGGCAGAAATAACCGTTTAAAAAGCCATTCTGACTAACCCGGTCATGGGCATAGTCTACAAAGTAGAATCTCCATTACCTTTGCAGTATTATGGGTATTCGTTCGGTTGTGAGTAAGCCGTTGGCTAAGTGGGTAGTAGAACGTCAGCAAGACTGGATGTTTCGACCGGCTCAGGCTCAGCAAAACTGGTTTCAGAAATTAGTTGAAGGTGGAAAAGATACGGTGTTTGGACGCGACCACCGACTGAAAGACGTACGAACAGTTGACGAGTTTCGGCAGGCCGTTCCCGTTCGTGACTATGAAGACCTGAAGCCATACATCGAACAGGTTTTGCATGGCGATTCCGACGTTCTGTGGAAAGGGAAACCGTTGTACTTCGCCAAAACGTCGGGTACCACCTCGGGTACCAAATATATCCCGATCACGAGCGATTCGATTCCGAATCATATCAACTCGGCCCGAGATGCCCTGCTGAACTACGTGGCCGAAACGGGCAACAGCGCCTTTCTGGATAAAAAGCTTATTTTTCTTTCGGGTAGTCCCGAACTGACACAGAAAGCAGGGATCAATATTGGTCGGTTGTCGGGCATTGTCAATCACCACGTTCCAGCCTATCTGCGCACCAATCAGATGCCCACCTACGAAACCAATACCATCGAAGACTGGGAAACGAAGCTGGAGAAAATCATCGACGAGACCTTACCAGAACCGATGTCGCTGATTTCCGGTATTCCGCCCTGGGTGCAGATGTACTTCGATCGGATTCAGGAGCGGACAGGCAAACTAATCAAAGACGTTTTCCCTGACTTTTCGCTCTTTGTGTACGGAGGGGTGAATTTTGAGCCTTATCGCGCCAAATTGTTTGAGAGCATCGGCAAGCGCATTGATTCCATTGAGACCTACCCCGCTTCAGAAGGATTCATTGCGTTTCAGGATTCGCAGGCCGAAGAAGGTCTGTTGATGCTCCTGAACAGCGGTATTTTTTTCGAATTTATTGCCGCTGACGAATTCTATTCGGAAAACCCGCGCCGACTGACTATTGACGAGGTGGAGTTGGGTAAAAACTATGCAGTAATCATCAACAATAACGCGGGGCTTTGGGGATATTCCATCGGCGATACGGTTAAGTTCGTGTCGCGCGAACCTTATCGCTTATTGGTAACCGGTCGGATCAAGCATTTTATTTCAGCTTTTGGTGAGCACGTTATTGGCGAAGAGGTAGAAAAGGCCTTGCAGTTTGCCATGCAGAAGCATCCTGAAACTGAAGTGGTTGAATTTACGGTTGCGCCGATGGTTAGTCCGAAAGAAGGGCTGCCTTACCACGAATGGTTCATCGAATTTGCTACACCCCCACATGACCCAGTTGCGTTCGCAAAGGACTTAGACAATCGCCTGATCGAACTGAACGTTTATTACGATGACCTGATTACAGGCTCTATCTTACAGCCGCTCAAATTAATAGCCTTGCCACGGGGTACCTTTCAGCGCTATATGAAGTCTCAAGGAAAGCTGGGCGGCCAAAACAAAGTCCCACGCCTAAGCAATGACCGCAAAATCGCCGAGGGGTTGTTGCAGGTAGTGCAAAATGTATAATGGTTAATGAACAATGAAAATAACAGGCATTGACATTGGCGAATACCGCCAGTTTAAAAATATAAAGTTTGATTTTACCTACCCGGCTGATCATCCAAAAGCAGGACAGCCGTTAGAAAAAGTATGTTTCATTGGGCAGAGTGGAACGGGTAAGACAACGTTGTTGACTATTATTTGGAATTTCTTTCAGCTACTTGAAGATAGTTATCTTGCCATAAATAATCAAGAAATTATACACAGCAATTGGGGTAAGTTTGATTTTTTTAGTAGTCCACTCTCAATTATAATTGAAAATAAAGGTTCAGTATATTCTTATCAAACCGAAGACTTAAGTAAGTATGATAGACTTATTAATGTAAGAATAGGTATTTTAATGAAATGGCTTGAAAATAATAATCTAATAGATACTATTAAAAATACTCAGAAGCTATCTCTATTAATAAAAGAATCTATTGCCCGAGAAGCAGATGCATTCTTATTTGATCAAAAAAATCAGCCTCAAACTTTTTCTGATTTTATTAAAACCGATACGCAGGTTGAAAAAGAAAAGGTAGACTATGAGGGGCGTATTAGTACAGCAGGGTCTAAGAAAGTTATTTCATTAGGCGATATGCAATCATTATCTACCTGGCAGTATTTACTTAAAGAGATTGATGATTATGATGAGGCCACAGTAACTCAGATCAAAAATATTATTCAAAATACGCCTAAGGCTACTGTCACAGAGGAACTGCAAAAGTGGGTAGAGGCTGATCCGCGTATTAAGCTAGCAGAGGAATGTCTGAACCCGATTTTAAATTACTTTTTTCTAGAATTAAATGATGGCGAGACAGGAAATGTTCCTATTACGCTACGTACTAGGCAAGGCGTTAAAATAGATAGTTCAAATATGAGCACAGGCACACGCCAACTTCTAGCAACCGCTATTCCCATCTACAAATTTGATACAACAGACACAGTAATACTTTTCGACGAGCCCGAACGTTCACTATTTCCAGATATTCAACGTCGCTTGATCCAATATTATAAGGATCTAGCCCCCCAAGCTCAATTCTTCTTTGCAACTCACTCGCCGATCATTGCATCCGCCTTTGAGCCATGCGAACGGTTCATTTTGTATTTTGATGAAAACGGTGAGGTGAAATGCCGAAACGGGGTAGCGCCCATTGGCGATGACCCAAATGATGTCTTACGGCAGGATTTTGGTTTGAATGAACTCATGCTGGATAAAGGATTAGAAGCTTATCAGGAATATCGCCGTCTAGGGTCATTAATCCGGCAAGAAACCGATGAGAAAAGGAAAAATGAGTTGATCGCTGATCGTATTGAGTTAGGTAATCGTTATAATTTTTGAGTTGGATGCGACGAATTGATAAACCAGCCGATTCAAAAGTTCTTTCAAAGAAGTTAACATACAAAGACGGTGGAGATAATAAAAAGTTGGCACAAGCGCTTTGTGATGAACAGTTTAATATTTGTGCTTATACAGAAACGTATTTAGGTCGGGCTGATAAGAAAGATATTGAACATTTTAACCCTACGATCAAAGGTACGCTAGATGACAACTATGAAAATTGGTTTCTAGTTAAGGCGCAGTGGAATAGTGAGAAGGGTAAAAAATGGGTAGATTTTCAGCCTGTTTTATACCCGACAGCACATGACTTTGAACAACGTATTATTTACTTCGAGGGGAATTATGATACTGCTAATCCCAATGACTTAGAAGCAACCAATCTGATCCAATTACTGAAGCTGGACGATCCTTTGCTCGCAGATACTCGTAAGCGATACATACAACGGATCAAAAGTACTATTAATTATTCTGGGAAAACTAACCAGGATTTTATTGATGATTTACTGGTCACCGATCCTGATGGTCTTTATTTCATCCGGGCCATTGAAGAAGAATTGAATGTTAAAGTCAATTTTGACTTGCTAAGAACTAAATGACTGAAATTAAAAAACGACATATTGCCATTCTGGGTTCGACCGGTTCGATCGGTACGCAGGCTGTAGAGGTAATAAAAGCGCATCCCGACCAGTTTCAGGTGGAAGTGCTAACCACCAATAATAACGCCCATCTGCTCATTGAGCAGGCCATTGACTTACAGCCTAATGTAGTGGTTATCTGCAATGAAGATCGCTACGATCAGGTCTTTTCGGCCCTCGATCCGCTGGGCATTAAGGTATATGCAGGTGCCAAAGCCATTGCTTCGGTAGTTCAGATGGATGCTATCGACATGGTCTTGACAGCTATGGTTGGCTATGCTGGTCTGCTGCCGACGATCAAGGCCATTGAAGGCGGGAAGTCGATCGCTCTGGCCAATAAAGAGACGCTCGTAGTAGCGGGTGAACTCATTACGCGGCTGGCGGCTCAGAAAGGTGTCAATATCTACCCCGTCGATTCGGAACATTCAGCGATTTTTCAATGTCTGGTTGGTGAGTTTCACAACCCCATCGAGAAAATTATCCTGACAGCCTCGGGAGGCCCGTTTCGGGGGAAAACACGGGAATTTTTATCGACGGTAACAAAGGCTCAAGCCCTGAAACACCCAAACTGGGCGATGGGGGCCAAGATAACCATCGATTCAGCTACGTTGATGAACAAAGGGCTGGAGGTGATCGAGGCCAAGTGGTTATTTGGCCTGCGATCTGATCAGATTGAGGTAGTCGTACATCCACAGAGCATTATTCACTCGTTGGTTCAGTTCGAAGACGGGAGTCTGAAGGCGCAAATGGGATTGCCCGATATGCGTTTGCCGATCCAGTTTGCGCTAGGTTATCCGAATCGGATCAAGTCCGATTTTCCGCGCTTCAATTTTATGGATTATCCTTCCTTAACATTCGAGCAGCCCGACCGTACTACCTTCCGAAACCTGCAACTAGCTTTCGACGCGCTCGATAAAGGAGGCAATGCTCCTTGCATTATCAATGCGGCCAATGAGGTAGCCGTTGACGCATTTTTGAATGATCAGATTGGATTCCTGGAGATTTCGGAAATTATCGAAAGTTGCCTGACCAAATCTTCATTTGTGCAAAGTCCAACCTACGACGACTACGTACGTACGGATGAAGAGACGCGCCGGTTGGCTACCGAACGAATTAAAAGTTTGGTTTAGCTGTTTGCATTATATGACCTAAACATAACGTTTTAACCGTCATAACCTACTACATTTAGGTTGCCGAAGTGGTTTATCGGGCAAGCTTTCCTAAACTAAGTCGTTAAATAGTCTTAAAAGAAACCTCTCATAAAGGCCCGCCAAAGCGGTTTTTGAATACATGGAAATTTTAGTGATGGCCGGACAGCTCATTCTGGGCCTGTCCATCTTGGTTGGATTACACGAGTTAGGACACCTGCTGGCTGCCAAAGCATTTGGTATGCGAGTTGAACAATATTTTATCGGATTTCCCCCGAAAGTATGGAGTATAAAGCGGGGTGAAACCGAATACGGGGTGGGGGCGATTCCACTGGGTGGTTTTGTGAAGATTTCTGGAATGATCGACGAATCGCTTGATACGGCCCATACCAATGCTGAACCACAACCTTATGAATTTCGCTCGAAACCAGCCTGGCAGCGATTGATCGTTATGCTCGGCGGTATCATTGTCAATGTGATCGTAGGTATTTTGATTTTTGTAATCCTGGCCTATAAAAACGGAAATACGTATCTGGCAACGAAAGATGCGAAATACGGAATTGTTGCCTACGATCTGGCCAAAAGCATTGGCTTACAGACGGGTGATAAAATTGTGAAGGTTAATGGAAAGTATATTGTCGATTTCAATGAGATCCGCAGTTCGGATGTGTTGTTGGGAAACAATAGCTATTACACCATAGAGCGGGGTGGTAAGCAGCTTGATATTTATATCCCGAATAATTTTGCCGACAAGCTTATCGGGAAGAAAGGAGATACAGAGCCATTTATTGCGCCAATAGAACCGTTTAAAGTGGGTGAACTGGCACCAGGCCAACCGGCACAGAAAGCTGGCCTTAAAACGGGCGATGTCATAACGAGCCTTAACGGTAAACCTATTCAGTTTTACCATGAGTTCGTCGAAGCGATTAAGCCATTGAAGAATAAGCCAATTACCCTGGGTATTAACCGCAGTGGAACCCCGCTTACACTACAAATGACGACGACCCCCGACGGTACAATCGGTTTTTACCGTGAATCGCTTCTGAAACTGACCACCGAAGATTACACATTTGGGCAGGCGCTGGTAGTGGGTACCAATAAGGCTTTTCAGGTGGTTTTCGACAACATTAAAGGATTTGGGAAAATCTTCCGGGGTGATGTGTCTGCCTCTAAAGCGCTAAGCGGTCCGATCGGTATTGCCCAAAATCTGTTTGGAGGTATCTGGGACTGGAATCGGTTCTGGGCCGTTACCGGGCTTCTGTCGATGGCGCTTGCCTTTATGAATGCGCTGCCGATTCCGGCCCTCGACGGTGGGCATGCAACAATTTTAGGCTATGAGATTATTTCGGGCCGTAAACCATCCGACAAGTTCTTAGAGGGAGCTCAACGGGTAGGTATGGTTATTTTGCTCTGCTTGATGGCTTTTGCTATTTTCAACGATGTATTTAAAGCCGTTTTTTAAGAAGTTTAAACGCAAAGAAGCAACAAGCAACGCAACGAATGACAGGCGATTTAGGTCGTTCGTTGCGTACTGTCTACCTCTTTGCCTTTCACTTATACTGCTTACCGCTAGTCGACCCGCCCATGATTTTCATGCCAGTGTAACGCAGATGCAGTATAACCCTAAGGAGCGATCGTTCGAAATTAGCATTCGCATATTTACAGACGATTTCGAAAAAGCCCTCTCTGAAGCGTCGCACAGCCGAATCAATCTGGAAACGAATCCCAAAGCCGACGAGCTAATTGAAAAATACGTCCTGTCGCACATTAGCTACGTAAATCCCCAAAAGCAGACCAAGCCATTAAAATATGTAGGGCATGAAGTAGAAGCGGATGCAAACTGGATTTATCTGGAAATGCCGTATGCTGAACCGTTTCGGGGCGGCTTGCTGAAACAAAATGTACTGATGGAGCTCTTTGACGATCAGGTCAATATGGTCAACATCCAGTACCAGGGCCAGAAAAAAACGTTCGTTTTTCGTAAAAACCAGCCCGTTCAGGACATATCGTTCGGTTAATAAATTTCTGAGTAAGTAAGGTTTGTAATCCGTTAATATTGTAGTAACAACGCTTTCCTGGCCAATTCGTCATGAGAATACAATTGGCATACGGATTGTATTAGGTTGATACGTACCTTGCCGTAGCTAACCCATTATTGAAGCTGCCACACTGGCAGTGTACATATGCTATTTAATAAAGACTTAACAGCCCGTTTATTGATGACCGATTTTGATTCGGATAATTTAGAGATTGTTCCGCTCGGATCACCGGAGGGGTTAGATGAAGACTATGAGTTACCGGCCAATCTTCCCATTTTGCCGGTTCGAAATACGGTATTGTTTCCGGGTATGGTTATACCCGTTACGGTCGGGCGTGCCAAGTCGATCCGGCTGGTGAAGCGTGCCTATAAAGGCAATCGGATCATTGGTGTAGTGGCTCAGCTCAATCAGCAGAAAGACGAGCCAACGGTCGATGATTTGTATCGGTTCGGAACGGTAGCCTATATCATCAAAATGATTACGCTGCCCGATGGAAATATTACGATTATTATTCAGGGGAAAAAACGGTTCGAGATTCAGCAGATTACGCAGGAAGAGCCGTTTATGACGGCTCAGGTTCGTCAGATCGATGATTCATTCCCGAACGTAAATAAGAAGGAAGGAAAAGCGTTATTGCAATCGCTGAAAGATGCGGCTTACAAAATCTTGCGGCTCAACCCCGAAATCCCTCAGGAGGCCCGTATTGCGCTGGACAATATTGAAAGCTCAACGTTCCTGCTCCACTTCCTGTCGTCGAACCTGAATGCCGATGTGGCGGATAAACAGCGCTTGCTTGAACTTATTGATGGAAGCCAGCAGGCAAGTTTACTGCTCGAATTCATGCTCCGAGAAGTGCAGCTGCTTGAGCTGAAACGGGAAATCCAGTCTAAAGCCTCTTCTGACCTCGACCAGCAGCAACGTGACTATTATCTACGTCAGCAGATGAAAGTCCTGCAGGACGAGCTGGGTATGGATAGCCCCGACCGCGATATTGATGAGTTGCGCATGAAAGCCGATCGCAAAAAATGGTCGACCGAAGTGCGTGGCCATTTCGATAAAGAACTGAATAAATTACAGCGCATCAACCCGATGGCCCCCGAATATCCGGTGACCATGAACTACGTGGAGTTGATGGTCGATCTGCCCTGGAACGAGTATACCAAGGATAATTTTGATCTGAAACGGGCTCAGAAGATTCTGGATACCGACCACTTTGGGCTTGAGAAAGTGAAGGAGCGGATTATTGAATACCTCGCCGTTCTGAAGCTGAAAAACGATATGAAAGCGCCGATTTTGTGCCTGTATGGTCCTCCGGGTGTGGGTAAAACCTCACTGGGCAAATCGGTAGCCAAGGCCCTCGGGCGTAAATACAGCCGGATGGCACTCGGTGGTGTGCATGATGAAGCCGAAATTCGTGGCCACCGGAAAACGTACATTGGTGCCATGCCGGGTAAAATCATTCAGAACATTCGGAAATGCGGTACGGCCAATCCGGTGTTTATTCTGGATGAGATCGACAAAGTAAGCTCCGACTTCCGGGGAGACCCCTCATCGGCGCTGCTCGAAGTACTTGATCCTGAGCAGAACTCAACGTTTATGGACAATTACCTCGAAACAGAGTTCGATCTGTCGCGGGTATTGTTCATCGCTACCGCCAACTCGCTCGATACCATTCATCCGGCCCTGCGCGACCGTATGGAAATCATTGATATTGCCGGGTATACCGTTGAGGAAAAAGTACAGATTGCGAAGAAGTACCTGATTCCAAAACAGCGTAAAGATCACGGGCTAAAACCCAAAGATCTGGTTATTGACGATAAAGCCATCCTGCGCATCATCGAAGGCTACACGCGTGAGTCGGGGGTTCGGAACCTGGAACAGAAAATCGGCGCTTTGGTGCGGAAGGTTGCCAAATCCATTGCAATGGAAGAAGAATACACCCACAACATTAAAGCGGGTGATATTCCAAAATTGCTGGGGGCCGAAATATTCGATAAAGAGCTCTATGCCGACGACGATATTGCGGGTGTTGTCACGGGTCTTGCCTGGACACAGGTTGGTGGTGAAATTCTGCTGATCGAATCCAGCTTAAGCCGGGGCAAAGGCGTACTGACCTTATCAGGACAGTTGGGTGAGGTGATGAAAGAATCGGCCATTACAGCACTTTCGTACCTGAAAGCACATGCCGACGATCTGGAAATCGATTACCGGATTTTCAACCATTACGATCTACATATTCATATTCCGGCTGGAGCCGTTCCGAAAGATGGCCCATCGGCGGGTATTACGATGCTAACCTCGATGGCTTCTATTTATACCCAACGCAAGGTGAAGCCCTATATCGCGATGACGGGCGAGGTTACCCTTCGTGGAAAAGTATTGCCGGTAGGGGGTATCAAAGAGAAAATTCTGGCGGCTAACCGGGCAGGCGTTAAAGAAATTATTCTCTGCTCAAAGAACCGGAAGGATATTGAAGAGGTAAACCAGACCTACATCAAAGACCTGAAATTTCACTACGTTGATACAGTGGATCAGGTACTGAGTATTGCTCTGCTCCCCGGCAAAGTGGGCAAACCTATGAAGTTTATCCTTCCCGAAGAAAAAGAACAACAACGGGAAGTTGAGAAAGTATATTAGTAGGTAATGTAAAATGAATAATGGATAATGAACAATAAGCTCATTATCCATTATTCATTTTACATTATCCATTGTTCAGTTTAAGCTACTCTGCCAGTGCTTGACTTTCAGAAACTTTCTGCTCAGTATCAGCAGGCGCTATTGCGTCAGGTGGTGCCGTTTTGGCTTAAACATAGCCTGGATGTTCAGTGCGGAGGATATTTTGATGGATTGACGGCAACAGGCGGAGCCATTGACGGTGATAAATCCGTTATTGTTCAGGCGCAGCAGACATGGGCGTTTTCCTGGCTCTACAACACATTTGACGGACAAACGGCCTGGCTCGATCATGCACGGCATGGGGCTATGTTTCTAAGCCAGTCTGCCCACGATGACCAGAACCAGTACTACGCGCAACTTGATCGTCGTGGCCGTCCGGTTGCAGCTTCCGCCGATTTTACGCCCGATGCTTATATCTTGATGGCTTATGTGCAGCTGTTTCGGGCTACGGCTGAAGATGAATGGGAGATGCTGGCCAAGCAAATCTTTTCAAGTGCCCATCAGCGTCGGGGAATTAGCCTGCAAGCACACGCACTAAGCCCCGAAAAATACCGTCAGACCCGCCATTTGGCCGAAGCGTTGGCATTTCTGAAAGCTACCATGGCTATGCAACCACTTCTGGACGAAGAATCGTGGAAGCAGGCGACGGATGCCATCGTTCTGGAAATACTACAAGAGTTTGTCGATCGACGAACGGATACCCTTCGCGAATACATCCTGCCCGATGGTGGTTTTTTGAATACCCCTGAAGGGCGTCGGCTGAATGTTGGACTGACGTTTCAGGCGGCTAACTACCTGCTCGACCTACACACCGAAACGGATCGGGCTAAACATGCAGGAACTGGTGTCGTTAATCGGAAGGTAGTGTCACAGGTGGTTGCTTGGTGCCAACAGATGTGTGAACAGGGATGGGACGAAACCTCGGCTGGTCTGAATCAATACATCGACTTCAAAGGACAGCCAATTGTTTTTCCAGAATCTCAGCAAAAATGGGCCTGGGTACATGCAGAAGCGCTTTCGGCCCTGCTGAAGTGCTATTATCACACGAATAATGCCGATTGTTTGAAGTGGTTCAAGCGTATTCACGATTATACGTTTCAGTATTTTCCTGACCCAAAAGCAACAGGCTGGCATTTAGTTATTGATAGCCAGGGCCAACCGCTAATAATGGCCAAAGCGATTCCGACCGTTGGCTGTTATTCGCTTATCCGTTGCCTGACCGAAACGGCCAAACTTCTGCTTTCCTGCGAGCCACTTAAAGCCACTCCCCAGCCCGGACGTTCACGTATCACGCTTAATTCATGATCAGCTACTAAAAAAGAGGAGCTCCTCTTTTTTTAACATATTACTTTTATTGGATATTCTACCAATGTTTAATGAGTGGTACGTATACGATAAACTGATAGGAGCGTGATATAGCTGTGCGGGTTACGCCATCTAACACAAAATGCGGTGCCATTCGGAATTCAACGTATACATGCTGCTCTTTAATAGGTATATCGGTACCCACTCCTACTAAATAGCCAATACCAATATTCTTTTTGTTTAGAATAGTGATGGGTGAAGTTTGCTGCTGGCCGCTATCAAAATAATTTCCTTCTACTGACGTCGTTAATGAAGGCATTAGCCCCGCTTTGGCATACCAGCGAATATGTTGGTCTATAAATACATAACGAGCAGAAATCGGTAAGCAAACATAATGCTCTTCAAAAGAGTAAAGTCTATAATTAGGATTGCTTGGATCTAATGGGTCGGTAATAGGTACATTTCGATTCCCTTTATAATAGCTGGTTATAAACTCTATACTTCCCGAAAGACGTTTTCGGGGAAATATGGTAAACATAGCACCCAGAGTACCTGTATATAACGGGCTAAAAAGTCCATAGGGGTCGTAGTAAACAGTGTTGGGTTTGTCAGCTCTTCCGTACAACCAGTTGTTTTGTAAACCGCTCAGAAACAACCCTGCTTCGTAACTAAAGCGCTTTTTCAAGGGGGGCTGAATTACAACTTTATTAGGTTGAACACACTGGTTATATGCGTTTACAATTCGTTTAAGCTGAATTTCTGAGTTATAAAATAATTGTGGATTAAGTAGTCTTGTAAATTCTGAGTTCCTGCACTCCGTTAAATTATTGGTGAGCATTAGTAACGCGATAGTACCCCGGAGCGGTATAAACGACCCATTCGAGAGCCGGATTGTATGGGTTAATCGGCCTTCAGGATAAAGCAATCGGTACAAACTAACATAGCCTTTGATTACCTCCCGCATAAAATAGATGGTTTCCTGCTGCGATTCAGTAATCGTTACCGCTACGTGATTTGTATTGTCGGAGTAGTAGCTACTGATTTGGGTAGGATCATAAGGCTGTGGGGCGCTGTTTGTATTTTTTCGAAAGAAGATCGACTTATTTCCTTGTTCCTTTAACTCTCCTCTGAGAGTATCCCCGTTCGTCAAAACAACGTAACCGGGAGAAAAAAAGAGTTGTGCATAATTTGGAAAGGTTGTATTCAGGAAAATGAAAAGAGTGGAAAGGATAAATTTTCGGCTAGCCATATGCTTTGTGCGGATTGATGTAGAAAAGTAATAAAACTTATCATGTCTTACTTCCCATTTTCGCTTTATCATTACAAATGAAACCGCACCCCTACGTGCTACCCATATTTGGGCGATATTCACTACTTTTGCGGCCAAGTTTTTGTATCGTTTTCAATCGTTTATAGAACCAAGTCCAATGGAGAAAATTAAGGTAGCGAATCCGGTTGTCGAACTGGATGGCGACGAAATGACCCGTATCATCTGGAAATTCATTAAAGACAAGCTGATTCTGCCCTACGTTGACGTTGATATTAAATATTACGACCTCGGCATCGAATACCGCGACGAAACCAACGACCAGGTAACGATTGATGCGGCTAATGCCATTAAAGAATACGGTGTCGGTATCAAATGTGCTACGATCACCCCCGATGAGGACCGTGTTAAAGAATTCAATCTGAAGCAGATGTGGAAATCGCCAAACGGTACGATCCGGAATATTCTGGATGGTACAGTGTTCCGCGAGCCGATTGTGATGAGCAATGTTCCTCGTCTGGTTGTAAACTGGAAAGCACCGATCATCGTAGGCCGTCACGCGTTTGGCGATCAGTATCGGGCTACGGATTTTGTGGTTCCTGGCAAAGGAAAACTGACCATGAAATTTGAAGGCGAAGACGGTACCGTTCAGGAGTACGAAGTATTCAACTTCAAAGGCCCAGGTGTTGCCATGGGTATGTATAACGTCGATGAGTCGATCAAAGGGTTTGCCCGTTCGTGCTTCAATGTAGCCGTTCAGAAAGGCTGGCCGCTGTACCTCTCGACCAAAAATACCATCTTGAAAAAATACGACGGCCGTTTCAAAGATATCTTCCAGGAAATCTACGAAACCGAGTTCAAGAGCACAGGCGTTCATTATGAACACCGTCTGATCGACGACATGGTGGCTTCGGCGCTGAAATGGGAAGGAAACTTCGTATGGGCTTGTAAGAACTATGATGGTGATGTTCAGTCGGATACGGTTGCTCAGGGCTTCGGTTCACTGGGTCTGATGACGTCCGTTCTGTTGACGCCCGATGGCAATACGATGGAAGCGGAAGCAGCTCACGGTACGGTTACCCGTCACTACCGCGAATATCAGAAAGGGAATAAGACCTCTACTAACCCTATTGCGTCGATTTATGCCTGGACCCGTGGTCTGGCCTTCCGTGGTAAACTGGATGGTAATCAGGAACTGATCGATTTTGCTAACGCCCTCGAAGCTGTTTGCGTCGAAACGGTTGAAAGCGGCAAAATGACCAAAGACCTGGCTCTGTCGGCGTTCCCCGATGTGAAGAATCTGGTAGCCGGTGAGCACTACCTGTATACTGAAGACTTCCTCGAAGCGCTGGATACCAACCTGAAAGCGAAACTAAGCTAGGATTAAACTGATTTTATTGACTGACCTTGATTATACTTTCTTCGAAAGCTATCTACAAATCATAGTCGGTCAATTAAATCGTATAAATCCCGGTTCAGATAGTGCCGCTCTCAAGTAGGGCGGCACTTTTCTTTTCTTTGATAGTCTAAACTCGTTTAATCATGAAACAACTGCTGATTCTTGCGGCTTTCGCGCTTTTTTCGGTTACCGCAAATGCACACACACTTAACGGCGATCCGCCCGTAAAAACCATGAAAAGTAATTCTGTTCAGCATATCGTGCTCTTCAAATTCAAGCCCGAAACCACTCCCGAGAAAGTAAAGGAAATCGTAGCGGCTTTTGAAGCGCTGCCCTCAAAAATCAAGGAAATCAAAGGGTTTCAGTGGGGAACCAACAACAGTCCTGAAAATCACGCCCATGGACTAACTCACGCGTTTATTCTGACCTTCGATTCTGAAAAAGACCGCGATGCCTATCTGCCTCACCCAGCTCACAAAGAGTTTGGCAAAGTTGTGGGTCCCTGGATCGGTGATCTGACGGTTGTTGACTTTACGAATCAGGCAAAATAAAGGATTTGGTAGTTAGCTGCTTTTGTCATCCCGGTGGCCCGGTCCTTCGCCGGGATGACAAAAATTTACTCTTCCCAGCCAAACGAACGTTCGATGGCTTTTTGCCAGCCGTGCATGAGTTTGGCCCGTTGCGCATCTTCCATAGCGGGTTCATACGTTTTTGCAATACCCCAGTTCTGCCGTAAATCGTCGAGGTTTTGCCAGTAACCGACTGCCAGGCCTGCAGCATAAGCGGCTCCCAACGCCGTAGTTTCGGTCATACGGGGGCAAATAACGGGTCGGTCGAGCACATCGGCCTGAAATTGCATCAGCAGCGAATTGACAACCATCCCGCCATCGACCCGAAGCGAGCTCAGCGATACCCCCGCGTCCTGTTCCATCGCCCGAACGACATCCACGGTCTGATAGGCGGTTGCTTCCAGAACGGCTCTCGCCAAATGCCCCTTGTTGACAAAACGCGTCAACCCTGCAATAACCCCCCGCGCATCGGCTTTCCAGTGGGGCGCATACAAGCCCGAAAAAGCCGGAACGAAGTAGGCTCCACCGTTATCGTCAACGGATCGGGCGAGGGTCTCGATGTCCGTACTTTTCTTGATAATGCCTAAGTTGTCGCGTAGCCATTGCACAAGTGCCCCCGTAATGGCTACACTGCCTTCGAGTGCGTAGTGAACGGGTTCATTTTGAAATTGATAGGCTACCGTAGTCAGCAGTCCACAGGTCGATGTGCGTAGCTCCGTACCTGTGTTCATCAGCAGGAAGCAGCCAGTTCCGTAGGTGTTTTTTGCCTGACCCGGTTCGTAACAGGTTTGACCAACCAGTGCAGCCTGCTGATCGCCCAGAATACCTGCCACCGGAACACCCGGCAGTACTTCTGAAGCCACATTGCCGTAAACCTCACTACTTGGGCGAATCTGAGGAAGCATTGTGCGAGGAATTGTAAAGTCACGCAGTAAATCATCGTCCCAGTTCAGGGTCTGAAGATTCATGAGTTGGGTTCGGCTGGCGTTGGTTACGTCGGTCAGGTGCAACCCCCCTTGCGATCCGCCCGTCAGATTCCATACTACGAACGTATCCATGTTGCCAAACAAGGCATCGCCCCGTTCGGCATCTTCCCGCAGTCCCGCTACATTATCCAGCAGCCATTTAAGTTTGAGGCCGCTGAAGTAAGTAGCTAAGGGCAAACCCGTCTGGGCACGAAAGCGATCCTGCCCACCATCGGCAGAAAATTGATTGACCAGATCCGCCGTTCGCATATCCTGCCAGACAATAGCATTGTAATACGGCTTTCCGGTCCGACGGTTCCAGACGACCGTCGTTTCGCGCTGGTTTGTAATCCCAACGGCAGCGATATCCTGTACCGAAAGTTTGGCTTTTATGCGGGCTAAAGCAATGACTTCGAGGGTATTTTTCCAGATTTCTTCGGGATCATGTTCGACCCAGCCGGGTTGTGGATAAATCTGTTTGTGTTCTTTCTGGGCCAGCGAAACAATCTGACCTTGCCGGTCGAATACGATGCAACGGGTACTGGTCGTTCCCTGGTCGATGGCGGCTACGTAAGAAGGCATAAAGAGTATAGGGATATTCGTTTGGGCTTGTAATATTGTCGAAATATCCAATTAGTTTAGCGAAAAACCCTATAACCATGCAAAAAAGAACGTTTATCAAGCTATCATCTACACT
Source organism: Spirosoma sp. 48-14 (assembly GCF_001898575.1). GTDB lineage: Bacteria > Bacteroidota > Bacteroidia > Cytophagales > Spirosomataceae > Spirosoma. The sequence goes on from NZ_MKUD01000020.1 coordinate 51,976, forward strand.
GCTGGCCGCTCCGTTATTGTCGCCACTGGTTAGCTGGGTAGCTGATGAAAAAATCAGAAACTGGGCTGGTAATTACGAATACAGCACCACCAAACTCACCAAAGCGAAGTCGATAAAGGAGGTACAGGATTTTATTAAAAAACAGAATAAACTGAAAGTACTGGGTACGCGCCACTGCTTCAATGGGATAGCCGATAGCACGCATCAGTTCATTTCATTGACGGAGATGGACGATGTGATTTCGCTGGATACGAAAGCCCGAACTGTAACCGTCGATGCCAGCATGAAGTACGGTCAACTGGCTCCATATCTGGATAAAAAAGGCTTTGCCCTTCATAATCTGGCCTCATTGCCACATATATCCATAGCGGGTGCCTGCGCTACGGCTACGCATGGCTCCGGGGTTAAAAATGGCAATCTGTCTACGGCCGTTGCCGCTATGGAAATCGTTACGGCCAAGGGCGAAATTCGTACACTTTCGCGAGCTAAAGATGGCGAGGCTTTCAAAGCCGCCGTGGTGCATCTGGGTGGATTAGGCGCTGTTACAAAAATTACCCTCGATATTCAACCAACGTTCCAGATGCGGCAGGATGTGTACGAAAATCTTCCGCTGGCACAGCTTCAGGATCATTTTGAAGCCATCATGTCGAGTGGTTATAGTGTAAGTTTATTCACCGACTGGCAGAAAAAGCGTATCAACGAGGTGTGGATTAAACGCAAAGTTGAAGCGGGAAGAACGCTGGATGCCAAACCGGAATTTTACGGTGCCAGGCGAGCCACGAAGAATCTGCACCCCATTGCCGAACTATCGGCCGTTAACTGCACGGAGCAGATGGGCGTTCCAGGCCCGTGGTATGAGCGGCTACCACACTTCCGAATGGGTTTCACGCCGAGCAGTGGAAAAGAATTGCAATCGGAATATTTTGTAGACCGGAAAAATGCCGTTGAGGCCATCCTTGCGGTTGAGCGACTGAATAAGTTTGTGAGTCCTCACCTGATGATCACCGAGTTGCGAACCATCGATGCCGATAATCTCTGGTTGAGCCCCTGCTATAAACGGCCAAGTTTAGCCATTCACTTTACCTGGAAACAGGACTGGCCTTCGGTCAGAAAAGTACTACCTATGATTGAAAAAGAACTGGCACCGTTCAACACACGGCCTCATTGGGGAAAGCTATTTACGATTGCGCCCAAACAGTTACAGTCCCGCTACGAGAAGATGCCGGAATTCAAAAAAATGCTGACCGACTACGACCCTCAGGGGAAATTCCGCAACGCCTTTCTGGATACGAATATTTTTGGATAATGAACAATGTAGAATGAATAGTGGCAAGCTAGTTCCCATTATTCATTCTACATTCTACATTGCATTATAAGGCGAAGCCTCGAATCAGTAGGCCGCCAATGATAGCGCCAACGATTGGACCAACGACGGGTATCCAGGCGTAGCCCCAGTCGGACGAGCCTTTACCCGAAATCGGCAGGATGGCATGGGCAAGTCGTGGGCCTAAATCACGGGCAGGATTGATTGCATACCCTGTAGTACCTCCCAGAGAAAGGCCAATGCTCCAGACCAGAATGCCTACCAAATAAGGTCCTACACCTATAGCCAGTTCACCAAGATTTTTTGACGAGATACCCGCTAGACCCAGAATGAGAACCAGGGTGCCCAAGGCTTCACTTAGGAAATTAGCACCCGTTGACCGAATGGCTGGGCCGGTTGAAAAACAAGCCAGTTTATCACCAGGATCGGGTGTGGCTGCCCAATGAGGAAGGTAATGTAGCCAGACAAGTGTGGTGCCCAGAAAAGCCCCGATCATTTGGGCGGTAATGTAGGGAACCAGATGACTGAAATCGTTTGTGGCAACAGCAAATGCAACCGTTACGGCCGGATTCAGGTGTGCGTCGATGCTACCAAATGCTTTGGCAACAAAAACGCCCATCGTAACGGCAAAAGCCCAGCCTGCTGTAATCACTATCCAACCAGCCGATTCGCCTTTGGTTTGTTTTAACACTACATTGGCTACAACACCGTTGCCAAGCAACAGCAATACCATAGTGCCAATTAATTCACCTAGAAATGGAGAGGTGTGCATTGGGGAGAGAGTAGTCGTCAACCAACAGTTGTCAATGGTCAGAAAGTATACGATACACGATTACCTACTGACTATCGATTGACAACCATTGGCTGATGACTTGATTTCGAGGTTTAGGAATAGTTTATGCAAATTAAATTATATTTTTGGCCGGAATCCAAATTCCAGGCATAAAACTCTCTGGATTATCGGTTACTCAACAAAGTTTTTACCATTTAACCTGCTCATTAGCGAATGAAACGTGTTGTCTTTGATCAAACTGGCAAACCCATCGACATTCTTAAAACTGCTGATACAGCCCTGCCAGAACCTGGCCCCAATGAGGTTCGGATAAAAGTGATTGCGGCACCAATCAATCCGTCAGACATTATGTTCGTTCAGGACCTGTATGGAATTCGGCCAAAACTGCCATCTGGAGCCGGGTTTGAAGGAGTGGGTGTTGTCGATGCCCTGGGCGAAGGGGTTCAGATGCGAACGGGTATGCGGGTGAGTTTTACGGCTATAGGAACCTGGGCCGACTATGCCTTAGCACATCATCGGAGTTTGATTCCGGTGCCCGATGCTATGTCGGATGAGGTGGCGGCTCAGTTGTTTGTCAATCCGTTTACGGCCTATGCTATGGTACAGGATTCTAAGGTGCCGGAAGGGGGCTGGCTGATGCTTACGGCTGCTGGATCGGCCTTTGGTAAAATGGTGATTCAGTTGTGTAAAATGAGAGGCATTAAAACCATTGGTACCGTTCGGCGCGATGACCTGAATCAGGAATTGAAAGCACTTGGCCTTACCGAAGTGGTTAACGTTGAAACGGAGAATCTGACAGACCGCGTCAAAGAGATTACTGAAGGGGCTGGCGTAGCTTGTGTGCTCGATGCCGTTGGTGGTCACACGGCAAGCGAAGCCCTGAAGTGCTTGGCTAAAGGCGGGGCCATGCTTATATATGGTGTATTAAGTCTTCAAGACCCTCAGATCAATGCGGGGTTAATGATATTCAGAGGGTTAACCGTCAAAGGATTCTGGCTAACAGATTGGATGCAACGGGTCGATAGTCAAACCCGGCAGGATGTAGCCCAGCAAGTAATTAGTCTTCTGGCATCGGGCCAGATACAATTACCCGTAGAGGCCTCCTATTCATTGGATCAAATTACCGAAGCCGTTGATCATGCTGAACGACATGGACGATGGGGCAAGATTCTGGTAAAGCCCTGACGGTTTAGTCTATACGCTAAAGGACTATATAGTTTGTCATACACATTTACGGCTGGACGACAAGTATTTGCTAAGTAAAATCGGCATTTAGGCTGTATTTGTTAACATCGGACGGGATGTCCGTGTTACTTCCTTATCTTTGAAACAATATCCAGTAAAACCCGCACGTTTGTTCCTGTAACGACTCTGTTGGTCTTACCTCATCCATTTACCCGAATCGTTCGTATGCTTTTGCTTCAGGTTCCGGCTGTCGACACTACAGCCGCTTCGCTGTCTGCCACAGCGGGCACCCAAACCCAATCGCTCCAGTTATTCGACCTGGTAGCCAAAGGGGGTTGGGTTATGATTCCCATCGCCATTTTATTTTTTGCCGCGCTTTACCTGATTTTTGAGCGCTACTTCGTTATTCGCTCCCAATCGAAGACCGATGCCAACTTTATCGACAACATCCGCGATATGGTGGCCCAGGGTAATATTCGGTCGGCCGAATCATTCGCTAAAAACCAGCGTACCGCTATGGGGCGTGTATTTGAAAAGGCGATCGGTCGGATTGGTTCGCCCATTCGGGAAATCGAAAGCACCATCGAAACCGTTGGTCAGATCGAACTATCGCGACTGGAGCGGAATATGGGCTATCTTGGAATTATTGCCGGTATTGCGCCAATGATGGGTTTTATCGGTACGATTTCAGGGATTATCCGCATTTTTTACGACATCTCGCTGTCTGATAATATCAGTGTTGGGATTATTGCTGGGGGTCTATACGAAAAAATGATCACCTCGGGCGCCGGTCTGATTGTTGGGGTTATTGCCTACACAGGCTATCACCTGCTTAATATGATGATCGAACGGTTTACCCTCGCGCTCGAAATCAATGCGTTTGAATTTATCGAGGTGCTTCAGAAACCGACCAACGAACCTGCGCGTGTACGGTAACGAATGAATAATGCGAAATGGGGCTAAAGGCTGGCCTGTTGTCCATTGTTCATGATCCATTGCAATTATGAAACTCCGTCGAAAAAATAAATTTGCTGCCGAAGTGGCGACCTCGTCGCTGAACGACATCATGTTTTTCCTGCTGTTGTTCTTCCTTATCATTTCTACGGTGGCCAATCCAAACGTCATTAAACTTATGCTGCCCAAAGCGTCTTCGTCGCAGCAGTTGAGTAAAAAACAGGTGACGTTGTCGGTCGATGATAAGAAGCAGTACTTTATTGATAAGAAACCCGTCGATCCGGCTAATCTGGAAAATGAACTGAAAACGATCATGGCCGGTATTGCTGAGCCAACTGTTGTCGTGCGTTTTGATAAAAGTCTGACGGTTCAGGATTTAGTCGATGTACTACAAACGGGAGCCAAACTCAATATCAAAATGGTCATGGCTACCTCGAAATAAAGTTATATTCAGCCTATTTTTGGCCTTACTCGCTTATGTTAAGCCGATGCCGTTGCCGCATCGGCTTTTTTTTGTTCAATCAAATTGGCTTACTTTCCGGTTATTCCAGTAAACGAATCGATTATGATAGCCGATTACACCGAAGCTCCTGTTTGTCATGTAAATGACCTCGTTGATGGCGAATTAAAACAAGTTCGCGTGGGCGATACCGATGTACTGCTGGCGCGTGCCGATGGACAGTTTTATGCCCTGCATCCCCAGTGTACACACTATCATGGGCCATTGGTTGAGGGCGTTCTGAATGGGCATCGACTGATTTGTCCATGGCATAACGCTTGCTTCGATGTTCGGGATGGCCATCGTCTCGAAGCCCCTGCCCTGAATGGTCTACCCACGCATGAGGTTCGTATCGAGCAGGACCAGGTGTTTGTGCGGGTAACGACGAATAAAGAAAGCCTGGAAAATCCAATGGCTACACCTGATGAAACCAATACGGCAACGTATGTGATTGTTGGGGGAGGAGGGGCGGCTGCCTTTGCGGCCGAAGCTATGCGGGAAGGCGGTTTTACCGGTAACATCATCATGCTAACCGAAAGCGATCGGATTCCCTACGATCGCCCAAATTGCTCGAAAGAATACTTGCAGGATGCCGCTCCTGATGAATGGATGCCTCTTCGGACCGAAGAATTTTATACCAATTACGGAATCGAAATTCGTACTGGCCAGCGCGTTACGACACTGGACCCAATAGAAAAGCGGATTGAGTTGGCTTCCGGCGAAACACTCACCTACGATAAGGTACTCGTTTGTCCGGGTGGGCAACCCAATACATTACCCGGCTTAAATCCTGATCTTAAAGGCGTTTACACACTACGCAGCCTGCACGATAGCAAGCATTTGCGCGATTTAGGCAAGCAGAATAAACGGGTGGTCATTGTTGGCAGTTCGTTTATTGGGCTTGAAGGAGCCATGAGCTTGCGGAAATTAGGCAGCGAAGTCGATGTAGTTGGGCCAGAGCCTGTACCATTCCGCAAAATTCTGGGCGAAAAAATTGGTCGGGTTGTTCAGGGATGGCACGAAGAAGCCGGAGTACGGTTTCATCTGGGTCGCAAGGTCGCCCATCTGGAAGGAGACGATACGGTTCAGGCTGTTGTACTGGATAATGGTGAACGTTTGCCTGCTGATGTGGTTTTACTCGGATTAGGCGTCAAACCTCGAACCGACTTTTTAGTCGGTGTACCGCTCGAAGCTGATGGCGGAATCAGTACGGATGGGAATTTGAATAGCCTGGAAGGCCTGTACGCTGCTGGGGATATTGTTCACTATCCAACGGCCGACGGTTCGCAACGGATTGAACACTGGCGGGTAGCCTGTCAGCAAGGGCATGTAGCCGGGTTGAATATGGCCGGTCAACAAACGCCTTACCTGTCAGCCCCTTTTTTCTGGACCGATCAGCAGGGACATCAGCTTGCTTACGTCGGTCATACAACAGCTATTGACGACATACTTTACGATGGCGATCCCGAAAAGGACGATTCCTTTTTGGCATTGTATATTCAGAAAAATCAGATCACAGCCGCTGTTGGACTTCAGCGTGATCAGGATATTATTGCCATTCGTGAGTTGATGGAGGCCGGCCGGATGCCATCAGTCGATGATGTTCGGCAAGGTATTGATTGGGTTAAGACATTGAAAAAAGCCTGATTCCACCGAAACCTGTTTACCTTTGCAGCCAAACCGGGTTAAATTCCGGTTTGGTTATGACGCATCAACTTATTCTCAAAAAGCCCCTCGCCTTTTTCGATCTTGAAACTACTGGCATAAACATCGCCAAGGATCGCATTATTGACATCTGTATCATGAAAGCGATGCCAGGTGGTGAAGTGGTTAGTAAAACCCAACGGGTTCATCCGGGCATGCCTATTCCGATTGAGTCAAGTATGATTCACGGGATTTATGACGACGATGTAAAAGACGCTCCCCCTTTTAAAACTGTAGCCCGAACACTGGCTCAGTTTCTGGAAGGTTGTGATCTGGCTGGTTTTAATAGCAATCGCTTTGATGTGCCACTGTTGGTCGAAGAGTTTTTACGGGCAAATGTTGACTTCGATGTGAAAAATCGCCGACTTGTTGACGCGCAGCGTATTTTTCATTTGATGGAGCCACGGAATCTGTCGGCAGCGTACAAGTTCTATTGTGATAAAGAGCTTATTGGCGCACACGGAGCCGAAGCCGATACGCTGGCGAGTCTGGAAGTCTTAAATGCACAAGTGCAACGCTATCATGGGATGGTTGCCCGGACCGATGGTGGACAGGACGTTGTGTTCGACAATGATATAGACATGCTCCACAGCCTGACGGCCAATACCAATGTTGATCTGGCCGGCCGGATGGTTTTTAATGAGAAAGGCGAGGAGGTTTTCAACTTTGGTAAGCACAAAGGATTGCCGGTTATAGAGGTTTTGAAAAAAGAACCCTCGTTCTACGACTGGATACTGAAGGGCGAATTTCCGCTGGATACCAAACGACGATTGACCGAAATCAGACTGCGCATGTTCAGCCATGTAAATGGCAAAAGGTGAAGCCTAATGAACTACGTGTAGGGATGGAGTCAGTAAAAGGTATAGCTACGTTACCCGGCTTCCCTACGTTGACTTATTTCGGCCACTGCACTACATAAACGAATAATCTTTACATTTGCGGTACTTTCTATTAACCGGCAAGCCATGCAACCCACGCAGGACGTCCTCATTCCGGAAGTCATTCAGCAAATACCGCTTACGTATTATCTGATTCTCAGTACCGCCCTCTTTGTGATCGGCATCATTGGCGTACTGACCCGGCGTAACGCGATCATTATCTTTATGTCCATTGAGTTGATGCTCAATGCGGTCAATTTGCTCCTTATTGCCTTTTCGTCCTATCGATCCGATTCGGCCGGGCAGGTATTTGTCTTTTTCATTATGGCCGTTGCGGCTGCTGAAGTATCGGTAGGGCTGGCTATTATTGTCATGATTTACCGCAATACCCGCTCTATTGACGTGGGCTTGCTTAATAAATTGAAATGGTAAAAAAGAGTTGTCAGTTGGTAGGCCATTGCTGTTAACGCTATTTTAATCTATTGACTGATTGCTTTAGCAGACCGTAACTATTGACTGACGATTATCGACTATCGACTAATGAAAATAGAATTACTCTGTGCGTTAATTCCGCTCTTTCCGCTTATTGGCTTTCTGATTAATGGACTTGGCTTTCGCCGAGTGCCAACGGGCCTGGTCGGAGTCATTGCTACTGCCGCTGTACTGGCGTCTTTTTTTATTTCCGTTTCGTTATTTCTTGGCTTCCAGGCCGACGCTGGTCCGCAAATCGCTACGCTCTTCGACTGGATTAGTGTGGGAGACCTGCATATTAATTTCTCTTTCCAGATTGATCAGTTATCGTTGCTGATGCTATTGGTGGTAACGGGCGTTGGTTCGCTGATTCACCTGTACAGCATTGGCTACATGCACCACGATGAAGGGTTTGGCAAGTTCATGGCGTTCCTGAACCTGTTCATTTTCTTCATGTTGTTGCTGGTGATGGGCTCCAACTACGTTATCATGTTTATCGGTTGGGAAGGTGTAGGCTTGTGTTCGTACCTGCTCATCGGTTTCTGGAACAAGAACATTAATTATAACAATGCTGCCCGCAAAGCTTTCGTCATGAACCGCATTGGCGATCTGGGCTTTCTGCTGGGCATATTCTTAATCATTAATACCTTCGGCACGGTCGAATACCTGGATATTTTCAAACAGGCAACCAGCCTCGGAATGGGCGATAAAACCATTCTGGCCATTACGCTGCTTCTGTTTGTTGGAGCTATGGGTAAGTCGGCACAGATTCCGCTCTACACCTGGCTACCCGACGCTATGGCGGGCCCTACGCCCGTATCCGCCCTGATTCACGCAGCGACGATGGTGACGGCTGGTATCTATATGGTTGTTCGGTCGAATGTGCTGTATACGTTGTCTCCATTAACACTCGAAATTATTGGTGGTATTGCTGTGGCAACGGCACTGCTGGCGGCATCGATTGGCCTGTTGCAGAACGATATTAAGAAAGTGCTGGCCTATTCAACGGTCTCGCAGTTGGGCTATATGTTCCTGGGGCTGAGTGCAACGGCGTATACGGCGGGGATGTTCCATGTGATTACCCACGCCTTCTTTAAAGCCCTTTTGTTCCTTGGTGCGGGTAGCGTTATTCACGCTATGTCGGATGAACAGGACATTCGGAAAATGGGGGGTCTGCGGAAAGCATTACCCATTACGTTTATTACCTTTTTGCTGGGTACCTGGGCTATTTCGGGTATACCACCACTGGCGGGTTTCTTCTCGAAAGATGAAATTCTGGCCCATGTGTACGAGCATAGTAAACTACTGTGGGGATTAGGCGTTCTGGGCTCTGGTCTTACGTCGTTTTACATGTTCCGGCTACTGTTCCTGACATTCTTTGGTGAATTCCGGGGCACGGAAGAGCAAAAGCATCACCTGCACGAATCCCCACTTACCATGACCCTACCGCTGATGATTCTAGCTGTTTTGTCAGTTGTTGGTGGAGCGCTCAACTTACCTGGTGGCGGTTGGCTGAGTCATTTCATGGAGCCATTGTTCGCAGGGTCTCGTCAGGTCAATCCTGAAGCGTTTGCCGAAGGAGCCATCGATCACAGTACCGAATATATGCTGATGGCCATCTCGTCGGCTGTTGCTATCCTGTCGCTTATTATCGCTTATGTTATGTACATCAGCCGGGGGGCGGTTCCGGCACCTGATTCAGCTGAGCGTTCTTTACCTGAGCAGGTGGTGTATAACAAATACTATGTCGACGAGCTATACGAAACAATCATCGTACGGCCTATTCGTGGGCTTGGCGATGCTCTATACAGCTTTGGTGAAGGGTTGGTCGATGGCGTCGTGAATGGAGTGGCCTGGTTGGTCCGGCAGGGGGCCGCTCAATTGCGGTTATTGCAGAATGGCTCCATCGGATTCTATGTGTTGGCTATGGTTGTCAGCATAGTGCTCATCTTCGCCTTTCGCTTTTTCATTCGACTTTAACTAGTACGGTGGAATAGTTCGCCAATCGTACATTGTAAATCAGTATATGCTTACATTATTCCTGATTTTTTACCCCGTTGTAGCGGCTACGCTGATTCTGATGATCGGGGGAGAGCGGATAAAACAGGTAGCCCTGGTCGCTGCATTGATTGAGTTAGCCATTGCCGGGACGGCTTTAGTTAGCTTTAAGCCCGATGCAACCTCGCAATTTGGTTTCGACTATGCCTGGATTGGTTCGTTGGGCATTCGTTTCAGTGGGGGGATCGACGGTATTAGTATCCTGCTGGTATTGCTGACCGGCTTGCTGGTTCCATTCATTATCCTTTCTACCTTCAATCGGTCCTATAAGCAACCCGCTACTTTTTATGCGCTGATGCTGTACATGCAGGCTGCGCTGATGGGTGTCTTTACAGCCCGTGACGGATTTTTGTTCTATCTGTTTTTTGAGGCAGCGCTGATTCCCATCTATTTCCTCGCAGCTATGTGGGGCGGAGAAAATCGGATTCCGGTTACCTTCAAGTTTTTTGTTTATACCATCTTCGGAAGCCTGTTCATGCTGGTTGCACTAGTTTATCTATACTACCAGACACCTGCTACCTTAACGGCCCCCCATTCGGCGGCTATCGCTGATTTTTACAAGCTAAAGCTGACTCCCGAAGCCCAAAACTGGCTGTTCTGGGCGTTTTTTATTGCTTTTGCTATCAAGATGCCGGTGTTCCCATTCCATACCTGGCAACCTGACACATACGTCGAATCGCCCACACCAGCTACCATGCTGCTGGCAGGTATCATGCTCAAAATGGGCGTTTATGGCCTTATCCGGTTTATTTTACCGATTGTTCCATTGGGTGTTGAAGCGTGGGGCAAAACGGCTATCATTCTGTCGGTGATTGGCATTGTTTACGGATCAATTATTGCTATTCGCCAGCGCGATATGAAACGATTGATTGCTTACTCATCGTTTTCGCACGTTGGTTTGATGGCGGCTGGTGTATTTTCGCAAACCGAAACAGGTATGCAGGGAGCCTTGGTACAAATGCTTGCTCACGGTATCAACGTGGTCGGTATGTTCTTCGTGGCCGACGTAATTTTCTCACGTACCAATACGCGTCAGCTCGATCAGCTCGGTGGTATCACACAATCGACGCCTAAACTGACTGTCTTTTTCATGATTATGCTGCTGGGCAGCGTAGCGCTTCCGCTGACCAACGGTTTCGTAGGCGAGTTCCTGCTGCTACATGGCGTCTTTACGTATAATCATTATCTGGGTTTGGCGGCTGGTTTCACCATCATTTTTGGGGCGGTATACATGCTGCGCTTATTCCAGAAAAGTATGTTTGGCCCGACCACATCCCGCACCGACACCTTTGCGGACCTGACCAGTTCCGAAAGTTGGGTATTTATTCCGCTGGTTGTTATGGTATTCTGGATTGGTGTTTATCCTAACACATTTTTGAAATTAACCGAACCTGCCGTTGCTAATCTGATGAAATACATTGGTACAACAGCGGTATCTATGAAATAAAGCGGTCTGTTGGTAGGAGTAGCCATAGAGTGGCTAGCCTTCCTGCTAACAACCATTGATTATCGACTAATTACTGAAGGTATGCTTCCCATCGTTTTGTTATCGGTTTTTGGTATTGGGTTGTTGTTTCTGGGCTTTATGAAGTCGAGAGCTATACTACTGCCTGCCACCTTATTGTTTCTGGTTGTTGCACTAGCCGTTAATTTCATAGACTGGAATAAGTCCTATCTGTATTTTAATGACATGCTGCGCACCAATAACCTGGCGATGGTTTTTACAGCCATCATACTTCTTTCGGCCTTTATGGTAGTAGCGTTGTCGAGCAATTTTCTGAACGACGAGTCAGCACAACCCGCTGAATATTATGCTATTATCTTATTTTCGCTGGTAGGCGCCATCATGATGGTGGGCTTTGAGAACCTGATCATGCTTTTTGTTGGGGTCGAAATCCTGTCCATATCCATGTACGTTCTAACCGGGAGCGATAAACGGAACCTGCGCTCGAACGAAGCAGCCATGAAGTATTTTCTGATGGGTTCCTTTGCTACTGGTATTATGTTGTTCGGGATGGCGTTGCTGTATGGCGCTACTGGTTCATTTACCATTGCAGGCATTGCGTCGTATGCTGCTCATCCGCAGGTGGGCCTTTCACTATTGCTATATGTTGGCTTGTTGATGCTCCTGATTGGGCTATTATTCAAAGTGTCGGCGGCTCCTTTCCATTTCTGGACTCCCGATGTGTATGACGGAGCCCCTACCATTTTCACCGCTTTCATGTCGACGGTGGTAAAAACAGCGGGTTTTGCGGCACTGTTTCGGCTGTTATCATTTTCATTTGGTGGAGTCTATACCTTCTGGTGGACGATCCTGGCCATTATCACGGCCATTACGCTGGTTGCTGGCAACATCACCGCCGTTTATCAGAATAGCTTTAAACGGATGATGGCTTACTCCAGCATCTCACATGCGGGTTATCTTCTGATAGGGCTGGCCTCATTAGGGACGAATACGAAACAGGCTATTGTCTTTTATTCGCTGGCTTATTCCGTTGCAACCATTGCTGCGTTTGGCGTACTGCTTCTGGTTGCCCAGCAAAGAAGTACACAGACGATCACCAGCGAAGGGGTGGTCACTGAAAATTTTGATTCGTTCAATGGGTTGGCACGTCAAAACCCGCTGCTAGGAATAGCCATGACCGTTTCAATGCTTTCGCTGGCCGGAATTCCATTAACTGCTGGCTTCTGGGGGAAATTCTATATGTTTTCAACGGCTGTAGAGCGAGGCCAAATCTGGTTACTAGTTGTTGCTGTGTTGATGTCGGCCGTTGGTATATACTATTATTTCCGGGTAATCATCGCTATGTATTTCCGGGATGGAGGAAATGACCCCATTCAGGTTGCGCCTTTTTATCGGTATGTTCTGGTGGCAGCTACTATACTGACATTAGGACTGGGTATTGCTCCGGGCTTGCTGGAAGGCCTGTTTTAAGCGTAGCTCCCTGGGTTTGGTGGGGGGAGTGATCGAAATGTTTTTGAAGAAAACGCTAATCGTCAAAAAGCTATAAGGCTTATAACAGCCTCAGAACTAGCCACAATTTTTATACTTACTGAATGACCGTAGCCTAAGTAACCTATCGCCAGAACATACACGTTTGCATTTGAGTTTGTACTTTTGGGTTTGATAACGAGTCAATTCTAGCTAATTCAGTATACTTTGTCCGGTCAACTTGTGAACGTGAGCAGCATCGAACAGCCAAAACCTAAAGAATATAAGGACTTTTTCTCGTTCTTTCTGACGGCTTTGCTGGGTGCGTCAATTAATTTCATCAGTCGGATTTTCTATCGGCAATTCTTTGATTTTGACGTAAGCGTTTTCTGCGGCTATCTGACGGCTACAGTATTGACCTTTATTCCGACGAAGAAATATGCATTTTCGGCTGGAAAGACGGGTAATACAGGACGGGAGGCAATCAAGTTTTTAGCCATTGCCTTACTGGCGCTTATCGTACAGGTATACGTCTCTAAATATGTGTTAGATTGGGTTGCTACCCCTTTACTGCCAGATCCTGGCCAAAAAATATGGCGTGAAACGGGCTCACATGTGGTAGGTATGGGTATGAGTTTCCTGGCTAATTATTTTGGGCATAAGCTCCTGACGTTCCGAAGTACAGGTATGTACGACAAAATTCGGTCGCGATCATCAAAGGAAAAAGAGGAACAGCTATGAGCGATATCTCTGATAAATTCAATTCCGAATATAACTTTTTGGATACAAAGTCCAGATTCTCACAAAATTATTAAGAGACATATTGGATTTACTGTAAAAAAACTATATTTGCCACCGGAAACCTAAAATAGCATTTTCAGTCAAATGAAAAAAGTATTCGCTCTATTGTTCGTTGGCAGCATGCTGACCTTCGCTGCTTGCCAAAGCAAACCTAAGACGGAAGAAACCACCACTGATTCGACCGCTACGATGTCGACCGACACCACCACGATGGCTACGGATTCGGCTTCTACGATGGCTACGGATTCAGCTGCTGCTGACACTACGAAGAAATAAGTTTCTTCTCCACAGCATGCAAAAAAGCCTTATTTTTATAAGGCTTTTTTGTTTTTTAGACTTTGACAGACGTATTTTCCACCCATGTACCATCGGCAGCTGTCGAGTACTGCGACCAACTCAGGCAATCGTACCAATTCGGTTTTCGAATAGTAAAACCTCGTCGAACGCGGCTGGGGGATTTTCGGGTTCTACCTCAAAATCAAACGCAAATCACGGTCAATACGAATCTAAATCCGTATGCGTTTCTAATTACGTATGTGCATGAAGTAGCTCATGCCGATGTCCATCATCAATATCGTTTGCAGCGAAGAATCAGACGGGTAAAACCACATGGGCGGGCCTGGCAAACGGCTTTTCAGCGATTGATGCATCCGCTACTTACAGAAGCCGTATTTCCTGCAATCGTTCTGGAGCCACTGAAACAATACATGTCTAATCCAGGTGCTACCACCTATACAAATCAGCATCTCATGCTGGCCTTGCGCCAATTCGATAAACCAATCAACGAGGTTGTGTCTGCGAACCGGGTGTTGCTTCGGGATGTATTAGAAGGAAATTCATTTCGATTGGCACAAAAGACCTATGTTCGGGGTACGCTACGACGCACTCGTGTCGTTTGTAAGGAGATCGCATCCGGTAGATCATATGCCATTCTGGCGCACGCATGGGTTGAAGTGAATTGATGAATAATGAACAATGCACAATGTAAAATGAGTAATGAACCTATGCAGCGTCAGCTTCGATGGGCATATTGGCTATCCATACTCGTTACTCATTTAACATTATCCATTATTCATTATAAAGCCCATTCGCAATCGGTATTACGAGAAGGAATTTGGGTAAAGATTGCGGTCACCGAATCGGGTGTTTATCGACTTAGCCAGGCTCAATTAACAAAGATTTCTCCTGCCTTTTCAACGGCCGACCCCCGAAAGTTGCGCTTGTACGGGAATGGGGGGGCTGTTCTACCGCAGTCGAATGCTATAGCCAGATCCACTGATTTAACTGAAAATGCAATTCAGGTAATTGGTGAGGCCGATGGTCGGTTCGATGCGGAAGATTATGTGCTGTTTTTTGGTCAAAGTCCCCATGTAGTTCGATACGATTCAGTAAGCCAGCGATTTACGCATCAAATCAATCCCTATTCCGACACTACCTTTTATTTCCTGACAATTGGTACTTCTGCTGGACTCCGAATTACTGAGCGATCAGCAGGAGCGGTAGGAGGGGCATCTACTGTAACTACCTTCAACGATTATCAATTTCATGAGCAGGATCTGACCAAAGTGCCAGCCGTTCGCTCAGGCCGAGAGTGGTTAGGTGAATACCTGACTACCGATACAACAAAGGTCGTTTCATTTGATGTGCCGGGCCTTGTGGCCAACACACCTATCCGGCTAACCGCTTCGGTGGTGGCTGGGGCTACAGTGGCTACGCAATTTCGCGTGCAACTAAACGATCAACAGATTGGAACAATGCCAATGGCTCCGGTCTCAGGGTATGAGTATGATTATCAGGGGATCGCAAGAACCGACACCTTTCTGACCAGACTTGCCGCGGGCGATAGTCCTATTCGGTTAGCGGTAACCTTTCGAAAAAATGGCTTGTATTCGGCGCAGGGCTATTTGAATTATCTGGGTGTACAAACCCAACGGGAGCTACGGCAAGTTGATCGGCCAACGTGGGTGCGTCGGTCTCCGGCAGGGCAGTACAAAGTCAGGCAGGCCAGTAGTAGTCTGCGTATCTGGGATATTACCAATCCGTTAGCTCCTATATCGCAGGCATATGAGTTGTCGGCTAGTCAGGAAGCGGGTTGGGGAGCCACCAAACGAAGTGATTATTTTCTTTTTACGGATACTCAACTGCTTTCGCCTGTTTTACTGACAGTGGTTGCCAATCAGAATATACGTAGCCAGGATACCCCCGATTTGCTCATTGTGACGCCAGCATCCTGGAAAACGCAGGCTGATCGGTTGGCCCAATTTCGACGCGATCATGATCAGTTGTCGGTGATTGTTGTAACAACACAGCAACTGTATAACGAATTTGGGTCTGGTTTGCCCGATCCTACGGCCATTCGGGATATGGCCCGCTACTTCTACCAGAAGCAGCCTACGAAACTCCGCTACTTATTACTTTTTGGTGATGCTACCTACGACTATCGGAATATAGCCGGACAGGTTAGTGCGTCGCAACTGGCCAATATGGTGCCAGTATATGAAAGTCGGGAATCACTTCATCCGGTATTAAGCTATTCCTCCGACGATTATTTTGGCTTTATGGATGTCAATGAGGGTGAATGGCCCGAGAACGATCAGGGGGATTATCGGATGGATATTGGCGTCGGTCGTCTTCCTGTGAAATCTGTAGATGAAGCTCAAACGGTTGTTGACAAGCTGATTCGGTATAGCTCAGACCCGTCTATCACGGGCGATTGGCAAACAAAAGTAATGTTTGTCGCCGACGATGGAGACTATAATATCCATCAACAGGATGCCGATCAAATGGCTAAAATCGTAGAGAGAACCTCTCCGGCCTACCGGCCCGAACGAATATTTCTGGATGATTTTGTGCAGGAAAATACATCCAGTGGACAGAAAGCTCCGCTAGTTAATCAGGTTATTGATCAGGCCGTTACGAACGGCCGGCTGATCATCAACTATAGCGGCCATGGTGGAATTGTGGGCTTGGCCGATGAGCAGATCGTAACCCTTCAGGATATTCTTGGGTGGCGAAATAGCCGTTTGCCGTTATTTGTTACGGCTACCTGTCAGTTTGGGCGATACGATGACCCAAGTGTTACCTCGGGTGCTGAACTTACGCTATTAAGCCGGACGGGGGGCGGAATTGGGTTGCTGACAACAACACGGCCTGTGTATGCCAATACGAATCTGCTCCTGAATGAAGCCTTCTACAATGCTGTTTTTACGCCTATCAATGGCCAGATGCCCCGGCTTGGCGATGTAATGAGGCTGACAAAGAACAATAGTTTAACCGGGCCGGTCAATCGGAATTTTGCGCTACTGGGCGACCCCTCCATGCGATTAGCGTATCCAAAGGCCCAGGCTGTGCTCACGCAGGTAAATGGTAAGACTATTTCTGCAAACCGAATAGATACACTGCATGCCTTACAAACGGTTGACCTAACAGGACAAATTCAGCAGGCAGGCCAGCAAATAACTGCGTTTACAGGCACCGTCCGTTTGTCATTATACGATAAAGCGGCTACCCACACCACGCTTGGCTCTGAAGCCGGGGCTCCCAAGATGACATATCAGGCATTTAGTAATCCAATTTTTACAGGGCAAATCCCCGTTCAACAAGGGCAGTTTACAGCACGCTTTACTATTCCTAAAGATATTGACTATACAGTCGGGAACGGAAAGTTGTATCTCTACGCCGTTCGGGCTGATAGCCTGCTGGATGCGGTCGGGAGTTATGATAGTTTGCGGATTGGTGGCAGTGTATTTACTGATAGTATCGATACGCAACCACCTTCAATGACGCTGGCTGTGGTTGGTGGAACAACGGCAGGTGAAAGTGTACGGATTGCCGGCCCAGACGTAACCCTACGGATACTGCTTAAAGATAATCGGGGAATAAACATTGCCCGTTCGGGTTTAGGACATGAGCTAACAGCCCAATTGGCCTCGCAGCCAGCGGTTATTTTAAACGACAACTATGTGGCCAATGGAGCCGATGGCCGACAGGGTGAAGCCTTGTATACATTCCGAAATTTGTCGGCCGGTCAATATACAGTACGGGTTAAAGCCTGGGATATTAACAATAATTCAAGTGAGGGTACGTTGACCATAATAGTTTCTGACCGTCCTGGATTAGCTTTGCGGGCGTTTCGGGTAAGCCCGAACCCAATGACTGAACTGGCAACGTTAACGGCTGAGTTGAATCGGTCGGGTGAGCCACTGGATTGGGTGCTGAGTGTATATGACTTATCCAGTCGGTTATTGAGCCAGAAAACAGGGCAGTGTACGAATTGTGATGCCGCTATAGCAGTGGGATCATGGAACGGCCGAACCGATGCCGGTCAGCTAATGCCAAATGGATTATATATCGTCCGGCTTGACATTCGCTCAGCGGTAGACGAAACAACGGCCATCGGCACTAGTCGAATTGTAATAACAAGATGAATTAACGCCTTAAAATCACTCATTTTTTCTAATCCAAGGATTCATTGTAATTTTGACCGCACAGCCCTGCCGTACTTACCACAACCAGTGGCTGTCGTTGACCAACACTCTTTGTATGAAGCGCACTTTTTTCCGTGTTATACTCGGCGTCTGCAGTTTCTTCCCACTCGTCGCATCTGCTCAAAATAATCTTAACGGCCAGCCTCTTAATGTTCCAACTTCATCTGTTCCATTTCTGAATTTTACGCCTGATGCTCGTTCGGGTGCATTGGGTGATGCGGGCGTGGCTTTGGGCGATGCAGACGCTAACTCGGTGTTCTGGAATCCATCGAAGCTGGTTTTTGCCAAAGAGAGTAAGGGGGTAGCGCTTTCATATACACCCTGGTTGCGGAATCTTATCGGCGATATGTATTATACGTATCTAAGTGGTTACTCAAAAGTGGGTAAAAACACGGCTATATCAGGATCGCTGCTTTACTTCGATCTCGGAACCGTGGATTTTACAACTGCCAATGGGGTTGCAGCCGGGACGTTTAACTCGCGAGAATATGCCATTACAGCTTCGGTTTCTCAACGGCTTTCCGAAACGTTTTCTCTTGCCGCCAGCTTTAAGTACCTTAACTCTAACCTGGCAGCAGGCAGCAGCAGTCCAGGGCTGAAACCAGGTTCAACTGCTGCTGCTGAAATCAGTGCGTATTATCATGACGAAGCGCGTGATAATGCAACGGGTAAAGGTGTAGGCTGGGCCTTTGGTGGTATGATTTCTAACTTAGGAGGTCGACTGAACTATGGCGGTACGCAGAGCTATTTCATTCCGACAAACCTTCGCTTAGGGACTTGTCTGACCCTGTTTGCCGACCAGTATAATAAATTCAACTTCGTGTTGGATGCTAATAAACTGATGGTCCCAACGCCAAACTATCAGACTGTCAATGGGCAATTGGTTAATGTAAATGCCAACAAAAATTATTTTGATTCGATCTTTGGGTCGTTTGCTGATGCACCGGGTGGATTTAGCGAAGAACTGAAAGAGATTACCTTGTCGACAGGGGTTGAATACTGGTATAATGACCAATTTGCAGCACGGGTCGGCTATTTTAACGAATCGAACGAAAAAGGAGGGCGCAAATACGTAACAACTGGTATTGGCCTTCGGCTTCAACAGCGCTTTGGCGTCGACTTCTCATACCTAATTCCGGTTAAACAAGGTAGCCCGCTGGCCGATACGTTCCGTATTTCGCTGGTTTTCAACTTCGCTAAAGGAAATGGTATCGGTGGTGACGACGAAGCCTTAAACGACGAAAATTAAAGAGTGAAATAGCGAACGAGTGAATGAGTGAAATAAGCTTTCTTTAGCATTTTTCACTCATTCACTCGTTCGCTATTTCACTCTTTCCTTTTATATGACTCTCGATAGAACACAATCTCCCGCCTTTCAGGCCATTCACGAAGTACATTTACCTTCTGTTCAATCGCATCGCTTAGACAATGGTGTTCCGCTGCACTTAATTTCGGTAGCGCAGCAGCCCGTCCTTCGCCTGGAATGCGTTTTTGAGGCTGGAACCTGGTATGAGCAAGTGCCAGGCAGTGCATTTTTTGCCGTAAAGATGCTTGCTGAAGGAACTGCATCGCGCTCATCAGCTCAAATCAGTGAATACATCGATCGATATGGGGCCTTTCTGGAACTGAATAGTGGACCCGATCGAGCGAGTGTGGTTATTTACTGCCTTACCAAGTTCCTGCCGAACGTTTTACACTTATTGAGAGAAATGCTCAATGAGCCAACCTTTCCGCAAAAGGAACTGGAGGATTTACGGAATATTACACTGCAAAATCTGCGAGTCAATTTTGAAAAGAATGCGTATCTGGCTGGTATTCTGCTTCGCGAAAAACTGTTTGGAGCCGATCACCCCTACGGACGTAGCCAGCGACCTGCTGCTATTGAACAGTTAAATCGTGATCAGGTGGTAGCGTTCTATGAACGAGTCATTCAAAACCGACCGTTCCAGATCATACTGGCTGGGCAGGCTACCGAAACCGAAGTAATACTTATCAATCAGGTATTGGGCCAGTCGTTTATCCGAACAGATAGTTTACTTCCTTTGGCAGATAAGCCGTCAGAATCAGATGAGCGGGTTGTGCTGGCAGAGAAACCGGATAGCCTACAATCGTCCATACGGATAGGGCGTCGGCTGTTTACACGTTCTCATCCCGATTTTTTTCGGATGCTCGTGACAAACGAGGTACTGGGAGGTTATTTTGGTTCGCGACTAATGAAGAATATTCGGGAAGAGAAAGGCTTTACGTATGGTATTTCATCGAATATGCCGTCGTTCCGACGTGATGGGTATTTTATGATCGGTACAGATGTCAACAAAGAAAATACTCAACAGACCTTAGACGAGATTCAGAAAGAAATTCATACGTTGCAGACGGAACTGGTTTCAGACGACGAACTTGACATTGTAAAAAATTATATGGCTGGCGAATTTGTTGGCTCACTCAACACTCCATTCGAGATTGCCGACCGCTATAAGGTGATTTTACTGGATGGTATGCCTGCCGATTTTCTGACAACGTATATTTCACATATTCGATCTGTTACCTCGGAAGATATTATGGAAACTTCTAGGCAGTATTTAGATATAAATAGTCTAAAAGAGATAGTTGTTGGCGGTAAATAGGAGTTGATTATAACTTATTCGCTATATGACCTTGGTTTGTAATCGAAAAAAATTGGCCGTTTAGTAACAATCCCTTAATTTTGGGGTTACATTCCTTTACAGAACCTGCTGTTTTTGGCGGACAGTTTCTTTATCCAATAAGTACCTACTTTAGTTGAATTGATGAACGTTCTGTTAATTTGCCTTACCACCGTAGTAGCTTATTTGTTAGGCTCAATCCCAACCGCAGTTTGGTATGGGCAGGGATTTTTTGGAATTGATATCCGAAAATTCGGAAGTGGTAATGCTGGGGCGACCAATACGTTTCGGGTACTTGGAAAACGAGCTGGAACCATTGTGATGCTGGTTGATGTGATGAAAGGCTACACAGCGGCTGTTTTGTCTACCCTTCTATGGTATGCCGATGTAATCACCGAGACCGAAATACTTACGTTTAAAATTGTTTTTGGGCTGGTTGCTGTAATTGGGCACCTGTATCCGGTTTTTGCCAATTTTAAAGGTGGTAAAGGCGTGGCTACATTGCTTGGTATGGTGCTGGCAACGCACCCCGAAATGGCGCTGGTGTGTATCGGAATTTTCCTGCTTGTAGTGATTGCCTCGCAATATGTATCGCTTGGCTCTATCATGGCCGCTTTAGCGTTCCCTGTATTGCTGCTTCTACAGATTTTCGGTCAGA
Source organism: Spirosoma sp. 48-14 (assembly GCF_001898575.1). GTDB lineage: Bacteria > Bacteroidota > Bacteroidia > Cytophagales > Spirosomataceae > Spirosoma. The sequence continues at coordinate 73,362 of NZ_MKUD01000020.1, forward strand.
AAGAAAATCCACTGCTGATTGTATTCGGTTTTGTGATTTTTCTACTGGTCGTATTTACTCATCACAAAAATATTGGTCGCCTGCTTCGGGGTGAAGAAAACCGAACCGTTCTGATCCGTTTTCGCAAAAAGCAGTAAGCCTTTTTTCTATACACTCAGTTTTGCCCCGTGGTTGCGCGAAAAGTCCGTAACTTCGGGGCAAACTTTTTTGGATGTATGATATATGATATAGGAAGTTTGATGTATTAATGGCTGAGCTATATCATACATCATACATCATACATCCAGATATGACTACCTACCTTGAAGCCAACAAACAGCGATTCCTGGACGAATTGTTTGATTTACTGCGCATTCCATCGGTTTCGGCTGATTCTGCGTTTAAAGCAGATGTACGTCGGGCGGCTGAGTTTGTAAGAGATAAGTTAACGGCTGCCGGCCTTGATAAGGCAACTTTGTATGAGACTCCAGGCCATCCGATCGTCTATGCCGAAAAAATAGTTGACCCTACAAAGCCAACGGTTTTGGTCTATGGTCATTACGATGTGCAGCCAGCCGACCCCTACGAACTTTGGGAGTCTCCTCCGTTTGAACCAACCATCCGTAACGAACGCGTGTATGCACGGGGCGCCTGCGACGATAAAGGGCAGTTTTATATGCACATCAAAGCGGTCGAAGCAATGGTAGCAACCGACGGCTTACCCTGTAACGTGAAAGTAATGATCGAAGGTGAAGAGGAAGTCGGTTCCGATCACCTGGGTATGTTCGTGACGGAAAATAAAGATCTGCTCAAAGCCGATGTGATTCTGATTTCGGATACCAGCATTATCTCAAACGAAACCCCTTCGCTGGAAATGGGCCTACGTGGTCTGTCGTATGTAGAAGTTCAGGTGACGGGTGCCAACCGAGATCTGCATTCGGGTGTATATGGAGGTGCTGTAGCCAATCCGATCAATGTGCTGGCCCAAATGATTGCGTCGCTTCATGATGAAAACGGACGGATCACGATTCCCGGTTTCTACGATAAGGTTGAAGACCTGACTGATGAAGAGCGGACTGAACTGGCGAAAGCACCGTTTGATCTGGAAGAGTATAAACGTGATTTGGGAATCAAGGATGTAATGGGCGAAACAGGCTATTCGACCAATGAACGTACATCGATTCGGCCTACGCTGGATGTGAACGGTATCTGGGGGGGCTATATTGGCGAAGGAGCTAAAACAGTTCTGCCGTCCAAAGCATCGGCTAAAATCAGTATGCGTTTAGTGCCTAATCAGACGCCCGACGAAATCACAGACTTGTTTACAAAGCACTTCCTGTCAATTGCTCCTCCGGGAGTTACGCTTACAGTGACCCCTCACCATGGTGGAATGCCTTACGTTACACCGGTCGATTCAGTCGAATTTGAAGCAGCCAGTAAAGCGTTTGAAGATGCCTGGGGTAAAAAACCGATTCCAACCAGAGGGGGCGGTAGCATTCCCATTACGGCGTTGTTTGAGAAAGAACTTGGTATCAAATCGATTCTGATGGGTTTTGGGCTGGATGCCGATGCGCTTCACTCCCCCAACGAGAGTTACGGCCTGTTTAATTTCTACAAAGGCATCGAAACCATTCCTTATTTTTATAAGCATTACGCAGCCCTGAAGCAGTAATCAGTTGTGCATCGCAAACCCTTCAAGCCTAATCCTGTCTTGTCTTATATGAAAAAAACGCTGTTGGCTCTTTCAATAAGTTTCATTGCTGCCAACTGGGCTTTGGCTCAGCAGGCTCCCACGTCGCAGCCGACTCGTGTCCTGACCCCCGCCGAGCAACGTCAGAAAGAAAAAATAGAGCGAGAAATTCAGCGGGAACGGCAAATTCGGGCAGAATGGTTGCAGAAACAGCGTGAGTACGAAGCCAAACAGGCTGAGAAAGAACGGCAGAAACAGGCCAAAAAAGCAGCAAAAGATAACCCGCAGCCGGAAACGGTCAAGCCGGTCCCGGCTGCGGTAACACCACCCGCTGCGCCATCAGTAGTTCCACCTGTTGTTAGTCAACCTGCCGAAACAACACCAGCAGTGGCTGAGCCATCACGAAAAGAGCTACGCGAGAAACGGAAGCAGGAAGAGCAGGAGGCCAAGGCTGCAAAAGCTGCACAGGACAAAGCCGATCGGGAAGCGAAAGCGGCAAAAGCTGCGCAAGAGAAGGCTGAACGTGATGCCAAAAAGGCTGCTGAATCGAGTTCGGCGTCCCCTCGTTCGTTTGCGCCACCAGCCCCAGTAGCACCGGCTCCAGTTGCGGCTGAACCCGTAGCTCCACCACAAACCGAAAAGGCGCAGCGTCCAAGAAAGGAAAAGAAAGCGGCTCCGGTTAAACCTGACTCCATAGCCGAAGTACTTGCCAATTCAGCAACACCATCGGTTGTTCGGGCCAATAAGGAGTTTTTGCCGAAAGGCCATTTGTTCGAGCCTATTTTGCTGGACCCTCTGGAAGCGCAAACATACGGTAGTGTTTTCCCTGCTTACTGGACTGAAGGTGAAAAATATAAAGGAAGTATAGTGCCTTTTGCGTTTGGTTTTGCCAAGCCCTTTTATCGACATACAAGTGCGCCCGACCGAGCCGAAGAATGGGTACTGGATTTAGCTTCATTTACCCAGTTTGAAGCCTACCATGACGCGGTGGCTAACAAAGCCCGTCGGCGGATTATGAACACGGATTACAAAATCAGTATCATCTATAATATCCGGCGGGGCGAGAACAATTACCGAATTCGGGTTTATCATCTATCGTCGCACCTGGGAGATGATTACATTTTTCGGAATCAAATAACGGCTCCTTCCCCGAATGCCGTAAACTACGAATTGCTGGATTTTACCTATAGCCGAACGGTAAACAACTGGCGGCTCTATGGTGGAGCAGGGGTTGTACTGCGTAAAACCGAGGAACGGAAGCCCCTGAGCGCTCAATTTGGTACATTTTACAAAAAGCCATCTACCAGAGCAACGCGATTAGTAGGTGGTGTAGATGTTAAATTCTGGCAGCAGACCAACTTTCGGCCAGGTATTCATGGTGGCATTGGCTTCGAACTGGGCCGTACACAAAATAATTTAACGTTTCTTCTGGAGGGGTATTCAGGATTCAGGCCGTACAGCCAGTACGAAGATCAACAAACAGCCTGGATTGGCCTGGGACTGTACCTGAACCCGTTCTGATGTAGGATATATGATGTATGTTATAAGCTGTAGGTGACATTATACTAAGCCTTATAGCATACATCCTACATCCTACATCACATATCATACATCATTTTATGAGTTTATCTGCATTAACAGCCATTTCACCAGTCGATGGACGGTATCGGTCTCAGGTTGAGGCACTGGCTCCTTATTTTTCAGAACTTGGCCTGATTCATTACCGGGTACGCATCGAGATCGAATACTTTATAGCACTTTGTGAATGGCCGATTCCTCAGTTGTCAGGTGTTGATTCGGTACAGTTCCCGGCTTTGCGAGCGTTGTATGAGAATTTTTCGGAGGCCGATGCCCTACGGATTAAGGAAATTGAAAAGACAACCAATCACGACGTAAAGGCTGTCGAGTATTTTATCAAAGAGAAACTGAAAGGCTCGCCAGTAGAGCCTTATCTTGAATTTGTTCACTTTGGGCTTACCTCACAGGATATTAACAATACGGCTATCCCGCTGCTATTAAGTGATGCCTGCGAAACTGAAATAAAACCATTATATCAGCAGATTTTTGTTCGGTTACAGGAACTGGCAGAACAATGGAAAGACGTACCTATGCTGGCGCGTACGCACGGGCAACCTGCGTCGCCAACCCGGTTGGGTAAGGAAATCCAGGTCTTTATTGAGCGCATTGAGAAGCAGTTGCACTTACTGTCGGATATCCCTGTAGCGGCCAAATTCGGTGGAGCAACGGGCAATTTCAACGCCCATTTTGTTGCCTATCCACACGAAGACTGGAAGAAGTTTGGCGATACCTTTGTCGAGAGCCTGGGTATGGTACGTAGCCAGTTTACAACGCAGATTGAGCATTACGATATGCTGGCGGCTACGCTTGATGCCTACAAACGCCTGAACACAATCCTGATCGATCTGGACCGTGACATCTGGACCTATGTGTCCATGAACTACTTCAAACAGAAATTGAAGGCGGGTGAAGTTGGCTCATCGGCTATGCCGCATAAGGTCAATCCGATTGATTTTGAAAACTCAGAAGGAAATCTGGGTATTGCCAATGCCTTGTTTGAGCACCTATCGGCCAAATTGCCTATTTCCCGGCTACAGCGCGACCTGACCGATTCGACCGTTTTACGGAGTATTGGTGTTCCGTTTGCCCATTCGGTTATTGCGTTGAAATCGTTGCTGAAAGGGTTGAATAAGCTAGAGTTGAATCAGGCTGCTATTCATGCCGATTTGGAAGATAATTGGGCCGTTGTTGCCGAAGGTATCCAAACCGTGCTCCGCCGTGAAGGATACCCGCAGCCCTACGAAGCCTTGAAAGCCCTAACGCGTACAAACGAGAAAATTACCGAGCAGGTGATTCAGCAATTTATTAATGAGCTGAATGTATCCGATGCTGTAAAAGCTGAACTTCGGGCTATTACACCGTTTAGTTATACAGGACTGTAATGTGAGCGGAAGCCCGCTTTTCTAAGCGTACATTTGTCGTGTAGTACAGTTAGAAAAAGCGGGCTTCTGTCCGCGTTACTAGCCTTTCGAAAGTTCGGTGGCCCGGATCTGGGCTGCCTTGATACCAGCAACTAACGTATCGGCCAAAGCGCCATTTTCAAACGTTCGTAGAGCGGCTTCGGTTGTGCCGCCTTTGGAGGCTACCGCTTTAATGAGATCATCCAGCGACTTGTCTGCATTATTGATCAGGTGATAAGCGCCAAGCATAGTCTGTTTAACCAATAAGGCAGAAACGGCATCATCGAAGCCCATCTGCCTGCCAGCATCAACCATTGCTTTTACCACATAGTAGAAATAGGCAGGGCCGCTACCACTCAAGGCCGTAACGGCATCGAGCATGGCTTCGTCTTCCAGAAAAATGGATCGCCCGGTGGCATTGATCAGGTTTTCGACGCGACGCAGGTTGGCTAGATCAACTTCTTTAGCAGCTGTGAAACCCGTAATACCCATACCCAGCATAGCGGGGGTATTAGGCATCGCCCGCACAACCAGCGGATGCCCGAGTTTTTCCTGAATCTGCGCGATTGGAATACCCGCCATAATCGATAAAATCACCTGATTTGGCTGGATTATGGCCCGGAGAGATTCGTGAACACTGTTGAAATCCTGTGGTTTGACAGATAAGATAATCAGATCCGTTTCGCCAACGTGCGGTCCGATGGTTTCTACCACAACACCGGCCTTTTCGGCCTTCAGCGCTTCTGAGCGATCCGCACTTTTTTCAATTAAAAGCAGGTTTTCTTTTTTTACCAGATCGTACTGTAAAAACGATTTGGCAAATGCCATACCCATGTTGCCGCAGCCAACAATAGCGATTTTCATAATGGATGGGGAAATGGATAAAGGAAGAAAGGGACGAAGAGAGTGAGATAAGCTTTCTCCCCTTCGTCCCTTTCTTCCTTTATCCTTTCGTTTATTTTACTTGTAACACTTCTTCTAATTTTTGCTCGAGCGCTTCTCCTCGCAGGTTTTTGGCAATGATCTTACCGTCTTTGTCGAGTAGGAAAGTAGCCGGAATCGCTTGTACGCCATACTGCTGGGCTGCTGCCGATTGCCAGAATTTCAGATCCGAAACGTGTGTCCAGGTCAGGTTGTCGTTGCGAATGGCTTTTACCCACTTGTCTTTTGTCTGGTCGAGCGATACACTGTAAATGGCAAAGCCGTGATCTTTAAACTTATTGTACATTCGGACCACATTGGGGTTTTCGGCGCGGCAAGGGCCACACCACGATGCCCAAAAGTCGATCAGTACGTATTTGCCGCGCAAAGACGAGAGGAGTATCGGATTTCCGGTGGTATCGCTCAGGGCAATTTCAGGAGCAGAGGCACCGATGGCAACGCCTTTGATTCGGGCAACCCGGCCAATTAGTGATTTAGCATGAGGACTATTCGGATTCTCTTTCTCGAACTTCTGCGCCAGTTGGTCGTAAACAGCAAAATCGGTATCGATATTAATGAAATTCAGCGCAAATAACGATACCAGCGAGGTGCCCATTTCGGGTAGCATGGCTTTTACTTTGTTGACTACATCCTGCTCGGCGGCCTGGTATTCCTGCTCAATCTGAGCAATCCGCTTATTATCTTTCTTTTCCGTAGCAGCCGCAACCTGTTTGTTCCACGTCTGTACTTTGGCTTCCATATCGGTACGGAGCGTATTCAGCTTCTCGTAATACTCCATGTTTTTGGAACCTATAATGGTAGCCTTTCCCATCTGGCCGGTTTTTTGATCCATTCGAAAGCCGTCGGCCGTTACTTTCAGGGTTTCGCCCCCTTCAACCAACAGGGCCATTTTTTGTCCACCTCCTACATTAAGAATGAATACTTCTCCACCATCGGCTACTTTGCCATTGAGGGTGAAGCTATTATCGGTTCCAACTTTTGTGGAGTCGATTTTACGCGTAGGTTGGGAGTTCGCTTCCAGGTAGACATAACTGCCCGGTGTTGCTTTGGCGATTTTTCCAGTTACGGTAAAAGGCTTTGTGTTTTGTGCGTTGGTTGTCAGGCTTAGGGCCATAAGGCTCGCCAGGCAGCATACTAAATGTTTCATTTTTTTTGTAGGGTCTTCGCTAACAACTCATTCACTAATTTGGGGTCGGCCGATCCTTTCGATTTTTTCATAACCTCACCGACAAACAGGCCCATTAAACTCTTTTTGCCTTTTTGAAACTGCTCTACTTTGTCGGGCCAGGCAGCCAGTACTTCTTCTACCAACGTTTGTAATGCATCGGTATTGCGATTCTGAATCAGTCCGTTGGCTCGGGCCAATTCTTCCGGCGATGCATCAGGCTGGGCAACTAACAGACCAAATACTTGTTGGGCCGCTGTCTGACTAACCGTTCCGTTGGCGACCAGCTCAATTAAGGCCGCTAATTGACTAGCCGAAACCGGAAACTGACGTTCGCGTAATGTTTTTTCTGTAAGCTGGCCTTTTACGGGACCCATAATCCAGTTCGATACGGCTTTATATTGGGTAGTATGCTGACAAACGGCTTCAAAATAGTCGGCCAGTTCCTTAGCATCGGTCAGTATAGCTGCATCGTACTCAGGTAAACCATACGTAGTGGTTAATTTTTGGAACAAAGCTGCTGGCAGCATAGGCATCCGGGCCTGAATGTCGGCCAGCCACTCGTCCGAAATAACCACGGGCGTCAGATCAGGATCGGGGAAGTAACGATAGTCATTCATCGTTTCTTTCTCCCGCATGGCGTAGCTGAGGCCCGTTGCTGCGTCGAAGGTGCGTGTTTCCTGAGTAATAGTTCCACCCGTTTCTACCAGTTCGACCTGTCGCCGGAACTCGCCATCCACTGCCCGCATAACGTTCCGTATGGAGTTCAGATTTTTTACTTCAACCTTCGTGCCGAGTTTTGTTGCCCCCTTCGGGCGAATCGAAACATTCACATCACAACGCAACGAACCTTCTTCCATATTTCCATCGCAGATGTCCAGATACCGAACCAGCCGCCGAACTTCGGTCAGGTATTGCCCAGCTTCATCGGCTGTACGGATACAAGGTTCAGTCACCATTTCAATCAGGGGTGTACCAGCCCGGTTATAATCGAGCTGAGTGGCCCATTCATCGCCATCGTGGATGCTTTTACCGGCATCTTCTTCAAGGTGAATATGGTGAAGCTGGATGGTCGTTTGATACGGTTCTCCCGTTGCAGGATCTTTTGCTTTTACCAAAATACCTCCGCCTACACAGATGGGACCTTTATCCTGTGAGAGCTGGTAGCCTTTAGGAAGGTCGGGGTAAAAATAATTTTTACGGGCAAATATATTTCGACGTGTGATTTCGCTTCCGCAGGCTATACCGATTCGAACAGCGTACTCAACGGCTTTCCGGTTCAGTTTGGGTAACGTGCCCGGATGCGCCAGCGTAATAACACTAATGTTCGTATTGGGTTCTGCCCCAAATGAGTTGGCATCGGCTGCAAAAATTTTGCTTTCTGTAAGCAACTGGCAGTGTACTTCCAGTCCGACAACCGCTTCGTATCGGGAAAGAATATCTGGCGAGAGGGCTGCTTCGGCTACCATAGGTAGATAGTATGATTTTACGCAAAGATAGCTAGAAATCAAACAGAGGGCGTAATGATTGCCAGAGTATCAATTACTAAACGAAACCACCGAACAATAAATACGCAGGAGGGGAGTTGTCCATGTCGGTAAACTTAAAGTCTAAAGTATAAAATGACTTTTTTGTCTACTGACCAACCCATAAGATGGATACCCAAACAGTTGAACTGGTTCGTGAAGGAGCCCTGGTTGTTGAGAAGAAATACAATTTAAGTTACGAAGAGTTTGCGGAAAAGCATCTTTTCGGCAATTATCCGGTCGTTATTGGTGATGCTTGCGCTGCCTGGTCGGCAAAGAATAAGTTTACCCCTGAATTCTTTAAGAAACATTATAGCGATCGAAAGGTAGAGATTAGCGGGAAGAGCTATACGCTGGGCGAATACATCGACTGGATGCTGACGGGTACAGAGGAGAATCCAGCCCCTTACCCGTGTACACTTCAGATTGAGCGGGATTACCCCGAACTGTTGCCCGACGTTTTACCTCGCTTTAAATACGCACTGCCCGATCGAATCAACAGTAAACTGCTGCCCAAACGATTTTTGTCGGGGGCGAACACACTGGAAATATTTTTTGGTAGTCCGGGTGCTCAGTTCCCCTACGTGCATTACGATTACATGTGTCTGCATGCCTACATTACGCAGCTATATGGCGAGAAAGAGTTTACGGTAATTCCTCCCGATCAGACACCCTATGTGTATCCCCGGCCCGATAATCTGTGGGTGTCGCAGGTTGATGATATCTGGAATCCAGATCTGGAAAAGTATCCTCTTTTTGCGAAAACTACACCTATAAAATTTGTGGTTGGCCCTGGCGAAACCCTGTTTATTCCCTGTGGCTGGTGGCATACGGCCCGTTCGTTAACGCCTACTATTTCGGTTGCGCTCGACTGCCTGAATGGTTCCAACTGGAAAAATTTTATGAACGAGGTCGATATGAATATACAGCAACGACGCCCTAAGCTGGCTGGTGCTGTTCAGACCTACCTGTCTGTAATCGGCTCAGTATTGGGCACAGTGGAAAAAATGGCGTAAGGAAGCACTGCTTTTCCAGACTACCAGTATCAGATTACGTTAAGTCGATATTTCAGATACGTTTGCGCTAACAAGGCAATTTTTTGCGGATTAGGCACTCGGATTCGCTCGTTCTGAATCCGGGATGCTGGGAGTTGTTTAATCTTATTGAATAAGGTCTGGTAATACATATATGCCAGATAAACACCCATTCGTGCACCACGAGGCAGGTTCATAATCCCGATGTAGGCCTCGTCGAAGTCGCGCTGAATATCGCATTCGATGCACTGTTTAACATCCAGATCGAAATTGCTGAAGTCAATACCCGGAAAGTACGTACGTCCCCGCTCCACATAGTCACTTTTCATATCCCGCAGAAAATTCACCTTCTGAAAGGCAGCGCCCAGTTTACAGGCTGGTTCGCGCAGACGATTGAACTCTGCCGGGTCGCCTTCGCAAAAAACACGAAGACACATTAAGCCAACGACTTCTGCCGAGCCATAAATGTATTGCTGATACCCTTCGGATGTATAGTTCTGATGGTAAAGGTCCATCTCCATACTTTTCAGGAAGGACTCGATCAGTTCATGCTCAATTTTGTATTGTCTGACCACCAACTGGAACGATTGTAGTACTGGATTCAGACTGATGCCTTCTTTGATGGCCTGATACGTATCGAATTTGAAACGATCAAGCAGCGTCTTTTTATCATAGTCGTGGAACGTATCCACAATTTCGTCGGCATATCGAACGAATCCATAGATAGCGTAGATCGGAAAATGAAATTTACGATCGAGGGTTTTGATGCCAAGCGTAAATGACGTACTGTAACGTTCCGTAATCAGCTTACTACATTCCAGTGCGGTTTTATTGAACAACGCCATCATAGAGTTTATAGCAGGAAGGGTTTAATGAGTAAATGCCCAAAAAGATACGAATCCTAAGTGTAAAGGCTATACATTCTTAGTAAATTCGATTTTATGTCATTTTGTTTAGTTATTTGGCTTATAAAGTTAAACAAATTCTTTAGCAACTTCATCAGCAACGACTAATCCTGAAATTAATGATGGTGGAACCCCCGGCCCTGGTACAGTAAGTTGACCCGTATAAAAAAGATTATTGACCTGTTTATTCTTTAACGAAGGCTTTAGAATGGCTGTTTGTCGGAGTGTATTGGCCAGGCCATAGGCATTACCCCTAAAGGCATGGTAATCGTTTTTGAAATCGCTGTGGGCATAGCTCCGTTTAAACACGATATGACTGCGAATTTCCTCGCCTACATAGGCTTCCAGCCGATCCATGATCATGTTAAAATAATGCTCGCGCGTTTCTGTATTATCGGTAAGATCGGGGGCTACGGGGATCAGCAGAAACAAGTTTTCACAGCCTTCGGGTGCTACACCAGGATCGGTTTTTGACGGCGCTGAGGCATAAAACAGCGGTTTGCTTGGCCAGCGTGGCGTTTCATAGATTTCCTTTGCGTGTAGTTTGAAATCCTCGTCAAAGAAGAGGTTATGGTGTTGTAAACGGGGAATTCGCTTGTTCACACCAATATAGAACAACAGCGACGACGGGGCCATTATACGTTTCTGCCAATAAGCGTCGTCGTAATTCCGATAGGGCTCTTCAAGAAGTTGCGTATCGACATGATGATAGTCGGCTCCGGCTATAACAACATCCGTTTCAAAAATTCCATTTTCGGTAATTACCCGCTTTGCATTTTTTGTGGCTATCTCAATTGACTTTACAGGCTGATTCAGCAATAATTTAACCCCTTTTTCTTCGGCCAGGCTAACCATTGCTTTTACTATTTCGTACATGCCGCCCATAGGATACCAAGTGCCCAACGCCATTTCGGCATAGTTCATAAGACTATACATGGCGGGTGTATTCTCGGGGGTGGCACCCAGAAAAAGGATCGGAAACTCAATAATCTCGAGCAATCGTGGATGCTTGAAGAATTTACGGGCGTGGGTAGCGAAGGATTGAAAAACATCCAGCCGCGTAACATCATAAAGAAGTTTCAGGCTCAGAAATTCGGTGATAGATCGGCTGGGCTTCCAGACAAATTTATTCATGCCTACCTCATACTTGTAGGAAGCCTGCTTTAGAAATTGGTGAAGTTTCGCCCCACTGCCTGGCTCGATCTGATCAAAAAGCTTCTCCAGATTTGGGATACCGGCGGGTAGATCAATGACCTCTGTAGAGCTGAAAATGACTGAATAGGATGGGTCGAGCCGAACAAGCTTATAATAATCAGAAGTTTTCTTGCCAAAACGCGAAAAATAGGTGTCAAAAACATCAGGCATCCAGTACCAGCTTGGACCCATGTCGAATGTAAAGCCTTTGGCCTGAAAAACCCGTGCCCGGCCACCTGGCATTTCATTTTTTTCAAGAACTGTAACATCATAGCCTTTGTCGGCAAGGCTGGTTGCGGCAGCCAGGCCCGCGAATCCGGCTCCAATAACAAGTACGCGCTGAGGCATTAGTCAGAAAATTGTTGATTGAGACAACACTATGCAGCTGAGGAAGCTATTTTTTTTTGTGAACCTACTCGAAAAATGATGAAAAAGCAGCCAGAGGCATGAATAAATATCGGCTACTACAGAAATAGAAAGAAGGGAAGTATGTTTCCGTAAACCTTTTGGAAAGCATATAGGAGCTGTACTAGCTATTGCAAGTGTCTGATTGGCAGGGGGTAAAAACAAAAAAAGTTGGGCGGATGCCACCCAACTTTTTCGAACCTTCCTCTTTTTTAACCAAAAACTACTCAATCAATATCTCTTAGACGGAGGGTCAGCAAAAAAGTATCACATTACGAATTAAAATATGCGTAAACTTTTAGCTGATCTTTCAATTCTTTCCGGGCAATATGAATCCGGTTTTTTACCGTACCAATAGGAATATTGAGTTTAGCTGCAATCTCGTGGTATTTAAATCCACGGAAATGCATCATAAATGGGGTTTTATATGTATCATCAAGTCCGTTGACTGCCCGATTGATATCATCCTGCGCAAACGACGAGTAGGCCAGGTTATCGGTGCTGCTCTCCATGGAATTGATATAATGCAGGTTGTCAGTTGTATCAATAAACGTGTTCTTACGAACCATGCGCTGATAGTTTGTAATGAATGTGTTTTTCATGATCGTATACAACCAAGCTTTCAGATTGGTACCATCCGTATATTTATCACGATTGGTAAACGCTTTCAGCAGGGTGTCTTGCAACAGATCGTTTGCATCTTCAACATCTTTTGTTAAACGCAACGCAAATGGGCGTAAAGACTTAGACACTTTGCCAATATGGTTAGTAAATTCGAGAGCTGTCATGGCTGTTTAGTTTTTCTGTTGAATCACATCTGACCTGTTTAAGACAAAAAAACAACCAGTCTCGTTAGAAGAATGGGGAATACGGCTATTTTTTATAGTAACTCATTGAAATACAAACGTTTAATTTTTGGCAAAATTATTTTTGTGAACAGAGTTAGCATTAATCTGTTGTAGCAAGTGTGGAATAATTCCCCCATTATGTGGAACGGAAGTGTGGATTTTGTTTAAAGTTTGTGGAAAATGATTGAACAAGTTCAGTAAATAAGGCGATCCGCTATACTAAACCTTCTTTTAACAGATCGTGCAAATGAATGAAGCCATATAATTGTCCAGATTCGGCAACAATAAGTTGTGTAATATCCCGCTCCTGCATTAGTTGTAAAGCGGCCACTGCATAGTCGTCAGGAGCTACGCAAACGGGCTGTTTGGTCATGACATCACAGGCACAAAGGTTCCAGAAGGAACTATGGTCATAAGCCATCCGACGAATATCGCCATCCGTTACAATACCGATTAAAGAACCGGCCTCATCCACAACGGCAGTGGCTCCCAGACGATTAGCGGAAATCGTAAAGATTACTTCCCGAACCGGTGTGCCTGATAAAACTCTTGGGCACTGATTGTGTGGAAAAATATCCGCTACTTTTAAATACAACTTTTTACCGAGTGAGCCACCCGGATGGTAACGAGCAAAGTCCTGCCGGGTAAAGCCGCGTAGTTCTAACAGGCTCACAGCCAGAGCATCGCCTAAAGCCAGGGCAACGGTTGTGCTCGTTGTCGGGGCCAGATTGAGAGGGTCTGCTTCGCATTCGACATAAGCATGAAGAACATAATGGGCATGACGAGCCAGATATGAATCCCGATCACTGACCATCGCAATCAGCCGAACACTGGTCCGCTTTAATAAAGGCAACAAAACTTTAATCTCAGCTGTATTGCCACTTTTGGAAATTATCAGGACGACATCATTATCCTGGATCATTCCCAGGTCCCCATGAATAGCATCGGCTGCATGCATAAATAGGGCAGGTGTACCTGTTGAATTCAGCGTTGCTACTATTTTCTGCCCAATCAGGGCGCTTTTCCCCACGCCTGTTACAACCAGACGTCCGGTCGTATTGAGCAACAGATCGACAGTAGCATCGAATTGATCGTCAAGTAAATCGACGATGTTACGAATGGCTTCGGCTTCGGCCAGCAGTACCGAACGAGCAATTGTGTTAGGATTTTTTATTACTTTCAATGTCAGATTTAGCAATCAGGAAATGTTTGCTGCGTATATTCGCTAACTTTATAAAACAAAGATACAGCAAGCAAAGAGAGTAAAGTAACTTTTGTACGATTTGTAGAATGATGCAGGTTGATGAGTCGATTCATACGTCGCTAAAAGAACGACTAAAAGAAATATTTGGGTATAGTCAATTTCGGGGAGAACAAGAGGCCATTATTTATAGTATCCTGTCGGGACGTAATACCTTCGTTATTATGCCTACAGGTGCCGGTAAATCACTGTGTTATCAGCTTCCTGCAATTGTTAGCAATGGTACTGCGGTGGTTATTTCTCCACTTATTGCCCTGATGAAAAACCAGGTCGACCAGCTAAATGCCTTTGGGATCAACGCGCAATTTCTGAATTCAACGCTGTCAAAAGCGGAGATGAATAAGGTTAAAAAGGATACGCTGAATGGCTCTCTTAAGTTACTGTACATTGCGCCTGAGTCGCTTACGAAAGAAGAGAATTTGGACTTTTTAAAGAAGGCCAACATTTCCTTTGTGGCTATCGATGAAGCACACTGTATTTCGGAATGGGGACATGATTTCCGGCCGGAGTATCGCAAAATTCGGGGTATTGTCGACAACATCGGTAATTTGCCCGTTATTGCGCTGACCGCTACTGCTACGCCTAAAGTACAACAGGATATCCAGAAAAACCTCCAGATGGAGGATGCCAACCTCTATAAAACGTCGTTCAATCGGAAGAATCTTTACTACGAAATCCGCGCAAAAGTTGACGCTAAAAAGCAACTGATCAAATACATTAAACAGAATAAAGGCAAATCGGGTATTGTGTATTGCCTGAGCCGTAAGACGGTTGAAGAAATTGCTGAGCTGCTGAATGTTAACGATGTAAAGGCACTGCCTTATCATGCCGGACTCGATCCGCAGACCCGGATGAATAACCAGGATGCGTTTCTAAACGAAGACGTGGATGTCGTCTGCGCTACGATTGCCTTTGGTATGGGTATCGACAAGCCCGATGTACGGTTTGTCATTCACTATGATGCACCCAAATCGCTCGAAGGGTATTATCAGGAGACAGGTCGGGCTGGTCGCGATGGTCTGGAAGGCAACTGCCTCATGTTCTACAGCTACGACGATATCGTTAAACTGGAGAAGTTTAATAAAGATAAACCCGTTACGGAACGGGATAATGCCAAGCATTTGCTCACCGAAATGGTGTCGTATGCCAATCTGGGTGTGTGCCGCCGTCGGCAATTGCTGGGCTATTTTGGTGAGTTTCTGGATAAGGACTGTGGCTTTTGCGATAACTGCATGAAGTCCACCGAAAAGTTTAAAGCGCAGCACGAAGTGGTGTTAGCGCTGCAAACGGTACTCCAGACCGATCAGCGGTTCGATGTGACGCACCTGGCCGATGTGCTGACAGCAACTAGCAACCAGTACGTGACCAGTTATGAACACGACAAACTGGCGGTATATGGAAAAGGGCGTGATTTTAGTGACGACTGCAATTTCTGGTGCTCGCTCATCAAACAAATTACCATTTACGGTTATCTGGAAAAGGATGTCGATAACTACGGAGTGCTGAAGCTGACGCAGAAAGGGCTGAATTACATCGAGGATCCGTATCCGGTAACGCTGGCTAAAGATCACGATTACGAGCAGTTGAACACCGAAACCAAGGACGATGACGACCGGGATTCGACACCTGCCGGTGGGGGGGCAGCCTATGATGAAGAATTATTAGGGCTGCTGAAAGCACTTCGGAAAAAAATTGCCAAAGAAAAGAACTTGCCTCCCTATGTCATCTTCCAGGAAACATCGATGGAGGAAATGGCAACGACTTACCCCACCACGCGCGAAGAAATGGCGCAGATCAACGGGGTTGGTATGGGTAAAGTGCAGAAATTTGGCCGACCTTTTATCGATCTGATTGCCAAATACGTTGAAGAAAATGAAATAGAGACTGCTAAGGATGTAGTCGTTAAGTCGACGGTTAATAAATCAAAAGTCAAAATCTTTATAATTCAGCAGATTGACCGTAAAGTTGATTTGGATGAGATTGCCGAATCCAAATCCATAAGTATGGAAGATCTGATGGAAGAGATTGAGCATATCTGTTATTCAGGTACACGACTTAATCTCGATTACTATATCAATCAAGTCATGGACGAAGACCGACAGGACGAAATCTACGACTACTTTATGAACGCCGAAAGCGACAATATTGCTGTTGCTATGCGTGAGTTTGGTGGCGATGATTTCACTGAACAAGACCTACGCCTGATGCGTATCAAATTCCTGTCGGAAGTAGCCAATTAAAAAGGAGTCAGGAGTTAGGAGCGAGAAGTGAGAATCTCTCCGGTAGCGTTTAGCTTGCGCCAGCATTCTCACTTCTCACTTCTCGCTCCTAACTACTCAACTAAGAATGAATATACTTATACTAGGGTCGGGAGGACGCGAACACGCTTTTGCCTGGAAGTTAGCGCAAAGTCCCTTATGTGATAATTTGTTTGTAGCGCCCGGAAATGCCGGAACCACGCAGATCGCTACGAATATTCCCATCAGCTATAATGATTTTCCGGCTGTCGCTAGTACGGTTCGGGATAAGAAAATCGACCTGTTAATTGTCGGGCCAGAAGAACCGCTGGTGAAAGGAATCGTTGATTTTCTACGCCAGCAGCCTGATTTGGCAGATTTACGGATTGTAGGACCCGATGCCGAAGGGGCGCAATTGGAAGGCAGCAAGGATTTTTCCAAGCAGTTTATGCTACGACACGGAATCCCAACGGCTGCCTCAAAATCGTTCACCGCCGAAACATTGCAGGAAGGGCTAGCGTATCTGGAAACTCACAGCCTGCCGATTGTCTTGAAGGCTGATGGGCTGGCTGCCGGAAAAGGCGTGATTATTGCAGAAACAGTAGCTGAGGCTCAATCGACGCTGACCGATATGCTCGATGGCCAGACGTTTGGCGCTGCAGGGAGTAAGGTAGTGATTGAGCAGTTTTTGCGTGGTATCGAACTATCGGTATTCGTGCTGACCGATGGCGAGAATTACAAAATTCTGCCTGAGGCCAAAGATTACAAGCGTATCGGTGAAGCAGATACTGGTCCTAACACGGGTGGCATGGGAGCCGTTTCGCCCGTCGTATTCGCGAACCAGACCTTCCTGAAAAAGGTTGAAGATAAGGTGGTTAAGCCAACGCTATTGGGGCTGCAACAGGAAAATATTCGCTATCAGGGGTTTATTTTCGTAGGGCTGATGAAAGTGAACGGCGAGCCTTTTGTTATTGAGTATAATGCACGCATGGGCGATCCTGAAACCGAGGTGGTTTTGCCACGGATTCAAAATGATTTTGTTCAGTTAATGACCGCAACGGCGGATGGTGAACTGGATAAACTATCGGTGCAGGTGTCACCACAAACGGCTGTTACCACAGTACTGGTGTCAGGTGGCTATCCTGGCGATTACCAGACCGGTAAAGCTATTTCTGAGTTGGAGCGTTTGGAGGATGTAACTGCCTTTCATGCTGGAACACTGGCAAAAAATGGACAGGTAGTAACGAACGGTGGGCGAGTACTGGCTATTACAGCCCAGGCAAACTCGCTCGAAAATGCCGTCAGGAAGTCGCAGGAAGCGGCCCGGATGGTGCAATTTGAAGGAAAACAGTACCGGAAAGATATAGGGTTAGACCTGCTCCGGTACGCTGACTGAGTTTTCTGCTTTTAGTGTATGCGTCTACTGCCAGATGAAAATGGGAGCTTGACGGTAAAGCCCTGGAAGCTGAAAACCATAAACTGAAAATGTATGTCTTGTAAGTCCTGTGCAACCGGCGGGTGTGGAACCCAGCGTGGTGCATCCGACGGTGAGAAAACAGCCACCAAAGGATGCGGCAGCGGAGGGTGTGGCACTGCGGGCTGCAATAAATTGAATTCGTTCGACTGGCTGAGCGATGTAGCCATGCCTGGAAAAAGTCGATACGATGTTGTAGAAGTAAAGTTTAAAGGTGGGCGGAAAGAATATTATCGGAATGTTCATCAGCTCGACCTGACTACGGGCGATTATGTCGTGGCCGAAATGCAATCGGGGTTTCATATCGGTGCGGTGTCGCTGCAAGGTGAACTGGTACGATTGCAGGTAAAAAAACGGGCCATAAAGATTAATGACGATACCAAAGTTATTCATCGGATTGCCACGCCGAAGGATATGGAACGTCATGAGCAGGCTATTCTGCGAGATCTGCCCGCTTTGTATCGTTCCCGTGAAATTATTCGGGAGCTAAAACTGAATATGAAGTTATCGGACGTTGAGTTCCAGTCCGATAACACCAAGGCAACGTTCTATTACTCGTCGGAAGAGCGGGTCGATTTCCGGGAGTTGATTAAAATGCTTGCCAGTGAGTTCAAAGTGCGCATCGAAATGCGGCAGATTAGCCTCCGTCAGGAAGCGGGCCGGCTTGGGGGCATTGGTTCCTGTGGCCGCGAGTTGTGTTGCTCCACCTGGCTCACGGATTTCAAAAACATTGCTACGTCGGCGGCTCGGTATCAAAACCTGTCGTTGAACCCCGCTAAGTTATCTGGTCAGTGTGGACGGTTGAAGTGCTGCCTGAACTATGAGTTGGATACCTACATGGATGCTCTGCGGGATATTCCAACGATAGAAAAGCCGCTAGAAACCCAAAAGGGGAGGGCTTTCTTGCAGAAAACCGATATTTTCCGCAAGCTGATGTGGTTTGGCTATAGTGCCGAAAGTACCTGGCATGCCCTTCCTATTGCCCGTGTGCTCGATATTGTTGAGCTGAATAAAAACGGAATTATCCCTGAGTCATTCGAGGTGCTGACGCCCATTACAGAGAAAGAACCTGTTACGGCAGCAGCCCTGAATAGCGATTTACAAAAACTGGATGCCAAATACACAGCCCGATCTGGCAAAAAGAAAAAGAAAAAGTCGAAAGGGGCTGATAATCAAAAGCCAGCGCCAAACGGCAAAGCATCCTAAAATCAAGAAACCAGCTCTTTAGGCTGGTTTCTTGATTTTAGGAATAAGCTGCCTCTAGAAATCTCCAGTGTAAAAAGGACTAAAAACGTAATAAGTACTGTCGCGTTTGGCCCGTTTAGGCGATGTATGGATATTGAGCACAAACCGAGAGAGGGGATTGTCAGGGCGCAGCCACTCCAGGTACGGTCGTTCTTTTGCATACAGGCGAGCTACTTCGCGAACATGAATAGTTTTTACATCGGCTGGCGTGGCAGGTAAGTTGTTAATGAACACATCGACCGACTTGGCATATTCGTCGTAGATGCTTAAGTGCTCATTCTTAGTGCGCTCGACCAGCGCATTTTTATTATGGAAGAAAGTGGCTTCCAGTAATTGATTCATGTTGAAGGAATGCGTCTCGCCCAGTGGATTTTGCGAGATTGCTGCCGCCCGTAATAAACTGAAAAACTGCTCCCGTCGGTCGTTGGTTGGAACGCGTTGTGGGCTGGTTTGAATCATAATCTGATAAGGTTTGGCATCCTGATCAGCATCCGCAAAATTCTCCCATTGGTGAATCACAAATACCTCACTTACAAAATCGGGCGATAGGCTTTGAAGCGCTTCGATCGGAGTCTCTTTCCCATCGATATAAACTGCCGACGAGTATTTATAATCCTCGGGCAAGACAAACCGTTTGTCTTTAAGCTGAAGAACGACGGGCTTACCGACTACGACTTCGGTACCAAATTTGTCATTAAACAAGGCCATATGGCGATACCACGTCTGCTGATCTTCCAGATCAACTACCCGCCCGCGAGTGGGATTAATGGCAGGTAGCGTCGTTGGACTAAGGATTTGCTCAGACCGGCTTTGCTTATGCCGACAGGCAAATGCCATAACTACCATCAATACCACCCAAATGCTATACCGCCACCAGACAGCAAAGCCCGAACGGTGACTATTCATCATAAGCACACGTTCACGAAGTGATGGACCACTAAATCGATTCGTAAAGGAATACATGGTTCGTATTAGTTACCGTTATCTTCGTTAAAGTAAAAGAGTAAATAACGTATACCGGGGCGTTTGCCTGAATCTGAATTCCCGTATAGAACAAGTAGTGTGTAAAGCTGATTTACCTTCCACATTCGAATCGCTCGGGGATCCGCAGGTTCATTATTGATGAAGACTTTAGCATAGTCAGCAGTCTCGTCTACTGAAAGGGTGCTATCAGGCTGAACGATCAGATAGCTATTATTTCCAGACTGTCTTATAATTTCTTCTCTACTAAATCGACGAGGCCCAACACCCAAATGGCCATATTTATGTTGACCAGCTTGAACTAGCTTTTCCATCGCTTGATCGTTCACAAGCTTTGTGATAAATTTTTCATCTTCAGTAGCCGTTTTGCGAAGCTGTTCAGGAATCTCATAATCTTTGTAGTATCGCAGCCCACCTGTACCGCCTGTATGAGACTTAAGGCCAATACCTACAAATCCTGCAATTGACGGAATTGGTTTATCATCGTTATTTAGCTCGTCGCAACTTGTTCCACCTCCTGAGGGTCGTTTAACGGATACCTGAAGCCGGGTGATGTAAGCATACAGCGGATCGTATTTAATCTCATTCAGCTGCATATTATGCCCATGTTTGGCAAATTCCTGCTTCATAACTATCAGATCATCGAACGTAGTTTTAGGAGTTATAATCCAGAATAACCAGTTACCTTGATACTGGATATAACGAGAAGGGCTAGTACGAACAGAATCTTTATCAATTAATACCTCTTCTGATTGAATTGGTAGTTCAGCTAGTTGTTCAAGCTGCTGTGGGGGCCTTTGGGATGCAGTATTGGGTCTATAAGTTTCGGCCTGATAAATGATTTCTCTATCATCACTTGAATCGGTTGCTTTATTCGAAGTTGCCATTGTTACGATTGACGTTGCAATGGGTTTAGGTAAGTAATGACTTAAGGTTTTAATATGATGTGGACGAGCAAAAGCTGAGGCTATGGTCAAGGCCGCAATAAAGAAAACAGGGTACTTCAGCCAGCTGGTTTTGGATGATTGCCGTCGGTTGAGCATCAGGATACGGGATTTGAGTTCCGATCGGCTAAAGTGGTTAATGACCCCTGATTGCCCTGAAGCGAGACTAACTTTCAATAGATTATACTGATACGCTTTTGCATCGACTCCTTCTGCCAGTACGCTGCGGTCGGCACTAAACTCAAGCGTTTGATGAACGAGGTGCCGAAATAGGTAAGCCGCCGGATTAAACCAGAAAACGATGCAAACTAGTTCGGCACCGATCATGTCGAAGCTATGCCGCTCCCGAACGTGCACCCGCTCATGTCGTAAAATTTGATCCAGCTCGTTGTCTGTATGCTGAGTAGGATTGAGAACTACCCAGTTGAAAAAGGAAAAGGGTGAGGTTACCTGCTCATTCGTAACCAAAGTAAACTGGTCGTATGGCTCATGAACCGATTGATGGATAAGCTTTCGGAGCGATACGACCTGTAAGCTAAATCGGAGCGCTAAAATCAGTACACCTACTATGTAAAGCAGCATCAGAGATAACTGCCAGGACCATCTAAACGGCCTCGGAAGATTCTGAAAAGCATGATACGTTTTTTGATTCGGAAAAGTAATCGTCACGCTAGGTTCTGTAGTTGATTGGCTCGGCAGTACCTTCGGGACAATGATCTGGGCTGTTTTATGCATAACCGTCCGTACGCGCTGCGGACGCCAGTCTGGCAATTCGAGCAGGGGAAGAATCAGCGCACCTGCCAGCCCAACCCATAACGCTACTCGATTAGCTACGAAAAACGTTTCGCGCCGGAGCAAAACGTAATAAGCAACGCTCACAACGGCCAAAAGGCCATTGACTAGCACGATGTAGCGAAGGGTTTCCATAGTTAAGGCGTCAGTTGTTGGTGTTGATGGTCATTTTATTGTCATTGACTACTATCTTCCTTGATCAGCGAATGACCACCAAATGACCATTTATGACTATTTTTTTTCGATCATTGCCAGGATTTCCCGTAGCTCATCAGCCGAAATCTTTTCATTTTTAGCAAAGTAGCTGACCAGATTTTTATACGAGTTGTCAAAGTATTCGTCTACTACTTTTTTCAGAACAAACCTATTCTGATAGGCTTCTTTACTAATAATTGGGTAATATTCATGCGTATTTCCGTAAGCCCGATGGCCTACATAGCCTTTTTCTTCCAGATTACGGACAATAGTTGATACTGTATTGTAGTGGAGAGGAGGGTCCGTAAACTGAGGAACCATGTCTTTTACATACGCTTGCTCCATTTTCCAGAGCACCTGCATCACTTCTTCTTCTTTGGCTGTTAGCTTTTCCATAGAGCAAAGCTAGAACTATTTTTATCGTTTGCAAACTATTTCAATAGTTTTTTGCCATTTGAAAAGCCAGCCCGCCCGTCGTAGTTTTGTGTAATATTTCTGGAAATATGAAGCAATTAAGTTTGGGGCTGCTAATGGTCTTGTTGATGATTGGCTGCGACACGAATGCCGTTTATAAAGAATACACCGACATCGATGAGGGTAAATGGTATATCAAGAACGCACCATCGTTCACGTTTGAAATCACTGATGCTGCCATACCGTATAACATCTATTACAACCTGCGCAACAGCTTGTCGTACGGCTACTATAATTTATACCTAACGCGTTATCTGCGCGATGCCAATGGCAAGGAAATCGAATCGAGGCTCGATGAATTAATTCTGATGGATCCTAAAACGGGTAAGCCGAATGGTGATGGGCTAGGCGACCTGTTCGACCATAAGTTTCTGATGAAACGCAACTACCGCTTTCCGAAACCCGGAAAATATACCATGCAGATTCGGCAGTATATGCGTCAGGACCCTCTGCTTAACATCTTGAGCGTAGGTATTACCGTCGAAAAAGCTACTCCCCCGTCTTCTCACTAAGCGCTACACTGCAGGAAGCGTCGGCGGCACAGTCCATCCTTCTTACCTGAGCTGGCAAAACGTTAACGAATGCTACTTCACTTAATCCGTAAAAACTGGCTTTTCTTTCTGCCCTATGCGGTTCTACTGGTTGTTGTGGGTTTGCTGCAACTGATGTATTCGCAGGCACAGCTCATGCAATGGGTGAATATCCGCAATAGCTTGCTGGCCGATCGAGTATTTCCGTACATCACGTACTTAGGCGATGGCGCAACTTTTGTTATTGCTTGTGTGCTACTGGTTATTTTCAACTGGCGTTTTGGCGCAATGGCTTTCGGTAGTTTCCTTTTGTCGTCACTGACATCAGAGTTTTTAAAGAAAGTTGTATTTAATGGATCACCCCGGCCGCTAAAATATTTTGAGCATTCAACCTTTCAGTATCACCTGATCGAAGGGCTCGATATTCACAGCTACAACAGTTTTCCGTCGGGACATACCATCTCGGCTTTTGCCATGTTTAGCCTGTTCGCTTTTCTATACGCTCGCAAGGAATTGGGCTGGTTTTTTCTGTTTTTAGCCGCTCTGACCGGTTTTTCACGCGTTTATCTATTCCAGCATTTTGTTGAAGATGTATATGCCGGATCGGTAATCGGTACGGTTTCATCGGTAATTATTTATTTACTAATGCGCCGATGGGTAATGAAAGGATCAAAATTTAACAGCAACTAGCAACGCTTTTATATACCTTTGTTTAGTGCTGCGTCGAACCATTGTCGATGTAGCACCGTTACTGCTTTAGTACTTCATTACTGACGAGAACCAACGTGCTTCGACACTCTCTCTCATGAGCGACGCCATCAAACATGAGTGCGGAATTGCCCTGATTCGGCTCCGCAAACCTTATCAATATTACATCGACAAGTACGGAACCCCTCTGTACGCAGCCAACAAGCTTTATCTGCTAATGGAAAAGCAGGTAAACCGAGGCCAGGATGGAGCCGGTATTGCCAACATCAAACTTGATGTGCCAGCCGGTCGCCGTTATATCAGCCGATACCGCTCTGTCGATCAGCGCCCTGTAACCGACATCTTTGAGAAGGTGAACAAAAAGTTCAGAAAGGCACTGAAAGGCAATAAGCACAAGGCTAAAGATGCCAAATGGCTTCAGGAGAACATTGCCTTTACGGGTGAGGTATGGATGGGGCACCTGCGTTACGGAACCCACGGGGCCAATGAAATCGAGAACTGCCATCCTATGCTTCGTCAAAACAACTGGCGGAGCCGGAATCTGGTCGTAGCGGGTAACTTCAACATGACCAACGTAGACGAGCTATTTGATAAACTCGTTTCCTTGGGCCAGCATCCAAAAGATAAGGTCGATACTGTAACGGTAATGGAAAAAATCGGGCACTTCCTGGATGAAGAGAACCAGCGCGTGTTTGATCGGTTTAAGGGAATTTACGAAAACCCTGACCTTTCCGACATTATCGAAGATAATATGGATCTTCAGCGTGTGTTGCATCGGTCATGCCGTGATTTTGACGGGGGCTATGCAATGGTAGGTATGACTGGCTACGGGGCTGCTTTTGTGGCACGTGACCCGGCGGGTATTCGCCCGGCCTATTATTACGCCGACGATGAAATTGTTGTTGTAGCCTCGGAAAAGCCAGCGATCAAAGCGGCTTTTAATGCTGACTATAATGCCATTAAGGAAGTTCAGCCTGGGCATGCACTCATCATTGACAAGTATGGTGAGTATGCAGAGCAGCAGTTTGTAGAGCCTATTGAAAAAAAATCATGCAGTTTCGAGCGGATTTATTTCTCGCGAGCTACTGATCCCGATATCTACAATGAGCGGAAGGCACTGGGTAAACTCATGATTCCGCAGATTTTGAAAGAAGTCGATTACGACCTCGAAAATACCGTCTTCTCCTATATTCCCAATACGGCCGAAACCGCCTTCTTTGGCATGGTCGAAGGGTTGGAAGAATACCTCTATAAGCAGCGTAAAAAAGCGATTATGGAAGGTATTCTGTTTGAAGAAGAATTAGACAGGGTACTGTCGTTCCGGCCAAGAATTGAAAAGCTGGTAGCTAAAGATGTTAAGCTTCGGACATTCATTGCCGACGATTCGCAGCGCGACGATATGGTGGCGCATGTGTACGATACGACCTTTGAAGTTATTAAAAAGGGAAAAGACAACGTTGTTGTAGTTGATGACTCGATCGTTCGTGGTACTACGCTTGAAAAAAGTATTCTGCGTATGCTGGACCGGCTTGGGCCAAAGAAGATCATTATTGTGTCGTCGGCCCCCCAGATTCGGTTCCCCGACTGCTACGGCATTGATATGTCGAAGTTTAGGGAATTTATAGCGTTCCGGGCAGCGCTTGAACTCCTCCGGGATCGTGGTCAGGACTATTTACTCGATGAAGTATACGCTCAATGTGTGGCGGCTATCGAATCGGGTAATGCTACCCAGCAAAACTATGTGAAGGCTATCTTTGATCCGTTTACCCACGAAGAGATTTCGAAGAAGGTGGCGGAGATTGTTACCCCCGACGATTTAAAAGCCGAGGTCGCCGTAGTGTATCAAACCGTTGAAAACCTGCACAAAGCCTGTCCAAACCATTCGGGCGATTGGTATTTCACGGGTAATTATCCGACTCCCGGTGGAAATAATGTTGTTAATAAAGCCTTCGTTAACTTTATGGAGGGTAAGTTGGTAAGAGCTTATTAGGACAAGGAAATCGAATAAAAAGTTGGGAACAGAAAGGACAAACAGTGTAGCCCTTTCTGTTCCCAACTTTTTCTATTAGCTATTGGACTTAGCCCAAACCAGTGCATTCACATTGGCACCAATCTTTTTACCTTCGGTCAGCCCGGTTTCGTTGTCCTGATGCGTGTGAATATTGCCATAGAAACGCGAATCGGCAGACTCTTGAGCAGCTTGTACAAATGAGCTAAAGGATCAGGCTTTAAATTCAACATTGCGCTGAGCATCTTTCGCTCTGCCTATATGAGAGTCATCTGTAAAGGCAAAGTTATCTCCATAAAGGGCAGTCAGTACGGTGGCTGAAGCTGACGATTGCGTAGCGTGCCCGGATGGATAACCCGGAAAAGGTGGAGCGGGCCAGAAAGGGACCCACTTAGGGTCGATAGTCAGGCGTACGTAGGTGTAGGGCCGTAAATTATTATAGGTGTATTTACAGCGCCAGCATAAGATAAAAGCATCGGCTACTGAAATTCCTGTTCTGGCAAATGTTTCAGCCGCTTTTCCCAAGTCTGCTTTCGCCGTGGTTATAGCGATACGAGCAATGCTGTACGAATGTCCGGGAGGGGTAAAGGTTTCTGCCGGATTATCGGCCCACCAGACAGCTATTTCTTTTTCTGTCTGAGTTAAGGTCTGCGATTTCTTGTATACATCCAGATATTGGCCGAATATAGTTGACTTAACATCTGTCGAGTAGGCGAGTGGTTTGGGCATAGGTAAGGCGTTGTTGGCCTTCACAAACGTCCGAACCTGACCCCAATAGGGTTGCATTGGTATCTTCTGTCCGTTTTCGGTAGGTTGCCACAGGCCCGGCCCGGTCGGCACTACATAGCTTGCTGGAAAATTGCGTGTGTATCCTTCATGGCCGCCATCCGTTTTCGACCAGTCAAAAATGGCATCGGCAATTTTTTTTCCAAACTCGATTGACCGTTGATTAACCGCATCATCTGTATCCTTATTGGCATTCAGGTTGACGGTTTCCAGGGAATCAATCAAGGCTTTATTGGCGGCACTTGTGGTAGGGTATAGGCTGCGTAGGATGGCCGCTTCGGCCGCATTGGCACTTAAGGCCCAGTTGTAGGTTTTGCCTGACTCAACTTGTGGTAGTGCTGTCAACCCCTGGAGTTGGCCTACCAACGATTTTCGGTTGGCAATACCCGGTACGACCGCTTCATACATGGTAACGCCAGCATAGCCGTATGCGCGTGAAGCAACGGGGGGCGTAAAGCCAGCCGTTGTTTTGGTTAATTTCAACTGCAAAGCAGCCCAGGCAGTGGCGACATCGTTTTTATATTCGGTTGCAGGTTTTCCCGCTCCTATTGTTGGTTGTACGTCGTCGGTAGGTTGTTTCCGGCAGGCCTGCAATAAAGCGACTAACAGTACTACTGCTAAAATATTTTGGTAGCTATGGTTGATCGATCGGGTTGAAGAGTGGTAACGTTTCGAACGGAGACCTGTGTTCATGGGATTGACGGAGTAAAGGTGTCCTTACATTAACTAGTCATTTAATTGTCAATCAGGACACTTACAAAAACACTGCCAAACTTACCTGCTGATCAAGGGGATAGTATTTAGAAGTCGAAAGTGAACGAACTCCAGTTTCGTTGTACATTTGATATACTGATTAAACCAAGCCTACTCAATGCGCATTCCTGAAGAAACAGTAGAACGAATTCGCCAGTCTGCCGATATTCTGGAAGTAATCAACGACTTTGTTTCGCTGAAGAAGCGCGGTAGCAATTATATTGCCTGCTGCCCTTTTCATAATGAGAAAACGCCGTCGTTCAACGTGAACCCCAGTCGACAGATCTACAAATGCTTTGGTTGTGGAAAGGCTGGCGATGCGGTTCGGTTTGTAATGGACATTGAAAATATTGGCTATGGTGAGGCCCTTCGTTATCTGGCTAAAAAGTATGGCGTTGAAATCGAAGAGCAGGAGCAAACGCCCGAGGACTTACTGCGCCAGAATGAGCGTGAAAGCCTACTGATCGTCCTCAATTTTGCCAAAACGTTTTTTCAGGAAACACTGCTCAACTCCGATGAAGGGAAGAGTATAGGGCTCAGTTATTTTCGTGAGCGCGGTTTTTCAAACCCCACTATCGAAGCGTTTGAGTTGGGCTACACACTCGATCAGTGGGATGTGCTGTTGAAGGAAGGCCAGCGACGAGGATATAGTGTGGAGTTACTGGAAAAGGCTGGTCTTGTTTTAAGTAAAGAAGGAGCCGAGGGTAAAGACCGTAAAATATTTGACCGTTTTCGGGGAAGGGTCATGTTTCCGATCCATAATGTATCAGGGCGTGTCATTGCGTTTGGAGCCCGAATCCTGAAAACGGATAAGAATCAACCCAAATACCTCAACTCGCCCGAAACGACTGTTTATCATAAAAGTCAGGTCTTGTATGGGATCTATCAGGCTAAACAAACCATCCGGCAGGAGGATGTCTGTTACCTGACCGAAGGGTACACGGACGTGATTTCGCTGCATCAGGCTGGAATCAAAAACGTAGTTGCTTCCTCAGGAACGTCGCTAACCACGGAGCAAATCCGGCTGATTTCCCGCTTTACACCAAACGTTACCATTCTGTATGATGGAGATGCGGCCGGTATCAAAGCGGCTCTGCGTGGTCTTGATATGGTGCTGGAAGAAGGGCTAAATCTCAGACTCCTGCTATTGCCCGATGGCGAAGACCCGGATAGCTATGTGCATAAAGTCGGAGCCGAAGCGTTCAAGTCATACATTCAAACCCACTCGCAGGATTTTATTGATTTTAAAGCGAGTCGTTGGCTAACGGAAGCAGGTGACAATCCGCTGAAACGAGCCGAAGGTATTTCAGATGTATGTGCAAGTATTACAAAAATTCCGGATCCACTCAAACGGCAGACACTTTCGCAGCGAGTAGCCCAAGTCTTTCATGTGAGTGAACAATCGGTTATTTCCGAAATAAACCGATTACTGAGAAAGCAGCAGGATCAGCATAAGAAGGACTACGAACGACAACAGCAACGTAGTTCTCCTAATAAGACCTCTGCTAATTCAAGTAATACTTTAACAGCTGGTGAGCCTTCACTGGACGACATCAATGCG
The DNA here is from genome assembly GCF_001898575.1 of Spirosoma sp. 48-14. GTDB lineage: Bacteria > Bacteroidota > Bacteroidia > Cytophagales > Spirosomataceae > Spirosoma. The sequence continues at coordinate 101,977 of NZ_MKUD01000020.1, forward strand.
CTCCTGGATGGCTTTAGTGAAGAAGCTCCAGAAATGGCTGGCTTTGGGGATACAGCCCCGCCAGTGCAATCATCGGCTAATCTTTCAAAAGCTGTCAGGACGCCTATATCCTATCAGGAGGAGGAATGTATTCGATTGTTGATGAACTATGGAGCTCGCGAATTGGAGCCTGGCATTTCACTGTGCCAGTATGTGCTTGATGAACTGCACGAAATAGAGTTTCAGACAGCCCCTTACAACGTCATGCTGGCACTGTTTCGGGAAGCCTATAGCAGGGGCGAGATCTTAACAGCCAATGATTTCCTTAATCGTAAGATAACGGATGAAACGGACTTGCAAAACCGAGCTATTCACCTAACGACCCCTCGGTATGAGATTAGTGAGGGGTGGTTAAAACATGAGATTTTCGTGCCTTCGGAGGAGGAAATAAGCATTCTAGCCGACGCTGCCTATCGGAATATTCTTCGAATCAAGAAAATGATGGCTGAGAAGCGAATGGGCGAACTACAACAGTTAATGCGAGAATCTCGTAATAAATCACCCGAAGAAGCGGATCAGATTCTACTGGAGTTCATGCACTACAAGCGCATTGATATGCAAATTTCAGGGCTATTGGGGACCGTAATTTCCGGTTAAGCGGTACTACCACGTAAAAAGCCCTGGCTATAAAGTTATAACCAGGGCTTACCTTTATCATTAGGAGAGGGTGAACGCTATGCCTGGGCGACCGTCATGGCGCCAATTACGCCGACTAGCTCGGCGTCGATTTTACGGTTTAATTCACGCAAAAGATTTGCATGAGTATGCAGTTGGCCGGGCTTGGAAGGAAGCGCCGAGCGGCCTGACTTTGACATGGGAGCCATATCGAACAACAGGGTCATGAGTACGTCGCTCATTTGTTCACGCAGTTCGATTAACTTCCGCAAGCGGGTTCGGCTCACTGTCGATTGACGAGAGGACGAAGCCTGTAATGAATGAATGACCTGGTTCAACTTAGCATAACGACGATGGAAAGCATCCGTTGCGCTTGCCCATTCCATAACCAGTTTCTGAATTTCCTCAGCCGACGCTTCGTAGCCGAAAAATTTTGTTGCTTCCTCCTGATTCATCACCCTTGCTTGAGAATTTCTGTTTGTGCGATTGACTGAATCAAAAGTATGTCTGTTCCCTTGCTGTAAGCAAATGGTCATGCGTGAAATCACCCATTTTGAGTATGAAATCACCCATAAAGTGCGAAATCACCCTGGATTTCGCGTGAAATAACGCCTAAAGCCGTCTGAAGTCACGGTAGGCTATGCGTGAAATCACTGTTAACAATTAAGCTTTAGTGGACACTTTTGTCTGAAAATGGAGTATTTAGTTTATATGGTGTTACCATTATTGAAGAATTGGTGTTACCTTCATGCACCCATATATGTAATCGATCATGAACCAATCAACTGGTGTCCAGGAGGGCACTAAAAACTTTGCTATTCGCAGGCGAGACTTTTCGATTCTCGTCGCTCAATCGGAGTTATTCAACTGCGAGGTATTGAGTCAGCTTTTACGGGAGCAGGGGTATAATGTCGTCGGCCGGGCGGTCGAGATGGAAGATACCCTACAGCAGATTCGGGTCAAACGCCCTAAATGCGTTATTGTCGAATCAGAAATTTCAGGACAGGGCAGTCTGGATATCGTAGAGCAAACTCGAAGTGCCAATCAGCAGACCCGATTTATTCTATACACCCGTAAGCCTGATCTGCGTACCATCGCATATGCTATGCAAAAGGGCTTTTTTGGCTTCCTTTACGCTTCCGACGGGCTTGATGAACTCTATCGCTGCTTCCAGACGGTAAGTAATGGTGGTTGCTACTACAGCAACGGTTTTATGGACTTGTTGCGGAATTTCGGCGTTAATGTCATTTCCGACGACACACGCGAAGAACTCAATCGGCTGACTGATAGAGAACGGGAAGTATTACGTATGATTGCGAGTGGGGATACCTGCGCTGATATTGCTGAACGATTAAATATTAGCTATCGGACAGCAGTAAACCACAAAGCGCATATTGCCCGGAAGCTAAACCTGAAAAGCTGCCGGGAATTACCCCGCTATGGTATCTCTGTAAAGAACTATCTATGAGTTAGATAGGTTAGCTTACTTCAAGTAATTCTTTATTTTCTTTCTGCACCCACTCACGAAGCTCCTGCATCCTCGTGCGTGGAATTACTATGTCTTGATTTTTTGGGTATTGTGAAGTAAGGAGGTTTTATTTACTGATCATCATTTCTATGACTCAATACGTATTTATCATAAAGTATAACCCTATCATACTAATTAGTATTAACGTTCTCCTGTCAGTTGTATTGGTACTTCCAATAAAACCTGCCTTATATGTAAAGTAAAGGATTCCAATTACACCAATTATTACTAATCCCAGCTTCATAATAACTAAATATGATGTATTACTCTGAATAGATTGTTTTTACAATGTACCTATTTGCTTCTATATACTTGCACATGAGAACCAATGATTGAAAATAGCCTAAGTTTTACAAGTGCTATCAGTCCCCACTACAATACCCCCAATTCCTATCTGAATCTGTTGAGTTTTGTGTGATAATTATCCAGATCATGATGGATTTTGTTTCTATTTAATGTCTGTCACTGATCTATATCTTATAGCAATTATAAATATCCAATGCCAATTTCTAAAGTTAATAGGCTTTTTAGCTTCTGCTTTTATCTCGCTTAAACAAGACAAAGGCGATTGTTCAGCGACTTAAGTGTTTGTCCCTTAGCTACTATGGTGATACTTTTTATTGTTGGCTAATGCACGATAATAGGCTTGGAGCTTTTATTTACTCAATCATCGTACCGTATTGAAATGAGAGAGGTAAAATTAGTATTGCTAGTCCTAGTTGGTCCCTTCAGAATTTACAGTAAGGCGTATATACAATAAGGGAGATTGGTGTTGAATGTTGAAAGTAGTATGTATTGACCCAGAAACAAACCTGAGATGTGTAAAATCACCATTTCACTGGACGAAATCACTAAAAAAAGACGCGAAAGGCTGAACTAATGCTGAATAGGATACAAAACCGGTGAGTAAGAGGGGACGAGTCCCTAAAGTTGCTTCGTGTCTGGATAAATAATCAGATTTTGATGCTTAAACAGGTGTCTGACCAGGAAAGCTTACATATACTTACTATATAGTTGATTTCGCGCACGAAATGAGTGATTTCAGGCGATAGGTATTTTGTTTATTAAACGGACTACTAATCTTTGTTCAGGGGAGCCGAAGTAGTATATGCAGTGATAGGTGGATGTGGCTGGTGTCAGGCTTGAGGAGTGAAGCTTACGTAGTTTCGTCTTATCAGTTAAGACGCATTTAAGATGCTTCCTTCGTCGGCATGACAAAAGCGATATACCAAAATTAAAGGCTGGGTTGTAGAGGTGATTGTGAAGAGAAACTGCCTTATAAAGCGTTTGCAGGTTCAGGTTTACCGGCTGAATCCCGGCCTTGCAGCCACTCACGGAACTCCTGCATGCGTACACGCGGCACGATGATTTCGTGATGGCCTGGGTTATTCAGTGTAACAATGTATTTGCCGTTTTCCCAATAGGAGTAGTGCAAAACGGCTTGTCGGTTCACAATATAATCGCGTTTGATACGGAAAAACTGGGAAGGATCCAATTCCGCTTCCAATTCATTAATGGTCTTATTGACCATATACCGTTCTTTGATCGTTTCGGCATAGTAAGCGCGTTCTTCCACCGTGAAGTAATATGCTTCGTTGACAGGGAAATCGAATTCTCCCAAATTACTCTTGCCTTTGAGATAGCTTAGGTATTTTGAAGGTATAGTAGGTTTTGGTAAGAACGTTTCGGATAGCTCCAAGTACTTCTGAGCGGCTTCTGCTGCATCGGCTTCTGCTTTCTCCTGAGCTTCTTTCCGTTGATTTAGGTAGTCTTTAAGTAACGAAATGTTTAGCGCTAAGTATCCTATAAGTAGTACAGGGAAGAGGTATTTGAAATACATCAACCATGTGAAAGTATATAAAATGTAGCCATTTATATATTCATTGAGGGTATAACCTTGATATTGTTCTAAAAAGAATCGAACAGTCTGTGTAATAGGATTAAAAAATAAAAAAGCTATCAAGAAAACCGGAAGAAATTTTAATTCGTAACGGCCAATCGAACGCCATGAATTTTCGATTGTAGAGATATTTCTAACTCGATGATAGAAGTTTATTAAAGAGAACGTAATATATACAGTTATTGATTCTGGAATAATGATGCTTCGAAAAAACTTGCTGATATAAGGTAATACGCCACCTTCATTAGCGACATGCTGAATTTTTATTCTATAGCCAATCGACCAAGAAACAGCCTCATAAACTATTACAATGCTAAGCATTATAAATAGGCTATTTACCGGTTTACTTAGGAAGTTCCGGGTCAGTCGAATTTCCTTCATGCTGTCGCCTTAATCAAAACTCGTACTAATATAGTGGTAATATTTAACTAATTGCAACTCGTAATTGTGACTTTTTAGCGATGGATGCCCTTTGATTGAGCTGGTAGCTTTGTATCATCAAAAACAAGCAACTGCTTATCAATTATACAAGATACAAATCGCCATGAAAAAACAATTCGCAATCAAGCCTGTCCAGATCCTCAAAACTGTTGTTAAATCTGTTAATCAGCCTGAGTCTAACACATTATCGAATAGAATACTTGCTGCTGGTGGATGCTGCGAAAACGTAACATTTGATTTCCACCGCCTTTCCAAGCCCGTTTTCTCGCTTTAATTTCTTACCATAATGCGTACTACACGTCAACTTTACAAGCAGGAGTTGGAGCGTTGTCGCGCCCACTTCGAGCAGATCGACCTGGAGAAAGAACGGGGGTATTTGATGAAATACACCACCTTTTCGGCCAATGTCGAGAACCTGCTGCCTGCCATTCCCCGTCAGGAACATGATACGTTGTTCCGCGAGCTACTGTTGCAGCAGATGTTCACCTCATTCGATCAGCAGTGCCTTACGGCTGGTGATTTGGTAAAGTTGCGTGGAGCAGATCATCTGCTCGAAAAAGAGTATAGTCCCCGGATTTACTGCACCTATCACCTCGGTTCGTACCGGATGCTGACCAGCGTGCTGTTTCGTAAGGGAGTCGATTGTGTACTGCTGGTTGGCAGTAATATGAATCGCAATCAGGGGGACGGAATGACCGAGCACATTGAAGGGTTGCGGCAAAAACATGGCCTTACCAATGTATTTCGGGTGGTTGAGGCCGGAAGTCCTACGGCTGGGCTTACGGTACTACGGGAATTAAAAGCAGGGCGGTCGCTGATTGTGTACGTCGATGGGAGCCCCGAAACGGGTCCTAAACCCGGTGAAGAATCCCAATTTCTTTCTGTTCGCTTTGGGCATCGTCGGATGCTCACCCGGAAAGGAGTTGGTTACCTGTCGCACGCTGCGGGCGTACCAATCGTACCCGTCGTCAGCTATCGTCGGTCCGATATGGCCAATGTGCTGCATTGCCTGAAGTCGATCAAGCCGATTCCACAAAGTGATCGAGAGCTATACTGCCAGGAGGCCATGCAACAATTGTACGATGCGTTCTGGCCATTTTTGAAGCAGTATCCAGGCCAATGGGAAGGCTGGAACTATGTGCATCTATTTTTAGAACCAGAAAAAGCGAAGAAGACGTATATGGGTTACCGGAAGCAGGTCGCTTTCAATGAAAACCGCTATACGCTATGCGATCTGGAAGAGGCCCCTATTCTGTTCGACCGCCGATTGTATCAGACCTATGAGATTACGGAAGATTTACGGGACTTGCTCCTGAATCTTTCTGAGGTAGAGTCAGTTGAGGAACTCTTAGGTCGGGAGATGTTTAGTGAATTAATGGAAATGGAAGTACTGTATTAAGTCGCTTCTACCATCAACTATAAACGCCGAGGGATTACCAGATAGTCTGGTAATCCCTCGGCGGTATTCTGATAAAACGTAGTAAAATTTTACTACATTTTTAAGCATTATTACTGAGTTCGATTTCTTCTCCCTGCTTGTTAAAGAACTTAAAGTTAACAATTCCTAACGAACTGTCCTTAATTACTTTAACCCATGTTTTATATTTCATATACCATTGCACTTGTTTGGAGTAAATACCCTTAGTGTAATAAGCATATAAAAGTGGGTTCAAAGAAATCGAAATGCCCCGTTCATTTTGCTTGGTCAGAATATAATCGAGATTGTTTTCGATTACATCCGTCACTAACACGCTAGCCTGAATGGTCCCTGTACCACCACAGGTTGGGCACACTTCCCGCGTCACAATATTCATTTCAGGCCGAACACGCTGACGGGTAATCTGCATCAGCCCGAATTTGGTAAGTGGCAGAATCGTAAACTTCGAGCGCTCGGGTTTCATTTCGTCGCGCATGATATCCTGCAGAAGTTTTTTGTTTTCTGCCTTCTTCATGTCGATGAAGTCAATGACAATAATGCCACCCATGTCGCGCAGCCGAAGCTGCCGGGCAATTTCCTTGGCTGCCTCCCGATTCACACTAATAGCGGTGGCCTCCTGGTCTTCTTCGGAGTTCGACTTGTTGCCGCTGTTAACATCAATCACGTGGAGCGCTTCGGTATGCTCAATAATCAGGTAGCCACCACCTGGCAAGCTCACCGATCGGCCAAACAGCGATTTAAGCTGTTTTTCCAATCCTAATGCCTCAAAAATTTTCGTTTTGCCTGTATAGAGCTTAACGATTTTTTCTTTCTCGGGAGCTATGGTGTGAATATAGTCTCTGATTTCGTCGTACGATTCACGCGTATCGACAGTAATACTTTCGAACGATTCGTTGAGCATATCCCGCAGAATCGACGAAGCCCGGTTCATTTCGCCCAGAACCCGATCGCGCGGTTTAGCTTCGCTCAGTGACTTAATGGCCTGATCCCACTTGGCTAATGAGTTCTGTAGGTCGCGGTCAAGTTCCTCTACGTCTTTGTCCTGAGCTACCGTTCGAACAATAACGCCGAAATTTTGCGGTTTTAATGACGACATGAGCCGCATCAGCCGCGACCGTTCGGCACGGTCGGTAATCTTTTTGGAAAGGTTTACGCCATCTGAGAATGGCACCAGCACTAAATAGCGGCCAGCAATTGAGATATCGCAGGAAAGGCGTGGACCTTTGGTTGAGATAGGTTCTTTAACTACCTGAACCAGGATGGGAGCGTTTTTCGTCAGTACCTTATCGATTTTCCCAATTTTCTCGATAGGTGGCTCAAGCTTCATACCACTGAGCCGCCCGGTTGTGACGCGCTTGGCGATTACATCTTTGACCAGTTTGTTGAGCGAATTAACATTCGGCCCCAGATCCTGATAGTGCAGGAAACCATCTTTTTCGTGACCAACGTCGACAAAGGCCGCGTTGAGACCGGAAGATAATTTCTTGACTGTTCCTAAGTAAAGATCGCCAACGGTGAAGCTGCTGTCTAACTCTTCTTCGTGATACTCCAGCAGTCTCTTGTTTTGCAAGAGCGCAATCCGATCACCTTTCTGAGTAGAACTGATAACTAATTCATTACTCACAAGATGAATACACGGTTAGAAAATGGCTGAGTAAAAAAATAGAAGCCACGTTCGGGCTTTACAGACCGGCCGAGGCTTCTATAAAATAAGTTTTATGTTTACGGTTTACCGGTTACGGTTGGCCAATGCGACTATAGATTATAGCGTCAGCCAACCGTAGACTGTAAACCGTAAACCGTAAACTATAACCTATTTTTTCTTATGCCGATTCTTTCTAAGCCGCTTCTTCCGTTTGTGAGTAGCAATCTTGTGCCGTTTCCGTTTCTTACCGCAAGGCATAATCGATAAATGTTTTTAATGGTTGAAAATTCGTGTCGGCCAAACCACTCGGTTTAGCCCTTAAAATCAATGTATAATGAAAAATGAATAATGTAGAATGTGTTGATCGGGAGTATGTATCCTGATCCATTTACACTGTTCATTGTACATTCTTTATTTTAGCCGTTCCTCATATTCCTGAACAGCCGCCAGAATCTGCGGGTCTTTCTCCTGCTTCTTCACTTGCGCCAGAACTTGTCTGGCTTCAGCCTTCTGACCCGCTTCGGCTAAACTTACACCTAAATAAAACTGCGCTTTCCGACTGGCTGGATTTGTAGCCAGAATTTGTCGGAACCGTTCAATGGCCCGCTCATACTGATTCGACCGCATGGCCAGTAAACCTAAATTAAACAGAGCCAGTTCATTCGTTGGGTCCTGTTTGATAACCTCCCGCAGTAGCATAATCCCCTGCATGGGGGTGTCGGTATTGACATAAGTCATAGCCATATTCGCTTTTGCCGACAGTAAATTTGGGTTTTTGGCGAGTGCCTGCCCGTAATACTCACGGGTTTTCTGCCCCAGAAGCGCTGTTTTCTTTTCATCAACGGCAAAACTGTAGGCTTCGAAAAACGCATCGCCAGCTCGTAGCAGATTACGCTCATTAGGCACTGATTTGACCAGTTCTTCAGCATAATAGGCCGCACTATCGTAGCGGGTAACTTCATGCAAAAGGGTAATCAGTTTTTCGGCAATAGCTTCTTTCTGGGTAGAATTAGCTTTGGTAAATTCTGTCTCCAGCGTAGTTAGCCGTTTTTGCTGCTCGGTCGATAATGGTTTTTCATGTACAGATGCACCATTACCCGATGCCGTACGTGATTCGGTCTTCGACGGATTGGTAGCAGGAGCCTGCATGGCACGACCACCAAGCTGCTTGTTATCATTTCGTACGACAACCTTCGGTAAGGAGTACAATCCTACCGTGAGGGCCGAAGCCAATACGATAACAAGCAGCACGGATTTATTCATCATGGATGGTCGTCACGGGCAAATGTCTGTACTGGCTTAGCCAGCCCTTCTGCCGTCGGAGCTACGTCGATTACTCAGCGGTTACTTTAGCTTTCTCGCTGGTTTTTACTTGTTCAACAAAAACCTTGGCAGGTTTGAAGCTAGGAATAAAGTGCTCATCAATTACCATAGCGGTATTTTTCGAGATATTCCGGGCTACCTTCTTAGCGCGCTTCTTATTGATGAAGCTGCCGAACCCTCTTACATAAATGTTCTCTCCCTCGGCCAATGAGTCCTTAACTACTGAAAAGAAGGTTTCCAATGTGTTTGTTACTTCTGCCTTATCAATGCCAGTCTTATCGGCGATCTCGGCAATTACATCTGCTTTCGTCACGACTTCTTAAACTTTAACGTTTTCTGTGTTGTTGAAAATTCGGGTCTCAAAAATGGGAGCACAAAGGTAGGGCTTTCCTCTAAATTTAAAAAGTCCGGTCTTCCATTTTTCCTCCTAACGTTCTATTTTTCTGTTTTATTTTGGATTGGCAATCAGACATTAACAAAACCGAAGTCACCTTCGCGCCCGTATTGGAGAGGTGGTATGAGGTTCATAAACGTGACCTGCCGTGGCGGCACACCCGTGATCCGTATCGTATCTGGTTATCGGAAATAATCCTTCAGCAAACCCGCGTTGCACAGGGAAAACCCTACTACGAACGCTTTGTAGAAGCTTATCCAACGATAGCTGATATGGCTCGGGCCGACGAGCGTGAACTGCTTCGGCTCTGGCAGGGCCTAGGTTATTATTCCCGTGCCCGCAACTTGCATCAGACTGCTCGTTATGTAACTCTTCAATTGAATGGAAAGTTTCCGTCTACTTATCACGAGCTTCTGAAAATGAAGGGTATAGGCGTTTATACGGCAGCCGCTGTAGCCTCCTTTGCGTTTGGCGAGCGGGTGCCAGTGGTAGATGGGAATGTATATCGGGTGTTGGCTCGTGTATTTGGCATTGCCGATGATATTACAACAACGGTAGCTAAAAAAACATTTGCCACGTTGGCTAACCGACTGATTCAGTCGGCTACTGATCCGGCTACTTATAATCAGGCTATTATGGAGTTTGGTGCTATTCATTGTACCCCCATAGCGCCGGATTGCTTGCTTTGTCCGCTCCAGCAGAGCTGTATAGCCTATCAGACAGGTCGTCAACATCTGTTGCCGGTAAAAGCGAAGAAAGCACCTGTGCGGGAACGATTCTTTTCGTACCTGGTTTTTCGGCACAATGGGCAACTTGCCATGCGGGAGCGAACGGCTCGCGACGTTTGGCAGAATCTCTATGACTTTTACCTATGCGAAACCAGCGAATCGCTTTCTCTAAGTATTTTAGCGGATGATCTGGAATCTTTCTGGTTACAATTGTCGTTACCTGAACCAATCCTTGCCGCTGTAAGGAAAGGAACTTTGATTGGTTCACCCAGTGAGGTCACACAATTATTGTCGCATCAGCGAATACGTGCCCAGTTTTACCTGATTGATTTGCCAGAAGATGCTATTTCCCTTTTAACCAATGATTTACACTGGTTTAATGAGGAACAGGTAAGTATACTGCCTAAGCCTGTATTGATTACAAACTATTTGAAAGATCTGTTTGGATAAGTCGGTATAATTGGGTATCTTTAATCTTCTTTAACGCCACATAAGTTAATTCGTAACACCAACAATACAAACAGCATGGCCAGTCTTAATAAGATGATAATAATCGGTAACCTGGGTGCCGATCCTGAAGTGCGGTACCTGGATGGCGGAGCCGTGGTAGCTACCTTCAACGTCGCCACTACCGAGAAATTCACCAACCGAAATGGGGAAAAAGTAGAGCAGACAGAGTGGTTTCGGATTGAATTATGGAATGAACAGGCCAAAGTGGCTGAAAAATATTTAAAGAAAGGAAATTCAGTTTATGTAGAAGGGCGGCTGCGAACAGAAGCCTGGACGGACAAAGAAGGAAAAGAACGGACATCGCTGCGTGTTCGGGCCAATACCATGCAGTTGCTGGGTAGCCCTAATAGTGATCGGCCGGATGAAGTGCCTTATGAAGCGCCCCGTCAACAGGCCGCACCAGCTCAGTCCACGAATGCCCCTCGCCCGCAGGCTGCGCCAGCGCCCCGTCAGCAGCCCACCGGAACACCAGACCGCCGACGAGAGCCGGAGCCTGTGCCTTTTGAGAGCAACAGTGGTGATGATGACCTTCCTTTCTAATCATCGCACAGACGCTCTATTGTTGAACGAGAACTGATATACATGGATCCTGGTGACCCACTTCCTCGACAGGTGCTCCCAGCCGTAGATGGCTGGAGCACCTATTTTGATTTATACGCCCCTTACACGGCTTTAATTTTACTGCTGCTCACGCTGGCCGGTCTGGTATCAGCGTCCGAAGCCGCCTTCTTCTCGCTATCGCCCGACGACCGTGCTCAGTGTCGGGAGAGCGCTAAAGCGCCTGATCAACGAATTGCTCAGCTGTTGGAACGCCCTAAGCGTCTGTTAGCTTCGTTGGTTATTTTTAATAATCTCCTCAATATTGCCATTGTAGTTATTGTTACCTACCTGACATGGGAGTTTTTGCAGGGGGTAGCTAATGCCGATTGGATATTGATTGGGGTGACCCTGACAACAACTATTGCTATTGTTTTATTCGGGGAGATCGTTCCAAAAGTATATGCCAGTCAAAACAACTTAAGCGTGGCTCGTCAGACATCTGCTTTAGCGCAGATTGGCCTGATGGTTTTCCGTCCGTTGGCTATGATGCTGGTTAATCTAAGTAACCAGGTAGACAAACGGATTCAGCGACGTGGGTATAAGCTATCCGTCGAAGAACTGAGCCAGGCAGTAGAATTGACCGGGGCGAATGCAACCGTCGAAGAAAAAGAAATACTTAAGGGAATCGTTAATTTCAGCAATCTAACGGCCCGGCAGGTGATGCGTACTCGGCTCGATATTTCGGCTGTAAAAGATCAGTTGCCATTCGGTGAACTGTTGGCGCAAATCAACGCATCAGGTTACTCCAGAGTGCCTGTTTATGGTGAGTCGCTGGATGAAATAGAAGGGATTCTTTATATCAAAGATTTGCTACCGCATATTCATGAATCGGACGACTTTAGATGGCAATCGTTGTTGCGTCCAGCCTTTTTCATTCCCGAAAATAAAAAAGTCGATGATCTGCTTCAGGACTTCCAGAAGCGTCGGGTTCACATAGCTATTGTTGTCGATGAGTATGGTGGTACCCGTGGCCTGGTGACACTGGAAGATATTATTGAAGAAATCTTTGGTGATATCAACGATGAATTCGATGAGGAAACGCCCGTAGGCTACCGACGTGAAGATCCGCAGACGGTTGTTTTCGAAGGTAAGATGCCTTTGACCGATGTATGCCGAATCCTGAATGTGGATGCCACTACGTTTGAAGACGTACAAGGAGATAGTGAGTCGCTGGGAGGGTTACTACTCGAACTGTTTCATCGATTGCCAAAAGCAGGTGATGAAACTACATACGATGGATTCGTTTTTCAGGTGCTTTCGGCCGATGATAAACGGATCAACGAAGTTCGAGTTCGAAAAATCGATGTGGTTGCTCAGGAACAATAGCCTAATTTTATAGAGTATGGCGCATAGGCTTTGTCTACGACAGCTAGACCCACAAACCACGGCCCTGATTGTAATCCGTACTCATTTGTCGGACTTCTTTTACGGAATAGGTCATAAAGCCAATCTGTCGAAGCCGATGAAGGCGACTTTTTTCAAGCCGTGATAACCGACCATCAATCAATGCACTGAACACAACAAGTCGCTCCAGGCTACGACGCACTGCAACGGGGGCTTTAGGAGCTTGTTCGGTAAACATACCAGCAATGGCTGTCTCTGATCGAAGTTCGAATCGGTCTTTCAGTGTTTCGGTAAGCAGGAAATGGGCATAATTGTAAGGTCGGTCCAGAATGGACATGTACTGTAGCGCTTCCAAAATCAGTGGGCGAAACTGATCATTTTTTCCCCATTCTTCATATAGCTCGTGTACAAATTCGCGGATGGTGATAGGGGCCATAACGCGTACCTGTGCTTCGTGTAATACCTGTCTGGACGACCAGACATTCCATAGCGCGTAAATTGGTAGCCCAATAAGGTCTGAAGCCGGTTGTCCAATAAATGGTTGGGCTATAAACCGTACGATCAGAGCAGTTAAAGACGCCTTAATTATATTGAGCAAGAAAAAAAGGGTTAATCCCCAGCGAGGCATGGTTAAGTAAGGGTCAATGCCGAAGCGAAGAAAGCCCGGTTGCGATTTCTCGAAAGCCGCTGTTGCCAGAGCCTGTAAATGACGTTCGTACTGGGCATCATGCGCACGGGGAAACTGACAGACTTCCATGATAATCTTGGTCCCCCAGCCATTTATAGCCAACAATAAGTTGATTTCCAGATAAACCAGCAGCAGTGTGTATAATGTCGTAATTAGGGGTAACTCGTAAGTGTTTCCAAACAACCCTATCGTTGTATGGCTGAATAGTTCAGGCCAGGTGTACTGGGGCAAATACAACAATAAGCCACCGAACACCCCTAGTAGAGCTGCCATGGTTAAGGTTGTGAGTTTTGCACGTCGAATTACCCGGTATTCAACCGGATTGAATACAAAAGGCTCGTCGCTTGGATGCGGTATATCAAGTGCCTGCCGCAAATAGCGTAAGGATAGGTGGTCGAATGGACCCGTACTGTTGTTCGGAGGCCGGGTGGACATGATCGTAGTTTGTAACAGTGAGTTGTGCATTTAACAAGGAAAATACCCAGGTTGTTGGAAAACAATGGGATATAATTAACCCGCTTTGACAGAATGGTAAACCTTCCGGCAATCGTCAATAGGTAAATGCAACCGCAAAGCCCCTTTACAACTTATTGGATAAATGCCCTTCTCCTATGAAACATGTATTTTTTCTCGTTGGCTGCCTATTGGCTGGGCATCTGCACGTATCGGGTCAGGTTGCTCCTTCGCCCAGCACACGGCCTGTTCAACAACGAACAAAAGACGAGATGACAAATGCTGCCAGAACGTTTCTGGCGATGCTCACGCCTGAGCAGAAGCAAAAAGCTACCTTCGCCTTTGGCGATGAAGAGCGATTTAACTGGCATTTTGTGCCCAGAACCCGAAAGGGACTGCCGCTGAAAGAAATGACGGCCGAACAGCGAAAGGCGGCTATGGAGTTGCTCAAAACAGGGCTGAGTGTGCAGGGCTATGAGAAAGTGACGTCCATTATCGATATGGAAAATGTTCTCCGTGTTATCGATAATCGGCCACCCAATGATACCTATCGCGATCCGGAAAATTACTCGTTTACTGTGTTCGGCGATCCTTCCAGCAAAGACCCCTGGGGTTGGCGCATCGAGGGGCATCACCTGTCGTTGAATTTTTCGAGTGCCGACGGAAAAGCTCTGGCTTACACGCCAACGTTTTTTGGCAGTAACCCTGGTGTTTTGCAGTATGATACCCAAATGGCCGATAAACGCATGTCGGACCCACGGGTGAAAGATCTCCCCCAGAAAGGAAGAGAGATTCTGAAGCCGGAAACCGAGCGGGCATTTGCTTTGCTGAAAACACTTTCCGACGATCAGCGAAAACAGGCGATCCTCGATCCAGTGGCTTACCCGGAAATTGTGACCAGCAACAAGCGGAAAGCATCATTGGAAAAAATGGATGGGCTGACGTACGCCGACATGAATGCCCAGCAGAAAAAACTGTTTAAAGATCTACTACAAGCCTATCTGGCAGCTTATCGGATTACACTGGCCAAGCAGCAGATGGATAAGCTGGAGAAAGCTGGATTGGATAATCTCCGATTTGCCTGGGCCGGTGATCTGACGCCCGAGCTGGGCGCTGGTAAAGGTTGGTATTATCGCATTCATGGCCCGACCATTCTGATTGAGTACGACAACACACAAACAAATGCTAATCATATCCATACGGTGGTTCGGGACCTGACCAACGATTGGGGCGAAGACGTATTGGGCGAGCATTATCAGAATACCAGTCACAAATAGTCTACTGCGTCGATCGCATAAACAATGGCCTTCGGAATGCACTGTTTTTCCGAAGGCCATTGTTTATATGGTCGACCTAATAATCATTTAACAACTTTTAAGCCTTTTTGTAGGGTACTTCTTCGTAATTTGTGAAGATTATTTGTTATCAATTCATGAAGAAACTCCTTATCAGCGCGTCGGCTTGTCTATTTTCATTGGCAGCCCTGGCGCAGCAAACGCAGTGGTATCTGCAAGATAAAACCGATAATACGGCCGGAATTAGCGTGGAGCGTACCTATCGCGAACTGCTGAAAGATCGTAAACCTACGCCTGTTGTTGTGGCCGTTATCGATGGCGGGATCGATACAACGCACGAAGATCTTCGGCGGATACTGTGGGTGAATCCGAAAGAGATTGCCGGTAATGGAAAAGACGATGACAAAAATGGCTATGTGGATGATGTACACGGCTGGAACTTCATTGGTGGTAAAGACGGGCGCAATGTCAGCTACGAAACGGCTGAAGTGACCCGATTATATGTCCAGTTAAAGCCCAAGTATGAAGGCAAAGACCGGAAAAGTCTGAAACCCGACGAGCAGAAAGAGTACGACCAGTATGTGAAGGCGAAGGAGGAAGTCGAAAAGAGCCAGTCAAAATATAAGGCAGAATATCAGGGTATCAGCCAATTCTATAGCCAGTATTCGTCGGCGGTCGATAACCTCAAAAAAATGTTGCACGTAACGAAGCTCGACACAATGACCCTCCGCAAGGCTGCCGATACGCTTAGCGATGCCGCTATGAAACGACCTGTGTTGGGTGTACTTCGGTTATTGCGTCAGCAGGGGGCTCCCGATGCCGATGTTGTACTGGAAGAGCTTGAAAAATACAATGAGCAGTTAAAGTCGCGGGCCGAATACAACTACAATCCAGATTTCGATGCACGCTCAATTGTTGGCGACAACCCGAATGACCTGAATCAGCGTGATTACGGGAACAATGATATTGCTGGCCCTCGCCCTGATCATGGTACGCACGTTGCGGGTATCATCGCGGGCGATCGTACAAACAATCTAGGGATTATGGGCGTCGCCGATGCCGTACGAATCATGGGCGTTCGGGCCGTACCCGATGGCGACGAGCGTGATAAAGATGTGGCTAATGCCATTCGGTATGCTGTTGATAATGGTGCCCAGATCATCAACATGAGTTTTGGGAAAGACTATTCGCCCCAGCGTAAGGCGGTTGAGGATGCTGAGCGGTATGCCCTTTCGAAAGGCGTGCTTCTGGTCCATGCCGCTGGAAACGATGGAAAAGACATCGACACAGCGGCCAATTACCCCGCTCCGCGCTTTATGGATGGAACCGCTATTCCAAATGTGATTACGGTAGGTGCCAGTGCCGAGCCAAATAACGCTGAACTGATTGCCAGCTTTTCGAACTATGGAAAGCAGAATGTCGATGTCTTTGCGCCAGGCAAGGATATTTACTCCACCGTACCGGGTAGCAAATACGAGAACAATAGCGGAACCAGTATGGCATCGCCCGTAGTGGCGGGCGTGGCGGCTGTGTTGAAAGCCTATTTTCCCAAGCTGACCTACGCCGATATTAAACGCATTATTCTGCAATCGGCGACTCCGTACACCACCAAAGTAACCCGGCCTGAATCCAGTGATTTAGTAGCCTTTAATACGCTGTCGAAAACCGGCGGTATTGTGAACCTGTATGAGGCTGTAAAACTGGCGATTGCCCAGGAAGCTGCATCGGGCAAGGGTAAATAGTTGAGAAACTCCTAATTGAAAATGAGCAATGGCCTTATAGATTGGTCATTGCTCATTTTTAGTTAGTAGCCTCTATTGAGACTTAGCGTTGGGCAAAGGCTTATTTCTTAATAAATCGACTGGTTTGCGAGGTGAGACCATCCGTTAATTGAAGGATGTATAATCCGGGGGGTAAATCGCCAACCGAAATGGCTCCTTCAAACTGACCATTAGGGGCGGTTAGGGATACTTGGTGGTGCTGGAAAACACCGTGCAGGTCGAATATGCCAATTTGGACCTGTCTTGACGCTGGATTCACGTAACGAATCGAGAGAGTCGTTTCGGCCGGGTTTGGGTAAAACATGATTAGGTTAGTTGGGTCGGGGTTAGTAGCAGTAAGGAGAGCGGTTGTTCGAACCGAGCGAACGGTTGACCAGCCTACACAGGTGTGTTGTGTCACCTGCACTTTATATACACCCGCCTGAGCAACGGCAAGACGATACTCACGGGCGTTGGCAATGGCCTGATCGTTTCGATACCATTGGTACTGATACGAGGTATCGATGGGGGCTTTTAGTGTTACTGTGGCCCCTTGTGGCAGATATAAGTCAGTTTCTTCGGGTAATAAGGTGAGACTATTGACTGATGATGACAGAAGGACTGTTGTGTTGGAAACAGCCTGACAACCATTTTGTGTGACCTTTACCTGGTATCGGCCGGGCTGGTCCGCATTAAGTGTGCTGGAATGAGCGTCGTTAATGGCTGTTCCATCGCGTAGCCAGTCGAACGTGGCGCTGGTGAGGATTCCTCCCTTGATCGGGATCACGGCCAATTGTACCTGACTGTTGGTACTGCAAAGTAGCTGATTACCCAATGGAGTAAGGCTGATTTCGGCGTTCCGAAGGGTAATTGTCACGGGTAGTGAGGTGGCAGAACAGCCGTTTTCGGATGTAATCCGGAGTTTATATGAACCCGCCTGCGTGGCCTGATAGGTAGACTTAGTAGCGCCAGTCAGGAGCGTATCGTTCCGAAACCATTTGTATTGCGTAGCCGTAGAAGCCGTATCCGACTGTAAAAGCAGTGTAGCCCCTGGACAGATGGTAGTATCCTGCGTTGGTACAATGCGAGCGGTCAGTTGGCAGTTTATCCGATAAAGACCGCTGACAATAATCGAGTAAGGCTGGCTGGAGTAAGTCATCTTACCCTTATGCGAAACCGTGATGGTATATGTTTTGCCAGGTATCGGATTGGCAATATATACCTGCTCGACATTGTCGCGGATGTTATCGCCCCGTGTAGCAGCCTGAGCAGGCTGAGCCGGATTCAGGACAAAAGGCAGCGTGGTTTGCTGGCCGTCGCTGATTCGCAGATCAAGGTCATTGACCAGTTTGGGCGTTCGGCTGTTGACCGAAGCAGGGGTAATACTAGTTGCAGTACTTTCTGGATCAGTCCAGGCTAAGGTAACGACGAGTGGCTCGTTGCCTTGTGCTACAACCGATTTCGTGAAGGTGCTGCCCGGTGTCAGGCTTTGTTCCAAAAAAAGATGTGCCCGGTTTTCATTTAGTACTATTCGGGCAGCCGCTTCGGTATTGAGCAGGCCCCAACCCTGGCGGTAATCGGGGCCGACTTCCGGGTTTGGTCGGTCGGCTGTATGAAGGACCAGCCCTTTCAGCGTAGCAGCCCGCATAAATTGCCCCCCCGATAGGGCACCAGCAGCCCGCTGACGTGCATATAATTCCTGTAACAGAAATAAAGAACCCGATACATTGGCCGAGGCCATGGAGGTGCCGCTATAGGTGCCGTAGGCGTTCACACCGCTGCCTACTGACGAGAATACGCTCGTGCCAATGCCAAGTAAGTCAGGCTTGATTCGGCCATCGTCGGTAGGGCCCCAGCCACTGTACGAGGCTGATCCGACAAGTACAGGCTCACTTGGGCCAGAATACGTAATATTGGCAGCGCCAACTGTCAGGACATTTTTGGCGGTGGCGTCGGCCGGAATCACATCATACGTATCATTTCGGCTCCGGGCTACTGTACTCTGTACGTCCGTATTTTTCAGGTAATAGGCTGTGCCATCGGGAGGGCCTGTTTCGGCTCGTTTGTTATCGGCCGAACGAACCATCAGAAAGAATGGGTTATTATAAGCCAGTTTGTCCAAGTCCTGAGTCTTGGTCGAATAAAAGCCGAACAGGTAATCTTCCGTCGCGTTAATGGATGGAGTGCCCCACCATTCCCACTTAAGGTCCGGATTTTTTCCTGGTCTTGAGTCATTATATACCCAGCCTGCTACGGGGCCATAAGCATGGTTAGAAATCAGTAGATTGGGAGCCGCAGTAGTCAGTTCGCTAATGTCATCAGTATAATCCCATACTGATAATTGGGCACCGAAAGCCATCCCCTTTGCACTGGCATTGATGCCTTGAGCTACCAATGTACCTGCTAGATGGGTGGTGTGATCGTTAACCGATGCTCCATTGTCTTTCTGGATAATCTTGGCGTTTCCATAGGGCGTCCCCGCAAATTCCTGATGTGTATTGAGCACCCGACCACCATCCCATAAACCCAGCCGGCCTTCCACTAAAGTCGAATTACCCGACAAGGCAATTGACAAAGAGCCGCCAGCCTGTAAGGCTTGCGTCCGGGTGCCCTGAGCCGCTTCGACATTATGCAGCGAATAATAAACGGGTTGCCCCAGTGGGTCAATTTCCTGCAGGGTAAGAACACGTTGATTGGAATAGTTTTTGCGGATAGGCCAGTGATACCGACGGGCAAATTGACGTGTTTGTTTGCGGTTCTTTTCGTATCGTTTAAGTAAATCGGTTTGCCAATTCGGTACGTCGTTTTGTTGAGAACGTTGTGCCCAGGCAGAGCTATGGGTAGCCCCTGCAAAAAACGCCACATAGATACACAGCAGCAGGCCGAAACCCCTGAAATTCATGCCCTGTGCCTTATAATATGTACTTGACGTGTGCCTGTAGAGCCGTTCCAGATGCCGTTGCAATTAGTGTTTGCGAATCCGTTTTACCTGAACGCTTTGCGTTCGGTCGTCTTCAACAACCACAAAAAACGTACCGTCGGGCAAGTCACTTACATCAACTACCGCTGAATAACTTTTTCCATCCTTTTGTAACGTGGCTCTCCGAAGAATGCGACCCTGCAGATCGGTGAGTTGGAAACTAGGGAGCTGAGGCAATGTAGCAACTGTCCAGGAGATAGTCATCTCCTTCGTGGCTGGGTTCGGGTAGACGCTCAACCCTTCTTCGGCGCTGGTGGGCTCCGTAGCCAGAATACTAATCACGACTTCGCTGGATGTAGCTACCCCGCAACCATTCACATTTCCCTGAACCGCATACCTTCCCGACTTAATTGCCGTGTAACTGGGGGAAGTAGCTCCACTGATCGGTACACCATCCACCAGCCATTGGATCGTGGAAACCGCATTGGAGGTAAGCGTAATGCCATTAGCCGTTACGGTCGGAGTTTGTGGTGTATTGACCGCAACAGTTATAGCCGACGAACTGACTGGCAGGCAGGTGTTGGCTACCCGTACGGTGTAATTACCAGTTGTACTGGCCTGAAAAATGCTGCTTGTGGCGCCAGAAATGAGTTGGCCATTTCGATACCACTGGTAAGTCAGTCCGGTTACGTTCGTTGTTTGTAAGGTTAGGCTGGCTCCCTGACAAATACTGGCTGAGCCCGATGGACTGATGGAAGCAGTTGGGTAAGTGCCCGTCGAAATACTTACGGGTGTGCGTTGTGGGTTCGGGCAGTCCAGCGACCGGACTTTGAGGTTGTAGAAATAATACCAGGACGTTGTAAGCGTATCGGTTGAGGTGCCATTATTGAATAGGGCGCCTTTAAGGGTAACGATGGGTTGCGCGTTCTGCGCTTTGAGTTGATAAGGAACACCAGTAACCCCACTATTGCTCCGAAAGATAGACGCTCCACCTGAGTATGAAATCGTGATCTTGTAGTCGCCTGCTGCCGGAATACGCAGATTTAGCGGATAAATAGCGCCCGGATCGTTGGGGTCGTCCAGTAAATTGCCATTGCTGGTTGTAGCGGTCAGACTTTGGTCACGGGTAGGGGTAACGTCCAGTGTAACGCTTGAAATCGTGGTATTGTCGTACTTAGTGACTGTGAACGTAATCTGACCCGCATCGCCGATGTAAAGTCGGGCGCTTTCAATAAGTAGTGGAACCGTAGTAGAAATGAGTGGGGCTGGTGTATAGGCACCATAGTAGGTTCCGCCACCAAATACAGATTTAGTAGCCGGGCCAATCGTTCCCGAAAAGTCGTTGAGAGCCACGTAAAACTGTCCTGCCGACGGCACTCGTTGTGCAAACGTCTGATTACCGGCTGCTAGCAGGTTGCCACCTATGGGCGTATCGTACCAGAAAGCCGTACCCTCGCCTGTGTTTCGGAGTGAAACCAACGTATCAGAACCGCAGCGGGTAGCTGTAAAGATCCCATTCGTTGGTGTATTGCCTGTGGTTCTGGTTTCGATGATACTGTTGTTAGTGGTATTTTGGTCGGAGTTTAGACTCGTGCTGATCGTAAATCGATACGTCTGTCCGGCAAGCAGTGATGTACTGGCTGGTTTGTTCAGGGTTAAAATACCATCCCGAAAAGCCGAAAGTTTAGGCAGGGTTCCGGTCAGTGTCGTTACGTCGGTATTATTGGTATCCGTAATTTTTACCGTGACGGGCACGTTGGTCTGGTCGACAGAACCGTAATTGTGCAAGCGGACCGTTATGGCCAGATCGGACGTGGTCAGACCACAGAAATTGGCATCGGGCGAAATCAGGGCCGTGGCACCAACGTCGTTTAGTGTCTGGATGATGGTTAGGGTATAATCCTGGGTTTCGCCATTGCCGTAGGTGCCGCAAGCCACCACATTGGCAGGGTTATCGGTTTCGGTTGCCACAATTCGTAAGCGAATCGTCTGTCCGTTCTGAACGTTTCCCGGAATGGTTACCGTGGTAGAAAACTGATCAGAATTCGGCAAAACACTCGATGTCGCGATGGTTTCGCCCGCATCGTCGAAATTGCCGTTCTGGTTCCAGTCGGCAAACGCTTTCACAACGACGTTTTTGACGCTCCCGCATGTGCCCAGCGATACAATCAATGGAATCGGCTGGTTGGCCTGAACGCTTGTGCTAACCTGTGAAAAATCGGTATAGGACGTACAGCCATCGGCTCCGGCCTGGTTGATGCTCCCGAACTGAACCCGGCTGATTTTGGTGTCGGCTGTTGAGTTGGCTTTCGATTCGCAATATACTTTCCCGCCGATGCCGCTCACCACCAGTGCATAATCCTGCTTACTTCCATTCAGGGTACCTTTGTGTGAAATAATTAGCGTGTAAGTCTTTCCCGGAATGGTGTTGGTTAGTAACACCTGTTCGATATTGTCGCGGATGTTATCGCCCCGTGTCGCGGCATTGGCCGGGTTTTCGGGGTCCAATATCCAGGGTTGCCAGGTTGTGGTGCCATCATTGATACGAATATCGAGGTCGTTGACCAGTTTGGGAGTTCGATTGTTCAATGAGGCAGAAACGGCAGCAGCCGGGTCGTTCCAGCAGATGGTCGCAACAAGCTGGCCCCGCCCCGATGCTACTACCTGAATGGTATCGCGCTGCCCCTGATTAAGTGTACGTTCACTGAGCAGGTGGTTCTGGCCGGTGTTGCCAATAACCTGGGCTGCTTTCTCCATATTCAGAAGTCCCCAGCCATATCGGTAGTCTGGGCCGGGCGAAGGACCAGCTTCACTGGCCGTATGCAACACCAGCCCACGAAGGGTCGACGACCGCATAAATTTACCCGCATTGAGCTGGTTGTAATATTCCTGAAGGAGCAATAGAGAACCTGAGACGTTTGGGGATGACATTGAGGTGCCACTCAAACTCACATAGGCACTGTCCGTCCTGGAATTGGCCGACAGCAGGTTGACCCCTATCCCTACAATATCGGGTTTGATTCGGCCATCGTCGGTAGGTCCCCAGCTACTAAAATCCGCGAGTTTAATATCGGATGCTTGATTATAGCCATAAGTCAGGTCGTTCACGGCACCTACGGTCAGGATATTTTTCGCTACGCCGTTTGTTGAAATCTGGTCATAGCCGGTTTGGCGGTCGCGGGTTACAGTACTGAGTTTATTACCGTGATTGACCAGGTAGTACGACTGTCCTCCACCTGGATACCCATCGGCTCCGTGGTCGTTCCCGGCCGATTTTACGATCAAATAATACGGGGCTGCATTGGCAATCTGATCCCAGTTGCGGGCACGTGAGTCATAAAGGCCAAATTTATAATCGTAGACCTGACTGACGGTCGTATCGCCATACCACTGCCATTGGGTCGAACCCGTCAGATCTGGATTATACTGGTAGCCTGCCAACGAGCCATAGGAGTGATTGGAAATCAATAGGTTTGGTGACGCGGCAGTCATTTCCGATATATCGCTCGAATAATCCCAGGCTTGTAACTTGGCTCCAAATGCCATACCTCGTGCCAGAGGATTTACCCCTGCACCGATCATCGTGGTGGCTACGTGGGTTGGGTGTTCTTCGTCATCGACAGCAGTGCTGGCTTTGTCGTTTTGGGTAATACGGCCTTTCAGTTCGACGTGGCTGCTCAGAACAGCGCCCCCATCCCAGATTCCCAACTTGTTTTGTACGGATGCACTGCTTCCCGACAGGTTCAACCCCAGACTCCCTCCCGAATACAACGACGATGTTTTAGTGCTATTGGCCGCCTGCGCATTGCCTACGATGGTCGTACCCTGATAGAGTAAATTCCCAAAATCATCGATGCCGACCAGCTCAACAATACGCCCATTGGAGCGTACCTCCCGCAATGGTCTTCCCAGTTGTTTGGCCAGCGAAACCGCCCGATTGTAGCTGGCATCATGGGCTTGCTGAATCAGTTGACGAAGCTGGGTGATCTGCTGCCGTTGCGCTGACGAATAAGGTATAGACTGAGCCGATACAACGGATTGAATACCTGCCAGTAAAAATGCCGAAAGTAGCCTGTATGGGTGAGACCGTAGAATGTGAAGCATATGGAAAAGGCCGCCTACAGATCAAGAACGAAAGCGTATGTATAGATACGAGAAAAGAGTGACTAATGTTGCGGCTGACTTCGAGTGATGAAATTAATTTGCTTTAACCCGTTCAGCTGATTAATCTTTGTTAGGACTTCGCCAGTGACGGAATACTTGGAGAACGGTCTAACTGGGCCATAAGTAAAGCCGTATGAACTTCTCAAAAATATTATTAGGCTGTTTAGTCCTCCTAAATGGCGGCATAAAAATCAAAAAAATCTCCCACCTGCCGCCCCTTTGTATTACTGGTGAGTTTCGGTTTGGGGATTTGAACCTACCGTATCCGGCGACAGTGGGACAAATTGCAAAATCATATCATATGCGCTTTGAAAGCGGGACATTTGTAAAGGATACCAGTCTAGTTCAGCATAAGCCCAAAATTTATCTGACGTTGAAAAATGAAGTACGCAAAGGCCGATTTGCTTTAGACTCTTACGAAGGTCCAGAAGACATGTATGAGCGCCCTGTGCTGGAATATCAGTTTCATGTTTTGGATAAAGTTTGCTCATTTGATAGCCTTCGTTCAATGATTGAAAAAGAGGCTGGAAAAACATTTCGTACCTTCGCTGCCGCTTCTTATTCAAGCCCTTCTTCCCCCTGGCAGCCACTTTTGAAAGGGAGAACGGTATTTGTTTATACGTTACGCATAAGCGAATGTATGGTCGTTAATCTAACTAATATCCATCAGGCTATTCCAGAGGGTATACCTAACGCCAAAACAGACCCGTTTACCTCTGTCAACTTTTTTCTTTACAAAACGGATAAAGAGATTG
Organism: Spirosoma sp. 48-14; assembly: GCF_001898575.1. Classification (GTDB taxonomy): domain Bacteria; phylum Bacteroidota; class Bacteroidia; order Cytophagales; family Spirosomataceae; genus Spirosoma. The sequence goes on from NZ_MKUD01000020.1 coordinate 126,517, forward strand.
AGCAAATGTATGAACCGTTTGAGGTTCGAAATAAGGATTTACTTAGGCGAAGGGATTCGCTAATCAATTCGTTCAGGAAGAACTAATGCTTAATATTAGTCTGAATAACAGATAAAAAGCCTGGCCTCCGTATCTATAAATAACAAAACCTTATGAAATATTTTATATTCTATTACCTCACATTCATCACGTTGAATGCTTTCTCACAGCAGAAAGAGATATATTCCTTTTCTGCTGTAACTGAATCTTTCAGAGTGATTACATCACCACTTGAGTTTATTGGAGATCAGTTCTATGATCGGGCTAAAGGCTTAGACACGTGCTGCCTTTTTGCAATTGGTTCCGCTAAATTTACGGTGCATGACAAAAAGATAGATAATATTTTACTATCCGTCGGTATTCCACAACACCTAAGCCCTATATTGCAAGAATCGATACAAGCTTCCTCATCGTTTTGGGAAGTAATAGCACCTCAAAAAGAGATAACTTTTATCCTGCCAGTTTATATTTTTCCCGCTATAATCTGTGATAGGAAAAACTATCAGGATAGTATTCTTTCTTCTTCAGCTAATATGTTAATCTATCACGATGAGCATAAAATTAACGATGTAAAGCGCTATAATTATCGGCATTTGGCCAAAGGCGTTGAAACTGGAACTATTCTCCCTCCATTATTAATCAAAGGTGAAACCACCATAGATGTTTATCCTGCAAGACGTCGTAATTAGTCTATATAGCTGAGTAAGCCAGCCATACCAGTGAGGTGTGGCTGGTTTGTTTTTGCCTATTGGCTTACGAACTCGTCCATAAGCGTTTGTCCAAAGCAATGTTCTGCTCACCGACTATGGTAATCGTTTGATAAAGCGGGTGGCGGGGATGCAGCAAAATATTGTACGACAAATCCATCACGGCCGAAGGAAGACCTAAACCGAAGTCAACAGGATGTTGGAGCCACTCCATGAGTACTTGCTGGGTAATAGGTAGCGCTGTTGGGTGCGCCCAATCGGCGGGTAAAAAATCAGGATGAATCCAGCGGACTTCACCATCGGGTATGTCGAGCGTAAAGAGCCGTAGGCGGGGCAGTTGGTCATAGCTCACTCGTGGAAAATGAACCATTGTTTCCAGCAAAGCCAGCGCAGGCGATGTAGACGTGTACAGAATGCCAATGCCGGGTGGATTCCAGCGTCCACCTGCTATTTCAGCGCCGATAACCGACAAGGGATCATGCCAGTAGGGCTCTTTTAGAATGCGATAAACTTTCACGCAAGCGAATAGACATTAGTTAACTGAACACACCCGCTTCGATACGAGTAAACACATTATCGACCAGCTTACAACCTGTAACAGTATCCAGCAGTGATAATGGGGTTGGATAAGGACGGACTGCCGAAGCTTCGGGCTGAGAGCGGGGTAAAGACTGGGTATGTCTTTGGACCGACAAGTCAGGTGGCCCCTGTTTCGTACCCATCTCGGCAATCGGTTTGGGTGTATATGGGCTTTGGGGCGGTGCGAATCCAACTTCGGGTGTAGCGAGTTCGGCCACAGGAGTTCGTAGCCAGGTAGTAAACACGGCTTGTTGGTGATCAAAGACGTCAAGCCCATGAGTAAACAGCTTTTCTAACAATAACAGCCGTTCGGAAAGCTGGACCGACAAATCGCCCTGATGCTGATTGTACAGATTCCGTTCGGTAATGCCTAAAACACCCGCGATCTCTTTCTTGGTTAAACCACCCATAGCTGCTATTTGATCAATTCGAGTACGCGGTAGCCGTTGGCGAGCCTGTAGAATAAGATCACTGGTAGAGAAGCCCCAGCCCGATAAGGAATGATGAGCAGTGTTTATAGCCATCCTATGAGGAATTTTTTCACTAATATAACTGAATTTTTTCAAGGTTGATTCTATAGACTCTGCTTGGGTGATACAGCATTCTCCATCCGTTGCCACATTAACACGATTTTAACAACTTGATGTTAAACCTTTGTTTTTCTACGTAATCATACAGGCTCAACTGTTTTGCGTACGGATGGAACTATTCACAAAAAGCAGCCAGGATATGGCCCGGCTACGATACCTCTACAGTCGGGCCGGGTTTGGCGCTACGCCAGCCGAGTTGGCGGAAGCGTCGCATAAATCGTTGCGAAAGGCGGTTCGACAATTGTTTAAGGACAGCGAGGCCATAACAGATTTACAGGTGGTGGAGCCTGACCAGAACGAGACCAAAAAGCAACTGAAGGGATTGTTTCAAAACGGGCAACTCGACCGGGATATGCTCAAAGAGCGGATTCGGGAAAATGCCGAAAAAGTACGCGACCTGAATCTGCAATGGCTCGACCATATGGCCACGGGCAAAGCCGCCCTGCGCGAGAAAATGGCGCTGTTCTGGCATGGTCACTTTGCCTGCCGCACGCAGGGGCGCAATCCGCTGTTTATGCAGCAGTACGCCAACGTAGTCCGCCAGAATGCGCTCGGTCGGTTTGGCGATTTGCTGATGGCCGTTTCGAAATCTCCGGCGATGCTTCAGTTTCTGAATAACCAGCAAAACCGTAAGAACGCCCCCAACGAAAACTTTGCCCGTGAGGTGATGGAGTTGTTTACGCTGGGGCGGGGCAATTACTCGGAACACGACATCAAAGAAGCCGCCAGAGCGTTTACAGGCTGGCAATTTACGCCCGAAGGCCAGTTTATTTTCCGCCAGCAGGTACACGACGATGGAGAGAAAACCATTTTCGGCAAAACGGGTAACTTCAAAGGCGACGATGTGATTGCGATGTTGCTGGAAAACATGCAGACGGCCCGATTCATTACGGCTAAACTGTACCGATTCTTTGTCAACGAAACGGAAGACGCCAAACGGGTCGATGAGCTGACCGAGCAGTTTTATAAGAGCGGGTACGACATTGCCGGACTGATGGAGACGATCTTCACGGCCGACTGGTTCTACGATCCCAAAAACATCGGTGCCCATATCAAATCGCCGGTCGAGTTGCTGGCGGGGCTGCGTCATACACTGGGCGTGCAGTTCGAACAACCGCAATCACAGGTGTTTGTACAGCGAACGCTGGGCCAGATTTTGTTCTATCCGCCCAATGTAGCAGGCTGGCCCGGTGGTAAAAACTGGATCGATTCGTCGAGCCTGTTGTTTCGGATGCAATTGCCCAGCTTCGTGCTGAAATCGGCCGAAGTGACTGTTCAGCCCAAAGATGAGGGTGATATTAATGCCCAGCAGTTGGCACGTAAGGGAGGAAACCGTTTTCAAACCAAGGTCGACTGGGCCAGCTTTGAATCGGCTTTTGCCAAAACCCCCGACGCCGACCTGACTGATGCCATTGCGAGTACTTTGCTGCCCTTTCCGCTTCGTCCCGAACAACGCACCGTAGTCGAACATCCGCTTAAACCCAGTCAGTCGCGTTCTGAACGTATTCATACCCTCACCGCAGCGCTCATGAGCCTGCCTGAGTATCAGCTAACCTAATGGCGAAAGAGTGAATGAGTGAAAGAGCGAAAAATAGCTTGAGTAAGTTTTCGCTCTTTCACTCATTCACTCTTTCGCTCTTTAACTATGAACCGTCGAAACTTCCTTAAACAATCGGCTTTTACGACAGCGGGAACGATGTTGATTCCGCATTTTCTGAAAGCCTATGAAGCCCAGATGCTGGGTCAGCGACTCGCATCGAACGGTAAAATTCTGGTAGTGGTACAGCTTTCGGGCGGAAACGATGGCCTGAATACGGTGGTGCCTTACCGCAATGATATTTACTACCGCGAACGGCCAACCATTGCCATTCGCCCCGAAAAAGTGCTGACGCTGAACGATGAAATCGGTCTGCATCCATCTATGACACCGCTGAAGGCGCTCTACGATGAGGGGCTGGTGACGGTGATCAACAATGTAGGCTATCCCAACCCGGATCGCTCCCATTTCCGGTCGATGGATATCTGGCAGACGGCCAGCGATTCCGATAAGTATTTGCGAACAGGCTGGGTAGGGCGGTACCTAGATGCAGCCTGTGCCGGGAAAGCGCAGCAGCCATTTCGCACGATCGAGGTGGATGATACGCTAAGTCTGGCGATGAAAGGAGCCGAATTGAACGGATTGGCCGTTTTAGACCCGAAAAAGCTTTACGGTCAGACGCGTAGTGGGTTAGTGACCGGGCTCAATAAAGAGCATAAGGCCACCAGTCAGGAACCCGAATCGGTAGCGTATCTGTACAAAACCCTGGCCGAAACAGTGTCGTCGGCCGAATATGTGTATGATAAAGCGAAGGTTTATACCACTACGGCATCCTACCCAACAACTGAACTGGGTAATCGGCTTAAGGTTGTATCGCAACTGATTCAGTCAGATGTGGCAACGAGTGTCTACTACGTGTCGATCAGTGGTTTCGATACGCATATCAACCAGCCGGGGCAGCAGGAGCGACTATTGGGCCAGTATGCCGAAGCTGTGGCGGCTTTCATGAATGATTTGAAAGCGACCAACCGACAGAACGATGTGCTGGTCATGACGTTTTCGGAGTTTGGGCGTCGGGTAAAGCAAAATGCCAGTAACGGCACCGACCATGGTACGGCCAATAACGTATTCCTGATCGGGGGTGGATTACCCTCCAAACGTGTCTTGAACGAAGCTCCCAATCTAAACAAACTGGATGAAGGCGATTTACGCTATTCCGTCGATTTTCGTCAGATCTACGCCACCCTTCTCCGCGATTACCTGGGTGCCGACGATGTGGCCGTTCTTGGGCGTAAGTTCGATGGCGTCAAGATTGTCTGAAGCTACGTAGAGTAAAGAGCGAAAGAGTGAATGAGTGAATTATTGGCGCTGGCTCTTTTTCGCTCATTCACTCTTTCGCTCTTTACTTTGCGTAGCAGTAGGTTTGGGCCATTTTCGCATTTAATAGGCAGTGCTAAACCGCCTGAATGCTCTATCGTTCATGACCCAATCTGTTTCCCGTCGTCAAACCCTGGCCGCTCTGACCGCTACCGTTGGAACCACCCTGGCGCCAAAATCATCTGAAGTACTGGCTGCGCCAACTGCTCAATCGCCGTTTACGCTATGCCTGAACATGAGTACCATCCGAGGGCATAAGCTCGGGTTTGTGAAAGAACTGGAGGTGGCTTCCAAAGCGGGCTTTCGTTCGGTCGAAATCTGGATCGAAACATTACAGACCTATCTGAAAAATGGTGCCAGTACGGCCGATGCCCGCAAAGTACTGAGCGATACAGGAATAAAGGTCGAGAATGCGATTGGCTTTGCCCCCTGGATCGTCGACAACGATGCCGACCGCGCCAAAGGGCTTGACCAGATGAAGCGCGAAATGGACATGCTGGCCGAAGTAGGCTGCATGCGGGTAGCGACGCCACCCATTGGAGCACAAACGCCCAACAGCCCTAAAATCGACCTGTATAAAGCAGCCGAGCGCTATCGGACAATCCTCGAATTGAGCGATAAAACGAAAGTCATTCCACAACTTGAACTGTGGGGCTTTTCGCCAAACCTGAGTCACCTGGGCGAAGTAATGTTTGTCGCTATTGAAAGTGGGCATCCATCGGCTCGTGTACTGCTGGATATTTACCACCTCTACAAAGGCGGCTCCGGCAATACCATGCTGCCCCTGGTTGGGAAGTCAGCCATCGAGGGATTTCACGTCAATGATTACACCGCCGACTTCACGCGCGAAAAAATCACGGATGCCGACCGCGTATTCCCTGGCGATGGCGTAGCACCAATCAAAGACACACTCCGGCTCATCAAGCGCTCTGACAAGCCTATCGTACTATCGTTAGAAGTGTTTAACAAGGCCTACTACGCTCAGGAAGCACAAACCGTAGCCAATACAGCTATGGCCAAAATGAAAGCGATGGTGGCAGGGGTGTAATTAATACGCCCATGCCATCAATCCGCCATCGACCGATATGGTTTGACCCGTTACGTAACCCGATGCGGGCATGCTCAGGAACGACACTACTGACGCGACTTCTTCCGGCTCGCCAATCCGATTCATAGGCGTTCGTTTCAGTATGCCGCCTAGCTTTTCGGGATTCGTTAATACGGGTGTGGCTAACGGTGTTTTGATATACCAGGGTGCTACAGCGTTGACCCGAATGCCATCGGGTGCCCATTCGACCGCCAGATTACGGGTGAGTTGCAGAAGAGCCGCTTTGGTCATCCCATAAAGGGAGCCACTGCTGGTATGCGCCAGACCCGATACTGACGAGATAAAAATAACCTTCCCATTGCCTGACGATTTCAGCAGCGGATACGCTGCCTGGGTTAGTTCATAAGCCGACCGGAGGTTCGTGTTCAGAATGTGATCGTACTCGGCCGGGCTGTATTCGGCAGTGGGCTTGCGGATGTTGGTGCCAGCGTTGTTGACCAGAATATCCAGGCCTCCCCAGGTAGCTTTTACTTTTTCAACGACCTGCGAAGCAGTACCGGGCTGGCTGACATCGATAGCCATGCCATCCACCGTGTGCCCTTGTTGCCGATAGCCGGTTAATTGCTGCTGGAGTAATTCATTGTTGCGGGCCAGGATGAAAACCGAAGCGCCCAAGTCGAGAAACTGCCGGACGATTGCTTCGCCAATACCTTTAGTGCCACCTGTTACGAGTGCACGCTGGCCTTTGAGCGACCAAAGAGATTGAGTCATGTTCGTTTGAATTTGAAGTCTGTAGGTTGATGTTGGCCGACGTGCGCGCTATCGCATCGACCAACTTCGGACCTCAAACTACAGACTTCAAACCGTAAATTACAACTCGTCTTCGCCATCGGGTACGGTTTGCCAGCGTTCCTGTTTCAGAAAATACATGACTACGGCTACCGAGACGGCGGCCACCCCAGCGATCCAGATCATTCCCCACGGACTCCAGTACGACCAGGTTTTCTGACTGATCAGATGCAGGAACGCAATCATCATCAGTCCCAGACCTAAAGCGCCGAACAGCGCGTAGACCAATGTTCGGTTATAGGATTGCCGCATGGCGTAAGCACCATAGGACTTATTGCGAAACTGGAACAGAATATCATCCAGGCTGGCTTCAGCAAGTTGGTCATCGGCCAGCGTCAGCTCACGCTGGTAAATTTTGCGGAGTTTCTGAACCGATTCGGCGTTGGCCTCCATCAGTGTCTTGTGCATGGCTGCTTCGAACGGAAGGCCGATCCACATGTAGTGCTCAACCTCGCAAACCAGATGGTCAAGTAGCTCAGTAAACAGTTCGCCGGTAAGGCCACTTTGGAGGAGATAGGTATAAAGGCGGTCAATTTGCTGGGGTGTTAGCTTTTCCATAAACGTAACAGGCTAAATCAATGGCCATAGGCTATTGATGGAGGGGTTTGAAATAGTTGCTGCATATAGTCGACGAAACGTTCAAACTCAGATATTTTCTGAAGGGCAACTTCATTACCGCTGTCGGTCAGCGAATAATACTTCCGTAGCCGCCCTTCCACTTCTACAGATTCGGTTATCAACAGTCCTTCCTGCTCCAGTTTGTGCAACACGGGATACAGCGCACCAAAGGTTAGGGTGAGTTCTCCTTTAGTCCGTTCTTTTACGGCCTGTGTGATTTGATAGCCGTACATTTTATCCTGTTCAGAAAGGAGCTTCAGGACAATGGTTTTCAATGTTCCTCGTAGAAATTCACTACTGACGGGTTCCATATAACTGTTGCAAATAGCCTTGATTACTGGTACGAATATATATAAGAAAATTAAATATGCAAGTAAAAAATATTGTTTTTTGACAGGATTTACAGGATTGATATGGTTTTAAAAAAATCAAATCATGTCAATCCTGTAAATCCTGTCAGAAGACCTTTGGTGCTCCCCGGTTTCGCTGTTATTTTTAGCCTTTTCCAAGCTAATTTTCTCATGAACAAACGAACCGGGCTATTGGCTGGCCTGATACTGTCGACAAGTATCCTGCTGGCCCAGAATAAGCCCAAACCGGAGGACGTTCAGACGTTCACGCTTAAAAACGGCATGAAATTCATGGTCCTCGAAGACCATTCGATTCCCAATGCCAACTTCTACACCTTCTGGCGAGTGGGTTCCCGTAACGAAGTGCATGGTATCACGGGCCTGTCGCACTTTTTTGAGCACATGATGTTCAACGGGGCAAAAAAATACGGTCCCAAACAGTTCGACCGGGTGATGGAAGCCAACGGCGGCTCCAACAATGCCTATACCACCGAGAACACCACCGTTTATACCGACTGGTTTCAGAGTGGTGCGCTCGAAACGATTTTCGATCTGGAATCGGATCGGATACGCGATTTAGCCATCGACCCAAAAATGGTCGAGAGCGAGCGAGGGGTGGTGCTGTCGGAGCGGAGTACGGGCCTGGAGAACAGCAATTACCGGGTGATCAGCGAACTGGTGCAGTCGGTAGCCTTTGTCGAGCATCCGTATATGTTTCCAGTCATTGGCTTCGAGTCGGACATCAAAAAATGGACACAGGCCGATCTCGAAAAGTATTTCAAAACCTACTATTCACCCAACAATGCGGTGGCCGTGGTGGTGGGCGATGTAACGGCGGCTCAGGTGAAAAAACTGGCCGAGCAATACATTGAGCCAATTCCGGCCCAAAAACTGCCGGATAGTCTTCGGACGGTGGAGCCACCTCAGAATGGGGAACGTCGGGCCACAACCTATAAAGACGTTGCTACGCCCAATATTCTGCTGGCCTATCACACACCGGCTACCCGCCACCCGGATTACTATGCGCTCGATCTGCTCAGCGGGGTGCTCAGTTCCGGAAATTCGTCCCGGTTGGTGAAGTCGCTTGTCCTCGATTCAACCATTGCCTCACGGGTATTTTCCAATATGGATCAATCGTTCGACCCCAGCCTGTTTTCTATCTATGCGATTGCTGCCAGTGGTATTTCGGCCGAACAACTGGAGCGGTCTGTATTGCATCAGATCGATAAGGTGGTTAACGAAGGCATTACGGATGTCGAACTACAGAAACTCAAGAACCAGAAGCTCATGGAGTTTTATCGTACTATGGAAAGCATTAACGGGAAGGCCAATTCGCTGGGAACCTACGAGCTGTATTTCGGCGATTACAAAAAGTTATATGAAGCCCCGTCGCTGTATGAGAAAGTGACCAAAGAAGACGTACAGCGCGTTGCCAGAACCTATCTCACCGCCCGGAATCGAACGGTAGGCTATTTACTGCCTGAACCCAAAACGAATCCGTCGAAAAATAACTAACCCCCAATGAGACAACTATCTTTCGTCCTGCTTGCCATACTGGTAGCAGGTGCGTCGTGGGCACAGACGTTCAAGGTGCCCCCTTATCAGAAATTCAAGCTAAAAAATGGGCTGACTGTGTACCTGATGGAGCAGCATGAAGTACCGTTGATCAATGTATCGGCGGTGTTCGATGCAGGTGCTGTACAGGACGGAAATCGGTATGGATTATCGAACATGACGGCCGAAGCACTCCTGTTCGGTAGCTCTAAATACACCAAAGCTCAACTGGAGGAAAAAGCCGAGTACGTAGGGGCTTCGATCGATACTTATGCCGGTAAAGAGGTGGCTAAGTTGTCGGCTTCGTTCGCCGTGAAAGATCAGGATTTGCTGTTCGATATTCTTCAGGATGTGATTACCAAACCAACCTTCGATCAGGCGGAATTCGACAAGTACAAACAGCGTCAACTGCTTCAACTAACGCAACAGAAAGAAAGTCCGCGCGGGGTTGTCAATTCCTATTTCAACCGATTTGTGTACGAGGGGCACCCATACGCGAACCCGATTACGGGAACCCCAACGTCGGTTTCGGCTATCTCGGTAGCCGATGCGCGGCAGTTCTATCTGAAAAACTACACCACCGACCGGGCGCCTATTGCTGTAGTGGGCGATTTCAACACCCCCGCCATGAAGAAACGCATCACCGATTTGTTTGGTGGCTGGAAAACTGCGGCAGCTACATCCCCTAAACTAAGCGATCCGACAGTAGTTTTCGATAAAAGTCGGGTGTTGCTGGTCAACAAAGACGATGCCCGTGAAACGACATTTTTGATTGGTGGAAAAGGGATCACGCAAAATAACCCCGATTTTATTCCGGTTACGGTGGTGAACACCATTCTGGGCGGTCGGTTTACTTCCTGGCTCAACGATGCGCTTCGGGTCAATTCGGGCCTTACGTACGGGGCCGGTAGCCGATTTGCGACCTTTCGGAACAGCGGCACCTTTGCCATTTCGACCTTTACCAAAGTCAGCACCACGACCCAGGCGATCGATATGGCGCTGATGGTACTTGATAGCCTGCATAAGACGGGAATCGATGAGAAAACGCTCTCGTCAGCCAAAAACTACGTCAAAGCTGACTTCCCTCCCCGATACGAATCGGCCTCTGAACTGGCCAATCTGCTGACGGATATGTTCAGTCTGGGTTTCGACGAATCATTTATCAACAATTTCCAGAAGAACGTGGATGGACTGACTGTAGCCAGAACCCGTCAGATTATCGATCAGTATTTCCCGAAAAATAACCTTCAGTTTGTGTTGATTGGTAAAGCCGACGCCATCCGCGACAAGGTGAAAAAGTACGGAGTTATTACCGAGAAAGAAATCAAAGCCGACGGTTTTTAAGGTAACGCGAGTGGTAACCCGCGCAGTACAGAGTACGATGGAAATACCTGATGTATCTGTGCTGCGCGGGTTACCACCCGCGTTACATTTTGCAAAATTCTCTTACCTTTGCCCTGAGTTTTCGGTGCCTGATGTCGTTTCGTGGCGACTTTCAAGGCTTAAAAGGGAAGTTTGGTGAAATACCAACGCTGTCCCCGCAACTGTAAGTCTCTCAAAAAGTCGATTCATACTCCGTGGCCACTGCGCTGATACTCAGTGCGGGAAGGTTCGAATCGATGAGACGAGCCAGGAGACCTGCCGACAACCATCCGCTGTTCTGGCGTTCGGAGGAAACGCCCTGGCCGCGTGCTGATAGTGCACACTTAATTTAGTTATATTGAAAACGCAATCCCTTCGCTGGTGGGTATTGGGTTGGTTTGTCGGCTTCATAGCCGGACAACAAGCCACTGCACAATCCGATTCGGCCACAACGAGTCGATTATCGAATGCGGTATCGCTGTCGGCGGTGACTGTACGGGCTATCGCGCCTGAGCGGTTCCTGGCTGGTCAGAAAATTCAGCGCATCGATTCCACTACGCTGCTTCAGTTCCGGTTTGCATCGATTACAGATGCGCTGGCCTTTAACACGCCACTGGCATTCAAAAATTATGGGCCGGGTCAATTGGCAACGGTATCGTTTCGGGGCACATCGGCCAGTCATACGGCAGTACTCTGGAATGGCATCAATATCAATCAACCCAATCTGGGACTAACCGACTTTTCAACTATTCCTGTGGCTGGTTTTGATCGATTAGCTGTGCAATATGGCTCCTCGTCCAGCGCTGTTGGGTCCGACGCGGTTGGGGGAAGTATTTTGCTGGGGAGTACGCCCAGCTGGCAGCCGGGTATTCGCCTAATGGTAGGCCAGCAGATCGCCAGCTTTCGGAATAACCAGACGCATCTGGGTGCGCAGTATGCATTGCCTTTAGGAGCAAGCTGGAAACTATCGGGTAAGTCGCTGATTTATCGGTCTCAGCTTAATAACGAATATCCCTATACTGAACGCCAGCACTATTTTCTGGAACCATCTACAACAAGCCAGCGGGGACTTATTCAAGACCTGACTTTTCTGCATAAAAGCGGTCGGCAGTTATCCATCAATGCCTGGCTCACGGATAATGATTTGATCCAGTCGCCACAGGATACCCTGGCCCGTGAACGGACCCGCACACAATCGGCCCGGCTGCTGGCGACTTACGAAGCCAATCGAATGACTATTCGAGTTGGCTGGATTCGCGATATATTGGATTATGCCAAAGGCAACCTAAATAACCCTAGCCATACGCAGACCAACCGATTCATTACTCGGATTGAACGAGAATTTGCTCTGGCCTCGAACCGACCCTACCAGTTGACGTTACGAACCGGGGCCGAATGGTCGCATTATGGGACCCGGACAGATGGCTACGGTGGTCAGTTAATTGAGGAAGATCGGGCCGATCTGTATGCCCTGCTCCGTTTTCAGACCACCCGCTGGCTGCTATCGGCCAATGTTCGACAGGCGTTTGTAACACGCTTCAATCCTCCTCTTACACCATCGGTTGGGGCAGAATACAGGCTTGTACAGCAGAAACGCTTTACACTGACGGCCAAAGGAGCTGTAAGCAGGAGCTATCGCGTGCCAACGCTAAATGAACGGTACTGGGCCGATTTAGGTAACCCGAACCTCCTGCCCGAAAACGGCTTTAATCTGGAGACCGGGCTGGCAACAGCAGGTGCGTTATCGGATCACCTCAACCTGACGGCCGAGTTGAGTGCTTACCGTAACCGGGTCGATAACTGGACATACTGGAATCCAACGACGAACTATCATGTCGAGAATCTGCAACTGGTCGTTGCACGTGGCCTTGAATTGACTACGGGGCTGATTTATACACAGGCAGACTGGAAAGCGGGTATACGACTGGGCTATGCGTTTACACGTTCATCGCAGGAGCGGGCGTACGATGCCTATTCGCAGGATGTCATCGGTAAGCAGTTAGTCTATGTGCCGCTGCATTCGGGAACACTGAACACCTATCTACAGCAGGGGCGAAGTCGAATCAGTCTGCAAATGCAGGCTAATTCGCGTCGGTATACCACATTCGACAATAGCCAGTTTTTTAAGGGTAGTGTTCTGGCTAACGTGGTTTTGGAACATTCCGTCAACTGGCGGTTTATGCTGGTTCGGATACAGGGGCAGGTGAATAATGTATTCGATACGCTTGTGCTGGGCGTAAAACGGAATGCCATGCCAGGCCGAAACTGGGCAATCAATCTGATTATTAATTTTCCTTCTAATACACAATGAAAAAGCAATGGATTAAGTCAATAGTGGTTGGGCTGGTGGCCCTGAGTGTCTGGAACTGTAAGACCTCAGATCCTGAGCCAACTCCTTATGAATCAGGTGTGTTTATTCTCAATGCGGGTAATTTTTCCAGCAACAATGGCACTGTTTCGTTTTTATCACGCGCGAGTCAGACCGTTGCCACCAATATTTTTCAGACGGCTAATCCATCACTGGTTTTGAGTGGCGGTGTACAAGGTTATACCGAAGTAAATGGGAAAGGATTGATTCTGGTCGATAATAATACAGCAGGGCAGGATAAAGTTGAGATTGTCGACTATGCTACGTTTAAATCGCTGGCTACCCTAAAGTCGCCTGATATTGAAAATCCACGTCAGGTTATTCAGGCAGGTCCCAACAAAGCCTATATAAGTTGCTGGGACGTATCCGGTGATTTTAGCGCGGGGACATTTTATAAAGATCCGGGTTACATCGCTGTGGTCGATCTGAATACCCGTACCGTCACCAAGAAAATAGCGGCTGTGAAGGGGGTAGAAAATATGGTGGTAGTCGGAACGGAAGTCTTTGTCGGCAGTAATGCGTACAGTGGAAATAAAACCCTGATGGTGATCGACCTTAACACCGATTCGGTTAAGGAGCGGATTGATTTTGGATCAACGCCTGAGCCTATAGCCGTTGACGCGAATAATAAACTATGGCTTCGGGCGGGTAGTGCGCTGGTTCGGGTGAATCCGGCAACTCGCCTAACGGAACAGCGACTAACGTTTTCCGAAACGCCCGGTTCAGTAGTAATCAGTACTGATAAACAAGCTTTTTACTATACGTTGGGTGGCAAAACCTACCAGATTTCGATCAATGCGACAAATGCCACGGGGACTGTGGTCATTTCTCGGTCATTCAGCACGTTAGGAGTCGATCCACAAACCAAACGCATTTATGGTACGCAGAATCCGCTACTTTATACACAGGCGGGGTATGTGATTCGATACGAATCGTCCGGTGCATTGGTGGATTCCATAAAAGCTGAAATTGCACCCTCTGGATTTTACTTCCGATGAGTCGACAGCGGGCGATTATGAACTGGAGCGGGGGAAAAGATTCAGCTTTGGCGCTGTATCATAGCCTCCGCTCCGGCGAGTGGGCCATTGAAGGATTGCTCACCTCCATAAATGAGCAATACGGTCGGGTAAGTATGCATGGCGTTCGGATCGAACTTCTTGCCTTACAGGCCGAACGCCTGGGGCTACCCCTCCACATGCTACAATTGCCTGGGGATGTTTCGATGGAAGAATATAATACCTGGATGTATAACGTCCTGCAACCGTTACAAAATCAGGGCACTACGCATGCCATTTTTGGGGATATTTTTCTGGAAGACTTACGGAGCTACCGAGAAACACAACTGGCAAAGGTTAATCTGAAGGGCGTATTTCCTTTGTGGAAGCGTAACTCAACCGATTTGGTCCGTGAGTTTGTCGATCTGGGATTCAGGGCCGTATTAGTTTGCATCAATGAAGCCTATTTACCAGTCGAGTTTCTGGGCCGAGAGCTGGATATGGACTTGCTGAACGACCTGCCCAAACACGTTGATCCCTGTGGAGAAAACGGGGAATATCATTCGTTTGTGTACGATGGCCCCATTTTTTCAGAGCCAATTGGATTTCGAAAAGGAGAAGTTGTCCGACGAACCTATTTACCTTCCGTCGGTACAGATCAAACCTGGGATAGTGGTTTTTGGTATCAGGATCTTTTACTGGAAAAATCCGTACGTGAATAGGCCATTTACCGGAGTCGGAAAGGTACTGATTGCGTACCTGTCAAACGTTGATAAACAGTTAGCATTGATTAGGTTGCTGGCAGAAACGGTAGATTCGGTCCCGGCTCCGTTTTAGCCGCATTTTAACCGCACTTGGCTTTATTTGGTAGACATGGGCAATTTCGTCAATGGTTCTTCCGTCTTCGTACTTCATTCGAAGAATCGTCTGTTCATCGATTGTGAGGGTTTCCAGTGCCTGCTTCACTAATTGGAGTGTTTCTTCCTGTACGTTATTGTCTTTCGAGTCAGCCATTGACTGTTCATGGCCTTCCGTAATAGTGGTAACGTTCATCCGCTTTGACAGTCGAATCTGGTCGGCACAGTAGTTGAACGCAATGGAATAAAGCCATGTAGAGAAGCTGGATCGTTCCTGAAATGCGTTGAGTTTGGTAAACGCTTTCAGGAAAATATCGTGCGTAAAATCTTCCGCCTGCTCAGAGTGTTTCGTCATTTGAAGGCATTGCTGATAGACTTTACCAACGTAGCGATTATACAACGTTTCAAAACAATGGTCGGGTTGAGTGAGGAGATGGGCCCGAATCATTTCCTCATCAGATAAAGAATTTTTCGTCGGAAAAGAGCTTCTCATAGTACAAGAGACAAGTTGCAGTTACATTTTAAGCAATAAATTTAGGAGTAATATTAGTTTTTGTTTTTAATTCTATTGAAATAGTATATTAGACTAATAATAATTTATTGAACGGTTTTGTTAACTGGCTAATAAGTTAATAGAGTTTTTGAGTGTTAACTTACAACATTTTGACCCATTTGTCGGGCAATGAATTGCAAACTGCGTGCTTGGCGATCGGGCGTACGAGCGTCAAAGGCGAGTTTTTCAACGCTCGACAAGGGTAGTATCCAGCCTTGCATATCCGCGTTCCATTCACTAGAGCAGCGCATAATCTCCTCAAAATCAGACTCACTCCATTTTTCGAGCGAATATAGTTCAGCCAGGCGTTTTCGTTGGTGATGCAGAATTTGGGTTACTTCTTTGGGTATTGACTGATTCGTTTTCATAGCACATCAATGGCCTTGTCTTAGAATAACACAAGCAAATCCAACGCCAAACTGGTAGGGGTTCGGTTGCTAGCTGTTTACTCTCAGCCCTGGAACGGCTTTATTAGACAATAGACAAGTACAGATTTAATGACCAGTAAGACTGATGAAGTTGGAAAAGTAACATGTAGGAAAAATGAATGAATGGATGGTATATCGTTTGTGAGTTTATTCTTTGATCATTTAAAGTTGAAATTGCCTGTAATAGTGTATAGTCATAAATAGGGTTTATGAGACACCTTTTGTGAAGACGCACGAGTTTATTTAGGTTATGTATGATAACGGATTTAATCAGCCTATTATCGTGTAAATGCTACTGGCTATACACTCTGGGTAGCGTTTGACGGGATGTCGGCTCAAATTAGGGGCATCAACTACTGGTAATTGGTAAAATGGTGTCAGAGAAAAGAAATCGACTCGTGATCTCGCTGTTTGTTCTGGCCGGTTTTTTAGCTGGTTTTATACTCTTTTGTGGCGTTCTGATTCATTGGGTGCAAGCCATTTCAGGGATCGACAGATACTATCCTTCCTTTCAGTTTATTGCAGAAACTTTCTTTTTGGTATTGTACACCGTTTTAGGTATCCGATTCTGCCGACGGAAAATTGATAACTTTTAGTCTTGCAAGCGCTCGGCTTCTTCAGATTGTGTGGCTTTCTGGGAGCCGCACAGCTAGCTGGTCGTGTAAATAGTATTACAGAAACAGCTCTTGTCTTTTCTGATATGCACGATTGATGAAGTAGTTACTTGTTGTAAGTATTTGATATAGAGTGGTTTAATGAATGGTTATGGGCTTGCTACAGCCAATTTGATCGAGTTAGGTTTACCATTTAATATATTTTTTGTATCCAATTGAAGCCTTCGTCGTCATAGACTCATTATTTACAAAAACCCATAAACTCGATGAAAGGTCTCTTACAGGTATCAAATAGATTATTTGTTAATGAATACACTATTGACAGACGAGGAAATGATTCGGCAGTACTTGAATAGTCACCCTCAGAAGTGCTTCGAAACACTTTACAGTCGCTATGTGAACAAAGTGTATCGACGTTGCTTGTCGATGACCAAAAGCACTGAACAAGCTGAAGATTTCACGCACGATATTTTCCTGAAAGCGTTTACCAAACTCAACGCGTTTCAGGAACGGTCCAGCTTCTCTACATGGCTTTATTCCATTGCTTATAATTATTGCTCAGACCAGCTTCGCAGGGGTAAACGTTTTACATTTTCCTCTGTAGACGAAGGGTTAAAGCAGGACATTGCCGATGAACGAGAAACTTCGCTTCATGAGGAAACGGCCTTGTTCGTGAAGCTGGCAATAAGCACCTTATCGGCTACTGAGCAAGCTCTGTTGCAACTAAAGTATGAACAGAATATGAGTATTGATGAAATCGCTCTGATACATCAGCTAACGCCCAGTGCCGTTAAAATGCGATTGAAACGAAGCCGCGACAAAATTTATCAGTTATATAATCGGCAATTAGTTTGAGGCTGCCTGCTCTTCCACCTGCTGTTGACGAACCTGCTGGCCGATAGGTACGTATTCAATTTCGCAAGGGTAACCAAACAGGCAGTTCGCTTTAATTTGTTCGGCTACCCGTTCAGGTACCATAGCTTCCCAGCCGTCTTCACCTTGCTGAATCATTTCGAGTACATGGTCGGTGGAGATATGCAGATGCTGTTCTTTATAGTCGGTTATATCCTCGATTTTGTCATTGCGAACCAGGTATTGGAATAGCGGCTCCAGCGTAGGGGGGAGCTTAAACTCATTACAGGTATAAATGGCGCCTTCTTTCAGGGTCGGATAAACGAATAGCTTCACTTTTCGGCTGAATAACGTGGCGAAGGATTCCAGAATACCACCGGGCAGAAACTCGTAGTGGCTTTCTTCGAAAATGTACTCCAGATTCGGAATGCCAACAACAAGGCCAATTTTTAGTCGCGTGAGCCGGGCCAGATAAGCTACCAGTTTGTAGTATTCCAGGTAATTGGAAATCATAACGGCCTGACCCATTGAACATAGGATGTCGACCCGGTCCAGAAAGTCTTTTTCATCAATTCCCTGTTCGTTCGCTTTCAGGTTATGCAAGGTCAGCTCGGCCAGGGATACAACGCGGTTTTCGTCTACGTCGGGCTCATCCTTAAACTGCTTCAGCCCATTTTCAATCATGTCTAACTGTACATTCGTTAGAGGGCGTAGCCGTCCCCGCATCACGAGGATGTGTTTTTTGTAGAGCGCTTCGGATGGCTGAAGTACCTGCCCATCCGGGCCGAACAAAGCGGCATCGGTAAAGCCGTTTTTGACCAGATGAAGGCTCATCAGCCGGTTATCTACGTCTACAAAATCGGGGCCGCTGAATCGAATCATATCAATCTGAATCCGTTCGGGAGCCAGATCGTCCATCAGCGATAATACAAGCGTTTCGGGCGATTTAGCGTAATAGTAGCATCCGTAAATGAGATTTACACCAATAACGCCCAGGGCCTGCTGTTGCAGAATATTTTCGTTATCGAGCATTCGGACGTGAATAATCACGTCGTTGTACCCCGCTTGTGGGTTTAGCTGAAACCGGCAGCCAATCCAGCCGTGTGCTTCGTTGGTCTTTTGATAATTGAGGGCAACAACGGTATTGGCAAAGGCGAAGAACGTAGTGTCGGGACCCCGTTTGTCGGCCAGTCGTTTTTCCAGCAAACTATACTCTTTGTTGAGCATTTTAACGAGTCGCGACTCTACCACATACCGACCACTTTCTTCTACGCCATAGATTGAGTCACTAAACGTCATGTCGTAGGCCGACATGGTTTTGGCAATGGTTCCCGACGAGCCACCGGCCTTAAAAAACATAGCTGCCGTTTCCTGACCTGCGCCAATCTCGGCAAACGATCCATAAATACGACGATCCAGATTGATTCGTAGTGCTTTCTGTTTGGTACCTATATTCTTCTCGTACATGGTGTTGTAGCGAATTGCCTGATGATAAAGTTACAGTATTAAACAGCAAAAGCAGCCCCAGAAGCCGCTTTTGCTGTAAAATAATCCAATTTTAACTGTTTTCCACCAGAAGCGCTTTTCATAAGAAATTATGTCGATAGTAACCTATCTGACAATAACTAAAAAACATCCTGCAATTGTACTATTGCTTATGTAGGATGTCTGTAACAAACATATTTCCTCCGCCAGCTTTGCTGTCTATTGATGAACCAATAGGAACCACGTCACTGTCGGTCGATGCTGCCCGGCGGGCCATACGTGTACCTGTGATCTGGAAAATAGCTTCACCCAGCAACGGTTCTGTCAGGTCACCCAACGCTTTCCAGCTATTTTTGCGTGGGTCAGGCTCCGTTACTCGTACGGTTGGCGTAAACCCTCCGGCATAATCCGTAAAACCCTGTGCATTAGCCGATTTAAAGGTGATGGGTTGAATACCCCATTTGATCCGCCCCAAATTGTCGGAAATGGTAACTGAACCCACATTTTTACCAACGGTTGTGGTGCCAATGGTATTAACCGTCATGAAGGGTTTTAGCCCATTGATCACTAACTCGCTGGCCGAAGCCGTACTGCCGGTGGTTAGAATAAATACACGGCTAAGGTTAGCCCCAATGGCGGTGGACTTGGTTAGAAAGGTTTGGTTGTTCCAGCCCTTGCCGTATTTTTTGTCGTTCTCGTCGGTAACGATGCTGTTCCATTTCTGGGTGAAGTATACTTTCGATGCATCGATATTTTTACCGATCAGGCTCGCCAGATTAGTGGATGAACTGACATAACCGCCCCGGTTATACCGCAGATCGAGAACCAGTTCGTTAACGCCCTTTTGCTTGAATTTGTCAAAGATCGACTCCATTTTCAAGTCATATGCATTGTCGGAGCTACCATCGGCTTTGTTGACACCCCTGACAAACTGGTTGTAAACAACATAGCCAACCGTCTTATTACCAATGGTATAGGTGGTGTCGAGCAGAAAAGGGTCTGACTGGAACACAATGGCATTGACCTGTTTGGTCTGGTTGCTATCGGTCAGCGTGCCATTCACCAGCGTGGCAAAGCCAAACACATACGAATCGGCATTGCTGGAAAGCAGGGTTTGATAATTAGTACCCGTCAGCGACTCGCCATTCACTTTTGAAATCACATCCCCCCGTTTGATGCCCGCTTTGGCGGCAGGCGAACCCGGTTGCACATAAAGCACCACGGCAATGACGCCTGTGTTCGATGCGTCCCGATAATACAGACTGTATTCCATCCCGGTTGTTTTCGACTGCCCATTCAGCGATGCTTTCAACTCATCGGCACTTTGCTGAATCCAGGAGAACCGATCCCGGTCGGTATTAGCCGTATTGTTTCGGTCGTACAGGAGGGTTAGAAAATATTTGTCGGGCGTTAACGAGGTATCGGTCGTAGCGGGAATTTTATCATTCCAGAAATAAGAATGCTGCATGTTCGCCAGTACCCAACTATTTACCTCGCCATTACTAACAGAGCCCGATGGTGTAACATCTGTATTCTTTTTGCAGGAGGTCATCAAAAACGTGCCAGCAACCAGCCAAAGCAGTGCCGTTCGCCCGATGGGAAATACGTTCATAGAGATGTGTTGATGAATTGTTTAGGTTCTTACTATCTAACGAAAATTATGCCTAAATGATTTACTGAAAGGTCGTTAGGGGCTTAATTTTCACTCGACAAAACGAAATTACAAGAACGCTATGAATCCCAGCGTACATAAACTTTTTCCTGACGTCCGTTGCGTCCTCGCGGTTTCATAAAGATGTCAACAGAACGCGTCTTCAATATGCTTTACCTGCAATCGATTACCGGAAAGTGTAACGGCAATAATGTCGAACCGGACATCGAATGGCCAATTGGTGTTGAAAATATAGTGTTCGGCGGCTTTCATAACCAGTCTGGCCTTGGTATACGAAACAAATTCTTCGGGATTGCCGAAGCTGACATTAGTTCGGGTTTTCACCTCAACAAAAACCAGCAGTTTACCTTTCTGCGCAATCAGATCAATTTCTGCATGCTGATACCGATAATTCCAGGCAATAATTTCATAGCCTTTTTCGCGTAGATAACGGGCGGCTTCTACTTCGCCCTGCTTGCCGGTTTCATTGTGTTGAGCCATTGACTACCATATTGTTCTTGAGCGATTGTTAGACGAAGTATGACTTCTTTAGACACCTAAAACCCATAGAAAATAGCAATACCCCTCTCTGAACAGTGCCAAATCGGGGCATATCGAACGAAACAGAGGGAGACGGTTGTTAACCAATTGATGGATAGTTTTTCGTCCTGAACGTGATGAATAGCCGAATTAATAAACAAGTTGAGGTTCGTGACCTGGGGATGATTGAGTACAAGACAGCCTGGGATGAGCAGGAACGGTTGTTTGCAACCATTGTTGATCAGAAGTTAGCTAACCGAGTTTGCCCCACCGATGCACAGCAACTAACGCCCAATTACCTGCTGTTTTGTGAACACCCGCCCGTATACACCATGGGCACCAGCAGTCATGCCGAGCATCTGCTGATGGACGAAGCAACACTGGCTACCGAGCTGGGGGCGACGTTGTTTAAAATTCGGCGAGGGGGCGATGTTACCTTTCACGGGCCAGGACAGCTCGTTGGGTATCCGATCCTGGACCTGGACAATTTTTTTACCGATATTCATCACTACATGCGGTTGCTGGAAGAAAGCATCATTCGAACACTGGTTGAGTATGGATTGAAAGCGGGACGGATCGACGGGTTGACGGGCGTTTGGCTGGGTCAGGAAGCCACTGGGGACGAAAACGATGGATATTCCCGCAAAATCTGTGCAATGGGCGTAAAAGCCAGCCGCTGGGTAACAATGCATGGGTTTGCCTTCAATGTGAATACAGATTTGCGATTTTTTAGCCATATTGTTCCCTGTGGTATTGCCGATAAGGCCGTCACCTCGCTGGCGCTCGAACTGGGTCATGAGGTGCCGTTAGCCGAAGTTGCAGCGCGTGTTCAGGGCCACATGGCCACCTTATTTGAGATGGAATTGATTGAAACACAGTATGGAATTAACCGCCAAAGCGACTCTATTGCGCTGTGTTGAGTAGATAAGTATGAAAAAAGACATTAATTTTTTACCCGTTGAGGGTGTACAGGTTGTGATCGCCCGGAAAGAGGCTCTGACTGGTGGTTATGACTGGCAGGTTTTTTTGATCAACCAGAACGACGTACCCATCAAAACGGTGTTCGTAACATCGCGGGGGTATGGAAAGAAAGATGAGGAGGAGCAAAAGACATCAACCCTGCGGCATTTCTTTGTTGAAATTATGCCAGGGGCTCATGAAGTGGTTGAAACGATCATGCCCGATGTGTTTCACCTCAACAATGAGTATTGGGTGAGCTACTTCATTGGTGATCAGATTTTCGATAAGAAGTTTATCTTCGTGCCCGACAGTATCGTGGAAGAAAATCTCATCACCATTCCTGCTTTGGGTCTGGAAGGGATTTTGCACGATTAAGTAGCGCGGGTAGGCTGGCGAACCAGTATCTTGTCCGCCGTATCGTCCTAGCGTTAACATTGCGGACAGGATGTCCGCCTTACTATATGCCTCAGCCCGTCTCCTGGAAACGTCGTCTAAAAAATCTTCTGTTTATTGATCTCAAAACAGTAGCGGGTGAGCCGTCGCTGCTGGCCGTCGATCCGCGATTACAGCGTCAGTGGGAAGAAAAAAGCCGGTTCTTTAAAAACGACGACGAATTATCGGCGGCTGGCTGGTATGATCGACGGGCTTCATTTTTTGCTGAATTCGGTAAGATCATCTGCATCAGCGTCGGTGGGCTTTTTTTCGATGACGACGATAAACCCCATCTGAAAATCAAGCTCATCAGTAACGACGACGAGTTGCCCATTCTTCAGGAGTTTCTGACGATTGTCAATCGCTATCCGCCTGGCGAACTTACCCTATGTGCGCACAATGGCAAGGAGTTCGACTTTCCTTTTCTGTGTCGTCGGCTGATGGTAAATGGCCTGCCCCTGCCACCGGCTTTGCAGATTGCTGGAAAGAAACCCTGGGAAATTCCACATCGCGATACGATGGAGCAGTGGCAGTTTGGCGATAAACGGCATTTTGTGCCTCTCGATTTGCTGGCGGCCGTGTTAAATATTCCTACACGTCCACTGGAATGGACCGGCGACCGCACCAGCGAAGTGTATTACCGCGAACACGACTGGGCACGCATCGAGCAGTATGCCCGTGATTCGATGGTGATGCTTGTTCAGGTTTATTTAAAAATGCTGGGGGCACCGCTCGTAGCGGAAGAGCACATTGTGCTGAGCGACTAAAATGGGTTTTGAGCAGGTCAGACCGCCAAACCAAGGCTACTGATAATAAAGAGAATGTCGATACGTATTCTGATCGCTCTATGTACTCAATGTCTCTGAGTTTGAATCACTACAAACATTTACGCCTGCTTTTAGAGTTAGGCAAACAGTATGAGAAACGGAAAATCAAAACAAAATAAATATGCCAGGCCCAGCTCGGGTTCGTCGTATACGGCGCGCCCTCGTGAAAAGGGTTTGGAAAAATCGAAGACGAGGCCCATTCATCAGGCCGACTCTTTTCTGGATGAATTGAAAAACGACCTGATGGCGTTTTTTCAGATTAACGACGACCGGGCGTTCACGCAGGATGAGTTGTTGGAACACTTCGGTGTGCACGACCGGCGTATGAAATTGATTATGCATGGGCTGGTGGGTGAACTGGCCGAAGAAGGGTCTATTGTGCGTCAGCCTAACGGGAGTTACCGGGCCGATGCCGATGCTAATCTGATTGAAGGTGTAGTCGACCATGTCAATTCCCGCTTTGCTTTCGTGCTCCCTGCTACGGCAGATGGCAGCCGGGGCGACCGCGACGATGATATCTGGGTATCGACCGACGACCTGGCCGGGGCCGTTGATGGCGACCGGGTGCGGGTTATTCGTTTTACGGATTCGCGTAATCGCGGCCGACGTATTGAAGGAAAAGTAGTCAGTATTATTGAACGGGGCCGTACCGAACTGGTTGGTCGCATTGAAGTCTGGCCGACCTACGGATTTGTTTCGCCCGATAGCAAAAAGATTTACGAAGACATTTTTATCCCCAATGATAAACTAGGCGGAGCCAAGAATGGCGAGAAAGTAATTGTTCGCTTAACGAAATACCCGGATACCGACAGCCACAAACAACAGTTTGAAGGCGAAGTGATTACGGTGCTGGGTGTGGCTGGGCAGAACAATACCGAAATGCACGCCATTCTGGCTGAATTTGGTTTGCCAATCGTTTTTCCTGTCGAGGTAGAGCAGGAAGCCGAATCGATTCCAACGCAGATTCAGGAGGATGAAATTGCCAAACGGCGGGATATGCGTGAGGTGACAACCTTCACTATCGACCCCGTCGATGCCAAAGACTTCGATGATGCTCTTTCGGTAAAGGTGCTCGACAATGGCAATTACGAAATTGGCGTTCACATTGCCGACGTTACATACTACGTCCGGCCCGGTTCGAAACTGGAAGCCGAAGCTTATAAACGGGCAACGTCGGTATACCTGGTCGACCGGGTCGTGCCGATGCTTCCCGAAAAGCTGTCAAATGGCTTGTGCTCCCTTCGTCCTAACGAAGACAAGCTCACGTTTTCGGCCGTTTTCGAGCTGACTCCCGATGCCAAAATCAAAAACGAATGGTTTGGCCGGACAGTTACGCATTCGGATCGTCGGTTTGCCTACGAAGAAGCCCAGGAAATCCTGAACAACGACCGGGGCGATTTTCTGGAAGAGTTGCGGTTGTTGAACGAACTGGCCTATAAACTCCGCGACGAACGGTTCAAAAATGGAGCCATCAACTTCGAGACCGTTGAGGTTCGCTTCCGATTAGATGAAAATGGTGTCCCCTTAGCGGTTTACCCTAAAATTCGGCAGGATACCAACAAGCTCATCGAAGAGTTCATGTTGCTGGCCAATAAGCGTGTAGCCGAATATGTACACTCGTTGTCGAAGCGGAATAAGAACGGCGAAGAAAATACGATGGTATACCGGGTTCATGAAGGCCCAGACGAAGATAAACTGAAAGTGTTCTCTGATTTTGCCCGTCGACTAGGCTATAAACTGGCTGTCGATGAAGATCATCTATCGGCTTCCATGAACCGATTTATGGAGAGCATTGAAGGGCGGCCCGAAGCAGGTATGTTGCAGCAACTGGCCGTTCGAACGATGTCGAAAGCCCGCTACAGCACCGAGGATATTGGGCACTTCGGACTAGCCTTCCGTCGGTATTCGCATTTTACATCACCCATCCGTCGGTATCCCGATATGATGGCGCATCGGCTCCTTCAGCATTATCTGGATAAAGGCAAACCGGCCGATCGCGAAGAGTATGAAGAAAAGTGCCGTCATTCATCGGAGCGCGAACGAATGGCCGCCGAAGCCGAACGGGCTAGTATCAAATACAAGCAGGTCGAGTTCATGAGCCGTATGGACCCCGATCAGGTCTTCGAGGGCGTTATTTCCGGCGTTACCGAGTTTGGTATTTTTGTCGAGATCACTGAAAATAGCTGTGAAGGACTGGTTCGGATGCAGGACCTGAACGATGACTATTACGAGTTTGATAAGGACAACTACCGGATTGTAGGTGTTCGGCACAAGAAGATCTACACCTTTGGCGATCCGGTGGTGATCCGGGTAAAAGAAACGAACCTGGCCCGCCGAAGTATGGATTTCGCTCTGGTGAATCATAAGTCGGATCGTGGAACAGAAGGGGAAGGCCGTTTTGACGCCCGAGCGCGTGAAAGCAGCCGATCGTCGGGTTCGGGTCGTTCGCGCAGCACGGAGAAACCGGCTATCAAAGCCAAGCGGAAGGAAGGTACGGCAGCCAAAGGACAGAATCGCCGGGGTGGCCGTGGCCGTCGATAAGGCCAAAAATGCCTAAAGACTTCCAGAGGTGAACTTGCTTTTTAGCGATTCAATGTGCTATCTTTGCACTCCGAAACTGGAACGTCTGCTCCCGTAGTTCAATGGATAGAATTATGGTTTCCGGTACCATCGATAGGGGTTCGAATCCCTTCGGGAGCACGAAGCCCGTAGTTTACCTGATACGGCTAATTGTAAAAAACGCTAACTTTCAACGAGTTAGCGTTTTTTTTGTTTATTGTATTTTACAGTAAATAAACTAAAACCGTCAACACTAAAATGGGGCCTCTAATGACCGATATAGTTCCGAAAAGATGTTGTTACGATAATAGTGTGGCATACGATTAGGAGACACCGAATCAATTAGCTACTCGGCAGTACACCGAGTTTCTGATGAATATGTACGAGAATTTGCAGTCCTATCGGCTTATTGTTACAGGAACAACCGCCATCCATCAAGTAACATATATGCAAGGCGGCTTAAAAAACGGGTTGGAGGAACTGCCCGCCCAGCTCTCACCAAACCAAGTAGTCGATGAAGGCCGCTCGATTGATATGTAAAGTTACAAACCCTTACCTTGTAAGTTTTCCTTACTGGCTGAATATTTAGTCAGTAAGGAAAACTTATTATTGAGCATTTTCAATGCTAGTACTGCCTTTAAAAAGCTCCCATAAGATTTAAATTATTGAAGCTGTTTAAACTATCTGTTTTCGATTGATTTTTCGTAGGAAAATGACCGAGAATGCGATAAAATGTAGACTCATCCAATTTTTTACTGAAAACTCAAATCGCACTAAC
>NZ_MKUD01000021.1 GCF_001898575.1 Spirosoma sp. 48-14
GGCCCGGTAGGGTAGCCCTCTCTGGTTGACAACTGGCAAAAGACCAATTCTTGGAATATTACCAGCACACAAACCTAAAGGGCGGCCCGGCAGCAACAGGGGCTGTATCAGTCGATTGGGTCGTTGGGTATCGAAGCGCATCAATACCTTGCCGTTTGGGTAGCGGGGGTGGATTTTCCACTGCAGTTGACCAGGCAGGTCTTCAAACCGAGCCGCCGGAGATCGTGAGCGAGGGGTGCTCTATCTGGTAACCGCCGAAGCGGGAAAACCACAACCGAGGAGATGCTAAAGCCAGCTCCGGTTTGTTATAGCGGAAAGCGGCCTCAATCTGCCCCGCCGGGGCCGCAACGACGGGCATAGGCAAATACCATCTGCTGCGCGAGTGATTTCCCAGGTCTTTATGGAGGCCCCTGCCTGATTGAGTAAGCGATAATGATTGCCATCGGGTAGATTGAAACACGCGGGTCAAATACGTTTAAGCCAAGGGAGGATTACTGCGAACAGCCCCCATATCCTCACTAGATAGCGTTTCTGGCTTTTTTAGCACACTTTCATCCCAAAGGACCAGCCACGCGTTGGCCTTGATGTTGCAGATGCTCATCAAACGTCTGGGCTTTAGCGCAGATGGCCTTCTGGATCAGGGTATGCTTCCAATAGCCGTAAGCTTGTTATAGGAATACTGATTATCTGACTGATGCTATCGACCGGGAGCAGGGAATCTGCGCCTGAAGATTCCTTACGGGCAGGCTAGGTTGTGGAGTAGACAGGCGCCCTTCACTCCACAACCTTCTATATATTCAGAAACTAGTTAGTATCCAGTCGTAGCTGGCTATTCGTACCCAGCAACAGACGTCCCCCAACCGCGTACACTACCCGTAGGGCCTGACCTTGATAACTGGCTGGCACACTTACCGCATGATTCAATGTTACGACATCCGTCAACAGCGGTACTCGCCCACACGACCACACGCTGGCGTCATTCCAATTGCCTGCCTTTACACTATACAGGCTGGCACAGCTTCCACCCGGATCGACTACACTTATTGACAACAGGGCCGTGATGGAACCACCTGATGGATCGCTGGCGACCACCGTTACCGCAAAGGGGGATCCCAGTGTGGTGGAAAGGGTGCCTGTGATGGTATTGGGAGACACAAAGCTCAAACCAGTCGGTAGGCCATTCACCGCCAGGCTAAGGCTGGTGGGTGTTTCGGCATCGGTGAAGGTGTTGGCCGGAATACTATAGGTGAAAGGCTGGCCTAGCGTCACCGACTGGGGCGGGATTGCGTTGGCCAGCGTAGGTGGGCAGTTGAGGTAGCTCAGGTTGAGGGTGGCGGAGGCCGAACAGCCGTTGACGCCAGTCAGCGTCACTGAGTAGTTGCCAGCCTGTGAAACAGTAGCCTGGTTGGTACTACCAATCTGGGTAGCTCCCCCGCTGAAGACATAGCTGGCCTGCCCCGTTGGCGAAGCCGTAAGCGTCACACTGGTGTTCGTGCAGGTGAGCGTACCCGAGGCCGCCAGAGTGGCTGTAGGGGCTGTGTTGACCGTTAGGGTAGCCGCCGTGGAGCTGAGCGAGTTGGAACTGCTCACGACCACCCTGTACTGATTACCGCTAAGGCTGGCAGTAACACCTGTCAACGTGAGGGTGGCACTGTTGACCCCGCTGTAGAGGGCATTATTGGATAGGTTGGTGAAGCTACCCCCTGAACTAACCTGCCACTGATAGGTAGTGGCGTTGGTAGCCTGCACACTAAAGCGGGTGGTAGTGCCCGCACAAACGGTAGCGGAAGCAGGATTCGCCGTGATAACGGCCGGGAGCTGATTCAGCCGGACAGTCACATTGTTGTCGCTCCAATTGGCGGTCAGGATATCGAGGTCGCCATCGCCATCCACATCCCCTACCGTCATAATTTGAGGATTGACACCCACCGCTACGGTGGTGGTACCCGTGAAATTGCCGCTACCGTTGTTGAGCCGAACACTCACCGATTGACCGTTATTATTAGCGGCTATCAGGTCCAGATCGCCATCGCCATCCACATCGCCTAAGGCTACGCATCGTGGCTCACTGCCTACCCCTACCTCAGTGCTGCCACTGAAATTGCCGTTGCCGTTGTTGAACCGAACACTCACATTATCACTGCCCGAATTAGCGGATACAAAGTCCAGATCACCGTCGCCATCCACATCCCCCAACGCCACGATATAGGGAGTCTTACCGACCGATACATTGGTGTTGCCGGTGAAGTTGCCTCGACCATCATTAAAGCGCACATTCACATTGTCAATATTCAAATTAGTAGCGGCAAAGTCGAGATCGCCATCGCCATCCAAATCCCCCAACACCACGCTAAAAGGCCCAGAGCCCACCGCTACGGTGGTGGTACCCGAGAAGTTGCCACTGCCGTCGTTGAGCCGTACACTCACACTATTATTACTAAAATCTGCGGTCAGCAGGTCCAGATCGCCATCGCCATCCACATCCCCCAAGGCGAGGCTGGTAGGAATCGAACCCACGGCTACCTCGGAACTGCCACTAAAGTTACCACTACCGTTGTTGAGCCGCACACGTACCTTGTTATCACCCAAAGTCGTGGCTAGAAAGTCGAGATCGCCATCGCCATCGACGTCTCCCAACGTTATATCATAAGGATTTTTGGCCAGTGCAATATTGGTGCTACCGCTGTATGTACCATTACCGTCATTTAGGCGAACACTCACATTGTTACTGCTGATGTTGGCGGTTAGGACGTCCAGATCGCCATCGCCATCCACATCCCCTACCGCTATACCCGCAGGATTTGTGCCTACCAATACGCTGGTGCCACCATTGAACGCACCCGGGGCTGTTGCGGCTGCAGTGGTAAACTGATAGACGTGGGCTTTGGTCAGGCCACTGGCCTGGGAGGTGGTGGCAAAAACCACCTCCCCCGGCTTGAAGTTGGCTGTGGGAGCGAAGCTGATGGCGTTGCCATTGATAGTAGCCACGCCTGCTTTTTTACCACCCGACTGCCGGCTCCAAACCGACAGGGCGTTGGCAGAACCCGTGATGGGGGGGGCGCTCAGGGTAACCGTGACGTTGGCGCTTCTGTCTACGGACTTAGCATTACGGGCTGGCGATAAAGCTGAAACAGTAACGGGGATGGGCTGATTCAGCCGCACGCTTACCCTGTTGATAAGAGGATTCGCGGTTAGTATATCAAGAGCGCCATCGCCATCCACATCCCCCAAGGCCACATGAGTGGGAGCATAATCCGTTGATACCTCAGTGCTACCACTGAAATTGCCACTGCTATCATTGACTCGTACACTCACTGTGCTGTTTTCGGCACTATTGGCTACAATGTCCAGGTCGTTATCCCCATCCATATCGCCCAACGCTACATAAAAAGGATATAGGCCCACCCCTACCTCAGTGCTGCCACTGAAGTTGCCGCTCCCATCATTGAGCCGAACACTCACACTACTACTATTTGTATTGGCGGTTATGAAGTCGAGATCGCCATCGCCATCCAAATCCCCCAACACTACATATGAAGGGTAAGAGTTTACTTCTACCTCAGTGCTGCCACTGAAGTTGCCGTTCCCATCATTGAGCCGAACACTCACACTGGTAAAGCCCGTATTAGCGGTCAGCAAATCGAGATCACCGTCACTATCTACATCCCCCAAAGCCACGCTGGCAGGGGCACTCAATGAGGAAGAGCCTACGGGTACATCGGTACCACCACCGAAGTTGCCATTGCCATCATTAAGTCGGACGCTCACATTGCCACTGTCGTAATTCGCGGTGAC
This sequence comes from Spirosoma sp. 48-14, assembly GCF_001898575.1. Classification (GTDB taxonomy): domain Bacteria; phylum Bacteroidota; class Bacteroidia; order Cytophagales; family Spirosomataceae; genus Spirosoma. The sequence goes on from NZ_MKUD01000021.1 coordinate 3,796, forward strand.
GAAGTCCAGATCGCCATCGCCATCCACATCCCCCACCGTGACCTGTTGGGGAATCGAACCTACCCCCACCGATGCAGTACCTGTGAAAGTACCGTTACCGTCGTTGAGCCGAACGCTGACGTAGTTACTTCGCTTATTGGCCGCCAGGAAGTCGAGATCGCCATCGCCATCCACATCCCCCATCGTAATGCTGACAGGCGATCTACCCACTGCAACAGTAGACCCTGCGCCGAAGGTACCACTGCTGTTATTGAGTCGCACACTTATACTATTATCGGTGACATTGGCCGTCAGGAAGTCGAGATCGCCATCGCCATCTACGTCCCCTACCGCCACATTATTAGGATAACCACCCACCCTCACTTCTGTACCGCCACTGAAGTTGGCGGTGGCAGGAGCAGCCGCAGTAGTGAATTGAAAGACCTGAGCCTTACCCAGCCCACTGGCCTGGGTGGTGGTAACGTCGACTACCTCCCCCGGCTTGAAGTCATTCGTGGGATCGAAACTGATCGTATTTCCATTGATAGTGGCGACCCCCGTCTTCTTGCCGCCCGCTCGCTGACTCCAGACCGACAGGGCGGTGGGGAAACTACGAGGGGTGGTACTCAAGGTGACAGCGACATTGGTGTTGGTGGTTACAGACCGGGCATTCCGGGCTGGTGATATCGATACGAGCGTGAGGGGCAGATTCATCAGCACACTCACACTGTTGGTGCCTATGCTGGCAGCCAGGAAATCCAGATCGCCATCGCTATCCAAATCACCTACCGCCACACTCACAGGATTTGCGCCTACGGCTACCTCCCTGGTATCAATGAAGTTGCCGTTACCATCGTTGAGTCGCACACTCACTGTATTACCGTCCGCATTCGCGGTGAGGAAGTCAAGGTCGCCGTCGCCATCCACATCCCCCAGCGCCACATTAAACGGGTTGGCACCCACCGCTACGCTGGTCGTGCCGCTGAAACTGCCACTGCCGTCGTTAAGCCGTACACTAATGGAATTACTGGTTGAACTGGCAGTCAGGAAGTCGAGATCGCCATCGCCATCCAAATCCCCTACCGCCATACTGCGCGGGTTATTGCCTACAGGTACGTTGGTCGTGCCACTGAAATTGCCGCTACCGTCATTGAGTCGCACGCTTACCGTATTGGCACCGAAATTTGCGGTGAGCACGTCCAGATCGCCATCGCCATCTACGTCCCCCAACGCCACACGTTGAGGTGTAGCCCCTACAGCTATATTGGTGGTGCCCAAGAAGTTGCCACTGCCGTCGTTGAGCCGCACACTCACACTATTACCGTCCGCATTCGCAGTGAGGAAGTCGAGATCGCCGTCGCCATCGACATCCCCCACCGCAACGCTGGCAGGTGCGTTGCCCACAGGTACGTTTGTCGTGCCCGTGAAGGTGCCGCTCCCATTATTCAGGCGAACACTCACATTATTGTTGTATGAATTGCTGGCCAGGAAGTCCAGATCGCCATCGCCATCCACATCGCCCAACACTACACTGACAGGCGAATCACCTACAGGTACGTTGGTGGTGCCGCTGTAGGTGCCACTGCCATCATTGAGCCGCACGCTTATAGTACCACTGAGCTGGTTGGCCGTTAGTAAGTCGAGATCGCCATCGCCATCGACATCCCCTATCGCCATACCAAACGGACTAGTGCCTACCGCTATGCTTGTGCTGCCACTGAAGTTGGCAGGGGCCGTAGCTGCTGCGGTAGTAAACTGGTAGACCTGGGCTTTAGCCAGACTACTGGCTCTGGTGGTGGTGACGTAGACCACTTCGCCCGGCTTGAAGTCGGCTGCGGGGTCAAAGCTGAGCGTATTTCCGGTGATGGTAGCCGTACCGGCTTTCTTGCCACCCGCCTGCTGACTCCAGACCGACAGGGCGGTGGTGGAAACAAAGGGGGCGTTCAGGGTGATGGCGACGTTGGTGTTTCGGGCTGCAGACCGGGCATTGCGAACAGGTGACAAAGAAATGGCCATGATGGGTTGATTCAGCCGCACACTTACGCTGTTGCTGCCACCATTCGCGGTGAGGAAGTCGAGATCGCCGTCGCCATCCAGATCGCCCATCGCCACACTATTCGGCGTAGTGCCCACGGGTATGTTGGTGGTGCCACTGAAGCTGCCACTGCCGTTGTTGAGCCGCATACTCACCGTATTGCTGTTTGCATTAGCGACAAACAGGTCCAGATCGCCATCGCCATCGATATCGCCCAACGTTACGCGGATAGGCCGATCACCCACCGATACGTTGGTGGTGCCCGTGAAGTTGCCACTGCCGTCGTTGAGCCGTACACTCACCGTAGTACTGCCATAATTGGCAGCCAGGATGTCGAGATCGCCGTCACCATCCACATCGCCCACCGTCGCACTGCGGGGATTAAGGCCCACCGATACGTTGGTGGTGCCGCTGAAGTTGCCACTGCCGTCGTTGAGCCGTATACTCACATTGCTATCGAGTATGTTCGCGGTGATGATGTCCAGATCGCCATCGCTATCCACATCCCCCAACACGACGCTGGCAGGTTGATTACCAACCGCTACGTTGGTCGTGCCGCTGAAGTTGCCGCTACCATCATTCAGGCGAACACTCACATTGTCATTTCCCTGATTCGCGCCTAGCAGGTCGAGATCGCCATCGCCATCCACATCCCCCAGCACTATACTCACCAGTTGAGTCAGCATCTGTACGCTGGTGGTGCCGCTGAAGTTGCCACTACCATTATTGAGCCGTACACTTACACTATTGTACTGACTAGCGGCCAGCAGGTCCAGATCACCGTCGCCATCCACATCGCCTACCGCCACACAAGTAGGATTATTGCCCACCGTTACGCTGGTGGTGCCGCTGTATGTGCCGCTTCCGTCATTAAGCAGGATGCTTACATAGTCATTGCTGAAATTCGCGGTGAGCAGGTCCAGGTCGCCATCGCCATCCACATCGCCTACCGCTGCATCGAAAGGCTGAGTACCCACCGCTACTTCAGAGCCGACACTGAAGGTGGCGGGGCCTGTAGTGGCCGCGGCAGTAAACTGGTATACCTGGGCTTTGGCCAGCCCACTGGCTGTGCTGGTGGTGACGTAGACTACCTCCCCCGGCTTGAAGTCGACAGAGGGGTTAAAGCTGATTGTGTTACCAGAGCGAGTGGCCGCACCGACTTTTTTGCCGCCAGCCTGCTGGCTCCATACCGACAGAGCTGTGGTAGAACTAGTGGCGGGGGTGGCGCTCAGAGTGACGTTAACATTGCTGTTTTGGGCTGTTGACCGGGCATTACGCGCTGGTGATAATGACGATACTGTGAGGGTTTGAGCCTGCGCAGCGAGGCTAATCAGGAGAAGCGCCAGCATACTCAACGGACGACAACAGTCCGCCAAGTAGTCTAGGCGTTTCTTTGGTACGTATAGACCCCAACAGGCTATTCTCGGATAGGTAGAAGATAAAGTCATCGGACTCGGTCAACGAGTTTAAGTTCATTGAAACAAATCCATGAAAATAGCGGTATTCGCAGAAATGCGGGAGAGGCTTGTTTCGAGACGGTAAAGAATGGTGAAGATTTCGGGAAAAATGGTGAAGATTTTCAAAAATACCCACCTAAAAACGTTGAATTGTCAAAGCCCATCCCATGCTGTACTTCAGCAACCGAACGGGATGGGACCACTACCAGCATCCGGGCTTTGGCAGGTAAAGACAGGGCGGGCCTGAATCCGCGCATAAAGCTGGTGCTCTGGAGAGTGTTCAGTAAAGTGTGTCAAGTTAGTTCAATCCAACTTGACACACTTTACTGAACACTCTCGTTCAATATGTAGAAAACAGAGGTATTTCATCGAAAACGGCTTCTCACTACGTCCGGGAAATCCATTACACAACGAAAGGTAAGCAATACTTTGCAGTAGGATTTCCCAATGATTCAGGTGGCTATGAGATACGAAATCCCTATTTCAAAGGTTCCTTCTCTCTTAAAGGCATTACGACGTATACAGACCATAGTTATAAATTTGTTTTGCTGTTTGAAGGCTTCTTTGATTTTCTTTCTGCTTTGGAGTATTATAAGCAATCCGTATTACCTGCCTCAGTTATCGTCTTGAACTCTCTTACGAATCTTCCCAAGGTTTTGCCAGAATTGAAACGCTTTGGCAAAATCAGCGCATTTCTGGATACTGACGAAGCAGGCCGTAAAGCCTTTGCTAAACTGAAGCTGTCAACCACTAATGCCATAGATTTTTCCAAGACCTATAACGGCTTCAAAGACTTCAATGAGTATATGACTAAGGGCAGGACTTTTTGAGGACTTTGGGTAAGACTTTCTGAGGACTTTTCGAGGACTTTGGGCAAGATTAGCCTATTTTGGGTAGATCTTTTTGAGGACTTGTCAGATATATAGCGTTTAGGCTTTGGGATGGCTTTAAGGAGGCTTTAGGGAAGCTTTCGAGGAATTTGGGGTAGGCTTTTGGGCGGCTTTTTGAAGGCTCTTAATTAATTTGATAGTTTAGTTGTTAATGCCGAGCTATTAGGTTTCCAAAAGTTTGCTTAGCCTCAATACCAATATCATGTAAGAGGAGAGATAAAAGTATTATTCTAGATTTTACGGCGTAACTATATAGTTGAAGTACGGTTAAAATATTTTTTGATGTTGTCGCATTCTCTCCATAATGGGTTAAGTAATTCCTATTAGCGATTAGTATGTCAATAAAATCACTTTCATTAATAATAAAATTATCGTATGCTTTTTGGTCTACTAGACCTTTTAATTTGTCGAGAAGAGTAGCAATCCTTTCTCTTAGGTGAGTATTATTCTCTTGACGCTTACTAGGTTTTGGATATTTTGCTTTATGGTATACTTCTAAAACTCTTACATTCTCTAAAAAAACTTCTTCCGAAAAGGGAGTATTAATAAACAGATGCTTCGAGGCTACCCATGTTGTATATGTATAATCATCTGACTCACGAAAAATAAACCATTTCTTGATAATTTCAGGAAAATTTACCAAATCTCTATAATGGGATAGGTAGCCTACGTGAAGTTTGTAATTATTGAAATTTTTTGTACGAGATTGGCTGTAATAAATGGGGTAATTTTCTGTATCCTTTGTTTTTTTTGCAATACTATTTAACACAAAAGCAGGCTGATAATAAAGAATTTGTAAAAGCCTGCGTAGATGCTCACTATACTTGTTAAATAATTCAATATCAAGTTGTCCGCGTTTTGACTTAAAGATTGTGCTTACATTGTCTATAATAAATAAACCTGTATCATCACTATTATCATGCTTAGTAGAAAAATCAAAATGAATAGATAAATTTAATAGCGAATTTATAGAGCAATGAATACTTTTACTGCGTTTATATGTTATGCTTATTTTGTTCTTACCAATAGTATTTATTTTAGATTGATATAGGGAGTTAAGCCATTGATTTAGACCACTATATTTTATAATTAACGATTGAAATAATAATGGCTTTTTCGTATTGTCATAACCTAATCCTTCTATTAAAAAGGTAGGGGTAATTCTAAAAAAACTACCTCCATTAAAGGAAATATTTACATTACTTAATTGACAATCTATCAGAGTGATATTTTTTTGAGTCTTATAATCTAGGCCTATTATATATTTTACTCTACTAATTCTATTTAAGAAAAGAAAATCTTTAATAGATGAAGCATGTCTTATTGACGCTTCTAAGATGAATTTATCTTTTGGAGAATAAGATAGAGTTCCTAATAATTTTATCTCGCCAATACTTTCCACCTCAAAAGTCCATTCTCCTAACCAGCTCTTTTCTTCTGTCATAATCTTACTTACATACAAATGTTCAATATGGGATCAAGGACAATACTTGTGGAGCAACTTGGATTAAGCATATAACTGAGTGAGCCGATATAAGAAGAATTCCACATTTCGAACCCCTC
>NZ_MKUD01000022.1:0-115005 GCF_001898575.1 Spirosoma sp. 48-14
CTACGCCGGTCGAGCTGTAACCGGCTCGTTTACGCTGAACCTGCCGGGAGTGAATGCCGACCGCGCCAATAACAGCCTTGTCTTCTGCTATATTTTTGGGACCAATAGCAATTGGTATCAGTTGCCCGGATTTACTAATGGTGGTGCCTATGAGTACCGTACCTATCTAATTCCGGCTGCTACTTCGATATTGGGTATTTCGCGAGTGACCAATAGTACGGGCACAGATACGTTCGTAAGCATAAGGGTTCTGGTTATACAGGCAAGTTCGGTGGTCAACGGTCGAAAAGCGGCTGTCGACTACAGTGATTACAATGCGGTGAAAGCTTACTACAATCTACCCGACTGATTACCAGTTCGCTATCAGAAAAACACCGACAAGGCAACCAGACTTTAAGCGAGCAGCCACTTAAAACGTGAATCCTACTTATGAAATCAATACATCGTTTCTGGATAATCACTTGCTTATTAACCTATTCTCTGACAGGAGTTGCCCAGGAGTATACCCGCATCGAGATGTACACCACACTGATGCGCGGTGAAGACAAGCACGCCCGGAACCTACGCTACAAATTGTCCATGCAGGATGACGGCAACCTGGTTATTTATCAATTTGCTAATCAGAAACTTACCCCGATCTGGTCAACTGGGACCAACAACAAAGGGGGTGATAAAGCCATTTTCCAGGCCGATGGCAACTTCGTCCTTTATGATTTCGATAAACGGCCGATCTGGGCTTCCAATACCAAGGGGCGAGGAGCGTATATGCTTTTGCAAAACGATGGCAATCTGGTTATGTACGATAGGCAAGACAAATACGTATGGTCTACTAAACCCATAGTTCGCATTGAAGCCCCACCCGCCACTGAGCGACTGATTAAAAAGGGCGACTATATAGCGAAAGGAGCATCGGCAGTAGCAACGAATAAAAAATATTGGCTAACCATGCAGGATGATGGCAACCTGGTTTTGTACAAACAAGGCAAAGCTATTTGGGCAACGGGCACTAATGGCAAACCAGTGAAAGAATGCATTTTTCAGGACGATGGCAATTTTGTGCTGTATGATGTAAACGATAATCCCGTCTGGGCTTCCAATACCGAAAGGCGCGGCAACCATATGGTGCTGCAGAATGATGGCAATCTGGTTATTTATGATGTCGTCCGAAAGCCGATATGGAACACAGATACCTGGGAACGCTGAGGCACCTCTGTTAGTAAAATGAGAGAAATAAATAAACGTTTGGTGTTTTTACGTAATACGTATATAGTAAAGCGTTAGAAAAAGAAGACTGGATAAAAGCACTTAGGATGCGCTTAAAGCGCATCCTATAAGAACTACTATGGCATGCCTGAAACCTACAGAAGCTGCTGTGGAAAATATCGTCTGGCAATTCCTGTTCGGAATGAAGATATACAGGCAAGCTGCAAAATCAATGACTAGTGTTTCAGCCATCAATAGTTGACGGGTAAAGTCGTTTAAGTTTGATCCGGGCATCCTCCGCTGTAAACTGCCAGTCTACTTTAGACAATTTATCATTTCGCGCTTCCACCCAAGCCTGTACTTGCTGCTCGAACTTGGTCAGGCTGGCCACCCGGTGAGGTAAGCCTTGCCGGGTTAAGATACTCAGTTCAATATCCGCTACATTCAGCCGCACGGATTTCCATGGTTTATGCAAGCGCAGACGTATAATTTTTGTCATATTTCTGCTCTCGATGAACTACTGAACAAACGCGGTGGATGAGCTTGTTGCGAACCGCATTGAGAACGAGCATTTTGTTTTTGCCTTCGCTCACTTTGCGCTCGTAATAGGTTTTCAACTCCCCTTTCATGCGGATGGCTGACATAGCTCCTAAATGAAAGAGTGATTTTAGCCGTAAACGAGCATGTTGACTCACGCGTGTTTTGCCGCGAACACTTGTGCCCGATCGGTATTCAAAGGGAGCTACACCGGCATGACAGGCAAGTTTTTTAGGATCGCGGATAGCCTTGAATTCGTTAGTAGCTACTAATACTTCAGCCGCAATAGCATCACCCACGCCGGGAACGGAGGTGATCCAGCCAAAAAGCTCCTTCAAGCGCTCATCGCTCTGAATAAGCGTATTGATTTGTTTTTCGGCACTTGCCAAATCGGCATTGATAGCTTTTAACGAGGCCTGGCAGTTTTTGGCCAGTTGCTTTTGGAGTGACTTTTCCACGAAGCCCTGCTGTTCGTCAATAGGTTGTTGAAGTTGTTGGCGAACTCGAAGAAGTCGTTGACGAAGCGCACTCAGTGTTGCAAGTTTTTGCAAAATGGGCCTTGGCGGTTGCCATAGGCCCATTTTATCTCGAAAACGGAAGGCATACTCGGCAATACGGACTGCATCAATGGTGTCGCTCTTTCCGCGCTGAAGGCCGCCTGCCTTCTTAATTTGAAGACTGCTTTCCAGCCAAATCGGTAGCTCCAGTTTATAGAGGGAAGCTAAAAGATGAGCACAATAAATCCCCGTATGTTCGAGGCAGCAGACCGATTCAGCAATTGTAAAGTAAGGCAAGGCCCTAATTAATTTCACTGTAGTTCTGATCGCTGCTGGTGAGTTAGCCGATTGAATTTGCAAGACCGTAATTTTGCCATCAAAAACTGCCCAGTCAAGTGTAGCTTTCGAAACGTCAACACCGATGAAGTAGCGAATGTCCATGAGAGATCGTAATTTAGGGTGTTCAACAAGTTCTTGCTTTGGTGCTCAAACCCTTGCTAATGGGCCTATTTGCCCTCATTTCCATTCGAGCCTTTAAGCAAATAAAACAGGGTGGGTCCTGAATCCGCGCATAGAGCTGGAACTCTGCGGCCCCATAGGGTAGCCCACCCATTTCACTAATTGGCAAGCTACCAAATCTTGGAATCTTACCACAAGACAAACCTAAAGGGCGGCCCCGCAGGAGCCGTGTTTGGGAGTGTACACAAAGTCAATCTTTCGCAGAATGGCCCGCGCCCGCCGGGCATCGAATACTTCGTAAAGAGCGGCCTTGCGGTGAGCCGATAAGTTGTGTCCTGCACCAACGTGATGCGGTCGGCACTAGCCTACCATTCCTCGGCGATAGACCCACAACTTTCGCCCATTCGAGACTGTTGTGGCTGTCGGTGACAACCACCTCTCGCCGACCAGCCAAAGGCTGGGCCACCATAAAGACCTCCGCAACGCCCTCTCGCTTATATTCATAGTTGTAGTGTTGAACGCCTTTTGGGTCCCTGAAACCCGACCGAGTCTCGCTAAGGAGTTGTCGACGGGCTTCGTCCAGGCAGATTACGGGGTGAGTAGGATCATAAGGTCGCTGGTAGACCTCCAGCACCTCTTCCATCTGACACACAAACTTAGCCGATGCTTCAGGAATCACCCACGACTTGACCCGACAAGGCTTCAATTCATTTTTTTTGAGCATCTTCCGCACCGTCTCCCGTCCAATCGTCTCCACGTAGTTCAACTCGATCATCTTTTCCGCCAGTAACCGCACTGTCCAGTGGGCATAGCCAGCCGGTGGATCACTACAACGCAGCGCAATTAGGTGGGCTTCCACAGTCCCGTCAAAAACGACTTCCTTGTATTTTTCCCGCTTTTTGCCGTTGAGGGCAAACTCAAAACCGTCTTCCACAAACCGTTCGCGCAGGCGCTCGATGCTGCGAATACTAACTTGGTAGGTGGCCTTGATTTGTTCATCCGTTTTCCAATTATCTTGATTCTCGTCAGCGGCTAACAACACATAGGCCCGTTTAACGGCTTGACTTTTGGCATTGCGTTTGGCAATAATGGCCTGTAGTTGCTGGCGTTCCGCATCAGTTAAGGTGATATGGTATTTTTTCATGGTCGTAGCCAATTGCTTACACCAAAATACCCGTCACTTATCTAAAGTCAAAACACTAGTTCGTGCGTCGGAAGAAACTGGTTGCAGGCGTGTGGAATCAGCAATTGGGAGTTGGGGCCATATGAAGTTGCTCAGAATGACAACATTACCTGAATACGTACTTTTCACGACACGGATAATTTTCTACCCCGAGAGATCATCAAGCCCGGTGGACGAGTGGCTGTAAGTGCAGCCAACGATTTGGTGGTCGAAAACGACCAGAAGGAGGAGCCGAAAAGATAGGGTATTCAACAGGTTTGCTATCTAACGAAAATGACCTTATCGAAATCCGGAAATTTGTTGCCAGATAAGCAAACGGTCGAATACAGGGTTCTGATTTTGACTGGACTTAGACAACGGCTGGCCGCTTGAAGCGGAGTTTGACGAGTGTGCCGTCCTGATTCTCGTAGGTCAGAATGCCTTCAAGCTGGCGGGCGAGCAAGTCCACTAACTGGGTGCCGAAGCCCGACCCATTGACCGTTTCCACGGGAGGCTTGCCGGTACCATTGTCGGCCACTTGTAGGAGTAATGAATCGTCGCCCACCCGCGTCAGGCTGATGCGAATGATGCCGCTATCCTTATTGATAAAGGCATATTTGAGCGAGTTCGTGATTAACTCATTCGTTAGTAGTCCTACGGAAATCGCTGTGTCGATATCTAATACCAGTTCAGGCATCGAACAATCGATGGTGATGCGGCCTACGGCATCGAATGAATCGAGGATACTTTCACCCAGATTTATGAAATAGTCTCGCATCTCAATAACCCCCAATTGTTTGCCCTGATACAGTTTCTGGTGAATGATGCCCATACTCTGTACCCGGTTTTGACTGGCCTGGATCGCTTCCAGTACGTTAGGGTCAGTAACTTTCGCTGACTGCAAGGCCAGCAACCCCGACACCACGGCCAGATTATTCTTGACCCGGTGATGAATCTCTTTCAGCAGGAGTTCGTTCTGGGCGTTTTTCTGAGCAATCTCGTCGCGCTGTTGCTTGATGACGACGGCTTCCTGAAGGGCCAGTTCACGGGCTTGTTCACGCAGACGGCCCTTCAATAAGTACCAAAAGCCGAGTAGCAGTAGCAGGGAATAAGCGGTATAGGCCCAAAGGCTCTGCCACCAAGGTGGGCTGATGTGTAGGCGGAGGGGCGCCAGATTGGTCCAAATTCCGTCGCTATTGCGGGCTTTCAGATGGAACAGGTACGTTCCCGGCTTCATCTGGGCAAAATCAACGGTGTTTTTGGTGCCAATGCTTATCCATTGTGGCTCGTCATTCGGTCCGGTCAGGGAATAGGCATAGGCACGACTGCCGGTATTGCGGTAATCCAGTAACGCAAATTTTAGTTCCAGGGTGTTTTCCTGGTGCGACAAGGCCACCTCATGGGCTCGCCAGCGATCCGGGGGCAGGGGGCGCATGGTTTGCGTTCCGTCGGTGCCGAAGCAGGAAACACCCACCAACCGCAACGGTGATGCCGCTTTAGGAATTTGGTGGATGGTATCGGTAGGCCCAAATCGCCGTAAGTTGTTCTGGCAACCGAAATAAATCTCGTCGGTAGTCGCCAGTGCGGTAATGGGTGTCGAGTAAACTGAGTTGCCGACAAACTGCGGAAACGTGGTTACGCGCTCCGTAAGGGGGTCGATACAGGATACTACCTCATGCTGGTTGAACCAGATTTTACCGGTCCTGTCGAGGGTAGCGTGGGCAAAATAATCGTCCGTGAACCCGTTTGCTGCACCATATTTTTTGAATCGTCCCGTTTTGACCGACAGCTTTTGTAAGGGAGCCGCATAGCCACTCGTTATCCATACATCACCCTGTTTATCAATCAGGGGCGCAAAGGTGTAGTTGCTGGCCAGTCCGTAGGGGTCGCCTTGTCGGAGTACAAACCGCTGCACTTGCCGTGTTCGTTTATTTACCCGACTAAGCCCGTGAGCGGCTCCGCAGACCCACACTGTGTTCTGGGCATCGACCGCAATTTTCTGGAGCGTATTTGAGAGTAAACTGTTGGCATTGGTGGGGTCGTTTTTCCACTGCTCATAGGTACTCACCAGCCCCGTCTCGACTGATAAGCCGCCCTTCGGAATGCGGAAGAGCCCCTGCCCCCAGGTCGAAATCCAAAGGTCACCATCCCGGTCAATAACTGAAGCGATGGCATTCGGGATCGTATTTCGTCCATTCTTATCTAAACGGACGGGTGTTAAACGAGTCGTCTTTTTGTTGTAAACAAACAGGCCAGCCTCCGCACCAACCAGCAAATATGGATCGTGGCTGGCCCCGGTCGCATCTGGCAGTGGGCTGGTGAAATAGGTGAGGGGTTGTTTTAAGACAATCTTCATTTCATTCTGGACCGGCTTGGCGTGGCCTAGCGTGGCCCGTCCTAGCGTGGCCCGGCCCGGATTATAGCGAATCAGGCCCAGATCGGTACTGATCCAAAGGAAGCCTTCCGCGTCGGGCATGAGGGACTCCGTTACGGGCCGGATCGGAACCCCACCGGCGGTGTTCGTAAATTTTGGCAGTGGAATGTTGGGGTGGCGTTCCTGACGGGGGTCGAAAAAAAGCGGATTTTTGTCGCTATCCCTCTCCAGCCAGATTAACCCCTGTCTATCTTCATACAGCGTTACCAGTTCCTTGAGTTGTTCCCCATTGCTGATGGCTACGGGTGTGCATTGCTCCACGACGGTCCGGTCGGCCGAAATGCGGAAGATGTCGTTATCACAGCAAAGCCAAAGCCGTCCCGTCCGATCTTCCAGAATCACTTTTGGAAACGGAATGGGTTTGCCATCGGCTGTTCGACCATCGAACCAATTGATTTGCCCTGTTTTAGGATCAAAAACCCGCAGCCCGGTTTGGTCTGGTACCCCCATCCAGATCAGGCCCCGACGATCTTGGCAGAGGCCGCTAATCGTATTGAGACCATCGGGAGCCTTGATGACGGGCACCCCGGATTTAGTTACCGTCGGAAAGCACCGCCAACGGTTACTGCTTCGGTCAAACTGCTCGAACCCAGCCGTTGTGCAAACGTAAATGTAACCCGGCCTGGACTGGCCGGAGGCTACCAAAATGGGCGACAGCGGGTTACCTTGCAATTGCCCTGACTCGCCCGGTTTGGGCAAAAAACGGACAGTGCTACCTGTTTTGGGGTCGAACCGATTCATGCCATAATCGCTGCCGATCCAGAGATAACCGGATTCATCGCGTTGAAGAAACCGGAGCTTATCCGACGATAAACTGGTTTTGTTGGTGGGCAGGTGTTGAAAATGGGCCACGTTGCCCGTTCGCTGATTGTAGGCATTCAGGCCCCCGTCGCGGGTGGTTATCCAGAACGTACCTCGCTCATCCTGAATCATATCCGCTACCCGCGCCGAGGAGAGGGAGTTCAAATCCGCCGGATCAGAGCGTACAGTTACGATCTCATGGCCGTCGTACCGGCTCAGACCACTGCCGGTGACGAACCAGAGAAAATCGTCGCGGTCAGTAAAGAATCGATTAATGGTGAATTGATTTCGGTTGCGGCCCAGCGTCTCTTTGGGGGGTTCGTCGAAGTAAAGCACCGTGGATTGTGCCTGCCCGTCTGGTGCGGACAGGCACAATAGCAGGAGAAGCCACCTAAAAACAACGTATTTACCCATATTGGGATAACCGGAATGCTGTAGCTCACAAGATAGGGTAAATCTAAAAAAGGGACCGCAGTGGCGGACCATCAAATTCGTCAATTGAGAAAAAAATCAGTCTGCACCGGCGGCCCGGTCACAAACTCAGCTAAAATGTGAGATTTTGGACGGTCCGCCGATGCGGTTTGATTTATGAGATAACATTGTGAGAATAAAGATCATATCGAATCACTTATTTAGGGCGACTACTGCACCCGTTTCTTAAAACGGGCGATTACTGAAACGGACGATATCAAACTAATTCGGTTTACTTACCAAGTATTCCATTAAGCTAATGATTCTATTGTCAAGTATTGGCCGTCTCAATCAGTTTAAGTTTCGGTATTCAGCCGGAGTGTAGCCCACTCGTTGTTTGAATAAGCGATTGAAGTGCTGAGGGTATTTGAAGCCTAGTTCATAGGCGATTTCGCTGACGGTCTTGCTGTCGTCGAATACCCGCTCCTTAGCTACTTCGATCACTTTCGACTGAATGTATTCCTGGGCCGATTTGCCGGTTTCCTTCTTCACCAGGTCGCCGAAATAATTAGCCGACAGGTTCAGCGCATCGGCAAAGTGCGCCACCGACGGCAGCCCAAGCGTGTGGGGGTTATCCGACAGGAAATAGGCGTTCAGCAATTCTTCAAACTTTTCCAGGGTGCCCCGGTTGGCATGGTCCCGCGTCAGAAACTGGCGGTCGTAGAAACGGACACAGTAATTCAGTAGTAGCTCAATATTGGCCGTGATGAGCTTTTTGCTGTGGCGATCCAGGGGTTGCTCGACCTCGTACTGAATTTTAGCCAGACATTCCAACGCTACCTGTCGCTCCCGTTCAGACAGATGCAAAGCCTCGTTGACCTCGTAGGAAAAGAAGGAATAGTCCGCTATATGCTTGCCCAATGAAGTCCCTTTGATCAGGTCCGGGTGAAACAAAAGCGCCCATCCTTTCGGCTCATATAGCTCCACCTTGGGTTGGACGCCCAGCACCTGACCGGGCGCGATAAATACCAGCGTGCCTTCCTGGTAGTCATAGTGGTTACGCCCGTATTTTAATTCCCCACAGTCGAGTTCTTTCAAGTAAATTGCGTAGAGACCAAAATTAAACGTTTGGGCCGGCATGGGTCTGGCTTTGGACAAATCCAACACCGTGATCAGGGGGTGACGCGTTTCTACGCCACGCAAGGCATTGTATTGGTACACGCTCTCCAGCTTGACGATTTTTTCCATCGGATTGATTTTCTAACCGATCGCATCGGCGATCCGAACAAAAATACCCATTCCAGTCGCGCCATACTCACTCGATCTCTGCCACCAGTAATAATGGTTATAAAACCCGTAATTTATATACCAATGCCCCCATTTTCTATTCGGAATTTTGTCCCATCAATCATACAAAACAGATCGTATGGAACGTCAATCCGAGGGTCGTCGCCAAACCGAGCGACGTCAATTTCTCAGAGGTAGCCTACTGGCCATCGCACTAAGCCCGATAACTTCTTACTCAAAAGCCGCAACATTGGATTCAGTAACTCATTCAGGTGGCAGCCTGGCTAACTCGCCAACCCGAACGTTAGGGACAGGCAAAGCCAGTCTGGAGGTATCCGCGCTAGGGTTGGGTTGTATGGGGATGAGCTATCACCGAAGCTTCGTACCGGACAAAAAAGCCATGATTGCCCTGCTTCGAAAAGCAACCGAACTCGGCGTTAACTTCTTCGATACGGCGGAAGCCTATGGCCCGCTGGTCAATGAAGAACTGGTCGGGGAAGCTTTGGCACCAGTCCGGGACCAGGTCATTATTGCCACCAAATTCGGCTTTAAAGAAGGGCAAACCAGTCTGGGCCTGGACAGCCGCCCCCAGACTATACGAAAGGTGGTTGAGCAGTCCTTAAAACGACTCCGGACCGACCGAATTGATTTGCTCTATCAGCACCGGGTTGATCCGGCAGTGCCCATCGAGGAGGTGGCCGGTACGGTGAAAGAGCTGATCCAGGCGGGGAAGGTAACCCATTTTGGCCTGAGCGAAGCAAGTGCGGCTACTATTCGTAAAGCACACGCGGTGCAGCCGCTGACGGCCCTGGAAAGCGAATACTCTCTGATGACCCGCCAACCCGAAAACGACGTCATTCCACTTTGTGAAGAGCTGGGTATTGGCTTTGTGCCTTATAGTCCGCTAAGCCGGGCGATGCTAACGGGTTACCTCAATGAACGGACCAGGTACAATCCGAACAATGACAACCGGGGCATTTTACCCCGCTACCAGCCTAAAAATGTGCTAGCCAACTGGCCCATGATCGAGGTGTTGGCCGACTTTGGCAATCAACGCGGATTAACCGCAGCCCAGGTCGCCTTAGCTTGGTTAATGGCCTACAAACCCTTTATCGTCCCTATTCCCGGAACGACAAAGCTGGCCCATTTGCAAGAAAATATGGGAGCTGCCAGCTACCAATTCTTGGCTGATGAGTTAACAAAACTAACGAACGATTTGTCGGCCATCAAGATCGTCGGCGACCGCTACACGGGCATTCAGGCGCAACAAACCAGTAAATAACTCCGATTCAAAACAGAATTATGGAAAAGAGACAATTAGGAACGAGCGGACTGGAAGTGTCCGCACTCGGCTTGGGCTGCATGGGCTTGAGCTTCGGTTACGGAACCGTTACGGATAAGCAGGATGCAATTCGATTGATCCGGGCTGCTTATGAAAAAGGGGTGACTTTTTTCGACACGGCGGAAGCCTATGGCCCATTTCTCAACGAAGAAATCGTGGGTGAAGCCTTGGCCCCTTTCCGTGACAAGGTCGTGATTGCCACTAAATTTGGCTTTAAGAGCGGGCTATCATCTCAGGGGCTGGACAGTCATCCCGACCGGATTCGGCAAGTGGCTAACGAAGCCCTGAAGCGATTGCGGACCGACCGGATTGATTTGCTCTATCAGCACCGGGTTGATCCGGCAGTGCCCATTGAGGACGTGGCCGGTACGGTGAAAGAGCTGATCCAGCAGGGTAAAGTAAAACACTTTGGCCTGAGTGAAGCTGGTGTCGCGTCGATTCGAAAAGCCCATGCTGTTCAGCCAGTTGCGGCCCTGCAAAGCGAATACTCGCTCTGGTGGCGTGAACCGGAAAAAGAGATTCTACCTACCCTGGAAGAATTGGGCATTGGCTTCGTGCCGTTCAGTCCGCTGGGGAAAGGTTTTCTGACGGGTAAGATTGACGAACATACACAATTTGACAAAACGGATTTTCGCAATGTTGTCCCCCGCTTCTCGGAAGAAAATCGGAAAGCCAATCAAAAGCTGGTGGATTTGTTAGGGGCTATTGCCCAGCAGAAAGGGGCCACATCCGCCCAAATTGCATTAGCCTGGTTGTTGGCTCAAAAGCCCTGGATTGTGCCTATTCCGGGGACGACCAAGCTGCATCGTTTAGAAGAAAATATCGGAGCCGTCGCCATTGACCTTTCTGTTGAGGAGATTCGCGAGATTGATACTGCATTCTCAACCATTCCGGTACAGGGCGACCGTTATCCGGCCCAACTGCAAAAATTGGTAGGCAATTAATCAACACGAGACGCAGAATCACAGTGTGTAAATGGTCAGTATCAGCTAGATACTGGCCATTTTCAATATGTTTCGTATTCTCATTAAACGCTCTAATCTTGCGACACCGCCCACAATATGTTATTTTGAAAGCGATCTGTCAAGGGGTAGGTGGTGCATCGGCATTCCACATACCCATGATGGAGACCCATTTTCCGTCCGTATTGCGTTTGAGCAAATCGGTGTATCGGCCCTTATCGACCACGACTTTCCCATCGGGCGTTTTTACGTCCATCCGGAACTGACCCGTTTCCCACCCCAGGCTCCCATCACTACCCGTAGCAATCGTTTTGACGGATACATTGGTGGCCCCCGCGTCAATAGCACCCTTCCAGTAGTTGAGAATGGCCTCCCGACCCATAACGGCAGGCTCATTGGGCGGATACAACGTAGCCTCGTCCGCATAGCAGTTCGCAGCCGCCACGGCATCTTTGGCATTGATCGCAGCGGCAAAGTCCCGGTTCATCTGCGACAGTTCTTCGGCCGTAGCGGTCGTTGACGTTGCCGGTGAATGACAACCGGTGGCAAACAGGAGAAGGGCCGTAAAAGTGGCCCGGAAACCAGGAATGCCAAAATCCCGCGCTCCTGGCTTCCGGGCCAAAACCGAAAACCGGCCCGAACGAATGAACGTAACGGTTGAAAAGACAGTAAACAGATGTAGCGTAGATTTCATAGCTTACTTTTTAGCCCGTAGCTGGTTATCCAAACTCATTACGTCAGGGAAGCCCCACTGCTCCGCTAATTTCCCGTTGGCGATTCGGTAAACAGACGTTTCCGAAATCATAATCTTACGGCCTGTCGAATCAAGACCATTGAAGGTGCCCCGGTGCGTTCCCGTTGATTTATACCTGGTTACAATCCTATCGTTTTCGGCAACCATGTCCACGATTTCTTCCTTCCAGTCGGGGAAGGATGTTCTGTGGCTGTTTATGAAATTTTTCCCGCCCGCGATGCCGTTGTATTCCATGCCACCAAGGAAATGATAAACAAAATCGGGGGCCAGGATGGAATCTAATGCCGATACGTGGCCGTCGGACCATACCTGATGGTATCGGCGGATAAGCTCCCGATTGGCCTCCAGGTTGTTTTCAGGCCTGTTCGACGATGTACAGTCACTTAAAAAAAGCAGCAAGGCAACCAGCAGGACCGGGTAAGTTGAGGGCTTCATTTTTTTGTTTTTGAGGGTGGGGTTCACGTTAAAATGACCTCACTTGTCTTTCTGATCCTCGTTGTTGATATCGCGGATGCAGATAAATTTTCCATCGCGTTTTTCAAAAATGCCCATGTATTTGCCGGTGCTCACTACCTTGCCAGCCGCGTCTTTAACCGTTGTCTTCCCGACTTCGGTCACTATGTTGCCATCGCCGTACACGTCCATCGTCTCGTAGGAAACCGTAGTCCCGGCCTTGCGCGCTTTCATACTTTTGAGCAACACCTGTCGGATCGCAGCCTTTCCCACGGACATGGGTTCGTCGTCGGCCATTTCTATGGCATCGTCTGCGTAGAGTGCCATTACTTTGTCGATGTCCTTGGCGGTTGTAGCGTTGGCCCATTCGGTTTCAATGGCCTGTATTTCCGTTTTGATGGCGGCCATATCGGGTTTAGCCGCTACCTGCTCGGTTGCAGTTTCCTGTTTTTGGGCGGGGGCGTTGCAACCGGTAACACAGACAGACGTAATGGCAACAATGGCCAGGATTCGGGTAGATGGATTGGTTTTCATAGTTTTGATTTAGGCGATTTAGGGCACTCTTACTAAGCGACGATAGAGTTCAACGGCTTTGATTTTCTCGTACACCATACCCAATTTTTTGTCTGCTTCCTGAAACGATTTGTCGTCGTGGATTTTCTGGTACACGTTGGCATTGGGCCAATTGCCCTCGAAGTAGTAGCGGTATTTGTCGGCTCCTTTTCCTTCTACTTTGTAGAGTGTGTATCCGGCATTACTGTAGCCCAGACGTTTAATGACCGTGTTCAACTCGCCGATCACCGCCGACAGTTGGGCCTCCGTTACACCCGATGGCATATCGAAC
Source organism: Spirosoma sp. 48-14 (assembly GCF_001898575.1). Taxonomy (GTDB): domain Bacteria; phylum Bacteroidota; class Bacteroidia; order Cytophagales; family Spirosomataceae; genus Spirosoma. The sequence continues at coordinate 13,147 of NZ_MKUD01000022.1, forward strand.
AGGTGGATACTTTTGAGTTGAGTCGTTGCCGTTTGCTGAGCCTGTGCAGATGACGACGTACTGAGGCTAACCAGCAGCCAAAGAGCAGCCAGGGAAATCAGGAATTGTTTCATGGGTTGATTGGATTAGTTTAACTGTTTTAAGATCGATTCACCAGCAGCATAGGCTGGGCTTATTTGTGCTTATCCGTTCGGATTTAGGTAGTATCGTCGGTTAAATCCAATTCCATAAACAACAAATAGTCTTTAAATTCTGCGGGGATTTCCATTTCTGGATACGCATCAATGTCACGGAATCCAACACTTCTGTATAAGGAATGAGCGGCTTCCATAAACTTGGGACTGTCGAGCCGAACTTTTTTATACCCGACTTTTTTCGCTTCAAGTAGAAGTTCTTCGAGGATCGCTCGTCCAGCCCCAATTCGTCTGCTAGCTGGATCAACAAACATTCGTTTTATCTCACCGATATCGGAGTTGATCCGTTTTAGGCTTCCAAGTCCACATAGTTTACCGTCATAACTAGCCAGTATTAGCTGTCCGTAAGGCGGTTGAAACTTATTAATCTGTTGGATGTCCTGTTTAACAGCTTCCTGGGGATTATGGGGATGGACGCCGTAGAGTTCCTGCATTTTGTCGTTCCCCCAAACTAAATAGTCAAACCATAATTTTTTTACGGCTTCCAGGTCGTCAGGAATGACAACCGTTCTTGTTTTCACATTTTCACTTTTGCTCATTTCCTGACTGGGTTTTAGGTGTTTACTTTCTACAGGTAGCTCAGCCACCACTGCTCTTTATGCGTTGTTTTGTAGGCATCATACCAGCGACACAGGGGATACAACGACGCGACAACAGCTATCCAGATAAGGTAAACCACCCCAAGATTGTAGCCTCCATCGCCGGGTAGCACAAACCGCATCGGTATGGTTTGCAGCGATTTATCGGCCTCCATCATGGTATGGCCAGCGGCAAAAAACACGAGCATGCGCAGGGTATGCAGGACATAAAAATGGATTGTGTAATAAAAGAAGGCCGTTCGTCCATAGGTACGCAGCACGCCCGTAACGCGATTGTGTACATTCTCCAGCAACGCCAGTCCCAGCAGTCCCGGCCCTACCGTAATGCACATGTACAGCAGCGATGGGGGGTATTTATGCACCTTCAGGAACGAGAACAACGTGGTGAGGCCATCTTTCTGGACGCTCAGGGGGAAGGGGTCGCCATATCCATTCAGCCAACGCAGCCCCACAAACAACCCAATGGCTCCGGCACCGAGATAAACCAGCCACTGCTGACGCTTCCAGGCTGCAACCGTAGGCTCAAACAACCGGCCCAGGCAGTAGCCCAGCATCATTAGTCCCAGCCAGGGAAGAAACGGGTACAGTACCACAATGACCCGACCGGGGGCGTAGTCAAACACTCGGTGACTGCCACCATGAACCAGCGCCCACCCAAAACCCGACGTAAATCCCGGTGCCTGCTCCACCGCATCCAGCAGATTGTGGCCTAAAACAATCGCTAAACCAAGGCCCAGTATGGCTCGGAACGGTAGCCACGTCAGCCCGGCCATGAACACCATGCTGATGCCCAGCGACCAGAAAACGACCAGCGTGATGGGATTAAACAGGGTAAACGTATCCGCTGGTGCAATCAGGAGTACCTCGGCTACAATGAGCCATAGACCCCGTTTCAGCAGGAACAGACTCAACTCGCTGCGCGATTTCCGTAAGCCCTGTAGGTAGATGGATGTACCGGATAGGAAGGCAAACGTAGGGGCGCAGAAGTGGGTAATCCAGCGGGTGACGAACAGGACCGGCGTGGTGGTATCCAGATTGAGCGGGTCGTCGTAAGCCTGAGCGTGGAAGAAATCACGGGTATGGTCCAGGGCCATAATGACCATAATCAGGCCCCGCAGTACGTCGATGGACTCGATGCGGCTTTTGATTGCCGAAGGCGCTGGATTGAGGGAGCTTGCGGCTGCCGATTTATGGGTGAGTGGAAAGGTCATTTCGGTCTAGCGGCTAACACTCGTTTATTTGTTCTGGATGGTTTGGATAACCTCAGGCAGGAATCTGTCAAAAACGATGAGCCTCATCATCGAATCCACTTACCTGAATTAGTGCACTTTATAGGCTTCTAACTCAATTTCAATCAACTGGCCGGGCAAGGCTAATTCCTTTACGCCAAACCACGACCCGGTCGGAAACTGCTTTTTGTAAATCGTATTTCGGTAAGCCGACTGGTTCACAAATTCGGGCATGTTCGTGGTCAGAATATTCTCCACCACAACGTCGTCCCAGGTGTAGCCATAGTGCTTCAGAATTTTGTCCAGATCGGCGTAGCAATTTTTCATTTGTTGTCCCAGATCACCTTTCGCCGTCAGGTTTCCTTTCTCGTCCATACTGACCGCACCCGATATTTTCAGTTCATTGCCAATCCGAACGGCATGGGAATAGCCATACGCTTTTTCGAGTTCGGGACGTAACAGAAAGTACTCCGGTGCATCGGATTGAGCCGCTGGTTTCTCATCTGCTTTTTGAGGAGCGGGATTGCAGCCGACGGTAAACAGGATCAGAGCCGTAACAACGGCCAACATCTTGGTGAATGGGTTGGTTTTCATTGGGATTTGGTTAGTTAATGCGAAGAGATCAATTTCCTTTTTTCAGGAAGGAAGTCAGCCCGGTGAAATACGTTTGCTGATCGTCATACATTGAGAAATGGCTACCGTTGGGGCATAGTAGAAACGTGCCGTTTTTCACTTGCCCAGCCATCCACTCCATATGTTTGGGGTCCATCGTGTCGTAGGTCGCCCCGATAACCAACGTCGGCACGGTAATTTTGGGCAGGTCTTTGCTACGATCCCAGTTTTTCAGATTGGCATTGCCCGCCATGCCAAACTCGCTTGGCCCCTGCATGGTCACGTACTGCTCCTGATTGATTTTGGCAAACCCCCGGTTTAGCGGTTCGGGCCATTGCGAAGCTGGTATACGGCAGATGTACTTTTCGTAATAATTGGGCAGCAACAGTTCCATATAGTGCGGGTTGGTGAAGTCGCCTTTGGCTTCGAGTGCTTTGATCTCGGCCAGTACCTTAGGGTCCATTTGTTTGGCCAGCACCTCGTTGGCATAGCGGCTGTAGGCGGGCGCACTGCTCATCATGTCTGAGATAAGTAAGCCCCTGAGGTTTTGCCCGTATTTGAGTGCGTACTCTATGCCCAGAATGCCGCCCCACGAGTGGCCGTAGAGGTAGAAATTGTCTTTATTTAGCCCTAAAGCGACCCGAACCTGTTCCAGTTCGTCGACAAAACGGGGCAGTACCCACAAGATCTTGTCGGTTGGGCGATCGCTGTTACCTGCACCGAGCTGGTCGTAATAAATGAACTCGATACCTTCTTTAGGCAGAAAACTCTCGAACACCTCGTAGGCCTCATGACCTGCACCGGGACCGCCGTGCAGAATCAAAACCTTGACCGTTGGGTTGTTGCCAATCCGCTTCGTCCACACGTTGAATGTGCCTTTCGGGGTTTGATCGGGATTATTTTCACGCCCCCGGTTTGTATACCCGTATCGGCGGGGGCAAAGTAGGTTTGGCGTGCGTTAGCCTTGTCGGCGTTTGGCTTTGCTACTTGACGGCTACCGGTGCCGATGCAGACTCCTGGTAAAAAGTCGCTTTCCACGCGCCGTTGATTTTGGTGAAGAGCATCGTTCCCGCTACGTGCTCAAACTTTATTTTCTGACCGGTTTTGAGCGTTGTATTCTGTTCCATCGAGAACGTATAAAGCACTAGCGAGTCAGTCAAAACCCGAATCACTTCCTTAGCTGGCACGACACTCAACGTCTTCATCTGGTTAAACCCGTCTGCGTTCAATTTTTTGAGTGCGTTATAATCCCCGAAGGTGCCATCGGGATTGACGGCCTGAAAATCAGGCGTGTTTTCAAAGTACGTCATGCACTTTTCAATGTCCAGTTTTTCGACCTGCTGGAAGAATTCTTTCACTAGGGAAGAAATTTCCTGTTCAATCGCCTGTTTTTGTTCAGGTGTCATGGCCGACACGGCGGTTGTTTGTGTGTCCGTATCCTTTGCGGGTGTATTGCAACCGGCGGCAAACAGGAACAGGGCGGCAAAAATGGCCAGGATAGGCGAAGTGGATTGGGTTTTCATTGAGGTTTGTGAAGCTTTTGGTTTAGAGAGAAAGGTCTATTTTAGTTAGTTGACGGGCAGGTAGATTGGAATTGATTAGGCCCACTCGTTGAGCGGCACGTAGGCGGGTTGAAACTGCATTCCTAGCTCCTGAGCAGCCAACGCATAGCTATACACGTTTCGGGCAGCGTTGATTGGGGCTTTGCCGTTCAGCATGAGCGTCATGTCCGATATTTTATAGCTTTCGCTGTTGAGCAGGTAATTCCTACCGTGCAGCCCGGCGGTAGTTGCGGCCCGAAAAACCCCCTCGGCCACGTCGGAAACCGACACAATGGCCATCTCTACGTCGTGGTCAAACATCATCTGTACGAACGGATTGGGGGCAATTTTATGCTTGATAAGGTATTGCAGGCCCACCGACGTCGAATCCTCACGGGCCGACAGCGGTTTACCCATCACGCCCGTGGGCGATACGCTCACGATCTCGAAACCGGGTTGAGGGTGGGTGGCCACGAATGTTCGCACAGCTTGGTCGGCGTAGTACTTGGCCTGCGCATAGGGAATGGATTCGGGGTCCAGGTACGGCTCGTCCGCTTCGGTATACAGGTGGTCGGCAGGGTAGTGGGGCACAAGCATCGGGTAGGCGGTGTTGAGCGCACCTACCGAGGCCACGAACACCACCTTCTGTACCGAAGGCGTTTGGCTGGCCACCTTCAGGAAGTTCTCGGTGCCTCGGACGGTTGGCTCGAATACCTCTTCCTGCGGATTCTCGGCGGCTAATTGAAAGGGAGTGCCGCTATGAACAACAATGTTGCAATCCCGTAAAAACTCGCCAAGGGTCGCTTTGTTGGTTACGTCCAATTTCCTGGTGGTCAAGTTTTTAGCGTGGAAAAGCTGATGCAGATGCTGGTATTTTTCGGGTTTGGCAAGGTCAGTCGTGGATACCTTCACGGTATAGCCCTCGTTCAGGAATTTTTGGGTGATGTAGCTGCCAATGAAGCCAGCTCCGCCGATGATGCCTACCGTTTGCATACAGTTATGGGGTTAAACCACCGGGCCGTTTATACCCCGGTGATGAGGAGGTAAACAGACCTGGTTGAGGAAGAACTAATGAGAAGAGACGGTGGTAAATGGAGGCACATGGTTGAGAACATTTTGGCTAGGTCTAGAAACGGTTGGCCCAACCGACTCGACAACGGGATTTGGCCGACAACGGAACTAAACTATCGCCAGCGTATTCCCCAACCAAGCTCGCCCGGACGAGCGCATCCTTTTACTGTCCGAAAGGGGGGATTTTCTTACCGGATGTGTGAACGGTAATGCCGGTTTTGCCCGGCGGCCTCAAATAGTCTGGATTCGTTTCAGTAGTGCCTCGCGCAGAAGGTGGCTAAGCGGAATCGTTTTTCCCTTGATACCGATATGCCCTTCGCCCACTTCATCGACCTGCGTCAGGTTCACCAGATAAGACCGGTGTACCCGCACAAAATAGTTAGCTGGAAGTTTATCTTCCATTGTCTTCAGGGTCGTTGTGAGCAGGTATTCTTTGTCGGCCGTGTAGAGGTGGCAATAATTGCGGTCGGCTTCCACGTAGAGAATATCGGCGATGAAAATTTTGACGATCTTTTCGCGGTGCCGCACAAAAATCCGGTCACTGAGCACAAATGGCGCGTCGGGGACATGTTGGGCAGAGGCAGGCGGCTCGTCGGCCAGTCGGCTGATGGCCAACTCGATAGCTCGTTGTAATTCAATGGCCCGGATCGGCTTGGAGATGAAGGCGTAGGGGCGCGTTTTTTTGGCTCTGGCAAAAGTGGATTCGTCGGTATTGGCCGTGACGTAAATAATCGGGATGTTCCACTGCTGGTGGATAGCGTGGGCTGTGTCGACACCGTCGAGTGCGCCTTTGAGACTGATATCGAGCAGAATCAGGTCAGGCCGGTTGGTTTCAGCATGTTGAATGGCTTCTTCACCCCTAGGCACAATCCCGCTCACCTCATAGCCGAGTTTAGTGAGTTGCAGGGCGATAGTGGCAGCAATGATCATGTCGTCCTCCACGACGAGCAACTTCAGCAGGGTGTCCATTCTATTTGTTGATCATTGGTCAAGTAATCATTACGCACATACTGAAGGTTGAATTCGGTACCGCGTATCCTGGGTAACGCTGGCCGTGTAATTAATACAGTAAATCCGCTACGAAGTAAACTTAAATTTTATAGTTATGAAAACCAATGACTTGATTAAGCGAAGCCATTCGGGAAAGAAAGATTTATGGCATTCAGTAAACCTATTAAAACGATTAGTTGCATACCTGGCTTGTCCTGATTGGAGTCGGAAGCTTTTTTAACCCTATCATGCCTGTTTCTAATTTTTCTGCAATCGTCAATGCGCAGAAGGCGCATTACCTTGCCGCAACAGGAATAAGCTATGCCTTATCATCTCCGATTAGTCAAAGAGAGCGGCTGGTTATTACTGATTTGATTTACTCGATCAGGTTTGGCAGGTTATTGACTCTATTTTTGAGTGGATACGTAATACAATTAATAAAATCGGCGATACCATGGGGGATGCCGTTTCCAGTATAGTGAGTGCAATAGGCGATCTATTCTGAGCAGGTAGTTTCTGTATGCTTTAATCATGAATAGCTATTGACTTGCCCAATGAATAGTCAGCAGCTATTTCTTTATGCTAATGTTCTGAAGCAACACTATTATTTATAGAATGAGCTTTGTTTGCTGAAACACATGAAGCTATTTACAGTTTATGAATGAGAACTCAACTCATCGACAACTATGCGATACTTCATGCCCGATTTTAGCGAACAGAATGGCGGAGCCCCGAATCAGAAACCTAACACAAAAGCTACTTCGGGTATGGACAATGATCCGAACGCCGATGAGGAAGTAATTGACCAGCAAACGGGCGAAGACTATCCAAAACCTGTTGACGCCAGCCAGGGCCAGCCAGAAAATACGCAATCGGCAAAAATCGCTCCCGACGATCTGGCGGAATCAATTGCGTATGCTATCGACGGAAGTGGACCTGGACCAACCAATGCCACTCCCAATGTGTCGGGGCATAAGGTTATTACAGAAGGGATAACGGGAGCCGGACCAGAGGAGGAAGAGGAAAATCTTCGGAGTTAAGCACTTTAGTCATCCACAACGATTCCTTCTTCATCCAGATAGCGGGCGATGTTAAATGTATGCCCATCCATCAACTCAATGTCAGTATCCCACTCGCGTACCTGCCAGTCAGAATTGGGTTCAATAACTGTCACGGTTTTAGTGTTAATCATAATCCAGATGATACGCTCGACCCCGAAATCGAGCAATTTTTTTGACTTCTTGTACATATAGCCAAAACCTGTAAGCTCAGACGTGTCAGCTTCCGTATCGATTTCGATGGCAATTTTAGGCGGTACACTGGAATACTTTTTATTGATCTTATCGGCCGTTAGTACCGTTTTATCAAAAATGGCAATGTCATTCGAGAGGTTGTTCCCGGTATCGATATGGCTACCGATTTCATTAGTGAGTACTCGGTATTGCTTCTCGTCAAATACACGAAAAATAATTCGTAGTAAATACGTAACTAATTCAGCCTGAAGCGAGCTGCATCCCATAATGTCCTCCAACGTTTTAGTTTTGTTGAGTACGGACTGGTAACCCCGGTAATAAATAGGCTTGCCGTCCATAACCTCATAGACCAGATAGTCTGGTATTTTCCGTTTTGGAGTAGTTTTGGTTGTAACAGGCGTTGGCATACGTGAGTAGCTTTTCTCAAATATACAAAAATTCGCTAACGAACTACACAACTTCCTTGTACTGCATTCGGTACAGATTGGCGTAGAATCCTTCGTGTTGAATCAACTCTTCGTGATTACCCTGTTCAACAATCTGGCCTTTGTCGACAACGATGATGTTGTCTGCTTTTTGAATCGTCGATAGTCGGTGGGCGATGACAATGGCGGTTCTACCTTTCATCAGTTTGCTAATCGCATTCTGAATCATTTCTTCGGTTTCCGTATCGACCGATGAGGTGGCTTCGTCCAGAACAATGATTCTAGGATCTTGCACCATAGCCCGCACAAACGAGATCAGTTGCCGCTGACCGACCGAAAGCGTTGAACCCCGTTCCATCACGTTGTATTGATACCCACCCGGCAGCCGCTCGATAAACTCATGGACACCAACCAGTTTGGCCGCTTCCACAATTTTTTCGTGACTAATCGATTTATCGCCCAGCGTAATGTTGTTTTCGATGGTGTCAGAAAACAGGAATACATCCTGCAAAACCACCCCGATATTTCGCCGTAAATGACCAAGTTCGTAAGAATGGACATCAACTCCATCGACGGTGATTTCGCCCTTGTTGATGTCGTAAAAACGGCTGAGCAGGTTGATAATCGACGATTTTCCAGCACCCGTAGCGCCAACAAAAGCCACTGTTTCGCCCGCTTTAACCTGAAACGAAATGTTGCGCAGCACCCAGTCCTCGTTATTGTAGGCGAACCAAACGTCCTTGAAGGCTACATCTCCCCGAATTGTGGTAGGGACATACGTGCCATCGTTCGCTGTGAATTCGTCGCTATCCAGCAATTTCAGAATCCGGTCGGTGCTGACAATACCCATTTGGAGGGTGTTGAAGCGGTCGGCCAGCATCCGAATGGGGCGGAAAAACAGGTTGATGAACATCACAAAAGCCGTAACCGTACCGAACGTAACGTCGGAATGGATAATCTGCGTCGCACCATACCAGACTACCATCCCAACTGCTACGGCTGAAATAATATCGGCAACTGGGTAGTAAATGGAATAGTATAAAATCGATCGGATATTGGCATTTCGGTGTTCGGTATTGATGGCGCGAAACTTTTCGGCTTCAATTTTTTCACTGCCGAAAATCTGCACGATGTTCATACCAGTTATATGCTCCTGAACAAAGGCATTGAGATTCGCTACCGCCGTGCGCACTTCATTGAACGATTTTTTGATCTTTTCCTTGAAAACGTAGGTGCTGAACAGCATCAGCGGAATGGTCGATAAACTAATAGCTGCCAGCCGCCAGTCGGTATAGAACATCACACCAATGATGAGGATCAACTGCAAGATGTCGCCAGCAATGGCCGCCATCCCTTCGCTAAACACATCGGCCAGGGTCTCCACGTCCGAAATAGCACGAGTGACCAGTCGGCCAATGGGCGTATTGTCGAAAAATTTCAGCCGGAGGTGGAGAATTTTCCGATAAAGTTGTGTCCGAATATCCCGGATCACGTATTGGCCAAGCCAGCCCGACAGGTACGTATTAGAGAATTGAACCAAGGCCTGTAAGACCAGTACGCCAATCATCACGAACAGCATCTGATTGAGCCGATGGTAATTACCGACGGCGATGATATTGTCGATGGTGTACCGAATCAGCAAGGGCAATAACGGGGCCAGACAGGCTGCCGTCATAATAATGCCAATCAGGAAATAAAAGCGAGCTTGATAGGGCCTAACAAATGCGTAGAGTCTTCGGAGAATAACCCAGTCGAAAATCCTGCCGCTTTTCTGTTCTTCGTTCACGGGAAAATAAAAAGGCGAGTTTAAAGGGAGTAACAGGATTTTTCGGCTGAACGTTTCCCAAACGGGAATCCGAATCGAAGGAATCAGTAAAACCAGGTTACATTGCCGCTTTACGGTACAAAACCAGAAGTTTCCTGTTATGAATCGCCGAGAATTTGTTCAGAACACCGCCGTGGCTGGGTTGGCTACGCAGATTTTGCCATTTCCAATTTTTGGTCGAAACGCGCCCAGCGAGAAAATCAATATTGGCCTGATTGGTGTTCACTCGCGGGGAAGCTGGCTGGCGGGTATTTTTTCGAAATTGCCGGGTGCCGAAGTGGGCTACATCTGCGATGTTGAGGATGGGGCCATTGCCAATGGATTAAAGGCCGTTGAAAAGGCAGGGCAAACGCGTAAGCCTACCGTCATTAAAGACCTTCGGAAGTTACTCGAGCAGAAAGATCTCGATGCGGTAGCCATTGCTGCACCTGACCATTGGCATGCTCCGGCAGGTATATTGGCCTGTTCAGCCGGGAAGCACGTGTATGTCGAGAAGCCATGTGGACATAACCCGCAGGAAGGGGAGTGGCTCCTCGAAGCGGCCCGTAATCATAACCGTATCGTGCAGATGGGTAGCCAGCGTCGGTCGTGGCCCACGCTTCAGCAGGCCGCCCAGGATATCCGTGATGGGGCCATTGGGCGACCGTATTTTGCCCGAGCCTGGTACTACAATAACCGGAAACCGATTGGTAAAGGGAAGGCTATTGCCGTGCCATCAACGCTCAACTGGGAGTTGTGGCAGGGACCTGCCCCTCGGATGAATTATCAGGATAATGTGGTGCATTACAACTGGCACTGGTTTTGGAACTGGGGTACGGGTGAAGCCTGCAATAACGGCACCCACGAAATTGATTGCTGTCGCTGGTTGATGGGCCTGGATTTTCCAACGAAAGTTACCTCGGCGGGTGGGCGCTATGCCTACTCCGGCGACGACTGGCAAACACCAGATACCCAACTGGCAACGTTTGAATTTGGCGATAAGGCTACCATTACCTGGGAGGGGCTAAGTTGCCAGGCGTTTGGCCCCGAAAAAAGTGGCCGTGGGTTTACCATTTATGGCGATAAGGGCGTACTATCGGCACCGGAAAGCGGGCCCGATTATCAGATTCTGGATTTGGCAGGGAAAGTGGTGAAAGATGTAAAAGGTGATGCCCCTACAAGTGCCTCGTCGACCAATGCGGTAAGCCCCGGCGGGGAACGTCTCGACGCCTATCATCTGGATAATTTCCTCGAAAGTATCCGGGGTAAAGCCAAGCCCAATGCCGACATTGCGCAGGGGCATAAATCGGTATTGCTCTGCCACTTGGCCAATATCGCTCAGCGCACAGGAACTAGTATTCATACCGATCCGACGAACGGGCACATTCTGCACGATAAAGAAGCGCAGAAATTCTGGAGTCGCGAATACGAAAAAGGCTGGAAACCAATTATATAGAGTTAATGTCATACTTGGCGGCACTTGACCACTCTTGCCTATTTTTGATCTTACTAGATTAGTTAATTCAATGAATCGACGGACGTTTGCCCAGTTAGCGGCTGCTTTTCCGATTAGTTTTCCGTTTAATACAGAAGCTGAACGAGCTGCTTCGCTAGAGACCAGTGCAACCGACGATCGGGCCTATTGGCTGCAAACTCTATTAAAAATAGCCAATCCGGTATTATCGGCCTTAGCACAGAATCGACTGAAAGCGACTATGCCGGTTGAATCGTCTCCGGGGCAGGAGGAAGGACGCAAGGTCGTATCGCATCTGGAAGCCCTTGGACGAACCATCACCGGACTGGCCCCGTGGCTGGAGTTAGACACCGACGACTCAGCAGAAGGAAAACAACGGCAACGCTATCTGGAACTGGCCCGAAAAGCGATTGCCAATGGGGTTAATCCGCAATCACCCGATTACCTGAACTTTACCAAAGGCGGGCAGCCGCTGGTCGATGCCGCTTTTCTGGCACATGGACTCGTGCGCTCGCCGAAACTCTGGAAAGCATTGAGTGCTGACGAACAGGATCTGGTGGTAAAGGCTCTCCAAGCCAGTCGGGTTATTAAGCCCGGCTATAACAATTGGCTGCTATTCAGTGCGATGGTCGAAGCGGCTTTGCTAAAGTACACGGGTTCGGGCGATGAACTACGGATGGATTACGCCATTCGCCAGCATCAGAATTGGTACAAAGGCGATGGCGCTTATGGCGACGGCCCTGATTTTCACTGGGATTATTACAACAGCTATGTGATTCAACCCATGTTACTGGATGCGGTTCAAGTGCTGGTACAGGCAGGCAAAGCCGAAAAGACACTGTATGAATCGTTGCTGGCAAGGGCGCAACGTTACGCGATCGTGCAGGAGCGACTAATTGCGCCAGATGGGTCATTTGCGGCTTTTGGTCGTTCGCTGGCCTATCGATGTGGGGCCTTTCAACTATTGGCTCAGGTGGCTTTGCAGAAAGTGCTCCCGCCTGAACTGACACCTGCCCAGGTGCGGTCGGCGCTTACAGCCGTTATCAAACGAACCATAGACGCCCCCAATACATTCGATGCCAAAGGGTGGCTGCAAATCGGTTTGTGTGGTCATCAGCCATCCATCGGCGAAACGTATATTTCGACCGGAAGTCTGTACTTATGCTCAGTGGCCTTCCTACCACTTGGACTCCCTGCTTCTGATCCATTCTGGGCATCACCAGCAACAGACTGGACCGCCAAAAAGATATGGTCGGGGCAGGATGTCAAAACCGATCACGCCATTAAAGGATAAGAAGCTCACTAAAAAAGCCGGAGATAACATCCTCCGGCTTTTTGATACGATTGGATAACTGATTGACTATTAACTTACTGTTCCGCCATTCCAGACCGTTTCGCCTGGCGTAATCAATGATAGTTTACCGTCACGGTCTTCAGCCATCAGAATCATACCCTGCGATTCCAGGCCCATCATTTTGCGGGGTGCCAGATTGGCCAGGAACGTCACTTGTTTGCCGATCACTTCTTCGGGAGCAAAATGCTTGGCAATACCGCTCAGAATCTGCCGCCCCCCCAGGCCATCATCGACTTTCAATTTCAGCAGCTTATCGCTTTTTGGAACCCGCTCCGCTTCGGTAATGGTGCCGACCCGAATATCCATTTTGGCAAAGTCATCATACGTGATTTCGGACCGGATTTGAGGTACTTCTTTTGTTGCTAATTCATTCATGCGTTTGGCATTCAGTAATTTTTGAATCTGTTTGTTGATTTCGTCGTCTTCTATTTTGGCGAAGAGCAGATCGGCTGGCCCAGCCGGTGCCTGTCCGAGTGCATGCCCTTCGACCAGTAAATCGGCCCGGCCCGCATTGACCCAGGTGAAAAGGTCAGTAATAGCGAGTTGAGCGCGTATTTTCTCCGCCGTGAAGGGCAGGAAGGGTTCGCATACAATGCTCAGATTCGCCGTAATCTGAAGGGCGATGTTCAGAATCGTATGGGCACGTTGCGGATCGGTTTTGACGGCTTTCCAGGGTTCGGTTTCGGCCAGGTATTTATTGCCCAGTCGCGCCAAATCCATCAGATGCCCCAGCGCTTCCCGGAATCGGTAGTTACCAATCGACTGACCAATACGATCCGGGAACAGGGCCAGCTCGTCCAGTACCTGCTGATCGTATTCGGTGAGAGAACCTAAAACAGGGACACGGCCATCGGCCATTTTGTGGGTTAACACCACGGCCCGGTTCACGAAATTGCCGAGTATACCGACCAGTTCAGAGTTATTGCGGGCCTGAAAATCTTTCCAGGTAAACTCGCTGTCTTTGGTTTCGGGGGCATTCGCGGCCAGTACGTAGCGTAGCACATCCTGTTTACCCGGTAGTTCTTCCAGGTATTCGTGTAGCCAGACGGCCCAGTTGCGCGATGTACTGATTTTGTCGCCTTCGAGGTTCATAAACTCATTGGCAGGTACATTGTCGGCCAGAATATAGCTACCCTCGGCCATCAGCATCGCCGGGAAAATGATGCAGTGGAATACGATGTTGTCCTTGCCGATGAAGTGTACCAGTTTGGTGTCTTTATCGCGCCAGTACAATTCCCAGTCACGGCCTTGTTCGGCAGCCCACTCTTTGGTCATGGAAATGTAGCCGATTGGGGCATCGAACCAAACATACAGCACTTTTCCTTCCGAATCGGGGAGGGGAACTTTAATACCCCAATCGAGATCGCGGGTCATGGCGCGGGGACGCAAGCCTTCTTTTAGCCACGACTGGCACTGACCAAATACGTTCGTTTTCCACTCGGTATGGCTATTGACGTATTCTTCGATCGTTGGCTGCATCCGATCCAGGGGCAAAAACCAGTTTTTGGTGGCTTTTAGGATTGGCTTTGAGCCAGAAAGCATCGAATGTGGTTCGATCAATTCAGTCGGGCTGAGGGCCGTACCACAACGCTCACACTGATCACCATACGCATTCGGATTTCCACAAACGGGGCAAGTGCCCACAATGTATCGGTCGGCCAGAAATTGTCCGGCAACTTCATCGTAATACTGTTCGGTTACCTCCTCGTCGAAATCTCCGTTGTTGTAAATATTCAGGAAGATTTCCTGCGAGGTTTCATGGTGAATTTGATTCGAGGTTCGCGAATAAATGTCGAACGAGATACCGAAGTCCTCAAACGCTTTTTTGATCTGAACGTAGTACTTATCGACTACCTGTTGTGGGGTGATACCTTCCTTTTTCGCCTTAATGGTAATGGGAACGCCATGTTCGTCGGTGCCGCTGATGAAGGCGACATCCTTACCCGTTGAACGTAAATAGCGTACATAAATGTCGGCGGGCAGGTAGCAACCGGCAATATGACCGATGTGAATCGGGCCGTTGGCGTAAATCAGGGCCGCCGTAACGGTATAGCGTTGTGGATTTTCGAGAGCCATAAAGTTGGTTTTCAGTTTACGGCCTTCGGTTTACGGTGACTGGCGTAAGACTACACGGAAGCCTCAACAGCGTAAACCAAAGGCTATAAACCTTATTTGTCCGCAAAATTAGCAATTCAGGCCCGAACGTTGTTATGTTTACACAATCAGATGGAAGCAACCATCGATTATTGACTCTACAGGGGCGTCAGGGTATCATAGACAACAATACGTTAAATACAAAAAATCCTAAATAGGGGCGAAATAAAAAACTACAATTGACTTCATCGTTACGTAATCCTGTTTTTGTTACTGGTGCGACTGGCTTTATTGGCTCGCACATTGTTCGGCGGTATCTAGCCGATGGACATCCGGTTTCGGTATTGTATCGGCCCTCGAGTGGGTATGGCATGCTGGCCGATGTGGCCGACCAACTTACCTGGCTCGAAGGCGATGTGCTGGATATTCCGTCGCTGGAAGCGGCTATTCTGTCGGGTTCTGAATCCGGTGATTTGGATGTGATTCATGCGGCAGCCATTGTCTCGTTTGTGCCGAAAGACCGGGACCAGATGGAGCGGATCAACGTGGAGGGAACGGCCAATGTGGTGAATGTTTGCCTGAAAGCGGGCGTTCGCAAACTTGGCTACATCAGCTCCGTGGCGGCTATCGGGCGGCCAATAACGCACAGCGACGAGTCGCAGACGCCTTTCCAGATCAATGAGAGTCAGAAGTGGGAAGACTCACCGAACAATTCCGTATATGCCAAAACCAAATACCGGGCCGAACTGGAGGTTTGGCGGGGAGTAGCCGAAGGATTGAATGCCGTTATGGTCAATCCGTCCATTGTGCTTGGTGTCGGTGAATGGAGCCGGAGCAGTTTGCAGCTTATCAAATATGTATACGACGAAAAACCATTTTATCCGGCTGGCCTGGTAAATTATGTCGATGTACTCGATGTGGCTGATTCATTAGTCCAGTTGATGCAGTCTGACATCACCGCCGAGCGCTTCATTCTGAATGCAGGCACCATTTCGTATCGTTCGTTGTTAGAACAGATAGCCGCCGTACTGGGCAAGCGTCCGCCAAGACTGCGGGTACCTACTGCGTTGACGCGTGTACTCTGGCCTCTGGAGGCTGTGCGGGCGTGGCTGACGGGGAAAAATCCGCTGATCACCCGCGAAACGGCGCGGTCAGCGAGTTCGCATTACCAGTACGATGGCCGGAAAATTGAGCAAGTGCTTCGTTTTCAATACAGGCCTTTAAGTGATACGTTGAAGCGGGTGGCAACTGCCTTCAACACGCTCCCGGCGAGTCGTTAATTTTCTCGGTTGGGGGGTTGCAGTTTCGCTTTTTTGGGTATATATTTCACTGCCAAAGGATAAATCGCACTGATTGATGCGGCCCCTATCCTGATTTACGGTGTACGATTTATAAATCGCGATCCCATCGTGAACTATGAACCGCAACTCGTGAATCGTACCAGAACCGGCTGCCCGGTTGTAAATTATCTATACATGGAGCAAGAGTTCGAAGAACGAGAAGGCGATATAAAAGAATCAATCCGGCGTTTTGAGCAGATGCTGGACCAGCAGCAAAGCCAGTTTTTCGATCTGGATGTCTATGAGCAAATGGTTGAGCACTACCTCAATCAGGGCGATTTAGACAAGGCGTTCAAAGCCGCCGAATCAGGTCTGGAGAATTTTCCCTATGCGCTGGAGTTGATGCTCGACAAGGCCCAGATTCTGGCTAATTACCAACGATACGATGAGTCGCTGGAGTTACTGGAACGGGCTTCGTTGTTTAATCCCGGCGACCTGGACGTGCCGTTCATGCAGGGCTCTGTCCTCAACATGGCCGGTCGGTACGAGGAGTCGATTCAGGTGCTGGAAGAACTACTCGACCGGGCTGAGGATAAAGATGACATCCTTTTCCAGTTGGGTCAGAGCTATCAGAACTGGGGGAAATATGACGAAGCCATCAAGCAGTACAAAAAGTCGATCGCGCTGAACATTAACAATGAAAACGCCCTCTATGAACTGGCCTTTTGCCTGGACGTGACCGGCGAGCTGGAGAATAGCCTGAGCTATTATCAGCAACTAATCGATACCGATCCCTATTCGTACAATGCCTGGTACAATATGGGCATTGCCTACAGTAAACTGGCCCGTTATGTCGATGCCGCTGAAGCCTACGATTATGCCGTTCTGATTAAGGAAGATTTCGCGTCGGCTCATTTTAATCTAGGCAATACGTACATGAATCTGGGTCTATTCGAAAAGGCCGAGCACTGCTACCGCGAGACTCTTAAATACGAAGAACCAACGGCGGATACCTATTGCCATCTGGGGGCCAGTCTGGAAAAACAGGATCGGTTACCCGAAGCCATCAAGGAGTATCGAGAAGCGTTAAAACTCGATGCTATGTGGGATGAAGCCTGGTATGGTATCGGCGTTTGCCTGAGCGAGTCGGGTAAATGGTATGAAGCGTTACCCTTCCTGCAAAAGGCGGTTAAACTGAATGATCAGAACGGTGAATATTATATCGCCGTTGCTGAGACTGAATACAAAATTGGGAATGTGATTTCGAGCGTCGAAGCGTTCGAGAAAGCTGCCGAGGTCGATTCGGAGAACCCGGATGTTTATCTGACCTGGTCACTGGTTCCGTTTGATCAGGGCGATTTCCTCCGGGCTAACGACATTATCCAATCAGGCATCAACGATATGCCTGCCGAAGCCGATTTGTATTATCGTTCAGCAGTGTATCTGATTCACGCGGGGCATTATCGTGAAGCGCTTATCCAGTTGGAAGCGGCCTTATCGCTTGATTACGACGCGCATGTTCAATTGTTTGAGTTTTTCCCGGAACTGGAAAAACAAAAGGCCCTCTACAAGATTATTCAGCAGTATAAGAAGGATTAATTCCGAATATATAGAACGCTGATTGTTATGATGATTATGATCTTTGTAAATCATAATCATCATAACAATCAGCGTTCTGGTCTTATCAAGGCGTTGGGTCCAGCACGGCTAATCGTTTGATGATCTCGGTTTTGCTGAGAAAAATATCCGGGTTCGTCCAGTGGTTTTGCTGGCAGGTGTCATAAAACCATTGATTGATTGCTTCCAGGTTTCGCAGGCGTTTGAGTTTGCCATTATCTCCCCAGACAAACAAATAATCTCCAATCTTGCCCTTATTCTCATTGATGGCATATACATCATCGTAAAGGGCAATTTTCCCGATGGTCAACCGCCGATACAGGCGATTTTTGATTCGCGAAAACATTGTTGAGTCAGATCGCGGTAGAACGGAAGTATCAGCTCCAGCAAGGGTTAAAGTTTCAAATTGGAAGAAAGGAATTTTGACGCCTTTGGTATGGCCGTTCTGGTAAAATGTAAACATAGTGCCTTTGTCGTAAAGGAATCGGCCTTGTAACAACGAACCATCCCCTAATCGGCCTACTCCGTCATGAAGCTGATAAACAATCGGGATAACATATGTCGACGTACGGGGAATGATGACGGCATGGGGGTAGGAACCAGGGCGGGCCGTCTGTCCATAGACTGTGCACATCGATACCAGCAGCAAACAGGTAATGATCCAGCGTTTCATAAGTGTGCAGATTGGTTGTATTCTTAAAACGATATTGATGATTGTATGGATATAGTTTAATATACTTTTAACGGATTCCTTTAGATAGATAAGTGAGAAAAGAGTGGAGTTTGCATCGATGGTAAACTCTATGTATATAGTGGCCCGAATTTTGATAGCCTGTCAACCAGACCCCCGTACTATCAGCAATCAGTGAACCGTGATGATTTACAAGGGGGTGTATGAAGCATCTTTAATTGCGAAACGTATGTCTCTTTGCAAACAAGCTCTTCTGGCTGTCAGTCTGTTAACGCTAAGTACAATCTGCCTGGCTCAGGTAGGTGTTCAAAAAAAGATTATCCGGCTTGCCAAACCTCAGAGCGAACCTACTCCCATCACGAATCAGGCGACTGGCCAGCGCATGACCATCAACGAGTATAATGAACTGGCTAAAGCCGATCCGTTTGCGTATCATCTGGTGCCCAATTATGATGAGTTTGGCCAACCAACTACGTATACGATGCGCTCAGCCACGCCAGAAGAACACGAAACCCATCGGTTTCGCGACCGTGATCCTGCCAAACAGCCAAAGGCAGGCCAGTCGATAGCGCCTTTTGTGATGACCGACGTAGAAGGGAATACCTATCGTTCGGCTGACCTTTTGGGCAATGTTGTGGTACTAAGTTTCTGGGTAAGTCTGGATAAATCGGTCTGGGATGATAAACAGGCGGCTGCTTTTGCCGAAGCGTTGCGTCCTTTTCAGTCGAAAACGGCTCCGGTTGTGCTGGGCGTTCTAAATAGTGAACAGGCAAAGGCGGAGAGTGGAGTAATCGGAAAATCACTTCCCTTCAAGCCAATTCCGAACGCGTATGGCTTTCATAACAAGTACCATATCACTACCATACCAACCATTGTAGTGATTGGTAAGGATGGAAAAGTAGTCGCTAACCTACAGGGAGCCAGCAGTATTGAAAAGCTCAAACAGGTTTTGGCGACGGTTTTATAATAGCTCTACCTACGTTTCCAGAGACGTAAATGAACGGAATGTTACGCGAATAGGTTAGTCAACACGTTACCAGTGCTGATTAACCTATTCGTTCATATGCCTAAGCCGACTGGCGGCCTGTCCCCTTTCCTTCTGCGTTCACTTTATATAAGCGCGTTCTGGATGCTGGCATCACTGAGTACAACGGCTCAGTCAGATTCTACATTATCTAAACCTGCTAAGCAGCAGATCGTTTCGAAGCCTGATTCGTCGGCCGATATCTGGGATGTCTATTATGGGTTTATCAATAAAAAAGGGCATCGTTCGGCCGAAAGTGAGAAGCCTGGTTTCCATCCGTCTTTTTTCCCTGAGTTGGCCTACGCCCTGCAAACGGGCTTTGCAGTAGGCCTCAATGCGAATCTTTCTTTTACCAGCGCTGATCCTCAGCAGAACGTTTCGGTTATCTATTCAACGCCCCAATACACCCAGTATCAGCAGGTTATTATTCCTATTGAAGCCAATTTGTGGACGAAAGACAACCGCTACAATATTCTGACCGACTGGCGATACTACAACTATTCGGCCGATAATTTTGGGTTGGGCGATGAGTCCCGTTCTGATGTGGACGATCATCTGGAGTATTCGTATCTGCGATTATATCAGTCGGTTTTGCGGCAGGTAGCTCCCAATTTTTCGGTAGGGATTGGCTATGCGCTGGATTACCACTGGCGGATTCGGGAAGAAAATAGTACTCCCCAACTGAACAATGACTTCCAGCAATACGGCAATACAGGTCGTTCGGTGTCATCCGGACCAACTTTTACGCTTCAGTACACGAACCGACGAAACCCAAACAATCCGCAAAACGGCTTTTTCGGCAGCATCATGTTCCGGCCTAACCTGCGCTTGTTAGGCAGTGATCAGAATTGGCAGTCGGTACTGGCCGATTTTCGGAAGTATATTCCGTTAACCGCCGATTCACGGCATATTCTGGCACTCTGGAATGTAAACTGGTTAAGCCTGGGTGGGCAGGCTCCCTATCTGGATTTGCCCAGTACCGGCTGGGATACGCATGCCAATTTAGGCCGTGGCTATACACAAGGTCGGTTTCGGGGCCAAAATCTAGTGTATTTCGAAACCGAATACCGGGCTGTTATTCTGAACAATGGCTTGTTGGGTGGGGTAGTATTTGCCAATATGCAGAGTTATAGTGATTATCCGAATACGGCTCATTTCGGAAAGCTACTACCCGGCTGGGGAGTAGGACTGCGCATCAAAGTAAACAAGCACTCGAACCTCAATTTTGCCTTCGATTACGGCTTCGGTATCGGAGGGTCGCAGGGCGTATTTCTAAACCTGGGAGAAGTGTTTTAAATGAGTTCAGGCTCCGGGCTGCGCCAGCTTTTGCTTCAGGTCAAAGGTCTGCGCTGCAAATACCATCAGAATCTGATTGGCATCAAACGTACGCTTAATGGCAATCATGGCCTCACTTAGCGCCATTTGCGCATTTGTAGCAGCCGGGTTAATCCAGAACAAGAGTACAAACTGAACATTGGCGTCGGTAAACTGACGGTAATGCAACTCGACCGGATTTGTTGGCAAGACAAACGGAAGAGCTGAAACGGCAGCCTGAGCCAGTTGTTTGGCTTTTGTCATATCATCGAGGTACGAGATCCCCGCTACCACGTCGATGCGCCGTTGCCCTATTCGCGAAAAATTGGTGATGGGTTTCTGGAAAACATCTTTACTTGGTATTTCGACGGTTTGTCCTTCGCCATTGTCAATGACGATGGAACGCAGTTTAATATCGAGCACTTTACCCGTATACCCGTTTGTTTCGACCTTATCACCCACCTGAATGGGTCGGGCCAGCGCAATCATTGCACCGGATATAAAATTGGTGGTCAGGTCCTGAAAGGCGAACCCAATGGCCAGCGCAATAACCCCGGCACCAGCCAGTAAAGACGTTACGGTTTTGTCGAGCCCTAAAATTCCCAACGCTACAAACAAGCCGGCAGACATGACAATAACGCGCATGACGGCTCCTGTGAGATTAATAAGCGAAACATTGGTGCTAACCCGGTCGAGGCCACGAACTACCCACCGACTCAGCCAGCGTGATAGAAACGTAAAGAATAGCAACAGTAAAATGGCGACGGCCAGTTTGGGCATGTAGCGGATGGCGGTACGAATCCAGGTTGATAGTTCAGCGTACATAAGCCCGGCTGCCTGTGAAATGTCCATAGTGTATGCAACTAGTGGTAATAGCAGAAGGGTACAAAGGTACAGCGTGAATGGGCAAAGAGCGTTTATCTGTACAATTCACTCTTTAGATCCTACATTCTTTCCTCTGTAAAAACCTGTACCTTTGCAGTATTGACAAACAAGCCTACCGATGACACCAAACGCTGCCGTTTATTTAGATAATGCCGCTACCACCCGACTCGATCCTGAAGTGCTTGAGGCCATGATGCCCCTCATGACGGAGCATTTTGGTAATCCGTCATCTATTCATAGCCATGGGCGTACCGTACGAACAGCGATCGAGAAAGCGCGCAAAACAGTAGCCTCTTTATTGAATACATCACCTGCCGAAATTTTCTTTACATCAGGTGGTACCGAAGCCGATAACACGGCCATTCGGAGCAGTATCGAAACCTATGGTCTGAAACATGCCATTACTTCGCCCCTGGAGCACCATGCGGTTTTGCATACGTTACAGCATTTGGCTGAACAGGGAACGATTCAGCTCAGTCTCGTTCAGATCGACGCTAAAGGACATATCGATCTGGATCATCTGGAAGAACTCCTCCGGTCGAACAGGCGCTCGCTGGTGTCGCTGATGCATGGCAATAATGAGATCGGTAATCTGTTGAATCTGACTCGGGTAGGGGAGTTGTGTCGGCAATACGACGCTATTTTTCATTCCGATACGGTGCAGACGATGGGCCACTTCCGGCATGATTTACAACAACTACCTGTCGATTTCATCGTAGGTGCCGGACACAAGTTTCACGGTCCTAAGGGAGTTGGGTTTCTATACGTAAATGCCGACCGGGTGAAAATTCATCCGTTTGTGTATGGAGGAGCGCAGGAGCGCAATATGCGAGGTGGTACCGAAAACGTCTATGGTATTGTGGGCCTGGCCAAAGCCCTGGAAATCGCCTATCGCGATATGGACGCTCATAAACAGCATATTACGGCCCTGAAAAGTCGAATGATTGAGCGGTTGCGTGCTCAAATGCCCGAGGTGCAGTTTAATGGCGATTCGGGCGATGTCGACAATAGTTTGTATACCGTGCTGAACGTTAGTTTACCGGCTTCAGACATCAGCGATATGCTTTTGTTTAGTCTGGATATTGCCCGCATTTCCGCGTCAGGTGGATCGGCCTGTTCCAGTGGCTCTAATGTGGGATCGCACGTATTGGCGGCTTTACCCGGCCTGGATCCTGATCGCGGCTACGTCCGTTTTTCGTTCGGCAAGTATAATACCGCCGACGAGATTGATTATGCTGTTGATACGCTGGTAGGGCTTTACCAGAAAGAATTGGTAAAATAAACGGTTACCCATAGTTCTGCTGCCAGTCCTTTTTGAGCCTCTTGTAGTCGGGGTCTTCGCGGGCTTCCAGGTATTTACCATAAAAAATACGGGCCGATTCCGCTTTTACGGGATCTTCGTCGCGGGGGAGTTGCGCCCGTCCATGCGCCCCCGATCGGCCTCTTTGCTCAGTCGGTACAGGGCCATCGTATTTCTGGCCACTGGCATGGTTCGCGTAACGCCTGGATCGGGTATAGCCCATCTGTAGAAACTTGCGGGCCATGTCCATACCGATGAAGTCCCCTTTTTGCTTGTAGTCCAGAAAAAGCTGATAGATTTTCTCCGACGACTCACGGGCGATGTCGGGGGTTTTGAATTTCCAGAAGGGTAATATTTCGTCTTTGTAGGGTCTGACCAATAGAACTCCCTGTTCGCCTTTGCCGACGCGGTATAGCTCGGGGTGCTCCCGTACGTTCAGCGTTCGGTAATCAAGATCATAGTTGAAAGCGCGATTCGTTGCGGCCATAGGTTTACCAGTTGCTGATAGCTATAACAACAAATTGGACAATATGGCTATTGACGTAATAGACGCGGATCAAATTGATAAGGGCGTTTATCCAGAATGACTACTTCTGATGCGCGAGGATGGATTGGATTGATCAGGATGTTGTATTCACCTGCCACAACGGCTGAAGGGACTTTAAGTAATAAAAAGTGATTGTCTGAAATCCAGGTTTGGGTTATCGATTTGATGGCATCGGGTGGTGTTAATCCGTTCCAGCCATCGGGAAGACTATCCAGTGGAACACTCTGCAACGAATCTTCAGGTACTCGAAGGGTGAGCATTTGATAAAAGTCGGGTACGTATGACACCGGGCTGTGGACCAGTACTTCCAGCGTAGCTAAGGCTCTTGAACTGGCTGTATACAAAACAGGGGCCCCAATAAAGTTCCAGCGGCCACCCGTCAATCTCGCTCCTGTCCCGGTCAGGTCGTCGGCGCGTCGGGCGTTGGCCAGTCGATAAACGTCCATCACGCCAGTACTCCCCAGTCGATTCGGGTAAGCTCGTCGCGAACAGCCTGAAAGCCAAATTGAGTATCGAGCAGTTCAATTGGTTTTTTACCGCTGAAAAATGGGCTGGGATGATTCATCCAGCCGTGAAATTTCCAGGTAGCCCCAAATACATCCTCTCCATATTTGTACAGATTTGCCAATTGCAGGGCTTTTTCGGTAACATCCTGCGGGAGGAGTTTTTCGTCGGTATAGCGTTGCCAGGTGCGGGCCGAAATATGCAGGATGACAAATAAATCGGACTGGGTAAGCCCCAGATGGCGCGCCATCGTAGCGACAGCTTTTTTGGACAAGCCTCGCCGACTCAATTCGATCAGATCAAAAATGGATTGAATAGGAGGAGCATTTTTAGGGCCAAAATACTGATTAATGGTCGTCGTAGGCATAGGGCATAGCGTCAATTGTCGCAAATATAACGACAGTTGTCGCTCGCTTGTTCATTTCTCCGAAAAAATTGATGCACCCTTCGTCGTTCGCGTAATCAGCCGGTAATCAGCCCATTGAATCAGGCCGAAACCTGCCAAAATCACTAGCATGGGGAGAGCAAACCGTGAAAATGTGTTCGCTAATTCACTCAGGGCATTGTCAGGAGCCATCGTTAGTAGGGCAATTGCGATACAAAAGCTAACGAATACCCCCAGGCCATACAGAACCAATGCCCGTCGCTCGGTACGGGCTAATTCCTGCTTCTGAATCAGCCGCGTTGCAGTAGTAGCAAACGAATAGCTGAGAGCCGTTTGTGGAGGTTCGTTGCTCAACTCCTCGAACAGTTGTTGGTAGCGCCTGAACTCTCTGTCATCCGTGTGAATGGGTGTAGAGTTATCATGATTTCGGAACTGTTTGTCAAGAAGTTCCTGAAGTTGCTGATCGGTCAGTGGATTCATCGGTTTTGTTCGCGTGTTTGGTGCAACTCTAAAGCAGTCTTTAATAGTTTTCGTGCCCGAAACAGGTAGTTTTTAACCGTGCCTTCGGGTAAAGCCGTAACCTGTCCAATCTCTTCATACGAGAGTTCATCCAGATGATACAGCGTCAGAATGGTTCGGTAGTGTACGGGCAGTTTATCGATTTGCTGGTGTAAAAAGGTTCGCCAGTCATCATGTAGCAGCAACTCTTCTGGCGTTGGTAAGTCTGAACCCAGATCTAGTTCCATTACCTGATCTGTTTCTATAATAACGGTTTCTTTTCGATACTTCTTTAAATAATTGATACCCGTTCGGTAGGCGATGGTGGCAATCCAGGTCGATAGCTTGGCATCGAATTGATAGCTGGGCAGATGCTGATACACTTTGATGAACACTTCCTGACAGACATCTTCTACATCGGCCGGTTGCCGAACAATGCGTCGGATCATATGCAGCACGAGTCGCTGATACCGCTCAACCAACGTTTGATAGGCCCGAACGTTACCCTGCAAAATTTGCCGTACTAATGCCTGTTCGTCATTCATTGGCCTATGAGACAACGACGTTTCGGGAAAGGTTGCAGTTTCAAAAATTTTCTCCGCACCTGCAACATTTTGAAACCTGACCCTGTCACATGGGCAAACATGACCAACGAGCCAATGGAAAAGGAATATGGTTTACAGGCCGCTTATGTCATTCTGTCGATGGCAATAGGTATTTACCTGACAATGCGCCCACTCACTACGTATCTGTTACGTCGTAGGCTGCTCGAATTGGGGCAGTGGACCGAACAAACGCACAAGCAAATGGAACAGGAACGTGACGCGCCTTCTGAAAGCCTCAAATGGGGATTGATTTTACTCTGTTCAGGTATCGGGCTGATTATCGTTCATTTTCTACCCGTTCCGCCCGAATCCAGCCTAAACTATGGTGTCATTATGGTGTCGTCGGCACTTGGCTTTCTAATTTATTATCGAATCGTAACCACAAAAACGAACTAATGCAGACGATGACACAGACTATCAATACGCCGACAGAGCAGCGTGTTTGGGGAATGGCTATGATTATAGCCCCGTTGTTATTTCTTATATCGACGTTCTACTGGCAGAATGGCGAATATACCATCACAGGTGGTACACTTCTGGTAGTGGCAACGGTTTTCTGGATACCTGCCCTGACGGGTCTGTTTGCGAGGCTAAAAAGTACAATGCCCAGTTATGCCAGTTGGGGATGGCTGCTTGCCCTATGTGGGGTTATCAGCGGTAATAACTTTGGTATGCGGGGCATTTACGCCCAGGTTTTCGGAATTTCGAAAGAGACATTATTACATGAAGCAGCGATTCATTCCGTGAGCTTCAACATCACCATGTTTATATCGGGACCCTTGTTTCCGCTCAGTTTACTGGTGTTGGGTATTCAGCTTATGCGAAAAAAGGCGGTTCCCTACTGGGTCGGTTTTTTGCTGTGCGCAGGAGCTGTGGCGTTTCCGGTAAGTCGGATTGCGCGGATCGAGTGGATCGCTCACGTAGCCGATTTTCTCCTTTTTATCCCGATTGCGTACCTGGGCTGGCAATCGCTTACCAGAAATCAGGGAGCCAGCCAGGTCATTTTAGACTCGGGTTCGTACTGAAAACGGGCACGTAGTTGGCCTTCAGGGCTTAAGTATAAGTATTCCATCGCCAGAGTCCGGCATTCGATAACCGCAAAATTTTTCCGCGCCGACTGGTTCGCTTCCTTCGAAAGTACTTTGTCCGACACATCATCGGGATAGCCTGGGTAGGGAGCTGATAATTCTGTACCCGGAACATGTTCCGAAAAATAAAGCTTCCGCTCGCGTTCGGTAGCCGACTCCCAATGCTCATCGGCTATATAGTCGTCCGTATGCAGGCGAGTTTCTACCGTAAGGCGGAGTTGAATATGGCGCTGTTTATCCCAGAAAAGTAGCGTGGCTGTCGGAAACGCTTCCAGTTGGAGCACCTTCTCGGTCCGGGCGTCGGTATGGAACCACACGTACTTGTGCGACGTATCGACCCGGCGTAAGACAACAATCCGGGCATCGGCTCCCCGATTTGTACAGGTCGCAACGGTCATGATTTTGAATCCGTCCTTTTCCTGATTCGCACCAGAGGCAAGCTGATGCCAGCAGGCATTTTCCAGATCGGTAAGGTTGGTCGACGTAATAGGTTGTACGGTTTGGCTGGCGTCAGGAACTTGACTCATACAATAACAGGGCGATTTATTCGGTGTTCTGAGAAGGCTGTTTGTCTGGGCGAATTCATATCCTTACCATCGAAAGAAATCAGGAAATCTACTCGCATTGAGGTAACCTGAGCATCAATTTATTTGTTTAGTCAATACGGACATTTAATAAGCGCTTAATTGAATCGATCCAGTGCTTACGGAACTTTACGACCGTTTCTGATAAACCCAAAGAACTGATGTGTTACCATAAATCGCTGATTGTAAAAGGCCCCGAGCTTGAAGAGCGATACGAAGCTAATTTGCCCGAGGCTTCTGCTTTTCAGCCTGTTTATCACGCCAATGCATACCAGTTTCCTGCCTGGCCCATCCTGACTCACCAGCAGCCCGACCAGTTTCAATATATGCGTTGGGGCCTGGTTCCGCAGTGGACTAAAACGTCGGATAATGCGGATGAAATACGCACACGAACGCTGAATGCCCGCTCCGAAACGATTTATGAGAAACCTTCTTTTCGGTCGGCGGCTCAATCTGAAAAACGATGCCTGATTCCTGTAACAGGGTTTTATGAATGGCATACGATCGGTAGTAAGAAATTTCCCTTTTATATCAACTCGACAGCGCAAACGATTGTCTCTATCGCTGGCCTTTGGGATGAATGGGCCGACCCCGTAACGGGTGAACTAATCCGCACGTATACCCTGCTTACGACCGATGCCAACCCCTTGCTGGCGGCTATCCATAATTCGAAAAAACGAATGCCATGTCTGTTATCAGAAAAAGACGAAAAAACCTGGCTACAGGATGATTTAACTGAACGGGATGCGCTGACGTTACTGAACAACCAATATCCAGTTAGTAAACTCCATAGTTACAGTATCAGCAAACGGATTACCTCACGTTCAGAACCTAGCGATGTTCCAGAAGTACTAGAAGCCAGTTCTTATTCAGAACTGAAAAACCACCCTGAACTGTTTGCTGCATAAGCATGGCCACTTGCCAAATGCCTGACGCATTGGTGAAAATTAGATTTTTTCAGGAAATTTGCGGCCAATTTTGGCCAATCGGACTGTCTTTTGGGCCAGTTTTTGACAGAAAGCTTACTATAAACTCATCTACTTTATTCGTTACTCGCATACAATCTGTCTATGAAAAACGTATTACGTTCTCTTTTTGTAAGTGCTGTTCTGCTGACGACTGCGGTCGGTGTCAGGGCACAATTCCCGACTATGCCCGGCGGTGGGCAACAACAACGGCCAGCCGTCATTCCGGGCACATCGAGCGATACCTCTCCGCGGGGAAATGCCAAACTTACGGGGGTAGTGACTGATTCGACCAGTGGAAAACCAGTTGAATTTGCCAGTATTGCCCTGATTGATTCAAAGACCAAAAAGACCATCGACGGTACGGTGGCCGACGATAAGGGAAAATTCACGCTGAACAAACTGCCGGAGGGTGACTTTCAACTGCTGATTTCGTTTGTCGGTTATCGTAATAAAACGATCTCCAGCGTCAAACTAAATCGTAAAGGCGATGTCGATCTGGGAGCCGTAAAATTATCAGCCGATGTGCGAACACTGAAAGAAGTGGAAGTAGTAGGGCAGGCATCGCTGGTGGAAGAAAAAGTAGACCGGCTGGTCTACAATGCCGAAAAAGATATTACAGCGAAAGGGGGTGATGCAACGGATGTGATGCGGAAAGTTCCTCTGCTATCGGTTGATCTGGACGGCAATGTGAGCTTACGAGGTAGCAGCAACGTGCGGGTGTTGATCAACAACAAACCCAGCACGATTGTCGCCAGTAGCGTGGCCGATGCGCTGAAGCAGATTCCGGCCGACATGATCAAGACCGTTGAAGTAATTACCTCACCATCGGCTAAATATGATGCTGAAGGGTCGGCAGGTATTATCAACATCATTACCAAGAAGAATACGCTTCAGGGTTTCACGCTCAATTTGGATACGGGCGCTGGAAACCGGGGAGCTAACCTGGGCCTGAACGGTAATTTACGGACGGGTAAAATGGGGTTCAGTCTGAGTGGTTTTGGCCGGGCCAATTACAATGTGGTCGGAAGTTTTGCGAACGCTCAGAAAACATTTGGCAGTAATGGCACCACAACAACCGAGCAATCGGCCGATACACGCAACCATGGCTTGTTTGGGCAGTATACGCTGGGATGGGATTACGACATTAGCAAAAACAGCGCGATCACGGCCAGCCTGCGCTACGGAGCCCGGAACAACTACGTTAATCAGGATAATTTTATCACCCGCACCATTTCGCCAACGTCCTATTTTCCCGTTGTATCGGATCGCAATGTGCTGACCAAAGATCTGTCAGGTACGGTCGATGCCAACATTGATTATACACGTACGTTCAAGCCGCAGCAGGAACTCAGCTTTTCGACCCAATACAGCCGGAACAACCGCAACAACGATTTTACGGCTGATATTATGAGTTCGCCGGATTTCTCCACGATCGCATCGCGATTGCAAAACCTGAACAATAGTTATAATCAGGAGAGTACAGTGCAGGGCGATTATCAGACGCCTATCGGAAAGAATCAATTGATTGAGTTCGGTGGTAAGGGAATCTTCCGGCAGGTCGAAAGTGCTTATAGCTACAATGTGGCTACGGGCTCGGGCGCTTTTGTTGCCGACCCAACTCGCACGGCGAATACGTTGAACTACGATCAGACCATTGGGGCTGGTTATGTGTCGTACACACTGACGACCAAAAACAAGTACACCATCAAGGCTGGTACACGGTATGAGCATACAACGATCAATGCCAACTACAGTCAGAGTCAGACGGGTGATCAGAGCGTCAAAGCCGGACAGGATTTAGGCATACCGAGCTATAATAATTTTGTTCCCAGTGTCAATATCTCGAAAAGTCTGAAAGGAGGGAAGACGATTAAACTAGCCTATAACCGACGGTTGCAGCGGCCGGGTATTCAGTTTCTGAACCCAAACGTGAATACGTCCAACCCAACCAACATTACCAAGGGAAATCCATACCTCTCGCCCGAATTGACCGACAATTTTGAGCTGAGTGGGAGTGCCTACGTTAAAAGTGTTTACCTGAACGTGGCACTGTTTGCCCGTCAGACCAACAACTCGATCACCAGCGTTCGGGATACGATCACAACAGGATTGGGGCAGGTAACCAATCCTACACTCTCGCAGGCGATTCAGACCACGTATCTGAACATCGGACGTGAATCTGCTTACGGAACCAATATTTTTGGCAACGCAACCCTGTTCTCGAAATGGCAGCTTGGTGGTGGGGTCGATGTGTATTATGCTTATCTGACCAACAACAACTCCCTGCCTGCCTACAACGCGACGAACTCGGGTTGGGTAGTTACGGGCCGTTTCTTTACGAACGTAACGCTGAAAAATGGCTGGGGGATGCAGGGTTTTGGATTTATCCGGGGCAAGCAGATTCAGTTGCAGGGCTATCAGGGTGGGTTTGCCTTCTACAGCCTTGGGGTGAAGAAAGACCTGAAAGATAAGCGGGGGAGCTTTGGCATTGCCGCAGAAAATTTCTTCAACATGCCATTCACGATTCGGTCTGAATCTTCCTCGCCCCTGTTTGCCCAGAGCAGCAGCACGAGTCTGTACAACGCGGGCATTCGGGCCAATTTCAGCTATAAGTTTGGTAAGTTAAGTTTCGATCAGCCGCAGCGTAAGCGAGGCCGCTCAGTCGACAACGACGACCTGAAAGCAGGCGAAGGGGGTGAAGGCGGTCAACAGCAGCAGCAACAACCGGCTCAAGGTGGAAACCGGGGCGGTGGACGGCCGAGATAAACTGGTAAATTGATACTAGTACGGGGCAGAGGGCTAATTTTTTAATTAGCCCTCTGCCCCGTACTAGTATCAATTTGTAATTAATTACCCACTCGTTGATCGATTACATTTCGGTGCCGTTTGCCTGAATAAGGTAGCTGCTCAAGTTGGTGACCTGCTTTGATCAACCGTTCGGAAAATTGTTCAGCTACATCATCACCCCAGAAATCGAGTAGGTAATTGATAATAGTTCGGATATTTTCCTGGGCATCTTCAGACCAAATTAACGAGTACGCCATTGATGCATTTTCGTTGCTAACTCTTCGGTACTGATACCGCTCGGATTTGTCGTAACGTTTGATAGCGACTGTTTCAATTGGGCCATAATTTCTGGCGAATTGCTGTCAAAGGGAATAGTACGACCTTCCAGAAACGAATTAATTGTTTCGAATAAATCCAGTACCGTTTCTTCGTCTGTGAGTTGGTCGATACGTCGATGCATAATTGTTTTCAGGTCTGTTGTTGACATGGTTCTATCGACTTGTTTAAAAACAAATATACAACAAAAGGGTAAAAAGGAGTGGGGAGGAAAAGGAGAGCAACTAAATCCTTTCTCCTTTTCTTGCCCACCCCTTTTTACCATCTTTCTACAACATGGCTGCGCCAAAAACACCAGCGCTATCGCCTAGTTTGGGTTTTAGGAAGTGGGTATTCAGATCGCCACTGTTGAATACGTATTTACGGGCGCGTTCTACACCTTGCGTATACAGTAAATCGACGTTCCCTACGCCACCACCGATGACAATGACATCGGGGTCGATGATGTTGACAATGACCGATATGGCCCGGCCAAAGTATTCCAGCAATCGGTTAATAGTTTGGCTGGCGACCAGATCATTGCCTTGCTGGTATCGCTCCATGATTTCCTGCATGGTGCGCTGCTCACCACTGATTTGTTGATAATAATGCTGGAGAGCAGGGCCAGAAATTACCTGTTCAACACAGCCACGCTTGCCACAATAACAAGGATAGCCTTTTTCTTCCAGCGTGTTGTGTCCCCATTCACCCCCCAGTCCCTGAAAACCGTTGAGCACAAACGGTCGGCCATAGGGCTTATTATGTTTGCTCCGAACCACTATGCCTCCGCCAACTCCTGTGCCCATGATCACACCAAACACACTCTGATAATCGGGAACTACCTCAGGGACAATGCCCATCGTAGCTTCGGCCAAAGCCAGACAGTTGGCATCATTGGCAATTTCGATCGGTAGGCCAAGCAGGCGGTTCAAGTCCTGCTTCATGGGTTTGCCATTCAGGGATGTGGTATTACAGTTTTTCATGGCCTGCCGCGCCGGGTCGAAGGTTCCGGGTGTAGAGAAGCCAATGCGTTCAGGTTTTAATCCGGTTTCGGCTTTGAGCATGTCGATCAGACGGCCAACCTGACTCAGAATATGCTCGTAACCATGCTGTGCTTCGGTGTCAATGCGCTTTCGAATAAGGACTGCATCAGGCGAAGGTCCTGAAAGGACTACGCCTTCAATTTTAGTTCCGCCAAGGTCAATGCCCCAGTATGATTTCATAGAAGGGTTTCGGTTAAGGTAGTTGAGAAGCCACTAAGTACGAAGTAAAGTCGCTTTGCCGCAATTAAATAATAATTATAATCTTCTTCTCACACTCAGGAAGTTGGTGGCTAATATGTTATCCAGCGGCCAGACAGACTTTGTTTTTAGCGGGTATTGAACCTATTTTAACCCGACTTCAAAAAGAAGTTCGTCTTTGACTATAACATTGTTCATTGTTATCACATGGCCTGGTACCATAACTTTTTTCACGGCCTACCTCAGGAAGCCTGGAAGGCGGCACAAACCGAAGAGCAAACCCAGTTTGATCTTGAACTATTGGTCGATACCCTGGAGTTTGGTCCTGGCGATCAACTACTGGATGTATTTTGTGGTTATGGCCGTCATGCGTTGCCGCTTGCCCGAATGGGCGCTTATATTACAGGTATCGATATTTCATCAGAGTATGTAACCGAAATTCAAGCGGTGGCTAAGGCAGAGAAACTACCCATCACTGCCATCGCTGCTGATTTTTTGACGATACCAGCGAGCAAGTTGGGTAATGGAAATACATTTGATGCTGCCTATTGTCTGGGTAATAGTTTTAGCTTCTTTCCCCAGGCTGATATGCTGACCTTTCTAAGCCAGATTGCAGGCCTATTGAAGCCAGGCGGCCGATTCTTGGCTCATTCTGAGATGGTTGCAGAATCCGTATTGCCCGACTACCAGGCTCGGAACTGGTTACCCATTGAGACGGTGGATGGCGACCCCATCCTGTTTATGATTGAGAATGACTATGTGCCATTGGAGGGCCGGATTGATTCGCATTTGACGTATGTGAAAGGAGGTGTTGTACAAACCCGGCTGGCGCAGCATTACGTCTATACGTTAGCCCAACTGCGACATTTGTTTACGGAAGCAGGGTTTCAAATTATAGATTGTTACGGAACGGTTACAGGTGATCCCTTCGCACTTGGGGATGAAGCAGTGTGGATACTGGCGGAAAAGTAAATAGCTGTGATTCGAAGGTTGAATTTTATTTCATATAAGTTACTATGAATTGTGGTTAGTAAACTCGGTAAAGGACCATCGGAAGTAGGAAAATTGCTGTATTTTTTAAGAAATTATACATTAATGTTAGAAAGTTTCGACATTAATCTGTAGTTTTCAGTCAATTAACACCGTTAACTGAGATTACTTTTACTAACCTGCTTTTATGGAAATAATTGAGCGTAAGCCGCGTAACCGTGAGCAGACCCGCTCCGGCATTTTGAAAACGGCCAAAGCTATCGCCCGAAGGGAAGGGTGGCAGGCTGTTTCGATTCGTAAGATCGCCGATGCCATTGAGTACAGTGCCCCCATTGTCTATGAGTACTTCGACAGCAAAGATGTGCTGTTGGATGAAATCCGAAACGAAGGTTTCCGACACTTATATCAGGAGTATGACCGCATCCTGACCGTCTACCGGGACCCCGAAAAACGCCTGTTCGAAATATCACTTGTGCAGTGGGAGTTCGCCCGTCAGCAGCCTGAAATCTATCAGGTCATGTACAATCTGGATGGGGCATTGTGTTCGCTACCCGTTCATCAGTCCGAAGCCATGCAAGCCGTTAGTCGCATCGTGTGTAAAACGATCTTTTCGTTTATTCCGAAAGCAGAAGAAAGTATCAGACGGCTTTATTTTCAGTGGTGGTCGGTTTCGCACGGGATGATTACACTGGCGATGCTCCTGAAAAATGAACAGCCTATTGAGCAATCGGAACAGGTCTATCGCGAAACGATGCGCCGGTTTGTACGTGATTTACGGTAAGTAAACGGTGGCGCTGTTGTGCGGGGGCACTGAACGGCGGCTGACCAATTTCCTGGATTCGTATAGCGAGTTTCTACCCGCCTGAGCGTATATGCACATTGCCATAGTAGGGGCTACAGGTATGTTAGGTCAGCCTGTCACCCGTGAACTGATTCGGGCCGGTTTTGCCGTTCGCCTGATTGCCCGTGATGTTGCCAAAACCAGGGCACTGTTCCCGAACATTGACGTCGTTTCTGCCGATTTGCGTAATGTTGATGCGCTCCGGGATGCGTTGGTGGGTATGGATGCTGTTTATTTGAACCTATCTATCAGGCAGGACGAAAAACAATCCGACTTTCATACCGAAGCTGAAGGACTGCAAAACCTAATTCTGGCAGCTCAATCAACAGGTGTTAAACGAATTGGGTATCTCTCATCAATTATCATTCGCTATCAGGGCATGAATGGTTTTCGATGGTGGGTGTTTGATGTGAAGCAGGCCGCTGTAGAACGAATTAAAGAATCTGGTCTTCCCTACAGCATTTTCTATCCATCCTGTTTCATGGATTCTATGAACGGAACGCAGCGAGCGGGGCGTTTTATCTTGCTGGTAGGCCGTTCCGGTGTTAAGCCCATGTATATAGCCGCGAGTGATTATGGCAGGCAGGTGGCCAGAGCGTTTCAACTGGTAAAGGATGGCCAAAATCAGGAATATATTATTCAGGGGCCTGAAGCGGTAACTCAGCATGAAGCAGCCGAACGCTTTGTAAAAGCGTACGCAAAAGAAAAGTTACGTACAGTCACAACACCGTCGTTTTTGATGAAACTGGGAGGCTTCTTTACGGCCCAGGCAGATTACGGCTGGCACATTACCGAAGCCCTGAATAACTACCCTGAAGGGTTTGAGTCGCAAAAAACCTGGGATGAACTAGGTAAACCGACAACAACAATCGAGCAATTTGCCGGTAGTATATAATTGAATTTCGTGCCTACAGGGTCGAACATCAAATTCGTACTTGCGAATTCTGACGTTCGGCCCTGTAGGCACGAAACTACTTACGAAGCGCTTCCTGCCCGTCGTTTTTCATCTTCAGCACCACCCGTCCGTCGGCGCGATGGGGTTACCGTATCACTGCCGAAGCGGTACGAAAACGAAATGGTTGCCACGCGCGTGTCCTGACGTTGGTTGAGTTGTTCAATGTAGTTGTTATAGGTCGACGTTGCGCGTAATGGGCTGGTGTAGAAAATGTCGGTCATATTCAGTTTCAGCACGCCTTTCTTCGCCCACATTGATTTTTGCAGACCTACATTAAGCTGCCCCTGTGGACGAATGTCGAAGAATCCATACAGCTGATGGGATTGATAAAAGCCACCCAGATCGGCCGTCCAACCTTTTCCGAGCGTCAGTATATTGGCCACATTGATACTATAGGCAGGTAAACCCGTATTGAGCGAAGTGCCTGCCAGATCACCTATGAATCGGTTATAGTACGCCACGATATTGTTATCCATCGTCCACCAGCTTGTGGGTTGAACAGGAATCGTCAACGTGAGGCCATAGTAATCCGAGCGGGTCAAATTCTGGAAAGTCGACACCACCTGGCGATTCCCCTCAGGGGCTGGTTGAACCACGCTGATAATGGGCTGGTCGGTACGGCTGTAACTGAACGATGTAATAAATTTCTGCTTAAATGTATGTGTCAGTTCGATGTTGTAGCTTGACTGAGGGTACAGCGACGGATTACCGGAAAAATACGTTGTGGCATCAATGTAGGCCCGGAATGGATTGAGTTGATTGTAAGTCGGGCGGTCGATTCGGCGGCTGAGTGATAGGCCCAGGTCGTGACTTTTCGATAGGGTTTGTTTGATGAACACGCTGGGGAATAGCTGAAAGTAATGCCGCTCAAAGCCATCATTGCCAACAAGTTGTAGGCCCGTTGCATTGGTTTGCTCACCTCGTAGGCCCGCCTGGATTGACATCTTTTTGATGGTGCGGCTAACATTAATGTAAGCTGCATTGATGTTTTCATCGTAACGGAACTGATTGCTCTTACCTGTGTCGATCACGGTTTTTCCCTCGCTCGTGTTGGTGAACAGCACGTTATTGTCGGAGCGAACCCAACTCATTTTCACGCCCGCTTCCAGACGAGTCTTGTTCTTCAGGGTATGAACGTAGTCAACTTTTGCCGAACTAATATCCAGGTCACCATTCAGATTGCCATCCAGGATCGTGGCTGGTCGTACAGGAACCGAAAAAGTTGTGGCCAGATTTTGTAGGCGGTGCGTTTCGTAGTGGGCGTAATCCGCGTCGGCCGTTAGCTCACGACGACCTGTTGAGTCGAAACTATGTTTCAGGTTCATGTTGACCGCTGTATTGGGTGTGGACAGGTTCCGGCGATTGGCTGACTGATAGCTGGATTGTAAGGCACCCCGTTCATCATAGGTTTGGGTAACGTTCGGAATATGGGCTTCCGCGTTCATAACTAAACCATTAACAACAACACCCATCAGCGTTCGTTTCGATAGCGTATAATCCAGGCCAGCCCGGTAGGTGTCGGATATGTACCGGGTTTTGCCAACGTTATCCTGATCACTGCTTCCGGCAAACAGACTGTTTTGATAAAAATCGCGGTGGACCGTCAGGCGGGTATACACATTGCGGTCATTATGGTTGAAACTACCGAACAGATTTACTTTTTTGTGTCGATGGTTCAATGAGATTCCGCTTGTCAACTTGCCATACTGCCCGTAGCCATAACTGGCATTCACGCTGCCGTTGGTCCCCTGCCGACTATCTTTTTTGAGCTTAATGGAAATAATGCCTGCGCTACCAGCCGCGTCGTATTTGGCAGGAGGATTGGTGATAAGCTCAATTTTGTCGACCGAATTTGCTGGAAGCCCCCGCAGCATTTCGGCAAGTTCGGTACCGGTCATCGGTACACGTTTACCGTCGATCAGCACCAGTACACCCTGCTTGCCTCGTAAAGCCAGATTGTCGTTCTGATCGACTGTGACACCGGGTGAACGGCTGAGCACTTCGAGCGAAGTGGCTCCCGCACTCAGTGGGCTCCCATCGACGTTAACGACGATCCGGTCGGTTTCCCGTTCAAAAAGAGGCTTACGGGCCTGAACCGTTACCTCTTTGAGCTGAGTTTTACTGCTAGGCTTCAGTAGGATAGGAGCAAGCAATTTGTCGTCGGAGGCAATAGTAAAGGGAGCCGTTTGTTCCCGTTCGAAACCGACCTGCGAAGCAGATACGAAATAATTGCCAGCCGGTAAGTGGTCGAAATGAAAGGTGCCCGATGCATCACTGAACTCGGTTTTGACAACAGTCGAATCAGAAGCCCGGTGTAAGGCTACTGTAGCGAATTCGACCGTTGAGCCTGATGGATCACGAACGATACCGCTGATCACAGGGTCTTTTTTTGCAAAGACGAAGCTGCTACCTGCGAATAGGATGAGAAGAAGTAAATAAACGCGTAAACGAAACGCCATGATGAAGACTGTTTAGGTTGTTGAGATAATCCGATTTTGTGAAAAGACCGGAAAACGATTCCTCAACGCGGCAGTACTCCATAAACGGGCTAAAACGGGTATTAATGGTGAAGGTTTTTTTGCGCAATTGCCCGTCCGCAAGGTATATGCTGGACGGGCAATTGGCCGTTGATCATGACGGACTAATGCAACGGCAGACTTTTTACTTTGCCCCCCGCCACATCGTCGACACTATGCTGGATGATAAACGCATTGGGATCGATTTCCAGTGCAATTGATCGTAATCGGCTAATTTCTAGGCGAGTTACAACGGTATATAGCACGCTGTCGGTATGTTGGTGGCTTCCATGCTTACCGTAGCCGCCCTGCCCTTTCAGGATGGTAAGCCCCCAGCCTTTGTCAATGATTCGCAATCGAATGGCTTCATGCTGTTTGGAGATAATCAGCACGGCTGTGTATTCTTCGATACCATGAATAACAAAGTCAACGGTTTTGGACGCGGCAAAATAAGTGATCATTGAATACAGCGCAGGGCTTACACCTAAAAAGAAAGCGGCTGCACCAAATATGAGCACGTTAAGGACCAGAATCACATCACTAACTTTCAGGACTGGGCTACCCCGGCTGATGAGGAGGGCAGCTATCTCTGTTCCGTCCAGGACAGCGCCCCCGCGTATGGTCAGGCCAATACCGGCCCCAATAAAGAATCCCCCAAAAACGGCGGTCAGAAGAAGATCAGGGGTGACGTCGGGAAACGGAATAACCGCCAGGCTTATCGATAGCCCGGCAATGGCTAGTATGCTTCTGAAGGCAAACTGTCGGCCAAACTGTCGGTAGGCTAATCCAATAAAGGGGAGGTTAATTAAGAGCAGCCAGATGGGTAGAGGAACCTTGAATAAGGTAGCCAGGAGCATCGAAATTCCAGTAACTCCCCCGTCGATAAAATGGCTTGACGTAAGGAAACCTTTAATGCCCAGACCAGCGCTAAGTACCCCAGCAATAATGAAAATAGTATCTTTTATAAGTCGAAAAGAAGACGATTGTTGAGCCATAGAAGGTGTAGTAAGTGGAGTTGGGAAAGCAGTAATATACTGCGTACATTCCACTAATACAACCCGTCAATGGATAAATACCGTTCCCCGGTGTCGTAACAAAACGTCAAAATACGACTTCCCACAGGAATGTCGGGTAGCTTTTTAGCGATGGCTGCCAGCGATGCACCCGAAGAAATACCCACAAAAATACCTTCTTCCCTGGCTGACCGACGCGCCATTTCATAGGCTTCGTCTTTGCTGACCTGTATGGTGCCATCTAGCAGGCTGGTATGCAAATTCTGCGGAATAAACCCGGCGCCAATGCCCTGAATAGGGTGGGGACCAGGAGCCCCCCCGCTAATGACAGGCGATAATTCAGGTTCAACAGCATATACTTTCATCGACGGAAATTTCTGCTTCAACGCTTCGCCTACCCCAGTTATGTGACCACCCGTACCCACTCCTGTGATCAGCACGTCGAAACCTGCCGGAAAATCATTTACGATTTCCTGAGCTGTTGTGCGGACATGGATATCAATATTGGCTGGATTCTCGAACTGTTGGGGCATCCAGGCACCGGGTGTTGACGCTACCAGATCATGGGCTCGATCAATGGCTCCACGCATCCCTTTTTCGCGAGGGGTCAGATCGAATTCGGCTCCGTAGGCTGCCATGATCTTTCGACGTTCGATACTCATCGATTCTGGCATGACCAGAATGATTTTGTAGCCTTTCACCGCAGCCACCATAGCCAGGCCAATGCCTGTATTACCCGATGTCGGTTCAATAATGGTGCTGCCACTTCGAAGCATCCCCTGGGCTTCGGCGTCTTCGATCATGGCAAGGGCAATCCGATCTTTTATGCTGGCACCCGGATTAGCCCGTTCAAGTTTTGTCCAGACTTCATAACCCGGAAACAGACGGTTTATCCGAACGTGTGGAGTTTGACCAATAGTATCGAGGATGGTAGTCGCTTTCATAAATAGTTAAATGACAAAATTGATCGGTTCGACAGTCTCCAGGGATTTTAAACGAACTTCCGTTTGATGTTGGTGAAATACGAGCGAATGGGGTTCTACACTGCTTGTCAGCCAGACGTTACCCCCAATGACCGAATCGTGCCCCACTATGGTATGACCGCCCAGTATGGTGGCATTGGCATAAATTACCACGTTATTCTGAATGGTTGGATGGCGCTTTTTCTGCGCCATATTTTTGGCCACATACGTTGCGCCAAGCGTAACTCCCTGATAGATTTTGACGTTATCCCCAATCACCGTTGTTTCGCCGATAACGACACCTGTACCATGATCGATAAAAAATGACCGACCAATCTGAGCACCAGGGTGAATATCGATGCCTGTTTGTCCGTGTGCGTACTCCGTCAACATACGAGGGAGCAGAGGAACGTTTTGGTTCATCAGTTCATTGGCGATTCGATAGACGGCAATCGCATAAAAACCCGGATAAACCGCTACTACTTCTTCAACCCCAATTGACGCAGGATCATTGTCGGCTATGGAATGAGCATCGAGCAACAGGTCGTCGTAGATCGCGGGTAACCGATCGAAAAAGTGGTCGGTAATCGCTTCGGGGCTGGCCGATAAGTTCTTTTCCAGTGGGCACAATAGCTTGATAAGCTGCTCATGCAACGCCTGATAGGTTTCTTCGACGTGCTGCGAAACCGACTTGCAATCCTGTGTAACAGGAAATAACAGCCGCATTAACTGGTCAATAAATCGACCGGCGTCGGGTCGTGAGGGAAGCTTGTAGCGATACTGAGAGCGTTGGGCCTGTAAATGATCGAGAAACGTATTTGTCGCCGTGGTCATGGGGTTATCATTTGCTGTAAAACCATTCGGAAGTAGTAGACGTTCGATTCAGAACGAGTAAAATTAGCGTATCGTATTCGGTTGTCAGTTTACGGTTTATGTCAAGATTTTGCTATGGTGCGTTTGGCGTAGTAGCAGCATGGTTTCGGTAGTTTAAGAAATACCTAGTTCGGATTGAAAAGTGGAAACCATACCACACACTGTGGAAAGACTACACAACCTATTTCCTCGACAGATGCACGCAAAACCAGCCAATAGCCGCAAACTACCTGCTTTTGTACAAAATACGGGCCGAAAAATCAAATTGCTGAGCTTGGAGCCTTTTTTGTAAGTCAACTATGAAGACAAATACTATGAACACTAATGATAAGTAAAGCAATCATCGCGTTAATGATCTCACTGGCGGCTACGTCGGGGGTTGCCTGGCTGATTTCGTCAGCTTGCGAACCTGCACAGGCAGAAAATACCGTAGAAGTAGCTACCAGTGAGATCGTACCAGTCGTGTCTGCCCATACTCTTCCTGCAAAAAAAGCTTTATCCGCTAAAGTCGTTAACGCATACCCAAAACTCACCTTCGATTCACCAGTCGAATTTACCCATGCCAACGACGGCACCAATCGGGTGTTTGTTGTAGAGCAGGACGGGCGTATTCGTGTGTTTAACAACGACCCCGAGGCAACCTCTGCTCAGACCTATCTCGATATTCGTAAGAAAGTGGCTTCTGGTGGTGAAATGGGTTTACTGGGTCTAGCTTTTCATCCAAAGTTTAAGGAAAACGGGTATCTCTTTGTCAACTATACAAAGAATAATCCACGCGAAACCATTGTTAGCCGTTTCAAAGCCTCATCAGCTAATGCCGCCACTGTAGATCCTGGTACCGAAGAGATTCTCTTTCGGTTTGAGCAACCTTACTCGAACCATAATGGAGGAAAAGTACTGTTCGGTCCTGATGGGTATTTGTATGTTTCAGCAGGTGATGGAGGCAGTGGGGGCGATCCACAGAATAACGCGCAGAACCGAAGTAGCTGGTTGGGGAAAATCCTGCGTGTCGATGTTAATAGTACTGAAAAAGGGCACTATGGTATCCCGGCTGATAATCCATTTAAAGGCAATACGAATGGCTATCGAGAAGAAATTTATGCCTATGGCCTGCGGAATCCCTGGCGAATTAGCTTCGACAGTCAGGGCCGCTTATGGGCAGGTGATGTTGGCCAAAATACGTTTGAAGAAATTGACCTTGTAACAAAGGGAGGGAACTATGGCTGGCGAATCAAAGAAGCTGGGAAAGACTTTAAAGCCGCTGGCAATACGATTGATCCTGCCGGGCTGATCCCACCCATTTATCAGTATAGCCGTGATAAAGGCGATGTTTCAATCACGGGTGGCTATGTATATCGGGGCCAGTCGAATCCAGCCTTAAAAGGAAAATATGTTTATGCTGATTACGCGAGTGGGCGTGTATGGGCTTTGACAATGAATGGTAATAAAGCTGCCGATAATCAGGAGTTGACAAGTAGAGCAGGGTCTATTTCAGCGTTTGGCGAAGATCAGAAAGCCGAACTCTACCTCTGCGATCATAGTGGTGGTAAAATTCTGAAACTGGTTTCGAACGAATAGAACATCAATCTCAGAAAATAGAAACGCCTTCGAGCAGTTGCTCGAAGGCGTTTCTGTGGGAAGCCAGGTCCATTTGGTTCGGATGGCTGTTATGGGGGTGAATAATTCAATTAATTGCGCTTGCTCATTTCATCGCGAATCTTAGCCGCTCGTTCGTACTCTTCGTTGCCGAGGGCTTCTTCGAGCATTCGCTGCAATTCTTCCGAGGAGGCATTTTTCAACTGATCGCCAAACGACCGGGTTGTAGGCCGGTTCGACGAACGGACTAGCTCTTCCTGCTCTTCCTCTTCATCGTTGCCACTGGCGGTAATGCCCGCTTCAGATAAGATTGACTCGTTGGTATATATGGGTACATCGAAGCGAATTCCGATGGCAATGGCATCGGATGGACGGGCATCAATAACCGATTCGCGTACGCCATCGAAGCAAACA
Organism: Spirosoma sp. 48-14; assembly: GCF_001898575.1. Classification (GTDB taxonomy): domain Bacteria; phylum Bacteroidota; class Bacteroidia; order Cytophagales; family Spirosomataceae; genus Spirosoma. Next base: position 55,580 of record NZ_MKUD01000022.1, read on the forward strand.
ATTTTCGCAAAGAAGATCCCTTCGCGTAAATCGGAAATAACGATCTCACGAACCGTAAACTTGAATTGTTCCGCAAACTGCTTGAACAAATCATGCGTCATGGGACGGTTCGGGACTATCTTTTCAATTTCAATAGCAATGGCCTGTGCCTCGAACATGCCAATGATTATAGGCAACCGCCGATTGCCATATTCTTCACCTAATACCAGTGCAAACGAACCCGATTGCGACTGACTGGGCGAGAGTCCTAATATTTCCAGCTTAATCTTATCCACGGCGTAAATTTAACAAATTTTAGTCGTCAGTTATCAGTCAGTAGTCGTCAGTAATAAAGAAAATAATCGTTACTGATGACTACCGGCTGATAACCGCTCCGGTTTCCGGTTACGACTACAGAGCCTGCACGGCCTTCGTAAGGCGGGGAAGGATGTCGAATACATCGCCGACAATCCCATAATCTGCCGATTTGAAGAACGGGGCATCTGGGTCTTTGTTAATAACAACAATCACCTTCGAGGAGTTTACGCCCGCCAGATGTTGTATGGCACCGGATATACCGCAGGCAATGTACAGATTTGGGCTGATCTTCAGCCCGGTCTGGCCTACGTGCTCTGAATGTGGGCGCCAGTCCAGATCCGAAACGGGTTTGGAACAGGCAGTAGCGGCATGGAGGGACTTGGCCAGATCTTCAACAATACCCCAATTCTCTGGTCCTTTCAATCCACGACCTGCCGAAACAACCAGATCGGCTTCGGGCAGCAGAATATCGCCCGACGATTTATCGGTGCTTTTAACCGAAATGGAAAAATCGGCATCATTCAATGTCGGCGAGAAGGCTTTAACCGAAGCCGACGCTTCCGTTTCTTCAGGCGTGATGGTATTTTTCTTGATCGCCAGGATTTTAACGTCGGCTTTCAGATCATTATAGGCGAATGCTTTTCCGGTGTAGATGCTGCTTTTTACCCGGAACCCGTTCGACAGATCGGGAAGTTCAACTACATTGGCAGCTAACCCGGCTTTCAGTTTACCGGCCAGCCGGGCAGTCATGGCATCGCCCAGCGACGATTTTGCCAAAACGATGACCTTACTGCCTTCCTGTTGGGCTGCCTGAGCAACGACCGTTGCGTAAGCCATCCCATTGGGTTCTGTCAGTTTGGCATCGCTGGCATGCAGAACATTGGTAGCACCAAAACGACCGGCTGAAGCCAGTTCGTCGTCGCTGGACTGACCAATAACAATAGCGGTTGCCGATGTGCCCAGCATCTGAGCTACTCTGGCCCCGTAAAAGATGGCCTCCTGGGCCGATTTCTTAATCTTACCTTCGTCTAATTCAGCAAATATGAGGACAGACATAGTTTTTTAGGAATGAAAAATGAGTAATGTACAATGAACGCTGGTATAAGCTCCTGTTTTCATTCTACATTCTGCATTGTACATTTTACATTTAGATTACTTTGGCTTCAGTGTGCAGCAGTTGGATGAGCTTTTCGGCCTCGTCGGCAGGAATCATCTTAACGGCTCCGCGAGGGGCAGGGAGTTCGTAGCTGGCAACCGTGGTGAGCTTGTCAGTGCCTGCTGGCTCGACTACTTTGAGAGGCTTGGTACGAGCAGTCATAATACCCCGCATGTTCGGGATTTTCCATTCGGCAATGGGTTCCTGACAGCCGAGTACAAGGGGTAATTTAGCTTCCAGGCTTTCTTTGCCTCCTTCGATCTCGCGCGTGATCTTAGCGGTATCACCCTCAATATCAAGCAGCATTACCGGCGAGATGGAGGGAATGCCCAGCATTTCACCCACAATACCATGTACCTGGCCTCCATTGAAATCGATGGATTCGCGACCCATCAGGATCAGGTCATAGTTGGTTTCTTTGGCAATGGCAGCGATTTGTTCGGCTACGAAGTACGCATCGGTTGGCTCGGCATTGACCCGGATGGCATCATCGGCACCAATTGCCAGGCATTTACGGATAACGGGTTCGGCATCGGCCTCGCCTACGTTCAGCACCGTAATCGTAGCCCCGGTTTTCTCTTTCAGTTCAACTGCCCGCGCCAATGCATAATCGTCGTAAGGGCCCGTAATAAACGTGACGCCTGCCTTGTTTAATTTTGTGTTGTTATCGGTGAAGGCAATCTTGGTAGTGGTGTCGGGGACACTCGTCACACACACTAGTATTTTCATGCTTTCTGGGGTTTTAAGAGTGAATCGTCGGTTGTTATTAGTCGTCCAGTGCTATTTAGATAACACCGACGGGCAATCATGACTATTTTTACGGCTCAAAAATACTAATCAAACTTAAAAAATAGTATGCAAGCATACTATTTTTCTTGAACGGATGAATACCATACGTATTGAGCAATTAAAGCAATTTATAGAAGAAGAACCGGATGAGCCGTTCAATGTTTACGCACTGGCGATGGAATACCTGAGTGGCCGACCCGATGAAGCCCGCGTTTATTTCGATCAGCTTCTGGCTAAACATCCAGATTATCTGCCCACTTATTATCACGCAGCAGCCTTATATGCCGAACGGGATGAGCGGGAGTATGCGGCTGAGTTATATGAAAAAGGAATTGCGCTGGCTCAGAAGCAGCAAAACCAGAAAGCCCTACAGGAGCTAAAACGGGCCCAGCAGACATTTGAAGAGGACGACGATGATTGGTAAACAGGCTTATCGTCTCCTGGGAAGCTTTTTTTGCTGCACAAGTTCCTGTTTGAACAGTAAGGGCACTGTTGATTGCTCTGGTACAGTGTAGTTAATAGCCAGATAAGTCGCGTTGGGTACCTTGGGTAAATACACAAGACCTCTCACCGACTCACCGGCTGGGAGGGTTCCTGCTTTAAGGGCTAGTTCGCGCCAGCGGTATTCTTCGTAGTCATAACGCTGCATCCGAGTAGCGAAGTTACTATAATTTACCACTCGCTTCACGGCCAGCGATTGGTAAGCCAGATTGCTCAAGGTTCGATTTCTTATATATTCGTTATAAGAACGGCTGTTGCTGGCTGATGATGCATCGGCTGCAATAACGGCTACCATCAGGAGCGTATTAATCACCTTAGCCCGCTTCAATCGCTTGGTTTCTTCTTTTCGTTTCAGTCCCATCCGCCCTGCTTCATACGATGGGTCGGCTGCCGAACGATACAGGATTAAGTTTGGGTTAAGAGGGTCGGTGAGTGTATCATTCACCGAGTTGAGGGCTTTAAAATGAAAATCAGCCGGGTTGATGTCAATCGGATGATCGGTATGATTTTTTAGCTCAATGTCAAGGGCAACGTATTCCAGATCTTCTTTTTCAAACGAAGCGACCACACTCACTCCATTTTGCTCAACCTTGGTAACCTGCCGCCCTTCGATTCGGGCCACATCCCCTGAAACGGGTTCAAGTTGATAGACCGGAATGGTCGGTGAGCAACTACCTAAAAAGCCGGATAGTAAACCAACGGCAACAAGATAACGATAACGGGATAGGTAGAGTGGCTTCATAGGGGTAGTTGATTAAACCCAGATAAACCGTTTGCATTTGTAAAAATACGTATGAAGGTAAATTGTTATTCTTAAAAAGCAATTAGTTTTTTTACAAGCGGCTTATTTCAGGTACCGTTGTTGAGTTGTCAATAAAGACCGATTGATAAGTAGCCGACATCTCTAAAAAAACGGCTGTACACCCGAGGTGCAATGTCCAATCGTGGACAGCAATTCGTCCGTTTCTGGACAGCCTTCTCATTCGAAATATGCTTATAGGCGCCCTAAATGGGCTTTTTGCATTTTGGTCTCATATTTGATTTAAAATATTGTATCTAATCTGCGATTAGATATACTGTATGAAAAAGACTGTATTGGGCGAGTTAGAAGAAATGGTGCTTCTGATAGTGGCCGCCAGCACGGAGGATGTATATGGGGTGCCTGTTATGGAGCAACTTCAGCAACAAACCGGTCGAAGCTTCACCATCAGCGCCGTACATACCACCCTGTATCGACTCGAAGAAAAAGGCTTTCTAAGGTCATCGGTGGGTGGGGCAACGGCCGAACGAGGAGGACGAAGCAAGCGTTTGTTTAGCCTCACAACCGAAGGTGGAAGGGTATTGCTGGAAATTCAGCAGATGCGAACCCGACTTTGGGGGGCTATTCCTCAAGGCAAATTTCAACTTCTGGGTCTTTAAGCTTTGATAAACGCATGGGTAGAAAGCCTACTTCCCCGCAATCTGGCCGACAATTGCCACCCCGCTGGGCTGACAGACTCCTGGAATGGTTTGTTGCTCCCCATTTACTGGATTATGTGCAGGGCGACTTATACGAAACCTTTCATAAGCAGGTAATTGAGATAGGACCTGCCCGTGCCCGACGTGCGTACATCTGGGCTGTTCTTCATTGTTTGACGCCCTTCTTTGCCAAACGACAAAAAGCTGAGCCCTCCAGAATCATTGATTACAAGTACCCTAAACCTTTGCTTTCGAATATGCTTTCAAACTATCTGACCATCGCTTTCCGTAATCTGTGGCGGCACAAAGCGTTTACCGCTATCAATATTGTCGGCTTAGCTGTAGGACTGGCAACCTGCCTGCTGATTGTGCTGTTCGTGCTGCATGAATTAAGCTATGACCGCTACCATGCCCATGCCGATCGATTGTATCGTGTGACCTTACATGGCCGAGTGGATGCAAAGGATATTAACCTGGCCTATGCGTGTGGGCCAACCGGACAGACTCTCCTGCAAGAATGCCCTGGGGTAGAGGCTGTTACTCGTTTGCGTCGGGAGGGGGCATTCCTGGTAAAACAAGGTGAGAATATCGTTAAAGAGGAAAATGTGTCTTTTGTCGACTCGAATTTCTTCTCAATGTTCAACTTCCACATGCTGAAAGGCAGCCAGACAAAAGTGCTCACTGAACCCAATACACTAGTCCTTACGAAAACGATTGCTCATAAATATTTTGGTCAGGCCGACCCTATCGGGAAGACGTTGTCAATGGGGAAGTTAGGCCTTTTTCGGATAACGGGTGTATGTGAAGATGTGCCGTCAAACACGCATTTCCACTGCGATATGTTTGGCTCATTACTGTCCGTCAAAACAGGCAATAAATGGCTGGCTAGTGGTGCCTACACCTATATACGGCTTCGGGAAGGGTATTCTATCCAGCAGGTGGAAGGCATAAGTCGGGGGTTTGTCAGCAAATACATGGCCTCAGAAATAAAGGAATTCTTTGGTATGACACTGTCTGAGTTCCTGCAAAAAGGGAATGGCTTTGGCTTTGTTTTTCAGCCTATTAAATCCATTCATTTACGTTCTAATTTAGATGATGAGTTAGAGCCTAATAGCGATATCAAATACGTCTATATTTTTTCAGTGATCGCGCTGTTCATTCTTTTATTGGCCTGTATCAACTTCATGAATCTATCCACCGTCGGGTCGGCAGGGCGTTCTAAAGAAGTGGGTATCCGTAAAGTATTGGGTTCCGTTCGTAAGCAATTGGTTAGTCAGTTTCTAACTGAATCGGTTTTACTCACCTTTCTGGCCCTGGGGTTGGCACTAGGACTCGTTTTGTTCCTATTGCCAGGTTTCAATGCACTAGCCGGAAAACAGTTTACGCTCAGTGCCATTTTGAATGGAAAGATGCTCGTTGGGGTAGTCGTAGCTTGTCTGGTGATTGGCCTATTGGCTGGTAGCTATCCGGCCTTTGTACTCTCGTCGTTCAAACCCATTATGGTGCTTAACGGCAGAATGCAGGTTAATTTACGGAGTGGTTGGCTTCGTAATGCCTTGGTGACGGTTCAGTTTGTTGTCTCGATAGGAATGATGATTGCTACCATTGTCGCTAACCAGCAACTGCGGTTTATGCAGAACAAGAAGGTTGGCTTCGATAAAGAACAAGTGCTGGTCCTGCACGATACTCATGTACTTGGGCCAAAACTAAATGCATTTAGGGATGAGCTGGCTAAATTGTCATCGGTAATCCAGGTGTCGAAGGCTGGGTTTCTACCTGCCGGATCATCGAGCCAAAGTGTAGATGGCATTCAGATTCAGGATGGAGTACGAAGCGGAATTTATCGTACAAAAAGCTATTACGTTGATGATGATTACCTGTCTACGTTAGGTATTCGTTTGGCGCAGGGGCGTAACTTTTCGAAAGCCTATCCATCCGATAAATCTGCCGTTCTGCTGAATGAGGCTGCCGTCCGGGAATATGGATTTAAAAATTCGCCCATTGGCAAACAGCTTTCGACAGTGGGCGATGGTACCGAAGGAAGTAAACAGACATATACCGTTATTGGTGTGGTAAAAGACTTTCATTTCGAATCCATGCACCAGCGCATTGCTCCATTACTGTTGTTCTACGGTGGCGACAATGGACAGTTGGCCTTGCGTATCCGGACGGATGATATACCTAGTTTGCTATCGACTATCGAGCAACGATGGAAGGCAGAAACTGACAATCCGTTTGCCTATTCCTTTCTGAACGAACGATTCAACACCATGTATCAGTCTGATCAACGGATTGGGCAGCTCGTCAGTATTTTCGCTGGGTTGGCAGTAGTGATTGCTTGCCTGGGGCTGTTCGGTCTGGCGGCTTTTACAACCCATCAGCGCACCAAGGAGATTGGTGTCAGAAAAGTACTGGGAGCCTCAGCGGCCAGCATTATCACGCTGTTGTTGACCAATTATCTGAAGCTAATTTTTATCGCTCTGCTGATTGCGTCGCCAATTGCTGGCTACATCATGAGCCAGTGGCTACGGGACTTTGCCTATAAAATTGAGGTAGAATGGTGGTTCTTTGCACTGGCAGGTGGACTGGCTGTAGCCGTCGCTGTGCTGACAGTCAGTTATCAGGCCATTAAAGCGGCTCTTATGAATCCCGTCAAAAGCTTACGAACCCAATAGATTTACAAAGGGGCGAGCTAAAAAAGATCAACTATATGATCAGCTAGCAGTGAATGGCGCACGGTGGTTTACCAAAGGTAATCTGTTTTGCATTCGGCTAAAGGTTCATCTTGCTTAAATTAAATGGAGTGCTCAGAAGTCTATACGCAGAGTAGTAGTCACGTATTTACCGAATAGTAAATTTTAGGTTAATTAAAGCATTCATCTATAGGGGATTGGTAGGTATAGTTCGGAATGATTTTTGCTATATTTACCAAGTATTTCCGTATCCATTTTACTATGAAAGTTTCTACTCTCGTTTTAGCCCTGATTACTTCTGGCCTTATGGCAGAGCTGCACGCCCAGAGTCAGGTAGTTACGCCTGATAATCAGGCCGTCAGTTTTCAATCGCCAAACGGCACCTATAACCTGATCATCGGCCAAAGTACAAGTGCGGTTGTCGGTGGATCGGGCACTTACAATACCTTTATGGGTAGTCAGGCGGGGCAGGGTAACACAACTGGCTCGTACAACACGTATTTCGGCTATAAAGCAGGCTTCCCCAATACAGTTGGTAGCCACAATACCTTTGTCGGATACGAAGCGGGTAAACTCAATACTGACGGTAGTGATAACGTGTTTATTGGTTTCAATGCCGGTCAGGGAAACCAACGTGGTAACCGGAACCTGTTTATAGGGCCAAATTCGGGCGTTGATGCGATAAACGGACAGGATAATACGCTGATCGGGTCTAATGCCATCGGGGTAGGAGTTGGCTTATCGAATGCAACAGCCATTGGCGCCAATGCTCGGGTGTTAACCAGTAACGCTATGGTTCTGGGTAATAACGTTAATGTGGGTATTGGTACTTCAACTCCCCAAAATCGGCTCGAATTAACTGCGGGTACGGATGGGCGTAGTGGCCTTCGGCTAACGAATATGACGGCAAACTCGCCAGTCAATAACGCAACGGCTGCTAAGTTCCTCACAGTTGATGAAAAAGGTGATGTGACGTTAGGAGCGCATTTATCGGCTACAGCCATGCGTGTGCAACCATCGTCGGAAAATCAATGGGCCGACTATGTTTTTGCTCCATCGTACAAACTCCCGTCGTTGACCGAAGTCGAAAAATACGTTCAGCAGAACAAACACCTGCCCGGCATACCCAGTGCTACCGAAATGGTCAAACAGGGCGTTGATTTGACGGCTCTACTCGCCACGCTCGTAAAGCAGAATGAAGAAATGACTCTTCGGCTAATTGAACAGCAAAAGCGAATCGAACAGCTTGAACGAGAGGTGAATAAGAAGAAATAAGATAAAAAAAGGAGGCCATAAATCAGCCTCCTTTTTTTATGGGTTATGCCTTGAAAGCCAACCAGACGTTCCATAATCCTAAAATAGCCGTAACAAGCACCACAAGGCCCATTGCTATGTTTTGGGCCAGCGAATTGCAATATGTATTGCCTAATAAAGCTCGGTTGTTGACGGCTGCAAACAGGAAGATCGTTACAAAAGGAAGTAGAATACCATTGATCGCCTGAACGGCTACAATCACATCAATGGTGTTGACATTGGACAACCCCACCATAAGGCCGGTTAGCATAACCACTAACCAAATACCCCGGTAGATCGGCGAATTTTTGGGAACGCCTAACAAACTTTGTGCCGTAACGGCAGCGGCCAGGGGAGCCGTAATCGACGAAGCCAGTCCAGCCGCAAATAAGCCAAAGGCAAATAAAGAACCAGCCCATGTTCCCAGTCGATCGGTAAGTACCTGAGCCATGTGTGGATACGAGAAGTCGCCGGGAATCAGCAACCCGGCTAATAATAACACAACGGAAATAATTCCCCCCAGAATAACAGCTACCCAGATGCCCAGCCGCATCTCGCTCAGCGACTGGCCGGGTACAATACTGGAGCCAAAGAATAAATTATAGGGAACGATAGTTGTACCAATCAGACTATTGATCAGTAATAACGATCCTGATGGGAAATTGGGAACGACCAGGGCTGTCGTAAGTTCGGTTGGCGTAACAGGAGCGCCAAAGGCTACATAAACGAAGGCCCCGCCCATGGCAAAAACAATGATTCCCAGAAAATTTGCCAGACTTTGCGTTGAACCAACCCAGAGCAGGAGGATACAGGCCAACCCTATGCCGACAGTCAGGGTAGGAACAGATGCTCCGGTCAATAACGCTAATCCAGATACGGCACCAAGAATGTTTCCGGCCTGATAGGCTGCGCATCCAAGAAAAATAGCCAGAAACAAGGACCAGGCAACCCATTTTCCTTTCGTGCCTGTATAGGTTTGGGTGATTACCTGTCCAAGGTCATTGCCAGTGGCAATGGTAATACGGGCGGCTGCTTCCTGCAGCCAGACGGTGCCAAGTGTGGCAAACGTCAATACCCAGAGTAAGTCTAAACCGAATTGAGAGCCAGCTTTTGCGCAGGCTGTTACCGAACCGGGGCCAATAAACGCGGCTGAAATAACCGACCAGAATAAGACACTACCAAGGCCAGAGCGAAGAGAAAGTGATTTGGGCACAGGTGAAAATAATTGATACTATACAATGTATAATGAAAAGCGAAGAACTCCTCAATTATACATTGTATAGTATCAATTATTCCCTACGAAAGGTATTTTCGTAGCATCCAGGCCATCGCTTCATGATCTTCCATCGACTTCGTCAGGAAGTCGGCAGTACCGGCATCATTGAGTTCGTCGGCACATTTATCAACGTCGTCGCGAAGTTCACGAATGATCTGCTCGTGGTCGGAGAGCAGGTGTTTGAACATATCGGCTGTACTTTTAGGTGCACCAATATCTTCTTTTAAGCTGGTATTGTGAAGGAATTCGGCCATCGTAGCCAGTGGTTTGCCACCCAACTGCCGGATTCGCTCAGCAACTTCATCGATTTCGGCTTCGATGGCTTTATACTGACTTTCAAAGAATTTGTGGTATTCCATGAAATTCGGCCCAGCCACGTTCCAGTGATATTTTCGGGTTTTGATATACAGGACGTGTAAATCCGACAGAAAGTCGTTAAGCAGGCTATTGTCCTGTTTTAAAACATCTTCTTCAAGACCAATATTGGGTTGCATAATGCTAACGTGAGTTTAATTATGTTGGTAATTATCTGATAGCTATATGGCAGCTATCAGCATAAATAACCGTCAATTAATCTCTTTGTTTCATTATCCGATTAATCCTGAAAATACCTCTTTGGCGTAGACTAAATCCTGCTTGTGCGCTTCAATTGGCCCCATGGTATTGGGTGAACTTTTTTCAAGGCATTGTTCCAGAACCAACAGAGGTCGAACATTCAGTGCTTTCAGGTCGGTAGTCAGGCGACGGTAATCGATGTCGCCATCGCCAAATGTTTCCTGCCAAATGCCCTCACGCGATTGTCGGATGTGTATTTCTACGACGCGCTTGCCGTACAATTTCACAACGTCGAACAGGGCCACCTGCGAATTGCCGGAACCACGATATACCCAATGGGCGTCCAGACAGAGCGACACATTTTTTGGGTCTGTAGCCAGCAGCATGTGATGAAACTCACGGGCGGCCTGCCGGTGCTCAGGGGCATGGGTATGATAGGCCAGGGTGATACCTCGCTTGCGTAATTCAGCACCTAATCGGTCAAGGTTTTTGGCCTGCTCAGCCAAATCCGCATCGGTTTTGTCTTTTTCACTACCCCATTGGATCGGACTAGGGTTGGTTACAAAAGTGGTGGTACCAGCTTGGCGGGCCGCTTCAGCAATGCTTAAAACGGAATCAATTGATTTCTGGGCTTCGTCGGTCCGGTGGAGTGTACTGTTTACATACAACGATGGCATTGCCAGTTTGTACTTAGCCAGTAATGGAATCAGTTTGACTACATCATCGGCGGTGTTGACCGCAGGTTCATAAGCCGTTAGACCTGCCTGAACAAACTCCTGAAGAGAAGCATCCGGGTCGGCCATCCAGGTTTTTCCCTGTCGGTTATAGAAAGTCAACCAGGAATAGGAATTGCAGGAAACAGATGCGGTTTTGGTAGGCGAATCAGCCTGAACAGCCTGATTCGAAGCGAGTAAAGAAGCACCCGCACCGGCTACTAGTGAACGTAGGAAAGGGCGACGACCAAAAGGCATAGGAGAAAAGGTCAGTCTAAAAAATGAGCAAATGGTTAACCGGCCAGCTCGATAACCTGCCCTTCCTGACAACGCAATACGCGAGCCGGGTATTTGTTCAGCAGGTCATAGTTATGCGTAGCCATCAGTACAGCCGTACCGGCATTGTTGATAGCCTGAAATACTTTCATGATCTGGTCCGACACCGACGGATCAAGGTTTCCGGTTGGTTCGTCGGCAATAAGAATCAGTGGTTCATTGAGCATAGCACGGGCAATGACAACTCGTTGCTGTTCGCCACCCGAGAGCTGGTGAGGCATTTTTTTCTGAGCAGTCCCCAAACCTACCTGCATTAGCACGTCGGCAATGCGGTTGTTCATGTCTGTCTTATTGTTCCAGCCCGTCGCTTTCAGAACAAACTTAAGATTGTCTTCTACTGAACGGTCGAAAAACAGCTGAAAGTCCTGAAAGACAATGCCAATTTTCCGGCGCAGCATCGGAATGTCGCGGGGCTTTAGCGAGTCGAGCGAAAAACCGGCCACTGAGCCTTTACCGTTCTGCATCCACAGATCGGCGTATAATGTTTTTAGTAAGGATGTTTTTCCACTTCCCGTACGGCCAATCAAATAAACAAAATCGCCCTTATCGATTCGGAACGATACATCGCCCAGGATTAATTTCTTGCCCTGATAAATATCGGCGTGGTCGAGAGTAAGAACGGGTTCAGAGGAGAACATAAATCGGCTTTGGTTTACGGTTTACAGATTACGGTGGCTAACGCAACCTAAAACGCGCCAGCCACCGTAATCTGTAAACCGAATACCCTAAATATTACTTTTTCTCAGCTTTTGCGTGGTCGGCCAGGAATTTAGCCAGACCAATGTCGGTCAATGGGTGGTTGAGCAACATTTTCATAACGCTTAACGGAGCCGTCATTACGTCGGCGCCGATTTCAGCGCATTGGATAACGTGCATTGGGTGACGTACCGACGCAGCCAGTACTTCAGTTGTATAGCCGTAGTTGGTATAAATATTTACGATTTGCTGAATCAGCTCGATACCATCGGTCGAAACATCGTCTAGTCGACCTACGAACGGCGATACGTACGTAGCCCCGGCTTTGGCTGCCAGCAGAGCCTGACCTGCCGAGAATACCAGCGTACAGTTGGTACGGATGCCTTTTTCCGAAAAATATTTAATGGCTTTGATGCTGTCGGCACTCATCGGCACTTTTACTACGATGTTCTCATCGATCTCAGCCAACTCTTCGCCTTCTTTGATCATTTCGTCGTAAGTGACCGAGATAACCTCTGCGCTAACGTCGTTCTGAACGATGTCGCAGATTTCTTTGTAATGGCGCATTACATTATCTTTTCCGGTAATGCCTTCTTTGGCCATCAGAGAAGGATTGGTTGTCACCCCGTCGAGAATTCCCATTTGCTGGGCTTCGCGAATGTCGGCCAGATTGGCCGTGTCAATGAAAAATTTCATGGTAAAATAGAGTTATTAATTGATCTGCGGTCAGTATGTGTATAAGTCTTGTTTTGGCTTATTTACTTACTAACCTATTGGTTTTTGACGATACCTGTTCCGTTCTGGATTTTACAGACGTGAAGGTACGTATCTTTAGTGGTTTGGGCTTTGTATTGTTTGGTAATCAATTCAGTAAATGAGTCAAGGGCCTCTTCACGGACTAGATTGATGGTGCATCCGCCAAAGCCTCCTCCCATCATTCGAGCCCCAAATACACCTGGATGTGTTCGAGCAATGTCGACCAGAATATCCAGTTCGGGGCAGCTAACTTCGTAGTTCTTGCTCAAGCCCTCATGCGAGCCATACATCAACTGACCAAAAGTGGCTATGTCGTTTGCTTCCAGAGCTTCAACGCCAGCCAGTAAGCGGGCATTCTCCTGAACAACGTAGGCACAACGCCGGTAAATCAACGGCTCGGTATCCCGTAAATGCTGGTCGAGCATAGCCATCGTTACGTCGCGCAGACTTTTAATGTCAGGGTAAAAGGTCTGGAGGAAACGGACACCTGCTTCGCATTCGGCCCGGCGGGTGTTGTATTCAGACGTAACCAGCGAATGTTTGACCTGAGAATCACACAGAACAATACAGATGCCCTCCATTTGTAGAGGAGCATAGGTATAATCGAGGGAGCGGCAATCGAGTTTGATAACATGGTCAGCCCTGCCCATCATGCTGGCAAACATATCCATGATCCCCACTTTTGCGCCTACAAACTCATTCTCAGCTCGCTGTGACAATTTTACCAGGTCGATACGTTCGAGACCTAACCCAAACAGTTCATTCAGGGCAAAGCCTACACCATTTTCCAGCGCTGCTGACGATGAAAGACCTGCGCCCATCGGAATCGTTCCACTGAAAATACAGTTAAAGCCGGGAAAGTCGTAACCAGCCAGTCGCATTTGGGCAACTACACCCAGAATATAATCCGCCCAGGTATGCGTCGGTTCCAGATGAGACAGTGAACCCTGATATGTTTTATTCAGATCATGGGCTACAAAGTGTAGTTCGTGATCGGTACGAGGGCCAACAGCCAGGTATATGGCTTTATCGATAGCGGCTGGAAGCACAAATCCTTCGTTGTAATCGGTATGTTCACCAATGAGGTTGACACGGCCTGGAGAGCAGATTAACAGCGGGTCGGCCTGGAAATGTTGCTGAAACGAGGTAGTAAGCTGGTTCAGTAGATGCATGTTGGGTTTTCGGAATTTAGCGGCCTGATAGTGCTAAATGCATGACCCCTAAACGACATAACCGCAATAGGCGGAAATAAAAAATGGCAAACCAATGTCTCACCGCTACAACCACCTACCCTTGCTTCGGTCAAGACCTGGGGGATTCAGCAGGAGCTGGTAGCACCGATTTGCCGATGCAAAGTTATACAACTATTCGTCAACGACAAATTTTCGGGCATACCTTTGTAAAAAATCAATGATTGAATGAGTGAATGGTTGAATGATTGAATAGTGAAGTTGATGCTATTCAATCATTCAACTATTCACTCATTCAATCATTTATCATCATGAAGCGATTAATCTACATTAGTTTGTTGGCATGCTTTGCCTGCAACTCATCAGACAACTACCTGGAACAGGGGAGGGGGTATTTAAAAGAAGGAAAATTTCGGGAAGCCGTTCAGGCCTTGAATCAGGCCATTAATGCCGATGCCGGGAATGTGGAAGCGTTTAATTCGAGAGGAGTGGCGTATTTTGAACTAAAGGAATATGCCAATGCCACCCTCGATTATGATCAGGCTATTAAACTTAAGCCCAATTTCTATCGGCCCTATTATAACCGTGGGCTCCTAAAAGTGGCTCAAAATGATCTGACAGGTGCCTTGAAAGATTATTCGGAAGCGATTCGGCTGGCTCCTGATACGAGCAAACAAATTAGCGCTGAACTCTTTCTGAACCGGGGGCAATTGTTTGCGACCCAGGGGCAGATTCAACCAGCTATGACGGATTTTTCGCAGGCCATAGCGTTAGATTCGCAAAATGCACAGGCTTTCTATAATCGGGGAAACCTCCGATTCCAGCAGAAAGATCTGGCAGGGGCTATTGCCGATTTTCAGCAGGCTGTTAAGGCTGATCCTAAATTTGGGAAAGCGTTTTATGGGCTGGGTATTGCCCAGGTTTTGCAAAACGACCGTGAGTCGGCCTGCCTGAGTCTGAAGCAGGCCCAAACGCTAGGCTATGTAGACGCTGCCAATGCCGTAGCAGAATATTGTCACTAGACGATTGATTTTAATCAGGTGAGGTAAAAGAGTAGGAACATTGCTCGAGAAACTTATTCCTGCCACCGTATGTATCGTTCTAACTCCACTTAACTTCTAGTAAAACATGCGTAAAACACTGGCGATCATTTTCGGACTGTTGTTTGTTTTATTTGCGGCATTCCAATACAACGATCCTGACCCTGAAGTCTGGATTCCTATTTATGGCGTGGCGGCCGCAGCCTGTTTTATGGCCTACGCCAATCTGGGGCGCTGGTGGTTTTTTGTTGTACTGGCCGTCCTGTTTTTTGCGTCAGCAGCGTATCAATGGCCTCCGAAATTTGAAGGGTTTCTGTTCAGTGAAGTGGGTATGCGAAGCCTGAATATCGAAATGGCCCGCGAAGCAGGGGGGCTAGCGATCTGTGGAGTGGTGATGCTCATGTTCGCCTTTCTGACGCGTCAAACTGTACGTCGATGAAACTAATCGAGTGCCCCCGCGATGCAATGCAGGGACTAGACCATTTTGTTCCGACTGACCTCAAAATTCAGTACCTGAATACACTCTTACAGGTTGGATTCGATACGCTGGATTTTGGCAGTTTCGTGTCGCCGAAAGCGATCCCTCAGATGCGGGATACTGCCGAGGTATTGGCGGGCCTTGATCTAACGTCTACGTCGACGAAACTCCTGGCCATTGTGGCCAATCGGCGAGGTGCCGAACAGGCGGTCGCCTATCCACAAATTCAATACATTGGCTTTCCCTTATCCGTTTCTGAAACCTTTCAGCAACGTAATACCAACAAGTCAATTGCTCAGGCATTTATTGAAGTGGCTGATATGCAGTCGCTTTGTGTAGAGTCGGGTAAGCAGTTGGTCGTTTATTTGTCGATGGGATTTGGCAATCCTTATGGTGACTCATATAGTCCAGCCATTGTCAGTGACTTTACGGAAAAGCTACTGCAACTGGGGGTAGGTATTATTGCCCCATCCGATACCATCGGCTCCTCGACGCCCGAAGCGATTGAAATGCTTTTTCGACACTTGATTCAAACGTTTCCGTCGGTTGAATTTGGGGCCCACCTGCATGCACGTCCGGGTGAGGCTGGGGCAAAAATACGAGCAGCCATTCGGGCTGGGGTTAACCGTATCGACGGTGCTCTACGAGGCTTTGGTGGCTGCCCAATGGCAGCCGATGCGTTAACCGGGAATCTCCCAACTGAAGAAATTATCCAAACCCTGTTGGATGAGGAGATTGCACTATCCATCAACCAGTCAGCTCTACAAAAAGCCCTGATGGTATCGTCGGCAGTGTTTTGAGTAACGCAGAGATGCGGAATTCCGTCATCTTTTCGAAAGGCCGCATCTTCGCATTACATAAACATGGCTTGAATTTCTTCTTTCACGGCACGAAGCGCATCAGCCGTTGGTTGGCGATCTTTTTGAATAATCCGTTCAAAAATTCGTTTGGAGAGTTCGATGGCGGGTGCGTCAGGCCGCGTATCGCCCGATGCCTGGTTGATCAGGGTAACCACTTCATTCATAGCTGCCTGAATCTGATCCCATACCTTCTGACTCATGTATACCTGCTGCGACAGGTTATGGTTATACTCATCCCGGATTTCCTGAAGAAGCCGCTGCTGGAACTCGATGACGGTGGTTGAACTATTGCCTAGGCGTAATAATAGGTTATTGGGGCTGATACGTTCCAGAAACAGAACCATTCGTTCGTATGCCTGTAATCGGATCGGTACAACGGTTTCCGTATAGCGGGCCTGCACATCATAGCGATGCCGGTCGGCTTCACGTTCGAGTAATAATTTGACCGTCAGATACATTCCATAAAGTACTAGTCCCGCAGGTACAATCAGTTTGAGAAAATCGCTCACTAGATCCATAAAAAGAAGGAACGTTGTTCCGTAAAAATGGTAATTTTGATAAAATGGGTTTTTTAAACGTTAATAGGTTTAGCGTTTGCAGTTGAACTGAATAGCAAACGCTAAATCTCCAGAATGTATGCTCACACTAGATAATCCCGTTCGCGTTCGACCTGAAGCCCGTCAACAGATACTGGACACACTTCAGGCTAATAAAATTCCCGGCGAGTACGGATTACGCGTGGGTATCCGGGGGGGAGGTTGTGGGTCATCCTGGTTACTGGGTTTCGACCTGCCTGGCCCCTCCGACGAAGTGTATAACGTAGAAGGGGTACAGGTCATTATCGACCGCAAGCATTTGCTTTATGTATTTGGTGCTGAAATAGGCTATGAAACTGGAGGCTATACGGTAGAAAAACTGTCTAAGGTTCAATAGTCGATAGGGTTGGTAATCAATGCGCTGCTAGCCTGAATGGTTACTAGTTCTATCGACTATTAGTCCTAGGCTAAAATCTTGGCATGATTTTAGGGATGGTTTTCGGGAAAGACAAGTTTGCCCACCTGGTGAAGCGTATCGAAAAACATATTTTTCTGCTCCTGGCTGCAGTAACAATCGGCTGTTCAGTTCTGTATTTCCTTTTTCTGGAACAGAATGAACCTGGTGCTACCGATGAGCAATACCTAAGTGCAGTGCAGCAGCGGGTGAAGGAAGAGATGCAGGTGAGTACATCCGAATTGGATAGTGTATCGGCATTACTGGTCAGAAATGCCAAGCCCACATTTACTGACTACTTCAGGCTGCCTTCGCATTACCCATTCTTTGTCTTTCGCGATGGTCGATTAGAATACTGGTCGGACTATCGGTTTGTGCCCGATTATGGTCAGTTATCGGTTGTAACAACCATACCGAAATTAATTGACTTCGAGCAGGGGCGTTTTGTGGTTAGCCATCGTCGTATTGCGGCTGGAGGCAATGTACTGGACGCTTATTCGTTAGTGAATATCCATCGGTATTATCACAGCAATAACGCCTATTTACAGTCAGGCTATAACCCAGATATATTTTCGCTTGATCCGCAATCTGTTACAGACAAACGGCTCAATACCTACGAGGCTATCTACGATAATACGTCAGCCTTCCTGTTTTCGGTAGTGCCGCCTAAAGTCGATGCGTATCGGAACCACACTACCCCCGTCAACACGGTCATTCTGGCTACATTGGGAGTTATTTTTCTGGGGTTGTATGTGTTACAGCTTATGGTTCGACTCCGGAAAAAACGGCGTTATGAATGGGGCTTTGTGGCGTTGGCAACCTATCTGTTGCTGTTGCGGGCCGTTATGCTTTTTTTCGGGGTTCCGTTTTTATTCATCGAATCGGACCTGTTCAATCCTAAATATTATGCATCCTCGATACTAGTTCCATCTCTGGGCGACTTGCTGCTCAATGCACTGGTAATGGCCATCCTGGCTTTTTACTGGGTGAGGTACTATTTCCGTTCGCAGTTCTATGTCTGGTTGCTCAAGCAGCCCCACTGGCTGAAACTGGTGGTATCGGTAGGCTGTGTTGTGCTTGGTTATGTGACATTTACTCTATGCTATATTGAGCTGACCAACATCTACGAAAAGTCGCAGTTTACGCTTGATATTACCCTTAACATCCATTTTTCATTTCTGAAGATCGCCTGTCTGGTAGTCTTTATTATTATATCCTGTATTTATTTTCTGGTTACGCATTTACTGGCGAGCCTGTTTTTGCGCTACAACCGAATCAATCATGTCGGCATTGGCCTGGCATTGATCATGGCTGGTTCCGTATTAAGTGCAGGTATCTGGTTGTTGGTGGGTGGTTCTTTGGAACCCGTTTTTCTGCTGAATGGAATCTATTTTCTGGTTATATATGTAAGTCAATTACCCAAAACGCTTTATACATTTCGTTATAAAACGTCCATTTATCTGTTTCTGGCAGCGTTCATTTGCGCAGTAATGACGTCGTACGTCGTTTATAATCAGGAGATTCGGAAACAGTTAAACCATGAGCAGGAATTTGCTGCCCAGCTTCTGGCCGAAAACGATGTATTTGGCGAATTCCTGATGAGTAAAGCGCAGGAGTCGATTCAGAAAGATGCGGAGATTGCTCGTGCGCTGCGAACCGATACGCTCCTGGTTCGTGAGCGAATACAGCACCGGGTGAAAAGTTTACACCTGGATAAATACTTCGACAAGTACGATATTGAGGTGTTTTCGTTTCGGTCGAATGGCCGCCCACTCGATATTAGCCCTGATCCCGTTTCGCTATCGTCGCTGACGGCGCGGTATCGTCAGGAGGCTTATAAAACGGAGTATGCAGGCATTTACTTTGTCAGCGAAGCGGACAACCAATTTGTAAAGCAGTATGTGTGCTTTGTGCCGATTCTTCGGTCAGTAGCGCCAGCGGGTTCGGCTCTCCAATCAGGAACGTCATCAACTGATACGATGGGGTATGTTGTGCTCGACCTCCGGCTTCGAAAAGAACGGCCTAAAGGCGTGTATCCTGGACTGCTGGTTGATACAAAGTTTAGCCAAAATCAGGATACGCAGGAATACAGCTATGCCTTTTTTACCGGGCCCGATCCGGGTAAAGCATTAACCGGCCCCGTACAGTATAAGCTTTGGTATAGCTCTCCCGGAAATTATAATTATGACCGGCAGCTTGAACTTTCGCTGCTGAACAATCCGGCTTTATTTACAACCGGGATATCCAGTAATCATTATCAGCACATAGCACAAAGAGGCCAGAATGGTCGTGTGGTGGTGGTATCGTCGCCAGAGTACCCGTTTCGGAATATATTCTCCAATTTCTCATTTCTATACCTCTTGCTGGTGCTGACCGTCATTCTGGTCATTGCCTGCTATGCGATCAATTATCGATTCTCCAAATTCAACATCAACTATTCGACCCGGATTCAGATCCTGTTGAATCTGGCTTTTTTTCTGCCGTTGATCTTCGTGATCCTCATAATTCTGGGCGTAATAAGTTCAAATTATGTTGATAACCAGAAAGATACCTATATTGTCAATACCCGGAATATTGCGTCTAACTTTCTGATTTACCTCGACGAACATCTGTATGCGCAAAAGCGGAGCAAGGCATCGATGGAAGAAGAATTAGGGAAGATTGCCCGTGATGCCAACATCGATATTAATCTGTTCGACGCTCAGGGGAGGTTATACACATCGACGCGCCCGATCATTTATGAAAGGGGATATCTTTCCAAACGGATCAATCCGGAAGCCTACAACCATATTATTGAAGATAAGGAGAACCAGGTTTTGCTCGACGAATCGCTGGGAACGCTGAATTATCGGACGGCCTATGCCAGTATTAAGTCGTACGATGGGCACCTGCTGGGGGTATTGAGTATTCCGTATTTCTACGCTCAACCCGAACTTGACCGGAAAATCATTGAGGTTATTGCGACATCATTGAGCATTTTCACGGCTCTATTCCTGTTCTTTCTGATCTTATCCTATTTCGCATCGCATATGCTGACCAAACCGCTTCGACTGCTGACGCAAAAAATTAGGAAAACCAATCTGGAGCGTCCGAACGATCCGTTACCCTGGCAGTCGGACGATGAAATTGGCCTGCTGATTCGTGAGTATAACCGGATGTTGTTGAAACTCGAAGAAAGCAAGCTTGCGCTGGCCCAAACAGAAAAACAATCGGCATGGCGGGAAATGGCCAAACAGATTGCTCATGAAATCAAAAATCCATTGACACCCATGAAATTAACGTTGCAGCATCTGCAACGAACATTCCCGAACAATGGAAAGGACGCAGCAGGCTTAAATGGAGATCCTTCGCGTAAGGTGATCCTTCGAACATTCGATTCGTTGCTGGATCAGATTGATAACATCAGTGACATTGCCAACTCATTTACTGAGTTTGCCAAGATGCCGATGCCCAAAAAAGAAGAATTTGAAGTTACGGGCGTCTTCAATAAAACGGCAGATTTATATGCTGATGACAAACGGATTACACTTCGACGAGAGAGTGTGGAAGGGCCTATTATGGTTATGGGGGATCGGCAGTTTATGGGTCGAATCATGACTAACCTGCTGATCAATGCTATTCAATCTGTTCCGACTGACCGGAAGCCTGTAATCGATCTGAAGCTTTCGACCGGTAGCGATTCGGTTTTGATTGAAGTCCATGACAATGGGGTGGGCATCCCCGAAACCATTCGGAATAAAGTTTTTCTGCCCAATTTCAGTACAAAAGGAGGGGGATCTGGCGTTGGCCTGTGGATTGCCAAACGTGGTGTTGAACATGCTGGTGGCTCCATCTGGTTCGAAACAGATGAAGGTGTAGGAACCTCGTTTTTTGTCTCGATGCCGCTGGCAGGTGCACCAGGACTTGGTGTTGGCGACGATGTGAATTATTAAAGAGAACAGGACAAATCCTTCAAAATCTGAATGTGAGTTTTGAAGGATTTGCCATTGGAATGCTACTACACTTAAGCAATTTAGTATTGCCCAGCGCTAACAAATAGCCTTATATAGAGATTTCGAGCAGTCGGATTTAAGACTGCACGCGATAGCCCTTACACACACTCAAATGAGAATGTTACTCAATCGTAACATGTTTCCAGTTCTCGCCTGACCGAATCCGGTTTAACTGTGTATGGGTGATACCAAACTGCTTGGCAATCATCTTTAACCGATTTTTGTCGTTTAGTAGAAGTTTCTTGATGATTTTGACCTTGCTTTCGGTTAGTTTATAATTACGGGTCTGACGAGGGATTAGCCGGTTTTTAAGGTTAGGGTTATTCCGATTATGCTCAATCATGTCAGCCTTTGTAACCCATCGCAGATTCTGGAAGTGGTTATTGAGTTTGTCATGATCAAGATGGATCACAAACGTCTGATCGGGATGGCTACGCGTAACAAAATGTTCGGCTACCAGTTTGTGGATATACCGATTTATAGTTTTACCGCCAGATCGGATGTTAAGCGATCTATAGCCCTGAATTACAGAGCCTTTTATGGGTTTACCCGGTGTATGGCCGGAAGGACTTGATGAACGATTTGTGGGAGCCGATTGGAAGCTACGAAGCCGTCCATAGTTGGAGACTTCGTAATGAGGAGGGTTTTCAATACCTTCAAACACGATCGGTGTCCACTTTTCATTCCAAAAATTCTGTTTGTCTTTGGCATCCATGACCGATGATTTTTATGATAGCCGTGAATTTCAGCCGGATATGAGCTTTCTGATGAGTCCTTAACAACTATAGGGCAAAATAGTTGTAACATAATGATTTTACTACCAAGATTCTTTTAAAATGCTCACTTAATATGATAAGCTATTGATAATGAACAAATTTATAGCATAAGTAATGTCAATAGTAAATTTAATTGATAAAGCGGGTGTTAATGGCTTCGAAACTGCTTCTTCTCCAGATTGGTTAAGTGTATAGAAAGGTATATTATGCCTTCGTACTACTATGACAATGAATGCTCAGAAGAAAAAAACGCTTATAGTTGGAGCAACCGCTAAAGCTGGGCGCTATGCCAATCTGGCTGCTTACCGTTTGCTTCAACATGGCCATACTATAGAATTACTGGGATCGCGGGAGGGGGACATCGAAGGACATCCTATCCGGACTGGCGAGCCAGATTTACAGGGGATCGATACAGTAACGATGTATGTAGGACCCCAAAATCAACCTAAATTGTATGAGTATATTAAACGGCTAAAACCCAAACGGGTTATCTTTAACCCCGGTGCCGAAAACCCCGAATTTGACAAACAGCTTCGGGCAGAGGGAGTCGAGACCATCGAAGCCTGTACCCTGGTCATGCTTTCGGTGGGGACTTATTGATGATTGAATTGTTGAGTGACTGAATGATTGAATAAATTAACAATTCAGTCACTCAACAATTCAATCATTACCATTTGATCAGTGCTGATGCCCAGGTGAATCCGCTGCCGAATGCGGCCAGACAGACCAGGTCACCGGGTTTAATACGCCCTTCTTCATAAGCTTCGGTTAATGCAATCGGGATAGAAGCTGCCGTTGTGTTGCCATACTTCTGAATGTTGTTGAAGACTTTTTCTTCAGGCAAGTTCATCTGTTGACGAACATACTCCGAGATTCGGATATTCGCCTGGTGAGGAACCAATAAGGCCAGATCTTCCGGTTTGTACGCATTGGCTGCTAAACTCTCCTGAATGACTTCCGCAAACCGTACGACAGCATGCTTGAAGACGGCGTTCCCGTTCATGGTTACATTGTAGTTGCCACCTGACAGGGTTTCTTCCGTAAGCCAGCGTCCTTCACGACTACTGCCAGGGTCCCGAACGTATAATTCTTCGGCATAACGTCCGTCGGCATGTAAATGAGTTGATAAGATGCGGTGTTCTGGGTCGGTCGTGGCCTGTACGACAGCAGCCCCGGCTCCATCGCCGAAAATGACGGCTACCCCCCGCCCTTCATTACTTTTATTCAGGAAGGTTGATTGGATCTCTGAGCCGACAACCAGTATGGTCTTATACATGCCGGTTTTAATGAATTGATCGGCAATGGAAAGTGCATAAACGAAGCCGGAGCATTGATTCCGAATGTCGATCACGCCAACGCCTTCCAGACCTAATTCACGCTGCATAAGAAAGGCTGAACCGGGAAAGTAATAGTCGGGCGTGATGGTTGCATAAACAATCAGGTCAACTTCTTTAGTATCGACCTGGGATCGATCGAGGGCCATGCGCGAGGCAGCGGTAGCCATGCTGGCGTTGGTATCTTTACCGTAAGTGAAGTAGCGTCGTTGCTTTATCCCCGTCCGTTCCTGAATCCAGGCATCCGAGGTATCCATATGTTGGGTTAAATCCTGGTTCGTTACGATGGTTTCAGGAACGTAGAAGCCTAACCCTTTAATACTAGCGTAAGTGGTATTCATTCGTCAAAATCAAATAGTCGGCAAAGGTACAAAGGAATCCTCCAGAATGGTATGCATCGTCAACGCAAAGGCACAGCCATCACAAAGAACGTCGACCAATAATTGATTGGTTATGAGGTGTCCTTCTTTGTGATAGCTGCGCCTTTGTAGAAAAAGGATATGTACGTTTAAGCGGGCTGTAGCTCAAACGAATACTCTTCCATGATCAGGTTGGCCAGTAGCTGGCGACAGGCCGAATCAACGGTGGTACGAGCTTGTTCTTCGGTATCGGCATCCACTTCAAGCCGGATGTGTTTTCCGATCCGAACATTATCGATGGTGTCCATCTGGAGATTATGCAAACCCAGTTTTACGGCTTTGCCCTGCGGGTCCAGAATTTCCGAACGGGTCATGATGTTGATTTCGGCGATGTACTTCATTGGTAAGGAGTGAAAGAGTGAAAGAGTGAAAGAGTGAATTGGGAGTGGGATGATCACTCTTTCGCTCTTTCGCTCTTTCGCTCATTTGAGATTAGTGAAACAACGATATATAGCAGAATAATCAGGGGAATGGCTGCAAACTGCAAAAATAACAGCAGTAGCACGGATGCAATCAGAAAACTATATTTTATTCGATTTTCGGCCCATCCAAACGACTTAAACTTTAGCGCAAAGAGGGGAATTTCGGAGACCATCAGGAATGAAAAAGCGATGATCATTCCTAAGGCGTAATCATTTTGCCAGAATGCATCGTATTGGGGCTGATACGTATGCATGAGCGGAAAAGCCGCAATCAACATGGTATTGGCAGGCGTAGGCACCCCAATAAACTGGTCGCTTTGGCGGGTGTCGATATTGAATTTGGCTAATCGCAGAGCCGATAACACAGCGATCAGGAAAGCACCGTATGAAATACTCCCCAGATTCTGATACCAGCAAAGCTGGAACATGATGGTCGCGGGAAGAACGCCAAACGTAACCATATCGGCCAGTGAATCCAGTTCCTTGCCAAACGGCCCCGACACCTTCACCAGACGGGCCACAAAGCCATCTCCAAAGTCGAGAATGGCAGCTACGCCAATTAACCAGGCTGCTGTATCGAGATAGCCACGCATGGCCATAACCAGTCCAATACACCCGCATAGCAAATTGCCGCAGGTCATGGCATTCGGGAGATGTTTGAGCAGGTTCATAGCTGTAAAACGGACTAGCCGCCCGTTTTATAGTTTTACGTATGGATTTGTTTGTTTCTCGCGACCAATTGTGGTAGGAGCCATGTGGCCTGGATACACAGTATAATCGTCGGGCAAGGTATACAGTTTTGTTCGGATACTGGTCATCAAGTCAGAATAGCTACAGTACGGAAGATCTGTACGGCCAACACTACCTCTGAACAATACATCACCACCGACTACATAACGTTCGGCATGATTGACAAACGCAATATGTCCGGGTGCGTGGCCAGGTACAAACAAGGTGTCCAGCACGGTATTTCCGAATGTGAACTGATCGCCCTCCTGAATAAACTCATCTATCTCTGAGGGTTCGTAGCCACGTAAGCCAAAAAGCGCACAACGAGACGCAACTTCATTATAAATGACCATGTCCAGCTGATTCAGATAGGCCTTTACCCCAAATTTTCGCTTCACGTAAGCAACGCCAAATACATGGTCAAGATGGGCATGCGTTAACAGCAGGTATTTAACCGTTAGTTTATTCGTTTCGATAAAACGCCATAAGATTTCCTTTTCAACTTGTTCATAACAGCCAGGATCGATGATGACGGCCTCATTAGTCGTTTCATCGGCAATGACGTAAGTGTTTTCCTGAAACGGAGAAAATGTAAAGGAGTGAATCATGCGTGACGCAGACATCTTGTCCGCCTTGTTAGGTAAGTATTCGGGCAAGCTTCGTAAACGTCAGCCCAGCCACCTTACGGTTACAAAAGTAGAAACACGGTTGGTTTTTTTCGTAAATCTGGTACGTTCGATTTCCATTCGCGGATGGTTAGCGTACGGACGAGCGCGTCAGGCGCGGTCAGATTACTGGCAACACACAGCCGGGTATTTGCCTGACAACTAGTCAGTATATCCGCGAAAAGAGCATCATTTCGGTAGGGCGTTTCCATGAAAATCTGGGTTTGCTGATGCTGTTGAGCCTCTTTTTCCAGGTTACGTAATGTACGAGCCCGGTCTTGTCGGTCAATTGGGAGGTACCCGTGGAACACAAATGATTGCCCACTCATACCCGACGCCATCAGGGCCAGTAGAATAGAGGAAGGCCCCACCAGGGGTTCGACACGCCACCCCAGTGTATGAGCCATACCAACGACTACTGCACCTGGATCAGCCACGCCTGGGCACCCTGCTTCCGACAAAACGCCTGCATGTTGCTTTCGTTCGGTCAACTCCTGAATCTGCCGACGAGTTTCTGTTGGTGGAGTATCTTTAGTTAGCTCGAAAAATAGCGTCTCGTCAATGATCCGGGATGTTTTCAGGCTGCTGATAAACCGTCGAGCCGATCGCACATTTTCAACGAAATACGTATCTGTTTTTTCGATTATCTCGCGAATAGTAGGGGGGAGCACCATTTGTGCCGTATCATCGGCGAGTAAAGTCGGAATTAAGTAAAGTGTTGGCATTACTTATTTTCAATAAACGTCATCAATACGTCAACAAACTCGACTGGCTTTTCGGCTTGTACCCAATGCCCAGTCCCCTGAATTGTTTCGATCTGGGCATTGGGAAATATGCGCTTAATCGTCGGAATGTCATCGTCAAGGATGTAAGGAGACTCGCTACCCCGAATAAATAGCGTCGGTTCGGTAATAATCCGGGGATTGGTCAGTTCTTCTCCAATACCATGCAGTTCGCGTTCGATGACCGGAATGTTTATGCGCCAGTCGAATCCGCCCTGCTCGGTTCGGTATAAATTTTTCAACAGAAATTGCCTTACGGTGTACGAAGGCTCATACCGTTGCAAAACCGCATCGGCTTCTGTACGTCCTTTAATTGCAGTGAGATCAGTAGCTTTTAGCCCTCGAATGAGCTCGGCATGATGAACGGGGTAGAATTTTGGTGCAATATCGACGACGACGAGTTTTTGATAGGTGCCTGGGTAGAGCATGGCATATTGCATGACAGCTTTACCCCCCATCGAATGCCCAACCAGAATCGGATTATCGAGCTGGTGGTCGGCAAGAAACTCGTGTAGATCGGACGCCATACTCTGGTAATCGTGTTCACTACCTCTTGGCGACTGACCATGATTCCGTTGATCGACCGCAAAAACGCGGTAACCTCGTGCGGCAATGGCTTTACTCGTTGTGAGCCAATTATCTGATGAACCAAATACGCCATGCAGAATCACAATGGCCGGACCTGACTCGCCAGTCTGGCGGTAAAATAATTTCATCCAAACCTTAGTTTACGTACACGATTTTTTCTCGTTGCTCGACTAGTTCACCAAACGAGGTTAGATGGAAACCGTTTTCGGAGGCTACGCGTTCAAACTCGTCCGTACTCTCGGCAGCTACGGCGATGAGTAAACCGCCAGACGTTTGTGGGTCTGCCAGAACGTACCGTTGTAACTCGGTTAATTCTGCTACTTTATGACCGTAACTATCCAGATTCCGCGTTGTACCACCCGGAAAACTTTTTTGAGCTAGGTATTCATCCAGCATAGCCAACGTAGGAACAGCTTCGAAATTAAGTACAGCGCTAAGGCCTGAGCCTTCTGCCATTTCGATCAGGTGCCCAAGCAATCCAAAACCAGTCACATCGGTTAAGGCTTTGACGTACGGTAATTTACCTAGAACAGCGCCAAAGCTATTAAGTTGAGCCATCTGGTGGGGTGCTATATCAGCATGCTCGGGTTTTAACAAGCCTTTCTTCTGGGCTGTCGTTAGTATACCAACTCCCAATGGTTTAGTTAGGTAGAGCCGACAGCCTTGCGTAGCGGTGTTATTCTGTTTGAGGTGGTCAAGTCGTACCCGTCCGGTAACCGCCAGCCCAAAGATCGGCTCAGGGGAATCAATGCTGTGACCACCTGCTAGTGGAATACCTGCTTCCCGACAAATAGCACGGGACCCTTCCAGCACTTGACCCGCGACCTCCGGCGGCAATTTGTCTAATGGCCAACCGAGTATGGCAATCGCCATTATCGGCTCTCCGCCCATTGCATACACATCACTAATAGCATTGGCTGAAGCAATCCGCCCGAAGTCAAACGCATCATCAACAATGGGCATGAAAAAGTCTGTCGTGCTGATAATGGCTTCACCATTACCGATATCCATTACGGCTGCATCGTCGCGTGAATCGTTGCCAACGATAAGGGAATGGCTAATTGAGGAGAGCAAAGGTTGGCTTGTTTGCAACGGTAGGGCTGCATTACTGGTGCGTCCATGCAGAATCTTATCCAGAATTTTAGGCGATATCTTACAGCCGCATCCGGCTCCATGACTGTATTGGGTAAGCTGTATCGATTGTGTTTCCGCAGGAGTCATCATAAGGCAAAACTAAGACAGAAATCAGGTAGTCGGGCAAGAGCCGGTCAGGTTATTTATTGAAACAGATTCAATGGACCATCGAAATGGGCAAGTGGCAAAAAATGACTTAATAATATGGTAACATTGATTAATAGAACGTAAACATTTAAAAATTGTGTTATTTGTAGGAATTTGTCTATAGAAATTGATATGGTGGTACTTTTTTAAGACGCCCCTCTTTTGGAAGCTCAAAAAAAATAGCATATTTGTCTCCTAATTGAGAACGCATCGAATCGATGAACACTCACCACTGCTAACCAAACAAACACTTCTATGTCTAAAAATCTACTGCATTTTCGAGCGGCTTTTATGCTAATCGGCAGTATTCTACTGGCTGTGCTCGGCGGAAGCGCAGCCATGGCACAGGTAACGACCTCCGTAATCAGCGGACAAGTTACCGACGATAAAGGTGGCCTTTTACCCGGAGCTACTGTCGTTGCCATCCACGAGCCGTCGGGTAGCCGGTACGGTACCACGACGAACGCATCTGGCCGGTACACACTCCCCGGTGTTCGGGTGGGTGGGCCTTTTAAAATCACTGCTACCTATGTTGGTTTCAAAGATCAGGTAGTTGAGGGCGTTTTTACCAATCTGGGTACAGCTGCTGACGTAAACTTCAAAATGGTTGACAATAGCACGGCCTTGTCGGAGGTTATTGTGACCGGAAACCGAAATGATATTATTAGTTCAAACCGCACGGGGGCTGCTGCTTCCTACGGTCGTGCTATGATCAATACGACCCCAACATTAGGTCGTACGATCAATGATATCACTAAATACAACGCATATGGCAACGGCCAGTCATTCGGTGGTCAGGATGCTCGTTTTAACAACATAACTATTGACGGAGCTGTGTTCAATAACGGCTTCGGATTGGGTAGCTCAGCTATTGCGGGTGGCCGTACGGGTACAACAGCCGTTTCGCTGGATGCTCTGGACGAAATTCAGTTGAACGTAGCTCCGTTCGATGTTCGCCAGACAGGTTTTGCTGGTGCTAGCATCAACGCCGTAACACGTTCCGGTACCAACGACTTTTCAGGTTCAGCTTATTATCTGTGGCGCAATAATGGTCTGGTAGGAAAGAAAGCTGATGACCGCGATCTGCCTCCTGTTAATATCAACCAAAATACACTTGGATTGCGTTTGGGTGGTCCAATCATCAAAAACAAACTGTTCTTCTTCATTAACCTGGAGCAATACAAGAGCAGTCAACCTGCTCTTGATTGGGTAATTAACCGGGGAACAGGTACTACTGGTAACGTATCGCGGGTGACCCAAGCTGACATGGACGATTTGAGCAGCTTCATGAAGACCAACTTCAACTTCGATCTGGGTGCTTACGATAATTTCAACAACGATGTGAAAAGTACGAAAGGGTTGATTCGCTTGGATTATAACATCAACGACAACCACAAACTTTCGGTACGTTACTCGCACCACGATTCGCAGTCGGGCCAGATCATTAGCAATAGTAACAGTAGTAATACAGCGGGTAATGGTAACCGGACAAACTCGTCACTGGCGGTTTCTGCAGAGAATACCGGCTATATCATTGCTGACAATACTCGTTCGATTGCTGCTGAATTGAACTCGACCTTCAGCGGTAAGTTTGCAAATAAACTGGTGGCTACCTACAACTATCAGAACGAAGACCGTACTTATAAAACAGGTGTCTTCCCAACGGTCGACATCCTGAAAGATGGTACGACTTATACGACGGTTGGTTTTGACCCCTTCACCCCAAACAACAAACTGAATTATTCGACCCTGAATATCACTGATAACTTCAGTTACTTCGCTGGTAAGCATACGCTGACGCTGGGTCTGTCTTATGAGAAGTACACGTCTAACAACGTTTTCTTCCCTGCATCCAATGGCGTGTATGTGTACAACTCGATTGCTGATTTTAAAACGGCAGCGCTTGCTTCGATTAGCAACCCAAACAGCACAACTTCGCCCGTTGCAGTAGCTCGTTATAACCTGCGTTACTCGCTGTTGCCAGGTGGTGCTGAGCCATTACAAACACTGCACAGAAGCACCTACAGTGCGTATATTCAGGATGAATTCCAGGTCAATCCGAATTTCAAACTGACGGCTGGTCTTCGTGCTGACATCTTTGCCTATGACAATTCGACGGCTAAAGACTTCAACAACCCAGTTGTGGCTGGTCTTACATTCAAAGATGAAAACAACGCAGATTATAAGGTTACGACGGGTTCTTTCCCCAAAACACGTCTGTTGTTATCGCCCCGGATTGGTTTTAACTGGGATGTGAAAGGAGACAAAATGACTCAGATTCGGGGTGGTAGTGGCTTCTTTGTGTCGCGAATTCCTGAAGTATTGGTATCGAACCAATTGGGTAACAACGGGGTAAATACAGCTCTGATAACGGCTACCAACAGCACAGCGTATCCGTTTGTAACAGATCCAAGCAAACTACCGGCTGCTGTACGGCCTGATCCGACTCAAACGGATATTACCAAACTGACTCCGTATGTAATCAACGCAACGGACCAGAACCTGAAATATCCGCTGGTCTGGAAAACAAACATCGCTATTGACCAACGGTTACCTTGGGGCTTAATTGGTACCCTCGAATTCATTTACAACAAGACGCTGTATGGTTTGCGGTATATCGATGCTAACCTGAAAGCTCCCGATCGCGTACTGAGTGGCTCTGATACCCGGAATCGTTTTCCAGCATCAGGTGTATCGGGTTCGCAGGGACCGGCTACCAGTGCTGTTAACATCGCTCGTTTCAATAATACGGCTATCACAAACGCGTTTATCCTGAAAAACTCGACTCAGGGTGAAGCCTATACGTTCACAGCAAAACTCGAAAAGCCAACAACGAACGGTTTTGGTGGGATGCTCGCCTGGACATACGGCCTGGCTCGGGATATTCAGTCAGTTGGTAGCACGGTTGTAGCCAACGTACCAACTGTACAAGGTCAAAATTATCTGGGTCTTTCGTTCGGTGATAACGACCTTCGGCATCGTGTCATCGGCTATCTAAACTATCGCCTGAACTATGGCGGTAAGTTTGGTGGGTCTACAACCTTCACGTTGGGTGGTCAGTATACGACTGGTTATAAAACGAACCTGGTTGTCGGTGGTGACCTGAATGGGGATGGCCAAACCACAAACGACCTCCTTTATATTCCCAAAAGCGCTTCAGAGCTGACATTCTCGGCTTTGACCGTAGGTTCTGGAGCATCAGCCGTTGTGTATTCTCCTGAACAACAGCAGGCTGCTTTTGAAAAATATATCGAGAACAATGATTATCTGAAGAGTCGTCGTGGTCAATACGTCGAACGTAACGGTGTGTTCTCTCCTGATCTACTCCGTTTCGACTTCACGGTGATGCAGGAGTTTTACATCGCTGTAGGCGCTAAAGGAACCAAGCACACACTGCAATTCCGGGCTGATATTCTGAACGTTGGTAACCTGCTCAATAACAAATGGGGTGTAGGCTGGACAACAACGTCTACACAGCCGCTCTCTCTGGTAGGCGTTAGTGCGGCTGGTGTGCCAACGTATCGGTTAGGTACGCAATCTGTGAATGGTCAAACGGTTCTTTTGCAGGACGTATTCACCAAAAGTATCACGGTGGATAACGTTTGGCAGGCTCAGCTTGGCGTTCGTTACTCGTTCTAAATGGATTCATTCCCGTATAAAAATCCCCCGCACAGTTTTGGCGGGGGATTTTTTGTTGTTGTAGATTTAGTCTATGAAAGCTTCCTTTTTAGTTCTTCTGATCAGTTTAGCGGTTGTTCAGGTTGCGGCACAACGTGTTAATAGGTTTAAAGATACCCAAACGATTGACGCATATTTTCGGCTAAAACCCAATCGTGAACATCCGCTTATTTTGGCGCATCGGGGTGGGCCGGGCTCAACCGATACCGAAAATTCGATAACTACCTTCGAGAAGACAGCCAAAAAACTTCCTGATGCCATCATCGAAATGGATGTACGCCTGACCCGCGACAGTGGTTATGTGCTATTGCATGATCCTACTCTTGATCGGGAGTCGGATGCCAAAGGGGCAGTCGCTGAATGGACATTGGCAGATTTGAAAAAAGTCAGACTAAAAACATTGGCTGGTGAACTTACCACGCAGCAGGTACCCACATTTACTGACATATTGAACTGGAATAAAAACCGGTATATGCTTGCGCTGGATGTAAAGCCCGGTACTGATCCACTCCAAGTAATGAAGGTCGTAGAGAAACACCAGGCGGTGCATTCTGTGTTTGTAATTTGTTATTCAATAGCCGAAGCGCAGCGGGTACGGGATCAATACCCAACGCTCTGGCTGGCCGTTGGGGTAAATAGTATGCCCGATCTGGAGCACTTCGAAAAAACACCTTTAGCTTCATCGGGTCGATTGATTGCGCTAACGCCACAGAGACTTCAGCCTACCGCCTTTTACGAACGATTGCATAAGCTTAACATCCCCTGCTCAGTTGGTACCTATGGTGTGGGGCAACTGGACGAAAAACCAATGGCTGAAGCGGTATCAGGTTATCGGGAATTACTGCGTCAAGGGGGCGATATTATTACAACCGACCGTCCTGTAGCGGTAGCTGCGCTCTTTTAATGGTTCATCAACTATGGGTGCTCTCCGTAAATTAATTACTGCGTTTCTGATTATTCTGCCTTACTGGGGATGGGCACAGCGAATAGGCGAGCCGGTTCCGGTCTGGCAGGAGGGACAGCTCGATATTCATCATATCAATACCGGACAGGGTAATGCTACTTTTGTGGTTTTCCCGGAGGGTACTACATTGTTGATTGATGCTGGTGCCATCAGTTCGATGGATTGGCGGACGAACAAGCCCCGGAATATCCCTACCTGGCCCAGTAACGAACGGCAGGCAGGTGAGTGGATTGCTCGATATATACGAAACGTATTGCGTTTTCAGCGTAACCCTGCGATTGATTACGCCATCGTCACGCATTTTCACGACGATCATATGGGGACACCACTTAATGTTGTTAAGCGATCGAAAGGAGAGTATACCCTGGCAGGCATTACCGAAGTTGCAGAATACGTGCCGATTCATAAAATGCTGGATCGTGGCTGGCCCGATTATGCGTACCCCAAACCGATGGATGCTGATTCGATGGTGGTTAATTATCGGCGTTTTTTATCATGGCAGCAACAACGTAACGGGTTGGTTGTCGAGCGATTTCAGGCTGGTAGGGTCGACCAAATCGTTTCGGTGAAATCTCTGTCAGTTCGGCAGAAATATCCCTTTGAGGTGCGAAATCTGATGGTCAATGGCGAACTGTGGACAGGTGAGGGGGACAAAATAAAGGGTCTGTTCCCCGATTTACGTTCGTTGAAGCCAGCTGATTATCCAAACGAAAATATGTGCAGTATAGCACTACAGATTCGGTACGGAGCGTTTGATTATTTTTCTGGGGCAGATCTTCAGGGCGTGCTTCAGTTTGGCGCACCTGCCTGGCATGATGTCGAAACGCCTGTCGCCCAGGTTGTAGGGCCAGTCGATGTTCAATTGGTCGATCATCATGGTTACCCCGATTCGCAAAATGGATCATTGCTATCCAGTCTACAACCAAGGGTTCTGATCCTGCCAGCTTGGGCTTCATCCCATCCTGGTCGTGATGTTCTCGAAAGGCTTTTTTCAGACAAATTTTATAGAGGTGAACGAGATGTATTTGCTACACATCTGCTGCCAGAGGCCAAAACGATCATTGCCGATTTGCTGCCCCGCCTGAAAAGTGAGTCAGGGCATATTGTCATTCGCGTCGAAAAAGGGGGTAAAAGGTATCATGTACTGGTTCTGGACGATCAGAGTGAATCATACAGGGTGAAAGCTATCTTTGGGCCATACTCGGCACGGTGAAACTATCGCGTGCTTTACCGTACTTCTTTGTCGACCGTACTTTTTTTCAGAAGTTCAACACCAGCCTGATAGCCCTGTATAATCATCTTACTAATGTCTTCAGAAGTAAATTTCATCAGGTTCAGGGAAAGTGGTTCGGTGGGCCGAATAACCGTCAGGTTCAGCGTTCGGCCATGTAGTCGTTCGCGCTCTGCAAACCGTTCTGCCCAGGCAATGTCATTGTTAACCAACTGGTTGACCGTAATGTCTTTCACTCGGTCCATCAGATTCAGCAGGTTGCGGTAGTTAAATTTCTCGTTATATATTTTTCGGGCATGGCAGGCTACACAGGCAATGTCTGTAGCGCCGTCTTCGATGGCTACCCGCAAAGGGGCTACTTCACGCAGACCACCGTCTAAAAAGGCCCGTCGATGATCGCCACCAATCTGAACGGCCGGCATCAGAAATGGTAACGAACTACTGGCATATACGTAATCCAGAAAATGGGGATCGCTGGCATCTGCATAATACATATCACCCTGAATGATATCGACGGCACCAACTTTTATCTTCACCGGGCCTTTGCGTATCGTCTCCATGTCGACATGTTTACTGATCAGGTTCTGAATGGGCGAATTGTCCAGTAACCCATCGAAACGGCTCATAATCGTATTATAACCCATTCTGAATCGCGATCGAATCACGGCCACATCGTCGGGTTTTGTGATGTTGCGTATCCAGAATTCAATGAGGTGTTTCCCTACTTTTACCCAGTCTGTCTGCCCGGTTTCACTATACTGGCGGGCGGCTTCATTGGCAATAAAGGTTGCATTAAGGCTTCCTACTGAAATGCCATAGAGTTGATCGGGGACAAAACCCGATTCAAAAAGCGCCATGACTGCACCAACCTGAAAGGCTCCTTTGAGTGATCCTCCGCCCAGTACAAGGGCACGCATGGGGGATTGAGATGCAGGCAGAATGGCCTCTGCTTTTGGAACGGGAGGAGTAGGATTATCAATCATGAAACAGAAGCGACTGGATGTAAAGGTCGGTAAGTTGACGCTTTTCAAATAATTATCAAAACGAATTGCCGTATCGATAGTTGTGAGAATGGACGTGTTTTTCAAAATGCCTTTTCGGCATCTGCGCTTTCCTTACTAATATTGCCAGAAATTTAGTCGATAGCCGATACGCGTTAGCTGTCAGTCAATGATAAAGAGAGTAGGTTTAATAGCCGGTATCTCACTGTTGACTGGTTACTCGCAACAATCGACTGTCAACTATCGACTCCAATATGTCTCTTACCGTCGCTGATATACAAGCTCCGATTGCTGCCGAAATGGAATTGTTCGAGCAGAAATTCAGGAAGCAAATGAAAAGCGATGTGATGCTTCTGGACCAAATCACGAAATACATTGTCAAGCGGAAAGGCAAACAGTTACGCCCGATGTTCGTATTTCTGATGGCGGGTGTTTGCGGCCAAATTACCGAATCGACCTACCGGGGGGCGTCACTTATCGAACTTTGCCATACCGCGTCGCTGGTTCACGATGACGTGGTCGACGAATCGAATTATCGACGTGGCTTTTTTTCAATCAATGCCCTCTGGAAAAATAAAGTAGCCGTTCTGGTCGGTGATTATTTGTTGACCCGTGGGCTATTCCTGGCTATCGACAATAATGACCACGATTTACTGCGGATTGTAACCATGGCCGTTCGGGAGCTAAGCGAGGGCGAACTGCTTCAGATTGAAAAAGCGCGTCGGCTGGATATTACCGAGGATGTTTACTACGAAATTATCCGTCAAAAAACAGCGTCGTTGATTGCGGCCTGTTGTGCAGTAGGTGCCTGTTCAGCGGGTTCTGATCCTGCTGCCGTTGAGCAGGCACGCGTGTTCGGGGAAAAAGTGGGTATTGCTTTTCAGATTAAAGATGATCTGTTCGATTACGGAACTGCCGAAGTTGGTAAACCCCTGGGTATCGATATTAAGGAAAAAAAGATGACCCTGCCCCTGATCTATGCGCTCAATAAGGCTAAGTTTCTGGAAAAACGGCGGATTATCAATATCATCAAGAATGAAAGCGATAACCCGAAAAAGGTGGCTGAAGTGATTGCTTTTGTGAAAAATTCAGGTGGTATCGAATATGCTACCCAGGCAATGAATCGATACGTTACAGAGGCTCAGAATCTATTAAATGCTTATCCTGATTCTGCTTATCGGAAATCCTTACACCAACTAGTGCAGTATACAATTGAGCGAAGTAAGTAAGGTTTAGTACTGGTAGCGAGAAGTGAGGAGCGGGAATGGCTGGCGCATCAAGGAAAGTATATGCGCCAGCCATTCCCGCTCCTCACTTCTCGCTCCTAATACTGTTACTTGTTTTTTCTCCAAATGTTCGGTGGAAATCCGGGCTTTCTGTTTTCATCCACTTATCCCAGAATGTAAAATAGAGGCCGTAGTTGAACCGAAACTGCGTATGGTGGAGGCTATGGTGCGTCGCGCCAATAAGCCAGCGGCCCAGCCAGTGATGGTCGAAGTTTTTCGGGTAGATTTCCGTGTTCAAATGATTAACCGCACTCGAAAAGGTCATGATAATCAGAATCAGACCAACGGCAGTAAAATGTAGTGGAAGTACGAACGTTAAGGCTGGAATAATAATCGCCTGTAATGTACTCTCAAGCGGGTGGAACGAAAAAGCTGTCCAGGGTGATGTTGTCAGACTATCATGATGGGTTTTATGAACCAGGCGGTATATACCGGGCTTGTGCATCCAGCGATGAAGCCAATAATAGTATGTTTCGTGGATGAATAGGACCAGCAGAATGCTCACCGGATACCAAAGTAAAGGGTAGGCATATAGATCCGTATAAATTTGGGTAAATCCATCCTGATAAGCCAGAATAACGCCAAGAGCAATTAGGGTGAAAATTAAGGATGTAATGGCAGACCATCCAATTTCGCGCCAGTCCTGGCCTGCTTTACGAGGCCGTAACTGGACCTCACGGTGAGCAAACTGATCTTTCATCGAAACTTTGAATATCCACCAGAATGCGATTGAAAAGAGCACATAGCGCCCAAATATTGCGATGAAAAACAGGGTTGCTGTTAGCCAGAAGGTAGTTGGTCCAGTAATGTGAATCATAGAGATGAATCCAGTTCCAGTAGTTGAACAAGATTAGGCTGATTTTCATTGAATAGCACCTCTAAAAAATATAGTCGGTAAAACGTAGCACGAAAGACAACGGCCAGTTTCTGACGAAATGCCATTAACAATGACTTCATGTTGGGCAATCAATAACCCTCTGCTTTTGTTTTGTACATTTGCAGCAAGTTACCTTAACGACCAACGAAACGGCTTTATGCGCCTGATTACTTCTGCTTTTCTAATCCCTTTAGCAGTACTCTCTGCTTTCGCTCAATCCAAACAACCTTCAACTGCAACGGCCAAACCAACGGCTGGACAAGCGTTGGCCCGACCAAAACTGGTGGTAGGCATTGTGGTTGACCAGATGCGTTATGATTATTTGTATCGATACTACAACAAATTTGGCACGGGTGGGTTCCGACGCATGATGGATGGTGGCTTCAACGCCCGCAATAATCACTACCATTACGCAGCTACGTATACCGGTCCGGGTCATGCTGCTATTTATACCGGTTCGGCTCCGGCCCTGAACGGTATTGTCGGTAATGATTTTTACGAACGGAATATTGGACGACTACTCTATTGTGCCGAAGATACAACCGTCAGTACCGTGGGGAATACCGGAACCGCCGGAAAAATGTCGCCCCGGAACTTGCTGGTAACTACTATCGGTGATCAGCTTAAACTGGCTACCGATGGTCGGTCAAAAGTGATCGGTATTGCGCTGAAAGATCGGGGGGCTA
Source organism: Spirosoma sp. 48-14 (assembly GCF_001898575.1). Lineage (GTDB taxonomy): Bacteria > Bacteroidota > Bacteroidia > Cytophagales > Spirosomataceae > Spirosoma. The sequence goes on from NZ_MKUD01000022.1 coordinate 93,368, forward strand.
TTTTGCCAGCAGGGCATTCAGCCAATGCCGCCTACTGGTACGATTCGAAAGACGGTAATTTCATCAGCAGCACGTTCTACCAGAATGAATTACCGAAATGGGTGCAGGAGTTCAATGCGCGTAAGCTGGGTGATCAGTTCCTGACTCAAAAATGGGAAACTACGCTTCCTCTGAACCAGTACACAGAAAGTACGTCCGATGATAAGCCGTATGAAAGCACGATGCCGGGTGAAGCCAAATCTGTTTTTCCCCACGAGTTTGCCGTTCAAACGGGCAGCAGTAAATATGAAGTACTGCGTACCAGCCCTTATGGTGATCAGATCACGAAAGAATTCGCGCTAGCAGCGCTCAAAGGTGAGCAGTTAGGCCAGCATGACGTGACCGATATGCTTTGCCTTAGCTTTTCCTCGCCCGATTACATTGGCCATGCCTTTGGCACCCATGCCATTGAAACGGAAGATAATTACATTCGGCTCGATCGGCAGTTGGCCGATATTTTTTCGCAACTGGATGCAACAGTCGGGCAAGGGCAATGGGTCGCCTTCCTATCGGCCGATCATGGGGTAGTCGATGCGCCGGGATTTCTGCAGGAGTACCGTATTCCGTCAGGTACCAAAAGCTATGGCGAGATTGGGGAAACGGTAAAAGCCACTCTTGAAAAAGCGTATGGCCCAGGGCAATGGATGCTGGCCTATATCAATCAGCAGATTTACCTGAATCATGCTTTGCTGGTAGAAAAGAAAGTTCCTATTCAGCAGGTTTATGAACTTTTGCAGGCAACCTTGTTGAAGCAGAAAGCTGTTGTCAATGTTGTTAACCTGCATAACCTTGGGGCCGAAGCGCTGCCATCTTTGCAGGAGAATCTGTTTCGTAACGTTTACCACCCAAACCGCAGTGGCGATTTTTATGTGATGCAGGCACCAGGCTGGCTCGAAGGCCGGTCTAAAGGGACTACCCATGGCACTACCTACGCCTACGACACCCACGTTCCTTTTTTACTGTATGGCTGGGGGGTAAAACCTGGTCAAACGCTCCGTCGTACGCATATTCATGACATAGCACCAACCATCACGGCCCTTCTTAAACTGCTCGAACCAAACGGATGCATCGGGAATCCAGTGGAAGAAGCGATAAAGTGATGTATGATCTAGGATGTATGACTAGAGTTAATTACATCATACATCCTAGATCATACATCACTTTATCGCTTATATCACAAAACTTACTTCCTTGAACCCGAAATACCTTACTTGTCCATCTATAGCTATGGCCAGACGGCCAGTGGTGTCAACGCCAACGATCGTCCCAAGAAATAGTTGGCCTTCGCTTTCAAAGGAGTATTCTTCCTGATACCGGTAGAGGATTTGTAAGTAATTGATCTTTAATACATCACGCTGGCCTGAACGCAGTTGTATGTAGCGTTGTTCCAGCGTTTCGCAAAGTCGGCTAAGTAGACCCGGCAGATCATACGCATTGGGTAATGGAGACTGCAATTGGAGGGATGTGGCAGTGGTATAACCAAACCGAGTTTGGTTAATATTGAGCCCCATCCCGACAATCGACCACGCAAGGTTGTAGCCGTGTAAAATATTTTCAATCAGTATACCACCCAACTTCTGATTGCCTACGTATATATCGTTAGGCCATTTGATTCGCAGGGCGTCGCCAAGCAGCGGTTGCAGCGTGTCATAAATGCCGAGCGAAAGGGCGATATTTAACCAGAACTGTTCGCTGGCTAATAAAAAATTGGGCCGTAGGATAGCCGAAACGGTTAGATTTTGTCCTGACTTGGCTTCCCATTGATTACCACGCTGTCCGCGCCCGGCAGTCTGATTATCAGTTATGACGAGAGTCCCTTCTGCGGGGTCGGAATGGGCAATCAAAGCAGACGCTTCGTCGTTGGTAGACTGACAGCTTGGCAGATATTGGATTATTTGTCCAAGAAAAAGCGTTTTGGGATAGATTTTGTACAAAATATTGTATAGTTTAGTAGTTAAGCTAATGAATGGTGCTTCGGGCAGATTGCCTTTTAAATAAAGTACCCGCTGATTAGTGTGGCAATGTTAAACCGAAAGCATGAGAATAAACAACAATAAAGAGTTTACCGCTGAGCAAATTCGTGACTTCGTTGTTCGGGGGATGCAGGAAAAGAAAGCGCAGGACATCGTTGTTATGGACCTTCGTAACGTTAAAAATGCTATCTGTGATTACTTTGTAATTTGTTCGGGTAATTCTGATACGCAGATTGATGCTATCTCAACGTCAATAGAAGAGGAAGTGTACAAAGCCAGCAAACAAGACCCCTGGCATAAAGAGGGGAAAATGAACCGGGAATGGATTTTGCTGGATTACGTCGATGTAGTGGCCCACGTCTTTAAAAAAGACCGTCGTGCTTTTTACGACCTGGAACAGTTATGGGGTGATGCCGAGATTCATTTAGTGGAAGATAACGAACTGACTCCAGCATCATAACCTTAAAAGTCTGTGTCAAATAAGGATTCCTGATTTTAGGCCGTTTATCGTTTTGTTTAACCGTCTGTCCCAACCGAAATACTAAAGAAACATTCACTTGTAAAACGGTGTTACTTTTTGAAATCCGTTTTGTATAACCTGAAAAAATGGCAGAAAACAATAATAGAAATCCGTTAGTACCCCGTGGTGGGCCACGTAAGCCCAATTTTCAGGGTTGGATTGTTGCTTTGCTAATTGCCGCCATCCTTGGCATTACGTTCTTTAACAAAAGCTCATCAACGCAGGAAACGACACAGAAGCGGTTTGAGCGGATGGTGAAGGAGCACGAAGTGGCTGAGGTTGTTGTGGTTAATGACAAAATTGCGGAGGTAACCCTTACCCCGCAGGCAGCGCAAAGCCCCAAATACCGAAACCTGTTTGCGGACAAACCTTATTTTGGGTCGAACAGAGGTCCTCATTTTCAATTTCAGATCGCATCCGGCGAAACCTTTAAGAAGGATCTGGATGCTATGCAGCAGGGCGTCCCTGATAATGAAAAGGTAGACTACCGCTTCGAACAGCGCAGTGACTTTGGAAGTATCATCAGTACCTGGGGCTTCCTGATTGTGATGATCCTGGCGATGTACTTCCTGCTCGGACGTATGTCGGGCGCCGGTGGCCCTGGCGGGCAGATTTTCAACATTGGTAAGTCGAAAGCCGCTTTGTTCGATGCCGATAACAAGGTCAAAATTACCTTCAATGATGTAGCTGGTCTGGATGAAGCGAAGGAAGAAATCAAGGAGATCGTTGATTATCTGAAGAATCCGACCAAGTTTACCAAGCTTGGCGCTAAAATTCCTAAAGGAGCGTTGTTGATTGGCCCTCCTGGTACGGGTAAAACCTTGTTGGCAAAAGCTGTAGCTGGTGAAGCAGGCGTTCCCTTCTTCTCACTGTCGGGTTCCGATTTCGTTGAAATGTTTGTAGGGGTAGGTGCCGCTCGTGTACGTGACTTGTTCAAACAGGCGAAAGAAAAAGCTCCCTGTATTATTTTCATTGACGAAATCGATGCGGTGGGCCGTTCACGTGGACGGGGATCAATGCCAGGTGCCAACGACGAACGTGAGAACACACTTAACTCGTTGCTGGTGGAAATGGATGGTTTTGCCACCGACTCAGGTATCATTATTCTGGCAGCTACCAACCGTCCTGATGTTTTGGATTCAGCTTTGCAGCGTCCCGGTCGTTTCGACCGTCAGATTAGCATCGATAAGCCAGATATCATCGGACGTGAAGCAATTTTTCGGGTGCACCTGAAGCCAATCAAACTGGCTGCTGATGTTGATCCGAAAGAACTGGCCGCTCAAACGCCAGGGTTTGCCGGTGCTGAAATTGCCAACGTTTGTAACGAAGCCGCTCTGATTGCTGCTCGTAGCGATAAGGAAGCTGTCGATATGAAAGACTTCCAGGACGCTATGGACCGGGTGATTGGCGGGCTGGAGAAAAAGAATAAAATCATTTCGCCCGAAGAGAAAGAGATTGTTGCTTATCATGAAGCAGGCCACGCTGTGGCAGGCTGGTTCCTCGAACATGCCGATCCGCTCGTAAAAGTGACGATCGTGCCGCGCGGTGTAGCGGCCCTGGGCTATGCGCAGTACCTCCCTCGTGAACAGTATCTGTACCGTACAGAGCAGCTCATGGACGAAATGTGTATGGCGTTGGGTGGTCGTGCCGCCGAAGATCTAATCTTTGGTAAAGTGTCGACAGGGGCTTTAAGCGATCTGGAACGAATTACCAAACTGGCTTACAGTATGGTAACTATGTATGGCATGAACGATAAAATTGGTAATGTGTCGTTCTACGATTCAAAGCAATCTGATTACGCGTTTAATAAGCCATACTCTGAAGAGACCGCCAAACATATCGACGAAGAAGTTCGGAAAATTGTTGATGAGGCTTATACCCGTACCAAAGGTTTGCTGACCGACAAGCGGGAAGCGTTGGAAGTGATTGCCAAAGAGTTGCTTGAAAAAGAAATTCTATATCAAAACGATCTCGTTCGTTTGATTGGCAAGCGACCATTTGAGCGGGAAACGGTTTACCAGGCCTACAAGAACAAGGGCATAGCAGAAGAGGTAAAAGAAGAAATCGGTAAAGAGTCGAAACCAGCTGAGACCGAGCCTGAATCATTGCCCATTTAAAAAATAGTAAAAAGTAACGCGGGTGGAAACCCGCGATTGGTACAAAACATCTCAGGCTGTTTACCAATCGCGGGTTTCCACCCGCGTTACTTTTTACCTAATTCGATTACTTGCATGTCCTGAATCTGCCTGGCATTAAGCGTAAAGCGGACAGCCGTTCGCATGGTATGAAATCCTGTTTTGCCTGCCGCTCCAGGATTGATGTAGAGCAGTTTGTTCATAGTGGGGTCACGAGCTACCTTAAGAATGTGCGAATGGCCACAGACAAAAATATCGGGTGGATTAGCCAGCAATTGCGGACGTACTAGTGGATTGTATTTGGGTGGTGCACCGCCAATGTGCGTTATCCAGATGTTAAGTCCTTCCAGCGTAAATCGTTGATTGGCGGGTAAGTCTACGGATTCCTGGTCGATATTACCCGATACAATACGCAATGGCCGGAAATCGCGAAGCTCTTGAGCCACTGTCAAAATACCTACGTCGCCTGCATGCCAAATTTCATCACAATCGGCAAAATGAGTGAAAATCTGCGGATCAAGGTAGCTGTGTGTATCGGATAAAAGACCAATTCGCGTCATAGCAGTAGCCTGGACGGCCGCGTCCGGGTAAAAGTATTGTGATAAAACCCGGATGCGGCCGTCCGGGCTACTATTGTTAAACTGCTGTCAAGACCCTAAAAGTTGTTCTTTCATCTCGGATCGAATTCGCTTTTTGTCAATTTTACCGACACTGGTCTTTGGAATTTCAGGTACAAAAACGATCCGATCAGGTACGTACCATTTGTGCAGTTCACCTCGGTCAACTTTCGTTTGTAGACTTGCCCGTATACTCTCAGTGGAGAGAGTAAAGCCCGGCTTTTGGACGATAAGCGCATAGGGCCGCTCCCCCCAGCGATCATCCGGTAAGCCAACCACGGCTGATTCGGCTACGCCTTCTATCTGCGAGAGTTCATTTTCCATATCCAATGATGAAACCCATTCTCCACCAGTTTTGATAACGTCCTTGGTCCGATCCGCAATCATCACCCAGTTATCGGGCGTGATACTGGCTACATCACCTGTATGAAGCCAGCCACCTCTCCAAAGCTCGGCACCCCGCTCTTGATCGTTGTAGTAACCTTGCGTAGTCCAGGGAGTTCGTACCACAATTTCGCCCAATGAATGACCATCGTGGGGCACAAAGTTCCCTTCATCGTCCATCAGTCGTGCCTCAACAAAAGGAGCAATTCTTCCTGCCCGTACCCGTAAGTCAATCTGTTCATCAAGCGGTAGCGTTCGTTCGGAATCATTGAGGTAAACGACAGTAAGAATAGGAGCTGTTTCAGACATGCCGTACCCCGCCAGAATATTGATGCCCAGTTCCATAGCGGCTTTGGCTAAGCCTTTGGTAAGGGCCGAACCGCCAATTAATACGCTCCAGCGGCTGAGGTTCTCGCGGAATTTCTGGGCCGCTGGACTGCCGACGAGCATAGTCAGAATGGTTGGTACACAGTGAGAGAGGGTTACGCCTTCGGTAACAATCAGTCTGCACAGCATCTCAGGTTCATATTTACCCGGATATACCTGTTTCGCCGACATCAATGTGGCCAGGAACGGAAAACCCCAGGCATGCACATGAAACATCGGCGTTATGGGCATGTATACATCATTTCGAGACTTAAACGGGAGCGCTTCGTAGCCGATCAGGTAGGTCAGCAGTCCCATTGTATGCATAAATAGCTGCCTGTGGGAGAAATAAACGCCTTTTGGATTACCAGTCGTTCCTGTTGTATAGAATGTCGTTGCCCAGGTATTTTCGTCAAAGTCCGGGAAATCGTACTCGGTAGATGCTTCTTTCAACAATGCTTCGTATTCGCCCGCAAACCCTTCGGGTAGTTCGGGAAGCGGTTGCGTTTCGGTAGCGTTGTTATACACTTTATCGCTAAGAACAACGTAGGTATCAACCGTTTGTAGCTGACCTTTGATGGCGTTCAGAATGGGAAGGAAGTCTTCATGAATCAACACCGCTTTATCTTCCGCGTGATTCATGGTATATAGAATCTGCGCAGGCGACAACCGAATATTGACCGTATGCAGAATCGCACCGAGGCTCGTTACGCCAAAGAAACATTCCAGATACCGATGGCTATCCCAGTCCAGTACGGCTACCGTATCGCCTGGTTTTATGCCCAGTTTCGTTAACGCATTCGCCAATTGGCGAACCCGCTGGTTAAACTGAGTATAATTGATTCGAAATAAATCCCGGTAAACGATTTCGCGTTGTGGCTCATACTTGGCCGACTGGGCCAGCAGTGATTTTATTAAAAGAGGTGGTTCATTGGCCTCTGGTGTACGTGGAATTAGTTTTGTGTGAATCATGGGTTGCCTAAGGGTTATGATAGTCTGAAAACGCGTACGTCGAAGGTAGGATTGAACGATGGAAAGAAAAAATAGTAATCCATAAAAAAGCCCTGTATCCTAGTTCAGGACAGGGCTTTTTCAGTTACTATCGTCAGGTATAGATTAACCTGATTTATTCTTGACACGGTCTGATTACAGGAGTAGGCCAGCTAATGTGGCTGACATATAACTGGCCAGCGTACCACAGATCAAGGCTTTGAATCCGATACGGGCCAGATCGCTTCGCCGTTTTGGGGCCAACTCGCCAATACCTCCGACCTGAATGGCAATCGAGCTAAAATTGGCAAATCCACATAGAGCAAAGCTGACGATGGCAATCGTTTTTGGGTCGAGCGTTTGTTTGATTTTTACCATGTCCAGGTAGGCAACAAACTCGTTTACCACCATTTTGGTGCCCATCAGGGCGCCAGCCGTTTGTACATCTTTACCCGGTACGCCCATCGCCCACGCAAAAATAGAGAATACTTTACCCAGCAGGAAATTAAGACTCAGGTAGTCGATGCCTATCAGGTAAAACCCAATCTTGAACAGAATTGTATCGAGCAGGGCGATCAGGGCAATAAAGCCAATCAGCATAGCTACCACATTGAAGCCTACTTTCAAGCCCTCACTGGCACCTGCTGCAATAGCATCCAATAAGTTTGCGTGTATCTTCTTGATCTCTACTTTTACGGTTCCCTGTGTCTCTGAAACCTGTGTTTCAGGCATAACAATCTTACTGATTACCAAGGCTCCCGGTGCCGCCATGATGCTGGCCGCCAGGAGGTAAGGGCCAGGTACGCCTAAGGAAATATAGACCGCCAGTACACCACCCGCAATACAGGCAAAAGACCCGGTCATACTAGCCAGCAGTTCGGAATTCGTCATACCATTCAGATAGGGCTTAATCATGATCTGAGCTTCTACCTGACCAACAAAAGTGCTGGCAACGTTCGATAATGCCTCGGCTCCACTGACTCCCATTAGCCATTTCATAGCTCGGGCCATAATCGCAACTATGCGCTGCATGATGCCCAAGTGATAAAGGATGTTTACCAGTACGGCTACGAAAATGATGGTCGGAATAATGGAGAAGAAGAAGATGAAGTTATTGCCTGGGCCAAACGCTTTAGTCAGGGCAGCGGGGTTCACGAGTGGGGCAAAAACAAACTCGGCTCCTTTGGCTGCCTTCCCTAAAAGGCGTTCTACGAAATGCCCAACGGTCTGGAAAACCTGTTGCCCAACTGGCGTTTTCAAGACAAAAACAGCAAGGCCAAATTGTAAGGCGAGACCTACACCTACGGTTCGGAAATTAATAGCTTTTCGGTTATCAGAAAGTGCATATGCAATGCCCAGGATCAAGACGACGCCAATCAGTCCAGTAAAGCGCTCCATTCAGTAAAATCATAGTTACAGTTAGGTGAGCTAAGATAGGGAAAAAGTAGTTAGGAGCGAGAAGCGAGGAGTGAGAATGCTGACGGCTATTTTTTAATGCGTCAGCATTCTCACTCCTCGCTCCTAACTACTTTCCACTAAATATCTGCTATGGCACGCTCGGCACCTTCCTGATATTCTTCTTCAATTTTAGCTACCTCGGCCGGTTTAATCTCCTCATCAAACAGCCGAATTGCCATGGTTTCTTTTTCGGTTACCTCAAAAAAGCGCTCGTGCATATTGAACGGTTCTTCACCGGCCGGAACTTCGCATTTCTGGAAGTCGCCGTCTTCTTTTAGTTCGTACGCGTTAACATTGTCAAGCAGATTATACTGTAGAATCAGCATGGCTAACTGCTTCACACGGGTATCTGCCAGATAGAATAACGACTCAATTCGTCGATCGAAGCTGCGTACCATAACGTCAGCGCTTCCACCATAGATCTTAGGGTCGCCATTGTTGTGAAAATAATAGACCCGGGTGTGTTCCAGAAAATCACCTACTATGGACCGGACGCGAATGTTATCGCTTAAACCCGGACGTTGTGGGCGCAGGCAGCAGATGCTCCTCACAATCAGGCGAATAGGGACGCCTGCCTGTGAGGCTTTGTAGAGTTCATCAATGACCTGTTTATCTTCCAGCGAATTTACTTTTATGCAAATCCCACTCGCTAGCCCGTGCTGGGCATTGGTGGCTTCCTGGCGAATGAGCCGTACCAACTGATCCCGCATATCGCGGGGAGCGGTGATCAGATACTGGTATTCGTTGGGCAGCGAATGACCTGTAATAACGTTAAAAAACTCAGAGATATCGTGCGTGTAAATTTCGTCGGTGGTCAGCAGCCCAATGTCGGTGTAGAGTTTAGACGTGTCTTCGTTGTAGTTGCCACTTGCCATGTGTGCATAGCGTACCACACGCGTTCCCTCGCTTCGGACTACCAATAACAGCTTGGTATGGGTTTTGTACCGGCTAATGCCATAAATTACAAAACAGCCTGCTTTCTGTAGCCGCTGGGCTTCACGGATGTTATTTTCCTCATCGAAACGAGCTTTCACCTCAAATAGAACCGACACGTGTTTACCATTTTCGGCCGCTTTTAGCAAGGCTTCGGTAATACGCGATCGCTTGGCCAGACGGTAGACTGTAATTTTAATGGCCAGTACGTTTGGGTCTTCGGCAGCCTGTTCAAGCAGTTGCAGCACAGGCTCAAAGTTGTTATATGGGTGATGAAGCAGTAAATCGCGCTGTTTGATCTGCTCAAAAATGTTATCCGTTTTTTCTCGTGTTAACCCCAGTGGAGGCACCGGCGCGTGCGGACGGGGCATGTCATCCTTAAAATCCGGGTGACCAATAATCTGCCAGAAGGCCGAAAAATCGAGCAAGCTTGCCGATTCGAAAATATTCAGATCATCAATTTCCCACCGTTTTTTTAGCAGGTTCAGCATCCAGGTTTCACTTTCCTCAGTAATGCCATCCGCTTCTACTTCGACCCGTGTAACACGGCCAAGGCGTCGGTTTTTGATTTTCTGACGTACTTCATCCAGAAAATCAACTTCGTCATCATCATTTTCATCAAGTGTGAAATCGCCGTTACGCGTGATACGGAACAGATTGACCGATAGAATTTCGATGTTTCGATAGAGCTTCTTTATATTCTGGCGAACGATTTCTTCAATCGGTACGAACAGTGTTATATCCTCACGTTCAAACGACAGGAAGCGGGGTAAGTTGGCAGGAATCTGCACAAATGACAGCCGCTGCCGGTCGTCGTCATCCGCTGGGTGCCCCCCCGATGTAGTATGTTCAGGGCTTTGTGTAACGACGCCAAAAATCAGCACCTTCGCCAGCAGAACCGGGAAGGTGTGGGTATAGTCGTACAGCATGGGGGTCAGGGTAGGGTAGATCGTGCGGTCGAAGTAGCCAGTAGCTTCGGCCTTCTCTTCGGCTTTCAGATCCTCGAAGTTGGCCAGTTGAAGGCCATTTTCAGCGAAGAGTGGCAGCAGTTGTTCGGTAAAAACGGCTTGCTGGTCCTGGCAGAACTGATGGGAAGCTGTGTAGAGCGCTTTTCGGAACGGAACCTCCCGAAGCCCGGAGTAGTCGACCCGTTGTTTGTGATAGTCAAGATAATTGTACAGACTCCCCACCCGAATCATGAAAAATTCATCCAGGTTTGAGGCCGAAATGGCCAGAAACTTCAGGCGTTCCATCAAGGTACGGTTCGTACTTCGAGCCTGATCCAATACGCGCTCGTTGAATTTTATCCAGCTTAGATCCCGACTCAGATAGTCACTCTGGTCGATTACGCTGCTTACTTTTTCACTGACTTTCGCCATTTTATCGGTTGCCTGGGCTGCGGTTTTGGCCTGACGTTGGGTAAATCGTGAGACCAAGTTGCCTAGTATGTTTCTGTTTGGGTTTAATGAATAACGCATACGACTATAAGTTTCAACGGGTGCATGATGAATTACGAGTCGACGGGTTGGCTCTACGCTCAGGTGAACATCGAATTCTATGCCTATAATCTCATAACTAACTTAGTAACGCCGAAATAAAACAAAAAAGCGGGCTTTAAGGCCCGCTCTATGTTATTATTCAGTTAAACATCCACTCGGGCGTATTTGGCATTTCGTTCGATAAAGTCGCGCCGGGGGGCTACCTCATCGCCCATCAGCGTCGAGAACACGTGGTCGGCATCAGCGGCTGATTCAACCGTTACCACTTTCAGGGTACGGGTATCTGGGTTCATTGTGGTACTCCAGAGCTGCTCGGCATTCATTTCGCCAAGACCTTTATACCGCTGAACACCTACATTTTCTTCTTTACCTGCACCAGCTAGTTCTTTTACGGCGGCTTCACGCTGGGCTTCCGTCCAGCAGTACCGTTCTTCTTTCCCTTTTTTAACCAGGTAAAGCGGAGGCTGAGCAATGTATATGTAGCCGTTATCGATAAGGGCCTTCATGTTGCGATAAAACAACGTCAGAATCAGCGTCCGAATGTGGCTACCATCCACGTCGGCATCAGTCATGATGATGATTTTATGATACCGGAGCTTATCCAGGTTCATGATGGTTTCGTCATCCTTTTTCTCAAGCCGAACGCCCAGGGCGGTCCAGATGTTTTTAATCTCTTCGTTCTCGTATACCTTATGTTCGAGCGCCTTTTCGACGTTCAGGATTTTACCACGCAGTGGCAGAATGGCCTGAAATGCCCGGTTACGACCTTGTTTGGCAGTACCGCCCGCCGAGTCACCCTCTACCAGATAAAGCTCACATTTTTCAGGATCTGTATCGGAGCAGTCGGCAAGCTTACCTGGCAGACCCATACCGCCCATAAAGTCTTTACGGTCGGCCATAATACGCTTATACGCCTGTTCGGCGGCCAGACGCGCCTGGGCGGATACGAGCACTTTCTTGACAATGCCAATGGCCGTTTTGGGGTTCTCTTCCAGCCAGGTTTCGAGCAGATCGGCCATTGCCTGGCTAACCGCACTCACTACCTCCTGGTTACCCAGCTTGGTTTTGGTCTGTCCTTCAAACTGAGGGTCCTGCACTTTTACCGAAATAACGGCGGTCAGGCCTTTGCGGAAGTCTTCTCCGCTAAACTGGACCTTCCCTGTATTTTTGGGCAGCTTATCGGCGTTGCGATCAGCGTAGTTTTTCAAAACGCGGGTCAGCGCCGAACGGAATCCCTGAACGTGTGTACCCCCTTCGTGGGTATTAATGTTGTTGACGTACGACTGCACATTCTCACCGGCTTCGTAATTGTAGACCAGCGCTACCTGTACAGGGGTAGAGCCTTTATCGCTCTCCATGTAGATGGGCTTCATGCCGTCGAGCGAAGGACGGGTTTCGTCGAGATACTGAACAAACTCGATCAGGCCACCTTCGGAATAGAAATCATCCTGTCGAATTGGCTCACCTGCTTCATCTAGTTCGCGCAAATCGCTGAGGAAAATATGGATGCCTTTGTTCAAATAGGCCAGCTCGCGCAGACGACCAGCAACTGTATCGTATTTATAAACCGTTTCGGTGAAAATGCTGGCATCGGGTTTGAAGTGCGTCTTGGTGCCCGTATCAGACGCTTCACCAATGATCCGAACATCATATTGAGGAACGCCAATCTTGTATTCCTGTTCGAAGATCTTGCCTTCGCGATGCACTTCGACCCGCACATCGGTTGAGAGCGCATTGACGCAGGATACACCAACGCCGTGCAGACCTCCCGAGACTTTATAGGTGTCTTTGTCGAACTTGCCACCCGCATGCAGAATGGTCATAGCAATTTCGAGGGCCGACTTGCCCATTTTTGTATTGATGCCTGTTGGGATTCCCCGACCATTATCCTGAACGGTAATGGAGTTGTCGGGATTAATCGTTACGCTGATTTTATCGCAATAACCTGCCAGTGCTTCATCGATCGAGTTGTCAACGACCTCCCAGATCAGGTGGTGTAAGCCCCGTATACCAACATCGCCGATGTACATAGATGGGCGTTTGCGAACGGCCTCCAGACCTTCTAAAACAGTGATGTTATCGGCACCATAGTTGCTGTTGGGTGTGGTCGCTGCAGGAGCATCAGCTTCAATCAATTCGTTGGTCATATCAGAATGAAAAAATGTCAGAAATCTGTTGTTTAAGGTTTAGGAATTTCGATGGTTCTGTATAATGTTACAGATTGTAAAAATACAAAATTCTTTCGTCTTTTCCTATCCCTTTTGACAAGATTGGCTTAATATACAAAAAAATATTCTGATTCACAATAAATACCCCTTTTGTAGTTTCTGTGCAGGTTTTTAGGGGATGCACGTTTTTTCTGACGATGATTCGGTGGCTTGATCAAGACTGAAAAAATACGACTTTATACCGCTTTTGGCAGAAGGCATTATTTCTAAAAAAAGTATTATTAGGGTAATGAAAAAAGTGAAGCCAAATCACATTGATTTGGCTTCACTTTTTGTCTGTTTTTTACCGCTAATCCTCTGGGTAGGGGATATAAACGAAGCCTGCAAAGTCTCCATGTACCACGAATAAACAGCAGTACTCGTCAGGCTTTTTGTAGTTCTCTTTCCACAAATCGACAGATTCCCTGCCAATAAGGGCTCGTTGGATAAACTCGTCCAGAAATGAGGCTTTGTAATTCCACTGATTGTCTAATTCATTAGCACCGAACAGTAGTTGACCCATAGGTACTTCCCGTCGGGAAGCGACAAAAATGGGATAGTCGGAAAAGCCACGTTTTCGAATCTGGTAAGAGGCTTCTTTCAACTGATCGGCCACTTTAACAAAATCCGATGAAATTATGCCCATTAACTCCTGATTCACATCGTAGGAGTTAGCATCGTCAAGTAGCGTATTTTCGTTGCTGTGGTTAATCATGTTCTTTAAGGAGTTAGGAATTAGGAGCGAGAAGTGAGCATGCTGGCGCATGTTTTTTGTTGTTGCGCCAGCATGCTCACCTCTCGCTCCTAATTCCTCAATACTGTTTTTAAAACCGTGCTGCCAGCAGGAGGTCCAGATCTTTGAACCGCATGTTGAACTTACGGGCGATATAAGCGTTTGTTAATGTTCCCTTGTGTGTATAAACACCTTTCATAAACCAACGGTTCGCGTACATCATCTGCTCAATACCGCCCGTGGTGCCGGTTTCGAGCAGAAACGGTAAAAATATATTACTGAGAGCCATACTGGCCGTATGCGCTACTCTAGCCGCTATGTTGGGCACGCAGTAATGAATAACCCCCATATGTTTGTAGGTAGGATTTTTATGGGTTGTCATTCGTGAGGTTTCGAAGTTGCCACCCTGATCGATGGATACGTCGATGATGACTGAGCCAGGTTTCATACGGCCTACCATTTCTTCCGTCACCACTACCGGACTTAGTCCATCTTCGGCCCGCATGGCACCAATCACCACATCGGCCCGCTGAACGGCCTCGGCCAGGGTGTCGGAGGCAATGATGGAAGTGTACACGTGCTGTCCAACTGCGTATTTGAGCCGCTGAAGTTTATACAGGTACTTGTCGAAAACCTTTACTTCGGCACCCATTCCCAGCGCCATTCGAATGGCATATTCTGTGACAGTACCTGCCCCCAGCATCACCACTTTTGTTGGCGGAACGCCCGTAATACCGCCGAGGATGATACCCCGGCCGTTGGCCGCATTGCTAAGGTACTCGCCAGCGATGAGCATAACCGTACTGCCCGCAATTTCGCTCATCGACCGAATCACAGGTAGTCCGCCTGACTGATCTTCAATATACTCGTATCCAAAAGCGGTCAGGTTTTTTTCGTTGATTTTCTCGAAATAAGACCGATCATGGGCAGGCAGGTTGAGGGCGGAGATGACCGTACTGCCCGACTGGATAAATTCGAACTCACCGTCGATAAGTGGCTCAACTTTCAGGATCAAATTGGCCGTATAGACTTCTTTGGGCGATTGCGCAATCTGCGCACCGGCTTCGCTGTATTCCGTGTCGGAAAAATTAGCTTTTTCACCAGCGCCCTGCTCCACAATGACGTTATGGCCATGTCGAACCAGAATGGCCACCGCTTCGGGCGTAAGCGCAATACGATTCTCCTGAAGCGATACTTCTTTAGGCAAGCCAATAAGCAGACCATTTCGATTGGTCTTTACGGCTTGCAGTGCTTCTTTCGGATATAGGGCCGTTTGCTTGGCCAATTCCTCAAATCCAGTCACTTGTAAAACGTTTACGGTTTACAGTCTGCGGTTTATAGTGGATTAACGCAACAAAGGTTTTCGCGTTGGGCCACCGTAAGTCGTATACTGTAAACTGAATACCGAAACTAGTCAATCAATGTAGCGTCCACGGTTCGGTGACCGTCTGAATCGACCGATAGATGGACCTGATAATAGGTTGCTGGCCAGAGCGAGCGAATTCGTTCGGGCCATTCAATGAAACAGTAATCACCTGAATCGAAATATTCCTCAATACCAATATCTAATGCTTCAACTTCATTACGGAGTCGATAACAGTCGAAATGATATACGGAATGACCTTCATGCGTAGTGTATTCATTTACGATGGAAAACGTTGGGCTTTGGACTATGCTGATAACGCCCAGCGCTCTACAAAGTTCTTTAATAAGCGTTGTTTTACCAGCACCCATGTCGCCTTCGAATAGCCACACCGACTGCCCGCGTCCCTCAGCCAATAAGTTGTGGGCTATCTGACTGAGTTGATCGAGTTGAGTCGTGTGTAGTTTCATAAACATGTAACAGGAACGGCCCGCAAAGATACAGATTTTTTAGGCTGCATACGTGGTTATTCTCCCTTTGCCTGATCCAGCAACGTTGTAGAAACAAAAGTGGCCAACAGGAAAAATTACCTATTGGCCACTTTATTGGAGAGAAGGATATATAGGTTTACGACTATACGCCTTTACGATTCATTAATAGCCTGGGTTTTGTGTTAATGTTTCCTTTCCATCTTTTTTACTGTTGAAAATTTCCTGGATAGGAATCGGGAAATACTCATGCTTGCCTTTTACGAACGTAACGCCTTTCAGGTAAATCCGTTTCGATGCCTCGGCTGTGTAATAGGCATTGAGTGTCTGGTCAGCTACGCCCCAGCGTACCAGGTCGAACCGACGGTGGCCTTCCATACCAAACTCCAGGCGCTCCTCAAATTGGACAGCTTTGCGAGCCGTAGCCTGATCGGTCCAGGCATTTGTGTATTCTTTAATCAGGTAATTGGCGGCAGCAGTTCCATCCGCATTTTTGACAAACCCATCTGGATTCGCAGCCCTACGGCGAATCTGGTTCACATAGGCGCGGGCTTTATTCAGATCGCCAATTTCCGTTTCGATCTCGGCCAGCCAGAGCAGTACGTGGCTGTAGCGAATCATACGGTAGTTATTGGCATTCAAACGTGGGTTACCAGCGAAGGTATTGGTCCCAACATCCGACTTATACATGACGTGTTTCTTCGGTGAATAAGGGCCACCGTATGACTGATCACGCACATAGGCTTTACCTGGATGAACCCCCCAATCAAGGTAAGGAATACCCCGCCGACCGACTGTGTGATCCAGGCGAGGATCCACTGTGCCGGCATAAGGCGTAAAAGGAGCCGTTGATTCGATGCCCTGGTCATTGGTCAGGTCAGTAGCATTGAATGAGTCGACCAGTGGTAAACCGTTAGCGTCCGTTTTGAAGGAGTTGACTAAATTTTGTGAGGGTTGGAAGAAGCCGCAGCAGGTTGTTACGCCACCACCACCGTAGGGGTAGTTCAGCGTGGAACCGATATTGCCGTTTTCGCCACCCGGAGCCCCATCGTTTACCGAATATTGTACCTCAAAAATCGATTCGGCGTTATTGTTCGTGACTGCTCTGAAGTTATCATGATACTTATCGACCAGCTTGTACTGCCCACTGGCAACAATGGCTTCGAGCAAGGGTTTCGCTTCCGCGTATTTTTTCTGGAACAGGTAAGCTTTGCCTAATTCGGCAGCCGCAGCCCATTTAGTTGGTCGACCTACCGACGTCTGTTTGGTTGGCAAAACATCGTAAGCGGCTTTCAGGTCAGCCACAATGTTCGGCCAGATGTCGACGTTATTCGGAACCTTGGTGCTCTCCAGGTCATTCGGATTGTAGATTTTCTCGTCGATGTAAGGTACCATGTTGAACATCTTTTTGAGTTCAAAATGGAAGTGTCCCCGCAGGAACCGGGCTTCGGCAGTTACCTGTGCTTTTTCCGCATCGGTCATATCCTTTACCGCCGTGAGGGCCTGTAAAACGTCGTTTGCACGGGCGATTCCGTCGTACATACCCCGCCATTTACCCCGGAAGTAGATGTTATCTGACTGGCTATTACCCTGTTCGATCAGCGAGATAGGAGGCTGGTCACCGGCAATGGTTCCTTTGTAGGCATCATCGCTGGCTACACTGCCGTATACCCAGTTGTCGGCCCCTACGTTGTAGGAACGATAAGCGCCTTCGGCAGTAGCCCAGCCATCCAGCAGCGAATAGACGCCAATCAATAGCGCATTGACCCCAACCTTATTTTGCAGCGTCGTAACGGCCAATGCGGCTTTAGGTTGTACGTCCAGAAATTTGTCGGAGCAGGACGTAGCCACTGCCAGACAGAAGATGGTTATGAATAAGGTGATTTTTTTCATGATAATGGTTTTATGTATGATGTAGAAAATAGGGTGTATGAACGCCCTATATCTTACATCCTATATCAGACATCAGAACGACAGATTTAAACCCACAAGAATCGTTTTGGCGACTGGATACGAGCCACCATCGACGCCAATCTGACGGTCGTTACCGGCGGTATAATTACGCAGGTTGATTTCAGGGTCCATACCAGAGTATTTCGTAACCGTAAACAGGTTCTGACCCTGGATATATACCGACGTAGCACCCATCTTCAGTTTGTTTAGCAGCGTTTGCGGCAGTTGGTAGGTTAACTGGATATTTTTCATCCGGAAATATGAGCCGCTTTCCAGGTAATAGGTCGATGGCAGGATACTGATCTGATCACTCGCTCTAAGCTGAGGGAGAATAGCATCGGTTTTGCCTGGCCGCCATGAGTCATAAAGCATTCGGGTACTGCGATTTCCAGCAAACGTTGGGAAATCTGTCCAGTACTTCACGTAGTTGAAAATCTGATTCCCCTGCACGCCCTGGCCAAATAAAGTCAGGCCAAAGTTTTTGTAGTTCAGATTGATGTTCAGGCCATACGTGAATTTAGGGTGGGGGTTGCCAATGATACTCAGATCGCCTGAATTGATGACACCATCACCATTGACATCCCGGAACTTGAAACGACCAGCCACATTTTCAGGATTATTCGCTGTCGTTGCGCCAAATTGAGGGAGGTACGCTTTAGCTTCTTCGTTCGTCTGGAAAATGCCATCAATGGTATAGCCGAAGAACGACGCGATTGGATAGTTCTGCTGGGTCACAACGAAGTTCTGAATCCGTTCGTCGTTGATGCCGAAGTACTGCGTGCTTGGATCGCCGTTGGTTTTGGTGACCGTGTTCCGATAGGTGCTGAAATTCGCTCCGATGTTATACGTTAGGCCACTGCTGCCGATTTTGTCGCCATAGTTGATCATGAGGTCAATACCTCGGTTGCGCATTTCGCCAATGTTCTGGAATGGGTTCGTAGCTACCCCT
The DNA here is from genome assembly GCF_001898575.1 of Spirosoma sp. 48-14. Lineage (GTDB taxonomy): Bacteria > Bacteroidota > Bacteroidia > Cytophagales > Spirosomataceae > Spirosoma. The sequence continues at coordinate 111,975 of NZ_MKUD01000022.1, forward strand.
TGTGTGAGTGGTGCCGATACTGGGAACAGCATATCGCTTGTGGTACGTGTGTACCAGTCGAAATTAACTGTCAGGCGATTCTTTAACAGGCTGGCGTCAAAACCGATGTTCAGGCTGGTTGTGGTTTCCCATTTGGCCTTCGCATTACCGAACTGCGTCAGTTCATATCCCGGTACGGCTGAGGTACGGGTACCGTTGATGTCGTAGAACGATGTAGCTGGGTTGGTGCTGAACTGCGTAAATGAGTTATAGTTACCAATTTCCTGGTTACCCGTCTGGCCCAGACCTGCCCGGAATTTCAGATCATCAACCAACGTAAGAGGTTTAAAGAAATTTTCTTTCGAAACCCGCCAGCCCACACTGGCAGCCGGGAATACCGCCGACCGATATTCGGGAGCAAAACGGGAAGATCGGTCCCGACGGATGGTCAGATCGATCAGATACTTATCGTCGAGCGCGTAGTTGACTTTCGCAAATTCAGAGGCCAGCCGCCAGTTAGAGGCACCCCCGTTGTTGGTCTGAACGCCCGTACCTGCACTCAGATAACGGTTCTCAATGTCATCGACAGCGAAGTTGGTTCGGGTTGCATCAAAGGTTTCGAAGTAGTTTTTGATCGATTCCGTACCTGCAATGACATTGAAACGGTGCCGATCACCCAGCGACAGGTTGTAGGTCAGCGTGTTATACCAGGTCCAGGTCCACTCGTAGTTGTTATTGGTGGTAAGCTGGTTCGATCCACGGGCTTCCGCTGATTCAATGTCTCGGATGATGTAGTTGCGGTAGTTGTACAGGTTATAGTCGATACCGAAACTGGTACGGGCCGTCAGATTCGGCAGAATGTCTACCTCAGCGAATGCGTTGCCGAACAGACGAATTTCTTTCTGAACGTTGTCTTTGTTTCGATACAGGAGAGCAACCGGGTTGTTGGCGTTGTCAAGATCACCACCGCGTGTACCGGCAAAATTTCCGGCTACGTCATATACAGGAATGATGGGCTGAATACGGTAGGCAAATGAAATGGGGTTGCTTTCGGCGTTATTCCCGTTGGCCTGGGCAATACGCTCGCCATAGGCTACCTGAAAGTTCTGCCCCACGCGCACCCGCTTGTTGACGTTGAATTCCGTATTGGCTCGCAACGAATACCGTTTGTAGCCGGTATACTTCATAATCCCATCCTGGTTGAAGTAGTTTAGCGACATGGCATACCGTCCGTTTTCATTACCGCCCGATACACCTAGCTGGTGATTCTGAATAGGAGCAGTCTGAAAAATTTCTTCCAGCCAGTTTGTTCCTACCTTGTTCGCTTTGGTGATCAGCAGGAAGTTAGGCGAGTTAATGTCATTGTTGTAGTTCTTATACGTTCCATCCGGGTTTAAGGCTACGCGTGGGTCGCTAGCCGAAGCACCACTGGGCAGTACAAAATCGGGGATTACGGGCGTTGGGCCATTTCCAAACTGTGAGTGTACCGGATTGCCATTGGCACCCACTACACCCGAATTGATACGGGACTCCCAGGTGAGTTGGGCATACTCCTGTGTATTGAGCATATCCAGGAGTTTGCCATGACGCTGGGAGCCATAATACACGTCGTACGTGAATTTCGGCTTACCAGCTTTCCCTTTCTTGGTCGTGATAATGACCACGCCGTTACCAGCCCGTGAACCATAAATAGAGGCTGCCGAAGCATCTTTCAGAATTTGCATACTCTCAACGTCATTAAGATTCAGCGTGTTGAGGTTACCTTTTGTGGGAACGCCGTCAACTACATAAAGTGGTGAGTTGTCGTTGATGGTACCGAACCCACGAATACGGACCATTACGCCACCACCGGGGGCGTTCTCGTTACCGACCTGAACACCTGCCACGCGGCCTTGTAAAGCCTGGCCTACGTTAGTGGATGGTACGGATAATAGTTGTTTGGTATCGACTGTAGCAACGGCACCGGTAATATCCCGTTTGGCCTGTGCGCCATAGCCCGTTACAACCACTTCACTCAGAGTCTTGATATCGGGAGCCAATGTGATGTCTACAGAAGACCGGGAGCCGATGGTTACATCCTGCGAAACATATCCAATGGCTGAAACGGTAAGCACATTGCGGCCCGAGGCTACATTCAATGAAAACTGTCCATTGGCATCGGTGACCACGCCCGTTTGGGTGCCCTTTACCACAACGTTCGCTCCGGGGACTGCGCTGTTGTCATTTCCGTCGGTAATGCGGCCCGTTATTTTGCGGTCCTGAGCATAAACGCTTATGCAAAGGAGCCAGCTAAATAAAAATAGGACCACCGTACGACATGTTTGCCGTAAATAATTGTTTGTCATAGGGTTGATTGGAATTAGTAAAATGTATAGAAAAATTGGATAGGTAATTATGCCTAAATATAAAGAGTAAGACGTTTTATATTATGTTGCTTTTATGTAAAAAATTAAAAATAAAGCACAAAAAAGCCCGTGCGCTAGCTAACGCACGGGCTTAGTATATGATTACTCCTGTTTTTTAACTAAAACAAAAGCAGGGTTTTCTAGTTTAGCTGCAATTCATCAATCACACGCTGCACTTTTGCTTTTAATTGAGCATAAGTATCATCGAAGGCCTCTTTGCTTTCCAGTGGTTCGCGAACGCTGACGTAAAATTTAATTTTAGGCTCAGTACCCGACGGACGAGCTGATACCTTGGTCCCATCTTCGGTAAAGAATTGTAATACGTTGGACGATTCAATACCCATTTTCCCCGCTTCAATGGCCGTCGTTGCACCAGACTGTGCATCCAATCGTGTTAGTGCTTTATAATCATCGACACGTACGACAGGCGATCCGGCAATCGATTTTGGAGGGTTGGCCCGGAAGTCGGCCATCATTTTCTGAATTTCTTCGGCACCTGATTTACCTTTCTTCGTCAGCGATACCAACGCTTCGTAATAGAAGCCATTTTCCATGTACATGGCCATCAGCATGTCGAACAGGCTCTTGCCCTGATCTTTGGCATAGGCGGTTAGCTCGGCAATGATCGCGCAGGAGGCAATGGCGTC
>NZ_MKUD01000022.1:115040-216992 GCF_001898575.1 Spirosoma sp. 48-14
CAATAAATTTCTCTTTGCCTTCGAGTTCGCGAATGACTTCAGCGATGTATTTAAAGCCAGTGAGGGTATTGTAACAGGTAACACCGTAGTTCTTACACATCTGATCGATCAGATCGGTGGTCACGATGGTTTTAGCGACAAACTCCTTCCCTGTCAGCTTCCCGGCATCTTTCCAGGCGTTGAGCAGGTAGTAAATGATCAGACTGGCCATCTGGTTACCGTTGAGCAACTCAAATTCGCCATGATGATTACGGGCACCAGCGCCAACACGGTCGGCATCGGGGTCGGTTGCCATTACCAGGTCTGCGTTGATCGATAAGGCCAGATCCAGCGCCAGTTGCATGGCAGCCCGTTCTTCGGGGTTGGGCGATTTTACGGTGGGGAAATTACCATCGGGAGTCGCCTGCTGTTCGACAATATGGACGTTGTTGAAGCCCAGGGCATCAAGTACGCGTGGTACCAGCGTAATGCCTGTTCCGTGAATGGGTGTATAAACAATGTTCAGGTTCGCCTGGCGCTTAATCACATCAGGGTTGACAGCGTTCGACTTTACGCGCTCCACATACGGAGCATCGATTATTTCGTCGATCATTGTGATGCGTTCTGGAATACCCAGGAACTTAATGTCATCGACAGAAGTCACTTTATTGACCTCGGCAATAATACCCTTGTCGTGCGGAGACACAACCTGACCGCCATCGTTCCAGTATACTTTATATCCATTATACTCAGGCGGATTGTGTGAGGCCGTGATAACCAGGCCGCTTTGGCAACCTAATTGCCGAATGGCGAACGACAGCTCCGGTGTTGGGCGCAAACTGCTGAACAGGTATACTTTAATACCATTGGCCGAAAAAATATCGGCTGCTAACTGGGCAAATTCCGGACTCATCCGGCGGCTGTCGTGCGCGATAGCCACGCTTACATCTTCACCGGGAAATGCCGCATTGATGTAGTTGGAAAGCCCCTGTGTAGCTGCCCCGACGGTGTAACGATTCATTCGGTTAGAGCCAACGCCTAAAACCCCACGAAGTCCCCCGGTTCCGAATTCCAGATCGCGATAAAATGAGTCGGTAAGTTCCGTGGTATTTCCTGAGTCGATCAAATGCTGAATCGATTCTTTCGTGGCGGCATCGTAATTGCCACTGAGCCATTTATCAACACGCTGCTGGGTAGAAGGGTCGAGGGTTAATTCCATTGGTCTAAAGTAATAATTTGAGGTTGATTTAATTGGATCAGACGTTTGTCGTTTGTTATAAATACGTCGCAGTTGTGAACTAAAGTAGCACCAAGCTGAAGCGAGTCAAAAGCTTTCAGGCTAAATAATTTCTGTTGTAAATTAAGTGCTTTCGATACGATCTCTGTTGTAATAGAAACCTTTTGCATGCGAGAATCTACCAGCAGTTGATCAAAAGCTTGTATAATATCGATACGATTTTCTCATACAGGTTTTGTTTTAAATTCTAACTCCGTTAAGACACTGGTTGTTAAACTGACAGACCGCTGTTGGCAATAAATCAGAATATCGTTAACCACTGATGCGAACTGAGGATGCCCTTCGATCAGGTATATTAATGGAGCCGTATCGAGAAAGGCAGATTTAAAGTCAATCTTCTTCACGACTCTTGTTTATATACGTTTGAGCATCTGTTTCCCAAACTCCCTTGCCAATACCTATATACTTATCAAAATCAGCAATAGTAGGCAATTCGGTGGGGCGAGCTGCCAGCATTCGATCGACTAATTGATGTAAGAGTTGAAGCTTTTCATTGGGCTTTAACTTATCTACTTCCTGCAAAATAGCTTCTACGGCTTCCATACTAAGTTGACTCCTTTAGTTCGCCAAAATTACAATTACCTTATAGACCACCAAATCTGCACGATAGATTCATGCCGTTTTTTCCTGAATGGAAAGAGAGGTCTTCTGAATCAATCCTGCCAACCATCTGGCTTGTAGGGCGTTCGGCTGTCGCTGGGAACACAGATAGCGGTCGCGGGTCGGGGAGGGCCACCCCATATTCGGATACTGGGGTATGGATAAATGGGTTCTGGTATCGGTTGCCTCCGATTTAAGGAATAGAAAAAGGCTGCTCCCGGTTGCCAGGCTACTTTTTCAGGAACAATATTGCCAAAGGGAAGCCCAGTCACATCGTTTCGGTCGATCCAGTATCGTTTCGGCGAAACGGCCGATGCTGTAAAATATCCTACTACTTTCTCCCGATTATCAGCCACATTGCGGATGTTACCAACAGGTGCAGAAGGGGCCGTATCGGTCAGTCCATTGGTCATCTGGGTGCGTTGAAATTGATTGAAGTAGGCATGAGCGGATTGGGTTAGCGACGACTGACGAATTTCGACCAGGCAGGCGGTACTATCATAATAAGGAATCTGAGCCACGGACCGATGCTGAATCAGGTTGCCATTCGTGTATTGATCATCGAAGACATTTAGTGCATAACTATAGAGGATTTCCCAGCAATCGGTACGGCAGGGATAGTCATAGACATATAACCCTGCCTGAAAGGGCGGCTGACCAGCTTCCATATAATTTACAGGAACGAAACAGTCTTCATAGAGGTCATTGCCCGCTACGTAAAATGTTTTGTCTTTATAAGTATGAAGCAGGATGTTATTCACGGAATAAACACCTTCCTGACAACTTCGGCACCAGCTTTGCTTTTCCCAGAGTTTCCAGTCCCAACGGTAATAATTTGCCTGATCGGCGGGGTCCTGCGTATCGATAAAGACATCATGACCCGCCCGATAGCCTCCATCCAACTGCTGTTCAGCAGGCAATGCCACTGGATTGAAGCGGGCTGATACACTACGAATTGGCGCTACGGCTGGCATGACCTGCCGGGTCGATAGATAGCGAGTACCATCGGAAAGGGTAAACCGCAGTTGGTAAGCGTGTCCGACCTGCCCTTTAAAATCCGAAGGAAGTTGGTAGCTACCATCAACGGTTTCATGACAGGGAATAACCTGTGTGGAGTCAACGATTACCTCTACGGTTGCTTTGGTGATGGGAACAGCACCAAACCGCCCGGTCAATCGGTCGGCTTTGGAGCGGTTTAGCCGGATCACCTGCGGCTCTGGAAGATTCGTGATCGTACCATCCACGACCAGCACATCGATCGTACTGTTGAGGGTAAGATCAAGTGAATCGACACAGGCGGTGAGCCAGTAGGTGATTGATAGACAGATCGCAAGCAAAAGAAATGAACGCATACTTCTGATAAATAAGCTGGCCAGCACGGCTGGATCGCTATTTGGTTAACGAATTAAGTGGCTATTTTGGCAAATGGACTATGTTTATAGGTAGATTTTATAGAAAAGATGGTTTGACTAATATAGTATCATATACTGTTGAACACTAGCCTGTTGTTCCCTGCTCACGAATAAAACAAAGCTACTGTGTGCAATAAAGTATAACCGCACCTTTGTTTACCTTTTCTTTTCATGCTTCGATTTCTATTTATCCTTCTTTTCGGGCTGAACAGTTTATCGGCTTCTGCTCAGATTCTCTATACCCTATCCGGTACGATTCGGGACTCGACCTCCAATCAACCCGTTGTTCGGGCCGCTGTTGTGCTGGACTATGACAAGTCGGCTACGGGTACGTACACCGACGAGCAGGGGCGCTATTCGATCAAGACCCGGATGGGCCAGCACATTGTGGTGGTGCGTAGTATTGGCTTTGTCCCCTTCCGAACAACGATTTCCATTCGGGGCAACACTACCCTGGATGTACGCTTGCCCTCCGTAGCCAGCCAGCTCGAAGAGGTAGTCGTTACCAGTAAAGGCTACGATCGGAATGTTCGTCAGCCGTTGCTGGGTGTCAGTCAGATCAATATTGCTACGCTCAAGAAGATGCCGGCTGCTTTAGGGGAGGTCGATATTATGCGTAGCCTGCAAATGTTGCCGGGCGTTACGAGTGTGGGCGAAGCGGCCAACGGAGTCAATATTCGGGGTGGAACAACCGATCAGAACCTGATTCTGATGGACGATACGCCCATCTTTAATCCTACCCACATGTTTGGGCTTTTTTCGGTATTCCCGCCCGATGCCGTAGGGGGCCTTGATTTATACAAAGGTAATGTGCCCGCTCGGTACGGTGGGCGAGCGGCTTCGGTGCTGGACATTAGCTTGCGCAATCCTGATCTGAACGAGTTTAAGCTGAGCGGAGGAGCCAGTCTGGTGGCCAATCGGTTAACGGTCGAAACCCCAATCATAAAAGGAAAGCTGGGCTTGCTGGTTTCGGGCCGAGGAGCGTTTAATGATTTTCTGCTTCGGCTGGCCTCCAAACGACTGGATGATATTCGGGCTAAGTTTGGCGATGGGGCTGCTAAGCTTTTCTGGCGCATCGACGACCGCAATACAGTTACGGCAATGGGGTATTTCAGTCAGGATTTATTCCAGACTAATCTGCTGGGTAGTCTGGCGAATGTGAATGCAATTAATACGCAGTATGCCCAGCAAACCGCCAATGGGATGGTACGCTGGTTCCATGCCTTCAACCCCCGACTGAATCTGCAAACAACGGCATTGGTCGCTCAGTATATTCCCCGCATCCTGTCGACTGAGGATAGTACGTTCAATAAAGTGGTGTTGAAACAGTCGCTGTTACAGCGGCAGGTCAAGTCGAACCTGAACTATCAGTTAGACAATCAGAAAATCGAAATCGGGATTAGCGGAACACACTACCGACTGAATCCCGGCGAGTTGATACCGAATAACAGCCTGGCGGTAAATTATCAGCGGACACCCATCGAAAATGCTATGGAACTGGGCATCTATGCCGAAGACGAGATGAGTGTGTCGGAAAAGCTGGCGGTATCGGTCGGGCTTCGGTATTCGCATTTTCTTAGCCTGGGACCATCGGTAGTTCGTCGTTACGGTAGTGAAGGAACGGGCGGTGCTGTTTACGATATTACCAATGTTGTCGATTCTGTCCGATACGGGGCTGGTCAGGTGGCGAGTCAATACGGTGGATTCGAACCTCGGCTGGGTTTACGCTATGCATTGGGTGATAACTCATCCATCAAACTGGGTTATAACCTGATGCGGCAGTATTTGCAGGTGATCACCAATACCACAACGCCATTGCCTACGTCGCGCTGGAAGACCTCGGATGCGCACATCCAGCCGCAAGTGAGTCAACTATGGTCGGCGGGGTACTTTCATAATTCGAAGAATAACATTTTTGAGTTGTCAGCCGAGGTGTACTGGCGTAGTACCCAGCATATTCTGGATTACAAACCGGGAGCTGATTTCCTCTTGCAGCCTTATCCCGAAACGCAATTGCTACCCGGTCGAAGCAAGGCCTATGGACTGGAAATCATGATGGCCAAAAAGAAGGGCGAGCTTACGGGTTGGGTCAACTACACCTATGCCCGAACGCTGAATCAGGTAGCCGCAGGGGTCGATTTTCAGCAGCAGATCAATGGTGGCGATTGGTACAAAGCTAATTACGACCGACCGCATAGCCTGAATATCAGCCTGAATATCAACCAGGGCCGACATCACAGCTTTTCGTTCAACTTTTCCTACAGCACGGGCCGACCCTATACGGCCCCAGAAGGGTTCATCCGATATCAGGGGCGAACTTATCCGTATTACGACGAACGGAATCAGTACCGACTGCCCGACTACCATCGGCTGGATTTCGCCTGGAACATTTACAACCCCAGCATGAAAAACCGTCGATGGCAGGGTCACTGGACGTTCACCGTGTATAATCTATATGGTCGCCGGAATGTGTATTCGATCTTTTACCGGACTGAAGGACAGGCGACTAATCCGTATCGGCTGAGCATTTTTGCTGCCCCGATTCCCAGCCTGACCTACAATTTCGAGTTTAAGTAAACGGCTCTACGGAATGCGTTTGTTTCTCACATTATTGCTGGCTGTTGGTTTAGTATCCTGCGTCGATCCTGTGGACGGAATACTGCTTGGAACGGTGGACGTGCTGGTGGTGGATGGGATCATTAATAACCTGCCAGAACCACAGGTAATCCGACTTAATCGATCAAAATCCGATCCATTTACGGGCCAGACCGGCTTTACGCCAATCACCGGGGCAACCATAGAGGTCGTAGTTGATTCGGCCGAAGCGATACCTTGCCATGAAACCACCGAGGGCAATTACCAACTCCCCAGCGATTTTAAGGGGAAAATTGGCCATGCTTATCAACTCCGTTTTTCACTGGCAGATGGAACCCGGTATGCGTCGACTCAACAGATTATGCCAGCTTATCCAGTTCCAGCGATCAATAAACTAACAGCCCGGTTCAATCCGAAAAGTTTACGAACGCCACTGGATGGTTTTTACACGGCTGGGCATGACCTGTTTGTTGAGTTTAAAGACCCCGTCGAGGCTCATAATTATTACCGATGGGACTGGAAGATTTGGGAAAAGCAACAATGGTGTCGGACTTGTCAGCAGGGCGTTTATGCGGTTTACGGCATTCGAGACAGCTTGGTATTGTCGAATGCATCGCGGGGGAACTACTATATCTACACAGAAGATCGGTCAACCCGGTTGGAAGATTGTTATCGGGAATTAACGCCCCCCGCTTTCTCCTATCGTACGCCTTTGCCCAATTACGCCTACGATTACATGTGCCGAACCAATTGCTGGGAAATCTTTTACAGTCACGACATTACCGTGTTCGATGATGTGTATACCAACGGCGGGTTAATTACAGGACTTAAGGCTGCGCAAATTCCGTTTTATACCTATAATCCATGTCTGGTCGAGGTTCGACAAAGCTCGCTCACGGTCGATGCTTATGGCTATTTTAAAGCGATTCAGGATCAGACCGAACGCACTGGCGGCCTGGCCGATACACCGCCATCGGTTTTGGCGGGCAATGTGCATAATGTAGCGAATCGTAAAGAGGTTGTTGTTGGCTTTTTTTCTGCATCTGTCCTAACCTCGCTGCGGTATTGGCTCGACCGGAAAGATGCCTCTGGTGTGTCGTTTGGAGGCTCTGGGCCAGCGGGTTATGGAGGGGATGTAGGGTCAGAGCTATTTTATGTGTTGAACAGGCGTCAGCCTGCCATGGAGCCTACTCCGCCAGCCATTCCACAAATGGTGATACAGAATAGCCTGAACCGGCCCCCAACAGCCTTTTGTTTGCCGAGTGATACACGAACACCCAATAAACCCGAAGGCTGGCGGGATTAAAGCCGTCTGCACGCAACCTATGAAAGTCTTAGGTGATAATAAGTGGCTATGTGTTCGGGTGGTGGGCTGGCTGGTACTTGGCTGGCTACCAATGGCCTGTGTTGATCCAGACGATGTACTATTGCGCGGTACGTTGGATCTTATAGTCGTAGATGGCACGCTGACAAACCTGATTGAGGAGCAACTTATTACGCTCAATCGCTCCCGCGCTGACCCACTTACAGGCCGATTTGGGGTATTGCCGATTACCAAAGCGCAGGTTGAGGTGGTAGTAGATTCGGCCCAAGTCGTAAAAGCCGAAGAAACGGAAGACGGTACTTACCGATTGCCCAGTGATTTTCGCGGGCAAGTGGGCCATGCCTATCAACTGAGGTTTACACTCAATGAAGGTACCCGTTATGTGTCCAGTCAGCAGGTGATGCTACCAGTTTCGCCAATCGATAAAGCACGCGTACAGTTCAATCCGGTCAGTTTGCCGCCGGGCCTGTACCCGACAAATTTCCGGGCAGGGTATGATGCGTTTGTTGACACCAACGACCCGCCCGGTCAGCGTAATTATTATCGTTGGGACTGGATTTTGTACGAAAAGCAGAAATGGTGCAAAAGCTGCTACCAAAGTATTTACATCGACACCATGCAGACCCGCTACATCCAGAATGGTGTGGTAGCTACCATGAAACAAGCCATTGAAAACTGCGTAAATCCATTAACGGTGTTCACAGCTTTTGGCTTTCCCAATGGCGACTGGTATTCCGACTACCTGTGCCGGACACCCTGCTGGGCACGGATTCGTAATTATAACCTGAATGTATTCGACGACCAGCTCAGTAACGGTGGTTTGTTGGTGGGCCGCAAAGTAGCCCAGGTTCCTCTATTGACCCGCCAGCCTGCGTTAATGCAACTGCGGCAGTCGTCGCTAACGGCAGAAGCCTACCGGTATTTTTATCTGTTTCAGCAGCAAACCCAGAATACGGGCGGTCTGGCCGACACGCCCCCGACGGCTTTGGTGGGGAATGTCAGAAATGTTGCGAATGCTAGGGAAGCGGTAGTCGGATTCTTTACGGCAAGCACGGTAGCTGTGAAAGAAATCTGGCTCGATAAAAAAGACGCTACCAAACTACCACTAGGTGCCTATGACGATGCCGGAAATATTGTACAGGACGATGATGAACTATTCTACGCGCTGAAGGTTCGTTTGCCAACGCAAGGTCCCGAAGGACCACCGTTTACGCCGGGTAGTCACGGCCGTTTTATCACCGCTCCCTGTACACCCGGCCCTAACCAAACCCCGCTAAAGCCAGAAGGCTGGCGGGATTAATTCTCAACGTTTCGACTATGTACCTACGACTTTTTTTGATCGGACTTACATTCCTGGTAGTGGCCTGCGTTGACCCTGAAGATTTGTTATTGCATGGTACCAACGATATCATCGTGGTAGATGGTACGATTACAGATCGGGCAGAAGCACAGATTATCAAACTGAATCGCTCCCAGGCCGACCCGCTCACGGGGCGATTTGGAACCCTACCCATTACCAGGGCCACCGTACAGATAATGGTCGATTCTTCCGTTCTGATTACCTGCCATGAAACGATTGATGGCAGCTATCAACTGCCCAGCGATTTCAAAGGGCAAACTGGGCATGCCTATCAACTACGGTTTACGCTAACCGATGGAACCAGCTATCAATCGAGCCAGCAGGTTATGCCGGCTGTAGTACCTATTCAAAAGGCGTATGCTGAGTTTAATCCGAAAAGTCTGCCCGCTAATCAGTTCGACGGTTTTACCGCTGGTCACGATCTTTCTATCGATGTGCAGGACCCGGTTGATCAGCATAATTATTACCGCTGGGACTGGATACTCTATGAACGGCAGTACTGGTGTAAAACCTGCCAGCAGGGCGTTTATGCCGTTTATAAAGTGCTGCCCCACACCTATTTATACGAATACTATTTTGTGGCTGGAAATGAATTGTTCGAAGATTGCTTTAGTCCACCTACCTATACGACTGACTTTGGGGCTCCGTATGTACCCAAAGGCTATTGGTATTACGATTACAATTGCCGAACAGCCTGCTGGGAGATTTTGCGCAACGTAGCGATCAATGTGTTCGATGATCAATACAGCAATGGAGGACTACTGGTGAAACGAAAAGTAGCTAGTATCCCATTTTATCAGCACGCTCCCTGCCTGGTCGATGTTCGGCAGCTATCGCTGACGAAGGATGCTTATCGCTATTTTCAACTGCTCCAGCAACAGACGCAAAATACGGGAGGACTGGCCGATTCGCCCCCAACGGCGTTGGCTGGGAATGTGCGAAATACAGCAAATAGCCGGGAGTCGGTGGCGGGCTATTTCACCACTTCAGCGGTGTCTTTGTATCATCAGTGGCTTGACCGAAAAGATGCAGAAGGTATCCCATTAGGGGCTATGGACCCGGAAGGACCGCACGATAATATTGGGGAGGATTTGTTTTATGCCCTGAATAGCCGTCGGCCCAACCCCGAACCATCGCCCCCGTATCAGGGCAATCGTTTCCCTCCAAATGTTAGAATCTGGCCCAATAATGATCGCCCACCTACCGCTCCCTGTACACCCAGCGAAACAAAAACTCCTTACAAACCCGAAGGCTGGCGGGATTAAAACCGACACTCCTTCCCCCTGTCCAATTGTTGATGAGGGGGAAGGAGTGTCGATTGAAAATAAGTTAAGCTTATTTCAAAATTGGCTCCAGTGCGGCCCGGTTAGCATCGAGCTTATAGGTTAACCTAACTTTGAATGCTTAAATTGCAAAACACTAAGTTTGCAGAATGATTTATGCCCGCCAAAGATGCATATCATACAATTGTCCGCACTGCACTTGAAAAAGACCAATGGCAGATTACGCATGATCCTTTACGAGTTGTTCTGGGGCGGAAAAAAGGGTATGTGGACTTAGCTGCTGAAAAATTACTGGCCGCTCAACGTGGGACAAAAAAAATTGCAGTTGAAATTAAGAGCTTTTTAGGGGCATCAACGCTAGACGAATTTGAGGATGCTCTCGGCCAGTTTTTGATTTATAAGGTTGCCCTGGAAGTAGATGATCCCACTCGCCAACTCTATCTTGCAGTGCCTTTCAGTGTTTATACTGATTTTTTCGACGATTCTTTCTTCTCGGGTATTCTTAAGCGGTTTATGGTGCAATTGCTTATTTTTGATGAGGAACAGCAAACAATAGTGCAATGGATAGACTGAGCAAACATAAAACTATTGTCAGACGTATTCTGGAAGAAATCGCATCAATAAGCCCATCGGATGATCACTCGGAAACACAAGTGATCATCGATGAGGAGCGCGGTCATTATCTTCTGTTTTCTGTGGGATGGGGGCGTAATCGCCGGGAGTATGTCCCATTTGTCCATCTTGATGTACAGCCTAATGCAAAAGTATACATCCAGCACGATGGTACTGATCTGAAAATAGCCGAACGTTTAGTGGAAGAGGGGATTGAAAAGAATCAAATTGTATTGGCTTTTCAATCCCCTAACCGCCGAAAACTTATTCCAGATTTTGCTGTAAGTTAAGAATTTACTTCAAAATTGGCTCCAGCACGGCCCGGTTAGCGTCGAGCCAGGCATGAATGTCGGTGACAATTTCGCGGATGCCGAGTTCAGGCTTCCAGCCCGTTAACTTCGTTACGTTGGTATTATCGGTAATATACAGGCGAATATCAGCGGCTCGGTTCTCTGTAACCTGCTTGATCGGGATGGTTTTGCCCGTAACTTCCTGGCAGATTTTAGTCAATTCCTGGAGTGATGCGCTGCTTTCTACACCACCGCCCGCGTTCAGAATTTCGCCATTGACTTTGTCCAGATTGTGTAGCTCCCAATCGATCAACCGATAAAGATCGGCTATGTGGAGCATGTCGCGGGTTTGCTTACCCGTGCCACCGTACCCGATGTACGCGAGTTGCTGCTCAAAATAGTGTTTGGCGATCCAGAGCACCATGACTCCCTGATCGACTTTACCCATCTGCCAGGGGCCAGTAATAACACCACAGCGATTAATAACCGTTTTCAGTCCGTAGAATTCATTATATTCCTGAATCAACAGTTCAGAGGCTAGTTTCGTAGTACCATACAGCGACCGGGCACCATCGAGTGGGAATATCTCGGCAATGCCTTTCGACGAAACACCGGGTACAGGTTGATCGTCCGTCAGGACAAATCGTGTTTCGGCTTCCTCGAAATTCAGGGTTTCAATCGTCTTGATTGGGTAAACACGACTGGTCGACAGGAAGATAAAGTTGGCCCGGTGCTTTAGCGCATAATTTAGGCAATTGACCGTACCGAATAAGTTGGTGTTGATCAGATAATCGGGCGTTCCATCCAGACCCGCTAGTACCGACGGCTCGGCCGACGCTTCGATAACGGTATCAACGGCAGGCAGCGCATCAAAATCTTCCTTATTCCGAATGTCGCCATGTAGAAACTCGATTCCAGCCGCTTTCAGCCGCGCCAGACTAAGTTCTGAACCCCGGCGTTTGAGGTTGTCGAGGGCAAAGATTTGATAATCGGGATAGTTTTGCTTGAGTGAAATGGCCAGCGATGAGCCAACAAATCCGGCCCCGCCGGTGATGAGAAGTTTCATAAAATCAATGATTGAATGATTGAATTGTTGAATGATTGAATAAAGCGGGCATAAGGCCATTCGTCAATTCAATCATTCAATCATTCAATCATTACGATGTGATGCGTTTGAGTTGGACGTTTTCGACTGGACGAATAACCAGGGGGACTTTTTCGACTTTAACTGAACTGCTATCCAGCCCGAACCAGCGATCTTCGGGCGTTGTGAAATTCTTGATGGTAAAGTAGATGTTCATGATGAGCCGTTCGCGGGGAGGTAGTTCGTTCTCAAATGATAAGAATTTCTCCAATACTACGAACCGGAAATCACCAATGACATTCTGGCGGCTCAGCGATTCGTAACGGCTGGTAATATCCACCTCTTTATTTTTTACCATGTCTTCGATCACCTTGCGGAAGAAGAGGTTAATGCGCTGCTCGACCCGGAAACCTAATTTAAACGTCACTTTATAGGCATCGTCGGGCGCAATGGTGTTCACTTTATACTCCATTGTATACGGGTCATCAGTCGTATCAACGTGTACAAACCAGTAAATATCAGCGCGTTTGGGGCGTTTCTGGAAAATGGAGTAGATAATTTTAGATTCAATTTCCGACTGGCGGGCCGCGTTGCTCATGAATACCAGGTGCGTCGCATACTTGGGAATACTGATGTCGCGGCTAAGTTCTTTGATGGCCTGAATGTATTGGTCGATGCGGACGTACTCGGTCAGGCGAAGTTTGATCTGGAACGCCTGTAGCCAGATATACATGACACCGGCAATGGTAGAACCAATCAAAACGGATACCCAGCCACCATGCGGGAATTTGATCAGGTTAGCGACCAGGAATGAGCCTTCGATACCCAGATAAACCGTCAAAAACAAAACCACCCACCAGGCCTGATACTTGTGGGTGTAGAGGTAATACGACATAAGCAGCGTGGTCATCAGCATCGTCAGGGTGATCGCCAGACCGTAAGCGGCTTCCATGTTCGATGATTCACGGAAATACAGCACCACACCAACGCAGCCTGCCCACAGCAGCATATTCACACTGGGTACATAAAGCTGCCCCTTCTGAACACTCGGATAACGCAATCGAACTTTAGGCCAGAAATTTAATCGGATGGCTTCACTGATCAGGGTGAACGATCCGCTGATCAGGGCCTGACTGGCAATGACCGTAGCGGCTGTAGCAATACTGATACCGATGGTCAGGAACCAGGGAGGCATTACTTCATAAAACGGAATCCGCTCTTTCAGAACCTGTCCTTCCTGTCCAATTAACCAGGCTCCTTGTCCAAAATAGTTGAGAATCAGGCAGGTTTTGACAAATACCCAGCTAACCCGAATATTGGCCCGGCCGCAGTGCCCCATGTCGGAGTAGAGGGCTTCGGCACCCGTTGTGCAAAGGAAGACAGAACCCAGAAGCCAGAAACCGCCGGGGTATTCGGTCAGTAGCCAATACGCGTAATAGGGATTTATAGCCGACAAAATCCCCGGTGCCTGAGCGATTTGAATAATACCGAGTGTTCCCAGCATCACAAACCAAACAAACATGATGGGGCCAAAGGCAGTCCCTACAACGCTGGTACCAAATGCCTGAATCAGAAACAGTATCGTGAGAATAGCGATTACAATTTCGATGATCTGGACATGTGTAATGGCCGGATACAATAAACGTAACCCTTCAACGGCTGACGATACTGAAATAGGGGGCGTAATGATCCCGTCGGCTAGTAGAGCCGCTCCACCTATGATTGCCGGTAATGTTAGCCAGCGAGCGTGCCGACGTACCAGTGCATAAAGGGCAAAAATGCCACCCTCACCCCGGTTGTCGGCCCGAAGGATCAGGATCACATACTTAACCGTTGTTTGCAGAGTGAGCGTCCAGAGTACACAGGAAAGCGCTCCACGAACCACATCGGCTCGAATTGCATTATTGGGTCCAACGATCGCCCGGAGAGTGTACAGAGGGGATGTACCAATATCACCGTAGATAATTCCCATGGCTACCAGCAGTCCGGCAGCGGTAACGGTGTCTAAATGTTTTTTGTCTTCCATAAAATAGGCTTACGCCTTTTTGCCTTACGGGCGGGTCAAAACGGCGCAAAGATAACCGATGTTTAGATTCATTAATCGCACTTTAATCGAAAGTTGCCTTCCCTGTCAAAATGCAATAATCCAGCCGTATGCCGAATAGACGTTGAGTGTGGCCAGAAAACTGTCGGTCGAGAAAATACGTACATACATGTGCCCATATTCTAGTCAGTTTGGGTTTTAATTAGGTGTAGTTGGTAGATGGTCTGTTTACTCAACAGGCCATCTCTTTTGATAGCCCTCCTACAATGAATTGTTTAGTTAGACTGACTATTTCGGATTAAAGCCACATAAAATCGGATCATAGTCTGATAATCAATTAGGCGGATACGTTCATTCGTGCCGTGAATACTCTGGGTTTCCGCTTCATTGAGTGGAATGGGTGAAAATCGATAGATGGCTGGCGAAACGGCTGCATAGAACTTGGCGTCTGTGGCTCCCAGCATCACATAAGGCGCTACAACTACATCAGGGAAAATGCTTCGAATGGTTCGATGGATGGTTAAGAATGAAGGCGAATCCGGATCCGATACGGCGGCTGGATTGTTACCTTTTCCTAGTATCGTTACCGAAAGGCTATCGTTATCAATAACTTGCTTTACACGCTCGATCACACCCTCTACTGTGTCGCCGGGGAGCAGGCGGAAATTTATGGTAGCGGTTGCGTCGATGGGAAGGACATTGTCTTTGGCTCCTGCCCGAAATATGGTTGGGGCTGTGGTGGTGCGGATGGAAGCATTGCCTGATTTGGTTTGGGCAATCGTTTGTTTGATCAATGGGCCAAAAAGCCAGCGATTAGTCAGAACCATCCGTTGACCAAACGGAACCTCAGAGGCCAGGTAGTCCAATAAGCGATCCACCCCACCATCCAGCCGAGATGGGAAAGGGTTATGTTCTAGACGACTAACGGCTTCGGCCACCATACCGATGCTGGTTTGTGCTGGAGGCATAGACGAATGGCCCCCTTTACCAATGGCGCTGATTTCCAGACTTAAATAGCCTTTCTCACTAATGCCGATCAGGGCAACAGGTTTATTGAGACCGGCTACGCCTTCGGTTTTAATGACTCCACCTTCGTCCAGAATATAGTCCAGTGAAATGTTTCGTTTTTTCAGGGCAGCCGCAATGGTTTGCGCTCCTCGCCCCGATGTTTCTTCATCGGGACCAAAGGCTAGAAATAAGGTTCGCTCGGGTTGGAAATTGGTTCGCAGTAGGTATTCAGTCGATTCCAGTAAAGCAATAACACTCATTTTGTCGTCGAGCGTACCGCGTCCATAGAGGTAGTCACCCTCAATAATACCGCCGAAGGGAGGACGCTTCCACATCGTCTGAGTACCCTGAATGACAGGTACTACATCGTAGTGACCCATTAGCAATATAGGTTTCAGATTGGTATTACGCCCTTTCCATTCGAAGAGTAAGCCATACTGGTTAAATGTTTCATGTTTCAGTCGCTGATGGACAAGTGGAAACGCTGTTTGAATGTAAGCCAGGAACTTATCGAATTGAGTCGTATCGGTCAGCGTATAGTCAGTATAGGATACCGTAGGGATTCGAATAGCTCCGGCCAGTCGCTGAGTGGCAGAATCGGGGATGGAAATCGGAGCAGCAGGCGGTACGTTGATCAGTTGGTGCGGTGTCAGGCGAAAGGTATTGACAACCAGCACAATGAGCAGCAACGCAAGCAAGAGCGCTAAAATTCGTAAAAATAATCGCATAGTTTAGGTCAGTATAGCTGATGAAGCCAATAAAACGTGCAGAAAACAATGAAGCCCGTTCATTTCGCTGGCCCAAAAATGAAATTATTTATCAGAATGCAAATGCAGGTGAATTAAAAACAACCTGACGGCTAAAATAAACTCAGTATCGTCCTGATAAACCTATAAAAAACACCAAAGCTGAGCAGCCTGGCAGAGTTTTTAGGCTTCCACATACTACTCAGTTTTGGTAAAATTGAAAAGCAAGGCAACAGGCGAAACGAGAACGTTTGGTGCTCTACCGCTGAGCTACAGATAATCCTATCTGGCCGGATTCGAACCGGCGACCGCCCGGTTATCAGTCGATGGAACTCGTTTCTACGGCACTTGCTAAAGTCATGCAGGGCAACAGGCGAATACGGTGTTTAGATGCTCTAACCAACTGAGCTACACCGGGAAGTTAGGTACAATGTCCCGGAGGCCAGACTCGAACTGGCGACCCTCTCGATCGAAGCGAAGTAACCCTACTCTACGGCACCTGCATCAATGATAAAAACAGGAGTATCAAGCGTAGCGAGAACGGGGCATTGTGAAGCCAGAGTCGAACGGCAGTGGCCGACCGTTGGACCATCTCGTTTCACCGTGGGAACCGCATGGTTCTTCCCCTTATGGTGCGAAGGAGCTCACTTCTACGACATCCTGTTTAGAGCCACGAGCCCAAACTCGTGGCACATTCGTTACAGTGCAATCTGTTCGATGGCACTTAACGTCGTTTGCCCTTCCTCAAGAGCTTGCAATACATCGAACACCTTGTCGGACCAACCTGCTATCAGGTAAACATCGTTTTGTTCGACCCGTAAAGGAGCGTTTCCGTAACCAGCCAGATCGAACACATAAAGTCGCGCATTGGGGAACAAGTGCTTGTACTGTATCCATTTAGCCGATAAACTGTTTGCCTTGTTCTGTTTTGCCGTGCGGTTATCCCACAACTGGGTGTCCGTAAACAGCATGACTTTATCGGCTTTGTACCGTTGCCGGATCAAATCGTCGATGACCAGATATCCATTGGTCGCATAACCGACTTCTCCTTCGCGACCGTAAAATTCATCGACATTCGCTAGTACCTGACCAGGGGGTAGGGCAATGGTTTTCCAGGTATCGCCAAACATTCCGCTCAGCACATTACGGCATTTCGTGTGCAGTAGCATTCCTAACAGTAGGCCGATGTCATACAACAGCACTTTACTTTTTGGCGAAACTGGTTTCTGCATTGATCCCGATACGTCGCAGGCAACCACCACACGGGTATTTGCTGCGAACCCCCGTAGGTTGGCGGTGCTGGCATAAATAGCATCTTCCAGGGCTTCGAGCAGGATGGGTACGTGCCCAAACGGTAACACTTTCAACTCCCGATACGCAGCCAGAAAACGGAACGGTAACTGTTTCGCCTTCTGAACCGCTTTCGCGTCGGCCAGTAAGGCACAGACTTTTTCAACATGGTCTCCGCTGACATCTGCTTCGAGCATATTACGAAGGTTCCGAAGTGTGGCCATGTAACCCAACCGGCCACTATCGATTAGCTCTTCCCATTTTGCCCGTACGGCCAACTGTTTATCGGATGGACCATCGAACGATTGCTGACCTAATGCGCTCAACTCGGTTTCCCAGGTGTAGGGCGTGTTGAGTGTACCAGTCACTAACTTATCGAAAACGGCTTGCTGGGTTTCGCCTTTTGCTTTTGGATGGACCAGAAACAGGGCATCCCGTAGCTTAACGGCCGTATCCCGGTTGTATTTGGCAAATTGGTATTCGTCAAATTTATTGAAGGCCGTCGACAACCCTTTCTGCATCTGCTTCGACAGGCGGTTGAGTTTTTTAGCTCCCGTTCGCCCGTTTGCTAACTGGTAATATGACAACAGTTCGGTAATCTCATCCGGTCGTTGCACAGTCCGCGCTACAGCTTTTCCAACCAAACCATCGCCGTGGTGTACCTTGGCTAATTCTCCCAGCAACACAACCGGAGCCGAACGGAGGTACATCTGCTCCCGAACATAGACCGCCAGCTTTGCAACAAACACTGGATCGACCTGCGCAACTAATTCCTGAATGCGTACCAATCGCTGGTCTTCACTTTCATAATGTGAGTCGTTGAGCATAGTGGTGACCACCGCCGAATACAGGCTTAGTTGTGGCGTCAACGCATAGGCCTGCCCCCCTTCATAGTTGACGGTTTTCGTTACATCGCGGTTGTGGCTGTTGAATTTCATGATCGTCGTTGTTTTGTTAAACTTGACGATACAAAGGTTTTAAGCACCTGCGCAGTCTTTTTGCGCAGTTCAGAAATTTTTTGAGAAAAATGAAAATTTTGCGCAGATTAGAAAAATCACTCTAATGAAAAGCCTCCGCTCGTTCGCAATACAATTAGGGACGAGCGGAGGCTTGGTGGGGGACGAAATTAATACGGTTACGTTAACGTATCCCAAAGCAAATACCCGTTTAGCCCCATGATGATCAGCGCAACGGCCCAGGAGAGTATTTTTAACCAGCTCGGATTGACAAAGCGACCCATTTTGGTTTTATCACTGGTGAACTGTACCAAAGGGATAACCGCGAAGCTGAGTTGTAAAGATAGAATGACCTGGCTAAGGACCAGTAATTCGGCAGTTCCACGTTCGCCATACAAGATAGCTACGATTAAAGCAGGAATAATGGCCACCAAACGAGTAACCAGCCGGCGAACCCAGGGCTTTAGCCGTAGATTCAGAAATCCTTCCATCACAATCTGACCGGCTAGTGTACCCGTCAGTGTAGAGTTCTGGCCGGAAGCAAGCAGCGCTACGGCAAACAGAATACCTGCTAATTTAACACCAAGGATCGGATCGAGCAGACGGTGGGCATCGGCTATATCGGCCACCTGCTGATTGCCTGAAAAGTGGAAGGCCGCTGCCGACAGCACAAGAATGGCGGCATTGATAAAAAAGGCCAGGAAGAGCGAGACCGTTGAATCGATTGTTGCGAACGTAATAGCGACTTTACGACCAGCATCATTGCGTCCATAATTGCGGGTTTGCACAATACTGGAATGTAAATAGAGATTGTGCGGCATAACGGTGGCTCCTAATATACCGATGGCTATGTAAAGCATCCCCGGATTCGTGACGACGGCTGAACGAGGAATCAATCCCGCAGCAACGTCGGCCATGACGGGCTGAGAAACGATCAGTTCATAACCAAAGCAGCCTACGATCAGAAAGATTAAACCCGCTACGATCCGCTCCAGAATCTGGAAACCTTTGTTTTGCAGGTACAGCAGGAGTAATGCGTCGAGCGCTGTAATGAGTACGCCAATCGTAATTGGAAGGCCAAAGAGTAAATTCAGGGCTATAGCTGACCCGATTACTTCGGCCAGATCGCAGGCGGCAATAGCTATTTCGGCCAGTAGCCACAGCCCTATACCTACCGGGCGACTAAAATGATCGCGACAGGCCTGTGCCAGATCACGGCCGGTGGCAATCCCCAGTTTCAGCGCCAAATGTTGCAACAGAATGGCAAACAGGTTGGAAATCAGAACAACAGATAGGAGTTGGTAGCCGAACTGGGCTCCCCCGGCAATATCGGTCGCCCAGTTGCCGGGGTCCATATAGCCAACAGCTACCATCAGACCTGGCCCTGCATAGGCCCGCAATGTTCGGAAGAAACCACGTCCGACCGGAACATGTACTGACCCATGAACATCGGTCAAGGGCGAGGCTGTATCTTCAGTGTACCAGTGTTTCGTTGATGTATTCGTTACTTCCATTGAGCTTAGTCAAGCTGCTTTAGTTGAGTCGATTGATTGTTACCATCTATAACGTAACAAATATAAGTAATGTTGAAATAAAAATTTAGGCTAGTCTAAATTTTTAGAAAGTTTAACATAAAAACTACCTTTGCCCGTAAACTGTTTTGATTTTGTTCGTCGTTCTGAACAAGAGCGCGGTACTGTATGCAATCGTTCACGGAAGAAAACTATCTGAAGACCATCTATAACCTGGCTAATCGGCAGCAGGGCGAAGTCAGTACGAATGCCCTGGCAGAAGTAACCGCTACCAAAGCCGCTTCAGTAACGGATATGCTGCGAAAACTGTCAGAAAAACAGCTTATTCATTACAAAAAATATCAGGGTGTTCGGTTGACGGAAGAAGGGGAGCGGTTGGCGTTGCAGATTATCCGGCGGCATCGGCTCTGGGAGGTTTTTCTGGTTGAAAAACTGGGATTTAGCTGGGACCAGGTTCACGACATTGCCGAAGAACTTGAACATATTCGATCGGAAGAGTTAGTAACGCGGTTAGATACGTATTTAGGCAATCCTCAGTTTGATCCACATGGTGATCCGATTCCAACATCGGCCGGACAAATGCCCGAAACGGGGTATCGGAAGCTGTCAGAAGCAGAGGTTGGAGAAGGCGTATGCCTGATGGCTGTGCTGGAGCATTCGGCAGGGTTTTTACAACACCTTGACTATTCTGATTTGTCGCTTGGGAGCACGGTTATTGTTCAGGAAATCAGCGCGTTCGATAAGTCATTTCGGGTTCAGACCGAAACCGGAAGGACGGTGTTTGTAAGCCACGAAGTGGCTAAAAATTTATTAGTGAATTAGTGCGTGTTTGCGGTTTTGGGAAATCGTAAACGATCAATCGGAATATGAAACTTTTAGACTGGTATATTCTTAAGCGCTTTTTACAGACCTACATTTTTGTGGTAATGGTGATTGTGCTGGTGGTTGTAATGATCGATTACACCGAAAAGGTGGATAACTTTCATAAGACCAACGCACCTGGCAACGAAATTCTGTGGGACTATTATCTCAATTTTATTCCGTATTGGGCCAATTACATCAGCCCGCTGATGGTCTTTATCGCCACCGTATTCCTGACCTCGCGATTGGCTGCCCGGACCGAGATTATAGCTATTCTGAGCAGTGGGGTTAGTTTTGTCCGGCTATTATTTCCCTATACACTAGGAGCAACCGTGCTGGCGGTGCTGACGTATTTTATGGTTAATTACGTGATTCCGAAAGCCAATAAAACCCGGATTGCGTTTGAAATCAAATACATCAACGATGCCTTTACGTACTCGAACCGAAACGTACACCTCAAAATAGCTCCCAATACCTACGCCTATCTGGAAAGCTATAACAACATGAGCAACACCGGGTATAAATTCACCCTGGAACGTGTAGAAGGCAATCAGTTGAAACAAAAACTTTCGGCCGACCATATCGAATGGGATGCCAAGAAGAAGAAATGGTCAATTGTCGATTATCGGATTCGGGATATTAATGGAATGCGTGAAACCCTCACGCCCGGTTCCCGTATCGATACGACACTGAATCTGAAACCAGACGATTTTAGCTCTAATTTCAACCTTTTCGAAACCCTTACCCGACCGGAACTCAACAAATACATCGACTTACTGAAAAGCCGTGGTTCTGATGGGGTTGAGACGTACCTGCTTGAAAAATACAGCCGGGATACCCGCCCGTTTGCGATTATTATCCTGACGATAATTGGAGTTATTATGTCGGCCCGTAAAAGCCGTCGGGGGGTTGGCTGGCAAGTGGCGCTCGGTTTCATACTGGCCTTTACCTACCTGCTGTTTTTCATGCTGGCAAAGGGCATTGCCGAGTCTGGGAATCTGAATCCTATTATCGCCGTATGGCTTCCCAATGCTATTTTTACCGCCATTGGCGTGCTGTTGTACAATACAATTCCCCGGTAATTCTGAATGAGTGAATGATAAAATGCGTGAATGGTTAGCTGTTCCAATTCTATTATTCACTTATTCTATCCGTCAAAGTTGATGACTTATAAACCCACGTTCACCGACTACCTACAGCTCCATTTCATCGTTCTGATCTGGGGGTTTACCGCTATTTTAGGGAAACTACTGGCTCCGCTCGATGCGTCGGGAGTCGTATTGTTTCGTACGGTGCTGGCGGTAGTGGGAATGGGACTCGTTCTACTGGGCCGAAAGCAGAATCTGAACGTAGCTTCTACCGATTATTGGCGATTACTGGCTACGGGTGGATTGATTGGCCTGCATTGGGTATTATTTTTTCTGGCTGCCCGACTGGCCAATGTATCGGTGTGTCTGGCCGGTATGGCGACGAGTTCACTTTGGGCGAGTGTGTTGGAGCCATTGGTGTTGCGTCGGCGGGTAAGGCCGATTGAAGTCGTGCTGGGAGCCGTTGTGATGCTGGGGCTTTACCTGATTTTTCGGTTTGAGTTCGACAAGGTGGTTGGGTTGACAGTAGCTGTGCTATCGGCCATGCTGTCGTCGTTGTTCACCATAATTAATAGTCGGTTTACTCAGCGTTATAATGCCTTGGTTATTTCGTTTTATGAAATGATTGGCGCATCGGTGGCGGCTCTGTGCTTGTGGCTGCTGGTTCAATGGACGGCTTCGGCCGATGCAGCGGTCAGTGCTCAATATGTGCCTGAATCTCCCTGGCAATGGCTTTGGTTATTAGTACTTTCACTGGTTTGTACGGTCTATGCCTATTCAATAGGGGTGAGCCTATTACGAAAGTTCTCGCCCTATATGGCAGTGTTGACCGTAAATTTGGAGCCAGTTTATGGTATCTTGCTGGCCGTTTTGATTTTTGGCGATACCGAACGGATGACATTGGGCTTTTACGGTGGAACGCTGGTGATTCTGGCGGCTGTACTGGCTTATCCGTTTCTTAATAGCCGATTTACAAAAACTCAAGCTCAGTTGCCCACCTCAACCTAATAAGGTGACTGAAGAAGCGATGTATGGTTCACCATTTACCATGATCGTAAACCATAAAGCATTTTATGTCTGGATCTTTATTACGTATTATTACTATTCTGCTGGGTCTGTTTACCATTGTTGTCCTTACGCCTTTAATTGCGCTGGCCACTTATAACCACCCATCACCCACCGACGATTATTGTTTTGCGAATACTGTGATCCACTATGGATTCTGGCAGGCTCAACAGTATTATTATGATGGATGGACTGGGCGTTTCTTTCATAATTTCATTGTTCATACTAACCCAATCATACTGGGCTGGTACGGTGCCTATAAAATTTATCCAATGATTTTGCTGGCGCTGGTAATAGCGGGTTGCTTTGCTGTTGCTAACCAGTTACTAGCCAGTTTTTTGGATCTGAATGCCAAAATCGCCCTGGCCTTTGGGATGTTTATCGGCTTTATTACGACGCTCGCAGGGATTCCTGAATATTTATATTGGTATACAGGGCTGGCTAGTTATGGTCTGTCCAGCGCCCTGTTTTTGTTCTTGCTGGCTGTATTAATGGCGCATCAGCAACGTGGATTCAACTGGAAGTCGGGTTATGTGATTACGGAAAGTTTGCTGGTTACGGCGATTATCGGGTCAAGTGAGATGACGATGGTGCTGGTACTATCTGTGCTGGTGCTGATTGTCTTTGGCGACTTAATCGAACGTCGACGGGTTTCGGCGACGATGGTTATTTTGCTGGGGGTAGCAGCCGTAGCTTGTTATTATTTATTCAAAGCACCGGGCAATGCCATTCGCCTGGGCGGTAATCCGCATGGAAGCGATATTCCGTTTACCCTGATATCGTCGCTTAAATTTGCGATTACATACATTCCTAAACAACTATTTACAACGCCCTGGCTACCGCTGTCGATTTTATACCTGCCTCTGGCCTGGAAACTGGCGGGCACGCGTCGACGTCGATCCGATTTTCCACCCTACCTGCGCTTGCATCCATTTTGGGGGCTGTTGTATATGGTGGCAACGCTTCTGGCTCTTATATCATTACACTTTTACGGTGTGGGTATCGCCCCCATTCCCCGGCTGATCAATTTGATTAACCTGGCTTTCTGGCTATGCTTGTTGTATAACCTGACCTTACTGGTTATTCGGATTCGATACCGCTTCGATCCTGATGCGTTGGTGCCGTATCTGCGCCCGATTATGCTGTTGGCTGTAATCTGGGCGGTAGTGGCTGCGTCGATGGGAACGTTGCTGCCGGTAGTATATGGCGACTGGCTTAGTGGTCGAGCGGCTCAATATGATCGGGAGATGCTCGAACGATATGCTCAGTTGTCAAAACAGGGTGACGCCAACAGCGTTATAACGCCACTGAGCCAATACCCGGTTTCCTTATTTCTGGAAGATATTCATGATAACCCGCAACACCTCTGGAATCGCTGCTGGGCCGATTATTTTCATAAAAAAACGATTATACTGAAAGGCCATCAGCCAACCCCATAATCGGTACACGTACTAACTGGCATATTGCCCTGAAAATTAAATAACGAGTTTCGCCAATTCGGCTTGAGTTGGATGGAATTGGTCAAATCGAATGAATGTAGCGTACCTATCTCGTAATCGGTCGTTGGTTGTTGGTCGGTTCGACAGACTCGCCTGGGTGCTGATCGGTATTCCGATTGTGTGCTTCAGCCTGTTGCTGTTTGCCTATATTGTCGATGTACCCTGGATGGACGACATCGATGCTTTTCTGAGTTTTATCGTTGGGTACATTGATGCGCCTACCGTTGAGCGAAAAATCTACTGGCTGCTAAGCCCTAACAATGAGCATCGTATCCTGACAGGTAAGCTCCTTACCCTGCTCTGTTACAACCTGACAGGAGCCGTTAATTTTCGTTGGTTGATCTTCGCAGCTTTTGCGTTTCTATTAGTACTACTGGCGATTTTTTATCGGGTTTTTCGATTAACGGGACTACCGATTCTGGCGTTTGTACCTATTCCATTTTTATTGCTCCAGCCACAATACTATCTGACAACGACCTGGGCTATCACCAGTCTACAGCATCAGGTCGTGGTTGCGATGGTGATAGCCGTCATATACCTACTGGCCGATGGAAGCCGCAGCCGGTTTGGGATCGGGCTTATCCTACAGGTACTCACATCTTTTTCGATGAGTAACGGCTTGTTTGGCTGGGTGGCCGGGGCTGTGGTACTGGTTATGCAGCGGCAATGGGTTCGACTGGGTATATGGCTGGCCGTTGGGGGAGGGGCTATCGTCTACTATTTTCATGATTTCCCGAATACGCAGGGCAATGACAGTAGTGTCTCATTCTTTCTGGAACACCCGCATCTGATCTTTCTGGGCTTTTTTACTTTCAATGGCGGCCTTTTCGATTTTTTGCCTGAGACATCTATTCTGGTGCGGAGTATACTGCCTACCCTGGCCGGACTGATCCTGATTCCGGCGATGCTATGGCTACTCTGGCAAATGGCGGAACCGATTTTGCGTAGGCCAGTCAGGGCATCTGCCAATTTAGATCGGGCGACGGCGGCACTCTGGAAGCGTCGCTATTTCCTGACGGGCTGTTACGCTTTTCTGATGGTCAATGCGGTGGTAGTTGCTTTTCTGCGGCCCCGGTTTGGTTATGCGGTTATGCTCATCAGCAACTACATGATTTACCCAGCGCTTCTGGTTGTACTGCTGTACCTGAATGTGTTGAGTGAACAGTATAAAAATTCGCGTGTTCTGGAAACCTGGGTACGAGCTGGA
This sequence comes from Spirosoma sp. 48-14, assembly GCF_001898575.1. GTDB lineage: Bacteria > Bacteroidota > Bacteroidia > Cytophagales > Spirosomataceae > Spirosoma. The sequence goes on from NZ_MKUD01000022.1 coordinate 140,173, forward strand.
TTGGTTGTCGGTTTCGTTGTTTGGGGAGCCTGGTATGTCTTTCGGCTGCCCAAAATTGCGTTCCGAAAAGAGCAACTCCTCACCAGCGCATTTAATCAGAAATACAACGAAACGGGTTTAGGGCCAAGCTGGGGACATCCATTTGTGAGTCTGGCTCGTCGGAGCCTCGATCAGGCCGTTCAACGGGGCCTTTATCAGTACCCTACAGATGCCTATTACTCCGCCTATGAACAAATCCTGCTAACCAAAGGGCGGTCCATGAAACCCGATACAAGCCTTACCCTGCATCGTTCGGGTGGAGGGTACAGCTATCTGGTCGAAACGGATTATGGGGTGCTGCCCAAACCGGTTGGTCAGTCAGCCGTAGTGGTTCAATCCGATCAGCGGACGTATTTATTCGCTTCGTCGGTTCATTTTTCGCCAGCAAATTTCTACCTGAATCGACCCATTCAGACGGTTTTTGCGGAGGTAATTATTCCTATGTTACCGCCCGGAACATATCGTTTAGGCATTCTGACAACGTCAGACGAGGCTACTACTCCTATTCGATTTAGTCCGCAAACCATTACCATTCCTTAACAAATGCGCTGTGGGAGTGGCCCAAACGCCAAAAAAACGTACTTTTGCCAACGCTGATACCGTCTCAAGCTATACTACCTTGTTAGAACCTCAGATTTCGATCATTGCTCCACTTTATAACGAAACCGAGTCGTTTCCCTATCTGATTTCCCGGCTGAATGCCGTTATGGAGAAATCTCCCTTACGTATTGAAGTTGTGCTGATTGACGATGGAAGCCGCGACAATACGGCGCTGTTGATGCAGCAGGTAGCCTTGACTGACTCTCGTTATCACTGTGTCTTTCTATCCCGAAATTATGGACACCAGATCGCGCTGACGGCTGGCATTGCGGCTGCTCGTGGCTCCGAAGCCCTGTTTATAATCGATGGCGATTTACAGGACCCGCCTGAGTTACTGACCGAATTTTATGCAAAGTACCAGGAAGGTTACGACGTAGTGTATGCCATTCGGAAGAAGCGAAAAGAGAATTTCTTTAAACGAACGGCGTATGCTGCATTCTATCGGTTTATGAAGGCTATTTCATACGTGGACCTGCCGCTCGATAGTGGTGATTTTTCGCTAATCAGTCGCCGGGTGGCCGATGTGCTGAATCAAATGCCGGAAGAAAGTCGCTTCATCCGGGGTATGCGTAGCTGGATTGGCTTTAAACAAATAGGCGTGGAGTATGAGCGCGATGCCCGGCAGGCGGGTGAGCCGAAGTACTCGTTCAAGATGCTACAGCGGCTGGCCTACAATGGTATCTTCAACTTCAGCGAATACCCGGTCAAGATTATTACCCGGCTAGGGATGCTTACTATTGGGGTCGCGATGATTTACCTGATTCAAACGTTAATCAAGCGCTTTATTTACCACGATGTACCTCAGGGGTTTACGGCTCTCCTGTTTGTTATGGTTTTGTTCAGTGGCGTTCAGCTTATTGCGCTCGGCTTGATTGGTGAATACGTACTCCGCATCTTTTTTCAGGCGAAAGGGCGCCCATTGTACGTCTTACGGGATGTCATTAAGGATCAGCAACGGCAACCCTTAATACCACTGAGGCCGACTAGTGTGTCCTGATCATTGTGTCAGTCAATTTTAGTAATACAGGTTTACTGGTTCTGATGCCCGGCACTACTGAGGCCGAATGCCCTAAACCGTAACGGTAGAACGGATGCTATTTAATTCACTACAGTTTTTACTGTTTTTTATAGTCGTTACCCTGAGCTATTTCAGTCTGAAGTGGCAGGGGCGATGGATATTGTTGCTGGTAGCCAGTTGTTATTTCTACATGGTTTTCCAGCCGTCGTATATCCTGATTCTGTTTCTGACCATTGTCATTGACTACATCGCCGGTATCTGGATTGAACGGTCGAGTGGGCGTTCCCGGCGCTGGCTGCTTATTCTGTCGCTGATTTCGAACCTTGGGATTCTGGCCTTTTTTAAATACCTCGGTTTTTTTACCGAAAACATTGCCGGTTTATTCGACTTTCTGGATATGCCACATATTGCCGAAACCGTGACGGCAGGAGCCAATCGGGTGTTTGTAAAAGTGTTACATATATTCGGTAAAAGCGGTATTTCGTCCTACAAAGACAACATGAGTATTCTGCCCATCGGTTTGTCGTTTCATACGTTTCAGGCCATGAGCTATACGATTGAAGTGTATCGGGGGAACCAGAAAGCCGAGCGACATTTTGGCATTTACGCGCTCTACGTTATGTTCTACCCCCAGTTGGTGGCTGGGCCCATCGAGCGCCCACAGAACGTCCTGTGGCAATTCCATAAAACCTTTGCCTACGATGCTGAAAATGTAAAGGCCGGACTCATGCAAATGGCCTTTGGGTTATTCAAAAAGCTGGTCATTGCCGATCGGTTGGCCATGCTGGTCGATTATGCGTACGGTAACCCGTCGGAACAAAATGGGCTGACACTGCTGGCGGCCACATTTTTTTATACCTTCCAGATCTATTGTGACTTTTCGGGCTATTCAGATGTAGCGATTGGAGCGGCCCGCGTTATGGGTTTCACACTTATGGAAAACTTCCGAACGCCTTACATTGCCCAGTCGATTTCGGAGTTCTGGCGACGCTGGCATATTTCGCTGTCGACCTGGTTTCGGGACTACCTCTATATTCCGCTGGGGGGCAACCGGAAAGGTGAGTTTCGGCAATACCTGAACATGCTGATTGTGTTCCTGGCTAGTGGTCTCTGGCACGGCCCCAACTGGACGTATGTTATTTGGGGTGGATTAAATGGCGTGTATCAAATTCTGGCGGTGCTGCGGGATAAACTTCTGTCGAAGCTGGGCTTCTCGCGTACACAACCCAGTTTGGTTACCTCGCCCGTTAATGATCGGGAAAGTCGGAAGTCGCCCGTGCGGGTGGTTATCAATACGCTTATTACGTTCGTACTGATTATGCTGACGTGGGTGTTTTTCCGAGCGCGGAGCGTGGGTGATGCGTTTATGATTCTGGGGCGAATTGGTACACTGTCTTTCAGTGATGTCATTCATAGCCCTATGAATGCTGTCGAAATGTGGTTCAGTCTCTTTCTGATCGTTTTTCTGCTCATTAAAGAGGCCTTTGTATTTTCCATTCCAACGCGGAATACGGTTCAGTTTGTCCTGCTGTTTACGGTTATTACGTTCGTTACCTATCTGTTCGGCGTCTTCTCATCCAACCAGTTTATCTATTTCCAGTTCTGATATTGTTCAGTGTATCTACAATGCCACGATCTCATTCCAGATTGTAAGCATACGCTTGGTTCGTTGACTGGCCGTCGTGCGTTCCAGATGACTATTAATATTTTCGTAGACACTGGGGTCTTTTAATAATCTCTTTAATTCCGTTTGTAGATATGAGCGGACAGATTCTGGGCATGTATAAATCTCACCCAAAAGGCTTTCCCGATTATCGAACACATAGATAAGATCTTCAAAATCAGAGTTCTTTCTTGGGTCTTGCCCATGCCTAAATGAGTTAAACGCTTCAAGTTTGGTTGCAATAAAGTAAGGGGCGGAGAGAATTCGTATAGACTGTTGTTCACTGATTGGATAATTAATTGCCGTTAGAAGGCCTTCGCCATACCATCGGTTGCTGAATCCTAACACGTTTTCGTCGGTAGGCATAATATCTACAATTATCCCCTGGATTCGATAACGGCAGATTATTCCTGATTCTATATCATTAACAAAACCTAACTGACGTAGCCTTTCTTCAATTTGGCCACTAAATTCAGTATAGGTAGTCACTTCTATGATAAGGTCTATATCGTTGGTTGGTCGGGGTTCTTCTGATGCTGCGTTAGGAGAGTAAAGACTTACGACGGCTCCACCAACAAAAACGACCTTTTCATTTAGTTCTGATAAGGCTGATGCAACAGTGCGTAGACGGGTCAGGTTGATAAGATGGCTCATTCGTTTGTCAGTAATCGTTTTTGGAGTTCGTTTACTGCCAGGTTTACCTCTCTCGCTTTACCTACCCTGATCGAGTCAACCAGCGCCAAGAGTTCATACAAGGTTGGGTCTATGCTAATAGCCTGAACAACAGTAGGGTAAAGAGGTTCAATAGCCTGCCCTCGAACGGGGCCATCGGCACTTGGCCATACATACGGTTCACTTGATTGGATTATATCAGCTAAGGGTTTAGCCGAATGGGCAGTTGGTACACCCCTCACCAACGCGCCCGGTTGCTGTGGAAAAACATATTTTAACCCATGTTGTAAAAACTCGAAAAAAGCTTGTTTCAACACGGCTTTTTGATCTAAATCATACAAACCTGCAAAGGCAGACCTAGCTAGAGACTCGGTTATTTCCGAGGAGCTAATGCCTAGTTCTGTAGCTAAGTTTTTTTGTAAGAGTGGACGTCTTACGTCCCACTGCCCAGCCGTATTTTTCTGTCGGTGGGCGTCAATCTTCAACAGGACTACTATATCCTGTGGCCGCATTCCATTGTGCTTTTTCATGATTCGCGATTCGCGAATTGCGAATTTTCTCAAATCTAGTACTCTAAATAATATGAATATCCTATAGTGCTCAAATTATTTAGTTGGTATAAACGTCAGCGCTACGCCGTTCATGCAATACCGAAGCCCGGTTGGATCGGGGCCGTCGTTGAATACGTGACCCAAGTGGGCATCACAGACCGAACAGCGCACTTCCGTTCGGTTGCCATCGGGTTCGGTGTAAATGGCGTTTGGGACAATGGGTTCGTAAAAACTTGGCCAGCCCGTATGCGAATCGAATTTGGTGGCTGATGAGAATAGGGGATTACGACAACAGACACAGGCATACGTTCCGGTTCGATGTTCATGGTTTAGTTCGCTGCTATTAGGCCATTCGGTCCCTCGTTCGCGTGTGATGTGGTATTGTGCTCTTGTTAATAGCGACTTCCATTCTTCATCGGTTTTCTCGACCCTGCGACTGCCCGGTGAGGTTGTACCTGCCGGAGGATGATGCAGAGGTCGGGGTGTTTTTATAAACGTACCATAAAGCCATAACCCTCCAATGAATATCAGGGCGACAAATAAAAAAAGGTACGTTGGCTTCATTGATTAAAGGGTGAACGAGTAAAAAGAGCGAACAGAGCTAAAATTGATTACTGAAATCTCACTCTTTCGCTCTTGATTACCGTCCAATGGCTACTTTTCGGAGTATGGAATCAATGACCTGTAAGGTGGTAACACCATCCGCTTCGGCTTCGTAATTGAGCATGATGCGGTGATTGAACACATCGGGGGCCACTTCTTTAATGTCCTCAGGAAGGACATAATCGCGCCGGTCGAAATACGCGAGGGCTTTGGCAGCCAGGTTCAGATAAATAGTAGCCCGTGGCGACACGCCGAACTGAATGTAGCGGGCTTCGTCACGTAGATTATACTCCAGGGGGCGTCGTGTTGCAAAAACCAGTTCGATGATGTACCGCTCCAGGGTTTCCGAAATCGTGATGCTATTGATTTCATTTCGAATGGCACTCAACTCTTCTTTTCCCAGTACTGGCTGTACTTCATAATCGAAATTGAGGTTCGACATTCGGCGCATCACCTCCAGCTCGTCGTCTTTGTTGAGATAATCGACAAAGACTTTCATCATGAAGCGGTCTACCTGTGCTTCGGGCAGTGGATAAGTCCCTTCCTGTTCGACCGGGTTTTGGGTAGCCAGTACCAGAAAGGGTCGGTCGAGTACAAATGTTTCTTCGCCAATGGTTACCTGTTTTTCCTGCATGGCCTCGAGCAGAGCCGATTGCACTTTGGCGGGAGATCGGTTGACCTCGTCGGCCAGAATCAGATTGGCAAAAATAGGCCCTTGCTTTACTTCGAATTCAGCCGTTTTCTGATTAAAAATCATCGTGCCGATCAGATCGGCAGGGAGTAGGTCAGGCGTAAACTGTATACGCTGGAAGTCGAGTTCAAGAACTTTGGCGAGTGTATTGATCGTGAGTGTTTTTGCCAGACCGGGAACACCTTCCAATAAAATATGACCACCTGTAAACAGGCCGATCAGCAGGCGGTTGAGCAGGCGTTCCTGCCCAACTACGACCTTGCTCATCTCGCCGAATACCTCGCGGATTTTTGTATGGTAACTAAATGAAGTGGTCGATTGCATCTTTTATTGTTTTCAGTTTACGGTTTTACGGTGGGCTGACGCATTAACGGTTTCACACCTGCTCACCGTAAACCGTGGGCTGTAAACATATAAACTAAAACGTAGCCCGGATACTGCGATCCTTGCCGTGAATATCTTTGTACACCTGTATGTTGGAGAATCCCCGATCGGCAAATACCTGCCGGGTAGCTTCGCCGAAACGCTCATTAATTTCAACGTAACAAGCCCCATCTTTAGTGAGATGGCGTGTGCAGAAATCCGCTACAGCTTTATAGAAAACCAGCGGATCATTGTCATCGACGAATAAGGCCAGATCGGGTTCGTAATTGAGTACGTTCCGGTCCATGACAGCGGCTTCGGAGCGTGTCACATAAGGCGGATTACTGACAACGCAATCAAACCGTCGGCTAAAGTCGGAAGAAACGGCCAGAATGTCCTGAATCTCGAACTGTACATCCGCTTTCAGGTTTTGTGCATTACGGTGGGCGAGTGTTAACGCTTCGGCCGAAACATCCCAACCCGTTACAACAGATTGGGGGAGAAACCGGGCCAGGGTGATGGCAATACACCCACTACCAGTACCAATGTCCACGATCGGCACATCGTCGGTCCGGTCGGCAAAATCGTGCATGATAAGCCGAACCAGGTCTTCGGTTTCAGGTCTTGGAATGAGTACATCAGGCGATACTTCGAACTCTAATCCACAAAAGATCGTCGTACCAATAACATGCTGAATGGGTTCCTGGCGATTAAGGCGTTCCAGAATTTTAAACCAGTCGGGTTCCGTGCGGTTTGGCGGGAGTGGTTTATCGGTCAGGACATCCGTTTTGCGTAGTCCGAAATAATGGTCGAGTAACATGAACGCCATTTCCCGCGCTTCTTCGGGCGGGTAAGCCGTAATGTTCTTGCTGAGTCGGTCGTATAGAGGTTTGGCGGTGGCCATTGGGTTCTATCAGGTAATTTTGCCAAAAATAGGGAAGTTTATGATATTCGGTTTACAGTTTATGGAAAACCCATTTATGCGCCGTGCGCTCGAACTGGCTACACTGGGTCGTGGTTGGGTGAGCCCTAACCCAATGGTTGGCTGTGTAATCGTACATGATCGAAAAGGAGAAGTTGACATTCCCTTCGCCCGAATCATAGGAGAGGGGTGGCACCAACGATACGGCGAAGCGCATGCCGAGCGCAACGCCATCCTGTCGGTTCGGCCAGAGGATACCCATCTGTTGCCCGAAAGTACTGCCTATGTAACGCTGGAGCCCTGCTCGCATTACGGTAAACAGCCCCCCTGTGCCGATTTGTTGATCGAACGAGCGGTTGGTCGGGTCGTTTGCTGTAATGATGATCCTAATCCGCTCGTGGCTGGTCAGGGTTTTGCTCGGCTTCGTGCTGCGGGTATTCAGGTCGAAACAGGGGTTATGAACGAACTGGGCCGTCAGTTGAACGCCCGCTTTTTTACTTTTTTTGAAAAGAAACGTCCCTATATCATCCTGAAATGGGCCGAAACAACCGACGGGTTCCTTGGGGGGGAAGGTAGTAAGCCTGTCAAGGTCAGTGGGAATCTGGCCCATCGGCTGGTGCATCGGTGGCGGAGTGAAGAAGATGGCATTATGGTGGGTACCAATACCGCCTGCAACGACAATCCTCAGCTCAATACCCGCCTTTGGCCCGGTAAAAATCCTGTTCGCATTGTATTGGACCGCAACCTGATCTTACCTGCTGATCTTCATCTATTCGACGGTTCTCAGCCGACGATCGTGTATCATCAAAGCGTAAACAGGAGTCTCGAATCGGAACCAGAAGAACACAACGCAGATACAGCCCTTTTTCCGCTCGACTACGCCATCACTCCATCACTCAACCACACCTTGCAGGACCTTCGCCAACGAGGTATTCAATCGGTTCTTGTCGAGGGCGGAGCGGCACTGTTGCAATCGTTTATGGACGAGGGTGTTTGGGATGAGATGCGCGTATTTCGCAGTCCTGGCTTGATGGGGAAAGGTATAAAAGCGCCTGTTGTACAAGGGAAATTAGTGAGTCGCGAGCAGGTAGGAAAGGATGAATTAAGCATTTACCAACCCAACTAGACTATGGATTGAGATGATTCGTATAACCAGTATCGGCCGTAGTAACGCCAGTAGATTGACAGTTTTTTGTCGGTAGGGCTGTATACGAAAATAGCTCTGGAAAAGAATCCAGAGCTATTAAAAAACACATTTTGCGGAAAAATTCTTAACCTACACGTTATCGATGTGGTGCTTTGAGCGTATTGAAAACGAACCTTACGATTGTGCAACTGGCATTGCATTAACGCCGATATTGCCACTGGCTACCAGTGTTGTGCCCTGCATTATCTTCACATTGGCATCGTATGTACTCAGCTTATCATAGAAGCCCGCTTCATTGATTGTGAAGTACTTGTTGCTGGAGAATATGCCAGTGGCTCCGTTGATGGTGTCCAGCGTTTTCAGCGATGTAGTCGATGCGGTTGATAGTTTGCCCTGGAAGATCGAGGATGAATACGATGTGCCGGTTGCGGTGTTGTACAGACCAACTTCTACCAGCGTAACCGATGTATTGTATTTATAAAAGACAACACGCCCATAAATATTTTTCCCATCCGTCGAAGCCAGGGTATACGCCTTATATGTAGTCAGTGTGCCACCACCCGAAGCCGTATTATAGATGGGCTCATAGTTTTCCTGTTCGCAGGAGGTTGATAGTACAAGCAGTGCAAACAAAAGACCTACAGCAGGCATTGAGCGAAAGAAATAAACAAGGTGTTTCATAGTCGGGATACATTAAAGGTTGAATGACACACGGCCATAGTAATAGGCACCATTTGACCCTTGCTGGTAGTTGGAGTACAGATAAAAACCACGGTTTTCAGGACGAAGGATCTCTGGATACTGGTCCAGAATGTTGCTGCCACCAATAGAGAATTTCAGATTTTTATTTACAGCGTAGCCAATGCTTAGGTCGAAGATCGTCTGGGGTTTAAAGGTCTGATCGTAGTAATTCCCCTTATCGTCGGCCGATACAGAAAGGGCTGTAATTTTCCCATAATAAGTGCCGCGTAACATGACATCCCATTTGTTTTGCCGAAACATCACTGAGCCAATAAGTTTGGTGCGGGGTGTTCCGGTTTCGAACTGACCAATCACATCCCGGCTAAGGTATTTTTCGACTACCTGATCGGGGGTAAGATTCTCTACTTTCAGGCTGGGTGGATTCCGGCTTAGTATGCTGTTCTTGCTGAAAATGGCTGCCAGGCTGTAGGTGAGGCTTTTGTTGCGGGACAGATTCTGGGTGTAATTGCCAACCAGTTCAAGACCTTTGGAACGCACATTGGCCCCATTGACGAAGAACTGAGCCTGACCAGCACCGATTACCTCATCGTAGTGATTGCCTACTTCCTCGGCACTAAAGAAGCTGGTTTGGAAAATGCGGTTATCAACATCAATCTGATAGGCATCTACAGTGACCTCAAAACCCCGTGTAGGCTGGTAGGTTAGCCCTAACCCATACGTCCGGGAGTTTTCCTGGCTTAGCCCTTTGATGCCCAGCACGCGTGCGGCTGTACTATTGGTTGCATAAGTGGTAACGTCGAGGGGTTGAGGAACTCCGTTAGCATCGGGAATGAAAGCTGTAGTTGTGTGCGTGAAGTTCAACTCCTGCAACGAAGGAGCCCGGAAGCCTGAGGCAATAGAGCCCCGGACAGTGAGATTCTTGGCGATGTTGTACCGGGCGGCTAATTTACCGATCGCTACTCCGCCGAAGTCAGAATAGTTTTCAATCCGTACGGCAGCCGCCAGCAAGAGTTTCTGAGTTAGCTCAAGCTCCGTATCCAGGTAAGCCGCCATCGTTGTTCGGAATGCGTTACGTTCATCTTTAGGCCCGAATCCAGAAAAACACTGGCAGTTGGCTGCAAAGTTTTTGACCGTAATTTGTTGACCGGCAAAGACTGACAACGGTTTCCCATCGGCCCCAACAATCGGCTGAGCGGCTTCATTCTGCAACGGTAACCCATTTGGGCCAACCAGCAACCCTGCCTGCGTAGCGGTTAGAATGCCCGCGTCGCCGTAGGTGTAGCTCTCTTCCTGACCTTTGATGATTTTGTAGTTTTCAACCCGCATCTCCGCACCAAACGCGACGTTCAGGCCGTTCATAACTCCCTTGAAATACCGGGAGAAGTCAAGGTTGGTAGAGTTCTGGGTGAACTGGTTCGTGCCAATGTTCATATCGACCGGCGAGTTGGCACCAATCGACGCATTGAAGGTATTGGTCATGCTAATCAGCGAGGTATTCCGACCGAATGTGTTGCTGAAATCGACGCTGAACTCGCCCAGTTTGCTGCGGATACCGACTGTGTTGGATATATCGGCTGTATTGGTGATCAATTGCGGCCGGAAGCCGTTGGGATAGAGCAGGTAGTTGAATCGATCCGTTTGAGCCGGGCGACGGTAGTAGCAGGAGAACCCCTTCAGGTATTTGTACGACATGCCTCCGAAGCTGTAGAGTGTCGTATTGGCGTTGATTTCATAGCCTGCGTTGTAGAACATCGAGCCCATCGTGATACCGGGCATACCCGCATATACCGAAAAATCAGAGGGAGTAAGCCCACGGGCGCTCAGTAAACCCGATTCTGTTTTCAGGCTAGTGGCTAAGGTTGTATTGCCAGTTGCCTGTGCATTAACCAGTTCGGGATTGGTAATAATGGGACGGCCATATTTGTCCGTACGCAGGTTATTTAGGTACGTATTGTCATAGATTTGCCAGTCGTTTACAAATTGACGAATGGTTGGCCGACGCTGGGTGATCTGGCCTGTCAGGTTCAGAAAGCCTTTGTCGCCAATCTTGAAGCCATAGTTTGCATCGAACTGGTAGTTGAAGCCATCGGGTTTGCCCGCCTTCGTCAGATCGCCAGCCTGCCCGCCTGAGTTGAGATAGCCACCACCCGTCAGGCTACTTGTTAATTTATTCGTCCCTTTTTTAAGAATAATGTTAACCACCCCGGCAACGGCATCCGAACCGTACTGAGCGGCTGCGCCATCGCGCAGAATTTCGACCCGATCAATTGAAGCGGCTGGTATGGTCATCATATCGACCGATGTGGAAGGACTACCGACGGCTGTTGTTCCGATCAGGAGCGACGATGTGTGCCGCCGTTTGCCATTGACGAGTACCAGAATCTGGTTGGGGGCCATATTTCGTAGCTGTACCGGATCGACGTGGGAGTCGAGGTCGCCCCCCTGATTTCGGACCGCGTTGAAGCTAGGAGCAACGAAGGCAAGCATCTGGGCCAGGTCAATTTGGGGAAGATCGCCCATAATGTCTTTAATCGAGATGACATCCACGGGAACAGGTGTTTCCAGAATGGTTCGTCCTGTATTGCGTGTACCCGTTACGACTAGCTCGGTCAGTTGGGTGGCATCCTCGTCGAGCGATACGTTAATATTGGTTTGATCGCCTACTTTTATCTCTTTGGATTTGAAGCCGATAAAGCTAACAACCAATACATCACTCGGCGAAGCGTCTACCGAAAACATACCCTGAGCATCTGTAATAGCGCCTTTGCGACTATTGCCTTTCACCAGGACATTGACGCCCTGTAAAATTTCGGTATTGCCGCTGGAGGTGACTTTTCCGGTTATCTTTCGGGTCTGAGCCAATGTTGTTATTGGCACTAGAGTTACCAGTGCCAACATGGTAACTAGCACTGGTAGTACATGAAGTAGAAGTCTCTTTTGTTTCATAATTATTGATGAAAAGTTAGATTGGATAATCCACGGATAAGGAGTAGAAAAGCGCAGAAGTAAGGCAGTCAGTGTGGAAGTACACCCTGTAACTGTCTGGCTTTAAAAAGAATATAGCTGTAGTGGTGAACGAGAAGGAGAAATCAGCTTCGTTGTCGATGAGATTCGGAGGGGTGTTGTTGGCTTAAATTGGCCATGTGCTGCTTAGTGGAGTGTCGCACCTCAGATCGCCCCATTGTCAGGCCGGTTGGCGACCGATAAAGTAGAATTCCAGGAGAATATCTTCGGCCTGTTGTGTATCCGCTGATTGATTCGTACGGTTTCATCATATTGATAAGTTGAACGGTAAGTAATACTTAGTTTTAACGACAAGACAATACACAACCTGACAGGGCTTTTACGACCCATACAGAAGGCGAAAAATTACTATTGAAATCAGGCTATAGCGTATCGACTACGAGTTAGTTTCTGGCTAATAGCTTCTTTGATAGAGTGCCTCTCAATTAGAATTCTATTGCGCGATTTGAGAGTATATTTTGTTGTACTTAGTCGAAATTACAAACTATAATAACGTTGTCAAGTGTAAATATAGAATATAATACTGAATTATATAAATAGTACAACAGAAAATTATATAGCTTCTATTTTTCCTTTGTCTGTTTTATATATATCCGTATTTATACTTACTTGATAAACCGTAAGCGCAGTGGTTCAACTAAAACAAATTACCCCCGAAAAATAGCTGTGCAAGATGGGGTTTATCTGAGCCAGCTACCGTTCGAGAGTAACGTTAGATTATTAGAGAGGAAAGGGTAGGGTACAGCCCTCAACGGATAGCTACACCCTGGGTCCAGACCCCTTTTGTGTGGAGTGATTGATCTGTCCGTACCAGGTTAGCGACGTACCCTGGCTGAATCTTTCCCAGTTGATGACCCATGCCGATAATGTCGGCTGGAACCGTTGAAGCCATGCGAAGCGCATTGGTCAATGGAATCTCCGCTTGCTCAACCGCTATCCGAACGCAGTCGATCAGCGTTATAGCGGAACCTGCCAGATTACCTTCATCGTTGACATAACGCCCTGGGCCGTTGCTATCTGGTTCATAATGAACGACAAACTGGCCTAAGGTGAACGAAGGGCGGGGGGGATTGGCGAATAGAGCATCCGAAATAAGAAATAATCGTTCGCCAAGCAATCGGTAGGCAATGCGGATGGTGGTGGGATTGCAATGGTAGCTGTCTGCAATGATGCTGGCCCGAACAGTAGGATGGTCGAATACGGCCCCGACAACACCCGGCTCTCGACTTTCGAAACCTCGCATGGCATTATACAGGTGCGTAGAAAGCGGCACACCATTGTCGAAGGCGGCTGTAGCCTGCTCATATGTGGCATTACTATGGCCCAGCGAAAGTAGCGTGTTAGGATGCTTCAGCTGCTTGATGGTCTCAAACTGCTCAGGCGAAAAAATTTCAGGAGCCAGTGTTAGTATACGGATGATATCGGCATTTGTACTGAACAGAGCTTCCAGTTCACCTTCGGCGGGCGTTCGTACATACGCCATGCTATGGGCTCCCCGCTTGACAGGGTTGAAATAAGGCCCTTCAATGTGCAGCCCCGGTACCCCAAATGGGTCTTCGTCTCGGGCAACCGCTACGGCTGCCATCGCCTGTTGCATAACAGCCAGCGAGGTTGAGTGAATGGTTGGCAGGAGTGTGGTCGTGCCATTTTGGGCATGCGAATTATAAATATGCCGAACCGTATCCGGGGTCGGCACTTCGTTTAAGAACAGATTCGAACCGCCATATAATTGAAGATCGATGAGGCCAGGAATAAGATAATCGCCAGCCAGATCGATGCTGGACGTTATATCGGTAGAAATATTGTCGGCTGTTGTAATTTCCTGAATCCGGCCGTTTTCTACGCGGACGGTTGCATTGGTAAGCCATTCATCGCCAGTAAAGACGGTCGCATTAACAAACTGATTCATGTAAGGATGGAGCTTTTACTTCGTATTACAGACAAATGATGGCCGGAATCTACCCGATTTTTCGTTTTTTTGTGAATAAATTCTTTTACGGTTTTCAGTTTATGGTGGGCTAACACACGAAGTTTTGTATTCGCCTAGCATAAACTGAAAATTCTAAACAATAAACTGCTTGAACGCTGCTCGTTTAACTCCTCCTGCCAGCCTAACCAGCCCTGGTCTTGTCCAGGCTACAATTCCATTGGCTTCGTCGAAAAGTGAAAGTAATCGTGCACTGATCATTGATGCCCTGACCGGCTTTCAATCGGATCTGCATAACCTGTCGACCGCCCGCGATACACAAACGATGATTCGGTTGCTGAAATCGGATGACAATACCGCCGATGTACTGGATGCAGGTACGACAATGCGTTTTCTGACGGCGTATTTTGCAGCAACTGGACAGAGTAAAACGATGACGGGTACCCCGCGCATGTGTGAACGGCCCATTGGTATTCTGGTCGATGCGTTGCGAACCCTGGGTGCCGATATTACCTATTTGAACAAAGATGGCTATCCTCCGCTGCAATTGAATGGGTTTAAGCCTTCGGATACCAACCGAGTGCAAATTCGGGGTGATGTAAGTAGCCAGTATATTTCGGCCTTGCTGATGATTGCTCCTACCTTGCCCAATGGGCTGACCCTGGAATTGACCGGGGCTATCGGGTCGCGTCCGTACATTGAAATGACACTGGAGCAAATGATCTGCTTCGGGGCCGATGTGCAGGCTGACTGGGATTCGAAAACGATTACTGTAGCTCCCAGGCCGTATACCCCTACAAACTATACTATCGAGTCGGATTGGTCGGGAGCCAGTTACTGGTATAGCGTAGCAGCTTTAGCGCTTGACGAAACGGCTGAGATCTTCCTGTTGGGGTTAAAACCAAAATCGTTGCAGGGCGACAGTGCTATTGTGTCGATTATGCGATTGTTAGGTGTCGAAAGCACGTTTACAGAACAGGGCGTTCGGCTCACCAAACGCCCGGCTGCTGAGTCGCTGGCCTGGGATTTTACCGATTGCCCTGACCTGGCGCAGACGGTGGCGGTTTGTGCAGCTGTAAAAGGAATTACGCTACGACTAACGGGTATCGAAAGTCTGAAAATCAAAGAGACCGACCGGGTAGCCGCTCTACAGGCTGAATTACAAAAAATTGGCGCCGAGTTAGTTGAAATAGAGACTAACCATCGGTATGAAGTTCGACGAATGGACCAGACACACACGGTTCCAGCCATCATCAAGACCTACGACGATCACCGGATGGCTATGGCGTTTGCACCTGTAGCCATGCGGGAAGAAATTATCATTGAAGAACCGGGCGTAGTTGCTAAATCGTATCCTAGTTTCTGGGATGATATGGCCCGAGTGGCTACCGTTGAGTTTGTCTCAGCAGGCCAGATAGCCAACTGACGGATACACGATAGGCGCAAAAGTTTTGGGATGCAGACTGCTTCCAGACTTATTATAGACGGGTAGCGTGTTTTTAAGTATGCATTTAGGTTTGTATTGGTTGCTAAATTCTTGTTGTGTATATTGCGAATAGGTATATTGCCCGACGCTTTACTAATTATATTCGCTAAATGACCCCTAATCGTAGACTTGATCAGTTGGAGCCACTAATGGCTGATTCACTTCAGAAGATTGATCGCTTGATCGAAGGACAAGGCCAGCTTGTTGAATTGGCTACCAATACAAAAAGTGAACTCGACCAGGTAAAAAAAACAGGAGAGCTTACAGCCAGTGGGTTAGCAAATCTAACCGTTACCACGCAAAAACAATTGGAGATATTGCAAGCTGGTCAGGATGAGCTTCGACTTGAACAGAAGAGCTTAAACGAAAACTTCGATGAACTTCGACTTGGTCAGCAACGGTTGGAGGTAAACTATGATGAACTTCGACTTGGACAGGAACGATTAGAGGCCAACTATGATGGATTGCGTCTAAGTCAGGAACGATTAGAGACAAACTATGATGGATTACGCCTAGGTCAGGAACGGATAGAAGCAAATTATGATGGATTACGAATTGGTCAAGAACGGATAGAGGCAAATTATGATGAATTGCGAATTGGCCAGGAAATCTTAAAAATAGGACAAGGTCAGTTAACAAAAGCTTACGAAGAACTTAAAGTGAATCAGGAAAAATTGGTAGCTGGTCAGGAATTGATTTTACAGATTCTACGAGAAAAACTCTCATAAATAACGTTAGGTAAAAAAGTGAATGCCGTTTTGGGCTAAATAATATGATGACACGCCGGGAGCAATTTGATGAACAGGGGTATCTTATCGTTCGGAACATTTTTACACCCGATGAAGTAACCCAATTGCGGCAGGCAGCCTATACCTATCGAGACCAACAGCAGAAACTAGGCCTCGTTAAACAGGTAAAGCAGGCTGCTTCCGTAAAAGGTGATTTGTTGAGTAAGGAGAAGCTGGGCTGGGTAATTTATGATCCACGAATTGTAGCCATTGCTACCGAACTTCTGGGCGATACGCCCGTTTACTTCTCCGACAGTACCTATCAGATTGGCACCGGAACCCGTGGTTTTCACCGTGATAATATTGATCGGTATCAGTTTGGACAGGGAACTGATTGGGATGGCCCGTATCCGCTCATCCGGTTTGGTATTTATTTGCAGAATCACGATACCTACAGTGGCGGCATTCGCTTTAAGGCTGGTAGCCATAACGCAGCCGATGGGGCCGATGTATTTGCCGACACCCGCGCGGGGGATATTGTCGTCTGGAACATGCGGACTCTACATAGCGGAAATGCCCGGCGGATGAAAGTGCTTACTAATCTACCGCTGCACGTTGGGCTTGAAAATCGCCTGCCCGACTTTCTGTTTCGCGAGCAGCAAGGCGAACGGGTTTCTCTCTTCTTTAGCTATGGACTGGAAGGTAAACACCTCGACCGATATCTTGAACAACATATCCAAAAGCGGGCGGATATGCAGGAAAACGTCCGGCTGTCGACCTATTCGACAGACACTCTTCAAAAAGCCAGTGCGAATAACATTCGGGTACTTGACGTAAAAAAACTGGTTGAGTAGGCTTACGGTGCTATCGATCTCGTTCCTGCTTTAGTTCGTGCTGCTTGCCATATATGTACCGAAGTGACATACCAAATCCCCAGCCAGTGCCATTGGCCGTAGCAGATGCGTATTGAATAGAGGATTTGTTGACCGAATAAATCATATCGGATCGAAGGGCATCACCAAGCCCCCAAAATTTTCGTAAATAACCCCCTAGTTCTAGCGAAGAGGATAAGCGCACGTTGTACTCGAAACCTGCCTCTGCAAGCCCGGTAATCTGGTTTGTACTGGTTATGTTGTCGAGCCGGAGGGTATCGATACGGTTGTTACGACCCCCATAAATATACCCGATTAGTTTGAAGTCGTCCAGTTGTTTCGTGCCATTAGGAATAAGCCAGGCGCCACCTGTAACCCAGAAACCTGTACCATTTTCGGCTTTTTTACCAGAGCCAATCCGGCGTTTTAGCCGCACCGGAATACCACTTCCACTATTCTGATACGTAAACACCAGGGGCTGGCTTCCATTTGCAATGGTGATGTTCAGATGAATGGGAGCCCGCGCATAGCCTGTTTCGACTGCCCAGGCATTCCGATATGTGTATCCTGCCAGTACGCTCCAGACACCTTTAAACTGAGTAGCACTGCTAACCAGTCGATTGAACGTGTTTGTTAGATTACTGGCATCGCTCCGAAAGCCACCTTCTATAGCCACAGACCAGGTTTGAATTTCACGAAGCTGATGAAGTAGTAAATAATCGGACTGTCGGCCACTTGCGGTTCGGCTGGTACTTGATCGGGGCAAAGTGGAACGTTGTTCCGGGTCGTCAGTGAGTACGTTCCGGCGGATAGGCGGTGGGGCCGTTTCACTGGTGTCAATCTCAATAATCTGAGCAAGTGCCCAGATGGGTTGACAAAACAGAAACAAGAAGAGTAAACAGTGTTTCACAATATAGGCTTGTTCTGGTAAGTAATGCTACTCACGGTTACGCAACTTTTCTGATAAGTGTTGCCAAATTTAATAAGTTATCGTATTCTGCTAACTCAGAACTTATTTGTTAGTCTACTAGGGCTGCCAGCCTTCATTTTTTCGTGAAAGGTCAGTGGAATTGCGTGCTTTGTCAGCGACCGATTTTGGTGTTCGTCGGACCTTTGTCATGTACTAAAGAGACACAAACCAATGAAGACCTTACTGAAATCAGAAGAGTTGATTCAATTCCTGGCCGCTATTTATTTATTTTCTCGACTAAATTTTGCCTGGTGGTGGTTTCCTGCCCTGATTTTGGTGCCAGACATCAGCATGATTGGTTATCTGGTTAATCCGGCTATTGGAGCTGTTCTATACAATATCGTGCACCACAAAGGTTTGGGGATTGCGATTGGGCTGGTAGGGCTGATGTTGGGTAATCAGCAGTTGATGCTGGCCGGGGTTATTTTGTTTGCCCATTCAAGCATGGACCGAACGATGGGTTACGGCCTGAAATACTTCGATAGTTTCAAACATACCAGTCTGGGAGATCTGTAACACGTTACGAGGCCATTCGGAAAGCTCCCGGCGTTTGGCCTGTCCATTTTTTGAACGACCGGAAAAAGACGCTGGGTTCAGCAAAACCGAGCAGGTAAGCAATATCGGTAGTACTGAGATTGGGTTCACGCAAGTGCCGAACCGCCAGTTCCTTCCGAGTTTCATCGAGTAATTGCTGGTAAGAGGTACCTGCCTCTTTCAGCCGTAGCTGCAAAGTCCGAATGCCCATGGCCAATCGGTCGGCTACGGTAGCCAGGGTAGGTTCTTCGCCTTTCATGATCGTGACAATTTCTGTTTTGACCCGGCTGCTGATGGTTGGTGTTTTTAGTTTGTCGAGTAAATCTTTGGCATGCTTCTCAAATAGCGCCGACAGAGTTGGGCTGGCATTTAAGATAGGAAGGTCGAGCAGAGAGGCATCGAGAATCATGACTGTTTCAGGGGCATCGAAGGAGAGTTTCGCGGGGGCAAATACCCGCTCATGCTCCCGAATATCGATGGGACGCGGATAGGCAAATTGAATTTCCTTTGCCGTTATAGTGATCCCTGTCAACGCCCGCATGGCCGCCAGATAGACCGACAGTTCGGAATTGTAGGTATAATCCGGGTATCGAATATCGGTACTGGTGATTCGTAACGATAGAATATATTGATTGCCAGTTAGTTGCCCGGTGGTGGCAACTCCTTCGCAGGCAATATCCTGATAATGACAAAGTTTTTCCAGCGCCCGGCCTAATGTAGGGCTGTGCATCATCACATAGGCCAGTACACCAACGGCCACGGGATTAACTAGTTCGCCCAGTTTCAGCGGAATGGAGGGATCGCCTGTAACACGAACAATCTCCTGCCATAGGGTCTGTATCTGCCAGATAAATACGCGTCCGTCGGGGTCACGGAGTTGCTCAGGTGTGATTCCAATCGTTTGAATGAGTGGCTCCGTATCAACCCCCTGTTGTCGAACAGCAAACAAAATCAGATTGATGGATGCAACAGAAAGCGTGTCGTTAGTAGTGGTCATGTAGCAGGAAATACGTTCGTCAGCAATAATCAATGATTGGCGATGCCGGGTCTCGTTGCGAATAAAAGCCATTTCCTTTGTAGGCTAGTAGGTACTATGGTTTAGACGCAGCCAGTTCGGTACGCAAGTTCCTAAAATAGTCGGACGACCGTAACAGTCGGCTACCGTACCAGGAAAACAGTTCGCCATCAACCAGCACCACTCGAGCATTTGGACAGATGGCCTGTAGTTCAGCAATATGCTTTTCTGCAAATGGGTACGGCTCAGAGGATAAGAAGATCAGGTCGGGTCTGGCTGTCTGAATATCATAGGCCGCTATTTCGGGGTAGCGTAGGCGATCCGAAAATGCATTGGAAAAACCGGCTACTGCCAGCATGGAATGAATGAACGTCTGCTCGGCTGCCACCATATATGGATTTCGCCAGATCAGATAAGCAACCCGCTTGACCGACGGATCAGGAACTGGGCAAAGCCTATCAGCAATCTGTTGGGCTAGGTCGGTTGCTTCCTGCGTTTTACCAACCAAAGTACCTACCTCACGTATCATCGCCAGCGCATCCGATACCGTAACCACATCCGTTACATGAACCTGGTAGTGCTGTTGTAATTCTTCAATCTGCTCTCGGCTGTTTTCCTCTTTATTGGCAAGGATGAGGTCTGGATATAAGTCTCGAATTTTGTTGTTATTCAGGGTTTTAGTGCCACCGACAATCGTCTTGCTCGTAACTTTATTAGCTGGATGAATACAAAATTTAGTAATGCCCACTATCGCGCTGTCCAGCCCAAGATCAAATAGTAGTTCGGTTTGCGAAGGTACCAGTGAGACAATTCGTTGCGGACTCATAACATATGACATTCGACGGGTAAAATTACCGACTCAGCACTTAATAAACCCCTTTTAACGAGATTTGGACTGCTAGTTGAAAAAATTATGCAACGTTTACAATCAGAAACCCTCATTGCACTATGAAATCAGGTATTTTCACCCTATTACTTACCGGGCTGACCACGACCGCAGTGTTGGCACAGACCACTGCCCCTACATCGGGCAAGATTACATACGAAGGAATGCGTCAGATCGATCGTTCGCAAATGCGGATGGTCATCAACGGCCAGGAGGTTCGTCCGGGAAGCCCTTCCGGGGCTCCTGATGCCCCGGAAGGGCTTCCCGAAACCATATCGTTTACGCAGAAACTGGTGTTTTCCGGTTCAATGGCTAAAGAGGAACGGGATCGACAGCAGGGACCAATGATGTTTCGTCGGCAAATGGGCGATGGCGCTCCCGATGGAAACGGTACTCCCGGTGGTGAACGGCCTAATCGTCCGCGTGGTGATATGCGAATGAACTTCCCATTTGAGCAACAGACATACCTGGACCTGACGAATAAACAGCGGATCGATGTGCTGACTGTAAAAAAAGATTCGGTCACGACCACCTACCGAACTGACCGCCCTATGCCAGCTGCAACTGATTGGCAAACCAGTGAAAAAACGAAGAAAATTGCGGGGTATGTCTGCCATAAAGCCACGGCTACGCATCGAAAAATGCCGTATACAATCTGGTATACAACGGATTTACCATTTACGTATTCGCCCGTATCCGACCTTACACCTCCTCAGGGCGTGGTATTATTGATCGAGTCCGATACGGAATCGTATAAGGCAACTGGCGTATCGACGGAAAGCGTTGCCGAAGCATCTGTTCAGCCGCCTAAAGAGGCAAAAGTGGTTTCTGCCGAAGAAATGGAACAGATTCGCCGGAAAGGCATGGCCGATTTCCGCCAACGAATGATGCAGAACATGCCGTTTCAGCGGAGTAACAACTAGTTATAGAATGAATAATGGACAATGAACAATGTATAATGGACTGTATTTGTGGTCTCAACTGTAAAATGAACACTTCTCAAGTACCTCTGAAGCGATTTCTATTTGCTACCGTATTCATTTTTCTTTGTACATTATTCATTACCTCGGCCTTTGCCCAGTCGACGGGGACCATCAGCGGGGTTGTTGTCGATTCTGTCACTCGCAAGCCGTTAATGGAAGCCTCCATATCGCTGATGCAGGCCAAAGATTCGTCGCTGGTATCGTTTGGGATTACCGATGGCGATGGCAAGTTTGTGTTTTCGAAAATAGCCGAAGGCCAATATCGTGTGCTGGTCACGTACGTAGGCTATCGGAGTCGCGTCAAACGGGTGGCCATCACGCCCAATGACCATACCGTTGATGCAGGAACGATTGACATTGTCGCGCAGTCGCAAACCCTGATGGAAGTATCCGTACAGGGTGAGAAAGCGCCCATTGCAGTGAAGGGCGATACCCTGGAATTCAATGCCGGTTCGTTTAAAACCCGCCCCAATGCGCAAGTGGAAGAATTGCTCAAGAAACTTCCTGGCGTTGAAGTCGACCGCGATGGAGCCATCAAGGCACAGGGGCAAACAGTAACCAAAGTGTTGGTCGACGGAAAGCCTTTTTTCGGAAATGATCCCAAAATGGCTACCCGGAACTTGCCTGCCGATATTATCGATAAAGTACAATTGTTTGACCAGTCATCCGAGCAATCGGCATTTTCGGGTGTGGACGATGGCGACCGCGAAAAAACCATCAACATCACAACCAAACGTGATAAACGCAAGGGCACTTTTGGTCAACAGTCGCTTGCGGCTGGGCCCAAACCCGGCGATGATGCCCGTTATTCCGCTCGTCTGAGCCTGAACCAGTTTAATAATGGCCGACAGATTTCGATGCTGGGGATGGCCAACAACATTAACCAGCAGGGCTTTACCGCACAGGATTTAGGGTTGGGCAATAGCTTCGGTGGCGCTGGGCAGGGCCAGGGCGGTGGCGGAGGTAGCAACGTGGTGCGGGGTGGAGCCGGGGGCGGCAGCTTTGGTGGTGGTGGTCAGGTTGGTAGCAGTGCCATTACGTCGTCGTGGGCGGGGGGAATCAACTACCGCGATGGCTGGGGCAAGAAAATAGATGTTGTGAGCAGCTATAACATCAGCAATACCAACACTATTACCGATCAGAGTAGCCACCGGGTCAATGTAATTCCCAGTACAGGCAGCACGACGCCCACGCGGTCGGATGCCGGGTTTATCCGCGATCAGACCAACGGTTCGGATAATACGAACACCAATAATCGATTCAATCTTCGGTTCGACTATCGGCTCGATACGCTGACGACGATCCGGGTGATTCCGAGTTTATCGTGGCTGAATTCGTCCTACAGCAACCATAGTGAAGCCAATACAAAGACGAGTGAGGGCGTGATGGCCAATACTAGCCAAACGAATTACAACTCGACGGGGGATGGGTTTACGGGAAGCAATCAGTTATTGTTCATGCGGAAGTTCCGTAAAAAAGGACGGACATTTTCGGTGAACTGGACCATTTCGTCTAATAACCAGGATAACGAGGGATTCAACAAGTCGCTGAATCAGTACAATGGTGCGTTCAACGGCGCTTCGACAAGTCTAACTACGGGCATTGTCACAAGAGATACAGTAACGGGTATTACAACCCAAAGGATTGATCAGCGGAACAACCAGCAGACTCGGTCTATGACCAATACGATCAATGTGAGCTATACCGAGCCGCTCTCACTTCGACAAACGCTGGAGTTTCACTACAACCTGTCCGACAACCACAACACCTCGAACCGGGCTGTTAACGATTTTAATGGAACCACAAACCAGTATGACCTGCCGAATACATTACTGAGTAATAATTTCATAAACGACTACGTAACCAACCGGGGCGGGTTGACCTGGCAAACTAAACGCCTGAAATATACCTATGCCCTTGGGGTCGATGCACAACAGGCAAGCCTGAATTCTGATAACCTCAGCAACCGGGATCGAAGTGTAAATAAGTCGTTTTCGAATATTCTGCCCAATGCGTTGTTTACCTACAACTTCGGGAAACAGCGCACGTTACGGTTCAACTACCGTACCCGTATGAATGCCCCTTCGGTAAGCCAGTTACAGGAGGTACCCATCAACACAAATCCATTGAATATTCAACTGGGTAATTCAGGCCTTCAACCCGAATACAGCCATAACCTTACGCTGAATTTCAATCGTTTCGACGCGGCAACGTTCCGGAATCTATTTGTATTCATCAGTGGGAGCCGAACGGATAACAAGATTGTTAATTCAACGACGTTCGCGCCAAATGGAGCTCAGACAACCCGGCCGGTCAATACCAATGGGTACTACACGGTCAATGGCTCATTGGTGTGGGGACAGCCGGTTAAATTTGGTACGCAGAAAACAAACCTGAACCTTAATACTAACCTGACCTACAACAAGGGGCTAAGTTTTGTGAACAACCAGCCCAACGAGGCTAAAAATTTCCTGATTGGACAGGGTGTACGGCTGAGTTCAAACTTCTCGGAAAAACTGGATTTGAATATTGCGGGCAACGTCAACCTGCAATCGGCCAAGTATTCGTTACAGCCCCAGCAGAATACAACCTTCCTGAACCAGACGGCCACGCTGGATATTTTCTATCAACTGCCACTTCGGTTCACTTTTTCTACAGATGTGTATTACAACCATTACGGAGGAAGTTCGGCCAGCTACAACCAGTCGTATACGCTCTGGAACGCTACACTATCGCGGCAGTTGTTCAAGCAGAATCAGGGCGAAATACGGTTTCAGGCATTCGACCTGCTAAATCAGAATCAGAGCATCGTTCGAAACGTAACCGATACCTATACCGAAGAAGTGCGGAGCCGTGTCCTGAATCGCTATTTCATGATCAGCTTCGTCTACAACATACGCCGATTCAATTCAGGGACAACGCCCCCCAATGACCCCTTCCAGCAACGCACCCGTGGGCAGGGCAATTTCCAGCGCGGCCAGGGGAATGGTGGCGGTGGTTTCCGACGTAATGAGTAAGAGAGTAAGTTTTGTTAAAACCCGATGAGTAACATAGACTTATGTTGCTCATCGGGTTTTTTTATGTGGCTATCTATTTGATATACCGAAAATCCTCGTCGCCTTTCAGGGCCAGTAAGGTCTCGTACATCAGTTTGATCACGTTCTGCACATCATCCATATGCACGGTTTCGACGGTAGTATGCATGTATTTGAGAGGCAGTGAAATCAGCGCCGATGCGATCCCTTCAGTTGCGTAGGCAAAGGCATCGGTATCGGTTCCGGTAGAACGACTAACGGCCTGACGCTGGAAAGCGATCTCACTCCGTTCAGCCACGTCGATCATAAAATCGAGGACGTTATTCTGAACCGCTGGACCGTAGCATAGTACTGGACCGGCTCCACATTTGAGGTCGCCCTGTTCTTTTTTGTCATATTTAGGCGATTGCGTGTCGTGCGTAACGTCGGTACAAATGGCGAGGTCGGGTCGTAGTCGACGGGCAATCATTTCGGCACCGCGCAAACCAATTTCTTCCTGCACAGCATTGACCACATACAGTGTGAACGGCAGGGTAACATTATTTTCTTTCAGCAAGCGGGCCACTTCAGCAATCATGAAACCGCCCATTCGGTTGTCGAGCGCCCGGCCCACATAATACCGATTGTTCATCTCCGTCAGTCCATCGACAAACGTGCAGACCGTACCCACATGAATACCCATGTCGAGTACTTCCTGTTTGGAATTTGCCCCCACATCAATAAACAGGTCGGTTACTTTGGGAGCGGTATCTTTAGCCAGATCGCGAACGTGGATAGCAGGCCAGCCAAATACACCCTCAACGACCCCCTTTTTTGTATGCAGATTGACCCGCATCGAAGGGGCGATCAGGGCATCGGAACCACCATTCCGACGGACGAAAATGTAGCCGTCATCGGAAATGTAATTGACGAACCACGAAATTTCATCCGAGTGGGCTTCAATCACCACTTTATACTCTTTGCCGGGTCCGATTACCCCAACGGCCGTACCGTATGTATCAACGATATACTCGTCGGTATAGGGTTTGATGTAATCCAGCCAAATCTGCTGCCCCGACGATTCGAAGCCGGTGGGCGAGGCATTGTTGAGATACTTGTACAGGAATTCTTTACTGTGTTCGTTCATGTAAGCAAACGTATAGGAGTACTTGTAATATGCGAATAACGCTGATTTTGTCGAGCTAAACAGCTTAAATTGCAGAAACTCGTTGATGAACGATTAGAAGCCAATTCGTTCCCGTTCGGGAGAAACACCCATGGAGCGTAGGAGTTCAAAGGCGATGCGCTCGTCGTATTTGCGTTTCCAGTAGTCGGTTTCCAGGCGAAGTTTGTCCAGCTCAACCTGTTGCTTTTCGACCAGTAGCCGGAGCGTTTCAAGTTCGTGGTTGACTGCTGGTTTTTCGTCGACAACCTGGGCGGTAATGACCTCGTCGGAAAGCAGACTCAGGGGAGAAACGTCCAAAACCGTAGCAATCTGGGTCAGACGAGAGAGCGTCAGGTCGGTTTTACCGCGTTCGATATCGCCGTAAGCGGTGGTGGAAAGATTGAGCAGATCGGCCATATTTTCCTGCGATAAACCGCGCTGGAGCCGCTGTAGACGTATTTTTTCGGCAATGGAGGCTTTCATATCAAGTAACGACGATAAAATCTAAACCTAAACTGACAGGGTTTTTCGAGATGATAACGCAATTTTGTGACGAAACGATTCTCGAACTTACACCAAGTGTTCTTGGTTTTCAAATTAACGAATAGAAACCCTAGTATGAATTACGAACAAGAGTTCCGCAAATTCGCCGTTCACCACATGGGCCTCAATGGCCTGACGGTTGATGGCTACATGAATCATACCGTTAATAATCTTACGGTTGAAAACATGACTCGCTCGGTCATTGAAGAACGGCCGATGAATTTCCGCGAAGTAGACGTGTTTTCGCGGTTGATGGCCGACCGGATTATTTTTATGGGCCTGCCTGTTGATGACAACATTGCCAATATTATCGTGGCTCAGTTGCTGTTCCTGGAATCGGCCGATCCGAAGAAAGATATCCTGATGTACCTGAATAGCCCTGGTGGGTCGGTATATGCTGGTCTGGGTATTTACGATACCATGCAGTATGTTCGTCCTGACGTGGCCACGGTTTGTACCAGTCTGGCCGCTTCGATGGGAGCTGTGTTACTAGCCGGTGGAGCGGCTGGCAAACGGTCGGCTCTTCCCCACGCTCGTATCATGATTCACCAACCATCGGGTGGTGCTCAGGGGCAATCGGTCGACATCGAGATTACAGCTCGCGAAATTGTTAAACTTCGCGAAGAACTGTATCAGATTCTGGCGAACCACTCCGGTAAATCGGTTGAACAAATTGAGAAAGATTCGGATCGCGATAAGTGGATGCGTGCTGAAGAAGCTAAAGAATACGGCCTGATCGACGAAGTGTTGCGCCGGGAAAAATAAGAAGTCGCTCGAATAATGCGCTATGATTTCTTGGCTCTGACGGAGAAAATCATAGCGTATTATTCGGTATTCGATGATCCTTTTAATAATTTTGTTTATTACAAAAGACTCAGGTTCGGCCTGAGTCTTTTTTTTAGCGAAATTTAGGTCAATAACGAGTCTGTTTATAGGCAATTGGACGAACGATAAACCATCGGTAGTCTGCTAAACCCCAGCTCTTTTACCCTGCAAACATTCATGCCACAAATTAGCTGCTCGTTCTGTGGACGGCGCAAAAATGAAGTAATGGTGCTGCTGTCGGGCATCGACGCACACATCTGTAACTATTGCATCGAACAAGGCCATCAGGTGGTGCTGGAAGAAATGCGCCCTCGCCGAAGCGAACCAACCGAAGTGAATATCAATCTCATCAAACCTGTTGAGATGAAAAAACACCTCGATCAGTACGTAATTGGTCAGGACGATGCTAAAAAAGCCATTACGGTAGCGGTTTACAATCACTATAAACGGTTGATGCAGCCCAAGACCGATGACGACGTAACGATTGAAAAGTCGAACATCATTATGGTAGGCGAAACGGGAACGGGCAAAACCTATCTGGCCCGCTCCATTGCCAAAATCCTGGAAGTGCCATTCTGCATTGCCGATGCCACCGTTATTACCGAAGCTGGGTATGTGGGTGAGGATGTTGAAACGATTTTGACCCGGTTGTTGCAGGCAGCCGATTACAATGTAGAAGCGGCTGAGCGGGGAATCGTGTATATTGACGAAATCGATAAAATTGCCCGTAAATCAGATAATCCAAGTATTACGCGTGATGTCAGCGGAGAAGGTGTTCAGCAGGCTCTGTTGAAGTTGCTGGAAGGATCGATTGTGAATGTTCCTCCTCAGGGTGGACGCAAGCACCCCGATCAGCGACTTATCGCCCTCAACACCGAGAATATTCTGTTTATCTGTGGGGGAGCCTTTGATGGTATAGAACGCCATATCATGAAGCGGATCAATACCCGCCCCATCGGTTTTTCGGGCGATCGCCGGTTGAACGAGACGCTGGAGCGGGGGCATTTGATGCGCTATATTTCGGCATTGGATCTCAAATCGTTTGGCCTGATTCCCGAACTGATTGGTCGCCTGCCGGTACTAACGCACCTTGAACCACTCGACCGGAAGGCGCTTATGCAAATTCTGACTGAGCCCAAAAATGCCATTACAAAGCAGTATAATAAGCTTTTCACGATGGAAGGCATTACACTGCATTGGGACGATAGCGCCCTGAATTACATTGTTGATCAGGCGCTTCAATACAACCTGGGTGCGCGGGGATTACGGTCGATCTGTGAATCCATCATCATGGATGCCATGTTTGAGTTGCCCTCACAAACAGGCATTAACGAACTGACGGTTAGCCTGGAATATGCCCGTGAGAAATTCGGAAAATCGAGTACCTATCAGATGCGTTCGGTAGCTTAATGGTCTACTGGTAGATTATCTACATGAAATAGCGTACTCTGCATCTATAAGCGGAGTGTGCCTGGCTAAATCCCCTGATTTTTTATGAAAAGTCGGGGGATTTTTTTGTCTGAATCAAATTTGTATCGATGGTCAGTAACAAATGTGAATTTGTCTAGTTTATCGCTTTGATAATGTATTCGTTACACTAAACAATCTCTGGATTTGTTATGAAAAACACATCTAATTCACTGCTGACTAGTTTATTGATGATTCTGGTAATTGCCGCTTGTAGCCGCCCGGTTGCCTATTTCCAACCCAGTCAACGGGAACACTTCTCGGCAAAGACAACCAGCGAAACAACGTCCCCCATCACAACGCCCGTCACTACAGAAGCCACTGATCAACAGGTTGTTGTCACTCCCGCTGAACAACTAGCTCAAACAAATTCGGCCCTTGATAAAGTAGACGCGCTCGTTCGTAACGATAGCAAACTGGCTGAAAATAAATCCGTTCAGAAACGGCTCAATCGAATTCGCACGATGTTGGCCGCCCAGCCAACCGATCGTCAGACCACTACCGCTGTCACAGCTCCCAAGAAAATGAATCTGGTGGAGCGGATGATGGTAAAGAAAATGAATAAAAAAATCAGCCGGCAACTGGCTCCTGCCAACCCTGATAAAACAATGATGAATTCAGGTACATTGGCCACGGGAGCCGTTTTAGTACTCATCGGTCTCTTGTTATTATTACTGACAACGGGTACTGGGGCTACTATAGGGGTAATTGCCCTTATTGTTGGTGCGGTATTACTACTTGTTGGCTTATTATAAATACCCTCTTCATTAGCGCTGTTTATCCCTGGTACCGATTAGCTAAATCGCCATTGGTCAGTCTACTGCTGGCTAATGGCGATTTACTTTTTATTCGGGTGGCAAATGGGTAGGATTTAATCAGGAATTTATCTGTGGTGAGCATAAATGAGTTAAGTTGCACACCACGATGAAATCTATACGGTGTAAAGCTGTTTTCTCCTATGCAGGTAGTCTTTAAAAAATCATTTTTGTTGTTGGGGCTAATCAGTCTGATTTCCTGCCATCGTTCTGCCGTTTCTTTACTACCTGAGCAACGAGTCCGTTTTTCTGAAATACAACCGATTCGTAGGGTATCCGCAATTATGCCCGATGCACCAGATCATTCAGTAAAGCCAACATGTAGCGTATCAAGTAGTAAACAGGATACGGCTGAGGTTTTAGTGCGAAACGACAACAAAATAAACACGGACAATGCTGTTCGGCAGCGGTTTCGTCATACCAAAATCTGGCTGGATTCTCCATCAGCCAGCATCGTAAAGGCGTCTTCTCAATCAAACGAATCCCGGAGGATGACAGGGTTGCAACGGCTCTTGTTGAAAAAAATAACAAAACGGTTGAGTCATCAACGCTCCTCAGTAAATCCGGCAAAACCGGTTCTTGTCGAAGGGATTCTGGTTTTAGGCGCAGTGCTGTTGCTGGGTGGAATCTTATTGGTTTTGCTGGCGTCGGGAACGGGCTTTGCCGTTGGCGTTATCGCGCTGGCTGCTGGTTTAGTATGCTTATTAATCGGTTTGTTTTAACTTTTGAGCTGTTAGAATCGTAGTCCCGTAAAATTGAATTTTAATTGTTACACTCAGCATTTTCTATTGTTTTTCAGGCTATTCCCCAACTTGTTTAAATTTTTTTTTTGCCCTAGCCCAACAAACCAATGATGTTGTAGTTGTTGAGGATGATATTGCAATCGTTTATACTAAATCGTTCACTTTAATTCTTTACTTATGAAAGCACTGTCTAAGTCGTTGTTTTTCCTGCTTTTTGGTCTTGTTGTTCTGGCTTCCTGTAGCCGTCCGGTTGCCTATTTTCAACCCAGCGCCCGTGAGCATTATGCGTCAACACAACCTAAATCAATTGCTCCCACTACTCCTGTCGAAACTACAGTTCCTACAGAAACAAATATCTCTACCCCCGAAGTGGCTCCGGCTGTAGCAGCTCCAGCGCCGGCTGAACAACTTGCTCAGGCAAAAGAAGCCGTTAGCCAGGTAGAAGCCTACGTTCGTAACGATAGCAAACTGGCGTCGAACAAGAAGCTGGCTAAACGGATGGCCCGGCTGAATGAAATGATGACGACTGCTACTGAAAAGGCCGCCGTATCGACAACAACCGCTTCCACCAAAAAAATGACGTTCATGGAGCGGACCATGCTGAAAAAGCTTGATAAGAAAATTAAAAACCATGTAGCGCCCGAGAAAACGAACGTAATGGATCGCAACGTTCGTCTGGGGCTGATCATTGGTCTGATTGGTTTACTGCTATGGCTGCTGGGTGGTGCCAGTGTGCTGGCTGTGATTGGTCTGATCATGTTCGTTGTCGGCTTAGTACTGGTGCTGATCGGTGTTATTAATGGCTAACTGCTAACCTAACGTTGGCATGAGCCAATCTCCTGTTATTTGCCTCATCCACGGTCACGGCGTAGATGCTTCCATCTGGGATAGCATCTACGCCGATTTGGCATTGGAGACCCGCGTGTTGAAACCTGACTTCGCCTATCTGACGAGCCATCATACCATTGAAGCCTATGCTGAGGACTTATACACCCAGTTACAGACTGCACAGGTGGATCAGGTCGTTCTGGTTGGCCATTCGATGGGCGGGTATATTGCCCTTGCATTTGCCGAGCAACATCCCGCTATGATTCATGGCCTGGTTTTGTACCACTCAACGGCCCTTGCCGATGACGAAAATCGCAAGGAAGTACGCCGACATGCGATCGAGGACTTGAAAACGAACGGATCGGCTCCCTTTATTCAGAAACAGCTACCGAAAATGGTTGCTCCCGATTACCCCGTCGATAAGACGCAGCAGTTAATAGATCGGTTTATCAAGTTGCCTGCCGATGCACTCATTGCAGGCATGTCAGCGATGGCCGGTCGCCCTGATCGGACGCATGTGTTGCGTGAAGCTACCTATCCGATTTTGCTGGTGCTGGGTCGGAACGATCAGATTATTGCCCACGATAAAGCGGCTGATCTAGCCAATCTTTCGGATTACATTCGTATCGAAACGATTGAGGATGCAGGGCATTTAAGTATGGTTGAGCAACCCGGCGAATCGTTTCAGATACTCAAAGCATTCGGCACTTTGTGTTAGAATAGGCAAATTGGTAAATAAATTGGGAAGCTTAGCGGCTTCCTTTTTTGTTTTAAGCCCATTTTCAACGGATTATCCGTAAACTTGCACCTCATTTTTTTCAATAACCTGCTGACAAAACCCAGTTTGGGGGAGTCGGCTAATTGTTTACTAGAATGGCTGAGCTTTTTAACGTGTACCCGTTGTACGACATTGAGCCTGTTCGCGCTCAGGGTAGCTATCTTTGGGATGTCAATGGCACCCAATATCTGGACCTTTATGGTGGTCATGCCGTGATTTCGGTAGGGCATACTCACCCCCGGTACGTAAAAGCACTGACCGATCAGTTAAATAAGATTGCGTTTTACTCTAATTCGGTCAAAATTCCTCAGCAACAGGAACTTGCCGATAAGCTGGGAGCTATTTCAGGACATCCGGATTATGCGTTGTTTTTATGTAATTCTGGGGCGGAAGCCAACGAAAATGCCTTAAAACTAGCGTCATTCCACAATGGACGAACTAAGGCTGTTGCGTTTACGAAGTCGTTCCACGGCCGTACGGCTGGGGCTGTAGCCGTTACAGACAACCCATCAATAGTAGCTCCCATTAACTATAAAGAGCACGTTACGTTCTTGCCCTATAACGATGTAGAAGCCGTAAAAGCAGGTATTACCTCCGAAACATGCGCCGTTATTGTTGAAGGAATCCAGGGCGTTGGCGGTATTCAGGTGGCAACAGATGCGTTTTTGCAAACACTCCGCCAGCGTTGCGATGAAACAGGGGCTATCCTGATTCTGGATGGTGTTCAATGTGGCTATGGACGTTCTGGTAAATTTTTCTCGCACCAGTACAGCGGTATCGAAGCGGATATTATTTCAATGGCAAAGGGTATGGGGAACGGGTTTCCAATTGGTGGGATTCTGATTTCGCCCAAATTTAAAGCCACTCATGGTATGCTGGGAACTACCTTTGGGGGTAATCACCTGGCGTGTGCAGCCGCCATTGCCGTACTGGATATTATGAAGGACGAGGGTTTGATGGAAAATGCGCTTCGTGTGGGTAATTACCTCATGGATGGTATCCGACAGGTTGGTGGCTACAAAGACTTGCGTGGTCGTGGCCTGATGATTGGGATCGAATACGATTTTCCTGTCGATTCGCTACGTAAAGCGCTGCTGTTCGATCATAAACAGTTTACCGGTGTAGCTGGGAAGAACACGATTCGTTTACTCCCCTCATTGGCTATCGGGGTAGATGAAGCCGATCAATTTCTGGAAGCGTTGCAATTGTGTTTGAAGGCGGAAGTTGCTTAGAGGCCAAGCTAAAAAGTTATAGTTGAATTGAAAGCAGTTGAGTCATTGATCGATGCTCATCTTGCGCAGATGATGACCAACTTACGCTTATCCGGATGTCGGTTAGGGCTATTGATTAACGTTAATGTGACACTCCTGAAAAACGGTGTGTAGGGTGGTAACTAATCTATAAACACTTTGTGATCTTTGCGAAATACTTAGCGCCTTTGCGTTTTATTACAAATGACTAATTTTCTTTCCCTTTCCGACGTCGTAAATCTGGATGCCCTTATCCAATCGGGCATTGATGCCAAAGCCAACCCGTTTGCTGACCAACACCTTGGTAAGAATAAAACCATCGGTCTGATTTTCTTCAATTCCAGCCTGCGTACGCGGATAAGCACGCAGAAAGCGGCTCAAAACCTGGGATTGAATGTCATAACGATGAACGTTGGACAGGATAGCTGGGGACTCGAAATGGAGGACGGTGTGATCATGAATAGCGACAAGGCCGAACACGTTCGGGAAGCTGCCGCTGTAATTGGTCGCTACTGCAACATCATAGGTATTCGTGCATTTGCCGAACTCAAAGACCGCGCAAAAGACTATCAGGAGCAGGTAATGCACCAGTTTGCAAAGTATGCGGGTGTTCCTATTGTGAACCTTGAATCGGCTACCCGGCATCCCTTACAGTCACTGGCCGACTGCATTACCATTGAAGAAGTTAAACGCCAAACGCCTACATTACCTGCTAAACCTAAAGTAGTGCTGACCTGGTTGCCCCATTTTAAGCCACTACCGCAGGCTGTTGCCAATTCGTTCTGCGAGTGGATGAACGCCCGCGCCAAATCGGGGGATATAGAATTTGTCGTAACTCACCCCGAAGGCTATGAGTTAGCCCCTGAGTTTGTAGGAAATGCGCGAGTCATTTACAATCAGGATGAAGCATTCGAAGGAGCTGACTTTATCTATGGTAAAAACTGGTCGTCGTATACGCATTATGGGCAGGTACTCACACAGGATCCATCCTGGGCAGTAACCATGAACGATATTCACCTGACCAACAATGGTAAGTTTATGCACTGCCTACCCGTTCGTCGGAATCTGAAAGTGGCTGACGAGGTACTTGATAGTCCGCATTCGTTGGTGATTGAACAAGCTGCCAATCGGGAGTGGTCGGCACAGGCGGTATTAAAGGAAATTTTAAAAAGTAATTGAAACGCAGCGGCATAGAGAGTACAGAGCAACTTAATTAAGTACGACTAGTTCTCTATACTCTACGTGCCTTTGTGTTGATAAAACATGAATACACTTACTGTTATTAAAATAGGGGGGAATGTCATCGACGACCCGGCTGCTTTACATCGTTTTCTAACGGCTTTTGCTGGTTTATCAGGCGCTAAAGTGCTTATTCATGGGGGCGGTAAGGTAGCTACTCAGGTTGCCGAAAAATTGGGTATCCAGACCACTATGGTCGAAGGTCGGCGCATTACCGATCAGCCAATGCTCGACGTCGTGACGATGGTTTATGGCGGTCTGGTCAACAAGCAGGTAGTAGCTAAGCTTCAGTCGCTAGAGGTGAATGCTATTGGCCTGACAGGAGC
Organism: Spirosoma sp. 48-14; assembly: GCF_001898575.1. GTDB lineage: Bacteria > Bacteroidota > Bacteroidia > Cytophagales > Spirosomataceae > Spirosoma. The sequence continues at coordinate 174,562 of NZ_MKUD01000022.1, forward strand.
GGATGGGGGCACTGTTCTGGCCCGGAAGCGACCCGTAAAAGATATTGATTACGGTATGGTTGGCGATATTGAAGAAGTTGATTCGGGGCAGATTCAGTTTTTTCTTCGCCAGGATTTAACACCGGTTTTCGCTCCTATTACATACAATACGGCTGGTAACTTGCTTAATACCAACGCCGATACAATGGCTTCGGCTATTGCTGTTGATATGGTCAAGCACAATCAGGTGACGCTGATTTACTGCTTTGAGAAAAAAGGGGTGTTGAAAGATCCGAATGACGATACCAGTGTCATTAACGAACTCAACCCCAGCGCATACGCTGACTATAAAGCGGCTGGAACAATCAACAAAGGCATGATTCCGAAACTGGACAATGCCTTTAAAGCATTAGAAAATGGAGTTTCGAAAGTGATTATCTGCCATGCCGATGAACTGGCTTCGGCGGTCAATCAGGGAGCAGGAACAACGCTACAACTATAACGAGTAAAAATTGGTCAGGCCATAGCCGTTCGTCCGATATAGATACGAATGGCTATGGCCTGACCAATTGTATTGAAAAATGCTTATTTCTCGGCCAATAAATGGGCAACACGTCGGACTCCCATAAACCGACGCTGATAATAGCTGGCGTTTAGGTAGTCGTAGCGAACACCTCCATTCCAGGCGGAGTGTATAAATTTGATCTGATCGCCAATGACTTCGGTAATTAGGCCAACATGCCCGATCCGATTGCTGCCTGAACTGTGACCTTTAAACAGAATCAGATCGCCAGGTTGCGCAGCGTCTTTATCGACGGCCGTTCCTACTGAACCCTGAGCAGCACTAGAGTGGGGGAGGGAAATGCCAAATTTATTGAAACAAAACCGGGTGAAGCCTGAGCAATCGAACCCATGCGTACTTGAACCACCCGATCGGTATCGAATGGAAAGATGCCGTTTGGCAAAACTTAGTACCTCATTCACGAGCGGAATCTGCTCATAAAAACTTGTTTTTTCAGAAGATACGGTGGGTACGTCAGTTACGGCGGGTACTTCGGACGTTACGGAGGATACGTTCTGTGCTTGAACGATGCTAAACGAGACAGTACAAAATACTGCCAGGAGCACTTTCTTCATCATAGAAATAGGTTAAAGCCAGGTTACATGTATAAAAGTATGGCATTGTGGTCAAACTACCTATTTTATGAGGAGGAATTTCTACAAGTTTTTCGAAATTTTTTGTGCCAGATTTATTAAATCTCTGACCGTTAACTAATTGAGTGTTGCTATTTCGAGATTTTTATGAAAAGGATCTAGTTGAAACAAAACTTCCCGAAAGTTCAACGCTTTCGGGAAGTTGATGAGCTTGCCTAGTTGAAGCTTGTTAGAACCAGCCTGCACCGACGATGCGGAAAGGCCAGGGGATGGAGGCCAGAATCAGGAGAAGGCCGAGGCCATAGAAAATACCAACTAGTCGATGTTTGGTTGTAGCGTCAGCGGCTCGTTTAGAGCGAGAATAGCCAATGGTGATCAGGGCAATGGCTATGAGCATGCCTGTTGTATGTTCGACACTATAAAAGCGGTACATTTTCTCGCCTAACATACTGAAATTGACCTTTGGGCTAATAAACAGCAGGATCAGGCCAAGAATGAATTGGGTATGTATGGAAATGAGCGTAAACAAATAAAGCTTCCGATTGCCATCGGTATAACTGCCTCGACCCTGCCATTTGCTAATGCCAGTGCCAACGGCAGCAACCAATAAAACAAGAGCTACCCAGCGAAGCCCTGAGTGTGCATGAAGTAATCCAGAATACATAAAATGTCAGTTTAGCGTATAAATTGCTTTTGGGTAGCAAATAAACAACCAAAAGCTCAACTTACACTGACCATTTGGTGTTTCTGCGATATGATTCTATTTAATACTACCTATAGCGTTGCTACTGAAATAGCCGATGATTGGGTACGCTGGATGAAGCGGTTCTATTTACCTGCTGCCATAGCCACCGAACTTCCTGTGAGCTATAAAATTCTTCGTCTGCTGACGGAACTGGATAACGGGGGGACCACATTTTCAGTGCAGCTCGATTTTACCTCAAGGGCAGACTACGAAACCTACCTGGAGCATCATGCAGATACCCTACGTCAGCGGATACAGCATCGGTTTGGCGGGCAGTTCGTTTCATTTGATACGCTTCTCCAGGAAGAGTGATGAGTTGTCATGAAGGTGAAATGACTATTCATTTTTAACGCTAACTTGCTTTCTGCGGGTATCGACAGTAAGCAGAAAAGCGGGTAGCAGAATCAGGTTGGAGGCCATACCCATCAGCAACGTAATGGAAACCAGAATGCCCAATGCGATAGTCCCCTGAAAAGTGGAAGCCGCAAAAATGGCGAAGCCCGCAAACAGGATCATGGCCGTGTAAAACATGCTGATGCCTGTATAGCGGATTGTTTCGGCAACAGCCTGGTTTAGCGTAAGCTTCTGATTTCGAAGCTCATCCCGGTATTTAGTGATAAAATAAATGGTTCCGTCGGACGAGATACCGAAGGCAATACTAAAAATAAGAATTGTTGAGGGCTTCAAGTGAATGTCAAAGAAACCCATAATCCCCGCTGTAACGATCAGAGGCACCACACTTGGCAAAATGGCAATCAGACTTAGTCGTATATCGCGGAGTAGAATAATCAGAATTATTGAGACCAGTACCACCGCCAGTACAGTACTTTCAGCCAGATTTCTAAGCAAATAGTCATTACCACGGGTGAATACTACGCTGTTGCCCGTAATGTTCACCTCATACTGTTCATCGGCGGCTACCCGTTTGCCAGTTGTTCGGTCGACGTTGAAAATGGAATCGGCTTTGGGTTGTAGTGTATTGAGCAATTGGGTCGTGCGAACGGTGCCGACATCGGGCATCTGAAAACTGATGCGGGTATATCGGAACGTCGTATCCATATATGCTTTAAAGGCAGCACCACCGCCTGACCCTTTTGCACCTTTTAACTGAGGAGCATAGCTGGCCAGCTTACTCAGTTCCAAAGCACCGGGCATCGCGAAGTATTTTGGATCGCCCCCACGATACGACTGGTAAAAGAATTTGACGGCTTCGACCAGCGATAGAGGCCGTGTAAACTCGTTGTATTTACTGAATTCCCGCTCCAGAACCTTAATTTTTGTCAGCGTTTGCGGAGTCAATACTCGGCCCGGCCGTTTGGTATCGATACTAACCTCAAACGGCATCACTCCTTTAAACCGACTTTCAATAAACTTGAGATCTGTATAAATAGGGTCGTTTTTGGGTAAATCATCGACGACATAACCGATTGGGTTGATCTGCAAAGCGCCTATAGTGGCAACAGCCGTCACGATGCCAATAAATGTGTAGATGACGGCTCGTTTATGATGGACAATATGGTTGACCCAGGTCAGAAAACCGCTAACCTGACGGCGTTCCAGATGACCCCGCTGCTTGTTTGAGGGAACTGGTAAGTAGCTGAAAACAATCGGTATCAGAATGAGCGATACCGCATAGGTAGTCATAATGCCAAAAGCGGCCACCAGTCCAAATTGAAGCAGGAGGGGACTGCCTGTGAAATAAAAGACAAAGAAGCCGATGCTGGTGGTGATGTTGGCGAAGAACGTTGTTTCCCCAACTTTCTCAGTGGCTATCTGTAGGGCTTCGTGCTTACTGCGGTGTCGATTAAGTTCTTCATGATAGCGATTAAGTAAGAAAATGGCGTTTGGTACACCGATTACAATAATGAGCGGGGGTAGTAAGCCGGTTAGCAATGTAATGTCGTAACCAAACACCACGATGTATCCCGTTACCCAAATCACCCCTATACCAACCACTAATAATGCGACCAGCGTAACAGTGATCGATCGGAAAAAGTAGAAGAGAATCAACCCCGTAACCAGAAAAGCCAGCCCCATGAACAGGGATAACTCATGACTGATCTTGGCCGAAAACTCTGTCCGAATGTACGGCATGCCTGACATATGGACGGTGGCATCGGGGCCAAGCAGGGTATGGCGCCGTCCAAACGAATCGGCAATCGCTTCTACCTGTCGAACAAGGCCAATCCGATTCTTGGTATTGACTACCTTCTGATCGAAAGTGATGGCCATTAAATGAGCACGTCCTGAACTGTCGCTGACCAGGTTTCGGTAAAAGGGTAAAGCGGCTATGCGCTCACGCAGGCTGTCAACACTTGATTGGGTAACAAGTGGACTGGTAATTAATGGACGAATGCGAAAGGTATGGGCAGTGTCGTCACGAATGACTGTAAATAGATTGGCATTTGATACCACGTCTTTAATTCCCCCAATACGACGAATTTTCTGACTCAATGCATACCAGTCGTTGAAGAAGGGTAAGTAATACATGCTATCGGTTTCGACGCATAGTACCATTACGCTACCGTCCTGGCCAAAGCGTGATTTGAAGGCTTCGTACCGCTGATATTCTGGATCGCTAACGGGCAGGACTTTGGCAAGCTCATAGGAGAGTTTAACCTTGGTGGCCTGATACCCCATGAAGGCCGTACCCAGCAAAACCACTATAATCAGCGCGATTCGATTCGATAGTATAAAGGAGGAGATTCGGGGCCAGATCATGCCTGATGAACGCGGGATAAGGGCGCAAGGTACATAAAAATGATGGCGTTTAGGAAATTTAACAGCAGGCTAAACGTAATCCGGGATGTAGTTATTGGAAATAAATACGAGGGTGATTTTACTCAAAATGGCTCAGTTATTGATACTAATAAGTATACGTAGTTAGTATTAATGATTGATTATAAATGGGCAAGCTATAAGACTTTTTTTATGATATGTCTGATGTACATAGCATCCGTTTGGCACTAAGAGCGAATAGCTTCTGGTATGTATTCATTAGTGTACTACTTATTCCGACCAGTACACTAGTAGCACAGATGGCTCCTCAGCCAGTAGTGCTGTGTGCTACTGAAACGTTGTCTCCTTCTGACCGGAAAGCGCTTGAGGCTGAAGCCGCACTTGCACTACAGTTAAAACGGGCTTCTGGCGCGGCCTTTACCACGCTAACTTATGTACCGATCAGGCCCCATATACTCCGTAAATCGGATGGAACGGGCGGGTATAGTCTGGCTAGCCTGAATAATGTAATGGCGCTTACCAATAAATATTTTCTCCAGAATGGAGCGGGTATTCAATTCTATTTTGCTGGTACCACGCCCGATTATATCGATAATGATGCATTATATAATCAATATCGACAAGGAACGGATGATGCCACAGTGGCTCCATATGATGTCACAAATGCATTGAATCAATACTACGTGCATAAATTTGACAAGGACGGATTAGGTGGCTATGCCCAGTTCCCATCTAACAATGTTAGCTCGACCCGAACCATTATCCTGGATGAAAATTATGATGAGGATATGGGCAACCGACTGGTTCCTCATGAGCTTGGGCATACCTTTAATCTGCTACACACGTTTGAAGCTGCTTACGGATACGAACGGGTTACGCGTGGAAGCGGGGCTAATTGCAGTACTGCCGGAGATTTGGTTTGCGATACACCGGCTGATCCCTACGGTCGATTCCCAGGTGCCAGTGCTTCCTGTGTTACAGGTTGTCCATCAACGTTCACCTGTACATTTACGGATGATCAGAACAACGTATACCAGCCATCGGCCACAAATATCATGTCGTATTATTATCCTTGTACCCATGATTTTACGGCAGGGCAATACGATCGTATTCAGGCTGGGCTGGCGATCCGTCAGAGTCATACGGCGTATACCTTAAATGCGCCCGAAACGAGTATGGCGGCCCCGTCGAATGTAGTTGCTACCATAATGAACGGCACTATCGTTATCAACTGGCAAGATAATTCGAGCAGCGAAATGGGGTATTTTATCGAACGATCTACCTCACCTACAACTGGGTTCGTACCCATAGTGGGCTTGGCTCCCAATACAACAACCTTTACGGATGCATCGACAACAGCGCGTATTCGATACTATTATCGGATTAAAGCGTCTAATACAACAACAGGGAGCACTAGCCCAGTCGTCAGCGTTGTGGCCCCTGTCTGCCAGCCTGACTTTGATGATGATGGTTGTCCCTTTGCTATCTATCTAAAGGGTGTTACAATTAATGGTGCTGTTATAAGTCAGAATTCAGGCTGTTCACCCGCCACTACTGGTTACTATAGTTCATTTACAGCTGTCAGCGGGACGGTTACCGCAGGGCAATCGGCAACAGTGGCCATCAGCAAAGGAACGACTAATGAAATGGGGGTTGCCATTTGGGTTGATTTGAATAACAACGGCGTTTTTGAAACGAGCGAGTTGCTCTATCAAATGACAAATGTCGATTTTGCCAGCACAGTTTCAGCGACTTTGACAATACCTGCCAGTACCACGGCCACTAACGTAGCCATGCGTGTTGTTGGGGCTTACGCAGAAGTTCCTGCTGACCCCTGTGGAAAGTATTGGTATGGCGAAACAGAAGACTATAGGCTGATCGTGAAGCCCCCATGCACACCTCTAGTCGCTACACTGAGTGCAACGACAACCACCATTACGGCCGGACAAGTGGCTACACTCACTGCCAGTTTAACCGGTAATTCGCCTTTTTCACTCACGCTCAATGCCAGCAATGGCGTACCGTCCATATTCACAGATATTACTAGTTCTTTATTTAGTTTTACAGTTGCCCCAACGGTCAGTACGACCTACACAATAGGCCAGGTGGCCGTTGGCTGTAGCTCTGGTACCACAAGCGGTACGGCCATTGTAACGGTCATCCCGTGTACTGTGTTATATACCCTTAAAGCTGGAAGTTGGGATGACCCAACCGTTTGGTCATGTAATCGAGTTCCCACACAAACCGATCGGGTTCGCCTTGCACATATAGTTACAGTCCCCATCAATGATATGGCAAGAGCATCACAAATCGAGTATGTTACGGGTGGAGCCATCGCAATGGGTATAGGTGCCCAGTTACTTTTTACTCCCTGATTACTTTTCTGACAGGTAAAATACCAATTGGAATGCGTGGATTACTGGCTCAACGCATTGCTAAATGAGTTGCGTATAGACAGCATCGAACGCCTTTATTATGGTAGACCTATATTATTCTAGATCATAATTTGATTTGTTAATTATAGGGTAAAAATGTGAAATAGTTGGATAATAAATTGTTGGATTGCAAAATAGCCTCATTACGCTATTAAAATATCTGATTAGCCCAAACAAAAGGTATTACTAGTCGATTATAGTTGTATAGTTAATAGCGCGGCTACCAACCTTCTAAAAAATTAACTCAACTATATGACTACTCTTACAGGCCATACCCAACTGTCTGACCAACAAGAACAAGCAGAACTTTGGAAACATCAACCCAAAAACGTTGCCTTTATTGGTGATTATCTGCCCCGGCAGTGCGGCATCGCTACATTTACATCCGATCTATTTGCCTCCTATAATTCGTTTATTCCAGAATCTAAACCTATAGTTATATCGGTTAACGATACGCCAGACGGATATATATACCCTAGTGAAGTTCGGTACGACTTTTATCAGCAGGACCAGGAAGCTTACCGGAAAGCGGCTGAGTTTTTGAATTCGAAAGATGTTGATGTGGTTTGTCTTCAGCATGAATATGGCATTTTTGGAGGATCGGCCGGCAATTATATTTTGACATTGCTGCGGAATCTGACTATGCCGATCATAACTACCTTTCACACGATTCTAAAAGATCCTAATGAAGAGCAGTTGCTTGTCCTGAAAAGTATTGCCGATTTATCGTCGCGGGTGATTTGCATGTCAGAAAAAGGTCGAGATTTTCTGATTAATATTTACGAGATACCAGCCGATAAAATTGACCTGATTCCGCATGGCATTCCGAACATGCCCTTTGTGGACCCACATTTTTACAAAGACAAGTTTGGTATGGAAGGCAAGCAGACGTTACTGACGTTTGGGTTGCTTTCACCCAACAAAGGGATAGAGAATGTTATTCGGGCATTACCACATATCGTTGCGCAGCATCCGAATGTGGTCTATATGGTGCTTGGCGCCACGCATCCGCATTTGTTGAAACACGAAGGCGAAGCCTATCGCGACAGTCTGAAAAAGTTAGCCGCCGATCTTGGGGTTCGAGACCATGTTCGGTTCTATAATCAATTTGTTGAACTGGAGGATTTGCTTGAATACCTTGGTTCGGCCGATATATACATCACTCCCTATCTGAACCCGGCCCAGATTACTTCTGGTACCTTATCGTATGCTTTTGGATGTGGGAAAGCTGTTGTGTCCACACCTTACTGGCATGCGGAAGAATTGTTGGCAGATGGGCGCGGTGTATTAGTACCCTTTGGCGACTCAGAAGCTATTGCTGATCAGATTACCAATCTGCTCACTGATGAGCCGGTACGTCATGCCATGCGTAAAAAAGGCTACCTGATGGGCCGGGAGATGATCTGGGAACGGGCTATTCAGATGTATGCCAACGCGTTTGCCAAAGCGCGCCAGGAACGTATGAGTACCATCAACAGTCAGGTGCCCTATACGATGGGAGCAAACACCAGTGCCGCTTTTAAACTGCCTTCGATGCAACTGGATCACTTGTATCGCCTGACCGATTCAACGGGTATCGTTCAGCATGCCCGACATCATCTGCCGTTTTATGAAGAGGGGTATTGTTCGGACGATAATGCACGGGCTCTTATTCTGGCGCAGATGCTACTGGAGGGAGGAATAAATGACCCTAAACTAGCTCGAACGGCTGATAACTACTGCGCGTTCATCAACCATGCTTACAACCATGAGTACAAGCGGTTCCGTAACTTTATGAGTTATGATCGGCGCTGGCTCGAAGAGTTTGGGTCAGATGATAGCACTGGCCGAACGATATGGGCGCTAGGTACCTGCATTGGTCGCTCGACGGATCGTAATACCATTTCCTGGGCTATTCCATTGTTAGAGTACGTACTGCCAAGTGTCGTTCAGATGACTTCGCCCCGTGCCTGGGCTTTTGCGTTGTTGGGTATTTATGAATACCAGAAGAAATTCAACGACGACCGGATGGTCAAGACCATTCAACGGCAATTGCTTGATAAGTTGCTATTCCGATATACCGAAACAGCTACGGAAGATTGGCCGTGGTTTGAGAATACACTATCGTACGATAACGCCGTATTAGCTCATGCACTTATTCGGTCGGGCGAAGAGAAACTGGTGCCTATTGGTGTCAATTCGCTTCGCTGGCTCATTGGAATACAAACGGCTAAGAGCGGCCATTTTCAACCAATCGGCTCGAACGGATTCTACACAAAAGGCCAACCCCGTGCTTACTTCGATCAGCAACCTCTTGAAGCGCAAAGCACAGTATCGGCCTGCCTGGCTGCCTTCGACGTAACAGGCAATGACGAGTGGCATCGTACCGCTATCCGTGTGTTCAAATGGTTTTTAGGATTGAACGATCTGGGGCTTTCGCTCTATGACCAGCAAACTGGCGGTTGTCGCGACGGTTTGCATATCGATAGAGCAAACCAGAATCAGGGGGCAGAATCAACTCTGTCGTACTTGATTGCCCTGGCTGATCTGTACACGGTTCAGAAAAAAAACACAGCCGTAAAGCCCGTTAATGTAGCCATGCCCATGCTGATGAATGGGTAGTTAGAGAGGGCATACGGTTTTCAGTTTCTGATATAATGTGATATAATTTAAGAGCTATATGCCGTTATGGCTTTAGTTCTTCTTTTTGAAACCATCCATTCCGACAATGAGTGTAAAAGCTATTCGAACCGGGATTGTGCTGCAACCCGATCCGACGCGGGTGTTATTTCGACCATTTGAGCTGGGTAGCACAACCCGTACGCTGAAAATCATTGCCCGCGTGGGCAGCATGACTGATGAAGAAGCCGAACAGAAACTTGATGAGGTAATCCGGGAGTTTGGCGGTCGCCATTATAAACTAGAGCGATTTCTGCTACAGCGATTTGAGCAGATCAAACCACAGCTTCTAACGGACGAACCCCTGACCGAAGATCGGAAACTACTTCTGGGCGCTTATTTTACGATGGAATACTCGCTCGAATCGGCAGCGTTGTTCAATCCATCGATGGTATGGCATCCCGATCAGACGAATGTTCCACCGGGCTATAAACGGTTTATCTTAAGCCTGCGGGCAACCGGCGAAGGGCACGTTTCATCCATTTCGTTCCGGATGGGCTACATTGATGAGGCAGGAAAAATCATCCTGAGAAAGCCATCGCGGTATGTTACGTCCCCCGATATGGTGCCTAATCACCTGTTCAACCGGACCGTGTTTGAACGCAAACTGTATGAGTTGCGGCTGGAAAATAGTATCCAGGAGAAAATGATGGCTGGACTTGGTGATGAATTCAGCCTGGCAGAACTCGAAGCACAAATAAAGCGAGTCTCTTCTCAATATCGCTACAATGCGGAATATGAGACTATTGCCAGCGGTTTGTTAGCCTTAGCCAAGTCAAATTATGAGATTCATTTTGAGGAAGATCAAAGTCTGGATGAACGATGCATTTTCCCTAATTCGCCCAACGAAACCAACGGAATCGAAGACGCTCGCTTCGTTCAGTTCACGGATGATAACGGCGAAGTTACCTATTACGCCACCTACACTGCTTATAATGGGAAAGTGACATTCCCGCAGTTGCTGGAAACTAAAGATTTTACCCATTTCAGTGTCAGCACGCTCAACGGAGCTGAAGTGTCGAATAAGGGTATGGCGCTCTTTCCACGTAAAGTGAATGGGAAATATGCCATGATTTCGCGTCAGGATGGCGAAAACATCTACCTCATGTACTCCGATGACCTATATTTCTGGCAAACGAAAGATATTCTGCTCAAGCCAACCTATAGTTGGGAATATGTACAACTGGGAAACTGTGGATCGCCTATTGAAACCGAGGATGGCTGGCTGGTTTTAAGTCATGGGGTAGGGCCTATGCGGAAATATGCTATCGGCGCTTTCTTACTGGATCTGAACGATCCCGGTAAGGTAATTGGCCGAACGGCGGAGCCAATTCTTAGCCCTGATGAGAATGAACGGGAAGGCTATGTACCCAATGTCGTGTACAGTTGCGGAGGATTGATTAACAACGAAGAGTTAATTATCCCCTATGCCATGGCGGACTACGCGAGTAGTTTTGCAACCGTGAATGTAAAGGAACTATTGGCCGAATTGAAAGGCGAAGCTACGGCTAAACCTATTGAAAAGCAGGAAGAAATGATCAATAAATAAGCCTGTTTTACTAATTGAACCAAGCAGCACATTGAGGCTTGTCCTTTTAAGTTGTGTCCTGTTAAATCATTTAGTAAAGCATCAGAAACCCACCTTTCAGCATTTATGTAGGAAAGGTGGGTTTTAATTTTTTATACGTATAAATACTGGCTTTGGTGGTTAATATTCTTATAGTGAGTGTTTTTACTTAGCCAAGAGTTAACCTTAAGCGAATAGTAATTTTGTTATCATTTAGATTACAAATCATTTTTTTGAAAAATAGCCAAAAACTAGTTTCTTAATTGGCTAATCAAATTTTAATAGTTGACCTGTATTTTTTAATTTTTCGGGTATATACGCAGACAAAAAAGTATTTGTTGCATCTGACTGAATAAAAATTTATTATTTTTTTTATTTTATTATTAGTGATAATATTTTGTTTTTGTGGTATTGTAGATTGAAATATAGAAATAATATTTTGTAAAAGTTGGTTATGTAACCTCTGGTGGTGTTAGGGGTGATTTTAATGTGATTAATATTTTTTTAATACATTTGGATTGGTTTTTTACCAGTTTTTCATTCTTAACTTAAACGAGAGCATATGCGTAAATATTTACTCACACAGTTTTTACTGTGTCTGTTCGCTATTCCATTGCTTGCCCAAAATCGGACAATCACTGGAAAAATCACTTCATCAGAAGACGGCTCAGTCTTACCAGGGGTCACCGTATTATTAAAAGGTACGAACCAGGGTACAACAACAAACTCCGACGGTACATACCAGATCTCTGCAAATAAGGGTGATGTGCTTCAGGTAAGCTTTATTGGTTTTGCAACCACAAGTATTAAAATTGAGAACCAATCGACGGTTGATGTTGCGTTAAAGCCTGATGCTTCTCAGCTTCAGGAGGTCGTTGTAACGGCCCAGGGTGTTCGGAAAAGTCAGCGGGAATTGGGGTATGCCGTATCGAAGGTGGCTACGGAGGACGTAACCGTAGGTCGTTCTCCGCAATTAGCTCAGGCGCTTTCCGGTAAAGTAACTGGTCTTGCTGTTTACAACATCAACAACAGTGTTGACCCGGCGGTAAAAGTCGTACTCCGTGGGTATCGTTCGCTAACGGGTAACAACGAGGCCCTGGTTGTATTGGACGGTATGCAAACTACGTCGACGGTTCTGGCATTGATCAACCCCAACGACATTGAGAGCGTAACGATTCTGAAAGGCGGTCAGGCGGCTACACTGTATGGTTCAGCAGGTATCAACGGAGCCATTCTGATCACGACAAAGAAAGGGGTGAAAGGAAAGCTGAAAGTTGCTTATTCGAACAGTACAAACTTCGACCAGATCAGCTTTCTGCCAGCACTTCAGGATAAATACGGTTCGGGTTCTCACTATGCTACATCGTTTGGTGGCGCTGGTTATAAGACCGATTACCTGGAGCGCATGAAAGACAACTGGCGGCCGTACGAAAATCAGCAGTATGGCGATGCGTTCGATGGGTCAACACGGATTCAGGGCCGTACAGCCGAAGATGGTAGCCAGCTAATTATTCCTTACTCGGCTATTCCCGATGCACGTAGGAAAGCATTCAACACGGGCGTATCGGTAAACAATCAGGTAAACTTTTCAGGAGGAGACGAAACCAGCTCATTCTATATGTCGATTGAAAATCAGTCGATTGCCGGTATCGTTCCCAATGATAAAAGTAACCGCACGGGTACTCGTCTGTCGGCAACCAAAGAATATGGTAAAGTAACGGCTAGCTTTAATGCGGCTTATACGCAGGCCAATTACGACCGTACTTCGTCTGATTTCTATAACGATGTGCTGAACCAGCCTGCCAACTTACCGCTGGCTGATCTGCGCAACTGGCAGACCAATCCGCTGGCTAATCCGAACGGTTTTTATAATGACTACTATAATAACCCGTATTTCAACGCTGATAACCAACGCATGAAATACAAGGATGCCAACCTGAACGGTAACCTGAACATCAACTTCAAGCCTACTCCCTGGTTGTCGTTCAATGAGCGTCTGGGTGTAATGAACAACTCGCGTACGGGTAAGAATACAACGGGCAAATTCCTGTATTCGGACTGGGCCAAGACCAAGTCGTTCATTCCGGCACCGTATTATCATGATGGCGATGGTACAGGTATCTATCGGGCTATTACGGATATTCTCGGTAGCGTTCTGGATTATTCGGGTACAGAGAACGTTATCAACAACGAATTTCAGATCAATCTGACCAAGGATTTTGGTCCGGTGACTACCAAATTATTACTGGGTAACAGCGTTTATCAGCGTACAACTAAGAACATTGCCATTGGGTCAAGCTCAATTGTTGTACCAAATGTATATAACGTAGCCAACCGCCAGGGAGAATTGACTGGGGGCGAAATTCTTACACAGGAACGTCGTATCGGTTATTATGCTGACTTAACGGCAAACTACAAGAACTGGCTGATTTTGAACGGATCATTCCGTTTCGACCAGACGTCGAAGTTCTTTAAGCCAAGCCGTCCATCGAATTATTACTCGTACCCCTACTATGGTGCTGCTCTTTCGTTCATTGCAACGGATGCTTTTCCAAACATCCGGTCGTCGTTCCTGAACTATGCCAAGTTCCGGGCTAACTACAACAAAAATGCGAACGACAACATCCCATTATACGGCCTGGATCTGACCTACCCGAACGGCTCTGGTTTCCCCTACGGAAACACTGTCGGCCTGACAGTTGGTAACACGCTGCCCGATGCAAACCTGAAGCCCGAGATCGTGTATTCGTCTGAAATCGGTGCCGAATTCCAATTGCTGAACAACCGGATCAACATTGACGTATCGGCGTATACGCAGACATCGCAGGGCCAGGTAATTACGGTTCGTATCCCGAACTCAACTGGTTTCCAGAACCTGCTGATCAACGTGGGTGAAACCAAGAACTGGGGGTATGAGGCAGAATTGAAGTACCTGATTGCTCGGGGTAACAAATTCTCCTGGGATGCCAGTGTACGGTATTCATACAACGACAATAAAGTAGTGGATCTGTATCCGGGTGTAAATGAATTCCAGTATGGCGGATTCTCGTATGCTAATACGAACGTAATCAAAGACTTGCGTTTCCCATATCTGAAAACGGACGGCTATCAATACGCTCCGGATGGTTCGGGCCGAGTACTGGTGAACGCTACCACCGGTTATCCATTACGTAATACTCAGTTGCAGGGTCGGGGAGGGGTGTTGCCACGCCACATCGCTGGGTTAGGTTCTAAGATTGAATACGGTGACTTCGGCTTTACCTTTAACTTCGAGTATCGGGGTGGTAACGTGATGTTCAGTGATCTGGGCCGTCAAATGACCTTCACCGGAACCGGTAAATGGACCGAAGACCGCGCACCACACATCTTCCCGAATTCGGCTTACTTAGGTCCAGATGGAACCACGGTTGTTCCGAACACGACGCTGAACGTTCGGGAAGCTGAGTACTCGCTATGGGTAGATAACTACCGGCTGATCTCTGAAAACTTCGTCACGCCAGCCTGGTTTATCAAACTTCGCGATATTAACCTGTCGTATCGGTTGCCACAGAACCTGATCAACAAAACGAAAATTTTCTCGGGAGCCAGCATCGCCCTGTATGGCCGGAACCTGCTGACGATTGTTGATAAGCTCAACTACTATACCGATCCTGAGTTCAGCTATCAGGGTAACCCAACGCCAGGTAGCCAGGCAACTTCGACACCTACGGTGACATCTGCTATTGGAACGGGTATCAACACCACAACCCAGACTCCTCCAGTACGGCAGTATGGCGTGAACATCAACCTCTCGTTTTAATTATCCCAACGATTGACTTGACATGAAATTAAAAACATTAGCTATAGCGGCTCTTATTGTCGCAGCAGGAACCAGTTGTGATACGAAATCATTCCTGGATATTAACACCAACCCGAACCAGTTACCCACGGCTTCGCCCAGTTATGTATTTACGAATGCCCTGAATACATCGGCACGAAATATTGCCGGTAATAATGACGGGGGTGGTTCGAGCGAAATCGGCTTCTACTGGTCGGGTCAGTGGACACAAGGCAATGGTTATATTATCAATACGGCCCAGTTCGCTTACCAGTATACCAACGGGGACTTCAACTTTTGGGACCCGTACTTCGATAACCTGGAAGATTACCAATATGTAATCAATAATGCAGATGCCAATAACCAGAAGTATCTGAAGGGACCATCGAAAGTAATGAAAGCGATGCTGTATCAACAGCTTGTGGATATGTATGGTAACGTTCCTTATTCCGACGCGTTGAAAGCAACCGCTTCGCTGGCTCCTAAATTTGATGATCAGAAAACGGTTTATGAAGGATTGATCACATTGCTGGACGAGGCTATCGTTGATCTGAAAGCCAATCCATTTGCAAGTGCTTTTACTGGCTCCGACATCGTTTTCAACGGGAATACAACCAAATGGGCTCAATTCGCCAATTCGCTTAAACTGCGGATTCTGATTCGTCAGTCAAAAGTTTCGGGAAGAGATACATACATCAAAACCGAAATCAATAAGATTGTTACAGAAGGGTCTGGCTTTATTACTGGGGCTGAAGTCGGTGTTGGTGGAACGTCGTTCTTTCTGGCTACGGCAGGTAAGCTGAATCCCGTTTACGATCGCTGGGGCTATGATGCCAACGGTGCCAAGCGTGCATTGAACAACTACCCACGTTTGACGAAGTTCCTGATCGACAACCTAAAAGCATCGGGCGATACGCTACGGATGAAGCGGATTGCATATGCCAATGGTGGCGAGAGCTCGACGACGCCGGGTGTTAGTACGCAGAAAGAAATTTCGGCCAACTATTCGGGAACGCCTTTTGGGGTAAGCTCGGGTTACCTGCCTGCCAATACAACCTCGCTGGGGCCCAGCCTGCTTGTAAAAGGTGAGTATAACCGCCCGTACATTATCATGACCGCTTCAGAAGTTCAGTTCCTGCTGGCAGAGGCTAAACAACGCTATAGCGATGTAACGCTTCCCAATACGGCTAAAGCATATTTTGAAGAGGGCATTCTGCAATCGTTCCGGGTACTGGGAGCAAATACGGCAGGTGCAGCGGCTTATAAAGGCAGTGGTATCCAGAATTATGACTGGGATGCATCGACCGATAAGCTGACGGCTATCGCTATCCAGAAATGGATATCGTTCGTGAACTTCAATGGCCTTGAAGCATGGGCAGAATACCGTCGGACAAATTTGCCGGTTATTCCACAAAGTGTTCAGGTACCAGAAGCTAACAAACGGCCGCTTCGGTTCTTCTATCCGAACACTGAGTCCGGTTCGAACTCGGCTAACGTCACAGCACAGGGGACTATTGATGTATTCAGCACCAAACTGTTCTGGGATGTCGATTAACCTATCCTGAGTCAAGTTTATAAAAGGAGGTCATCTTTTCGGGTGACCTCCTTTTTTATGGGCTTACTGGTCAACGATGATTGTTCTCCGTTGCTGGAACATAAAAAAAGCGGATCGATAAGATCGGTCCGCTTTCTGCATTACGCTTTATCCAACTATTAAAATTTACGATCCAACAAAAATTGCTTGGGCATTACAGATACGCTGGTCAGCTTTTGTAGCAAGTCTTGATGGGCTTTACCCTATTGTTAGGGTGTAAATTTGTCAGGCAATTAAATGGCATTCCCTATCCCATCATAGCAAACCTGTAGTAATGTATACTTTGCGGTATATATATTAATTTTTCGGTAGGTAGCTCAATAAGGTTAAGCGTAGTTACATACTGTTAAAAGAAACTGGAACCTCTTGAGGACGTTCGATACACGGCCACGTTTATTGGTTATGATGACAATTTACTGTACACCGAACCGCATAAACTTTTTCGATATTCTGAAGTTATTTTATAAAACCAGTTGACTCAACGACATGAAAGAGGAAAAGAATGTAAATCATGAAGATGCCCAGATAACTGGTCGCTCGGAAGGTCCTTTTGGATCGGGCGATACGGATCGGGATCGGCCTGTAGAGGACAACCGCAATCGATATAGCCAGGAGAATTCGGTGAATGGGCTCGGTAGTGAGCAGGTTCGGGGTGGACAGGATGGTCGCAACGATCGCGCTATTGGTAGTACCGACATGGATAGTAAGAATGGTTTACTGCGCATGGGGGATATGAGTAATAGCACCATGGAATTGACCGAAGAAGGAAAGAACGCAGCCGCAGCCGACGAAGTCAAAACAAATACGGCTATGGTCGATGTAACAACGCACGGGCCTGACGATTATGCATCGGATGAGGAGGTTCCTAATCCGAAAGCGCAGGAGTCGGCAAAACATCAGAATGATCCGAAGGAAAGTGAATTGGATGAAGAAACGCAGTCGGATCATGAAACTTCACTGGCTGAAACGGGTACCGATCTGAACAACAAACCAGCGTATTGATCGTAACCTGAACGAGCCTCTACACCCTTACAGTGAGCTGACAGCGTATGGTTTGGCTCGCAACGAGTTTTCACCCTTAAATAAACAACGTTATGAGCGTAAGTAGCAATTCCCGGAAAGAAAGTACTGAGTCTTATGCCGCTCAGGCCATGCACAATACCATGGGTATTCCGCCTGCATTGGCACAGTTAAACGATAAAAATCTTGATAACGAATTGCCATCGCGCGTAGCCGATAGCAACGATACTGATGTGCCCGGCGATGTGGCCGAAGCAGATGCCCTGACTGCGGAGGCAGACGACGATAGGACCAGTGCAGAAATCGAAGAGTCGAAGCGGGCTTCGTGGGGGCAGCCTCCGGTATCCAATGATCAGAATAATCCTGATTGGAACAGCCAGGCAACTGAGCAATCAGTACCGGCTACACGGGCCAACGAGCCTGAACGAACATTAGGCAATGCCTAAATCAAAATTAGTTGTTTTGCGCTAGTCGTCAGTCAGTAGGTTGTTAACCCGTATTGGCTGACGACTAGCGTTTTAGTTTATTTAGTGTATAGCATATCAGGTGATTCATCAACTTTTTCTGCCCTGCCTTTAAATCGCCAAGCGTAAGTTCGTAAATACGGCCGGGCGTCAATTCGGCCAGGGTAAGCGACACGGTTTTGTGATCGCCGGAAAGGGAAACGGCAGTTACTGGAACCGATTTAACATCCATCTGCGGAGAGCCATAGGCCTGGTGGTATTCGTAGTAATAGCTTCGAAAGTGATAGGCCGCTACTGCCCGAGCCGAAGCCTCATCCAGGGGTTGCGTAAACGTTAGGGTAAACCCGGTAGGCGTTAGTTGCATACTCATAATGTCGAGTGGAGCGCCGTTGCCAGATAGGTTGCCTTTGTAGCGTATTCGCTGAATACCACGAGCGCCCAGCCAGCCATGATCCGTTTGGCCGAGGTACAGGCTTCCATCGGGAGCGAAGGCCAGTCGATTGTTGCCAATCCGTAATCGGACTCCATGGTTACCGCCGTTGTCGAAAAACCGAACACAAGCTCCCTGCATCTGCCCATCAACTTCATCCGGCAGAATTCGTAGAAGATGCGGGAAATCCATCTCGCCAATAAACAACTGATTTGTAAAGGGACCGAACTTGCCGCCTGTATTATCCACAACGATCTGGGTAGGTGAGTGAGCCATCGACTCATGGGGGAATGCCACACTCTCCACTGTCCGCATACTGTCAAGCGTTTTTACTGGCAACGTTAACGGATCAATATCGGGAAATCCTGGTCGCCAGACCAAACTGGCTGGATGTCCGTAAAATTTACCCTCTTCAACGTGATACAGCTTACTGGTACCTAGCCAGTCGCCCTGATTGTCGGTAACGAACAAGCGTCCTTGTGCGTCAAAACCAATACCATTTGGCGACCGGAATCCACTGGCAAACGGTTTTAACTGACCGTCGGGGGTAAGCTGCATAACCCAGCCTCTGTATGGGACACAGGCATACATGCGTCCCTGGCGACCCAGGGCATCGTATTGACCCCGTAATTCATTCCGAATTCCCGCTCCATTAGACGCCGTATTCAGGCTGATGTATATGTTCCCTTTGGCATCTCGCACGGGGCCAAACGCAAACTCATGATAGTTTCCCGACATGCCATATTGATCGGTTATGGTCTCATACGTATCGGCTACACCATCTCCATCTGAATCGGTCAGGCGGGTTAATTCAGGACGTTGCACGACCAGCAGCTGACGGTTATTCAGGGCTACAACCCCCAGTGGATCATGCAGTCCTTCGGCAAAGAGTTTCCAGATTTTCGTTTTGGGATTATACAGCATAACCTCGCCCCGATGAAAGCAGGCTGCCAATCGACCATCAGGCAGAAAAGACAGCCCCCCTGTTTCGGCAACCAGTCCTGGCGGTGTAGGAATCGTTTCAACCTCATAATAATCTGAGATCGTGTCGACTGGGGCAACGAGCAGGAATGAGGAAAGAAGAAGTGTCGCGAGCATAGGAAAGAGAATAATCAGCAGAATGTGAGCACAGATAACATAACGTCATACATTAGTTGGACATGGTTAAAGTAAACTGACGGGTTCCGGCCGGTAGCCGTAACACACCATTTTTAAACTGCCCAACCGACGGTTTTAGCTGAATTCCTGATTGTGCCATCGCTAAAAAAGAGACAGATTCTTTGGAGGGGCTCAACGTAAAGGAGCGAACCAGCCCCCGCCCTGTAGGAAGCGGCCGGATAAGTTCATGTATAGTCACGCCATTGACGATATACTGAAATTCAGGATACCGATTCCGTAACCGATACCCTTTAAACTGGGGTATCTGTTCATTGGCTGTACCGATTCGCCAGGGAAAGCCGCCTGTATCCCGGAAGTAAATTTCACCCACAATTTTGGTGAGCCGCTGACCCTTGCCTTCCCACTGATCTGTATTATCGACAAAACCACCTGACCATGCATACCGCAGGCGACATTGTCCTGCATCGAATACATACGATTGCCCCCCTTCCGGGCCAGGCAGCCCAACCGCGATCGCAGCAGGTCCACAATCCGGCATGAACGTTCGGTAAACGGCTGGTAACTGTAATGCATAGGGATGGCCCGAATTCATCGGTTGGTGATGTTGATGGCCCGTTTCGGCCAAGCGTTCAGGGTTTGGCATATTGGGGTCCTGACTAGCGGGTGGGAGCCGTTTGGGTTCATTGGTGGCGTAGATAACCCCGTACATGATCGACCCATGCCCCGGATACGTACAGACAAATGGAAAAGCGCCTTCGGTCAGGGTGACAACCAGGGAATCTATGGTGCCGGGCTCAACGCTTCGGGTGTGAGCGAGTACTTCATCCATTACGGGTACATGGTGCTGCGCAGGACCTTTTGGGCCAAGTGCCAGCGCAAATTCGACAACCCGCAGACGTGAGTTCGGTCGGGTGATTACCAGGTTATGAGCCATGTCGTCTTTGTTCTGAAAAATAAGCGTCAACCGCGTCTGCTGGCGAACTACCAATCGCTTCTGGTCGAATTGAAGCGCATCAGTAGTCGTGACCGTAATCGTTGTATCCCGTTGCGCTTTGACTGTCTGAACGAGCAGGACAAAGCCTATCAGAAGAAATTTATACATACGAACAAAAGTAAGCAAAGTGATGAACAGGGGATAAGTTACTCCTGGTTATCTGCCATTTATCGATTGGCTAATAACGCATCAACCGCTGGTGCGGGTAGGCGATTGCCAGCCAGAACCTGTTCTTCCATCGCGGCAATTTGCTGACCCATACCCGGCTGAGCATAAAATTGGCTTTCAAGGCGTTGTCGCAGCAATGACCGGAACCAGGTTCGTTGCTGCTCCTGCCGACGCTGGCGCCAGTGCCCGTTGGTAGTCGTTAATTGCTGGTGTTCCTGAATGGTTTGCCAGATACCCGCCAATCCTTCATGGGTAATGGCCGAACAGGTGAGCACGGGCGGAAACCAGCCCGTGCCGGTGGGTGGAAACAGATGGAGGGCATTTTGGTACTCTACCTGTGCGCGGTTGGCTGCCGATCGATTGTCGCCGTCAGCTTTGGTAATACAGAGCGCGTCGGCCAGTTCCATGATCCCACGTTTCATGCCCTGTAATTCATCACCTGCCCCGGCTAGCATCAACAGCAGAAAGAAATCGACCATGCCATGTACTACAGTTTCCGACTGCCCCACACCTACCGTTTCGACCAAAATGATGTCGAAGCCCGCTGCTTCGCATAGTAGAATGGTCTCACGGGTGCGATGAGCCACGCCCCCCAGCGAATCGCCAGCTGGTGAAGGGCGAATGTAGGCGCTGGGATTCATCGAGAGGGTTTCCATGCGTGTTTTATCCCCCAGCAGACTGCCGCCCGAACGTTGACTGGTAGGGTCAATGGTCAACACGGCCAGCCGATGCCCCAAGTTCGTCAGATACTGCCCAAACCCCTCAATAAAGGTGCTTTTTCCAACGCCGGGAACGCCTGTAATACCCACCCGAATCGATTGGCCGGTAGCTGGTAAAACAGCTTCCAGAACTTGCTGGGCCAGAGCCTGATCGTCGGGGCGACGGCTTTCAACCAGCGTAATGGCTCGGCTCAGTAACAGTCGGTCGCCAGCTAGAATACCTTCGATGTATTGATGAGCAAGCAGTCGTTGACGCATTCCGAGCTGAGTATGGGTGATGGTAACCTGTTCAGGCTGTTACACTGGCTTATTTTAAATCCTCTGGTGTTGTAATCTTGATGTTTTCGTACGAACCGTCGATCAGTGTAATCGGAAATCCGGCAAATTCCATCACACTGGCGCAATCCGTAAAAAAAGGTTGTTCTTCCGCTGTAAAGGCTTGTCTGAACAGGTTGAGTTGAAAGGTTTGTGGGGTTTGTACCAACCGATACTGGCTTCGATTAACTGCCTGACTTCGGCCATCGGCATGAACAACGCGAACCGAGTCTTTTACCGGGACGCAGGTAACTGCCGAACCCATCCGGGCGGCTGTGTCAAAACTATTTTGTATAATTTCGGCCGACACAAACGGTCGTACACCATCATGAACGGCTACTAATCCTTCGGTCATGGGAATCGCGCTTAGTCCATTTCGTACCGACTGGAAACGGGTGCCCCCCCCATCAACAAGTGCAATGGATGGAGAAAACTGATGCTGCTCACACAGATTTAACCAGGTGATTCGATCCGTAGCTGGCAGAACCAGAAAAATCTGTGAAGCCGGAAGCACGTCCAGAAACCGCTCCAGGGTATGCTGAAGAATAGGTTTACCGCGTAGCAGAAGAAATTGCTTCGGTATATCCGATTTCATCCGGCTGCCACTGCCTCCGGCAACAATAATGGCATATCGGTCGGCAGCCGGGCTATTGGCCGATTGATCGTCGTCAGTCATGGGTGAATTGCAAAAAATAAGGGGCACTAAGGCCCCAAAAATACAAATGACTACTGACTAATCCCTAACGACTTACAGAATCAACATGGCGTCGCCGTAGCTGAAGAAACGATATTTTTCTTTGATCGCAATCTGGTACGCTTCTTTAATAAGCTCATGCCCACCGAAAGCGCTCGTCATCATGATCAGGATAGATTCAGGAAGGTGTAGGCTTGTCAGCAGCGAATTGGCGATTTTAAAATCGTAGGGCGGGAAAATGAACCGATCTGTCCAGCCTTCAATGGGCTTCAATCGGCTATTGGCCGATACCGACGATTCAATGGCTTTGAGGGAAGTGGTCCCTACTGCACAAACCCGTTTTCCGGCATCCAGCGCCGTGTTGACGATCTGAGCAGAGCCGTCCGTGATTTTAAAGTTTTCGGAATCGGTTTTGTGTTTGGTGAGGTCTTCTACGTCCACCTGCCGGAACGTGCCCAGGCCTACATGCAGCGTGATGGGAGCGAAATGGATGCCTTTAATTTCCATCCGCTTCATCATGGCACGGGTGAAATGAAGACCAGCCGTAGGAGCTGCCACAGCGCCAATATGTTGGGCAAAAACGGTTTGGTAATCATCCCGGTCGGCCGATTCTGCTTCCCGATTCATTGCCCGTGGAATTGGGGTTTCGCCCAGTTCATCGATGGCTTTCATAAACTCTTCATGGTTACCATCGAACAGGAAACGGATTGTACGGCCGCGCGAGGTAGTATTGTCGATTACTTCGGCAACTAGATCGCTATCACCAAAATACAGTTTATTGCCAACACGAATTTTACGAGCAGGATCGACCAGTACATCCCAAAGCTTCATTTCGCGGTTAAGCTCACGAAGTAGAAACACCTCAATTTTAGCTCCGGTTTTTTCCTTGTTGCCATAAAGCCGTGCTGGAAATACTTTCGTATCGTTAATTACCATCACGTCGCCATCATCAAAATAGCTGAGGATGTCCGAAAACTGTTTGTGCTCAATGGTTTTAGTTTTCCGGTCAACGACCATCAGCCGCGATTCACCCCGCTCTACCGGGTACTTGGCAATAAGACTATCGGGTAAATCAAATTTGAATTCGGATAACTTCATAGTGTATCAGCACGGAACGAACGGTGCATTTTTTGTAAAGGCCGCAAATATAGTGAAAAACCCGGAAAATTTACCATCTTCCGGGAGTTTTTCTTGTAAATATCCGAGAAATGATTAGTGCGGAGATTCTTGTTGGTCTAATGGTTGTACCGAACCTTCGGTAGTGGTTACATGGTTGCGGTCTGAGATCGTAAATTTAGCCATTAGTTCGGGCGATACTTCGTTTGAATAGGTGCCTTGAGCAGCTACAAAAACCCCCTTCATGCCGTTGGAGGCCGTGATGGCGTACAACGTCATTTCATCACCAGGATCCGAAGTACCTTCGAATCGGTAAAATTTATCGACGTGAAAATCCTCACTTTTTAATTTCGTCTGGGTACTTTTTTCTTCCAGAAAATCTTTGCGGGGGCCAAACTCGTGGGTGTACCCCTCGGTCCGAAGTTTATCCATGGCTTCGGTTAGGGTTGTCATGTGGTTCATAACGGTAGAGAATTAGTATAGGATTAAAACACAAAACAGGCAGGATGGTTTTCGGCAGATAAGTGCCCGGTTAAGCCTTTTGCTAAACATTAGGATCAAGAAAGCTATTAAATAGTCAGTATATAACACTCGAAGATTATCATGATAACTCGCACCTATTCGATTCCCACATTGCTTTTGGTGGGATTAAGCTTAGCAGCCTGTAACTCCACAGATCCAGAGTTTAATGCACCCGTAATTCCCCAACGGATCGATTTTGTGGCTACGCGTCAGTATCCAGAAGGAATAACCTACTCACCTACAATCGACAAATTTCTGGTTAGTTCGATAACGCAGGGGAAAATCGGGACAGTTGACCAGAATGGACGGTATGAAGAACTGATAGCGAATGATAAACAGTTGATCAGTAGTATTGGCATGAAAGTTCGTGACGGCCTGCTCTATGTGTGCAATGGGGATCAGGGTGTTTCGGATAAGAGTACACCGCAAACGGCACTTAAGACAGCTGGCCTGTTTGTCTATGATCTGGCTACAAAGCAGAAAGTTCGCCAGATTGATCTGGCCAGTTTGTTACCAACCTCGAATCATTTTGCCAATGATATTGCCTTTGATAACGACGGCAACGCTTATGTAACAGACTCATTTGCACCCGTTATTTATAAAATATCGGCTAATTCGGAGCAGGCAGTTGTGGCCGTTACATCGACACTTTTTTCAGGTGACCAGGGTATCAATTTAAACGGTATTGTGTATCACCCAGATAAGTATCTACTCGTGGTAAAGTCCAACGAGGGTAAATTGTTCAAAGTTGAGCTGGACGATAATACGATAACGGAAGTAACGGGTGTGAGCTTGCCGAATGGCGATGGTATGCTGCTCTACAACAATGATTTATACGTCGTAAACAGCCGTAATAAAGTATCGCAGGTGCGCAGTACGGACGGGTGGAAAACGGCTACGCTGGTTAAAACCGATGAGGCTGGCTATGACCAGGCCACGACGAATGTATTGGTTGGCGATAAAATTTATTCGTTGAACGCCCGAATCGATGAAGTCAGTGCGGCCGCAGCGGCCAAAGATCCCAGCCGACTGCAAGCTAATACGTACAGCATTCAGCAATTTAAATAGCAAAGCGGTCAGGTATGGAACAAGAGGGCGCTTTACCCACTGCTCCATACTCTGACCGTTTTGTTAATTAATCAGGCAGCACTTTAATCATGATGTCTTTATAATACACTTTGCTCTTTGGGTCGTGGCCTTGTAAGGCAATGGTCCCCATGCTGAGCTTTTTGGGTTTAGACGACGTGCTGATGCTGTCGGGTTCAGTATAATCGTTGATCACTTTGTCGTTGACTTTAATGATCACTTTTTTCCCATTCACAATAATGTGTTCTGTGTACCATTCGTCGTCTTTAACAAAGACCTCTTTTACGTCCTGAACACCATAAACGCTTCCGGTTTTCCGCCAGTCGGTATGGGTTTGGTTGACCTGGATTTCATATCCTTGTGATGGCCAGCCCGATGGCTGATACGCCGTATGGATAAACATACCTGAGTTGGAGCCGGGCATCGTTTTGACACTGGCTTTCCACTCGAAGTTTTTGAAGGAATGATTGTGAACAGGACCTTCGTAAAACAGATGGGCTCGTGGGCCGTTGACAACAATCGCTCCATCCTGGATGGTAAATGTACCTGGGCTGTCTTCGGTAACTTTCCAGCCGTTGAATGTCTTGCCATCGAAAATACTAACCCATCCGTCGGCCGATGGGCGAATAGTAAAACTTAAGCAGAAACCAAGTAGGAGCGTTGCTGCTAAAAAAGTCATGCGATTTTTCATACAAATAGGGCGAGTTATGGTTGAGAGCAGCCCATTTCTAAAAGCATGACTTATCAAAAAACTAACGACCTGTCTGTATTCCGGCATGGTTTTAGAATAAATCCCTGTTTCCATGCGATCAAATAGCTTTATTCCCATGCGTTCATCATTTTTGTCCGCCAATTCGTTAGATTGGCAACCGAATCAACCAGACTATATCATGCGCAATTTCGTTCTGCTGGTTTTGGGGTTGGTCTTCGCTTCGTGTAAGCTCACCGTTCCCAGTGTATTTGACGCTCAATTTTCATCGACACCAACTGAAGCTCCCGTAACACCGGGCCAAATTGATGAAGCTTCGGGTATGGTTGATAGTCGTACTCAGCCCGGCTATATCTGGATTGAGCAGGATAGCGGAAGTCCCAATGAGCTGGCCTTGCTGGGCTACGATGGGAAAGTAAAAGGCAAGATTACCATACCGAACGCCACAAACCGCGATTGGGAAGAAATGTCAATTGGGCCAGGGCCAAAAGACGGGATCAATTATCTCTACATAGGCGATATTGGTGATAATAACGCTCAATATTCAGGTTGTGTCATTTATCGATTCCCTGAGCCTTCCTCTTTACAGGCTAGTGTAACTGGGGTTGAACGGATCAATTTTCGGTATCCTGATGGACCACACGATGCCGAAGCCATGTTTGTCGATCCAGGAACAAAAGATATCTACATCATCACTAAGCGTGAAGAAAAAGTCCGGCTTTACAGTTTACCGTATCCACAGAATATAAATGAGGTAACGGTCGCGACAGCCTTTGGTGAACTACCGTCGTTTGGTGGGGGCGGCCTGGCCAATTACGTCACGTCGGCGGCCATTTCGCCGGATGGCAGCGAGTTGCTGGTTCGTACCTACACGCAACTGTATTACTGGAAGCGCAATAGCGGGCAATCCGTTGCGGATGCGTTGCAATACGGTACATCGCGCCAGCTAACAGTTCGGCTGGAGCCACAAGGCGAAGCCGTGTGTTTCGATAAAGATAACAAAGGCTTTTTTACCATCAGCGAACGAGCCAATGCGGCTTCTGTGAATCTTTATTATTACGCCAGGAAATAATTATTAATGAGCGAACGAGCGGACGAGTGAAAGAGCGAAAATTTGTCGCAAGCTTTATTACGATCGTTCAGTCGTTCACTCGTTCGCTCTTTCGCTTATGGATTCATCGATACTGATTATAGTTCTGAGTTTGTCGGTACTGATTTCGTATGCGTTCGATTTGTTCAGTAGTCGATTCAAAACCCCGTCGGTTATGTTGCTATTACTGCTGGGTATGCTGACCAAGCAGGCAACCGACTATTTCAATGTGCAGGTCCCTTATGTGGCCACCATCTTACCTACCCTTGGTACACTTGGCCTGATTCTGATTGTACTGGAAGGGGGACTCGATCTGGAGCTTCATGCCGAGCGATTAAGTGTTATTCGCCGAACCCTTCTGGCTTCGTTGATGGCTATTATTGGGAGTACGCTTCTGATGGCCAGTATGTTGTACCTACTCCTGAACGATTCATTTTATCATTGCCTGATTGCAGCCCTGCCGTTTTCTATCGTTAGCAGCACCGTAACCGTACAGACTGTTGCCAAACTGACGGGCGGTCAGCAGGAGTACGCGGTTTATGAATCAGCTTTTGCGAGTATTCTGGGTATTATGGCCTACAACTTTCTGTTGCTAAGTCGAAACTCGTTGCTGGGCGCTGTCTGGTCGTTTACGCGCGATACGCTGGCGATGGCTCTGATTTCGTTGGGTTGCTGCTTTTTACTTCTTTATCTGATTAGTCGAATTAACCACCGCATCAAATTCCTGCCCATTATTTCGGTGCTGTTTCTGGTGTATGCACTGGCCGAAATCAATCATCTGTCGTCGTTGCTGCTCATCCTGATCTTTGGTCTTTTTCTGAACAATACCGATCTGTTCATCCGGGGGCGACTGAGCCAGATTTTGAAAAACGACTTGTTCGAAAAAGAGCTAGACCAGTTGAAAAGCCTGGCTGCTGAAGGTGCTTTTGTGGTACGGACGTTCTTTTACTTATTATTGGGCTATGCTGCTGTGCCCCGGAGCTTAATTGATATCGATGCGCTGGTGGTAAGTGTATTGTTTGTTGGGGTGATTATTGGCTGGCGCTGGGTTACGCTTCGGGTAACGTATCAGGGCGAACTGACGCCCTTGCTCTGGATTGCTCCCCGTGGCCTGATTACAATCCTACTCTATCTCAATATTCCCGACGACCTCCGACTGGTCGGCTTTCGGGAGGGTATCCCGGTTCTGGTCGTCGTATTCTCGTCCTTAGTAGCCACGATTGGTATCCTGGGCAATAAGCGATTGATGAATTATAAATTATAGCGTATCATTCGTCAAATAGTGCCAGAATTGCCACAAAGACCGATTTGCCAAATACGTTAGGTTCTGATCGTTGGCAAAGGCTTCCCGTTCGAAACTGA
Organism: Spirosoma sp. 48-14; assembly: GCF_001898575.1. GTDB lineage: Bacteria > Bacteroidota > Bacteroidia > Cytophagales > Spirosomataceae > Spirosoma. The sequence continues at coordinate 203,059 of NZ_MKUD01000022.1, forward strand.
TATTTCTGTAAGCCGTATAATGATCCCGGTATTGAAATCGCCGAATCAGATACTCGATTACATACCAGAGATAAAAGGGAAGTATACCCAATTCGGCCTGTTGGCGAAGATGAATCCGCTCATGGTTAAGCAATGTTGGGCCCGGATTAGGTCGTTTTACTAATATGAATGGAAACAAGGCCATACCGTCGGCCCGCATAGACGAAAAGCGAACGACAAACATATACGTACGTTTATGGTAACCGAACAATGATAAGCACAAATGCATTCAGAAAGGTTTATAAAGTACGTGTTTTAGGCTGGGTTTTCATTGCATGGCCCAGCATGCAGCGACTAAAAACAGTATATAATGTCAACTCTGTTAATACTCCTCTTTGTAACCGGCTACAGTTTAATCACGCTTGAACATTCGATTCGGCTCAACAAAACCGCAACAGCGCTTATTACCGGCATTATTTGCTGGACGGCTTATGCGTTGATGAGCGATAATAAAGAGCTAGTTGGCGAGCAGCTCAGCAACCATTTATCGACTATTTCCGAAATTCTGTTTTTTCTGCTGGGGGCTATGACCGTTGTCGAATTGATTGATGCCCATGATGGGTTTACGCTCATTACAGACCGAGTTGCTACCCGCAGTATCCGAACTTTACTCTGGATCATAAGTCTGCTGGCGTTTTTCCTGTCGGCGTTGCTGGATAACCTAACAACGGCTATTGTCATGGTGTCAGTAGCCCGTAAGCTGGTGCGTAATACAGAACAGCGTCATATTATGGCCGGAATGATCATTGTAGCTTCAAATGCTGGAGGGGCCTGGTCGCCCATTGGCGATGTAACAACCACAATGCTCTGGATTGGAGGGCAGGTGACGACCCTGGCTATTATTCGCGGTTTATTCCTGCCCAGTCTCATATCAATGGTCGTCCCCTTGGTATTGCTGACCCGATTGCAGCCGAAGGAAGAAATTAAATCGTCATCGCAGGGTATTAGTCGACCGTATGTGACACCCATTGCGCGTCGGTATCGGCGGATCATGTTAGCCGTCGGGTTGGGGGGGATGCTATTTGTGCCGATTTTCAAGACATTGACCCATTTGCCTCCTTACATGGGGATGATGCTGGTTTTAGGAATGATTTGGGTAGTATCGGAAGTGTTGCATAGTGATAAGGATGAGTCGGAGCGGAAACGGTTTACGGCGGCACATGCGCTAAGTCGGATCGATGTACCGAGTATCTTATTCTTTCTGGGGATATTACTGGCGGTGGGTGCACTGGAAGCCACATCTATCCTGCCGGCATTGGCCGAATCCTTAAACAAGGCAGTAGGCAATCTGGATGCCATCGTGTTCCTGATTGGGATCGTTTCAGCAGTGGTCGATAATGTGCCCATCGTAGCAGCCGCTATGGGTATGTACGATTTACAAACCTATCCGGCCGATGCTAAACTTTGGGAGTTTCTGGCCTACTGTGCAGGTACCGGAGGAAGTTTACTGGTAATTGGTTCGGCTGCGGGGGTGGCTGTGATGGGCATGGAGCGCCTGTCATTTGGCTGGTATTTACGAAAAATTAGCTGGTTGGCACTAATCGGCTATGTAGCTGGTGCTTTGGTCTATCTGGCTGAATTTGCCCTGTCGAATTAGTAGCTGTTAATCGGGAAAAGTTTTGTGCGCAAAGCTTGCTGTATACTTGATGTTTACTCCTTCATATAGTACCTTTGGTAGGATAAAATGTAAATAATCATGAGAAAAACAGGACTTATCGTAGCTTTTCTGATGGGTTGGCAAACCTTGCTGGCTCAATCAACGCCAACCGCCGAAGAAATCATGGACAAATACATTACCGCTATCGGTGGCAAAGACGCCTTATTGAAAGTTACTGATCTGACTACGAATATGTCGTCGGAGATGAATGGTAACGCCATCATTATGACTCGCAAGCAAAAGCTACCCAACAAATTCTCGATGGTTATTAATGCCAATGGCATGGAGGTCATGAAGCAAACGAGCGATGGCGAAAAAGTCGTAATGGGAGGGATGCAGGGAAGTCGCACGCTGGATGGCCCCATGGCTAAACAGATGGTGGTTATGAACACACTTTTCCCGGAGCTACACTATGCCGAAAACGGGGTGAAAAGTACGGTAGTGGGCCCCGAAAAAGTGGATGGGAAAGACACGTATAAGTTAAGTCATTCAACGGGCGATGGTGGTGCCACCTGGACGGATAACTTTGACACCACAACGGGGCTGAAAGTACAGTCGACGACCAAAACGCAGCAGGGGGAAATGACGACAGTCTATGCTGATTATAAGGAAGCTAATGGAATTAAATTCCCGATGACACTCCTGCAGCAATCACCGCGTGGCCCAATGACCATGTCGGTCGATAACGTCAAGGTAAATAAAGGCCTAAAAGATTCTGATTTCAATACCGCACAGTGAACCGTGTTCTGGTTGATTCAACTTCCTAAATGTGTTGACACGTTTGGGAAGTTTTTTTGGGGGATATTATACCTGGAATAAGGGCTTTTCGGAGGTAATATTGACCAGTACGAATCCGGTTGTCCCGTTTATCATAGCAGCCCGCATATTCAACTGGCTGGTCGTAACGATTGCTCCATTGCTGAACCACCAGACCGTATGTAGAATTTGGCCCTTCTTCTGTAGCTCGCCTGCATAAGCCGGATGCCCATTAAACAAAATTTCTCGTACATGTCGAAGTTCATAGCCACTGCCGAGCCAACAGACCATGGGACTATGATCGGCACTGATCCAATCGGTCTGGGGTTTTATGTAGATAAGTAAACCCGGTTTGGCTAATTGGACGAAACCATTCTGAAGGGGTTTGCAATGACAATCGGCGGTGTAGCGATGCCAGCTTGTATCCGTGCGTTGCAGAGAACGACACCAATCAGTAGCTGGCGTAGTATGGCTGGTTGTTAGCATACGAAAGCCAATACCAAAAGCCAGTAAACAAACGCTCCAGCCCGCCGATTTTAGCATAGTATTTGAGGTTGGAGTGTATGCATAAGCCGAGTCAGACTTTCCGTGTCGTTTTACCAGCATACTGGCCATCCACCAGCTTGGTCCCCAGGTATAAACCCCTACGCACACCAGCCCAATGACTTCATGGGCCAGTGTACCCGGCATTGCTGTAAACGCGACCAGCAAAACAATTCGAAACAGATTGCATAGCACAGTTAAACCTAAGGTAACCATTTCATAAATAAAGAGCCAGCCTAGTAGGACTCGTTTATGCTGGAGTCGTTCCTGCCAGATGAGACTGAACAGGCTTACCAGCAACGATACACCAGTCAGTTGTAACCCCATACAGGCTGGGTCGACAGCCATCTCAATAGGCTCGGTACCAGATGCGGTTCGTATCAGTACATTGCCGTCAACCTGCACCGACAGGCCAGCCGCGTTTAACAGATAACCAGCCCAGGTACTTAGTTTCAGGCGGATGGGAAACGAAAAAAGGCTCGATAGGTACCGTAAGCCCGGTGATAGCAGGCATAATGTGAGTAATCGGCCAGTCCACCGTTCGCGTCCGAAAGTGCCGGGCCACCAGGCATATACCAGCAACGCTATCGCCAGCCAGGAAATCAGATCAAGAGAGGGCATAGTGCTTTCGCCAGATTAACCAACCAAGTAATAAGACTAGGAGCCCCAATAGCGCCCATTCCTGTGGCTCAGGTACCGCCCCTTCTTCTTTCAATGTCGCATTCTCAAGACCAGATTTGTCCTTTTTAATACCGAATCGGTCGTAGTCAGCTGTAGTTTCGAGGACGACCAGACTGGATAAAGGCGAAACAATGTTGGCCAGTTGAGCTTGCAGAATCAGCGTATCCGTCTGGTAGTTTTTTACGAAATACTTCCTGCCAATGTGTTGTAACAACTGGTTATAGCTGAAGAGCCGCGCCAGGTGGTCGGGGGCTGTCGATGCGTTCGTAGCTTGTGTGTTGACCGATTGAATAGCCATATGAGCTTCTGGTATACTACTACGTGATGAATCGCGGATAGACTGGGGGAATTGGCGTTTTTTGTAGAAATCAATGAGCGTACATGTGTTGCCATTCAGCACATTCAGTACACCCAGTTCAGCCAGTGTTTTTAGATAAGGAGGCAAATTGACTCGCCCGTCATTCGAGGTGAAACAGAAGGTTCGAACAGGAGGCTGTGCATTGGCCAGTTCACTAAACCGATCGGCGAAACGACTGTTTTGCAAATCGCTCAGGACTGGCCCTGTCATTGCCCCTTTCGTAATAAGTAAGGCAGTGGCAGGGTGGTGTATCCGGTAGATCGGAAACAAGCTGAACGCTTGCTGATGGAGCCGGTCGTAAGTAACGTCGAGGTCAGATTCCCGGACTTGTTTGAGGCCATCATCGAATATCCACACCCGACAGTTACGTCGTTTTGCCGCCGTCCAGTAAGCCGTGGTGAATTCATCTTTCCGCCACGATGCATTAACGTCCAGATAGACGTCGGTGGGTGTAAACGTTTCACTCATTTGTCGAAGGGGTAGTACCCGATAACCCGTTCCGTTCAGGACAAAGACTTCGTTGGATAATGGGGGAGCCTGGAACCGAACTTCCCAACCCGGATGGTAATTCCCCTGATGCGTCAGTATGTTTTCCTGAAGGCCATCTAAAAACCAAGGCGTTTGCAGGTCGGTTGGATGCGAGGCAAAGTCGATGTGGATGAGTTCGTTTGCTGAGCTGGCGTCGGGGCCTTCGACTATGGGAGCCTGGTAAACTAAGTAATTGTCTGAAAGGCGTAGCGGGGAGGTGACTCCAATTTTTACGCGTCGATCCTGCCCGGCCCGACACGGAAATACGCGGACGGTTACGCGGTTTCCTTCCTGCCAGTGAACCACCGATGGATCGCGTGCCAGTCTCCGGGAGTCAACACCAACAATGGTTCGATAAGCGGTATCGGCTTTGGCAACCGTAGTTAGTCGGGCGGGTTCTTCACGGCCATTCACCCAAAGCGACATGGAGGAAACCACCGACCCGGCAGGTAATTGAAAGGTAAAAAGGGCCTCTTCAGTGGTGTTTCGAGCCTGGTTCCGAATGCGGAAGGTTTGCTCGGTGTAGCTAATCCGGAACTGTGGCCAGATCCGAATCTGCGAAACCACATCTTCGGTGATGAGGTGGCGTCCAGTCCAAAGTTTTTCTTCGGCTCCGTGCCGATTGGCCGATAGTACTTTTAGTAAGGCCAGTTGATCAGCATTATCCAGTACATCGGCAGGAAACAATAAGGAGGCAATGGCAACCAGCGGGTCATGTTCCCGAACCTCGTCGAGTTTGGTAAAACTGGTTAGGCCGATACCAGTACCACTATCCCCAAGCATCCGATCATACACCCGATCGCTTAGCAGTAACCGATTGGTAATCCAGGTGGGTTTCAAGCGTTGGGCTATAAGCACCCAATCGGGCAGATCGCTTGTTTTACGAACCGTAGCTTCTAGCTGTGTCTGTTCAATACTGTTTAAGTCATGAATCCAGCCACTCAGGAAAAGCCCAAGCGCAAGGATCGGTGTGATCGCCCCAACGCCTATTCCCAGCCGTAGATGTTCGTCCTGATGACCATCGAACCAGAGTCGTTTGCCCAGGGCGATGGTAAACAGGAGGGGAATAAAGGTATGAATGGATAGCCCCAGGCCGATCAGCATAGGAATGCTGATGAGGTAGATGGGCGCAATGTAAATAGCCATGTACAGAAATAGCCACCACCCAATAGCCAGTGAGGCATAGAGGGCTTGCTGCATCCGAACCGATAAAGCATCTTTCCAGGCGAAAAGTACCATCGCCACACCCGTTATGACCAGCGCCCAGCATAGCCAGGTGGTTGATTGCTGAAAAACCGCTAACTCCCGATTCAGCCCATAGGCGCTAATAAGCCACAAAAGTAATCCGACCCATCGTGTCGGTCTGCCTGCAGCATAGTGGTCGGAACGGTACCTGAAATAGCCCTGTGTCCATAAAAGAATCGAAAAGATGACGGCTAAACAATAGTGAAGCATGATCATCCCTCCGTTATAATTGCCTGCCTGACGAGAATCGCCCAGCAGTTCATACACTAAAAATGCCCCGCCCGATGTAGCCAGGAACCCTAAACCGATACCAAACCATGAATCCTGAAACGGCTCCAGAAAGCGGGTTCGGGCAGAAGAATTGGGAAAGTCATGGTCCGTGGCATCAGGCTGAATGGCAGTGCCCCGTACAGGTGAGGTAAATAAACGGGTAGTTGATTTTGGGTTCATAAAAGTACTTTGTTTTTCAAAGTAAAATGATAAATAAAAAATATAGCCAACCTATCAACGAGAGTTGAAAGAACGGACTAGTGCCTAGCTAAGTCTTCAGTAGCTAAGCTGCTACATATTTTTAATAAATGCTTCCAGGGCGTTCAGGTGATCGGTAAACGCTTGCTGACCGGCTGGGGTAGCCGAATACGTAGTGTTGGGTTTGCGGCCAACAAACTGTTTCTGTACCAAAACATAGCCTGCGTCTTCCAGCGCACGGAGGTGCGTGGCGAGGTTGCCATCGGTTAAGCTAAGTAATTCTTTCAGCGCGTTGAAACTCAGAGAGTCATTGACCATTAGGACCGACATAATACTCAGCCGCGCTTTGCTTTCAAAGGCTTTGTTAAACTGAGCCAGCAGGTCGTTCTTCATGTGGGGTACGTTCGTATTTATAATACATGGCTAAGCCATAGGCAATATGCAGCAGGCCAAATCCAATAGCCCAGGTCAGCAGGTTATAGCCTGGCCAGAACAAGGAAAGTAAGCCGAGAGCAATTTCGCAGTAGGCTAACGATTCAACGTCGCGCAGGGTGTATTTGCTCCCGTTGAGCAGGGCCAGACCGTAAAAAATCAGTGTTGCCGGAAAAGATAGCCAAATCAGGTTATAATACAGTAACGCCAGACAAAATACACCTCCGGTTGCCAACGGAACGATCATAGCCCATAACAACCGTTTCGACGGTTGATTCCAGACGGTCAATCCCTGACGCCTGGCTTTACGAACGGTAAAATACGTGCCAGATGCCAGCGCTAAGGCCAATACGCTAATGGCTACGGTTACCAGAAACTGCCTGACATCGTGCTGATTGACAGGATTGCCCGGTCGTGAGTCGTAAGTGCCTATGGTCGTAAACAGACCCGTGCGTAGTCGTGTATAAACAACAGCCGCTCCTCCGAGTGCAATTACCCCGGCCGATACGCCCGATAAACCACTAAGCGACAGAAATTTGGAAGACCGCTCCATTAATAGGCGGATTTCCGACAGGGTTTGCAGATGTTCGCGGGATTCGTGCATGGCTACGTATGAGTCAGAAAGGTAAAGATTGGGTAATAGGAATACGAAATATAAACTATAGGCTTTCGATTAGAAGCAGGCCAGAGTTGGGTCGAATGGAATCGAAAACCAGAGTCTGGAATTATTTGTCATGCTTAGAAAATCATTGAGCAAATGGCTGCCGAAAATAATAATACCAACGAGTACGGCAGCTATGACCAGGATCAACACTGCGCCGGATGAAAGGTCTTTGATCGCTTTGATTTGCGGATGGATACCCGGTGAAACAAAGTCGCACAATTTTTCGATGGCCGTATTAAAGGCCTCTGCCGCCCAGACCAGACCAATTTGGGTCAGGATAATGGTCCATTCGATATGGGTCAGTTGAACCCAGAAACCACCTGCCAAAACCAGTCCGGCTACCAATAGATGTACTTTGGCATTGTTCTCGAAACGGAACAAGTCCAGAATACCCTGCCCGGCAAACCCAAAACTTCGGATGACCTTTCGAAAATCAATCATACCGCAAACATAGCATTGCAGCCTGGAATAGCCTACCTCGATTTTCGAGGGCGGACATCATTAAATTTTGTCAAAATCAGTTGACTTCTACGATCGATTATTTTGTAGTAATACGTAAAAGCGGGTTTTAAGGTGTCTTCCGCCGATTCCACAAGAAACAAATGCCGTGTTCCTTCACTATCAGTAGGATTATCTAACTGGTAAGGATACCACCACGACTCCGTTGATGTATCATGAACAATACCGCCAATCCGATTGCGATTCAAGAATTTTATCACGCTTAGCAACCGAGCAACCTTGGCTTTCGGCAAATTTACAAACCCTGGATTGAGTAGGGACACCGTGTCGATTTTGCCAATGTTGTAGTGAGAGCGAAGCATAGTCGATTTATCAACCTTGAAATGAAAAATACTGTCCTGGCGGACATAGCAACTTAAAAATATGGTTGGATTGATCGCTTCACACCATTGACGTAATACGCGCATTGAGTCCTGAACGGATTGGACCGGATCGTTCAGCGCGATCTGGGATTGATAAACCACCGGGCTTGGTCTGAAAGCAAAGTAGTAGACCAAACCAGCAATACCTATGGGAGCAATAAGAAATTTCATGTAGAGTGCTTCTAAAAAGCTATTATATAAATGCCTGAACTGAAGCTAAGAATGGTCGTCATGGGCTGCATACCAGTAGAAAGCGATGTAGAGCGCTATCAGAACGAAGCCATAAGCCAGGGTCAATTGTACGCTTAAATGATCATGATAGGCATGAGCGATGGCCCTGGTCAGGGAGGTCGGGCGTGCCAGAACATCCCAACTATTCCAACGACCAAACCGACCCAGGTAAATCCCAAATCCCGACAGGAGCTGACTGGTCGTGATAACCGCCCAGGTATACACGTTGCCAAGCAGTGGCTTGACCATACGGTGAACGATTAGTATCGAGTAAAGGCCTGTTAGTAAGCCAGTCAGGGCGAATATAAAGATGGACATCGTGTCGAACCAGAGCAACGGATGGTCGATATATTTAAGATGAAATAAATCGGTAATGATGTAGGGGGCGTTGGGAAGAAAAGCTAGCCAGAGCATCAGACCACTTAGCATCAGCCACGGACTTCGAAAGCCAGCCGTTCGCAGATCGCGAAGGGTAAGTATGGTGCCAAGCGGAAACCAGGCTAAAGCCAGATTCCAGGTGAGGCATATAAAGAACCACCAGTTTCCGGTCAATAGCCCGCGTGCCACAACCAGACTCAGCCCAGTGGCGCTTAGCAAGGCTAAAATGCGTAGTCCTTTACCTGACCGGGCATCCCGGTGCTCCCAAAAGCCAGAGCGATACGAAGGAGAATATAGTGTTTGCATATTTAAAGTACTTTGTTTTGCAAAGTAAAACGTTTATTCGGTTGCGAGTCAAGTAATTTGATAAAAAATAATAGGGTGGTTAGGGGAGGGTATGAGGTCGGTAGGGCTTACGGTCAATCGTTCCTGCTTTGCGGCTTCCTCCTTTTACCGTATTTTTACCAGATGACTTTTGATCAATTGCCCCCCCGCCGTCAGGAACAACTGATGGCATTCGACCGATTGCTGACGATTATGGACGAGTTGCGTGAACAGTGCCCCTGGGATCGCAAACAAACATTAGAAAGTCTGCGCCATTTGACCATCGAAGAAACCTACGAGCTGTCCGACGCCATTCTGGAGAATGATCTACCTGAAATCCGTAAAGAGTTGGGTGATATTCAGTTACACCTGGTTTTTTACGCTAAGATCGCATCGGAATCGGGTGCTTTCGACATGGCCGATGTGTTGAATAGCGTGTGTGATAAACTCATCAGCCGCCATCCGCATATATACGGCAACGTCGTTGCCGAAACGGAAGAACAGGTAAAGGCAAACTGGGAGCAACTGAAGTTGAAGGAGGGCAACAAGTCGGTGTTGGGTGGGGTGCCAGGCTCGTTGCCTGCGCTGGTCAAAGCCATGCGTATTCAGGAAAAAGCGCGGGGAGCCGGATTTGACTGGGACGAAAAACAGCAGGTTTGGGAAAAGGTGGAAGAAGAAATGCAGGAGTTCAAAGCTGAATTCAATGCAGAAGCCAATGAAACCATCGACCAACAGCGGGCCGAAGGCGAGTTTGGGGATTTACTGTTTTCGCTGGTCAATTATGCCCGATTTATTGACATCAATCCGGAAACCGCGCTAGAGCGTACGAATAAAAAATTTATCAGGCGCTTTCAGTATCTGGAAGAGCAGGCTCGGGCGCATGGTAAAAACCTTAGCGACATGACCCTGGCTGAAATGGATGTGTACTGGAACGAAGCAAAAGTGCGGGGATGATACAGGATGTAAGAGATATAGTGTACATTGCTACCCCATACGTGCCAGACCACAGATCACACACTGATTATGCGAATTGCGTTTATTACTGATATGCATCTCGATACCGAGGGCGAAAAACCCCAGGGCGTTGATGTTCGTACGAATTTTTTGAATGCACTGGCTTTTCTGAATGAGCTAAAGCCGAATTGTGTTGTGATTGGTGGCGACATCTGCAATACGGAAGGCGATAAAGCAATTTATGAATGGGTCGAACAGCAATTGGGGAAACTGATTATTCCGTATTACATCATTCCGGGTAATCACGACGACGCTACGCTCATTGCGGAAGTTTTTCATAAAAAGCACGACTTGTTCGATAACGAGCTGTACTATGCGCTGCCCCTTGAAGGACGCCCGGTTCTGTTTCTGGACTCATCGAAAGGCGTATTTTCCGATGCGCAATGGACCTGGCTAACGGATTATCTGACCGCCTTGCGCGACAATAATGTCGTGATCATGATGCACCATCCACCGTTGCCGGCCGATGTCCGCTTCATGGATGCCAAATATCCTTTTCGGCAGAGTGATGAATTCCTCGATCTGGTGCAGAAACTACCTTGCCATGTGACCGTGATTTGTGGGCATTATCATGTCGAAAAAGTGATTCAGCGAGGCAATTTGCTGGTACTGTTGTCTCCATCGACGTTTTACCAGATGAAACAGGATACACCCGGATTTGCCGTTGATAACTACCGGGTAGGTATCCGCGAAGTCAACCTGACTACACATGGTACCATCAGCACGGTACACTACCTCTGACCAGACTGACCTCCGAAAAAAGTGTAAATTTGGTACTATCTTTGATTAGTAGCATCGTTAGGATCAATGATGCAGCAAGTTTACACGTCTGTCGGTAAGTGTTCCCGAGCCGGGATCGTTACGGCCGTACTCGTTTTGTTCGGCCTTTTGCAGACCTATGCGCAAACCACAATAGAAACGGCAAAACAGTATGTCGTTACCAATGCTGGAACGCATAACCTGACAGCTCCCGATGTCAATGGAGCGATTGTGTCAAGTGCCTATCAATCACCTACGACAGGCTGGTATCACGTTTATTTTAATCAAGCCTACCAGTCGGTTGAGATCTACAACCGGCTCATGAGTGTGGTACTGGTCGATAGTCAGGTTGCCTACCTTACGCATAATTTTATACCCCGTATTGACTTCGTATCCAAAAAAGGGTCGCTGAAAGGGTTGATCACACCACTGAGTGCCTTACAGAAAGCGGTTGCCAATTTGGGGCTGAATCAGGCCAGTTTAACGACTATCCGGGAACTCATTACGACAAAACTAACCGATGGAACGCTAACGCAGAGTGTTTTCTCGATACCAGCCCTTTCCGACGAAAAAATTAATGTCAAACTCTACTGGTTGCCGGTCGAAGTAGATCAGAAAGGACAAAAACAGATTGAAAAACTGGCGCTTACCTGGAATGTACGCTTTCTGACCAAAGATGCCCAAAAAGGCTGGAATATTCACGTAGATGCGGCCTCGGGCGATATTGTTCAGAAAACGGACGACGTTATACACTGTAATTTCGGCGGGCCTCATCAGGTAAGTCGCTCATCGGTAGGTCATGCTAGCCGTGACCAGGTCCGCTATTTTGGGCAGGATAAGGTGAGCTTTGTGGCGAATAGTTATACTGTTTTTGATTATCCGCTCGAAAGCCCGAACCACGGTTCCCGTACTGTTTCAGTAAACCCTTATACCCGTTTTGTTCCTTCCGGAACTGGCCCGAGCACAACAAATGGCTGGCATAATGATGGAACGACGAATTACCTGACAACGCGCGGAAATAATGTCTGGGCCCAGGAAGACACAACAGATATTGATAGCATTGGCTACAGCCCGACTTCGGTAACGAAAGAATTTAATTATCCTTATACGCTGGGTTTGAATACGGCTTCCAGTAATCAGAATGCCGCCATTACCAATCTATTTTACTGGAATAACCTGCTTCACGATGTGTTATGGAAATTTGGTTTTGATGAACCCAGTGGAAATTTTCAGAATAATAACCGTGGGCGAGGAGGGCTGGGTAATGATTTTGTCTATGCCGATGCGCAGGATGGAGGGAGCACCAACAATGCCAATTTTTATCCCCCTCCCGATGGGATAAATGGTCGTATGCAGATGTACCTCTGGACTATCCCGACTACGTACCAGGCTGATGGGGATTTTGATAACGGCATCATCGCTCATGAATATGCGCATGGCTGGTCGACTCGATTAACGGGCGGTCCTGCCAACTCGTCCTGTTTACAGAATGCAGAGCAGGGGGGCGAAGGCTGGAGCGATTATCTGGCCTTAATGCTCACCACGAACTGGTCTTCGTTGAGTGCTACCGTGGCCAGTGCCAATATTCCGCGGGGTATTGGTACCTATGCCATTGGAGAGCCGACAACTGGAATAGGGATCAGAAATTATGCCTATTCCTACGATATGGCGAATGTAAACGGAGCCGTCACGTACGCTAAAATAGGGGACTCCAATTTCTCAATTCCGCATGGTGTTGGCTCAATATGGGCGACTATGCTATGGGATATGACCTGGGAGATTATTTTGCAGGATAATCAGATCACACCGAATATCTACGATACGCCAACCAGTGTAACGGCAATGCGGGGAAATATTGCTGCCCTGAAGCTGGTTAATGAAGGGTTACGATTACAGCCTTGCAGCCCGAGTTTTGTACAGTCGAGAGACGCGATTTTACAGGCGGACCAACTTTTATTTGGCGGTCGGTATCGGTGTGCCATCGGGCGGGCATTTGCGCGCAGGGGTTTAGGAGCGAATGCGTCTACAGGAGCTTCGTCAAACGACCGAATCGTGATAGAGGATTATACGCCTTTGGGTGGCAATACGCTTAGTTCGCCAACGTTGCTTACGGTTTGTTCAGGAACCTCATTTACCTACACGGCCACATCAAGTACGACTGGTGTGAGTTTTAGCTGGACGCGGCCAGCCGTAACGGGTATTAGCAATGCAACGGCCAGTGTCAACTCGGCCATTATCAACGAAACCCTGGTCAATACAACGAATCAACCCGTCTCTGTGCCCTATAGCTTCCTGCTAAACCCAAGTGGCTGTGTCGTTGGCACTTTTCCCCAGTCAGTTAGTGTCGTGGTCAACCCTGTTAGTACACCTACTGTAGGTTCGTATTCGGTATGCCAGAATGCAGCAGTGCCAGCGGGTGAAGGCCTTGTTGTTCCCAGACTGATTCTAAATACGGTAAAGGGAGCCTTATCGACCAGTTCACCAACCTATGTTCGGGCATCGGGCGATGATGCTATCGCTTATGTAGCAGGCTATACGGTGTATTATCAATCGTTTACCTTTACGGCTCCGGTAAGTGGTCCGCTAACGGTCGGCATCTCAGACGCAGCTTTAAGTGATGGATTCAATGACACCTATTTGTCGCTCTATAAAGCACCATTTAATCCGGCTAGTCCGGCTACTAATTTCCTTCATGGCGACGACGATAGCGGCCCGGCTTATTTATCCCAATTGACACACACCCTCACAAAAGACACCACCTATGTACTCGTGGTCGCTACTTATTTTGGGGGCGTAACCGGACCATTTACCGCACAGGCGAATGGCCCCGTCTTTTTAGGTGGACTACCGAATTGGTTCACCGCATCGACGGGGGGCACTCCTATTGCCACCGATACGCTGTTTAACCCTGTAGGATTGGCTGGGTCTGGTATTCCCAATACGGCTACGGCAGGTACGACAACGTTTTATGTAGCC
>NZ_MKUD01000022.1:217001-261181 GCF_001898575.1 Spirosoma sp. 48-14
AGTGGTATCCAGCACAACTCTTACGATGGGTAGTTCTGTTTCACTGGTCGCCAGTGGCTGCACCGGCGACGGGACAAGGGTTCGATGGTATCAGGCTGCGGATGATCAGGAGTTGACGATGCCGATCTCGCCAACGGTAACGACACAATACTATGCCCGCTGTGAGCGGACAGTTGGAACGAAAGTATGTCTGAGTGATAAAAGCCAGAATGCAATAGTAACGGTGGTGATGCCTCCGCCCTATAATTCGGTGCAATCAGGAAACTGGAATCTACCATCAACCTGGAATTGTAACTGTATTCCAGATGGCACACGCTCGGTTCAGATCATGGATACACACACGGTAACGATCCCGAACGCTTATACAGGGCTGGCAAAAGGAGTTCAGTTTTTTGGAACTGGTAAACTGACTATGCAAGGCACTGGAAAAGTGAGTATTACCAATTGATTGACTGGAAAGCAAGTGCTTTCCAGTCAATCCGTACTTTATCGGGACGAGTAATTCGGGGCTTCTTTCTGAATCTGAATATCGTGCGGGTGGCTTTCGCGAACACCAGCCGATGTAATTTTGACGAATTTCGCCTGGTGCAAAGCCGGAATATCGGCAGCACCACAGTAACCCATTCCCGCTTTCAGGCCACCCACCATCTGGTAGACGATCTCGGCTACTTTACCTTTGAAAGGTACGCGACCAACGATACCTTCTGGAACCAGCTTTTTAATGTCGTCCTCGGCATCCTGAAAATAGCGGTCTTTCGACCCTTCTTCCATGGCTTCAACGGACCCCATGCCCCGGTAGGTCTTAAACCGACGGCCTTCGTAGAGCACCACTTCACCGGGTGCTTCTTCCGTTCCGGCCAGTAAGGAACCAATCATTACGGTGCTGGCACCACCGGCAATCGCTTTGGTTATATCACCAGAGAAGCGAATACCCCCATCGGCAATAACCGGAACTCCTGTACCCTGCAAGGCTTTCGCTGATTCATAGACGGCGGTTAGCTGGGGCATACCGATACCGGCAATAATCCGCGTGGTACAGATACTACCCGGACCAACGCCTACTTTTACCGCATCGGCTCCGGCATCGGCAAGGGCTTTGGCACCTTCGCCTGTGGCCACGTTACCGGCAATGACTTCCAGGTTGGGAAACTTTTGCTTAATATCCCGCACAGCATCCAATACCCCTTTTGAGTGACCATGGGCCGTGTCGACGCTGATAACATCAACTCCTGCTTTGACCAGGGCTTCGATTCGGCGGTTAAGGTCGGGGGTAACACCGACGGCAGCACCCACCCGTAAGCGGCCCAGCTCGTCCTTACAGGCGTTGGGATGACTCTTTTTCTTGAGAATGTCTTTGTAGGTAATCAGCCCAACCAATTTATAATCGTCATCAACGATCGGAAGTTTCTCGATGCGGTACTGTTGCAGGATGCTTTCCGCTTCTTCGAGGGTAAGCCCCTGGCGTGCCGTAACGAGCTTGTCGCTGGTCATAATATCGGTGACCGGCTTCGAGAGGTCATTCTGGAAGCGCAGATCGCGATTGGTCAGAATTCCGATCAGTTTTCCACTGTCGTCCACGACAGGAATACCCCCGATTTTGGATTCACGCATGATTTTATGCGCATCGCCGAGGGTTGCCGTTGCTGAAAGCGTGATCGGATCGATGATCATGCCACTTTCCGAGCGCTTAACCTTGCGAACCTGATCGGCCTGAGCTTCGATGCTCATGTTTTTGTGAATGATACCAATACCCCCTTCCTGCGCCATAGCAATGGCAAGCGCGGATTCGGTCACCGTATCCATAGCCGCCGAAATAAGCGGAATGTTTAGCTGAATCTTGCGGGTAAGTTGGGTAATGGTGCTGGTGTCGCGGGGAAGAACCTCCGAGTAGGAGGGCAGGAGCAGTACGTCGTCGTAGGTGAGAGCCTCGTAAAGAAACTTACTGGTATCTAAGCTCATGAGCAAATAAGCAGGTTGTGTTATTTGCCGGGTAAAATTACAAAAACTTTTCGATAATCGGCTATAAATTTAAAATATACCTCAAAAGCTGTTGACATCTATGGGCCTATGTCACCCCGGTTTGTACTCGGATATACGTATGACGAAATGTTTGTTTTTTGCTAGCCTTTCGTTGGCAATGGCTTGCGTGAAGCTTGTGTTTAACATAGATTTGCTTGCGTTAGCCTCCCTGGAAAAGGCGCTGGCTACGAAGGCCAATTTTTTAAATTACCAACACCACAAACCTTTCCATATAATGCGCTACCTATTCCTTATCTGTGTTCTTTTTCTTTCCAGCCACTGTTTTGCTCAACTGGATACCATCTACACCAATAACGAAAAAATAGCCTGCACAGTAAAGGAGGTCACCCCCGACGCGGTACAGTTTACCTACCCAAACGAAACACTTCCTAACTCCCTTTACAAAAACACGATTAGCAAAATCGTATTCCGATCCGGCCGGGTTCAGGTGTTTTCTGAGTCTACTGCTCTCAATCCGATCCGCTCCGTGGAGGATTATGAAAAGGTGACGATTACCCAGGTAGAAGGGGATACGAAAGGACTCTTCAAGTTGGGCGAAGTGAGCTCCTCGGCCCGCGGTGGAACAATCTATTCCAACGTAGACAAGGTGAAAGACCGGGCCATGAAAAAACTGAAAATGGAAGCGGCCATGAAGGGAGCGAACCTGGTTTATATGGCCTATCAGAAAACCGATGGCAATCACTATGGCGGCTACTTTCAGGCCTCAAAAGCCGCCGAAACAATTTACACTGGTGTGGCCTATACCAACAGTACGATTAACAAGGATGACTTTTTAAAGAAAATCGGGGAGCCTAAACTGCTGATGTCAACTACCCAGATTATTCTCTTAAAGGGCATGGCCATCACCAAGTCTGAGTATTCGACAGAAAACATTTCTACCCCAATTCAGATCAAACGTATATTCAATGAGGGTAGTCAGCTCTATGTCGAAGCTGATATTCGTGGCTTCTCTATGCCTGCTTACCGAATCGTTCGCTTTGATGAGTATTCATTTACCTTGCTGGCTGAGGATAAAAATAAAACAGTTGATTTTATCGTGCCCTTCAATCGGAATCAACCATAGGTTCCTGGAAAGGCGCTGGCGACGAAAGACAACTTTTGTGAGACCAACACCGAAATTTTGTAGCTGAGCAACACACCTAAACACGACCTTACCATGAACACGACCCAACCCGAACCCCAGCCCGGCGATTATTACGGTGTCGTCTACAAGGGCAGCTTACTGATACCCCTTTTTCTACTGATCTTATTGGGCGTAGGTATCTGGCTGCTGATCCGCAGACGACGAAAATAGGCCCTTTAGATGACTCTGTGACGATAATAGGGCTAGCCTATCAAGTAGCTTAACACCTTTCTGACGAATGAAATACCTCTTAAGTTTCCTCCTTGTTTGGCCCCTCTTTGTACAGGCGCAAGAGGAATGGCATCCTCGCCCTAAAAAAACAACGACCGTTACTGAGGCTGATCTGCACCAGGGGAAACGGTTGATTGGTGAGGATTTCGACTATGGGTATCAACCCTCCTCAGCCCAGGGCTGGATTATTAAAACAGGAGATACACTGCAACTGGGTAAAGGGACTATGCCTGATAAATCGTTTGCCTTTATCTATCAGGATCCCGCCAATTTGACTTTGGCTCGTAGAAATGGATTCATGGGTAAAGATTATCTGGACAATCTGTACGCTGGTACCCGTCTAGTAGTGAAAGAGTTTACGACAAGTGGATCGACAGCGATTGCGGTTGTCCGAGCAGGGGTTCGCTATTATATCCAAATCGAGAACGCTATCGAAGCCGGAGAACTCCTGCCCCCTTCTCACTATAGAAAATCGATAGTATCAGCCAGTCAGCCAGTAGGTAGCGTAGCCGATGAGCTATTGAAATTTAAAAAACTACTTGATTCCGGCGGTATAACCCAACTGGAATACGACGCTCAGAAGAAAAAGCTTTTGAATCAATAATCCCACCACATCCCTTCCTGTCCATGAAACACCTGTTTACTACATTTTTTAGTTTCCTTTCTATCTCTGTATTTGCTCAAGGCGGTAATTACGTAGCCAATTCATCAAACTCTTCAACACCTGGTCAGGATAATGTATTGATTGGGCCACTAGTTGGCGTAAGTATTACTGGAAATGGGATTGCTAATACCTTTGTTGGCTCTAATGCAGGGAGACGAAATACTACTGGCCAATCTAATAGCTTTTATGGTTTTAGAACTGGCTGGTACAATACAACGGGTATAATAAACTCCTTTTTTGGGGCAGATGCCGGTTTTAATAATACGACAGGTAGTGCTAATAGCTTTATAGGCAATACAGCTGGCTTTACAAATACGACGGGATTCTACAACTGTTTTTTAGGAAGTGAGTCCGGCTTTTATAATTCCACTGGGAATAACAATACGTTTTTAGGGAACAGATCCGGGCAACAAAATACTATAGGTACTGGTAATAGTTTTGTGGGCGCCGAAGCTGGAATTAGTAATACAACAGGTAGTGGTAACAGTTTTTTAGGTCTTAAAGCTGGTAAGAACAACACCACTGGTGAGCTGAATACTTTAGTAGGATTTCTGGCGGGTCAGAATGTGACGACGGGTAATAATAATATAATAATTGGGCCCTATTCCGGCACGGCCATTTCTGATAGTGACGATAACGTTTTAATGGGCTATAACAGCCAGGCAGAAGATGGACTTCAAAACGCCATCGCCATCGGTTCCAACAGCCGGGTAGCTGTCAGTAACGCCCTGATTCTGGGCCACGGGGTGAACGTGGGTATTGGTACATCAGCACCAACGGCCCGGCTGGAAGTGGTCAGCGATAAGTCGGATGATAGTGGCCTTCGTTTATCGAGCCTAACAGATAATAGTCGAACGGCTCATCAGAGTGATCAATTTCTAACTGTCGATAGTCAGGGTAACGTAGTCAAGGCTCGTTACCAGCTCCGAATTCAGGATCCGGCCCAGTGGAGTGATAAGGTGTTTGCGCCGGGCTATTCGCTCCAGCCCCTTCCGGCCGTTGAAGCCTATATCCAGAAGAACGGCCATTTGCCAGACGTGCCCTCCGCTGAGGAGGTAGCTGAAAAAGGCGTCGACCTGGTGAAGATGAACGCGTTACTGCTTCAGAAGATCGAAGAGTTGACGCTGCATATGATCGAATTGCAGAAAGAGGTTGATATGCTAAAGAGAACTGGTAGCAAGAATTGATAAAAAATTGTAAATATATAAATATGGGAATGCTATGAAAGAAGAGATATTAAAAAAGCTTAGTAATGTTGATTGGAGCGGAATAAATGCCGAGTATTTTACTCATTTATTTTATAACGCATTTCCTAAACTTTTACATAATTGTATTAATTTTAAGGATAAATTATTAGGGAAGTCTAGTGAAAATACACGAGTTCAAAATAATGTTGATGTTGGTCTAAAAAGTGATTTAGAATATAAAGTCACTGAGCAGATAGTTATAAAGAAAATAGTTTCGAACGTAAAAGAGAGTAGAAATTGGGCGAAAGAGATAAGCTTCAAAGACTTAATTCATTCAAAAGATACTAGAAAGATATTCGTACCATTAGATTTCTACTTGACACCAAGAAGAACTCATTTCGAAGTTAATAATGAGCCGAAAGTATCTTTATCGGATGTAGATTTCTCGGAGAAAAATATTGTTGTTCTTGGCGGCCCTGGTGCCGGAAAGACAACATTAATGAAAAAGATTTTCATTGATGAGTTGGATAAAGAAATTAAAGATAGGTCTTTTCTAACTCCGTTTGTTATTCAATTTAGGTATATTGAAAATGCAAAAGATGAGTTCACTATTTATGAATTACTTTATGAATATTTTGGAATTGATATAAATATTCACTTAGATATTTATAATATTATCTCAAGATATGAGAAGTTACTGGGAGAGTCGGATAACGAAGATGAAGATTATGCGACTCAATACGATGATGAGGAGATAGAAATTTATTCAAAGGCTATTTCTGATAAAAGTGATTCTGTAGATTATATTGATTTATTAGATAAGTATAAAACAGCCAAAACAATATACGAGCATCAGGTGAGTTCCTTCCAACAGTTTAAGGAACAGCTTATTACTGAGTTTATTGATAGCCTTAATTTGTTATTAATTTTTGATGGATTCGATGAGTTACCATCTAACAATGTAAAAGCGAGCTTGATAAAAAGTATTGAAAAATTATCGTTAAATATAAATAATACTAAATTTGTTCTTACTTCAAGAACAGGAGAGTTTGACGTTCAAATCCCCAATTGCCAAACATACGAAATAGCTGATCTGAACGGAGCCCAAATTACACAGTTTATAAGTAATTGGTTTGATAATGAGCAAAAGTCTAACAAAATGTTAGCAGAACTTGAGAAATCCCCATATAAAGATACTGCATTAAGGCCATTAAACTTGGCACATTTGTGTGCCTTGTTTGAAAGGAATGGCGAAATTCCAAGAAAACCTAAAACGGTCTACAGAAAGATTGTAAATTTATTAATTGAGGAGTGGGATGAGCAAAGAAATATTAAAAGAGCTTCCAAGTTTAGTCAATTCACACTTGATAGAAAGTTTGACTTTTTATGTAATCTGTCTTATTATTTAACTGCTAGGTTAGTTAAAGTATTCTTCACACATAGGATGTTAAAGGATTGTTACTCAGATTTATGTGATAGATTTCAATTGCCTAGTAGTGAAGTAAGTGTTTTTGTAGATGAACTTGAAAATTTTACGGGACTATTCGTTAAGTCTGGCTATGATCGTTTTGAATTTTCTCATAAATCAATCCAAGAGTATTTGGCTGCCGAATTTTTAGTCAAAACAAATCTTACTTTGGTAAGAAAACAATTTTTACTTGAAATGCCCAATGAATTAGCTATTGCAATTTCATTAGCATCTAATCCAAGTTTATACTTAGCTACCGTATTGTTTGAACTTAGCCATCATGCCGCAACTAGTAGTTTTTTGTTTCCACTTTTTCAGCGCATTTTTTTAGAAAAGCCTGACTTCGAGACTACTTACTTTTTGCCTTTAAGCTTAATTTATCTCTATGACAAAGTTAAAAGACATAATAAGGATAATTTTGAAGAGGCAATCGATATTATGTTTAGTTGTGCACCTAAAGAGGTAATCCATAAGTCTTTCTCTAAATTAAAGGAGCTTTATTGGAAAGTTGAGCAATTAGAGTCAGGGCAGAAAATTGCAAGAATAGTCGGTAACTCTCTAGTTCAATTTGATTTAGAAGAGTTAAAAGTTCCTGAACCTTACAACGCCTATATTGAACTGGACCCTTATTTAGAAAAAATTTACTCAGGCCGGTAGCATATTGACATCTAGTTTACAGCACATTACTCTAACTACTTCCGCGTCTGCCCATCCTCTGAAACTGCCCACATAGTAGTGGAGCGCAATCCCATCTCTACCCCTAATTTTTCAGCTAAAAACAAAAAACGACCCACTACTAATTGATATATAGTCAGTTGTAGGGCGTTCGCTTGCCAAGTAAAGCATGAAGTACGCGTTAAGCGAATGAGAATTTCAATTCGGCCTAAAGTGATTGGTTTAGTGTTCAAATAATTTATATGCGTTACATCAGCTCATTAAATTATAGTTATAATCATCTGGCAGGATGGGCATTTTGTTTTCTACTCAGTAATTATGCCCTACGAACTCATTTGAATGGGTTACCAGAAAAAGGAATTAAACCCGGATTCACGTTGAAGTCCGGGTTTTTTGTTCGTGGTGCCGATGGGGTTCGCATGAGATTCTCATGTTACTAATTTTCTATTATGAAAATATTATGTTTTCACTTGTGGTTGTTTATCAATAAGTTATACCGTTTACTCATTTTATTGACTGGACTTTGCCTGCGAGGAGTTAGAAAAGAAATTCAACTCAGCAGTACATGAATAAATTAATTGTCATTCGGGGGACCTCACCAACTGGGAATGTGGTACGTATGTATTTGAATGTGGATGAACATGAAGCCCTCCAGCAGTTTTTAAAGCAGTTCATCTATGTATCCAGCGATATTATCGAATTCGACCACGAACTACAGGTCGATACACCGGAACCTTATCTACGCTTTAAAGCCGTTACGGATTCTGGTAGTACCCAGTCGAAACCAATTAACACCAATACGCCAATTGTTCGGCTACCCTGGCAATAGCGGGGCAAAGCTTTTAAGCTACCGCCTATCGTTTACGCCTACAACAAATAGCCTCTGATCTGCGGGTTCAGAGGCTATTTGTTGTAGGCGTAAATGAAGTAGTCAATCAGGCTTAGGGTATTTATGCGACGTCTACCGATTATTTGACTGCAATCTGGATCGACTTGCCGCCATCTCCAGCCGTAAACTGGCAATCGCTGAATTTAGGGGCCGACATTTTGGGTCGGAAATTGTTACTGAATCCGTACGGCTCTTTCGGAATCCCGAACATATTTTTATCCAGCTTCCCGTTATTATTTTCATCGTGAAAAACCGCAACAGCATAATCCCCTGGCTCAACACTGAGGGTTGCCTGAACACTGTTGCCTTGTATATCCAGTTTTTTTCCTTCTATGGGTTTCCCGCTCGGGAACGATTCTCCTGGCTTGAATAGCGCAATAAAAACGGCTCCTTTTTGCGACTTAAGGTTATGAACCTCAATAGTTAGGGTCGCCTTTTTAGGTGACGAAGGAGCGGTCTGGGGCGTCAGATAGAGGCCAAAAAGTGAAAACCAAAGGAACATACAGTACTGTGTTTTTATAAAAACGGATTTATTTTGCATATATGATAGCCCAGCGCCCACTTCCGCCAAAACGATGGATCACCAAACCGTACCCTAACCAGGCGGAATACGGAGAGATAATTGATGGATTAACGCAGTCTTTGGGAATTAGTCCAGCGTTGGCGGCCCTGCTGGTACAACGGGGGGTTACCACTTTTAATGAAGCCCGTTTGTATTTCCGTCCCGAACTTGGGCATCTGCACGATCCATTCCAGATGGCTGATATGGACCGGGCTATTGAGCGGCTTCAGGTAGCGCTAAGTCCCGAACGGAGCGAGAAAATTCTAATCTATGGCGATTATGATGTGGATGGAACAACGTCGGTGGCACTGGTCTATGGGTTTCTGAAAAACTATCATGCAAAGATAGACTATTACATTCCCGATCGTTACAAAGAGGGCTATGGGATTTCGAAACAGGGTGTTGAGTGGGCTGCTGAAAACGGATTCTCGCTAATTATTGCGCTCGACTGTGGCGTTAAATCTGTGGAGCGGGTGGCAGACGCCAAAGCACTTGGGGTTGACTTTATCATTTGTGATCACCACCGTCCCGGATCAGAATTGCCCAATGCTGTT
This sequence comes from Spirosoma sp. 48-14, assembly GCF_001898575.1. GTDB lineage: Bacteria > Bacteroidota > Bacteroidia > Cytophagales > Spirosomataceae > Spirosoma. The sequence goes on from NZ_MKUD01000022.1 coordinate 226,395, forward strand.
GCTGTTCTGGACCCCAAGCGTGACGATTGTACATACCCTTATAAAGAGCTAAGTGGTTGTGGTATAGGGTTTAAGCTATTACAGGCTTACTGTCAGAAGGCTGGTATCGAGCCGGATGTGCTTTACCCGTATCTGGATCTGGTGGCCGTCAGTATTGCTTCGGACATTGTGCCGCTGACGGGCGAAAACCGTGTGATGGCGTATTATGGGCTAAAATACCTGAATGCCGCTCCTCGTACCGGATTGAAAGCGTTAATTAGTGTGGCAGGTTTCACAAAAGCGGAATTGGATATCACCAATCTGGTCTTTGGACTCGGGCCACGAATCAATGCGGCAGGGCGGATTCAGCATGCCAAAGCCGCTGTGCAGCTTTTACTGGCCGAGTCGAAAGACGAAGCTGATGAATTCGCGCTGGCTATCAATAAACACAACAATAGCCGCCGGGAGTTTGATAGCAGTATTACCGAACAGGCGCTATCGATGATTCGGCAGAGTGAAGCGCTGACCCGAGCCAAAAGTACCGTATTATACGATGCTACCTGGCACAAGGGTGTCATTGGCATTGTGGCATCGCGTTGTATCGAGCATTTTCATCGGCCTACCATCATCCTGACGCAATCGAACGATAAAGCGGCTGGGTCGGCCCGGTCGGTGCCGGGGTTCGATGTGTACGAAGCCATTGAAGAGTGTGCCGATTTGCTGGAGCAGTTTGGTGGGCATACGTTTGCGGCCGGAATGACCATGCCCCTTGATAACATTGAGCCATTTCGGCGGAAGTTTGAAGAAGTCGTTTCGCGTACCATTAAGGAGGAGCACCTGACTCCGCTCATCGATATTGACCTACCGCTCGATTTTAGTGAGATTTCTGACAAACTGGTCCGAATAGTGAAGCAAATGGGCCCTTTCGGTCCCCACAACATGCACCCGATTTTCATGACGGATGATGTCTATTTAACAAGTGAGCCATTCATCATGAAAGACAAACATCTGAAAATAAATGTCCGTCAGGGGCGGTCGGGGCACACGTTAACCGCCGTTGGCTTCGGTCTGGCTCATGTAGCTGCCCATCTTCAGCCCGGAAAGCCTTTCTCCATCTGTTATCAGGTGGAGCACAACGTGTATAATGGCAATGTGTCTTTACAGTTGATGCTAAAAGATGTAAAAGTTTAGTCGGACACAAAAGCCAGGTATTCGCTTTACAGATTGAAAATCAGGGGTATCGATTTGGCGTTGATGGGCCAGACTCAGTCGGTAAAGGGCCAAGAAGGAATCCAGAGTTACTAAAATCCATAAGATTGCCAATTGCGTTCAGGGGAAAAATAGCCAAATGCAATCCGGGAATAATCGTCCTAATAATTGTTAATAATCAACGCTTGATAGGCATTGTAGCTAAAAACGCTTGCCAGTACGTTGGAATAGCCCGACCTTTGTTGGTAAGACTGCGTTGAAATCGTAGTTCGGTTCAGGCCGTTTTGCTATTGTATTCGAATGATTCTCAGAACTGAAAATTTAATAAAGAAATACGGGTCCCGGCTGGTCAATAATAACGTATCGTATCAGGTCGAAACGGGTGAGATTGTGGGGCTACTAGGGCCTAATGGGGCTGGTAAAACAACTTCCTTTTACATGGCGGTAGGGCTGATCAAACCGAATAGTGGTAAAGTCTTTATTGATGATACGGATGTGACCGACCTGCCCATGTATAAGCGGGCCCGACTGGGGCTTGGGTATCTGGCACAGGAAGCGTCCGTTTTCCGTGATTTATCAGTTGAGGAAAACATTCTGGCCGTACTTGAAATGACTGATCTGCCCAAGCAGCGCCAGAAAGAGAAGATGGAAGAGTTGCTGGAGGAATTTAGTCTCGCCCACGTACGCAAAAATAAAGGCAAGGTGTTGTCGGGAGGAGAACGTCGCCGTACAGAGATTGCGCGTGCATTGGCTGTCGATCCCAAATTTATTTTGCTCGATGAACCCTTTGCTGGGGTCGACCCTATTGCCGTGGAAGATATTCAGAGCATTGTGGCAAAGCTCAAACACCGAAACATTGGTATCCTGATCACCGACCACAACGTAAACGAAACGTTGTCGATCACCGACCGGGCTTATCTGCTCTTCGAAGGGAAAATTCTGAAACAGGGTTCGGCGGAAGATCTGGCAAACGATGAGCAGGTCCGGCGCTTGTATCTCGGGCAGCACTTTGAGCTGAAACGGAAAATCTAAAGTAATGCGGGTGGGAACCCGCTTTTGATGTTAATAAACATGCGGGTTCCCACCCGTATTACCCAAGTACTTCCCGCAGAACGGGCAGCGATTTGACTTCGCCGATTGAATCGATATGAATTTGATAATAGCCAACCAGAGCGTCCAGCAATTCATTTCGGGCAGATCGGGAGAGTTTTATGGGTGTGCCGAGCGGCTGGCGAAGCATGATATTAAGGGCTGTTTCCATCTCCGTATCGGGTAGAAATGGGTAAGAGTTTTCACGAAGCTGACTTTCAAACTCGCGGGCCGATTCGGGACCGAAGCCTAAAAAGAACGAGAGTTTGAGTAAAAAGGCAAGGTGAAAATTCTCAAAGTTGGTGTGGGCAGTTTCCAGAAACACGATCGAATCGACCAGAAATCGGAATAAAGCCGGGTTAGGTGCTTCTTCTTTCAGTACTTTGTTTAATAGCTCGGTTACAAACAGCGCGATCGTTGATTTGCTGACGTCGAAAGGAATACTCTGGAATGGATAGCTCGTTTTAAGCTCCGACAGTCGGTGTAAATCGCGATCAGGCTTGTTATAAACGACCATGTCCAACAGGGTCAACGGCTGGAACAGCGCAATTTTGTTGTTCTTGCTGCGAGCCGTTCGTACGCTATTGACCAGATAGCCCTGGAGACCAAATTCTTCGGTGTAGATACGGGCAATAATGGAGGTTTCGCGGTAACGAATGTAGCTGAGGGCAATTCCCTGCGTTTTTTGCAGCATTGTGAGTTGACCGCCGAAGCGGTAGAACATGAGTCTACTAAGATAACTCTTTTTCAGCGAAATTCCGGTCAAATGCCCGAATTTCGTTACCCTGAACCATAGCTGCCAACTCGCCTGAACTGGTTCGTATAGGCATACACGTGGCGATTGACAGTCTATAGGCCGGGGTAAATTTTGTACATGCACATAGTCGCTTACTCAGCGATTACCGTATTGACTAATAGACCGTTCTGGCCAGCTCAAAATCGGATGAGTCATAACCTCAGCTACCTGGTGCGCTGAGCCCGATGAAGTAAAAGTAAAAACAAGCTTACTTTGTAAACATGAATTCACCTTTATTCTATGAAACTGTATAAAACCCGTTCCGGTATCGTTGTCGAGAATGAAAATACGTTTTACACCATGCCCGATGCTGATTGGGATGAACTGGTAAACCGGGATGATCTGCATGAATTTTTGAATACGTTTACGGCCCTTCCCGCTATATCCGACGAAGGCCAGGCCTGGATACAGGCTGGATTACTGGCTCCCATTGGCCGACAGGAAGTATGGGCGTCGGGGGTAACTTACCTGCGTAGCCGTAATGCGCGTATGGAAGAATCCAAAAAATCAGGGGGGGATAACTTCTATGATCGTGTGTATGATGCCGAACGGCCGGAATTATTCTTCAAAGCCACGCCCGAACGAGTGGTAGGGCCGGGCGCGAATGTCCGCATCCGTGCCGACTCGACCTGGAATGTTCCTGAACCCGAATTGACCTTGTTTATCACCTCGACCGGGAAAATAGTCGGATACACCTGTGGTAATGATATGAGTTCGCGGAGTATTGAAGGTGAAAACCCACTGTATCTGCCTCAGGCTAAATCGTACGATGGTAGTGCTGCACTGGGTCCCTGTTTGTATGTACCCGAATCACCTATCTCGCCCGATGCAACTATACGCCTGGAAATTATTCGTAATGAGCAGGCAGTTTTTACCAATAGCATTGCCATTAGCCAGATGAAACGGCAGCATACCGAACTGGTTTCGTTCCTTTTCCGCGAATGTTCGTTCAAAAACGGCTGTTACCTGATGACCGGAACCGGTATCGTGCCTTCCGATGACTTTACCCTCAATTCGGGCGATGAAATCAGCATTACCATTGATGGTATTGGTACGCTGACCAACACAGTCGAATAGGCGAGGGGTTTCGGTGATATTGGCCATGATTACCAACCCTTGGAAACTCGCCCAAACGGTGTAAATACCTACGCGGGTTATCTGAAAAGCGTTTTGAAGAGAGTGTAATGCTTCCATTTGATAAGCACTATACTCTCTTCAAAACGCTTTTTCATGCTGTTAAATCGGAATGGGAATAATAAACATTAGGTTCCTACGGTACCTAATTGCCTAATAATCAATAGTTAAATCGCAAAGTTTGCGTTAAACTACTATTCGGAGGCAATTACTTTAATGCTCTTCCTGACGTCAGTAACTTTTTCACGCAAAGCTTCCAGCGAATCGTCCATTACCGTGACATGGCCCATTTTTCGAAAGGGTTTGGTAATGGCTTTTCCATAAAAGAATGGAAATACACCGGGCATAGCCAGCAGCGTTTCCAGCCCTTCGTATTGGGCGGGGCCGGTATGACCATCTTCGCCCAATAGATTGATCATAGCGGCAGGCTGATAGGCTGAGGTGTCACCTAACGGATAATTCAAGATAGCCCGCCAGTGTTGTTCAAACTGCGAGGTGACATTAGCCCGGATCGTGTGGTGCCCACTGTTGTGCGGACGTGGAGCCACTTCGTTGATCAATACATTCCCCGCTTTATCGAGAAATAATTCGACGGCCAGCAATCCGACAATCCCAAATGCTTCCGCTGTTTTCCGGGCAATTCGTTGCGCTTGCTGATCAATCGCTTCGGAGATTTCGGCAGGGGCAAACAGGTACTCGACCAGGTTAAGTTCAGGATGAAAGACCATTTCCACCGTCGGGAAGGTAGTGACGTCTCCCTGTTCATTTCGGGCTACCAGTACAGCCAGTTCTTTTTCAAAATCGACCGCTTTTTCTAAAACCCCCGGTGCATCGAACGCTTTACCAACATCGGAGACAGTGGCAATACGCTGAACCCCCCGACCATCGTACCCGTCGCGGCCGAGTTTATGAAAGGCTGGTAAAAAATCAGGCTGCTGGATCTCAATCATCGCCACATCAACCCGGTTGTCTGTCAGTATAAAATCGGCGGTTGGGAGGTTATGATCCCGGTAAAATTGTTTCTGCAACCGTTTGTCCTGAATCGTTCGGATTACTGAAGGTTGCGGGAATACGCGCTTCCCTTCACGCTCGAGGGCTTCCAGCGCTTCAACGTTGACGCGTTCAATTTCGATGGTTAGCACATCAACCGACTGCCCGAACTGATACACGGTGTCGTAATCAGTTAGCGAGCCCTGCACAAACTGGCTGCAAAGATGCCGACAGGGCGCTTCGGCATCTGGATCGAGAATATGAACACGAAGGTTCCAGTCAATAGCGGCTTGCAGGAGCATCAGGCCGAGCTGGCCACCGCCTAGAATACCAATGGTAGGTGTCACTTTTGTGAACGAGCGAAAGAGTGAAATCGGACGGCTCAGGCCGCCCTGCGCCGAAGCGGAGCGAATAATAGGGCAAAGTTACCGCTTCGCTCGTTCACTCGTTCGCTCGTTCGCTCTTTTTCTAGTCTCTACGCTTAATATCGCCACCACCCGACTCACTTTTCGAGAGTACTTTGGCAGAACCAGAGTAATAGATATCGGCTCCACCGGAGGCTTTCATGGTCAATTCCTGGTTTGCATGAACGTATACATCCGAACCCCCGGATGAACTGGCGTTGCAAACATCGACAGTCAGTTTTCGGGCATCCAGATCCGCTCCTCCCGATCCGTGGGCATTGAGTGTACGGGCCGAACCTTGTAAAATGGCATCGGCTCCACCCGATGCGGATACGTTCAGTTCATCGGCTTTGAGATCGAGCTTAACATCCGAGCCTCCTGATGCTTCCAGGTTTAAGTCGTTGAATGTCAAACGGCCTTGCCCAAATACATCGGCTCCACCCGATGCCTGTAAATTGCTTAACTGTTTGAAGGTGACGTACGCTTTCACATAGTTATTTCGGCCAAAATTCCAGCCACCGAACCCTTTCCGTTCAATGTATAGTTTTAGGGTGCCATTTTTGACTTCGGTAATGACCCGATCTTCATCAACTCCTTTTCCTTCGAGGGTTATTTTCTCCGAATTCCCCTGCGTTAGGTAGAGGTCAATGCCACTGCTGACACTGAGGCCGGTAAATCCTGAAACGGATCGGTCTTTTTTCCAGTCCTGCGCATGCAGGGTATACGTAGTGGTAGCGAGAAGAATCGTAGCGAAGAAGATGGTTTTCATTGGCAGGTTTGTTTTTGGATTTTTGAAGAAGATGACAAAACTTTCGGCTGCGTTGCATGCAACTAAAAAAAGATGTCCGATTTCAATGGTAGCTTTGTCCGTTACCGGACGGTGTTTAGTTAGCAGCTATGCCTAAAGGCTTATTAGTCAGATAGCTATGACTTTGGCACGACGGTTGAGTAACGTAGGCAAAAGGCCAGCAGGGCAATCTCTTAACTGAACGAACATAATTTCAAAAGTAAACTAAATATGATTCAACTACGCAACGTCTCTAAGTTCTACCCAGCGGGTTTTGGCCGGGTGTATGTGTTGCGCAATATCAATCTCGACATTGCTCAGGGTGAATTTGTTTCCATTATGGGGCCATCGGGTTCGGGCAAATCGACTCTATTGCATATTCTGGGATTATTGGAAGAGCCTTCCGAAGGAGAATATTTCTTTGATGATCAACCCGTACAGAAATTGTCGGAGAAACGCCGGACTGAACTGCACCGTACGCGAATCGGCTTTGTGTTTCAGGCGTATCATCTGATTGATGAACTGACGGTTTATGAGAACATCGAAACACCGTTACTCTATAAAGGATTGAGTGGTTCGGAGCGGAAAAGCCGTGTTGCTGAATTGCTTGACCGATTCAACATGGTGGCCAAAAAAGATTTGTTTCCATCGCAGTTATCGGGGGGGCAGCAGCAATTGGTAGGTATTGCACGGGCCTTGGCCGCTGAGCCTTCCGTCATTTTTGCCGATGAGCCAACAGGTAATCTTCATTCCGATCAGGCCCGTGATATTATGGAGCTGTTTCGCGAACTGAATAAGAAAGATGGTGTAACCATTGTACAGGTCACACACTCCGAAATCAATGCCGAATATGGTACACGTATCCTTCGACTAAAAGATGGCTGGTTGGACGATTCAGCTGTGAAGTTGAGCGAACAGGAGGCTAAGTAATGCGAACGCATCAACAGACGGTGCCCGTGTAATGCTAATGCCGTTTACCTGTTGTAGCCACTGAATGCCCATAACGTTCGTACAGAATACGGCTTCGGCTTCGATAAGCGATGTTGGTTGAAAGGTGCCTTCCTGAACGTTGAGGCTGTTTTCAGCTGCCAATCTGATAAGTTGCCGACGCAGAATACCGTTAATGCATCCTGTTTCGAGCGAAGGGGTAAAAAGGGTTTCTTTGCTAAGCCAGAACAGGTTGGACGCTAAACATTCGGATAGGTACCCATGCGTATTGAGGAGAACCACCTCGTCGAAGCCATGCTGTTGTTTATAGAGTCCAGCCAGTACATAAGGGAGGCTATTGATCGTCTTGAAGGATGAAACAGGCGATTTTGATACCCGAAAGTCTTCATAGATGCCTGTCGTTGTTTTTTCACTGATCGAAAACGGACTGCCTGGTTTGGTGGTAATGAGCAGATTGAAGCTATTCTGAGCAGGCGTATATAAACCGCCCGACTGACGCCAAACCTGAACCTTAATCCGTGCCGATTGATCGATTAGTTTATTCGCTATCAGGAGCGCCTGAATGTGCTGAAAAATGGTTTCAGCGAATTGCGCGTCGGGTGGGTTGAATTGGAGGGCAGCCATTCCAGCGGTGAGCCGATCTATATGGTCGGACCAGAACCAAATCTGGTGATTCTCGTAGCGAATTGTTTCAAATAAACCGTCGCCATACTGAAAAGCACGGTCATTTGCCGACAGGCAAAAGTCATTCTCAGAAAGTACATCCGAATTATAAACCAGAAACATACTTAGTTTGCGCCGTTTATCCCAAAATGATAGTGGCACCGAAGGTAAGTTTGTAACATTGAACCATCAAAATTATGAGTATGCAGCGCGTGCTTTTTTTAGGAATTGGAATCGTTGGGTGTCTACTAACCACCAGCCTGACGACTGTACGAGCGCAGAGCGCATCGACGGCTGTAACAGCGGGGACCAGTACTACCAAAAGGGATACACTGCCGGTATTGAATTTGCCGCAGTGCATTGAAATTGCCCTGCAAAATAATATTACTGTTCGGCAGGGCCAATTACAGGTTCAAAACAGTAACCTACTCCTGAAACAATCCAAGTATAATCAGTTACCGACTATTAATGGATTTGTCTCACAGGGGTTTAGTGCCGGTCGAAATATCAACCCAGTAACGAACCAATTTACGGATGTAGCCGTACGGTCCAATAACTTTCAGCTTTCTGGTTCGATGCCTATTTTCCAGGGGTATCAGCTTCGGAATCTGATTCGGCAGAATCAGACCATTGTTCAGGCCACTGAAAAAGAACTGGACGCCACTGAAAACAACGTTATTCTGAACGTGATTCAGCAGTATCTGAATGTGCTGACTGGGGCTGAACAATTGAATGTGGCACGTCGGCAGGCCGAAACGTCGCGGTTGCAGGTAGATCGGACACAACGCCTGGTCAATGCTGGATCGGCTCCTGAAGCTAATTTGTACGAGATTAAAGCTACCCTAGCTAATGATGAATTGGCGATTGTAAACGCTCAGAACACCGTCGATCTGGCAAAACTAGCGTTACTTCAGGCAATGAACCAGCCAGGTGGGCAACCCTTTGAAATCGAGTATATCAAACTTCCTGACCCACGTATTGAGGGGTATGAAGTATCGGCTCTACAGGTGTATGAAACCGCTTTGGCTACGCAGCCACAAGTTATTGCGGCAGACTTGCGGACGCAAAGTGCTAAAATTGGGATTGATGTGGCCAAAGCCGGCCTTTACCCACGACTTTCACTCAGTGGAAACTTATCAACTCTGTATTCAACAGTAGGTCTGCAACGATTTGTGGCTGATGGAACGACGAACGTCAATTCGACAAGTGCGCTGGTGACCCTGGGGGGCATAACGCAGCCTGTTACGATCAGTACTACATCGCCGGGTGGCTATAATGAAACGTATCGCTTTTTTGAACAGCTAAGCAATAACCTCAACCGGGGCGTTTCGTTGAATCTGAACATCCCTATTTTCACGAATCGTCAGTATCGCACGAATATAACGAGTGCAATCATTCAGCAGCAAAATGCCCAACTGACCGCCGACAACACCCGCCTGCAGTTGCGTCAACAAATTGAAACGGCGTATACTAATCTGTTGGCGGCTTCAAATCGGTATCGGGCAACTGAAGCATCGGTAGCCTCGCTGGAACGGGCATTTCAGGCATCTGAAAGCCGATTCAATGCAGGAGCGATAAATGCGGTCGATTATAGTCTGGCAAAACTTCGGCTGGATAACGCCCGGGCGCAACTGGTTCAGGCGAAATATGACTACGTTTTCCGAACGAAAATTTTAGATTTTTACCAAAATAAACCGCTTAGTTTTAATTAATGGGCGAACGAGCGAACGATAGAAAGAGAGATCGTTTCGGATCGAAAACACTCTTTCGCTCTTTCATTCTTTCGCTCTTTCATTCATTATGAAGAAGAAATCGAACCGTATCTGGTGGATATTAGGTGGCGTACTTGTACTAATCGTTGGTGGGCTGGTAGCGGCCAAACAATCTGGAATTATCGGCAAACCCAAAGCTACTGAAGTAGATTTTGCCTCGGTCAAACGATTAAATATTACTGAACGGGTTAGCGCATCAGGCCGTGTTCAGCCCCAGGTTGAAGTGAAGATAAGCCCTGACGTGTCGGGCGAAATTATTGGCCTGTATGTTAACGAAGGCGACCCCGTTAAAGCTGGTCAACTACTGTGTCGTATTCGCCCGGACAACTACGAGTCCATGATGGCGCGAGCGAAAGCGACCGTCAATCAAAGTAAAGCGCAGCTAGAACAATCCAAGGCGTCGGTAGCCCAGTCGAGTGCACGACTGATTCGCTCGAAGGCGGATTACGAGCGGAATAAAAAATTGTTTGCTGATAAGGTTATTTCGTCGGCTGATCTGGAAACCAGTGAGGCTAACTATAATGTAGCTCAGCAGGAAGTAGAAGCCGCCAAAGCGAACGTGCGGGCGGCTCAGTTCAATATCCAGAGTGCAGAGGCCAGCCTGCGCGATGCCAGCGAAAACCTTCGTAAAACCACCATTTATTCGCCCGTCAACGGCACCGTTTCCAAGCTCAATATTGAGTTGGGTGAGCGTGTTGTCGGAACGTCGCAAATGGCAGGTACTGAAATCATGCGTATTGCCAATCTGCAAAACATGGAAGTACGCGTGAATGTCAATGAAAACGATATTGTACGGGTTAACCTGGGCGATACGGCTGATATTGAAGTTGATTCATATACGACGGCTGGCCGTAAATTTAAGGGGGTCGTATACGAAATTGCCAATACAGCCAATGGGATGACCAGTTCGTCGGGTTCGGCTGCTGCTGCTTCGGTTTCGAGCGATGCGGTGACTGAGTTTGAAGTAAAAGTAAAAATCCTCAATACGTCCTATGCCGATCTGTTGGCTGAGAAAGATAAAAAAGGGTATCCTTTCAAACCGGGTATGACAGCTTCGGTGGAAATCATCACGGATCGTAAATTGGGCGTATTAGCCGTACCTATTGCTTCGGTGACAACACGTGGGGCTGACTCTACAGCTATCGATACCGAAAAGATGGCGGATAATAGCAATGGGACCGTAGCCGAAAAACCGGTAAGTCAGGCTGAGAAAAAAGATAAGCCCAAAGAAATCGTCTTTGTTAATGTGGAAGGAAAGGCCAAGCAGCGGGAAGTGAAAACAGGTATCAGTGATTTTGAAAATATCGAGATTGTATCGGGCCTGAAACCTGGCGAACAGATTATTTCAGGGCCATTCATCGCTGTTTCGAAAAAGCTTAAAGATGGTGAATTGATCACCAAGCGTGACCCCAAAAAGACGAAGAAAAAAGAGGATAAAGAAGAATAGTCCGAACCGGGATTTAACGGATTCGCGGATTAAATAGATTTTGTTTTTCCTGAGCTTCTGTAAAGCTGCTAACAAAATCTACTTAATCTGTAAATCCGTTAAATCCCGGTTCTGATTTTATTTCTTTTCTTTACCCCATGAAAGTAACACAACCTGTCCGGTTAACCATGGTAGGAGGAGGGAGTTGGGCCACAGCACTCGTCAAAATCCTTACCGAGAACAATGTCAATATAAAGTGGTGGCTCCGCAAAGCCTCTGATGCGGAACACATTAAGAAGTTTGGTCATAATCCCAGCTACCTAAGCGATGTTCAGATCAATACGCGGAAGGTAAAAGTCTGCACCAAGATTCGGGATGCTGTCCGCGATAGCGAATTTGTCATTTTGGCAGTACCGGCCGCCTTTGTAGCTGATGCGCTTACCGGTTTAAAACCAGATCATTTTGCCGGGAAACATGTGGTTTCGGCTATTAAAGGAATGATTCCTGAGGCTAATCAGCTTGTCACAGATTGGGTGAGTGATCAATATGGGGTTCCGCCAGCCCGTATGTCCGTTATTGCCGGGCCATGCCACGCGGAGGAAGTGGCACTTGAAAAACAATCCTACCTGACTATTGCCTCTTCCGATCCCGCTTCGGCTGAAAAAGTAGCGAATTTGCTTCGTTGCCGTTTTGTGCAGACAACCCCTGTTGATGATATCTATGGCATTGAGTACAGTGCGGTTATGAAAAATATCATTGCCCTGGCTTGTGGTATTACGCACGGTTTGGGGTATGGCGATAATTTTCAGGCGGTACTGGTTTCCAATGCCATGCAGGAAATCAAGCGATTTGTCGACGCCATCTATCCCAAACACCGTGATTTGAGTGGTTCGGCCTACCTTGGCGATTTACTGGTTACAGCTTACTCACCTTTTAGTCGCAACCGAACGTTTGGAACGTTAATAGGAAGGGGTTATACAATTCAATCAGCTCAGGCAGAAATGAATATGATTGCCGAAGGATATTATGCGGTAAAAAGTATTTATGCGATTAACCGAAAATTTGGTGTTAATATGCCCATTACCAACGCAGTTTATAACATCCTCTATGAACGGGCAGCGCCAACTACTGAAATGAATATGCTGAAAGGACTGTTAATGTAGAGCTACATCCGCACAACCAGGCCTTGTAATCGTTTCCTGATATATGCAAAAAGCCCCCTGACCTGTCAGAGGGCTTAATACCGTATATAGCGTTGTCGGTAAAAGTTACCGGCAGTTGTGCCTTAGCAAAAATTACTTCGCGCTATCTGCAGACATCGTCGAAGCCGAATCCGTAGCCATGGTAGAGTCTGTAGCTGCAGTAGAGTCAGACATCATGGTCGACGTAGAATCGGTCGTAGTGGTCTCAGTTTCAGTTTTTTTCGAGCTGCAAGACGTAGCCAGGGCGATCATAGCCATGAAAAAGAAGGCAGATTTCGTGATTGCTTTCATAGTTTTGAGAAAGTTTTCGTTTAAGTGATTAATGATTAATGTCAACCTTAATACCCGATCGGGAAAAAGGTAACCCAACATTTTTTAAATTTTTTTTGGGTTACGTATCAGGCATTTTTGTATTAAGTAATGACTCGACTCAATGAAGGAAAGTAAGCACCCCGTATTGACTGATGAAGAGTTGCTTATGGGGTTGGCCAGTGGCTCCGACGATGCCCTTGGGCAGTTGTATCGCCGGTACTTTCCCATGGTTCTTCACCTGGTGATGACTAATACAGGTACTGAAGATGATGCAAAAGATATTTATCAGGAAGCATTGATTGTGCTGTATGAGAAAGTGAGGAGTGGGTCACTGGAGTTGCATTGCCAATTGAAAACCTACTTATATTCCGTAAGCAGGCGATTGTGGCTGAAGCAGTTGGCACAACGGAGTCGATTTATGGTACGCGACATTGAGTCGCCAGTATCAGACGACGTTGCGCTGGATCATCTGTCCGATGATCTGTCGGTACACGAAGAACGAGACCGTCAGTTTGACCTGATGGCTGATTCGCTTGACCGGCTTGGCGAACCCTGCCGGACCTTGCTGGAAGATTTTTATATCCAGCATATGAGTATGCAGGATATAACCGAAAAGTTTGGCTATACCAATGCCGACAATGCCAAAACGCAAAAGTATAAATGCCTGATGCGGTTGAAGCGGCTGTTCTTTTCGGAGTATAAACAGTGATGAGTTATATCGTTACAGAGTTGAACGGTTGTAGCCCGTTAAACGATCTCAACTTTTTAGCACTGGAACGTTTCAATCAGACAACTTTCTTTAGATATGGACGAGGAAAGAGACATAGAAAACGCGTTACACGCTTACGGCGAACGAATCCGGTTTAAACAGCGACTGGCTAAAATTCATGCAGCGACTGACATGAGTGCCATGCGCCAGGCAGCCGATTCGTATCAATCCAGTCTGGAGTCATCGGGGCAGGTTCGTGGCTTATGGAAAACTTATCGTACCACACTGGCTGTGGCAGCATCGGCGGCTATCATTACTACATTTGGCTCTATTTTTCTGTATCGCTCGTATCAGCAAAGCCACAAGCAGGAACAGCAATACAGCCAGTTAAGTAAAGAAATTCAGGCCGTCAAATCGTCGCAGCGGAAGTTGTGGAGTGATCTGAACGGACGCGGACGGGCACTCAGCCTGAATCCCGGTCAGGTAGCCGGTACTGGATTCCTGATTACGGGTGATGGCTACTTTGTTACCAACAACCACATTGTCCATGAGGCAGATTCGGTGTATGTGCAGAGTAACAAAGGTGAAGTATATAAAGCCAGAGTCGTTTATACGGATCAGTCGCATGATCTGGCTTTTCTGCAACTCTGCGATGATAGCGCATTTCGACCGATGCCAACCGTACCGTATAGCTTCGATGCCCGTTCGTCTGATTTGGGAGAGCGTGTCTATACGTTGGGATACCCCCGTGAAGAAATTGTATACGGTGAGGGGTATCTAAGTTCTGGAACGGGCTATCGTGGCGACTCTACGGCCTATCAGGTGGCTATTGGTGTTAACCCAGGTAACTCGGGCGGGCCGCTTTTAAATGAAAAAGGAGCGATTATTGGCATTATTAGTGGTAAACAAACCACATCGGAGGGGGTAAGTTTTGCTGTTAAAACAAATTACCTGCTTGAATCGCTGAATAATATTCCGGCTGATTCATTGAAGGGACAGCCGATTCGTCTGAATAGAAAAAATGCGCTGGCCAACTTGCCCCGTAAGCAACAGATCAAGCGGATGCAGGACTATGTTTATCAGGTGAAAGTGTTTAAGCATAAAGAATAAACCGATAGGGTTAGCCAAACAATGTGATTCAGGTTTGAGTTATTGACAATGAAAAATAACTCGACAATCATGAAAAAACTCGCACTGCTGACGACTATGCTACTGATGACGACCGGAGTCGTTGTATTCGGTCAGGATACGAAGGAGAAAGCAAAGGAAGCTGCCCATCAGGCCAAAGAAACAACAAAAGCTGCTGGTCGTAAAGTAGGCCGCGAAGCGGATAAGGCAGGTGATAAGATTTCAACCGCGGCCAAAAATACAAAGGAAGACGTTAAACAGGGCACTGATAAGGCACTGAATAAAGCCGACCGAAAAATGAAAAAGGCTGAACGTAAACTTGACAAATCGAACTAGGTTTAGCCCAGATGGAAAACGGTGGTACCTCTAAAAGTTGTACCACCGTTTTTTATTGACTCAAAAACGAACTTCAATTGGTCAATGCTATGTTGTTTAGTTGACCTTTCTGTTCGATTTACTCATGAATTCATCTGTTTCTGTGCTGTTGTTTGGTATCACCCGCGATCTTACTGGGCAGTCGTCTGTATCAGTACCTCTTTTGGAAGAGGCTCGTGTAGGCGACCTGTTGACGCAACTGCATCAACAGTATCCCCAATTAGCTGGTATTCGATCGTTATTGGTGGCCGTCAATGGCGAATATGCTGAAACCGATCAGATTCTTACCCCTAGTGATGAAGTTGCTTTGATTCCTCCTGTGAGTGGGGGGTAAACATAAAAGGGGCAATGAGGAGACAAATGACTTCATTCGTTCCTCATTGCACCCGTTCTCGTATGATTACACTTACTTCCGACCCTATTGATATAACTGCTGCTTTGCAGCAACTGCAATCCTCGCAAGCGGGCGCTATTGATATTTTCCTTGGCGTTGTGAGAGATAATACACAGCAGCGATCTGTTGACCGGCTTGAGTATGAAGCCTACGACCGTATGGCTATCAGCGAAATGCAGAAGATTGCCGACGAAGCTAATAAGCGATGGGCGATTCTTAACTACACGATCATTCATCGTAAGGGAGTCTTGCGAATAGGTGAAACCGCTGTTTTGATTGGTGTAGCTACCGCCCATCGGGCCGATGCGTTCGAAGCCTGCCGATTCATTATCGATACCATCAAGCAGACCGTCCCTATCTGGAAAAAAGAAGTGTTTACGGATGGCGAGCAGTGGGTGAATGCCCATCCTTGAAATAATAGGTTCCTACAATAGGGTAGTGGTCGGAATAAGTCGTGTAATTGATGGTTTCAAAGTTTACGACAGACAGATTGGGGTCGTGAAACTGGTGATCGATGCGGATAAATTTGGGCAGTCGATTATAGGTAAAGCCAAATCCGCGTCCGGCATCTTCAAAACTATTGGGCAATACCCGGCGCATTCGTTCATAAACGACACTATAAGGCGTGTCGTTATGATCGCCAGTTACGATAACAGGATAAGGGCTTGCCCGAATATACTCCTCCACTCGTCTTACCTCTTTGTTCCGGTCGATAAACCCCATACGAAGCGCACTTAGAACCCCACGCGTTTCGTGTTGCACTCCTTTCATTTCGTTCTGCCGAAGCACCCTCCCTACCCGGATACCCATCGAGTGTAAGTGAACGTTGATGACACGGATAGTATCATCACCTACCTTGATATTGGCCCAAACCAGGCCATTGTGCGTTTCAAAGACTTCCTGACCTGAATCGACGATCGGAAAGCGAGAGAAAATAGATACCCCGATATCGCCATTCGGTTTATGACCTTCTTCAGGATGTAATAGTGCGCTATAGGGATAGCCCGCCTGGCTGAAGCGGCTTAGCAAATCATATTCGGGTAAGTTACCCTGGGTATATGTTTCCTGGAAACATTTGATCGGAGCATCAAAGCGCAATACAAAGTTGAGCATACGCTGTGCCAGTACCCCGTTGGAGTTGATTACTGGATTATCACCCGTTCCAAATTCATTGAACTGATGGACGTTGTAGCTAAACACTTTTATCGGTGTTCCCTGATCGGTGGGTTTAGCCGGTGAATGCCAGACAAAGGTACGGGAGCCAAACAGAGCAATACCCAGAATGAGAACAACACCCGATAGCCAGCTTCGCCATGGCCGTGAAGTCAGCCACAGACAAACCACAACGAAATTTAATCCCCAGGCGATGGGTATGCTGATCATGATCATACCGGCCGACCAGTGTTCAATCTGTAAGCTATACAATAGCCAATAAGCCAGGCATGTATACAAAGCCAGCATTAAGTTGATCGACCACAACAATGACCGAAAAAAAAAGGAGATGAGTTGTCCGACCCGAGTTCGTATTGTCATAGTATCGGCCTTGAGCACGCCAGATAGGTAATTTATGAGCCAAAAATAAGGTATTGTGTCGGCAACGTATATAATAGAGTTCACTCCGTGTTTGCTAAACCCGCAAAAACCTATTATATTTGTGCATTAAAACCATATGGCATTGATTAAAAAAGGGAGTCGCACTCCCTTTTTTGTTAGCCCTACCTTATGGACGATAAAGCGAAAGTAACGGAATCGCTCCAGCCTTATTTGGCTGATGGACGATTATATATTGTTGATTGCCAGATAGCTGGGCGGCAGGGGGGGCGAATTAAAGTAACCGTCCTGCTCGATAGCGATGAAGGAATTACGATTGATGAGTGTGCCAATATCAGTCGTACATTAGGCACACAAATGGACGAAATGAATTTTTTTGGTGATTCTCCCTTCACGCTTGAAGTTTCATCGCCGGGAGTCGATTTTCCACTAAGGTTCATGCGTCAGTATCTCCGAAACATTGGTCGTACGCTGGTAGTGACCCTGGCAGATGGGAAAACGCGAAAAGGTAAATTAGTCTCGGTAGCCGACGATCAAATTGTGCTGGATATTGAGCCGGAAAAGAAATCAAAAAGTAAAAAGAAAAAAGAAGCTGATTTAATGGTTGAAGCGGCTCCGGTTGGACCCACCCCAATCCCGTTTGAGCAGATTAAAAAAGCGAATGTAGAGGTATCTTTTAAATAGTTTTTAGTTTGCTGTTTACAGTTAGTTAGTATGTAATGAGCAGCAAGCAGTGAACTGAAAACAGTAGACTGAGAACAAAAAATGACCAGTGGACTTTTAATTGAATCGTTTGCTGACTTTGCCCGGTCAAAGAATATTGACCGGCCTACGATGATCGCTATTCTGGAAGATGTTTTCCGGACGATGATTCGTAAAAAATTTGGCACCGACGAAAATTTCGACGTGATTATCAACGCCGAAAGCGGTGATCTCGAAATGTGGCGGACGCGTGAAATCGTCGATGATAATTCCGAAGATATTTGGGATTATGACAAAATTCCGCTTGCCGAGGCCCGAAAAATTCAGGATGACTTTGAGGTAGGCGAGCAGGTGGCCGAGGAAGTCAAACTCGAAGATTTTGGCCGTCGGGTTGTGCAAACGGCTCGCCAGACGCTAATCCAGAAGATAAAGGATATGGAAAAAGAGCTCCTTTATCAGAAGTATAAAGATCAGGTAGGTGATCTCGTCAGTGCCGAAGTATATCAGCTTCTGAAGCACGAAATCATTCTGGTCGATAGCGAAAACAACGAACTTAGCCTGCCCCGGACGGAACAGATTCCGAAAGATCGTTACCGGAAAGGGGAAGCCGTAAAAGCGGTTATTAGCCGGGTCGATATGCTGAATGGCACGCCCAAAATTATTCTGTCGCGTACATCCCCCGTATTTTTGGAGCGCCTGTTTGAAATCGAAGTGCCTGAAATTTACGACGGCTTAATCTCGATCCGTAAAATTGTTCGGGAGCCGGGCGAACGGGCCAAGGTGGCTGTTGAATCGTACGACGATCGTATTGATCCAGTTGGAGCCTGCGTGGGGATGAAAGGATCGCGTATTCACGGCATCGTGCGTGAATTGGGCAATGAAAATATCGACGTAATCAACTACACAGAGAACTTTGAACTGCTTATCAGTCGTGCATTAAGTCCGGCTAAGATCAGTTCAATGCAGATCGATCGCGATCATAAGCGGGTGTCTGTTTTCCTGAAACCCGATCAGGTATCGCTGGCTATTGGTAAAGGCGGTCAGAATATTAAACTTGCCGGGCGGTTGGTGGATATGGAAATCGATGTATTCCGCGATAACGAAGGCCAGGAAGATGATGAAGATGTTGACCTGATGGAATTCTCCGATGAGATCGACGGATGGATGATCGAAGAACTTCGTAAGGTTGGTCTGGATACTGCCAAGAGTGTACTGGCCTTAAGTAAAGAAGAGCTTGTTCGCCGGACCGATCTGGAGGAAGACACAGTTGAGGAGATTGTTAATATTCTGAAACAGGAGTTTGAATAACAATGAATAACGGCTAATGAATAATGTAAAATGAGTCGGTAAGAGGCTGCGAATCATGATTCATTTTACATTATTCGTTACACATTCTTAAAATAAGGGATTTTAATTCCCGTAAGTATTGTTCATACCATAGGAACAACCATTAAATTTGCCGAATATAGACCGAACGTATGGCAGAAGAAAAGTCAATGCGCCTGAGCCAAGTGGCAAAAATTCTCAACAAAGGACTGTCCTCTGTTGCGAGTAGTCTGTCTGCCAAAGGGTTTAAGGTTGAAGTAAATCCTAACACCAAAATCAACATGGAACAGTTGGAGGTGTTAGCGAAAGAGTACAAATCAACGGAACTCCTGAACGGAGCTCGCCGGACCGAATCGTCGGTTACCGTTGCCGAGCCACCGCGTTCTCGGGAGGAGGATGTCGTTGCCTGGCGTCGTGATGATGCCGGACGGCCACTAGTCGACAAGAAACCCGAATCAGCTCCGGCTGAATTGCCTAAACCACCCACTTCGGAACCTCGATCAACGCCACAAACGGCCCAGACAGGATTGCCGGGATTAAAAGTGGTGGGTAAAATCGATTTGAATCCCAAACCAGCAACTCCCCCTGTGACTCAGGCAAAAGCAACGCCACCACAGGAAGTAAAAGCACCTGAACCACCTAAGCCTGTTGAGACTAAGCCTCAGCCGGTCAGTGTGGTGACACCTACGCCTGAACCACCCAAACCCGTTGCTGTTCAGCCACAAGCTGAAGTGGTAAAACCTGTAGAGACGCCACCGGCTCCTGTTGTTGAGGTGAAACCCGCACCCGCTCCCGCTCCTGTGCAAGTGTCTGCTCCAGTTAATACACCACCGAAGGAAACTCCTCCGGCTGTTGCAGAGCAACTGAAGAAGGCAGAACCCGTAAACGTGGAGCCTGTAAAATCCGAATCTGTACCAGCGCCAGCTCCACAAGTGAAAGCAGAGCCAGAGAAGCCTGTTGTTACTGTTAAGCCGGAACCGCCCAAGGCTATTGCTACTCCTGCACCTTCTGTGCAGCCGAAACCAGAGACTCCACAGGCGAAACCAGTATCGGCTCCTGCTAATGAGGAGGAGGAAGAAGTGCCTACCGAAACGATTCGGGCAGCTGGTAGCCATCAGCTTGGTGGATTGAAAATCCTGGGTAAAATAGAACTTCCTGTCAATAACCCACGTCAGGGCCAGGGCGGAGGTAATAATAATAACGCAGATAAGAAAAAGCGCAAGCGGATTCGCGGTGGACGCGAAGGTGCGTTAGGTAGTACCTCGCAGCCTCAGCAGGGCCAGGGTGGCGGACCTAACAATCGGAATGATCGCCCTCCACGGGATGGGGATCGGGGGCCAGCCAATCGGAATCCGAATGACCGGAATCAAAACGATCGCAACCAGGCTGGTGGCCAGCGCGATGGCAATCGTCAGCCAAATCAGGCTGGTGGTCAACGCGACGGTAACCGTCAACAGAACCAGCAGGCTGGTGGTCAACGCGATAATAATCGTCCACAGACCCAGAATGCGGAAACGGATCGTAACCAGGCACCTGCCAATCGGGGTGGTGGAGGCCAGGGACAAGGCCAAAATGCGAACACTAATAACCGGAATCAAGGTGGTGGTGGCCGCAATAATAACAATAACAATGGTCGGGATCAGCGCGGTAATCGTGGTGATCGGAATAATGATCGAAACAACAATCGCCGTGAAGCGCCTACCCAGGCCGATGTTCGGAAAGCTATTCAGCAGACGAATGCCCGAATGCAGGGTAATACACCGAACCGTGGAGCCGATCGTCGACGCGACCGCCGGAATCAACGGGAGGAAGATCGTCGTTTGCTGAACGAACAGGAGGAGCTGGAAGCAAAAACACTGAAAGTGACTGAGTTTGTATCGGCTAATGATCTGGCATCTTTAATGGATGTGTCGATCAACGATGTCATCTCAGTTTGTTTGAACCTCGGTATGTTCGTCTCGATCAACCAGCGGTTAGATGCTGAAGCGATAACGGTTATTGCCGATGAGTTTGGGTTTGATGTACAATTCGTATCGGCCGAAGATGAAACGGAAGCTGGTATTGATGTAGAAGCCGATGCTCCAGAGGACCTACAACCACGGGCGCCTATTGTGACGATCATGGGTCACGTTGACCACGGTAAAACATCGTTGCTTGACTACATCCGTCGGGCTAAAGTGGCGGCTGGTGAGGCTGGTGGTATCACACAGCACATTGGTGCCTACAGCGTAAAAACCTCCGATGATCGGATGATTACCTTCCTCGATACACCAGGTCACGAAGCCTTTACGGCTATGCGGGCACGGGGAGCCAAGGTAACTGACGTAGTTATCATCGTGATTGCTGCCGACGATAGTGTGATGCCGCAGACTCGTGAAGCGATCAATCACGCTCAGGTAGCAGGCGTTCCCATTGTGTTTGCTTTCTCGAAAGTAGATAAACCAGGAGCTGATGCCGAGAAGATTCGTACCGAGCTGGCTGCTATGAACTTCCTTGTTGAAGAATGGGGTGGTAAGTATCAGGCTCAGGAGATTTCGTCGAAATCGGGTATGGGTGTTGATGATCTGCTTGAAAAAGTATTGCTCGAAGCCGAATTACTCGAATTGAAAGCGAATCCTGACCGTCGGGCACTGGGTACAGTAATCGAAGCATCGCTCGATAAAGGTCGGGGCTATGTATCAACTGTACTGGTTGAAAATGGTACACTGCGTCAGGGTGATGTCATGCTTGTAGGCGCTCATTATGGGCGTATTCGGGCAATGACCAACGACCGGGGTGAACGGATCAAAGAAGCAGGGCCAGCAACACCCGTTCAGATTTTGGGTCTGCCGGGCGCACCTCAGGCAGGGGACAAGTTCAACGTGATGGAGACGGAGCGTGAAGCCCGCGAAATTGCGAACAAACGCGAACAACTGCTGCGTGAGCAAACCCTACGGACCCGCAAGCACATTACGCTGGAAGAGATCGGTCGTCGGAAGGCTATCGGTACCTTCAAAGAGCTGAATGTGATTGTGAAAGGTGACGTGGACGGATCAGTAGAAGCTCTGTCTGATTCATTACTCCAACTGTCAACCGAAGAGGTGCAGGTGAACATCATCCACAAAGCTGTGGGGCAGATTTCCGAATCGGATGTACTGCTGGCTTCGGCTTCGGATGCGGTCATCGTTGGCTTCCAGGTTCGTCCATCGTCGAGTGCCCGTAGACTGGCTGAGCAGGAACAGATCGAAATCCGTCTCTACTCGATCATTTACGACGCAATCAACGAGGTAAAAGATGCTATGGAAGGCTTGCTGGCACCGACTGTTGAAGAAGTGATTGTTGGTAATATTGAAGTTCGTGATGTGTTCAAGATTAGTAAAGTTGGTACGGTAGCGGGTTGCTACGTAACCGAAGGTACGATCAAGCGGAATAACAAGATCCGGATCATTCGCGACTTCATTGTGATACATACCGGTGAAATCAGTGCACTGAAACGCTTTAAGGATGATGTCAATGAAGTGAAAACAGGCTACGAGTGTGGCTTGAGCATTAGAAACTTCAACGACATCGAAGTAGGTGATATCATCGAAAGCTTCGAACTGAAAGAGGTTAAACGTACGCTATAATAAGAACCGCTCCGGCGGTTCTGAATTGCCCCAACTGGTAAAGCCGGTTGGGGCTTTTTTGTGCCTGTTATCCAGACCGATAACCAAATGTCTGATTTTTGAGTAGATTAGCCGAGTTGATCGATTTAAAAAATCAATGTTCACTGCCGCGCCTTAACCTATTCCTGTAATGGCCTATCGACCAGGCTTGCATTTACTGTCTACGTTCACGTCTTCATCCGATCAATTGGTTGAGGCTTCAGCCTGTCAGGCTCTTTTCGATCAGTTGATTGACTCATTGCAGCTCACAAAAGTTGGGGAAGTGTATCATGCGTTTCCGAATGGCGGGTTTACAGCCGTTGTCTGTCTGACCGAATCACACGTATCCATACACACCTGGCCCGAATTAGGAATCGCAACCTTCGACGTATTCCTGTCGAACTACCTGCATGACAACACGGCAAAAGCCCGTCAGTTTTACGAAGAGGTACTACGTCATTTTTCCGCCACCGAACTTTCTAAACAGGAACTGACTCGATGACTGACATGGCTACTTCCGGCCAGACACCTCCGTCGGCCACGCTTAATTGTCCGAAATGCCAAACCGAAATTACGTACTACGATGTAGCGGGGAGTTCATATTATGGATGCCCAAATTGTCATGCGTTTTTTCAATATGAGTACGAAAAGTCACCCTATATTCTGACGGCCTTCTCAAATTCGGCTTCGCCGGTTGTGTTACCAATCGGAACAGAAGGTTACCTGAATAGCCAGTTTGTAAGGGTTGTTGGGTTTATTCATAAACGGGAAGCGGGTACAACGTACGATTGGGTCGAATACATGCTGTTCCAAAAGGATGGCCGATACTGCCAGTTGGCAGAGTATGATGGTCATTGGATGTTCATCGAACCAACAGGTAAGATGTATCAGGATCAGGCCAATTTTGTTCAAACGGAAGAGCGGCAGTATAAAATTTTTAGTCGGTATAAGGCCGAAGTGATCAATGCTGTGGGTGAGTTTGACTGGAATCTTCTGAATGATGAACAACTGACAATCTCCGAATACATTCAACCGCCCTACATGGTGGTTCATGAACAGGATCAGCAACGATCCGACTGGTATAAAGCTCGTTATGTGAAACGGTCTGAATTGGCAACCGCCTTTGGCATGGCTGAAAAGAGTTTGCCACCGTCTGTCGGCGTTGGCGCTATTGAGCCGAGCGATGCCAATCAGGAAGCCTGGAGGGCCACCTGGGCAATTACTGGACTGGCACTGGTTTTGATTCTGGTTATGCAGGTCGTGCTGATGATTGTCAGGCCATCGAAAGAATTAATCAATCAATCCTATGACACCCAACCCGATTCGGCAGGTGTTAGTAAACCGATTATAACTCCGTCGTTCGATGTGCAGGGGCCAACATCGTTACTCATTGATCTGTCGGCAAATAACCTGACCAATCACTGGCTTGAGTTGAGCATTACGTTGATGAATGAAAAGTCGGGGCGGGTTTATGAGGTGTCAAAGTCGTTGGAATATTACGAAGGTGTTGAGAGTGGCGAAAGCTGGACGGAAGGAAGCCGAACCGAAGAGGCCATTTTGTCGAGGGTCCCGTCAGGACGATACCACATGAACATCTACCCGGTATCTGAAAAAAATCAGACAATTTCGTATGCGGTTCGCGTTCGTCAGAACAAAGGGCTGGGTTCAAATCTAGTTTTATTTGTCTTGTTATTAGCTATTTACCCGATTATACAGGTATTCCGTCGAAGCTCGTTTGAAAGTCGACGGTGGGCTAATAGCAACATTGAAAATGAACAGGCAGAATGAATACAGGTTTTTCAAAAATCAAATACTACGTCCTGGTGGTGCTTGTCGCACTGGGCGTATTTGTATGGGCTGGCTTCACGGGTACGCGTCTGTTGGGTGATGATAATCTAAGTGACGATACCGACAATCGTTATTACGGAAGTTCAGGACGTTCCTACTCCAGCCATCGGCATTTCTATCACAAATAACCTTTACCTCAATATGGAATATAAGTACATAACCGCTTCCATCGTTTACTCGCTGCTGGGTATTATTATTCTGATTATCTGTTTTGTGGTGATCGAAAAAATAGCCCCTGAAAATCTCTGGAAAAAAATTGTTGACGAGCAAAACGTAGCGCTGGCCATTTTAGCAGCCGCCTTTATGATTGCTGTGGCTATTATCATCAGTTCGGCCATTCATGGTTAGCCCTCCCAAGCAGGTAAAACCACCGTCGGAGTTGCGCCCATTGCACTGGTTACTGCTGGTGTCCGTATTTGTGATTGCGACCTGTGGACTCATTTATGAACTTGTGGCTGGCACGCTGGCGAGCTATCTGCTAGGCGATTCCGTTACCCAATTTTCAACAATCATTGGCGTGTACCTGTTTTCGATGGGCATTGGCTCGTGGCTATCGAAATATCTGGACGGCAATTTATTAAAGTGGTTTATCCAGATTGAGCTACTGGTAGGGCTGGTTGGTGGTTTTAGTGTACCCTTGTTGTTTGTTTTGTTTGAACAGGTCGCTTCTTTTCGATTATTGCTTTACCTGTTAGTAGGGTTCACTGGGGCGCTGGTAGGGCTGGAGATTCCGCTGCTGATGCGGATATTGGAAAACCAGATTACTTTCAAAGATCTGGTGTCGCGCGTTTTTACCTTCGATTATATCGGCTCTCTGCTGGCTTCGCTCGTATTTCCGTTGTGGCTCGTACCCCAATTAGGCCTGATTCGAACGTCGTTATTTTTTGGTTTACTAAACGTAGGCGTCGCTGGATTCCTGCTATATCGCTTTGCTGAAACCCGCTCGTTTCGAGCCGTTTTTACAGCTATTTTAGGCTTGAGTATAAGTGGTTTAATGGCTGCGTTTGTGTATGCCGAGAAGATTATGGCTTACAGTGAAGGGGCGACTTTTCAGGACGCCATAATCTATAGCAAAAGCACCCCGTACCAGCGAATCGTACTGACTCGCAATAACCGGGAATTACGACTCTACCTGAATGGAAATCTTCAGTTTAGTTCGGCCGACGAATATCGGTATCATGAAGCCCTCGTTCATCCGGCCATGCAGGCACGTCCAACTGCCCGACGGGTGCTTGTATTGGGCGGGGGCGATGGGCTGGCGGTTCGGGAGTTACTAAAATACCCGGCGATTCAGCAAATCAGACTAGTTGATCTCGACCCGGCTATGACGTCGTTATTCCGGCACAATCCAGTTCTGGTAAGGCTCAACCAACGCTCACTCCTGTCGCCCAGGGTGGAGATTATCAATAAGGATGCGTTTACATGGATACGAGAGGACACCGCTCGTTATGATGTGATGATTGTTGATTTTCCTGACCCTTCTAATTACTCCATTGGAAAGTTATACAGTACAACGTTCTATACTGAACTGGAAAAACGACTGGCTCCCGACGGGATAATTGTTGTACAGTCGACCTCGCCCTATGTAGCCCGAAAATCGTTCTGGTGCGTGCGGAATACGTTAGTTGCGGTTGGTTTTCAGACGATTCCGTATCATGCTTACGTACCCTCATTTGGTGAATGGGGCTATGTGCTGGCGCTGCGAAATCAGCACTGGCGAGTTGGGAGTGCCTTGCCCACCGGATTACGTTTTGTGAATGCCCAGACGATTCGTGATATGCTCTATTTTCCACCCGATATGGCAGCAATGTCAACGGAAGTGAATAAATTGAATAATCAGGTTCTGGTACAGTCGTTTGAGGAAGAGTGGGCACCCTATGGACAATAATCCTGATTCAACCAATCGTCGTCAATTTCTGATTCGGGCTGGGGCAGGGGCTGCCACGCTGCTGGCTGGCTCGTCAGCTTTACTTTCCTGCACACCAGCTCGTTCGGTTAGTCATATTCAGGGGAGTATCAATGGCGCCAATCATCAGGTAGGGCATAAACTGCGGTCGATCCCCGATCTGACAAAACTACCAATTAAGGAAAAAATATTGACCGATGTGCTGATTGTAGGTGGGGGAGTAGCTGGTTTATCGGCTCGTCGCTGGTTGCAGAAGCAGGGCGTTCGGGATGTACTCTTACTGGAAATGGCGTCGCAAACAGGGGGTAATGCGGCTTATGGGCAGAACGATGTTTCGGCTTATCCCTTAGGGGCTCATTATCTGCCCATACCCGATATTCGAAATAAAGACTTGCTTCAGTTTCTTCAGGAATGTAATGTGATCACCGGATACGACGATCAGAAATACCCTGTTTATAACGAATACTTTCTATGCCATGATCCAGAAGAGCGGTTGTATATCAATGGATTATGGCAGGAGGGGCTGGTGCCTGATACGGGGTTGACTAAAGAAGATAAGCAGCAGACGTCCCGTTTTTTTGCCCTGGTTGATCAACTGAAGCAGGTTAAAGGCGCCGATGGGCGTGATGCCTTCGCCATTCCCCTCGATCAGTCATCAGCAGATGAGCATTTTCGGGCATTGGATGCCATTTCATTTGCCAGTTATTTAACCCAGGAAGGCTTTACGTCTCCGTATCTGCGTTGGTACCTGAACTACAGTTGCCGAGATGATTATGGGGCTACACTTGCCAATACGTCGGCCTGGGCAGGTTTGCATTATTTTGCCTCACGTAAAGGGAAAGCGGCCAATGCCAGTGCGTCTTCTGTGCTGACCTGGCCGCAGGGAAATGGCTTTCTGGCAGATCATTTGCGTAAACAGGCTGATTCGCCTATCCGGGCTAATTTACTCGTGTATGGGATGGAGTTCTGGGATTCGGCTGTAACGGTGCGGGTCTATGATGCGTTGGCCAATCAGAATCTTGTGGTGCAGGCAAACCGGGTTATTCTGGCGACTCCACAGTTTATAACCCAACGATTGCTTCATTCGGTTGCCTCAGAACGAAGTGCGTTAGCGGGCTTCCAGTATGCGCCGTGGCTGGTTGCCAATCTGACCGTATCGGGATTACCACAGGGCAGAGGATTGCCACTTTGCTGGGATAACGTGCTGTACAATACCGCATCGGTCGGTTATATCAACGCCAATCAGCAGAACCTGCAAGATAGCTCCCAAAAAGTAATTACGTATTACAAACCCCTGACAGATACCAGCCCTGATGTAGCCCGACAAGCCGCCTACACAACTACCTACGAGCAGTGGCTCTCTCAGATTCTGGATGAACTGGAGCTGGCTCATCCGGGCGTAACGGTCTATGTGTCGCAGGCCGACATCTGGCTATGGGGGCATGGGATGATTTCGCCATCACCCGGTTTCATTTGGGGTAATGAACGTCGGAAAGCAGCACAGCCGTTGGACAATCGTGTCTTTTTTGCGCATTCCGACCTGAGCGGTATCTCGATTTTCGAAGAAGCATTTTATCAGGGTATTCGTGCGGCCCAGGAGGTGGTTGGTTCTGTATGAAACAGCCGTGGATCAAAAGCCCCCGTTTCGATGGTTGGTTCGTGTTAGCTCCTCCATTTGTGGCACTATTTGTTGTTATGTTATTACCCGAGCGGTTTCGAACGACGGATGAAATGCCGTTGATCGGGTGGGTAGTTCTGGTGATGCTGGTCGACGTGGCGCATGTGTACAGCACTTTGTTTCGTACCTATGCGGACCCTGTTCGCTTTCAGAAACAAAGACTACTCTTTCTGGGAGTACCCCTGATTTGTTATCTGGTGGGGGTAGCCTTGCACAGCCTGGATGGACTTTGGTTCTGGCGGGTGTTGGCGTATCTGGCCGTTTTTCATTTTGTTCGGCAGCAATATGGGTTTCTTCGTATCTATAGCCGGGCGGAGAAGAATCCTGCCTGGTCTGTCCGACTCGATACGATGATGATTTATGCAGCTACCCTGTATCCGATTCTATGGTGGCACCTGACCCCTGGTCGTCATTTTACCTGGTTTATCGAAGGTGATTTTGTCCAGCATGAAGCCGATGAGCTCAAGGGTCTATTAACAGGCTTGTATGGTTGCCTGTTGGTTGGGTACATAGGCAAAGAAGTGTGGCTATATCGCCAGCAAAGGTGGTTGAATGTGCCCCGAAACCTGCTTGTTCTGGGAACGATTGTTTCCTGGTATTTTGGTATCATCCAATTCAATGGCGACCTGGCCTTCACTATGCTCAATGTGGTATCGCACGGGGTTCCATACATAGCCCTGATTTGGGTGAGCGATGGAAAAAATGCACTCCCTCGAAAATTTCCTGAAACAAGATTGATGAAATGGGCGTTGCGAAACCGTTGGGTCACTTTTCTTGGTGTACTCGTTTTGCTGGCCTATCTTGAAGAAGGATTATGGGATAGCCTGATCTGGCGTGAACATGCTTCTGTTTTCGGCTGGTTTCAGGTGCTCCCGGCCATATCCAACAAACAGATTATGGCGTTACTGGTTCCCTTACTGGCATTGCCACAAATGACCCATTACGTGCTGGATGGTTTTATCTGGCGCGGTAAACAGAAATTATGACTATTCTTACCGTTAGTGACATTCATGGTCGAAACGTTTGGAAGGAAATCAATACAGACACTCATGATCAAATTGTTTTCCTGGGCGATTATACCGACAGTTATGTATTCGACGATGAAACAATTTACAACAACCTACTTGACATCATTCAGCTAAAGCGTAGCTACCCCGATAAAATTGTACTATTGATAGGTAACCACGATGCGCAGTATATGCACTTTCCGTATTACCGCTGCTCAGGATTCCGGCCGTTGGCACAGCCTATGCTGAGTGAGGTTTTTGAGGAATATGAGGGGTTATTTCAAATTGCCTATCAACAAGGCTCTTATCTGTTTACGCATGCAGGCATTACTAACCAATGGTTAGCACATCTTCTGGAGAAAACAGAAAATAATTCACTTTCCATTACACCCGATTATGATTTGGCTGAATTATTGAATGATGTTCATCAGCGGTCAATGGCCTACCGAAATTTATTGTTTGAAGTAGGACCCCGGCGCGGTGGGAACGATCCATTCGGTGGACCAATCTGGGCTGATCGTCAGGAAACTAAAGTTGATTATCTGTCTGGCTTTCATCAGGTTGTAGGGCATACCCCTATAAATGAATTTACCACGTTTGGTGATACGGTAAGCTCAATTACGTATACGGATGTTTTGCAAACCAAATCAGCATTTTACGAAATCATAATACCTGATTAACTTAGGCTCACAGAAGCGATTTATGTGGTAAATCGGCTTCCGAAAAAACGAAAGACCCATTGCAATTCGTTTAAAAACAATGAGGTTGTCAAGTAATCATTCATAGCCATTCGTAGTCATTGGTTGTTTATTACACTACATGACGGCGAATAACTATGAATAACTGGTTGATGGCCATGAATGACTTTCTCTGTTTCGTCTGAATGAATTTTTTATATCCTACATTCCTGTTTGGCCTGATGGCTGTATCGGTTCCGATAGCCATTCACCTGTTCAATTTCCGGCGAACCCGACGGGTGTTTTTTACCAATGTAGCTTTACTACGGACGGTACAAACGGAGACCAAATCATTTCGTCGGCTGAAACACTGGCTCATTCTGGCCTGTCGTTGTCTGTTCCTGATTTGTCTGGTGCTGGCGTTTGCCCAACCGTTTATTCCAAGCAAGAATAAACTGGGTTTATCGCGGCAGGGGGTAACGAGTTTGTATGTCGACAATTCGTTCAGTATGCAGAACGAACGGAACACCAAACGCTACCTCGATATTGCCATTAGCAAACTGGATGAACTGCTGACGCTTTTTCGGAATGCTGCATCGCTACAATTGATCACCAATGATTTTTCGGCGGCTGAGCAACAGGCTGGTACGGCCGAAGCCGTTCGGGATCGGGTAACCTCCATTCGGTTTGCTCATACACCCCGTAACTTAGAGACGGTCTATCGTCGCCAGCGAAATCTGCTGAGCTCGCTCAACCCAAGCGGCCGCAATCAGTTGTTCTGGTTTTCTGACTTTCAGAAAAGTACCGTAGGCGATCTGTCGCGGCTGAAAATCGATACTACTGATCGGTTATTTATTGTGCCTCTGGATGCACAGTCAACCAAAAACGTCTATGTCGATTCTGTCTGGCTTAGTACGCCGTTTATTCGCGAATTGCAGAACAACAGCGTGAATGTCAAGCTGAACAATGCCGGTCGGGAAAATGTCAAAAACCTGCCTATACGACTTTATCTGGACGATACACAAACCTCAACAGCGTCGGCTACACTGGCACCGGGAGGGTCGGCTACTGTATCGCTTAATTTCAACGTGACCTCCAAAGGGTTTCACCGGGGGCGTATCGTATTCGAGGATTTTCCCATTACGTTCGATAATCAATACTTTTTTGTGATCGAAGCGTCGCCCGCCGTTCGGGTATTACACCTGTTTGAACAAAAAGCCAGTTCGCCTGCTCGATCAACGGATTATGTCGACGCGGTGTATTCGAACGACAGTTTGTTTGTCCGAAGGAGCTTCAATGCCCAGAATTTTGATGTTGGTCAACTGAAAGAGACGGATTTGGTGGTACTGGAAGGCGTTTCCGACGTGAGTGGTGCGCTTCGTACTGAGCTGGAACGATTTGTCCGGCAGGGAGGAAGCCTAACCATTATTCCACCCACTAATCCGAACACTGCTTCCTATGAACCATTTCTGCGGTCGCTAGGTGTTGGCAGTATTCAGGTAATGGCGGCAACTGGCAGTACCCCATCACCATTGCCCGTTGCCGACCCCGACCGGCGAAACCCATTCTTTGTTGATGTATTTCAGCAGAGTTACCAGTCGGATCGGCTGAATATGCCAACTGCCGCTCCGGTCTGGCGTTGGAATTCGGGAGATCGCCTATTGAGCTTGCGCGATGGAAGCCCGTTGCTGACACGAACAACCGTAAGAGGGCAGGCGGGTCGTCAGGGTAGTGTTTATCTGCTGGCTAATCCGTTATCAACCACTTACGGTAATCTGGCCGAACACGCGCTGTTTGTTCCCGTCATGTATAAAATGGCGGCCATGAGTGTTCGTCCACAACGAACGGCTTATTCATTCGATGAAAACCTGATTACCATTCCGGTTGCTAATCCGTCTGAGAAGGCGGTTTATAAACTGAAACATGATAAGCTGGAAATTATTCCAATTCAGCGGGTTGTAGGAAATCAGTTGCTTCTCGAAATGCCAAAAAGTAATGAACTGGCGGCTGGACAGGAAGTTGAAGCAGGCTACTATGCCTTGCAGTTGGATGGAAAGACTGAACGGTTGCTAGCCTTTAACCACGGTAATGAGGAATCGTCGATGGATTTTTATTCGGCCGACGAACTACGCCGAGCCTTTGCGAATCAGCCTAATGTTGAAGTGTTCGACAGCATTCAGGATGGTGATTTTGTGCAGGTACTGGAACAGGAAAACCTGGGTAAAAGCCTTTGGAAATATTTTCTGCTTGCCGCCCTGGGCTTCTTGTTACTGGAAGCTGGCTTAGTTCGGTTTATGAAAGGGTAACGTATGCAACGGTGCTATCGACATCTGCCAATACGATTTCGGGATACGTTTCAGGTAAATTTGCGTGTCCTCGAGCTTTGCTGAGTATGAAAACAATCTTTCGCCTTTCTGTGATGCTGGTGGCCGTTGGCTTACTGGCTATGACGGTTGCTAAACCAACACGCGTCGTTTTTTTTGGTGATTCCATCACACAAGCGGGTGTCAAGCCCGGTGGGTACATTGATAAGTTAAAAACTATGCTTCCATCGGATCAGTATGAACTGATTGGTGCAGGTATTGGAGGTAATAAAATTTATGACCTCTTCCTGCGTATGGACGACGACGTGATTGCCCAAAAGCCCGATGTTGTCGTGATTTGGGTGGGTGTAAATGACGTCTGGCATAAAGCCACGTCGGGTACTGGTACCGATCCCGATAAGTTTGTCCGGTTTTACGAAGCAGTTGTGAAGAAATTGCAGGCTGCCAATATTCGGGTGGTTTTATGTACGCCAGCCGCCATTGGCGAAAAAAATGATATGACAAACCAGCAGGATGGCGACCTGAACCAGTACAGCCAGTTTATTCGTAACCTGGCTAAACAGTACAATCTCCCACTGGTCGATCTGCGGAAAGCATTCCTGGACTACAACCTCAAAAATAACCCTGAGAATAAAGATCGGGGTATTCTGACCACCGACCGCGTTCACCTCAACGATGCAGGTAATCTGTTTGTGGCCGAACAAATGCAAAAAGTGCTGGTTTCAGCGAAGTAATAATTACGATAAGTTGCACAAAAAAACCGTGCCACAGTATAAAGCTGTGGCACGGTTTTTTTGTGCCCAGAAACTCTGGCGTTATCAGACTTTAGATCTGGACCGTTTGCCGAAAAATAGCTCAACGGATAAACCATTGGGGGAGGTTGTAGTTAACCTGCTATTCTGACAAATCTCACTACCTAATCGACTATGATGACCGAATTATTTGGCGATTTGCTTCATAAAGACGATCAATTGACTGATGGCCAGATGATATGCCGGGCGGTAGTGGCCTTTCTGTTGACCATTGCGCTGGTGCGATTGGCTGGTCGACGTTCATTTGGGATGCGTTCTCCTTTCGATACGGTGATTTCGCTGCTTTTAGGAGCAACCCTTAGCCGGGGTATTGTAGGAGCATCATCATTTACAGGCGTCCTGGGAGCGAGTCTGGCATTGGTTATTCTGCACCGCCTGCTGGCCTATTTATGCATTCAAAGCCCCTTATTAAGTCGCCTAGTGAGTGGCAACGATAAGATACTATTTGAGAATGGACATTTCAACCGCAGCCATATGAAAGCGATGCTGGTGAGCGAGCAGGACTTACGGGAGGCTGTCCGGCAGGTGGGGCAGAAGGACAGTATTATTGATATAAAAACGATTCTAATTGAGCGAAATGGTCAGATCAGCGTCGTAAATAAGGATAAGGTCTGATGTAATACAGCACGCAATGGATACAGAAACATCCCTTACCTATTGCGTACTACACTGTGAAAGCAAGAAGTTGATTGCTATAGCGTTTGGTCCAGTTTGTGTTAGTGAGGTCAGGTCCTTACAATCTGACCTCACTAACGCAAGCAATGTCTAATAGTTCTTGTCGGAACCGAAATTCAGAAAACGACTGTTTCCACTACCACGGCTCGGTTTATTTTGAGGAGCACTCGGCTTCGAATGAGACGGTTTCGACTCAGAAGGTCGCCCGAGCGAACGATTTTTGTCGAACTGGCCATCAGGTCGATTACCTTGAGTTCGTCCCTGATTTTTCGTTTCGGCAGAATTGGGCTGGCGATTCGAAGGGCCATTTGGACGATGCCGAGCTTCCTGTCTGGCTGGATTGCCAGAGCCATGCTGGCGGCTATTCGGCTGAGAATTTCGTCGGTTTTGACCCTGCCGTTGTGTCGGAGCGGGTGTTACTGAAGCCGTAGCTACATCCATAACATACGGATGATCTGTAACAACAGGAACCGTTTTGCCAATCAGCTTATGAATATCTTTTAAATAAGCCGTCTCTTCCGAATCACAAAAGGACAACGCAATGCCATCGTGGCCTGCTCGACCCGTTCGCCCAATACGGTGTACATAAGTTTCCGGGATATTGGGGAGTTCGTAGTTGATCACATGCGAGAGTTCGTCCACATCAATACCGCGAGCAGCAATATCGGTTGCTACCAGTACACGGGTTTCGCGGCTTTTAAAATTCGAAAGAGCACGTTGCCGCGCGTTCTGTGATTTATTCCCATGGATGGCTTCAGCCTGAATTCCGGCTTTTAGCAGATCCTTGGCAACCCGATCAGCACCGTGTTTAGTGCGGGCAAAGACCAGAGCCGAGCGGATATTTCGGTCGTTCAGGATGTGAACCAGTAATTTCCGTTTGTCTTCTTTTTCCACAAAATACATCGCCTGCTGGATGGTATCGGCGGTTGAAGAAACGGGCGTTACCTCTACTTTGGCGGGATTGTGCAAAATTGTATCGGCTAGTTTTGCCACATCGGGCGGCATCGTAGCCGAGAAAAATAACGACTGTCGACGTTCAGGCAGACGTACAATAACTTTTTTGACATCGTGGATAAAGCCCATGTCGAGCATGCGGTCGGCTTCGTCGAGGACAAAGAACTGAACATCGCGAAGATTAATGAAACCCTGGTTCATCAGATCCAGCAAACGGCCGGGGGTAGCGATCAGCACATCGATGCCAGCTTTTAAGGCATTCACCTGGGCATGTTGCGAGACCCCGCCAAAAATAACCGTATGGCGAAGGTTCAGGTGACGTCCGTAGGCGGTAAAGCTTTCGGCAATTTGAATGGCTAACTCACGGGTTGGCGTCAGTACCAGTGT
>NZ_MKUD01000022.1:261213-321970 GCF_001898575.1 Spirosoma sp. 48-14
AAAAGCGGCTGTTTTACCGGTCCCGGTTTGCGCGCAACCCAACAAGTCGCGACGACGCAGCAAGATGGGGATGGCTTGTTCCTGAATGGGGGTGGGGGTGGTATATCCTTCTTCAGCAAGCGCTTTCAGGATAGGATCTATTACTGATAAATCGGAAAATTGCATGAATTGGTTGGACGTCGGCAGGCTTGGGAACTTGGTTTAAGATAAGGTCAGCATCCAACGTCTTTATATAGTTATATGTCTAAAACTACAGTATGACAAATAAAGTGCCATTTATTAGCGGAACGCAAAAATGGTTACTCGTAAATGCTGCCAGCGGTCTTTTCCACGAGTCCTTTAGGGAGCAGCCAGGCCATGAATTTTCCCGCCTTGTTGAGTAGACCCGTTACGACTTCGGCTTGCCCGGCTAAAGTAGCTTCAACAGCCTGACGGGCTACTTCCTGGGGCGTCATATTCACTTTTTGAGCTGCTTTCCGACCTTTCTCACCAATTTGAGCCCGATCAACGAAGTTTGTATCGGTGGAACCAGGACATACACAAGTGACCGATACAGGTGAGCGTTTTAACTCCTGGTGCAGGCCCCGGCTAAACTGGAGCACAAACGCTTTGGATGCAGAATATAAACTAAGACCTGGTACGGCCTGATAGGCCGCTGAACTACCGATGTTCAGAATATAGGCTTTAGGTTGTTGCCGTAAGGAGGGAAGAAAGAGGTAAGTTAATTCTACTAGAACCGTCATATTTACCGCCATCATATCCGTATGCTCGGCTAACGGATGCTTTTCGAAGGGCCCGCTGAGGCCATAGCCTGCATTGTTGATCAGCATCTGGACGGTATAGCCTTTCTGCTGACACCAGGTATATACCTGTTGAGCAGCGCCCGTGGCGGCTAAGTCAACGGCCAGATAATCTGTTTTGATTCCATACTCACTAGCCAGTTGACCAGCTGATTCGCGCAGCAGCGTTTCGGAACGGGCAACCAGTAGTAAGTCGATTTTTTTGCGGGCCAGTTCTGTCGCAATGGCTAAGCCAATGCCCCGGCTGGCTCCTGTAATGAGGGCGTAGGCCATAAGAGAGAGGAGGTATGGAAAAAGGAAGAAGGGAAAAAGGAGAAAGTGACCAATGTAAGGCTTTCTCCTTTTTCCCTTCTTCCTTTTCCTTTCTTAAATATTGACTTTAGAGATGAAGCGGTGATAAAACGGCGTTTTGCTGTTCTCATCCTTAGGCATGTACTTACCCGTCACGACAGGCACATACATTACGCGTCGGCGGCTGGCTTCACCAAAATAAGGCGACTGCTGTGCTCGATGCCATAGTCGTCCGTCATGTACCGACAGGTCACCGGCATTGATGTCGAAGCCTACTTCGTGTTTGTCAGGCTCGTTGTCGACAAAGTATTTTTTGCGGAACAGCATTTTAAGAATTCCCTGTTTGTGGGTACCAGGAATCACACGAAGTCCTCCGTTTTCGTAAGGCGTCGCATTGAGATGAATGCCTACGTTAAGCATGGGCATAATGCGCTGACCGAGGAAAATGTCGCGAGGGCTATCCGTATGCCAGCCCATTTGAGAGAACTTACTGTTGGGGGTACGAACGTAATGGTTCAGAATAAGACCGTCTTTTTCAATTTCGGCAATACGACCCTCATAAGGCTGCAATAGGTCTACAACAGCCTGAAGGCGAGGGTCCTGCAAAAATTCATGCAGGGCTGTACTGTGCTGCGACAGGAAGCACATGCGCTGAATCATAGGGTTCCCTTCTTCGTCCTTACCAAATTTTAGGGGAACGCCGTTTACCTTATCACGCCCTTCGTCGAGCCATTGTTTTTCGATCCGCTCCGTTTCACTGATAAAAAGTTTAACTGTTTCGGGCTCAATGAAGTTACGAAATACAATGACACCATATTTGTTGAAAAACTGGCGTTGTTCTGGAGTGATAGATTCGCCTAACGTAAAGGGCGGTAAGTTTAATTTGCTCATATCGGTGGTTTACAAATCGGAGGTTCCGTAGTTGATGCCAACCCGTTGGCTGCCCCCTACTGAACGGGTGCAGACTGTATCGGTTAATAAAAGCCCAAATCTACGAAATTTACAATTTTAGGATTACTTTGCCGCAATTTAATTAATGCGAGTTTAATTAACGGTTAATTCGTTGACAGTGTCAGTTTTACTTGATAAAAGGTTGGTTTTGCTGTTAATCAGCCAATTAATGGGTTTGGGACAAACGCTTCGAGCCCAGCCCGATAGTCTCCGTGTTCCGCGTGAACCTATTCCCAGTCAGCTAATTCGTACCCGAAATACGCTGATTTTGCCGCTGGTAGCCCGTTCTATCGAAACAGACTGGTCGTTTGGCCTGGCGGGGTCATTTACATTTCGGTTCAATCGGCATGATACCATCACCCGTACGTCAAACACCCAGGCACTCGCATTATACTCCCTTCGAAAGCAATTTATTGCGGCCGTAAACGGGACAACTTATTTTCCGGGCGAACGAATTATCCTAAATTATCAATTGTCGTACAGCTATTTTCCCGATCGATTCTGGGGGCTCGGTAAGGATGCCCCTGATGAACAGGTGGAGCCGTATATTTTTAAACAATACTACATTTATCTGCATGCTCAACGTAAACTTAAAGAGCGCGTCTTTGCCGGTTTGGTTTACGAATACCAGCGATTACTGGATGTAGATTATCAGTCGGGAGGGCTTTTCGATCAGCAGCAGGTCGTTGGTCGTCAGCCGTACCACATTTCTGGAGCCGGGTTAAGTCTTACGTACGACTCACGGAATAATGCATTTGCACCCGATCGAGGTGGTTTTTTGCAGGTGTATTTCAATCATTTCAATCCCGCACTTGGCTCAAATTTTCGGTATACTAATTACGTGATCGATTTCCGTCGTTTTCTTCGGACGTACCGACAGCAGGTGTTGGCTATTCAGGCCTATGGCTTTTTCAATGGTGGGAATACGCCCTTGCGAAGTTTAGCCAGTTTCGGTGGGTCTAATAGTATGCGGGGCTTTTATGATGGGCGTTACCGTAGTGAAGATCAGATTGTAGCTCAGGCCGAGTACCGGGTGCCATTGTTCTGGCGATTTGGGGCCGTTGGTTTTTTTGGGGTCGGTAATGTAGGCGATAATCTGCATGAACTGAATTTTCAACAGCTCAAATACTCGATTGGGGGGGGGCTCCGACTGGCCCTGAATCAGAAAGAGCGATTAAACCTTCGTGTCGATTACGGTTGGGGTATTGGCCAGAGTGTGTCGAATGGCCTGTATTTTCAGTTAGGCGAAGCATTTTAAATTTTCTTTTGACAGGATTTACAGGATTTGACTTTTATGTACAATCCTGTAAATCCTGTCAAAAGAAAATTAGCCTATAGCTTCCAGAATAACCCCACAAGATTCCCGAATCTGTTCTTCAGTGATGATTAATGGAGGGGCTATACGCATGGAATTATTACAAAACAGGAACCAGTCGGTTATAATACCCAGACCATTTTTGCTGCTTGCTATGGCACGATCGATAATGGGTTTCAGAACGTCGAAAGAGTCGAATTCAACGGCCAGCATCAGCCCTTTACCGCGGATTTCCCGAATGGCTGGATGCCTTAACAACTGCCTGAACAATTGCCCTTTAGCCTCAGCCTGCTCATGTAATTTTTGTTCCTGAATAACTTGTAAAGTGGCCAGTGAGGCAGCACACGAAACCGGGTGCCCTCCGAATGTTGTGATGTGACCGAGAATCGGATTGTTTTTGAACACACTCATTAGGTCATCTGAACTGATGAAAGCTCCAATGGGCATGCCGCCACCCATACCTTTGGCACACAGAAGGATGTCGGGTATAACCGAAACCCCTTCAAAAGCCCAGAACGTACCTGTACGCCCGTACCCCGTCTGAATCTCATCAAAAATAAGTAGGGCTCCTGTATCCGAACAGCGTTGACGAAGCGCCTGAAAATAGGCTGGTTCCGGCACGCGGACTCCTGCTTCGCCAGCGACTACTTCAATAATTACGGCTGCCGTACGATTCGTAATCTGGTCAAGGTCGGCCGGGTTGCCATGTCGAATATGACGTATATCGGGTAGGAGTGGGCGAAAATTTCGTTTGAAGTTTTCATCCCCTGATAGGGATAACGCCCCCTGGGTGGAACCATGATATGCATTGAAGCAACTGATTATTTCGGAACGCCCCGTGTATCGCTTCGCCAGTTTCATAGCCCCTTCAACCGCTTCGGTGCCTGAGTTGGTAAAATACACATTATTTAGGCTGGGAGGTAACGTTTGGGCGAGTGCGTGGGCAAGCTGGGTTTGAGGGGTTTGAATATATTCTCCGTAAACCATCAGGTGCATGTACTTATCCAACTGATGATGTATGGCTTCCAGCACATGCGGATGCCGGTGCCCAACGTTGCTTACTCCGATGCCCGAAATAAGGTCAACGTAGCGCCTGGTATCGCTTTCGTATAAATAAATGCCTTCCGCTCGTTCGATTTCCAACCCTAGTGGAAAATCGGAGGTCTGAGCTATATGCTGAAAAAATAATTGTCGGTGTGTAACCGTTTGCATAAGAAAATATCAACGCCAATTCTTCAACCTTAACGTCTGCTACCGTGAAAACAGTTCTATTACTTCTCGTCCTATGTCCATTTCTAGCCCAGGCACAGCTCATCAAGATAACGCCCGAAGATACCTATCGTAAGCACTCTTACCTGCTTATGCGGGACGGCTCGGTTGTTCGGGGGCAGATTGTTCGGCAGGATAGCTCGATTATCAGTGTTCGGGTTCGAGGTGGTGATCTGTCTTTCGTAGAGGCCGATCAGGTCGTGAAAATACTGGCCGAACGCCCGAAGGACAATCGATTGATGGTCAATCCATCTGCTTCTCAAACGGTTTTTGTCTTAAAAGATGGTACGCAGTTGCCGGGTACGTTTGTCCGTCGGAATGAGACCATGATTACGGTGCGTAAGCAGAATGGACAACTTACGTATTTTGAGCCTGAATTGCTGCTTCGGGTCGATACGTTACGGGCAGGGGGTGATGAAACGGGCCTGACTACTTTGGGTAAACCCGCCTACGCTAATCGATTTTCGCCCTTTCTTCCGATTACGACTACTGCCTTTAATCCGGAGAAAGGAAAAGGCTACTATCGAAACGCCTTGTTTCTGCTCAATGAGTTCCATTATGGAGTTACGCAAAACTGGAGCGTGGGAGCCAGTGTGAATCCTTTTTTCAATGTATTCGAACGGGACAATATAGCAAGGGAAACGGTCTTGAATGCTACGTATCGTTTCTTTTCGAAGCTAACCTTCCCTATTGGCAATCAATTTCGATTTGGCGTAAATGTGACCTATCAACCCCGTCAAAAAGGGACGCTTTTCTCCATGCCTCAGCAAATTCTTTTGCATGGGTTGTTTTCGTTAGGGAGCACAGAGCGCCATGTAACCCTGGGCTATGGCATGCGGCTTTTGCCAGATTACACGGTGTATAGCAAGACCCCGTTTATATCGGCCGGCGTTATGCACAAAATCAGCCGTAACCTGACCGTGTTGAGCGATAATGTATTTTATTTGAATCCGTATCAAAGTAACGCTAGTGCAAACTTATCACTGGCTCTTCGCTTTGACCGACGTCGACACGCATTCGATCTCGGAGCGTTATCGGTTATACAACCTCGACTGGCATACTATGGATTATCGACTGATCCAGGCACCTACAGCTACTTCTATCCTTACATTGCGTATAACCTGCTTATAGGGCGTAACTGATCCGGATAGAATCTGGCATTTCGTTTGTACAGGTTCAGGAGAAATAAGCCATTCCTGTAGTTAATCGAAGTCGATACATCTATTTCTGCTAATTTCGCCGTTATAGATTCGACGACCCAATCATTCATGACCCGTAACCCAACCGATCTACCTCCTTTCGTTCGTTCCTGGCCACAGCTTTATGCTATCGTTATCGGTAGTCTGGTTGTCGAAATGCTTCTGTTTTACGGTTTAATGCGCTGGTTATCATGAGTGTTCTTGATTGGGGCGTGTTAGTGCTCACACTGGTGGGTATCATCACCTATGGCATTGTTCGAAGCCGCGGTAGCCGGAGTATGAACGATTATCTGCTGGCAGGCCATTCGCTGCCCTGGTATCATGTTGGCTTATCAGTGATGGCTACACAGGCTAGTGCCATTACGTTTTTATCGGCGCCGGGGCAGGGCTTTACCGATGGGATGCGGTTCGTACAGTTCTATTTTGGGCTTCCGTTAGCTATGGTTGTCCTGTCGGTAACGTTCGTGCCGATCTTTCATAAATTGAAAATTTTTACCGCCTACGAATTTCTGGAATCTCGTTTCGATACGCGGGTTCGGACTCTGACGGCAGGACTGTTTTTACTCCAACGTGGTTTATCGACAGGTTTGTCGATTTATGCGCCTTCCATTATTCTATCCACTATTCTGGGCTGGAACATTTACCTGACCAACCTGATTATGGGGGGGATTGTGCTGGCCTACACCGTTACCGGGGGAACCAAAGCCATATCGTATACTCATCTTCAGCAAATGGCCATTGTAACCTTTGCGATGGCATTGGCGGGTTACCTAACCGTGAAGCTATTACCCGATGGAATTGGCTTTGTTGATGCGCTGCACGTAGCGGGTAAGGCTGGGCGGATGAACTTGATCGACCTGAAATTTGACCCAAACAGTCGGTACAATATCTGGTCCGGGCTGATTGGTGGTTTTTTTCTGCAACTGTCTTATTTCGGTACCGATCAGTCGCAGGTGGGGCGATACCTAACGGGCGAAACCATCGGGCAAAGTCGACTCGGCTTGCTGATGAATGGCCTGTTGAAAGTACCGATGCAGTTTTTAATTCTGCTGGTTGGTGTGCTGGTGTTTGTCTTTTATCAGTTCAACCCCTCACCGATCTTTTTTAACAAGCAGGAAACTGACCGGCTAAAACAAAGTGCCTACGCCAGTGATTATCAGCTTGCTGAAATCAAGCATCAGAACCTGACCGCCCAACGGCAACGTGCCGTGCTCGATATGCAGGCAGCGTTACAGGCTGACGATCAATCTGGTCAGGAAGCGGCTGGTACACGAATTCGGGAAACTGATGAGGCATTGAAAGGGGTAAAGTCCGACGTGACGAAGCTCATCAAAAAGGCAAACCCTACGGCTGATACGAACGATGTGAATTACGTATTCCTGCGATTTGTACTGGATTACCTCCCGCATGGGTTAATCGGGCTACTGATTGCCGTCATATTTGTAGCTTCGATGGGATCGATTGCGTCGGCGTATAACTCCCTGGCATCCAGTACCGTTGTGGATGTGTATAAACGCCTGATCCGTCCCGATGGTGATGATATGTTTTACGTACGGGCATCGCGCTGGGTGACTATTGGCTGGGGCGTTTTCTGCATAGTGGTGGCCCAGTTTGCCAATCAGTTTGGCAGTATGATCGAAGCCGTGAATATTCTGGGGTCCTTGTTTTACGGGGTTATTCTGGGGGTTTTTGTGGTTGCCTTTTATGTCAAATCCATCGACGGGAAGGCCACGTTTTGGGGCGCTATTATCGCTGAAATTCTGGTTATTCTGAGCTGGTATTTCGACCTGACTGCTTTCCTGTGGCTGAACGCCATCGGGTGTCTGCTTGTGGTAGGAATTGCGTGGATATTGCAGCGTGCATGGGGGCGGTAAGCCAATAAAACAGCAGCAATTAGTCGCGCCAACCAACGGGCTTGTTGGGCGTACGACCATCACTCGGTACACAGGTCGCTGTTGGGTAATCCTTGGAGCCAAAACCTCCCGTATTAAAAGGTTGCGAGGGGGGCCGGTTGTTTAAAGCAATAAAAAGGCCCGGCGGACGACCCGTTGCATCCTTTCGGTCGATCCAGTCCAGTGCCACCGCCACCGATGAGGC
Source organism: Spirosoma sp. 48-14 (assembly GCF_001898575.1). Taxonomy (GTDB): domain Bacteria; phylum Bacteroidota; class Bacteroidia; order Cytophagales; family Spirosomataceae; genus Spirosoma. Next base: position 269,136 of record NZ_MKUD01000022.1, read on the forward strand.
CGTAAAGTAGCCAATTACACGTTCATGTCCATTGGCCACATTGCGAATATTTCCGACTAATCCCGTTGGCGGAGTCGTCGCCACGCCCCCATTATTTTGGGTCTGTTCTTCTACCGTCCGGTAGTATTGGTAGGCTGCCTTCGTAAGTGAGGATTGACGAAGCTGAACCAAACAACCATTCTGCTGGTAAAACGGAATCTGGGCCACTGAACGGCCTAAAATCTGCCCACCATTACTATACACATCGTCGAACACATTCGTCGTATAATTGCGCAAAATCTCCCAGCATTGGGTACGACACTGGTAATCTGAGACAAAGTACCCATTATCGACTTTCTGACCATAACAATCTTCGATGAGGATGGGTGGGTCTCTATCCAGCAAGGCGATCACATACTCATTATTAATACAAGTACGACACCAGTCCTGTTTCTCCCACAGCAGCCAGTCCCAGCGATAATAGTTATGAGCCTCGACGGGGTCTTGAAAATCAATGGTTACTTCATGCGCTCCCCGGTATTGATTAAGGGTGCCATCGCCAAGGATAGCGGGCAAACTGGCGGGGTTGAATTTTGTATGGACGCGGTCAATGGCAGGGACTGGTACCATCACTTCCGTTGTTGAGCGATACTGTGTACCATCCGAGAGGGTGAAGCGTAGTTGGTAGGCGTGGCCGGGTTGTGCCCGAAAGCCTGCTGGGGAGCGATAGGCGCCCGCTGTGTCGGTCTCGGTGAAGACCAGTACCTGGGCTGAATCAACTACAACCTCGACTCGGGCTTTGGTGATGGGCAAGCTGCCAAAACGGCCAGTTAACGAGTCGGATTTGGCACGGTTAATATGAATTTTCTGATCCTCATTCAGGTTGGTCAGCGTGCCATCGACCACGATCACATTGACCCGTTGCGTTAAGGGAGTCTCCAGCAAATCGACGCAGGCGGTTGGTAAAATCAGCGTCGTTAAGCCAACGAGTAAAACTAAACTAGCAGCACGCATAAACAAGAAGGTGTAGAGTAAGTAAAATACGGTAAGTGGAGTGTTCTACTTATTCCAGTTGATTTCTAGTCAATTGTCAGGATTTGGCCACTAGCTAACCTATAAGTAACTAGTTATGAGTACATTCGTTTACATGAAGCTCATTGTAGCTAAGCGCTTAAAAGGGTTATAAACACAAATGCAGGCCAATTTGACCTGCATTTGTGTTTTCGGAAAATGGAACTTCAGATTATGCTTTTTTCTTGCCCTTGCCTTTGATGGCTGGCACGGCTGGTACTTTGGCCGTGTATTCTGAAATGCTTTTCTCAATGCCATCCTTAAAGAAAGGGAAAGCGCCATCGGTAGACGACTGACCGAGTGAAAGGGCTTTTTGTGCCAATGGCAGCGCTTCAGCATATTTGCCCATCTTGCCCAAAATTTGTGCCTTTACATACAGGTTCCGATAATTTTCGCCCGCTGCAATTGACTGATCGATCCAGCTTAACGATTGCTCCAGATTCCGACCTTTTGAGAGGTTATAGCTGGCGGCAGCCTGTAGCACAGCCGGGTCGTTCGGTTTTTCGGCGACAGCCTTATCGACGTTGGCGGCAGAATTGGCAGCTACGTCCACTTTCAGGTCTGCAACGGCTTTGATGTTCGCCCAGATGAAATTCAGCTTGGCGGTGCTATCAGTCACATCGCTGAAACCGATGGTAAAGGTTTCCACTTTCTCACTGTTCTCCATCGGCGTCAGGTTGACACGAAGCGCGTCTTCTTCCTGTTTGTACGATTGCTCGGTACTCGTCTTGTTTTTGCTGAAAATCAGCGTTGCCGAACCTTCCTCGGGTATCGACAGAATAGCGTAGCTACCGGCTGCAAGCGTTTTGCCGTTAACCATCACATCGGTTGTGGTTGTAAATAGGGTGGGTGAGTTGGCTCCTGTTCGCCACACTTTACCCAGTGGTACAAACGATGAGGTAAAAGGCTGACGACCTTTCAGGCTTGGACGCGAATAGGTTATGGTCATGTCGGTAGTGCCGACCGTTTGCATAACGGAGGCACCAGGGCTGGGAGAAGGCAATTTGATTTGCGCGGTGGCTAACTGAGCTGCCAGACAGAGCGTTACGGCTGTAAGCGTTAACTTGTGCATAATAGTCGATAGAGTATTGAAAAAACGGTAGCAAATTGCAGTTTTTACCTAACAAAAACAACGAATGTACCGCCAGCCGTTATTAAGTTTACTTTACCAGCACACCCCATCCGATTTCAATGAAAAGGCCATGACGGAGGCCACCATTGCCTTTGTCGAACAGCATCCGGATTGCTTCGAACGGTCGTTGTTGATTGGGCACGTTACCGGATCGGCCTGGATCGTAAGCCCCGACCGCCAGCAGACACTGTTGATTCATCATCGCAAACTGGATCGTTGGCTGCAACCGGGTGGCCACGCCGACGGCGACCCTGATGTGGCGGCTGTAGCGCTGAAAGAAGCACAGGAAGAAACCGGACTCCAATCGGTTCGTCTACTCAGCCCGGCGATTTTCGACGTAGATGTGCACACCATTCCAGCGCGGAACGCTGTGCCCGAACATCTGCATTATGACATTCGATTCCTGTTTGAAGCTGACCCGGAAGATGTGTTTGGGGCTTCTGACGAACGAACAAATATTCAATGGTTTTCTCTGGAAAAAGCCACTTCAATAGCCGATTCAGAGTCGATTTTACGATTGCTTCGTAAAAAGATATAAAAACTATAAACCTAGTAGTTATTTTAATCGTTTTTTAATCTGACGAGGTGTTAACTTTGCTTTACAACAAAACCAGAGAAAAACGATGAAATCGCTAACCTTTTTGCTTGTCGGCATCGGCATTCTGTCGATAGCTGGTCAAGCCAGTGCGCAGACAAATCGGGATGATGGTCAGAAAAAGCCGTTGAATAATCCCATGTATTCGACCGCCAATTATAAGCATCCCAACATGGCGGCTGCTGCCAGTCGATGGGAGAAAAAGTCAGGAGTTGCCGTTCAGAAACCTTCTCCTTCGGATGCTCAGCTAGCAAACTACAAGAACCAGCACCCGGCGGTACAGCCAGTGGGTGGCGTTTCCGTTGATCATACGCCTTCCATGAGTCTGGCTGACAGAAACTATAAAATTCAACGGGTGAGTGAACCCCGCGAATCGTCGACGGCTACGGAGTATATGGTCAAAAAACGTACTAAGAAGAGCGATAGTACCGCTGTTGGGGAAGACTAAGTAATTCTATACTCATTTCTTAACGAGCCATCTAGCTAATAGATGGTTCGTTTTTTATGGGGTTAAATGCATTTCCAAATCAGTAGTTCGCCATTCCCTATTGGCACTAAGGACGTGTCGAGGTCGGGTGTTTGCTGTACTAGACTCATAAATTCAGTGAGTTCGGCTTCATGCGATACGGCATTATCGACGACGAGTAACCCACCAGGCCGTAAAAGCCTGAGTAGCTGATTTAACCAGCCAGCATACTGACTTCGTTCAGAATCCAGAAAAATAACATCTATGCTATTCGAGGAGCAGGTTGGTAAATAGTTTTCGGCCGGAGTCACGATCTGCGTAATGAATTCATCAACGGAAGCTTGTTGGAAATTCAACCGTGCCTGATCGACTTTCCAGGGATTCATCTCGATCGTGGTTATGTGACCGCCCGTGCTGCGTACTGCATCGGCCAGCCAGATGGTTGAATACCCATTTGAGGTGCCGATTTCGAGGACATCTTTTGCCTTCGTGGATTTGATAAGAATGGATAGGAATGGGCCCGTATCGGGTGTAATATTGAGCATTCGCTCACTGCGTTGCGTTACCTGCTGGTCGTTGGTTTTACCAAATTTCGCCAGCTCTTCCAGAAACTTGTGTAAAGTTTGATCCATATCGAATCGCCTGTATAGGATAGAACACGGATCATTATGATGATTATGATTTACACAGATCTTAAGAAATCATAATCATCATAATGATCCGTGTTCTATTGATTTTGCGAATATAGCTTTCGCTCGTAAAGTAGTTGGTTCTCCGTATCGAAGCAGACAAAAATTACCTCCTGAATAGAGGTTGGATTTTCCAGAAAGCCCCTGACTGCAGCAATGGCAACTTCAGCGGCTTTGTCCTTGGGATATCCATAAATACCTGTGCTGATATTCGGAAAAGCGATACTTTTCAGGCTTTTCTCAGTAGCAATCTCCAGCGACCGTCGGTAACAGCTTGCCAACAATTCAGCCTCACCATGGGCTCCTCCCCGCCAGACTGGCCCTACGGCATGAATGATGTAGAGGGCAGGTAAACGATATCCTTTGGTTAGTTTGGCATCACCTGTTTTGCAGCCGTGCAGCATCCGGCACTCGAAAACAAGTTCAGGACCTGCTGCCCGATGAATGGCCCCATCAACACCACCACCACCCAGTAAACTGGTGTTAGCTGCGTTTACAATAGCATCTACAGTCTGTTTGGTTATATCACCCTGAATGACACGGAGAGTTGACATAGTTTTGACGTCGGTTTAGGAAAAGAATAAACCGTAAACCGACATTACTGTTTTACAAGTTTGAGAGTACGTTTTTTATCGCCAGCTACGAGGGTCATTACATACACACCAGCCGACAGATTTAAGTTAGGAAGACGAAAAGCCGCCAGGCCGGGTGAAACATACCGATTTTGCCAGACTATCCGCCCGGCCATGTTGGTCAATGTGGCATCGAGTGGTGTATTTTCCTGGATTTCACCCCACTGAACGCCCAGCGATTGCTCGTCGCTGAAGGGGTTTGGGAACACCATCAACTCGTTGTAGGTATCCGAAAGGGACGACGCTCGCTCAAAATTGGGGATACCATAGCCTAGTTGGTCGTTGGGAGTACCGTACTGACTACCGGATCGACGGAGAGCATCAGTGACCTGAGCGGCCGTCAGGCGTGGGTGGGCCTGCCAGAAACCGGCCACCAGACCAGCGATTAGCGGTGTGGCAAACGATGTACCATTGCCAGAACCAATTGCGCCAGTTGGATAGCCTACTGTTGTTCCTAAGCCCTGCGCATCCAGATCGGGTTTTATCCGACCATCGGCCGACGGACCGAATGAACTGAACGACGCCCGTTGCCCAGTTGTGCCAACCGCCCCAATGGCCAATACAGAAGCCGCATCGGAAGGAGCAGAGAGGTAATGCCAGCTACTATTCCCCTCATTACCAGCCGCTACCACTACGACCATGCCCGTTTGGGTGGCGATTTCGGCAGCTCGGCTGGAAAGGGCCGTGTTTCCATCCATGTTCTGGTAGGTGTAGCTAGTCGATGCGTCGTCGAATTGGGTATAACCCAGCGAAGAACTAATGACATCGACGCCAGCACTATCCGCGTATTCGGCCCCGAACAACCAGTTGGCCTCCTCAATCTGACGTTCGCTGGCGGCATCTTCAGTGCGAAGTAGAATAAAAGAGGCTTTATAAGCTGTGCCGTACAGTTGATTGTCGGCCGTTGCGGCAATGGCCGAGAGGCAGGATAAACCGTGCGAATCGTCTTCGTACACACTAGTCTCTTTTTTGACGAAATCGTAGGTGGCCAGTATGCGTTTTTCGTCGAAAACAGGCTTTAAAAAACTGACTCTATCGGCATTCTGAAATCCGGCATCGAGTACACCAATGAGCATACCTTCGCCATGATAACCCTGCTGGTGCATTTTATCGACCCCAATCTGTGTGATCTGCGCCAGGGATGACCCATAGTTGAGCGGCTGTACATCGCCAAATTTATTGAGTGCATTCATTTCGTTGGCAGACGACAGTACTGAGTCGGTAGCACCAATCCGGGCATTCGCCAGAGAACGACCAAACTCCAGCCCTTTCACAATCGGCAATTGCTGAACGTTGGCTATTGTGGCATCGTTGGCTTCGACCAGAACAGCATTGAGCCAGCGCGACGAAAACCAGATTTTGGCTCCGGCCTGTTGAAGTTGGGTGAGGTAAGCAGGGTTAACCGGCAGATCACGCTCCAGAATAGTAATATTCTGGCGTTGCCGACGAGCGATCGACCGTTGAGAAAGGAACTTGTCGGGCTGGTTGACACTGTAAGGTGAATTGGCTTTGTCGCGCAGTAGAACCAGGTATTTTCGATTCTGGCCAAACGTATCAAGATGACACAGAGCGATAAGGATGAGTAAACCCGATAATTTAGTCAGTGCCGTATGTGCGGATACGGTAAATCTGTTGAGTACCATAGTCAATCTGTTGATGCCCAATGCAGGCTGGCGAGGCCGTGCAAAACTGCACATGGGTACGTTCCTTAAACACTAATCCAACCCCTCGCGCATATACATCCATGCGTTTGTTCTGCGATACCAGCGTGGAGTCATCCTGAGCGACGACCGTTACGGTATTGTCGAATTGTTTTGCCAGTACGCGATAAGGCTGTCCGACGTTGCGGACTACATACTGATCCGCACCAGCACCAGAAAGCTGGTTGCCATTCCAGCTTAAGTGATCGCTGATTGGAAACAATAAGCTAACAAAATCCCTGCCGTTTTCCGAGCGTATAGCCAGGTTATTGACTAACCGGGCCGACCATACCGAATCGGGTTGCCAGGGCTGCGTGTCATCGCTTCGTTTGTAGCGTAATAGTCGGTAAGCGTGTTGCCCTGTCACATCGGTATACGCCTGCCCAACGAGTTCTTTTAGCTGATAGGTGCGCTGAACTGGCGAGGTTGCTGATGTAAATTGCTGTTCCTGGACGTCGTATATCCAATAGCGTCCTGTTTCAAGTGGAAAATAGGCATAATCTGGCGAAGCTGGCTCCTGTAGGGAAGGTGTACAGGCTACCGCCAGAAATAGAACGAAGCAACTAAGTACCTTTGTCAGTAGACGAAGCATAGTTATTGGCATGAATTACGCAAAACAACCAGTTGTTAGGTCTTCCGTACAGGCATAGCCCTCGCGTTCGCTCATGTACGACGCTAGCTGTTGGATAAAAGCCGTTGTGTAGGGCGGAAGCTGTTTGGTTTTCAACGTGGCCGCGTACCAGGTACGAAGAATCCGCTGTTCTGTAACCCGAACAGTTGTCAATTGCCTCGATTGAGTATAGGGTTTAATAACCCATGTTGGCAAGACAGCTACCCCCAAACCCGCTTTGACCATTTCCAGGATAGCTTCCGTCAGGGTGATCTTGTATACTTTTGGTGGTCGGCGATGCTTGAAAAACATCATGAAATTGGCGCTTTCCTCGTCGGGAATGTTATACATGATGTAGTTGTATTCAGCAAACTCATCAATCTCGACCCAACGACGACTGGCCCAGGGATGGTCGGGAGCAACAACGGCAACAAACTCATCCTGAAACAGGGGTGTATAAGAAAATTTAGGATTTTCGTCGCCTTCGGTAATCGCCACATCGATTTTATTGGCGAGTAAATAGTGATCCGCAGCATGAAAAGGGGCTTCCAACTCAACCTTTACATCAACTTTGGGATAAATGTTCTGGTACTCCCGCAGAAAACCGGCCAGCCAATGATAGGAGGTATAGCATTGGGTACAGAGTCGTACTTCGCCCGATTCGGCATCGGTCAGGCAACGGACTTTCGCCCTGGTTTCGGCTACTTCCTGAAGGATTTTCTCAGCGGCCTGCAACACCACTTCGCCTGCCTGGGTAAGCAGCATCTGTTTTTTATCACGAATAAAAAGCTGGGTGTTGAAATAGGTTTCTATTTCCTTCAACTGGTGGCTCAACGCCGACTGCGTAAGGAAAAGTCGATCAGCGGCTTTGGTCAGATTTCCGCTTGCCGCAACCTCTTTGACCATCTGAAGATGCCTGATTTCCATGATGAAGAGAATTCATGATTTCTACAAAAATAATTCGCTTTACTCATGAATCAAAGTGCGCTACCTTTGATCTCTTGACCAGTAAATAACACCTGAAAAACGAAAAAAGCCATGAATCAGCCAACCCAAAAAACTGTATCGCCACTACTGGTGATCAGTGCATTTGCTATCGTTTACATTGTTTGGGGCTCTACTTATTTTTTCATCCGGATGGCCATACAGGATTTCCCGCCGATGCTGATGGGAGCCATGCGATTTCTGACGGCCGGTCTGCTGATGTTGCTGTGGGGATTCCTGAAAGGCGAGCCACTGTTTAACAAAAAAAGCATATTGACTTCGGCGGTGGTTGGTATCCTACTGCTGGTAGGGGGAAATGGGGCTGTAATCTGGGTGGAGCAGAGCCTGCCGAGTGCCTTGGTGGCTATCATGGTGTCGTCGGCTCCGCTCTGGTTTGTCTTGCTGGATAAGCCCAACTGGAAAACGAATTTCAAAAGTCAAGTTACCCTGGCTGGGTTATTAATCGGTTTCATCGGGGTGATTCTGCTGTTTAGCGAACAATTGGGCGATCTATTCAGCGGCAATGCTACCCAGGCTGAAATAATATCTATGCTACTCCTGATTGGGGGTTCAATAGCCTGGTCGTCGGGGTCGCTGTATGCAAAGCATAATCCATCGGAAGGAGGATCAACGGTTAATGTAGCCTGGCAGATGATCATAGCCGGATTGGTATTTTTGCCCGCCAGTCTGCTCAATCGGGAGTTCGAACGGGTACACTGGGCGCAGGTGTCTGGTCAGGCCTGGCTGGCGTTGGGGTATTTGGTGGTGTTTGGGTCGATCATTGCCTATAGCGCCTATGTATGGCTGCTTCAGGTGCGCCCTGCCACACAGGTTAGTACCTATGCTTATGTAAATCCGGTGATTGCTGTTATTCTCGGTGTTCTGTTTGCCAATGAACTAATTTCCTGGATACAAATTGCCGGACTGGTTGTGATTTTGGGAAGTGTATTGCTGATAAACCTACCGAAATACCGACAGGAACGAGCCGCTAAACGGATAGATGCGAACCGATTGTCTATTGCCAGTGAGTAGCCGATTCGCTATGGTATAAGCCGAGAATCTGCCCTCACTCTGACTGGGCAAAAGGAGGTTTACGTTAAGCTGAACACGTCAGAAAATTCGGCTCCAGGCGAAGCGAATGATAAGAAGAAGGGCAACAAACCCGACGGCAATATAAATAAACGGAATATAGGTAACGGCGTAAATACGGGTTCGGTCGATGAACCACATAATCCCTATAACCGCAACAATCAACGTCAGAAAGCCCGATAGCTTTCCGAAGCCCGGTATGTAATCGAAAGGGATTTTTCGCCGGATCAGCATCAGGGTGGCAATCATGGTAAGTATGGGCAGTATCTGAAGCGCCAGATTCATATCCCACACACTCTGTCGTTCGAACAAAAACAGGTAAATGTTCAGCGTAACGGCAAACATTCCCGGAATGCAGGCCAGATACACCAGCACAGCATATACATACTTCCACTTTATAATTTCTTCGGCCGTGCTTCCCGACCACAAATTCACCAAAAAAGCTCCTGTCGGTATGGCCATCAGGAGCAGAAACAATAAAGCAGGCTGGCCCGATATGGCCTGAAAAACATCACGGAGGGTCATAAAAGATGATTGAGTGATTGAGCGAATGAGTGATTTAGTGAGGGACTTATACAAGTCATTTATCACCCAATCACTCATTCGCTCAATCACTCAATTATTTTAGTATCAACAGATAGCCGATGGTGAAGTTTGCATCCCAGTCGAAGACGAACTGGTTGCAGCCGGTGGCGTCGGCAATAGCTTTGTAGACGTTCAGCCCAGCTTTCGATTTGGCACTTTCCAGCTTATAGGCCGATGGAGCATCGAGAACCGTATACCGCTCTTTACCTTTCCGAACCGACTTGGCTAACTCGAAGGGAACACCACCGATGATAAAACAGGTTTGCCGATGATCGGAAGGTACCTGCTTCGCTTTGGCTTTTACTTCATCATAGACGGTAGCATCGCTGGTACCTTCGCTGTAGTATTTTGATCCGTAGGTTTCCAGGGCCTTGATAGAACTGCCCTCTTTCCACGAGATTTTAGTGTTGCCCGATCCAATGTCTGTCACGAATGAGTTGCCTTCATAGGAGTCTGGCAGTACCGCTCGTAGGCCCAGACTGCCTTCCTGCTCAGGCGTTACTGTATTGACGAAGTAGTTCAGCGATTTCAGCACTTTGATGATTTTCTGGGTGCCTTCTGCTTTCACAGCCCCTGAGCTAACGACGAAATGGATATTCCGACCCCCCACGCCAAAATCGAGCATCTTGCCGATATAGCTTTTCAGACCAGTCCGCACGTCGTTGTCGGTAGCCATGTTTTCGAGCACGAGGCTATTGCCAAACTCAGCTTTTTCCAGTTTCCATCGTTTCTGATCGTCGATCCGAACAACGAATGAGTTGAAACCACTAGCGCCTAATTCAACTACCCCTTTCAGTACGCCATTCTGGGGTTCTGGGGCTGTATACGAGAAATCTTTTTGGGGCTGGCTGCTGCTCGCTTCATCCGATGAACCAGATGAAGAAGCACTCGACTCATCGGTAGCTTCCTCGGCCGTCTTGTCGTCGGCGCGTGGCATGGTTTGTGACTCCGTGTACTCCTTTTCTTTGTCTTTCGACTGAAGTTTCTTCAGAGCATCGTTACCACCAAAATAACGGAACGCGAAAAAGATAGCGGCCAAAATCAGGACCGTAATAAGCAGCCGACCGGCTACGGTTAATCGTTGCATAGTTTTATTGAGTGATTGTGTGAATGAGCGATTGAGTGAAAAAGGCGGTTGAGTGACACTCGCTCAATCACTCAATCACTCAACCGCTCAACTAAATTAGTCCAGCAAATTCTTATAACCAGCGTCTTTTTGTGGAGCGGGGCCGAGGTTGACGGTCTGGGCAGGAGCATCCAACTGAACCATCTTAAACTCGCCTTTATTATAGGCTTCCAGCAGGGCCTGACCTTTGTCGGACAGGATACCGTTCTGAATATCGACCCCATTGATAAAGTCCATCGACAGGTCCATGGCCCGTTTCATTTCGCCCAGTTTATTGCTCATATCATCCTGGATATACTCCATCGACTGATCGAAATAGAACTTCTTGTCGGGATCGCCTTTGAAGATACTGACCGCCGTTTTCAGCGCGTTGGAGCTTTCTTTGACGATCTGGTATTCGGTCTCTTTCAAACGAACCTTGATTTCCGTTTCCTTGATAATATAGTCGGCGCTCTGGTTCACCTTTTCCATGAAAGCCAGCACCTGTTTCATATTACGTTGCAGAGGCAGCAGTTTCTCGTTCATTTCCTGAAGGCCAGCCCCCTCGATAGTGGCTAGTTGAGCCGCTTCGCGCATGCCCGGCTTTTCGGTCATGGAGTTTGCCTTGTTAGCTTCCGCGAATTTCTGTTTGATGGCTTCGTTGTTTTCATTGATTCGCTTGTTTAGCTTCACCAACTGCCCCGCCAGCGTATTGATTTGCCCCTGCATTTTTTCGCGCTTATCCTTCAAATCCTGAACATAGATTTTCATGATCGCGATAGGATTTAGTTGGATCACCGTACCCGTGAGGCTACGCATCAGCGATTTAAACAGAAAGAAGACCGCAGTCCGAATGTCTTTACTAGTGAACAGGAAGATCAGCACACCCAGCGCACCCAGCAGCAACGACAGTTCGAGTATATTCGAAGTCGCCCGAATCAGAAATTCCAGAATATCGTTGAGGTGCCAGAGGCCAAAACCAGCGATCCCCGCCAGCACAATCAGGCCTAGTACCCCTTCGGGGCGGTTCCAGAACGATTTCTTTTCGGGGCCGGAACCACTACTCAGTTGAGAAAAATCAGGAGTTGCCATGTTTTTGATGTATGATGTAAGATGTACGATATAAGATGTAAGGTGTTGGTAGTAGGCGCAGTAAATACACCCTATATCCTACGTCATATATTATTTTAAGTACTGTGTCATTTTGGCGATGTCGCCTTTAATCTGATCGACAAAGTGCGCAAAGGTGGTTTCGTAATTTTGCTTATTCTGCGTGATTTTACCTCCCTGCTCCGTAATTTCTCCGCTGATATTGGTCAGTCGGGCTGTGTTGGCGTCGATCTGCTTCTGAATTTCGATCAATTGTTTGGCCAGCGACTCGTTTTCGGTCTGTAAACGTTTCTGTTCGTTTTGTAACCCCCCGACGCGTTCGGCCAGAGCTGCTTCCACGCTTTTGCCGAAGGCATCACGATCTTTGTTGAGCGCTGCAATATAACCATTTGCCGTATTGGTCAATGTGGCCATATCGGTACTGCCTCCCATTGCCTTAAAGCTGGCCCAGGCTGCCTGATACTGCTTGTCTTCGGGTAAACCCAGATTAGACAGGCTGCGTAAGGCTTCCCGAAACTCAAAGTAATCGGGGCCGGGCGGATTGTTCTGTGCGAGTACAGAAGCAAAGTGCTCGGCAAACTTCGAGTCGATAGAGCCGGTCTGGGCTGGGACTTCCGGCGCCGGATTCGACAGTGTAGGAGCCGGTGGTCGGGGCGAAGCTGGTGCAGCGGCTGGCGCAGAGCCCGTTGCAACGCCCGGTTCTTCTTCTTTGATGAAGAAACTCAGAATTTTACGCCCAATTGATTTATCAGATTCTGGCATAGGAGTCAGTCAGTTAGTTGAAAGACAGAACAATGTTACAAGGTTCGTCTGAATCCCACAATATCAGATTAGGCCGAACGGTTGCGGGAATGGGGAAATGGTCGTAGAACGGGCCGAATGTTAGAAATGGGTATCAGTTTATCGATTTCCGTTGAGGTGGATCGTCGCTCACTTCAGCCAGTTCTCCATACGCTCCCGAAACGTTTCGACTTTAGGCTTAGAGACGAGCTGAATATACATATTGTAATCATTGTGTTCATAGTAATCCTGATGATAAACCTCCGCCGGGAAAAACGCGTTGAATGGTACCACTTGCGTAACAACTTTCCCTTTATGATGCCCCGATGCATTTTCGCGACGGATAGCTGCTTCGATTCGGATTTTCTCGTCGGGGGTACGGTAGAAAATGGCCGATCGATAGTGTTTCCCGATATCAGGACCCTGCCGGTTGAGTTGGGTAGCATCGTGCCCGGCAAAGAATGCATCGAGCAGAACATCGTATGAAATTACGTTGGGGGTGTAGTAAACCTGAACGGTTTCGGCATGGCCCGTCTGATCGGTGCTTACCTGCTCGTAGGTTGGGTAATCGAGGTCACCACCTGCATAGCCGGAGACCGCCACGCGAACCCCTTTCAGTGATTTCATTTCTTCCTGAATCGCCCAGAAGCACCCTCCAGCAAAGGTAGCTACGGCTTCGCCGGGTTGCAGAGTGGGTAATTTGGCTGGATTTATATCAATCGTTGTACTGGCCGATTTGTCAGTTGATTGTTGGTGGCAGGCCGATAGCGGGTAAGTAGCAACGACTAGTATGAGGACGTAGGTGGCTAATTTCATAATGAGCTGACTGGAATCAATTAACAAAAAAGCAGGGGGTGGGGTTACAAAGCCCTCAAATTCGCCCTGACTGGTTACCTTTGCTCGTAGAACGTCCCGAATTAAACAGAATAGACGTTTATTTCCCAATCCAGCTTTCGACGTTTATGTCGCTGACAACTTTAGGCCTTGAATTGCCAACTGACCCTCGCTGGGTGAACATTGCCGAAATGAACATTGGCGATATTTTGATCGATCATGCTTACTGCGAGCAGAAAGCGGCCTCTTCCTGTATCTCGTTGATTGTGCAGTATTCAGATAAGGCAGAACTGGTCGAAACCCTGACGCCCGTGGTGGCGGAGGAGTGGGGGCATTTTCAGCGTGTATTAAAAGAGTTGCGAAAACGCAATATCCCACTAGGTAGGCAGCGCAAAGATGAGTACGTCAATCAACTACGCAGCCGACTTCGCCGACCTATTGGTGATCAGAAAGAACAATTGATGGATAATCTGTTGATTAATGCCCTCATTGAAGCCCGGAGTTGTGAACGATTCAAACTCCTATCCGAGCATATTGCCGATGAAGGGCTACAGAAGTTCTATCGGGAACTGATGATTTCGGAGGCAGGTCATTACCGCAACTTTATCGACCTGGCCGAAACCTACCTGCCCGCTGAACGGGTTCGCCAGCGCTGGAAAGAGTTTCTGGCTGTCGAAGCGGATATTATGGCCAATCTTGACGTCCGGGGAGATCGGATGCACTGATTAGGTCTTAAGCCAACTGATCACCAGCCGCAGGATATAGTAATGGCATAGGAGTGAGAAAAAAATAGCAACTAGCCAGGTAAGAACAAAAACAGGGTCAAAGGATTTGGTTCGATTCATGGTTACGGTAATATGGTAACACAAAGAATAGGTCTTGTAAGTTATACTTATTGATTATGCTTTTTAAGTAACACTGTGTGAGTGTATTTGGTTGGTTTTAGTTGATTGGCTGCTTACTTGCTCCGCTTAAACTTAAATAGTAACGCTACAAACGAAAAAAAAATATAGTGGCAGGTATCTTCTCTTCTTCACTATCTATTGGGCTCGACTACCAGGAAATAATAGCGCTGACCTATTGTGATTTTAGCTTCCAATCGTATTCAGACGAATGATTTATTGAACGTCTGGAGGTCAAATGCTTACGAATTTTGCGTCGTGGATTTGGCAAATTGTTGGGCTTTCGGGCAGCAAATCGGTCGTAGGAGGGTTATCTTTACTGATTGGCTGCCGGAGCAGTCTGATTAAGTACGCACCAACTCATGACATTTCTTCAGCAAACGGCCCAGCGAATTTTTGAAACCCACGGCCCCAGCCTGAGCGATGTTTGGGTAATTTTGCCTACTCGTAGGGCCGTTTCCGTTTTTCTTGACGAATTGGCATCGCTATCCGATCGCCCGTTTCTGGCCCCTCATGCCTTGGCCGTCGACGACTTTATTACGCATGCTGCCGGGGTTCAACTGATCGATTCAGTAAGCCTGCTATTCGAACTCTTTGAAGTATTCAAAGTAATTGACCCACAGGTTGAGTTTGAGCAATTCATTGGCTGGGCCTCCGTACTGCTGGCTGATTTCGACCGGATCGATCAGTATCTGGTTGATATACAGGAATTGTTTAGCTATTTAACAGCGGCTAAAGCACTTGAGCGCTGGCAGGTCGATCATCCATCATCGGCAAAACCTATTGTCGAAACACCAGGTACAACCCGTTATTTCCGGTTGTTTGAGAATCTGCACCGTGCCTATACCGATCTCCATAACCGACTGAGTGAGCAGCGATTGGCGTACCGTGGAATGGCGTACCGGCTCCTGGCGCAACACGTAGACACACTGATTCGCGATAATCTGGCATATGAGCGAATCTATTTTGTTGGATTCAACGCACTCAGCCGGGCCGAGGAACAAATCATACGGGTGCTCGTCGATGCTAAAAAAGCTGAATTGATCTGGGATGCGGATCAGTATTATGTAGCCGACTGGCGGCAGGAGGCCGGTGAGTTTTTACGACGATACCGGGATAATGGCTGGTTTTTCTCAAAGCAGAACCGTGAAGATTTAGCGCAGCTATCGAATAATCTGCTCAATACCGACAAAGCGATTCGGGTCGTAGGCGTACCGAATGCGAGTATGCAGGCGAAGGTAGCCGGGAAGCTTTACAGCGACTGGCAGGCGAGTAGCGTGTCGGGAGCCAGGGCTAAAACCGCTATTGTACTGGCCGACGAAACCCTGTTAATTCCGGTACTATATGCACTCGACGACAATGTGACGGATCTGAACGTAACCATGGGGTTATCCTTACGTTCGTCCTTACTCTTTACGTTGATCGATACGCTGTTCGAAATGCAGCGGACGGTGCACGAATTTCGGTCGAAAGATGACCCGGATGGCCGAGTGGCTAAGTACCACCATCGTCATGTCGTTAAGTTGCTCAATCATCCGTTTGTAAAGCAGTATGAGCGCATTAAAGGGCTGATGTGGCCGGGCGATGTACTGGAATCGGGTGAAGAGCTGCCACCGGAACCTTTGTTTCAGTGGATGGCTAAAGAAATTGTTCAGAACCAGCGGGTGTACCTGACCGAGAACGAACTCCGCATGCTGGGCCAGAACGACCCACTGGTGCAGGTCTTGTTTGCACGATGGCCCGAAAACGAACCCATGCGGGCTGTCCAGTTTTTGTACGAACTGATCGAGCGCCTTCGGGATGTTTATCGGGTCAGTCAGGATGCCATCGAAATCGAGTACCTATACCTGTTTTTTACCTTGCTCAAACAGCTCGAAGCCACACTCGAACGACAGATGGCAGATGGAAGAGGGCAGAAAGGACAGCCTTTATCGCAAGCTACAGTTACCGTGCGCAGTTTTCGTACGTTTTTGTACGAATTGATTCGGCAGACCAGTATTCCCTTTACTAGTGAAGGCAAGAGTCAATTGCAGATTATGGGTATGCTCGAAACGCGGGCATTAGACTTCGACCGGGTGATTATTTTGTCGGTCAATGAAGGGATTTTGCCCCAAGCCCGTCGCTTGAACTCGCTCATTCCGTTCGATATAGCTGCCGAACTAAACTTGCCGACTTATCGGGAGCAGGAGGCCGTGATGGCCTATCATTTTTACCGACTGCTCCAGCGAGCCAGCGATATTGTGCTGCTGCATACCACATCGACCGATGCCTATGGAAGCAGCAAAGGTGAGCCAAGCCGATTTATCCGACAGATCGAGCATGAGCTTGTCCCTGGCTCTCAGGGTCGTATCAGGTTAAGTTATCCAACCGTTCGTTTTGGTAAGGCCGGAAGCAGTACTGTAGCCGATCTGACCGACTTGCGCGTTCCTAAAACGGCTGCTATTCGCAAACAGCTTATCACCCTGCTCACAACGAGGGGCTTATATCCATCGTATCTGAACCAGTTCATTAGCTGCTCCATGCGATTCTACTTCAGCCGGATTGTAAATATTGCGGAAGAAGACGATATTGAAGAAAAGATGGGGGCGGCTGAGTTTGGAAGCTGGCTGCACATGGTGCTGGAACGGCTGGATAAAGAATATCGGCTAAAATCCCGACCCATTGATGAGGGCATCATCAAGCATTTGCTGGAAGAAGAGTTCGCTAAATCGATGAAGGGCCGGGTGATCGAATCGGGTATGAATTTGCTGCTGTACGAACTGGCCCAGAAGCTCATGCTCGATTTTCAGCGTGAGCAAAGCAAACTGACTGGCCTGACGGTGATCGCTACGGAACAAACGCTGGAAACCTACCTGGATGTCCCGCTTGAACAGGGCGTGTCTATTCGGGTACGTATTGCCGGTAAAGTTGACCGAATTGAACAGTATGCTGGACAGATTCGAATTGTCGATTATAAAACGGGTCGCGTTGATCTGGCCGATAAAACCCCGCCCGACTTAACCGAAAAGCTACTGAACGATGGGCGCGAGGAGAAAATGCGTCAGTTGTGGATGTATCGGTATCTGGCACTCAAAAATATCAGTCAATGGGGTGGTTTGCCCCGCGATAAAGCGAAGAACGATATATTTCCGACGCGTGGGTTACCCGTTGAAGCCGGATTTTATTCGTTCCGTGATTTGAATGGCGGTTTTAAAACGAACCCAGTCCGATTTGGCGCGAATGATGATCCCAATCAGTATATCGCCGATTCGGAGGCAATTTTGCAGCAACTCATTCGGCAGATTCTGGACCTAAGTGAACCATTCCGAAAAACAGATCGGCTGGAAACCTGCCAATACTGTGACTTTAAAGGCATCTGTGGACGGTAGAACAGCCGACTCAGTTGTCGTCGATCGGCTCAATTAGTTCTTTGACTTATAGGGAATTCAGGTTGTTATCAAGCGATTTTAGGGATAGTCATCTGATTATCAGTTAGTCGTCGATCGGCTAGCATTTTCATAGTATTGCCGATTGACGACTAACCTTCTCAAAATGAATTCTACAAAACAGCATCTATGCCCTAACGACGCGGTTTTTTATGTAAATTCCCCCGGCTTTTAATCGTACCTGATTGGAATTGAAATTGCCTAACTGAAACAGAATGCTTATTTCTACATTCTCTTTTAATCGTACCTGATTGGAATTGAAATTAAGTAGTCAGGGTGACCAAGGACAGGATTAAATAGCTTTTAATCGTACCTGATTGGAATTGAAATGTGTCGGGGTCAGTACGGGAAATGGTAGGGAAATTTCTTTTAATCGTACCTGATTGGAATTGAAATTCTTCGACCTGGTTCATGCCCGTCGCCCCCAGGCCGCTTTTAATCGTACCTGATTGGAAGTGAAATGTTGTCAAGTAAATAACGGACAGGCCGCATCCATGGGTTGAATGCGGCCTGGCTGTGTACTAGGTAAAAAGAGAATGACAGTTTATAGGGCTAGTTCTTTTTCCGTGACTATTGTCAGTACTTCGGGGTCTTTCAACCGTACGGCTAGCCCTAACGTTTTAGGTACTTCATAGTGGAAAAAGTATTTCATCGTATGAATCTTTCCTTCATAAAAAGCTAGTTCGTCGCCTTCAGGATTTTGGGTTAGTAAGGCCTGTTTGGCCACGATAGCCTGTTTGAGCCACTGCCAGGCCACCACCACAATCCCAAAGAACTCAAGGAACAAAGTGGCATCCGACAAATACCGCTCAATGTTCCCCTGCTGGGCATAGGGCAGCAGGCTGGTTAATACCTCCTGGGTGCGTTTTAACTCAGTTGTCAGGCTGTCAGCGTAGGGTTTCAGGTCATCGTAGGTGCTGGCGGTACTGATCGTTTTGCTGATTTCGGCAAATAGCAACTGGGGGGCTTTCCCGCCTTTCATCGTCATTTTGCGGCCGAGCAGGTCCTGCGCCTGAATACCTGTGGTTCCTTCATAGATAGGCGTAATACGAATGTCGCGGTAAAGCTGCTCTACCGGAAAATCTTCGGTATAGCCGTAACCGCCAAAGGTTTGCAGGCTCTGGCTGACCGACTGAACACCCATTTCGGAGGGATACGATTTGGCAACGGGCATGAGCAGATCGAGCAGCAGAAACGTGTTCTCTTTCTCTTCGCCTTCCGTTACTTCATGGAGATCGTATAAGCGAGCGGCTTCGAGCAGTAACGACAGCGACCCTTCGGTAACGGCCTTCTGAAATAACAGCATCCGGCGCACATCAGGGTGATTGATGATGGCTGTCTGGGGGGCGTCCAGGTGATTCTTCTCGTTCAGACGACGACTTTGCGGACGCTCTTTCGCGTATTGGAGGGCTGCATGGTAGGCCGCTGTGGCTATGGCAGTTGCCGTCATTCCGACGCCAATACGGGCTTCATTCATCATCTGGAACATATAAGACAACCCCTGGTTAGGCTGTCCGACCAGATAACCTATGGTGTCGTCGTTCGATCCCATCGTCAGGTGCATGGCCGGAACCCCTTTCTGCCCCATCTTGTGGTATACCCCGGTTGAGGTAACATCATTGTCGACAAAGTTGCCCTGTTCGTCTTTGCGGTATTTGGGAACAACAAACAGAGAAATGCCTTTTGTGCCTTTGGGTGCTCCATCGATTCGGGCCAGCATCAGGTGAATAATGTTTTCGGTGGCATCGTGGTCGCCAGCCGATATAAACACCTTCTGTCCCTTGATTTTATAGGCTCCTGCATGACCTGCCTTTGAGTCATCAACCGATAAGGGAGTTGCTGTTGTGATCACATCCGACAGCGACGACCCGGCCTGTGGTTCTGTAAGGGCCATAGTTCCCTGCCAGGTGCCCGAAAGCAGATTAGGTACGTAGGCCTCAATCAACTCGGGCGATCCAAATGACGTGATCAGGTGAGCCGAGCCGGATGTAAGGCCGGTATACATCATGCCATTGTTGGCGGCCATTATAATAAAGCCGACGCACGAACTGATCATTTCGGGAAGTTGCTGACCACCGTGCTCGAAGGAGAAACCAGCGCCAATCAGACCCGCTTCACCCATCGCTTTGAGGTACTCCTTGATTTGCGGATGCACCCGTACCTTACCGTCTTTAAGTTCAGGCTGATTTTTATCGACTTCTTTCAGGTAGGGGTGCATCAGTGTATCGGCAATGTATGTGGCCGAATCCAGAACCAGGTTAAACGTTTCCCGATCGTGGGCACTGAAATAATCGTATTTGGTTAGTTCATCTGCTTTAAATACGTCATAGAGCAGAAATTGCAGATTGCGCTTACTAAAATAAGTAGTTGCCATATTGGGCCTTCGGATTAGGCCAATTGTATGATAATTGGCTATTGACAGGGATAAAAATACCATCTTTTGGCCTACATTTTGTACTGATGTCGAAAAACTATCATTTACTTTAGGCTGTTATAAAAGACAGTTAAATAACTTAATAGGTTAACCATGAAAAAACTAATTGCAGTAGTTGCGCTCTTACTGACTGTGGTAACAGTGGCTCGTGTTCAGGCCCAGGCACCAGCGAGTCCGAAAATGACTGCCGAAAGCCCTGATAAGAGTATTAAGGTTGTGTATGGTCAGCCATCCAAAAAAGGTCGTGTTATTTTTGGTCCTGAAGGGTCCAGCAGCCTGGAGAAGTATGGGAAGGTGTGGCGTACCGGAGCCAATGAAGCTACGGAAGTTACGTTCAGAAATGATGTGATGTTTGGGGGTAAAATGGTTAAGGCCGGTACCTACACATTGTTTACGATTCCGGGTGAGAAAGAATGGAGTGTCATTTTAAATAGCCAGCTTAATCAGTGGGGGGCCTATGATTACGAAAAAATTAAAGCCAGTGATGTGGCGATGATTAAAGTGCCGGTTTCGATGAATAAAACACCAATCGAAAAACTAACCATCACCCCCGCGAACTCCAGCATTGCCATTGCCTGGGACAATATGACTATTTCAGTGCCTGTTATGAAACATGGTTCATGAACGGATAACTTTTTAGCGATTAAAAAGCTTCTTTTTAGTGGCACAAACCCAGTCCTGAAGGCTGGGTTTTTTGTTGGTTAAAGGGTAGAAAGTTACGCAAACGACTTTAGTAGTTAAAGCGATGCGAATACCTGATTTTTGCTCGTATTTAGCTGTATGTGGCTTGTTTATGAACCGTTTTTGTTCGAAAACGTGATGAAACGGAACGTGTATTTGTACGTTTAGTAATTTTAATCGCTTTTTATAAAAAAAAGAGTTGTAAGTGATTAACAAACAAATGTTTATCGCGTTATTTGCGATACCATCTAACCGATATCCCGTATGATAAAATACTACTTACTGTATGTACTGCTCGGCTTGGCCGTACTGCCTGTCTGTGGTCAGGGGGTGACGGACTATTACCAGCTGCCTGAAAATGGGCAACAATACAAACGATTACTGAGCCGTTATGGTGGGCCGCAGGTACGCGACCGCTGGTATGTATCCCTCGAAAGCTTCGTTCGAACCGATCGGGCTCAGCTCGATAATTCGTTAAACGGACTTATTCAGAGTGACCCGGTTGGTAAAGCAAGCTGGGGCGTTTTACTCGGATGGGCTTATCGTGAACGATGGATAGTAGAGGGCGGATACTCCCGTATGCCCATTCATACCCAAATGTCGATTAGCAACACAACACCTACTGTTTCGTTCCGGTATTCAAATGATCAGAATGCGTTTGTACTACGAGGTAAACGCTTGCTTCTCTCGACCAGCAAACCCTGGCTTCGATCGGGATTCTGGGTTAGTGGAGGTATGTGGGTAGTTCCCAATACCACGCAACAGGAAGGCGTTGTATCCATAACCGGTAAGCGGTATTCAGGCCGTTGGGAAGCGCCTGAAATGTTTCAACTGACTACCCAGACGACGACAAACGCTCAGACCGCAACACTGGCTGAACTTGGTGCTGAATACAATGTTCGGCTGTCTAATGCCCTGGATTTAGGCGTATCCGTTCGCAAGCTATGGGGCCTCGCCAATTCAGTGACAACAGATATAACGTATACCGCTAATCGTTCAGCAGCTCAGCAGGCTCAATTGCAGGGCGCAGGTTCAGGTATGAGCTATGGTGTCACACTCCGATACAATTTTGCCGTGCGACGTGCACTATCAAATGTGTTGGAAGTACAAGGGAAATCGAGAACCAGCAGAATCCGTTAAGCGATTGACGAACGAAATAGAAGAGAGTAGGCGGCTAGTAAAGCCGCCTTTTTTATGGATTCTGATTCATTTTCTTAACCTTTACCAACATGAAACGTTTCGCTTTGTGGTTCTGCCTTGCGAATAGTCTTATCAGTCAGATCTCCTTTGCTGATGTCCGTTTACCAAATGTATTTGGCTCGCATATGGTGCTCCAGCGCCGAAAGCCCATACCCATCTGGGGCTGGGCGGACCCCTCCGAAAAAGTCACCCTGACGTTCAACGGGCAGACAAAAACGGGTAAGGCAGACAAAGAGGGTAAGTGGAATCTTACGCTTGATCCAATGGAGGCTGGTGGGCCTTACCAACTGGTTGTAAAGGGAAAGAAAAATACGGTTTCCTACGATGATGTGCTGCTGGGTGAAGTGTGGGTATGTTCGGGGCAGTCGAATATGGAATGGCCCCTGCGCGCTGCTGCCAATGCAAAGACCGAAATCCCCCTAGCCAACTATCCGAGCATTCGCCAACTGCTGGTCAAAAAAGATATTAGCTTGACGCCTAAAGATAATATCGAAGGGAGTTGGGATGTCTGCACACCTGAAAATGCCCCCAATTTTACAGCCGTCGGCTATTTTTTTGCCAAACACCTTCAAAAAGAACTGAACGTACCCATCGGTCTGATTAATACATCCTGGGGTGGTACGCATTCCGAAACCTGGACCAGTCGGGAAGCCCTTACTCAGAATGATGACTTACGGCTAGTCGCCAGCAAGTTACCTGCTACCTATGAAGATGTGATCCGAAGTGGCTCCGAACGGACCCAGAAACTCGTAGCCTCACAGCAAGGAGGCTTACCTACAGTTGCTGAAATTCGAACCTGGCCCGATCCCGCTTTGAATACGTCGCAATGGAAATGGATGAATGTACTGGGCGACTGGGAGTGGAAAGGCTTGCCTACACTGGATGGCGTTGTCTGGTTTCGTCGGGAGGTTATGATTCCCGAAGGGAGCAACCTGAAACGAATGACGCTCCAGTTTGGTCCCATCGATGATCAGGATTCGACGTATGTGAATGGTCAATTCGTTGGAACAGGTAAAGGTTCGTCGCCTAGGTCGTATCCCGTACCAGATGGATTGTTGAAACCCGGTCGAAATGTGATTGCTGTTCGCGTACAGGATACGGGTGGAGCTGGCGGTTTGATGGGAGAAGCTGAACAGCTTCGACTATCGGGCGAATCGGTGTCGATTCCGCTGGCCGGAAGCTGGCAGTACCGGATTGCCTCGGTGAGTGAATCATCCTATAAACCAGGTCCTAATACCTATGCGACGCAGTTGTTCAATGCCATGCTGAAGCCATTGATTCCTTACGCTATTGCTGGAACGATCTGGTATCAGGGGGAGTCGAACGCAGGGCGGGCCTATCAATATCGGAAATCGTTCCCACTGATGATTCAGGACTGGCGGAAGCATTGGGGCTATGATTTTCCGTTTCTGTTTGTACAGTTAGCCAGCTTTAACGCGTCGAATGGGGATAGCCGGAAAGGAAGTACCTGGGCTGAACTCCGCGAAGCACAGACCATGACGCTCCAGTTGCCTAATACAGGTATGGCCGTGACGGCCGATATTGGTGAACGCTCCGATATTCACCCGAAAAATAAGGAAGATGTAGGCAATCGATTAGCAGCCGAAGCCATGCGAATTGCCTATCAAAAGCCAGGTGTAAGTGCGGGGCCTATGTTCGATAAACTTACGGTGAATGGGAATACAGCTACAATAAGTTTTCAGAATGTAGGCTCCGGACTATTGGTAAAAGATAAATACGGCTATCTGAAAGGCTTTGAAATAGCGGGTGCCGATCAGAAATTCTATTTTGCAAAAGCCGAAATTCAGGGTAGTACCGTGGTTGTACACACCGATTCGGTTACGACGCCCGTAGCTGTCCGGTATGGCTGGGCCGACGACAACGGTGATGTGAACCTGTATAATCGGGAAGGTTTTCCGGCAGTGCCTTTTCGGACTGATACCTGGAAAGGAATTACCGAAGCCGCTAAATTTGGCGAACAGTAAACAGAACCGTATCTATCTGGTAGCTGATTATTGGCTTACATGCTTTTCTGCTAAAAGCGATTAGGGTGAGGGCAGATTTGAGAATTTACCCTCACTAACTTAACTATCTTCTAAAAGTTATGAGTCGTTCTGTATATTGGATAATAATGGGTTTCTTGCTGCCTATGGCTACGCAAGTTGTAGCGCAGGTTGAGTATGGATACAGCCGTACCATTCGAATTTATGCGCCGAATTTCAAGCCTTATGATGATGTAGAGGGTTCGCCGTTTGTACCGAGCGATAGTGTTCAGAATGGTTGGCTGGTATATGGCCGGAAACAGGTACCCGCTCGGTTACGATACAACAGCTACTCGGGCGAAGTTGAGTATGTGGAAGGTGGCAAAGTACTTACCCCAGTCAATTCGGTAGCTGAGTTTGAGATCATTACTGTCGACACACTCCGGTTTCGAAAAGGCTTTCCGGCCGTAGAAACCTGGTCACCGATCGATTTTTACCAGGTTGTATACGACGGGCGACACACAAAACTGCTCAAACGGATTGTATCGGTTATCAAAAGCAATACCGAAACGATGTCCGATGATTTTGGCAAGAAGCGATTCGAACAGCGCGAAGGCTATTTTATCTGGGCATCAACGGCAAAACCATCGACAGATGCGTATGTTGAAAAACTGTCGGAGGGTGAAATGAAATTGATTATTCTGAACAAAAAGGCATTGCTAAGTGCATTGCCGCAAAAGGCCGATCAGATAAACGCGTACCTGACTGAGCAAAAAATAAAACTCAAATCCTGGAAAGAAGTTGCCAACGTATTGAAATACCTGGACACGCTGTGATTCCGGTCAAAATCTGGCTGATTTTGGGATTAACACGATTTTGTTTTAACAGGTGAACGCTGTCGATAGAGTGCTGATTATCAAGTATTATAGTAAATCATAGCAATCATAAAAATCTGCGTTCTATCATCAGACAAAATCGTGTTAATCCTCAGACATGGATTACAGCTCCTCCAGGCGCTCCAGCATCAGAATGGATGATTGAGGTACGATGATATACTGCTCTCCTTCGTATTGTACGTCGATGGCGTTCCGTTGCAGATAAATCGCCAGATCGCCTTCCTGCGCCTGAAGGGGCATATATTTTACTTTTTCTTCTGTTTCTTTCCAGGGCTCATCTTCAGTGGATACAGGAATCGGATAGCCTGGACCTACTTTTATGACATAGCCAGCCTGCACCTGTTCTTTTTCCTGAACTGTAGGGGGCAAGTAAAGGCCGCTACTCGTACGGTCGGTAGGATCTTTAGGTTTTATCAGCACTCTGTCGCCTACAACAAGAAGGCGTTTTAATTTATTATCGGCAGTGATACCAAGCATACGTTTTAGTCAATAGTAGTCAGTGAATATCGGTTTCCGGATGTTGGTTGTGGAAGGCAAAAATCGGGCAAGTTGTGTAAATGCGTCAAAATGTCAGCCTGTTTTGCGATTCATCAGGGAACAGGGTCATAACCATGGCCCCCCCAGGGATGGCACCGACCGATGCGTTTTAGCCCAAGCCAGCTACCCCGCAAGGGGCCATGTTTACGAATGGCTTCAATCGTATATTGCGAACAGGTGGGTGTATAGCGGCAGGCATTAGGGAAATAGGGCGATACCACTGCCTGATATACTCGGACCAGACCAATTAAAAATGATGTCATCATATACGCTTAAACAGCAAAAGGGTCAAAAACTTTCCCGCAATATGTATCTTTGCTTTCAGTTGGTTTACGGTTAATGTTTTTCGGTTTACGGTAGGCTGATGTGAGTAGCTTTGCTGCGTCAACCGATAGTGCCCCGACAGTCATAACCTGTAAACATCAAACGCATTTTTCTCTCTTATGCTTCAATACATTATTTGGGAGGTCAATCCCGAAATTTTCCACATTGGTTCATTCTCGGTACGTTGGTATGGCCTGCTGTTTGCGCTGGGTTTTCTGATCGGTATGCAGATCATGAGCTATATCTACAAAAAGGAAAACAAGCCTGTTGCCGATACCGACACCCTTTTGATTTACATGGTAGTGGCTACTATTCTGGGAGCCCGCATCGGCCATTTCCTCTTTTACGAACCCGACGTATTGCTGCACCATCCCTTAACGGTCATTACACCACCATTTGCTGGTTTGGCCAGTCATGGAGCTACCATAGGTATTCTGACGGGGCTATGGCTGTATTCGCGTCGTAAACAAAGCCGGTTAACTAACCAGACATTTTTGTGGGTAACCGACCGAATTGTTATTGTGGTGGCGCTGGCTGGGGCCTGCATTCGGTTTGGTAACCTGATGAATTCCGAAATTGTAGGGCGCCCAACCGATGTTCCCTGGGCGTTTGTATTCATGAATAACAGCGAATACGCCAAAATTCCCCGTCACCCAGCTCAGTTGTACGAGTCGATTTCGTGTCTGATCCTGTTTTTTATTCTGTTGTGGTTCTGGAACCGGACCAAGGAGCGCACCCCGCGAGGGAGTATGCTGGGGATCTTCCTAATCTGGGTATTTAGCCTGCGGTTCTTCTACGAATACCTCAAAGAGAACCAGGTGGCTTTTGAGGATAATTTACCCTTAAATATGGGACAGTGGTTGAGTATCCCGGCCGTATTGATGGGAGTCTATTTCCTGATTCGCAGCTACCGGACGCCGATCGTTGTGCCCGATCACGAAGCGTCGAAACCAATTGAATCCTAAGACGAGTTTAGTTACAGTAGCAGCGATACGGTTGGAGCGAGAAGCCTGACTGTATCGCTGTTTTTTTGTGTAGTGAGTTACCTGATCTCGTTTTGAGCGGTATCGGAAATCTGTGTATTTTTGGCGATTACTGACTGTAAATCACACTTCATCTGTGAAATCAACACCTATTATTTTTTGCTGCTTTTTTATTGCACTGGTAGATACGCTATCGAATCATGCGTTGTGGGCTCAGGTTCCCGGTCGGCAGGTCCATTGGTCGGCTGATGGGAACGCCTACACCAGCATCGAGCAGGGCGATTTAGTAAAAACAGACATTCGAACAGGGAGCAAAACGGTACTCTTACCCAAAGCCAAACTACAGCCAACTACCCGCAAACAGCCATCGCCCATTGCCGATTTTACGTTCTCCAGTGATAGTAGTAGCTTACTTCTGTTCACCAATACCGCTCGGGTTTGGCGCTATAACACGCGGGGCGATTATTATCTGGTGAATCGGGCAACGGGTGAGATGCGCCAGCTTGGAAAAGGCCGACCATCACAGTCGTTGATGTATGCCAAACTGTCGCCCGACAGCCGTAAAGTAGCGTATGTCAGCGAACATAATCTATTTGTTGAGGACGTAGCTACTGGTCAGATAACTCCGCTTACGACTGATGGAACCCGTAAACGCATCAACGGCACCTTCGACTGGGCCTATGAAGAAGAGTTTGGATGCCGAGACGGATTTCGTTGGAGCCCTGATAGTAAGCAGATTGCGTATTGGCAGGTTGATGCGACGGGCATTCGCGATTATCTGATGCTTAATACAACCGATTCAGTGTATTCGCACGTCGTTCCGGTCGAATATCCCAAAGTAGGCGAGTCGCCTTCGCCCACCCGTATCGGTATCGTATCCGTTGCAGGGGCTCGGGATGCCGTACCTACAACTACCTGGCTGGCTATTCCAGGTGATCCACAACAACATTACCTGCCGCGCATGGCTTGGTTGCCAAATGGGAGTGGTCTGATTGTGCAACAACTGAATCGTAAGCAAAACGAAAGTAAACTGTTGGTGTGCTCGGCAATGGGGCAGTCGATTACGCCAATTTATACCGAAACTGATAAAGCCTGGATCGATGCCAAAGATGATCCCGCTAGCTGGGAGTGGATTGATGGTGGAAGAGCGTTCGTGTGGCTATCTGAAAAAGATGGCTGGCAGCATCTGTATCGAATCAGTGCCGATGGAAAGAAAGAAACACTATTGACACCCGGTTCGTATGATGTGGCCAGTATCAGCCATATCGATGAAACGACGAACTTGATTTACTTTATTGCCTCTCCTCAGAATACGAATCAGCGGTACCTCTACCGTACCCGACTGGATGGAAAAGGGAAAGCCGAACGGGTCACCCCAGCCGATTTGTCAGGGACGAATAGCTATGTTGTATCCCCCAATGGCCGACTGGCTCAACACACGTTTACTAATTACCAGACTCCGCAGGTTCGCCAGTGGGTTACCCTGCCCGACCACAAACCTGTAAATGGTCAGAATAGCCTGAAAATCAATACAACACCTAAGCCCAACATCAATTTCTTTACGGTTATCACCGACGATGGCGTAACGCTGGATGGCTGGATGGCGAAACCAACGGATTTTGACAGTACTAAAAAATATCCAGTTGTTTTCTTTGTTTATGGCGAACCGGCCAGCAGTACGGTAAATGATGTATTTTCGGTTGGTCAGAATCGACTTTTCAATGGCGATATGGCCAAAGCAGGTTATCTGTATGTGGCGCTCGATAACCGGGGAACTCCCAATTTGAAAGGGGCTGCCTGGCGTAAGTCGATTTATCGGCAAATTGGTCGGCTCAACGTTCGCGACCAGGCCATGGGGGCAAAGAAATTATTGGCCCAGCATGCCTACATAGATACCAGCCGGGTAGCTGTCTGGGGATGGAGTGGGGGAGGTTCGACAACGCTGCACCTGCTTTTTCAGTACCCCGACATCTATAAAACGGGCATTTCCATAGCGGCTGTTGGCAATCAGTTGTTTTACGACAATATTTACCAGGAACGGTATATGGGTTTGCCGCAGGAGAACCGCGAGGATTTCGTGAATGGATCGCCGGTTACCTATGCCAAAAATCTGCGTGGCAATTTGCTTTATATTCATGGCACCGGCGACGATAATGTGCATTACGATAATGCCGAAGTACTAATCAACGAATTGGTGAAATACAATAAGCAGTTTCAGGTGATGCCCTATCCAAACCGGACGCACAGCATTTCGGAAGGAGCGGGTACCAATCTGCATTTACGGACACTGTATACCAATTACCTGCTGAAATACTGTCCTCCCGGCCCTCGTTGATAGTAAGCAGCCCTACGCACCGGGTGTAAAGTAGGCTCGCTTTTGCAGAGATGGTCATTCAGAAAATTAGGATACATGCAACAAACTAAGCTAAATCGTTCGGTTCTGAGTCGGCTGCTGATGGCCTGCTTACTCGTTTTGCCTTTTGTGTCATCAGCACAGCGAATGGAATTTACCCACGATGATACGCTGCGAGGCTCCATAACGCCCGAACGAGCCTGGTGGGATCTTACCTTTTATCACCTGAACGTGCGCGTACAGCCTACCGACAGTACCCTGACAGGATCAACAACCATTCGGTATCGAGTATTGAAGGCCAATAAGGTTATGCAGGTAGATTTGCAGCGCCCCCTTCGAATTACCCGTGTTGAGCAGGATGGTAAACCGCTGTCGGTGCGGCAGGATGGCAATGCCTGGTTTGTAACCCTGTCGAAGCCACAAACGCCAGGAAGTAAGGAATCGATTACTGTGTACTATTCGGGCAAGCCCCGCGTCGCTAAACGCCCACCCTGGGATGGGGGTATGGTCTGGAAGCGTGATAAAGCGGGCCACTGGTTTATTGCCACAGCCTGCCAGGGGTTGGGGGCCAGTGCCTGGTGGCCCTGCAAAGACCATATGTACGACGAGCCTGATTCAATGGCCATCAGTGTAACCGTACCGGAAGACCTCACCGACGTATCGAACGGACGCCTTCGCCGAGTAACAACCAATCCTGATCATACGCGGACTTTCGACTGGTATGTGCAGAATCCTATCAACAACTATGGCGTCAATCTCAACATTGCCCGGTATGAACATTGGGAAGAAACGTATTCGGGTGAAAAAGGGCCACTTACACTGAATTATTATGTACTTCCGGAGCATCTGGACTCGGCCAAAGTACAGTTTCGGCAGGTGCCTAAAATGTTAAAAGCATTTGAGTACTGGTTTGGCCCATATCCATTCTATGAAGACGGGTATAAACTGGTCGAGACACCTTACCTGGGTATGGAGCACCAAAGTTCGGTCACTTATGGCAATCGTTTTCAGAATGGCTATTTAGGGCGCGATCTGTCCAGAACGGGCTGGGGACTAAAATGGGATTTTATTATCGTACATGAGTCGGGTCATGAGTGGTTTGCCAACAATATCACCTACAAGGATATTGCTGATATGTGGATTCATGAGAGTTTTACCAACTACTCAGAAAACCTGTTTACGGAATACTACTATGGTAAAGATGCTGGGGCACAGTATGTAATCGGCTGTCGGGCCAATATCCGAAACGACCGACCCATCATTGGAATCTATAACGTCAACTACGAAGGTTCGGGCGATATGTATTACAAGGGAGGGAATATGCTCCACATGATCCGTCAACTGGTTGGCGATGATGCCAAATGGCGGCAACTGCTGCGGGGTATGAATAAAACGTTTTACCACCAGACGGTCACAAGTGCGCAAATTGAGCAGTATATGACTCAGCAAACGGGCTTGAATCTGAAACCTGTTTTTGACCAGTATCTGCGCGATGTTCGGATTCCGGTACTCGAATACAAGCTCGTTGCCGGTGGGGTACAATACCGATGGACTAACTGCATAGCCGGGTTTTCGATGCCTGTTCGGGTGTGCTATAATGAAACCGGACCATTTCAACAGCTACAACCAACTACCCAATGGAAAACGATTGCGGCTAAAGAGGTGACCTCACTGTTGCCTGATTCAAATTACTTTGTAAACTGTAGGCGTGTTGATTGAGCATTTCCTCCGGTGACGTGTCGGTGTAAACGCCTGTAGACTGTAGGGATTAATTCTTAATTAAATCAGGTATACGTTTACTCAATAGATGTGCCGTCGTATCTGAAGAAAGTGTAGTTTTCTGATCAGTAAACCTTTACCACATTCTAACTTAACTTAATTATGCGAATGAATCGACATTTGTTGTGGGCCGGATTGTTACCGGTGATGTTGTTGATGGGTTGTGGCGGAAGTAAAGAAAAAGAGGAAGAAGAGAAAAAAGATGAAGAGTCCGTTTCGGCCTTAGGAGCCGTTGGGGCGCTAAAGGAAATGGCATCGAAGGCTGAAGAATTACAAAAGAATGGCCCTGTCGAAACCGTCGATTTTCGTAAACTGAAAGAGTTATTACCCGCCGATGCGGATGGACTGCCTCGTAAGGAAGCAACTGGAGAGAAAAATGGTGCAGCAGGTATGGTCATTTCGACGGCCAACGGGAAATATTCGAATGATGATGGCAGCGAAAGTATCGAACTGTCCATTATCGATGGAGGTGGCTCCGCTATGATGATTGGCCTGGCTGCCTGGTCAATGGTTGAAATCGATAAGGAAACCGATAACGGGTACGAGAAAACGAGTACAATGGGCGACAACAAATCCTACGAGAAATACGATAACGCCAGTAAAGACGGTGAGATAAACGTGCTGGTAAACAAACGATTTATCGTCTCGGCAAAAGGGCATGGAGTTAGTATGGATAAATTAAAATCGGTCTTGGAGGATCTGGATCTTGATAAAGTCGGTGCTCTGAAGTAGCGTTTCGGTCATTATAATTCAAAAAGAATGGGTTAACTCTGTGAGGTTAACCCATTCTTTTTTTGCCGGTCTTTCTAATCCAAATGTTATTCAAACTGCTCGTAGAGCAATTTTCTGTCTACTTTTTCGGGTAGTGGACCCTGGCGGGTTAGTTTCATTTTGGCTAAGGCGGCTCCCGCATGGGCACAGTTGCCGGGGGCATATCCATCCAGATAAGCCGTCAGAAAACCAGCCCAGTACGCATCACCAGCCCCGGTTACATCGACAACATCGATCTTTTTGCCGGGAATTCGGGCCTGTTTTGCTCCTCCGTCGTAAGAAACCAGACTCCCATCGGCACCCAACGTCAGGCAAATCATCGGCGACCCCATTTGGTGAAAGTCCTGAATGACCTTTTCCGGGGCCTGTCGCTCACCATAGAGCCGCTCTATATCATCCTCACTCACTTTTACCAGCGCCCCTGCAGCAAAATAATCCGCCAATACACGCCAGGCTTGCTGACGGTCAGGCCAGATGGTCGGGGCATAATTCGCGTCGATACTCACCTGACAGCCAGCCGCCTGAGCCCGTCGGGCGGCATCAACAATAACCTCCTGGGCAGGCTGGCGACTTAAAGCAAAGCAGGTTGTGTGAAAAAGCTGAGTTTGAGCCAGCAACGAATCTGGAATTTGTTCGGAACGAAGCTGGCAATCGGCATGGCGATAGGCGACAAAATCGGGTGTACCGGCGGTACGCGAAACCACTACAATGGTCGTAGGTTCGAGTGGATCGGCAGTAATGAACTGCGTATCAACCCCCGACTCATTAATCTCACGGGTTAAGTATTTACCGATACTGTCGTTGCCAACGCAGGCTACCAGGGCTACCTTATTGCCGAGCCGGGCCATGTTGGCAGCCATATTCGCTGGACTACCGCCCTGGTATCGGCGAAAGTCCTGGGCATCAACCAGGTTGGTCGATACATGATGACCAATGAAGTCGGCCAGAAGTTCGCCAACGGAAAGCAGTGCATAAGGGCGGTCAATAGAAGTCATGTCAATGATTGACTGAAAACGGGATACGAGTTACGAATGATTGGTAATGCGAATATGGCAGTCGTTGGCAATAAATGGTAATTCGTGTCCGTATTTCGTAAGCTATTTTAGTTACCGCCGGGTTCAATCGGGAAGGCCGCTTCTTCGCTCCGCTTATTCTCTTTGACCAGAAAACAGGCCCCGGCTGCCAGCAAAAGGCAAACGCCTGCCAATGCCAGTGCATTTCGTGGGTCATTGTTGAGAAGGGTCGGGTAGAAGAACCGCACCGTTAAGTTGTTGACAATCTGCGGAACAACGATAAAGCCGTTGAAAATCCCCATATATACCCCCATGCGTTCGGCAGGAACAGAGCTCGATAGCAGTACATAAGGCATCGACAGAATAGACCCCCAGGCCAGGCCCACCAGCGTCATGCCCACGAAGAAAATATACTTATCATTGGAGAGTAACATTGACAGAAAGCCCAGCCCTCCGATGGTTAGAAATACGGCATGGGTAGCCCGACGGCCAATTCGATCAGCGATGGCTGGCAGGAAAAATGAAATGGTAAAGCAGCCGACGTTGAACATGGCAAAACAGATATTTCCCCATTCGGTACCTTCCTGAAAACCCGGCGATTCGGCAGTGGGTGCGTTGAAGGCATGTCGGGCTACAGCCAGCGTCAGGTATTGCCACATGAGTGGTAAGGCAAACCAGGTGAAAAACTTGACCCACCATAACTGCTTCATGGTCGAGGGCATTTCTTTAATGGCATGGAATATTTCTGAAAAAGCCCCGCCAATGCCGCTCCCCTCTTTCTTCATCCGCTCAAACTCCTTCATGTCGTCGGGCGGGTATTCGTCCGTCGTATACACCGTCCAGATTACGGCCAGCAAAACAGCCAGACCGCCTAAGTAAAATGGGTATTTAATGCTGTTGGGGATCACATTGGCTGCTACGGCAGCGGTGGTAGTTAATCCCAGAAGCCGGAAAATTGTAGGCATCAGGTTAGCCAGGGTTTGACCAAAACCCACAAAAAAACTTTGTACGGCAAACCCTAAATCGCGTTGCTGGTCGTTTAACTTATCGCCGATGAATGCCCGAAAAGGCTCTTGGGTGATGTTCAGTCCCGTATCCAGAATCCACATTAAACTGGCAGCCATCCAGAGGGCCGACGAGTTAGGCATCAGAAAAAGGGCTAAACTGGTTACGATGGCGCCAATCAGGAAAAAGGGTTTACGTCGACCCCACCGTGGCGACCATGTACGGTCGCTGATGGAACCAATAATGGGTTGAACGATCAGTCCTGTAATTGGTCCAGCCAGCCAGAGAATGGGTATATTAGCTTCGTCGGCTTGTAAGTATCGGAAAATAGGACTCATGTTGGCCTGTTGTAGACCGAAGCCATATTGAATGCCAAAAAAGCCAAAGCTCATGTTCCAGATTTGCCAGAAGCTTAGATTCGGTTTGGCCTTTGTGGAGGATTTTTGAACAGTTCCCGTTTGCATCGATTGTAGTATCTTTAAAGAATCATCATAGGTGTTCGCTCAAGAGCTAGCAATTATACATAGCGATTTGCAGGATATGGAGATATTCTTGTCTTATTTTTTTGAAAAGACGTATTTTTGAGAATGATTCCCAAAATGTGGCCGTCCGTTATACTGGCTGTAACGGTGTTTCTGATGTCTTTTCAATGCGCTTTCGCTAATTCGGCGACCGATTCGACACAGACAGTCGTGATACGTTCCATCACGCTTAAAGGTAATTACCGTACAAAAGACCGAATCATCACCCGCGAAATGAGCCTACATGTGGGCGATTCTGTTCGGTTGTCCGACCTGCCAGACCGGCTAGCCTGGGATCAGCGAAATATCAATAATACGACCCTATTTATAACCGTCGATCTAACTACATCGCTCAGTCCATCGTCGGACCCGACTCAACTGGCGCAACTCGATCTGACGGTGACGATGAAGGAGCGATGGTATTTTATTGCCTATCCGGTTTTTGATCTGGCCGATCGTAACTTTAACGAATGGTGGTATGACCGGGGACGGGATTTTAGCCGGGTAATTTACGGAGGCCGATTGAGTTACCGAAACGTAACGGGCACCAACGATCGGCTTCAGATAGCCATTGAACGCGGTTTTCTACAACGCACTGTATTGTCGTATGCCACTCCTTACATCGATAAGGCCCAGAAAATTGGCTTACGCGCAGATCTGGTGTACGTTACAAATAAAGAAATTCCCTACCGGACTCAATTCGATAAATGGTTGTATGTCAAATCGGAAGATGTACTTCGTGAACGGGCGTACGCTACGGTTATTCTAACACATCGCCGGGGGCTGTATCATTACCATACGCTCAATGCTACCTATACCCGAAATACCATTGCCGATACCATTGCCAAACTGAATCCCGATTACTTTCTTGATGGCCGTACAACTCAGCACTATTCGTCGCTGGGTTACAGCTACCGATACGACCGGCGCGATAATGTTGTCTATCCATTGCAAGGGACGTTGTTTGTAGGGGGATTAACAGCATCAGGGTTGTTGCCCAGTGATAATTTCCGGTTCCTTGATGTATCGGCATCCATTACCCGTTACTGGCCATTAGGAGGTAAATTTTATGGTGCCGTCAATGTACGCGGGCGGTCTACCTGGCCGAACCATCAGCCCTATTATAACCTACGGGGACTCGGTAATTCCAGCGATATGATCCGTGGGTATGAGTTATACGTGATTGATGGACAGCGCACAGCCATCTGGCGAAATAGTCTGCGGTATCAACTCTTCAACGTTCGGAAGCAACTGAATTGGCTACACGTTCGTCAGTTCAATACCGTGCCGATAGCGGCTTACCTGACAGCCTTCGGGGATACCGGCTATGTGCATAGTACAGTAGCCGAACAGTATCAGAGCAATCTTGCCAATAAACTATTGGTAGGCACGGGTATGAGCCTCGATATTGTAACATTCTACAATCTGGTACTGCGATTTAGTGGCACCATCAATGCACAGGGTACCACCGGCTTTTTCTTTAATCTGGCACAGGAGTTATAATCCCAGGCCACTCATCAATCCCCGGCTCCAATCCGGCCATGCCGTAACCAATCATCCGATTTTCGATACACGGAAATCGGGTGCCGCTATACATTTGACCCGTCAATCTGACAGTCAAATACTTACACCGATGTAGACCTAATGTCTTCATTATCCGATCACTAACGGAGTCGTCCGGCTCTGGATCTCTCCACTTACTTTTTATTTCTTAACCATTTTAACATTGTTTCAGCTATGGAACTAAGTCCACTTATCATGAGCTGGGGCTGGATTATCCTGCTCCTGTTGACCTTTGTACTGTATAAAGTAGTACTCCGCTTTTTGTTCGGGATGGTTATTGTTCCCGAGGACCGGATCGGTCTGGTCACGAAAAAATACGTGCTGGTTGGTGCCGAAAAAGGGCTGCCCGATGGGCGAATTATTGCTACTAAAGGAGAAGCAGGGTATCAGGCCCAAACCCTGGCTCCCGGTTTATACTGGTGGATGTGGCCCTGGCAGTATGGCATAACCATGCAACCGTTTACGGTCATCCCCGAGGGTAAAATCGGACTGGTCTTATCGAATGACGGTGCTGAATTACCGACGGGTAATATTCTGGCTCGCCGGGTCGATTGTGACAACTTTCAGGATACCGAACGCTTTCTGAGCAGTGGTGGGCAGAAAGGCCGCCAAACGGCATTGCTAACACCCGGTACTTATCGAATCAATACATTCGCGTTTACAATAACCATTGCCGACATGACCGTTATTCGGGAAAACATGGTCGGTATCATTACGACGCTCGATGGGGCACCTTTACAACCAGGACAGATTGCCGGTAAAAACGTAGAGGGCCATAACAACTTCCAGGATGTCGATAGCTTTCTGAAATATGGTGGTAATCGGGGGCTTCAGCCACAGGTTGTGCTGGCGGGTTCGTACTACATAAACCCCTGGGCCATTCAAATTGAGGAAATTCCTATGACCGAAGTGCCGATTGGCCATGTGGGTGTCGTGATATCGTACATTGGCGAAGATGGTGAAGACCTGACTGGCGAGTCGTTTAAACACGGTAACATCGTGCGGAAAGGCTTTCGGGGTGTCTGGATGGAGCCGTTGGGGCCGGGTAAATACCCGATCAACACCTATACCATGAAAGTGGAAGGCGTACCGACCACGAACCTGGTCCTTAACTGGGCCAATGCCCGAACGGAAGCCCACGCGCTCGACCGAAACCTCTCGACCATTACGGTTCGCTCAAAAGACGGTTTCCCGTTCAACCTCGACGTGGCCCAGATCATCCATATTCCATCGGCGGAGGCTCCGAAAGTGATTGCCCGCTTTGGTAGCATGACAAATCTGGTATCGCAGGTACTGGAGCCGACCATCGGTAACTATTTCCGTAACTCGGCGCAGGATTCTGATGTGATTGCCTTCCTGAGTACCCGTAAAGAACGCCAGGAGGCTGCCCGCGAACACATCCGTGCTGTGCTGGAAGTGTATAACGTAAACGCTGTTGATACGCTGATTGGTGATATCGTGCCACCCGATAGCCTGATGAAAACCCTGACCGACCGGAAGATTGCCCAGGAGGAAGAAAAGACGTACGAAACGCAGCGGATGGCGCAGGAAAAACGGCAGGGGATGGAACGTGAAACGGCTCTGGCCGATATTCAGCGCGAAGTGGTGAAAGCTCAGCAGAGCGTCGAGATTGCTCAGCGAACGGCTGATGCCGCCGTGAAAAAATCGGAAGGGGAGGCCCGAAGCCTGAAGTTACAGGTTGCTGCCGAGTCGGAAGCGACCAAGGTACGGGCCGAAGCCAATGCCGAAGCACGTCGTCGACAGGCAGCTGCCGATGCGGAAGCTACCAAATTGACTGCGGATGCCGAAGCCGAACGCATTGCCAAAACAGGTAATGCCGAAGCCGAGAAAATTCTGGCCATTGGTCGTTCAACCGCCGAAGCCTACGAATTGCAGGTTTGTGCGATGGGTGATGATAACTTTACCCGATTTAAAATCACGGAGGAGATCGGTAAGGGCCAGATACGCATCATACCCGATATTGTTATCAACGGAACGGGTACTGGTTCCGAAGGTTCGCTAAATGGTTTAATGGGTATGCAATTGCTGGAGCAGATTGAAGAGCGCAAAACAGGTAAGGTCACCAAAATTGTGGATGTGACCAGGGCTGTAGAGCCGAAAGCTGGGGAGAGTAACTAAATCGGTTTGTGGTTAAAAGTTGGGCAAAGCACTCGGCTCAACTTTTAACCACAAACCGATACGCTTTTTGCTACCTTTGTGCTATCCTTCACCCAAGGCTATCTATGAGCCAACCTGTACCGAAAAGAGAAGCAGCAAAGAAGCCTCCTT
This sequence comes from Spirosoma sp. 48-14, assembly GCF_001898575.1. Classification (GTDB taxonomy): domain Bacteria; phylum Bacteroidota; class Bacteroidia; order Cytophagales; family Spirosomataceae; genus Spirosoma. Next base: position 307,155 of record NZ_MKUD01000022.1, read on the forward strand.
CGCCTTTGCTGGGGTTGTTGAAACCCTACTCCAGAACGATTTTCCTGCTGATTTTCCTGGCGTTGGCCAGCAACGGAATCAATCTGGTGCTGCCTATGATCATCGCAAAGGCGATTGATGCGTACAGTGCCGGGCACTATGTGCTGAAAACAACGCTGATCCAGTTTTTGGGTGCTGCCCTGGTTATTTTTGTGTTTACCTACCTGCAAAGTATTGTTCAGACCCGCGCATCGGAGCGTGTCGCCAAAGACCTGCGAACCAAACTGGCCGATAAGATTTCCCGCCAGAGTTTTACGTATATCCAGGAAACCAATCCGGCCAAATTACTTACCAACCTGACGTCGGATATTGATTCCGTCAAGACGTTCGTTTCGCAGGCCATCGTGTCCATTGTGTCGTCGCTATGCATCATCGTTGGGGCTAGTATTCTGCTGATTGGCATCAACTGGCAACTGGCGCTGGCCGTGCTATCGATTGTACCCATTATTGGGGTTACGTTTTTTTTAGTCCTAAAAAAAGTTCGCGTGTTGTTCATCAAGAGCCGCGAAGTAATTGACTGGCTCAACAAAGTCATCAACGAAAGTATTCTGGGATCGGCCCTGATTCGGGTTATCAACTCGCAGCAACTGGAATATGAAAAATTTCTGGCAGCGAACACACAGGCAAAGGAGTTAGGTATTGGCATTTTAAAGTTGTTTGCCGGACTCATTCCCGTCATCACGTTTACGGCCAATATGGCCATGCTGACGATTCTGGTGCTGGGTGGGCATTTTGTCATTACTGGCAGTATGTCGTTGGGCGACTTTGCGGCCTTCAACAGTTATCTGGCCCTGCTAATTTTTCCAATCATCCTGATTGGGTTCATGAGTAACGTGATTGCTCAGGCATCAGCCTCCTACATGCGTGTGAATCAGGTCTTACAGGCACCTGAAACGGTGAAAAATGGGACAATTGATGTTGCGTTGAACGGTGACGTGGCGCTTCAGGATGTGTCGATCAATTACGGGGAAAAGCCGGTTTTGAAACATGTTTCATTTTTGGTCCGTGCAGGTACGCGAACCGCCATTGTAGGGCCAACGGCTGCGGGAAAAAGTCAACTCTTGTTTCTATTAACGGGGCTGATCAAACCTACGTCTGGTCTGGTCCTGTTTGATGGGCAACCGATTGATGCGTATGATGAAGATGCTTTTCATCAGCAGGTTGGGTTTGTCTTTCAGGATAGTATTGTCTTTAACATGAGCCTGCGCGAGAACATTGCCTTCAACGAAACTGTCACCGAAGCGTCGATGAATAAGGCCATTGCCACGGCTGAATTACAGGATTTTGTCGATTCGTTGCCCGATAAGCTCGAAACTATTGTGTCGGAACGGGGGAGCAGCCTGTCGGGAGGTCAGAAGCAGCGGATCATGCTGGCCCGTGCGCTGGCACTCAATCCCAAAATACTCCTGCTGGATGATTTTACCGCGCGGGTGGATACCAATACCGAGCAGAAAATTCTGGCTAATGTGCAGCAGAATTACCCTGGCATGACCCTTATTTCGGTCACCCAAAAGATTGCCGCCGTGGAAAATTACGAGCAGATTATTTTGCTTATGGAGGGCGAAGTCGTCGATAAGGGCACCCACACCGAACTGATGAACACTAGCCCCGAATACGTTCAGATTTACCAGTCGCAGCGGAGCACCAATCAGTATGAACTACGATCTTAATCAGTTTGTCGGGCAGAAGGAAGAAAAAAATGCCACAACAAAAGCCCTCCGCAAACTCCTGACGTTCATCAATGATGAGCGACAGACGTTGCTGCTGGCCTTTGCTGCAATCCTGGTCAATTCGAGCCTGAACCTACTGGGGCCCGTGCTGATTGGTCGGGCGGTGGATACGTATGTGCAGGCCAAACAGTTTCATGGGCTGCTGGTGTATGGCAGTATTTTGCTGGCGATGTATGCCTGTACGTTGGGAACCAGTTATTTGCAAACCCGGCTTATGGGGGGCGTGGGGCAACGGATGCTATTCAAGCTGCGCAATGCTGTGTTTGGCAAACTTCAGGAATTACCAGTCGCATTTTTCAACCAGAACAAGGCAGGGGACCTGATTTCGCGGATCAACAACGACACCGACAAACTGAATCAATTTTTCTCGCAATCGCTGATGCAGTTTATTGGGAGTATCGTGACCATGATTGGTGCAGGGCTGTTCTTACTTTTTATTGATTTGCCACTAGGAGCGGCTGCCCTGGCACCAGCCATTCTGATCTGGTTGTTTACGCAGGTTACCTCCCCCTGGGTGAAGCGGAAAAATGCAGCTAGCCTGAAAAGCGTAGGCGGGATGAGTGCTGAAATTCAGGAGAGCCTGACAAATTTTAAAGTAATCATCGCCTTTAACCGACGCGATTATTTTCGCAAGCGTTTCGAAGAAGCGAACGAAGCAAACTATCAGGCGGCTATAGGTGCTGGGATTGCCAATACGGTTTTTATGCCCGTTTATGGTTTCGTGGCGAGTTTGGGGCAGGTAATCGTTTTGACAGTTGGCATTTATCTGATCTCAACAGATCGATTTACCGTTGGCTTGTTGATTAGTTTTCTGGCCTACGTGACGAACTTTTATAACCCGCTTCGACAATTGGCTGCCTTATGGGCTAGCTTTCAGGTGGCCATGGCCGGTTGGGACCGGATTTCCTATTTGCTGACGATGCAATCGAATTTACCTATAATTGAAAACCAGTTGGCGGTAACAACGGCATCCCTACTGGCCTTTCAGAACGTATCGTTCAGCTACCCCAATGGTCATGAAGTGCTGCATAATATCAGCTTCACGCTCGAACGAGGAAAGACCTACGCGCTGGTTGGGCCAACAGGTGGTGGTAAAACGACAACCGCTTCGCTCATTGCCCGTTTGTACGATCCAACTAGTGGAACCGTGTGGCTCGATGGTAAAGATATTCGGGCGTATAGCGCCGAAGAGCGGACGCAGAAAATCGGGTTTATTCTTCAGGAGCCATTTCTGTTTACAGGCACCGTTCGGGAGAATATTCTGTATGGTAATGAACAGTACCGAAACTACACCAATGAGCAGTTGGCAGACGTAATTCGGCAAGCGAACCTGACTGGATTGCTGGAACGGTTCGACGAAGGACTGGAAACCAGAGTACAGTCGACCGGCGACACGATCAGTCTGGGGCAAAAGCAACTGATAGCGTTCATTCGGGCGGTTTTACGTAATCCTGAACTGCTTATTCTGGACGAAGCTACCGCCAACATCGACACCATAACCGAACAGTTACTGGAAGAAATTTTGCAGAATCTGCCCGAATCCACCACGCGCATCATCATCGCCCATCGCTTAAATACCATTGAAAATGCCGACGAGATTTTCTTCATCAATTCCGGGGAAGTTACCCGCGCGGGTTCGTTGGGGGATGCGGTCGATATGCTACTTCATGGCAAACGAGTTAGTTAATGTATGAAACAAACAGCTATACTTCTCTTAAGTATTTCCTTAGTATGCAGCCAGCAGGCTTGTAAAAATCGTCAGCAAACGAACACACAAACGGCTGATACAACAACGACCGCACCGGCTTCACAACCCGATACAGACGTAACGATTACTGACCGCCTGGCTGAGTTGGGGCTGACGGCCGACAGTGATTGGCGCGGTATTACGTTGGGTGATGACTTTGATAAGGTGAAAGGAGCCGAGAAAGGTGAACCGTTCGAGAGTGATGATGATCACGTTGGTTATACCATCGAGTTCAAGAACCTTGAATCGGCGGATATGCTCTACTATCAGACCGCCAAAAAAGTATCGGCCATTGATGTCGATTTATTCCTGAACAACCGCGAGTCGGTTAATGCTTATCAGAAAGAGCTGGGAGCCTATTTTACTGCCCATTATGGTACACCAAAGGCTAATCAATGGACGAGCCCGAACGGAATTACAGTGACCATGAAAGACGTTTCGAAAGGCAAGGATTTCGGTCTGAAAGTCAGAATGTCGATTGCAAACGGATCGGCCACGGCTTCTGCAAAATAGCCGGTTTGGCAAGGATGAAATCTATTTGTAATAGCCCCACACTTCGCGCGACGCGATACCGGGTTTAGAAATGCTTGTTTTAACCGCAAATTCGTCCAGCACCGTTTTGCCGCTCATACGGTCGCTGGGAAGTTGGTTTACGGGTATATGAGGCTCGTTCGACTCCTTAGTGTTGGTCAATATGAAGGCAACGGGCAACACATATTTCCCCTGAAGCTCAGGGTTGACGGGTGGCATCTTTTCCAGCGCATTTCGGACGACTAAATCGAACCGGAAGCCCGCATTATCGGGGCTCAGGATGGTTACGTTTGTGATTTGCCCCTGCTTGTCAATGTCGAAGCCTGCATATACCCGGCCATAAATACCCTGATTTTGCGCAAAGGCTGGATAAGTAATTTTTTGATGGAGTACCTGCGTAAACGTAGGATTGGCCATGAGTGGAGATTTCATGGTTCGGTCCCCCTCCATTAACTGATCGTAATAGGCAAGAACATCGATGAGTGCCTCCGGTGTAAGCGACTTATCGGTTAATTGGGTTTTAAGTTTGTCGGACTGCTCATACAGAACAGCCAGAATGGAATTGCTCTTGGCCAGATTGATCAACTCCGGTTTGGCTTCCCCTTTCTGAATGTAATAATCAATTTTAGTGATGTAAGCCCCGAGTGTGTAGATATCCTTACTATAGCTATCGAGTCGGCTATTGGCTCTGAGTTGCCGACTCATACCTTTCAGCAGTTTGGTTGGCCCATTGGATAGAACCATCAAATAAGGCCGGAACATATTGGTAGATATAGTGCCCTGAGGGCGAATAAAACGATCTGAATTGATCGTAAATGTTTCTGGCGTAATAATCTGAACAGCAGAATCACCCGGAAAACGGTAGAGCACTTCGTTAGTCACCAGATTGTAGGCGAGTTCGGCATCGACCTGCTTCCCCTGTTTATCTAACAAAACGGTGCCAGGTTGCCAGATTGGATAGGTAAGAAATGGGCTACCCTGATACGTTGTCTGCGTTCGGGCACTGGCATTGATGCCGCTTGCGTACGTTTCGAACGTAGTGAAAAGCTGCCCACTATCGTTCTGATATACGGTAAACTGGCCGTGGACATTCGTTACACAAATGATAATCAGAAGGAGAATTGACAGCTTCATAGCAGTAGATAGTAAGATTATTCAAGTAAGCACATGGTATTTATGGAGCAAAATACTGGAAAAAATTAATTTTTATTAATCCAGCACCACTACCGAATGAATAGTTAGTTGAGGAACGATCACAGTGGCGATACCATTGGCATACCGAACTGCTAATTGTTTATTTTCGGGTTGTTGCAGCACCCGTTTCGGTTGATGATCGGTACGTATACGAACTTGTAGATTCGTGAGGGGCGGTACCTCATCATACGTAAAAACCTGCGGATCGGCGTGACGACCTCCAGTGTTGATCAGGTTTACAGTGAGTCTGTTGTGCTGTTGCCCCAGAACGACATGGACTAAATGCGAGCCACGAACCTCAACAAGCGGGTTGGGTAGCAATGGCTTGGCTAGAGCAGCTATAAAATCGCGCAGACCCGTTGACTGATGGATACGATAGTCGGCGCTAATGTCGGCATAGATCGCAGTAAGCTTCCCTTTCCCCCAGGGTATTTCGGAAGCTACAACACCATTGACCAGTTCGTTAGCCTCTGATGCCAGAAATTTTCCAATGGGTTGAGCGGCTTTGCTGGCGAGTCGAACGGGTAGGAAAGGGCCGCTGAGCATCAGTGTCTTACCGTTCATCAAGATGGTCTTGGGCGAGCTAGTTGATTGAATCGGACCAGCAGTTACACCTAGTTCGGTTGCGAATTGCTGGGTAGTACGAGCCCCCATAATAAGTAAATGCCCCCCCTGTTGAGCATAATCAAGCAAGTCATGTCGGAAGGCGGGACTAAGCGAATCCTGCTGCGAGAGGACAATGAGCGGATATTGATTCATACGCCCCTGCAAATGCTGTTCCGACAGGACTTCAACCGGTAACTGGGCATCGAGCAGAGCGGTCAGTACTCCATTGATGCGCTGCGTTTGGCCGTTTCCGAACAGCGATTGATTGAAGGCCCGAACGGTCGTGTTTGCATAGACCACCGCCACTTGTGGAATTGGGGTAGTACCTTCGCAAAATGGTTGCCGGGCTCGAACAAAACGGCTAAGTTCAGTCATAACGGGTAAGTAACGCAGGGGAATAGCGGCTGTATTGCTTTGCTGATAGTATGCCTGAAAACCACCTCCCAGTGAAAGAATCTGTGCCGCATCCTGCATCAAATGGATGGCTGTTTTCTGGTCACCCTGCCGATTGGGGTTAAAGCTATACCAGAAACTCCACGACATAATATCCCAGGGCTTTTTATAGAGTTGGCTCTGGGCAGCCAGAATCCGGCCTTCCAGGGCTGCAGAATTAACGCTGTTGCCCGGTGTCAGATCACCCGACAGGTAATCGACATGTGTGGTAATCGGCTCTGGCATCATGGAAGAATACGCCCAGTTCGAAGCTATTCGGAATGTCGGGTGTTTCTGGTGAATAGTATCAACATATCGGCCCAGATAACGGACAAACGATCGACGAGCAAACTCCCGAAAGGCTTCATAGCCAGCATCTTTACTAGAACGTGGAATGGTAGTGATTCCGGTTTCTTCGCGGAAGCGCTGAAGGGCGGTTGGGGAGTAGTCGAGTATAGTAGCCCAGCATTCGCCATCTACCCAAACACCATTGGCTCCATAGCTGGCTAACTCGTTAAGTTGCGGGACCAAAAGCGAATCGGCGTAAGGGCCGTATACCGACGTTTTCGATTTATCGATAGAGCCATCGGCTTTAACAACGGCCCAGTTTGGATGCTTCTCGATAGCCGCCACATCAAAAACGCCCGAATAATGGAGGTATAAATCAACGCCATGTTTCTGAGTAATGCTCCGGTAAAAAGCCAGTGGATCACCCTTGATATTACGGGCATGAGTGGCCGTTGGTACTTTCGATGGGTAACTACTGATGCCTGGGTGACCTTTGCAGTCGACCTGGATGAAATCGGGTTTGATGGCTGTTAAAAGCGAATCGAGCGATTTCTCAGAAAGATTTTTGCCAATGGTAGTATCATTTTCAGTAGCATGGAAATCGAAATGCATGCCAAAATAGCGTTTAAGCGTTCGCGGGGTCTGCGCGAACGACTGAAAGCTAAAAACCATGAAGAATAGTACCCGGATGGCTCTCATTCGAAAAAAGGTTAATGCAAAATCAGGGAAGTAACTTCGATGGAGAGGTGTCCCGAAAATGAAAGAGTATATCGAATCGGCCTGTCAAAGTCGATACGGAATAATACTGCTCTGGCCGCGTTTCGTCAAAAGCCGCACCGGTTTCGAACAGAGGATGTTTGGATCCTAACCAGTTGGTTAAAGCAGGCGCTAATCCCGGCTGATTTAAATTGAGCATAAAATTGGAATACTGAGTTTTGCCCAATAAGTTGTTAAAGGACGTGCTTACATCGCCGGTACGAACGGATAATTGGGACAAAGGCGAATTATTCTTGGAGGCATCCCGAACCGTAAACGAACCATTCGTAAGGAAAGTGCAGATCGTCAGATACTTGTCTTTCAATAGTTGTTTTAAATAGCCGCCCATTGATGGTTGGCTACAGTTAGCATAGGGTATATTAGAAATGTGATAATTATGCGCCCATAGGCTTGCCTTACTCACATGCATTCGGGTAAGCATCCATTGCACATTCTCCGCCATATACATATCCCGTTTTATATAGGTATTGCAGACATCTCCATTCGTTATATCCGCCTGTTGGATCAGCACACGAACGGCCTGTCTGGCAATTTCGTAGTTCTCCCGGCCACCTGCTGCAGCCCATTTTGTTTCATTCGCTACAAACCTATTGTACAAACTAGCCAATGAATCGCTTCCTGGCAGGGAAGTCGGCTCTACTTTAGCCAGAAACTCATAGATTAATGGCCACTCATCATCCGCATACTGACAGTCGAAACCGTAAAAAGACAGTTGTTGATCTCCCGGTTTTCCAACATTGTAGTCTTTCATCCATTGTAGTAAGTCGCGTACTTCCTCCGTCGACCAGGTCCAGAAATACATACTTTTAGCGGCTACCGAAGCTGAGGCCAGGTTTGTTGTTTGGCCGTGAATAAACCGGTTTACAATCACCGAACGGCCAAAATTAGCTTCAAAGCCAATGGCCTTAATCCCGTGTTTTTGAACCATATATCGAAACAGACGGTCTTTCATCTGGAAAAACTCACGGGTACCGTGCGTGCCCTCGCCCATACCCACTACCTGGGCTTTAGTCAGAATGGTATCAAGAGGGGTCAGGTCAGTAAAATCACGGTTGGGGTCGGCATCCTGGATCGGTGCAATGCTTTTGTTTAAGGCTTGGACAATAGCGATTTGGTCGGTGGTTAACCCCTCAAACGGGTCCACATCGGGTTGTTTGCAGCCTGCTAAAAAGAGGCTAAACCCGAGAACGAATAAAACTCGATATCCCAATGAAGGCATAACCAATTGCTGATGTGGTGATACGATCGTCTATGTACTCTTCTGGCTTAGTTGACTGATAACGATACATCGTCATAGTAAGCTGTCCCCGTAGTGGTTGGCGAAAAGAAGATCAACACATACATACTGTAAGTATCCGCAGGAAACGAGTCGAAGGTGATCGAATATTCCTTGAAATCGCTCGTACCTGTAATCGGGACTTTGCCCTCAGTTGATGTATAAAAGGCCGACGCATAATTCTTATTGAGGCCGTAATTGCCACCGACGGCTATAACAATACCATTTCCCTGGACATTAACCGTCTTGATTTTCGCTTTCATCGTAAGTTTCGCGCCCGTGGGTATGTTCAGTATCTTAGCCCCATTTGGTGCTGACGAGCTGGGTGTGTAAAAAAGCTGTTGTAACAAGTGGTAGGTAGAATCATTGTAAGCTGCATTGCAGCTTACTTTAATGGAATGGCTAGGTGAGGAGGCAGCTTCGGTAGAGTACTCAACGGTATAACTATTTGGTTTGGTTTTGGAGACCCTGTTTACATTGGATAGCCAGTCTTGATAAGGAGAAGCTTCAAAATCACCATTTACCACGGCATTGGCAATCGATTGTGGTTGTGCATCGTCCTTTTTGCAGGAGTTGAACAGCAACGAACAGATCAGGAGCGATAGAAATAAGGCAAGGGCTTTCATTATAATAGGGAAAAGATGTAGATGAACAGATGGTAACATTACCGTGACGTAATAACAGCTATAATTGGTAAAAGTCAATTAAATCTTAGTTAATTTAGATTTTTGCGAATTGATTGCTGAATAGCTACAATTAAAAATTGCTATAAACGCAACAACCCCGACCGTTTGGTCGGGGTTGTTGCGTTTAGGCTATTCTGTGGTTTACACTTTATATACCCAGCCAAATTGATCGGCAATCTTACCCGTCCGTAAGTCGGTCAGGTAATTTTTTACCCGAACGGCAAACGAATCTTCGGGCGCAAATTCCGGCAGCATATAATCTTTACCATTATAGCCGATGAGCGAATAGGGCGACACAACCACGGCTGTACCCGCTCCGAAAGCTTCTGTCAATCGACCCGTTTCAATACCACTGATTATTTCCTCAATTGATACCCGACGTTCTTCAACAGGAACATCCCAACTGCGGGCAATCTGGATGATGGTGTCGCGCGTGACGCCTTTAAGAATCGAATCAGAGGTTGCCGGCGTAACGAGCTTTCCATCAATCACAAACATGATGTTCATGGTGCCCGATTCCTCAATGTATTTATGTTCACGGGCATCGGTCCAGATCAACTGATCGTAACCTTGCTGTTGAGCCAGCATCGTCGGGTACATCGAACCGGCGTAGTTACCAGCGCATTTGGCATAGCCAACTCCACCCGGTGCTGACCGAATGTACTCCGTTTCTACTTTCAGTTTAGGAGGGTTGGTATAGTAAGCGCCCACCGGACCTGTGAAAATACAGAAGCGATAGGTCTTAGAGGGAGCCACACCCAGATAGGTGTCGGTCGCAAACATAAACGGCCGAATATACAGCGAACTGTCAGGGGTATCAGGTACCCAACCAGCATCTACCCGCAATAGCGCTTCCAGACCACCCATGAATACGTCTTCGGTCAGGGTGGCCATGCACATCCGACGAGCCGATTCGTTCATCCGCTCAAAGTTGGCATGGGGCCGGAACATCAAAACCTCGCCAGCTTCATTTTTAAATGCTTTCAGACCTTCAAAAATCGACTGACCATAGTGTAGTGACGACAGAGCAGGGCTTAGCGTGAAATTGTCGAATGGCACAATCATCTGATTTTTCCATTCACCATCGACAAAATCGGCCACGAACATGTGGTCCGAGAAATGTTTTCCGAAAGGCAGATGGTTGAAATCTACCTCCTGAAGGCGGGAGCGTTCCGCTTTCCGCAATTCAATTTGCAATACGTCCGTCGTCATAACAGCTTGTGGTTAATGAGTTAGCCTGCTGAAGATCAGGCTGCGGCAAAGCTAAAAAATTAGATCGACTAAATTTAGTTGTCAAGACAACTTTTTTTTCATCGGTCGGAAAAATTAAATTCTGGGCTTCCAGACTACCTCGTCAGAACTCAATTCCTGTGCCATTTTCCGGCCAAGAACAAATAAATAATCGGATAATCGATTGATATATTGGAGCACACGTTCATCGACCGGCGATTGTTCATGAAGTGTAATGACCAGGCGTTCGGCTCGTCGGCAAACGGTTCGGGCCAGGTGGCAGAACGAAACGGCCTGATGACCTCCTGGCAGGATAAACGCCCGGAGCTCGGGTAGTTCAGTATCCATAGTATCCATCGCCTGTTCAAGCATCTCTATATCGTCGGCAGTAATACTAGGTATAGTTCGTCTGGGGGCTTTCTCTGGGTCTGTAGCCAGTTCAGCGCCCATTGTAAACAGCCGGTCCTGGATTTCCTTTAATAGCGTTGAACGGCTTTCATTGACGGGTTGATCTCGTACCAGACCAATCCAGGCGTTTAATTCATCAATGGTACCATAGGCATCAATCCGTAAATCAGCCTTGCTGACCCGGCGGCCTCCAATGAGCCCGGTCTGACCTTTGTCTCCCGTCTTTGTATAAATTTTCATAGTGGGTAGGGTATGAATGCGTGAAAACGTGTCATAAGGAGCGTTGAGTGAGCAATCGGGCGTTTGTGGGAGATACGTATGTTCAGTAATACAGCCATAAGTACGATAGTTCTACGAATCGAGTGAGCGAAACTAACGGATTTCAACCGTTCCAGCCGTAACTTTGCCCCCTGATTTTAACGAGTCGATAAAAGAGGTTGGGTTGGTTGTCCTTTCACTCTATCGCTCTTTCACTCTTTTACATGAAAGCAGGTACTTTTTTTGTCCGAACATGGCGCATTCTGTCCATAATCGGATTTGTTGGTTCATTATTTGCCAGTTATATCTCGTATCCCGAAGAGGTCGCTGTTCGATTCGATGATCTCAAACAGCCCATTCAAACCATTAATCGGGAAACGATCTTCTACCTTTCGGTTGCTATCTTTCTTATTGCCAATACGGTTTTAAGAGCTATTTCGAAATTGTTTTTACGCGTACCAACCGCTCAGATTCCTGTTCCTACAGGCGTATGGACAAGCCATCGTTCGTTGCTCAACGAGATTTTTACCAACTGGTTTTATGCGCTCATTGCTGCTATTAATACGATTCTGGCAATGGGTTTGTTCGTGTTATCATTGGTGAACCGCGCCGATCGGAGCCTGCAACCGTTTGATTATGCCTGGTTATTGCCAATAAGCACCGTTATTCTGATCGCTGTATTGGCTGGACTACCTATTCGTTTGTTCATGAAACCCGGTGATGATGACTGAGTCGAATGAATTGCTGCTAAGTCAGTTCCAGTACGATCTGCCTGATGAACGAATTGCCCGTTTTCCGCTAGCGCAACGCGATGCGTCGAAACTTCTTGTTTATCGAAGAGGGGAGATAGACCATGAACAGTTTTCTAGTTTACCAGCTTTATTGCCAAAGGAGAGTTTTCTGGTCTTCAACAATACCAAAGTCATTCCGGCCCGGTTGTATTTCACAAAGCCTACCGGCTCAGTAATCGAACTGTTTTTGTTGAATCCATTTCCAAACGATTTGCCCATCAGTCTGTCGATGGAAGCGACAGAGTCGGCAATCTGGCAGGGAATGATTGGCAATCGGAAACGTTGGAAACGGGACGAAACGTTGCTAGTACAGTTAGCTGGAAACGCAGAGCATAATGGTATTGACATTTCAGTTTCCTGGTACGACTACGACCAGTCGTTGGTTAAGCTTAGTTGGCAACCCGCTGAATTAACCTTCGCCCAAATCATTCACTACGCGGGCGAAATTCCGTTGCCACCCTACCTGAAACGGGACCCAACTGAGGCTGATCGGGAAACCTATCAGACAGTTTACTCGAAACAGGAAGGAGCGGTAGCAGCCCCAACAGCCGGACTGCATTTTACACCTACGGTATTTGACAATCTGAGTAAGCAGGGAATCGGTCATGATTATCTGACGTTACATGTCGGAGCTGGTACCTTTCAGCCGATCAAAACAGACGATGTCCGGCAACATCATATGCATACCGAGCAGGTAGTCTACACACAGCAAAATCTGCAAAACCTGCTTCAGCATGCAGGGAAAATTATTCCAGTAGGGACCACGTCAATGCGTGCGCTGGAAAGTTTATACTGGATGGGAGCCAAGTTAATCAATGGAGAGAATGAGCCGTTCCGACTGGACCAAAAGTATGCCTATCAACTACCGACCACTGATCAGCCTACTGTAAAAGCATCATTGATGACTGTGTTGCAGCATATGATCGAGACTCAACAGGAGACACTGGTTGCTCATACGGGAATCTATATTACACCCGGTTATGAGCTAAAACTTTGCAAAGGCATTATTACGAACTTTCATCAACCGGGTTCAACGCTCATTCTGCTTATTGCTGCCCTGATCGGTGATGACTGGAAGCGGGTTTACAACGAAGCCCTGCAAAATGACTATCGTTTCCTGAGTTACGGCGATTCATCGCTGCTTTTACCATAAAAAAGTATCTTTGCGATTCTTAAAGAGTGAAAGAGCGTAAGAGTGAAAGAGCGAATGGTTTTGTTCTCGCGTTAGCCACTCTTTCGCTCTTTCACTCTTTCACTCTTTGACAATTATGAATTTTATCGAAGAACTTCGCTGGCGTGGTATGTTGAACGACATGACCCCCGGCACCGAAGAACAATTACAAAAGGGAATGACTTCCGGTTATATCGGTTTCGACCCTACGGCAGCCTCGCTGCACATTGGTAACCTGGCTACGATCATGCTACTGGTGCACTTACAACGGGCAGGGCATAAACCATTTGCCCTGGTGGGCGGAGCAACCGGAATGATTGGTGATCCATCAGGCCGTTCGACGGAACGAGATTATCTGTCAGAAGAGACATTGCGTCGAAATCAGGAAGGAATACGGGCTCAACTAGCCCGCTTTCTGAATTTTGATTCGGGCGAAAATGCTGCTGAAATGGTCAATAACTATGATTGGTTTAAGGGATTGTCGTTTCTGGACTTTCTACGGGAAGCAGGGCAGCATATTACTGTAAACTACATGGTGGCCAAGGATTCTGTAAAAAAACGGCTTGAAACCGGATTGTCGTTTATGGAATTCTCTTATCAGCTGTTGCAGGGATACGATTTCTATTGGCTTTATAAAAACAAAGGTGTCCGACTCCAGATGGGCGGGTCGGACCAATGGGGCAATATAACTACTGGTACCGAATTAATCCGACGCAAAGAAAGCGGATCGGCAGATCCTTCCGTAGAACATCTGGCCTATGCCCTCACAACACCGTTGATTACAAAAGCAGACGGAACCAAATTTGGTAAGTCGGCTGGGGGCAACGTATGGCTTGATCCTGCCATGACATCCCCGTATCAGTTTTACCAATTCTGGCTCAATGCCTCTGATGACGATTGCCCAAGGTTAATCCGGGTATTTACATTGCTACCTAAGGAAGAGATCGAGGAATTAGAGCGACAGCATGCCGAAGCACCCCATTTACGCATTTTGCAGAAAGCCATTGCAAAAGATGTAACCATTCGGGTTCATTCGCAGGCTGGGTATGATCTAGCCGTAAAAGCATCGGAGGTCTTATTTGGTAAAGCAACACTGGATACTTTACGCTCCATTGCGTCAGACGAGTTCGATGTTATTTTCGAAGGAGTGCCTCAAACGGAAATAACAGCCGATGAGCTCGCCAGTTGTAAGGATATCACCGATCTACTGTCAGTAGCCAGTCGGGGCGAAGTGTATGCATCAAAAGGCGAAGCTCGTCGAGCAATTTCACAAAATGCGGTTAGTTTAAACAAAATTAAAGTATCTGATCCGGCCGCTCCTGTAGAGTTAGACTGGCTGCAAGAGCGCTATATTCTGGTATCGAAGGGTAAGAAAAATCACCTTTTGAAAAAAGTTTAAAAATTTTATTTCTACTAACTGATTGATATTGGGGTGCTTACCAAATATTGTTTGGTGAGCACCCCAATTATTTTAGAAGAAGGTCTTGACAAGGGTGAAAAAAGCCCCTACCTTTGCAGTCCCAAATCGAAAGAAACGGGGCTGATTGAGAAAGCAACCGCCTAACAATCAGTGAGTTAAGTATAAGCCCCTGAAAATCAAGTCAAAAAAATATTTTCAGATTTTACTTGACAAACCGCAAAAAGTCTCGTAC
>NZ_MKUD01000023.1 GCF_001898575.1 Spirosoma sp. 48-14
AAGAAACTTTCCAAAATGAGCTAGACTTGGGTGAAGCCACAAACCTAGAAAAATACAACGCCCTCCACAAGTATTGGCCTTGATCCCAACTAATTGATGGCCATTGATAAGGCGATTGGCTATGATCGGCAACAGCATAACTGGTCGTCGATGCCGACGTATCGTTGTAGTATAGAACCCAGTGCGCAAATGCCCGAAATGAGTATTGTTGATTATATGCTGTGGGCTTTGCAACGCTATATTCTCCGAAACGAAATACGCTTTTGGGAAGCCATTGAGCATAAAATGGTAAGCGTATTGGACTTATACGACCAAGAAAACCCTGAAGGAAATCTGTACGAGGGAGTAACGAAGCCGTTCCGTTTAGAAAAGGCAGGCCCATTTTTTGGGCAATAAAAAAACTAATAAATCTCTTTGCCCCCGTGCCAATACTGGCAGCCCCCAAACAGTGATGAGTTATGCAGGCAATCAAACTTATCAGTTGATTGCAAAGATAAGCAATTAATTGCATAGTCAATCGTACCAATTGGAATTGAAACAATTCGTCCAGTGCCATCATATTAACCCCACCGCTCCAAATCCTTCCGCGTTACTTCTTCCCACTCCCGCCAACACGGCTAGTTCAAGCAATTCGGGTGGGCCGCTTAACTCAAACGTGAAGCCGTAGTAGCCCCGTACTTTCGTCTCCGCTCGCGAATCTTCTTTGATCGTTATCAACCGTGATTTAGGTTCACGATTCGGCAATAGTCGATACGTCACTGCCGACGTCGCAATATCATCGTCAACTATGCCACTGGCCGATACGGCTCTGGGTACGCTGCTCCACTTCGCCAGTAGGTTGTCAATCAGTAACGGTCCGTAGTGTACGTCGGCCGGATGCAGATACTGGTCTATACTCCGCCCTCCGGTTCCACGTTCCGATTTTTCGGCAATCACGACCGGAGAGAGCGTCCGGAGTTGAACGGCCGTTGTTGTTATCTCTACGGGTATGGCTTCGACCCGCTCAATAATGAACTCTGCCCGATGTCTGGGCGTAGCAATGACGCACCGCTGATCCTGAAACAAGCCCATAATGAAATGCTGGGCCGCTTTATCGACATAGAAGCTAACAACCCATTCAATGTAGGGTGTTGTGACCCATAGGCCACCCGCTGCTGTATCGATTCGCGGCTTCGGAATGATCAGATCCGAAAACGTAAACAACTTAAACCGTCTTGTTGGCGAATATTCGTAGCCCTGGCTGTGCAGAAACGTAGCATACTTTACGTCGGCTTCGGCCAATACGGCGTAGATGAACGCGCTAAGTCGGTACGCGTAATTGAAGGGTACGAGCGTTTGTCGGGCAGTGGGTCGAAGGGTAAGTTTGAACTGCATGTGGCTTTATCAAATGGGCGGAAATACATGAATACAAGTTAATGAATTTTCTACTCGTTGCACCGTCTTGTTTCAACAGCCCAAAGGTCAATCGGCTTGCGTATAGCCTTTGTGTACGGGAGCTAATTTTTTGCAAAAAATTTCTATCCCTCAACCATGCCCATTGTCAAAAAACGCGAGGAGCGTTTACATACCATCAATAGCCGCCTGAACCGCTGGGGTAACCGTCCGGCTACGACCGACGAACTCGCCCGTCTGTGCGCCGTGGCCGAATCGACTATCAAGCAGGACATAGCCTATCTCAAAGAGGTTCACTACGCCCCAATCGCCTACAGCCGTAAACCCAATGGCTATTACTACACGGAGCCGTTCAATCTGGCCGCGTCCATTACCTTTACGGAGAAAGACCTGACGGCGCTTCATGCGGCCGTGGCAACGCTCAACCAGTACCAGCACCTGCATCTGTTCGATGGTCTTCGCGGAACGGTCGATAAGATCGACAAAGCGGTTCGGTTTCGCACCAGCCCCTCCGACGATTTCGGCCGACACATCCTGTTCGAGTCGGTTCCGTTCGTCAAAGGAAGCACGTATGTAGAACTGTTTTTGCAGGCGATCCATGCCCAGCGGGTGGTGACGTTCGCGCATCAGCGATTCGATACGGAGATAACTAAAACCCATCGGCTATTTCCGTATGTCATTAAAGAACACCGGAACCGATGGTACGTGGTCGGCTGGCAACTGGATTATGGCGAAATCCGGGTTTTCGGCCTGGATCGCATCATCGACGGCACCCTCCAGATTACCGACGACACCTACGATGCTCCTCCGTTTGATGGCAACCTGTATTTTCATAAAGCACTGGGGGTTGCCGCTTACGATACCCCTCCCGAAGACGTGGTGCTATCCTTTACGCGGCAGCAGGGTTTGATTTTTCGGGCGCAACCCTTTTATCCGTTTCAGGAAGAAGATGTCCTGGTCGACAGCGAGCATGAACTTCGGGTGACCCTGTCGATTATCGTCAATAAAGAACTGGTTTACGAACTGGCCCGTCTGGGCAATTCGGTCAAAGTGATCTCCCCGCAACCCTTAGCTGATGACCTTATCGAATTTCATCGACAAGCCCTTGACCAATATCTGTAAAGATTCTGGCCCCGTATTAACTTCGAGTACGTACAGCCTACCCCTGGCATAGCGTGTCGGTTTTGAGAAACCGACACCACAAATCACAGTCTATTAAAATCTATTCAGAAGTGTACTAGCCCTATTTTCAGGCGTAACGAAAATGGGGTTTAAAGAACTCGCCATCGGTAAGCGCAAAGTAAACAGGGGGCAGATCAATGTGTTTCTGGAGTTCCTGTAACTGCCTGCCAATCGCCTTCCATAAGCTCAGGTACGTATCGACAAATTCACCTTCGTAGGGTCGGCCTAAATTACTAAGGTCACTTTGGTGGTGAATAAAATCCAGCCAAACGCCGACCGTCAATCCTTTGTTGGTTTCTGCCATGTAATTCGAGATGACCACCAGATCCAGTTCGCCATCCCGATACACGAGCTCAGCGTGGATACTGTCTTCACCCAACAGATGAATCGGATAGTCGAATTCGCTAAGCCAGTCAATAATGGCTCCATCATCCACACAGAACAGAATGTTATCTTCCAGATGACTCAGGGTTAAGCCATTGTATTCAACGGATTCTATTTTCAGGAAAGCTGACATGATCGATCTTGAGCTTATAGTGTGTTCGATGACTTTCAGTACTGATTCGCCTGGTCAATGCATTGGTCGACAACGGGAGAAAAAGCCCACACAGAACTCTGAAAGGCCTTTTTCGATCAACCTATGGCAATCACTTACATAGAAATTTACTTCGTGGCCGCTATGACTTTCTCAAAAGCAGGTTTGGGCTGGTTGGCCCGGTCAAAGAGCAACGGGTAATTGGTTCGCCCACGGACAGGCCAATTATTCAGCCAGCTATTTCCATCGTTGACGCCCCAAAAGGTTACGCGGGTCACTTTATCCTTGTGCTTCAGCAATAGTCTGAACAGGGCTCCATAATCAGCCGCCAACTGCTGTTGCACATTATCAGGCAACCCAGCCGCGTAGGGATTCGACTGCTCATTGGCCGTCATACGCTGGCTTAAATCGGCCCCCTGAAAATTTCGGGGTAGGACATCAATATCCAGCTCGGTAATCATCACCTTCATACCCAGAGCCGCATACTGGACGATGCTCTCTTCGATGTCTTTCAATGGGAGTTTGCCCACATGCCAATGGCCCTGAATACCCACGCCATCGATACGGACGCCAGCCTCTTTTACCTTTTTGATCAGGGCGATACAACCTGCCCGCTTGGCAGGCTGCTCGTTGTTGTAATCATTGTAGTACAACTCCGTGCCGGGAGAGGCTTCCTGAGCCAGCCGGAACGCGTCTGTAATGTAATTATCCCCGAGGTATTGAAGAAAAACGGATTTGCGCAATGTGCCATCTTCGTTCAACGCTTCGTTTACGACGTCCCACGAGAAGACCTTGCCTTTATAGTGCCCGGCCACCGTTTTTATATGATCCGTAAAGAACGAGCGAATCGAATCCTGGCTGTGAATACCCCGTATGAAGGCAGGTAATTGACTGTGCCAGATCAGCGTATGGCCGTTTATTTTGATGTTGTGCTTCTTCCCAAAGTCAATCAGCTTGTCGCCCATGGAAAAATCGTACGTATCCCACTTCGGATGAATCAGGGCCGACTTCATGATGTTTTCGGGCGTTGCCATGTTAAACTGCCGGGCAATAAATTCCGTCATCTGCGGGTCCCGTTCCTCAATCTGGGCGTTGTTGAGCGCCGTTCCGATCCCAAAATCCTTTTTAAACGCATCCCGCAGGGAAGGAATCGTCTGAGCTATAGCGGTATTCGATAGTGCGGAAAAGCCTGCCAGTAAGAGTGCAGTTGCACCGTTAGCGATGGCGTATTTGTTTAAGCGCATACGTAGTAGGAATTGAGCGTTTTTTGATGTTTTGTTTTTGCCCTCCCTACTGCGTCTGGAGGGCAAAAACGCCTATTGAAAAAGCACACAAACAGCATTTCTGTCCTTTATTTGAACAGTAACTGACTGAACATAAATAAATCGTGACGCCAGACAGGCCAACTGTGCCCACCCGCGTACTCGCTATACTGGTATTTGACCCCCATTTCATCGAACTTCTTCATCATGATCTGACAGTTCTGATACGCGATGTCTTCCTTCCCCCCCATCGAAATCCAGAAGTGTTGAAGATTGCTATTGATGGTGCTGGCATTGTCTTTCATAAAGGCATATTGCGGATCGGAGAGTTTAGGGTTATTGGCAAACCAGCCCGAACTGAACACACCCAGGCTCGAAAACATGTTCGTGTTTTTGATCCCCGCATAAAGCGTCTGTAAACCACCCATCGACAGGCCCGCCAAAGCCCGGTTCTTCGCGTCGGTTTCGACTCGAAAATTGCTTTCCACAAAGGGAATCGCTCCCTGTTTCAGCTCATTTTCGGAAGAACGAAGCACGTTTTCGTTGAAGCCAGCGAGGCCGCCCTGCATGTTCATGTTGCCATCGAGCATGGCGATCACCATTGGTTTCGCTTTCCCCTCCGCAATCAAGTTGTCAAGGATGAGGCCCGTTTTGCCCTGCGTAGCCCAACCCCGTTGGTCTTCGCCCCCACCATGCAGCAGATACAAGACAGGATATTTCTCGGTCGATTTGTCGTAACCCGGTGGGGTGTAGACGTACATTTCGCGCCAGGAATTTGAAGCTTTCGAGAGGTAGCGTTTAATACGAATGTCGCCGTGGGGCACGTCTTTCAGTGCATAGTACCCTTCGTCTTTGTCGGGTATTTCGATGCCACTGGCCATGCGGCTCATGCCGTAGAAGGTTTCGCTGGCGGGGTCGGCTACAGGCAGCCCGTCGATCAACAGTGAATAGTAATGAAAGCCGCGACTGATGGAGTCGGTGGTTACGTTCCAGAATCCGGCGGTATCTTTCACCATGTCGTATTTTTTACCCAGATCGACCTGAACCTTCTGCGCATCCGGTGCTTTTACCCGAAACACGACGCGGTTGTCGGGCAGAATCTGCGGGTACTTGGCATTCCGCATGTTGGTGGATGCTGGCGTGCCCAGAATCGTGTATTTGGTCAACGTAGACCCATCGACCGGTTTAAACAGAAACTGCGAGAACATGTACAGCCCGTTTTTCCAGACTTTGAAATCATGTACGCCCGGCTCGATGTAATAGATATGCGGTACATCGTTCTGATACAGGTAATCGTGGGTGCGTTTGCTGAACGTAATCAGGCCGTCGGCATCTCCGCACGAAATCCAGAGCAGCTTCAACTTCTTTTTCGCGTCTGCGGGATTGGGCACTAACTCCTGGGGAACTTTTGTGTTGGGAGCCGACGAGAAACCGCCCACCCAGGCAAACTTATCCAGATTGCCCAGCCCGAAATTCAGCGATTGCCCCCCACCCATCGACAGGCCGGCAATGGCCCGATGGTCGCGGTCGGTCAGGGTCGGGTATTTCTTTTCGATAAACGGAATCAGGTCATTAAGCAGGTCTTTCTCAAAGGTCGCGAAGGCTTCGACTTTGTCTTTGTCGAAGATATTACCGACGGCGCGGTCGTCTTTCATGGCGCGGCCATTGGGCATCACCACGATCATCGGTTCCAGTTTCTTCTGGGCATATAGGTTATCCAGAATGACCTGCGGCTTGCCTCCGTTCAGCCACTCCTTTTCGTCGCCCCCAATGCCATGCAGCAAGTACAGGACCGGGTATTTCTTTTTCTTATTGAAACCGGGCGGGGTGTACACCAGTGCTTTGCGGGTCGTGCCAACCGTTTTCGATTCGTACCGGATGGTGTCGAGTTTGCCGGTGGCAATGCCTGTTTGTACCTGATCGAAGCCTTTCGGCATTTCCTTATCGATTGGTTGTGAATAGGCGGATACTCCCACCAGCAGAGAAATGGCGAGACAAGCGCCTTTCAGAAATAAACTATGTTTCATGGTTCAAGGGAATGTTTTTTTGACAGGATTGACAGGATTTTCAGGATTAATTTTCATCTACCAAATCATGTCAATCCTGTTAATCCTGTCAGAAAAAGCTTACTTAAACAGCAACGGGGCAAGCTCATGCAGACTGCGACGCCAGGTTTGGAATTCGTGGGCCGTTTTATCGGATACATACGAAACCGCATTATAGCCAGCCCCTTTCAGGTCGGTAACTGATTTCTGGACACCATCGGGCCGTTCTTTACTGCCGCAGCTAATAAAAACCAGCTTCGGTTTGGTCTTGTCCTTGAGATCTTCCGGCGCATAAACGCCACCGCTAAGCAGACCATAATACCCAAATACGTCCGGCTTGTTGAGGGTGATCATTTTGGTTTCCATACCCCCCATCGACAGGCCCGCCATCGCCCGGTTGTCGCGGTTGGACAAGGTGCGGAAATTAGCGTCTACATACGGAATCAGTTCATCGACCATCACGGTCTGAAATGGATCGATTTTAAACTCGCGTATTTTGCCAAACTTTACCTCATTGGTCATGCCGTAGGTCATTACGATAATAAACGGCTTGATTTTACCTTCCGCAATCAGGTTATCCATAATCAGGTTGGCGTGTCCCTGATTGCTCCAGGCTGTTTCGTCTTCGCCCCAACCGTGTTGCAGGTACAGCACCGGGTATTTTTTCGACTTCTCTTTCTCGTAGCCCGGTGGCGTATACACAAAAGCCCGGCGGGACGTATTGGTGCTTTTCGACGGGAACAGAATCTGCTGCACGTTTCCGTGCGGGACATCCCTCAGCGCATAAAAATCCTGATCATGAGCGGGTATCTCAATGCCGCTCTCCCACCGCACAGAGCCGTAGAAATTCAACGCACCGGGGTCGTTAAATTTCCCGCCGTCAATCGTTACGTTGTAGTAATGAAAGCCTTCGTCCATTGGTCCGGCTGTGGTTCCGGTCCAGAATCCGTCTTCGCCTTTGGTGAGGATGGTACCTCCTTTTCCGCCCAGTCCCAGGCTTACCCGGACACTATCGGCTTTGGGAGCCTTGATCTTGAATCGGGCATAGCCCTGCGAGTTTACCTGCGGGTATTCCTGCCCCGGCTGGTTCAATGACGAGGGTTTAAAATCCTCAGCAATGGCCGGTTGGCTTGCCTGGGCAAGGCAGGTAGTGCTGGTTGAAGCGATGGCGAACAAAGTCGCGAGTGTTATTCGAATCATTTTTGTAAGGGTTTATTGTAGGAAATCAATATTGTGTAGAGACCGGTCCGCCGGTGCGGCAATACCTTGCGTCTCTAGATGCGTCAGCAACAGTACTTGTTGCCATCAATAGCATACCTTCTAGGGTATTCGGACTAGTACCATCCGGTCAGGAGACGCAAGGTGTTGCGTCTCTACGGAACACCCGACCGAAACCATCATTGAAACAATTCCTGTAACGTCGTCGCCAGGTACTGCTTGCAGTTCATCCAGGTATGGCCACCGGGAACGATGTAGCTTTTCGTCCGAATTTTTTTCTCCTCAAACATGGCGATGTTCTTTTTTACGGGTTCGTACAGAAAATCCTCAGTGCCCACGCTGATGGTGAATAATTTCAGTTGGCTGTTAATTTTGGCCGCATCTGGCGACCAGTTCGTGAAGTTCTTCTGAAACTCCTCGGTAGCCGTATAGGGCGCATACGAGCAGATATAGGCAAATTTGTCGGTGTTGGTCATTCCGATGTTCAGTGTTTGGCCGCCCCCGACTGAGAACCCAGCCACAGCCCGGCCTTTGCTATCGTTGATGACGGGATAATTGGCTTCGACAAATGGAACAATATCGTTGACCATATCTTTTGTAAAATCCGGCATCGGTGCCGGGCGAACATTGCCGTAGGGCATCACAATCAGCATGGGTTTGGCTTTGCCCTGCGCAATCAGATTATCGGCAATCAGGTTGGCACGGCCCACTTTGGTCCAGGTTTCTTCGGTATCGGAACCGCCGTGAATCAGGTACAGCACGGGGTATTTCGTCTTGCCGTTCGGATTAAAACCAGGTGGGGTGTAGACCAGCAACTGGCGGGTTGTTCCCAGCGTGCCCGACTTGTAGTAGCGGTAGCTGATTTTGCCGTGGGGTACGTTCTGTAGCGAATGAACCAGCGGCTGATCGCCTGGCACATCGACGATACTCCGTTTGAAGCGCTCATTGGCAAAGATGTAGGTGTTGTTCGGATCGGCCAGTTGCACACTATCGACCGTAAAGCTGTAGGGATAAATATCGGGTTTGACGGGCGGAACCGTTACGCTCCAGATGCCCGATGTGTCTTTGGTCAAAGCCACCGGGGCTTTCAGAAATTCACCGGACAGCATGACTTTTTTCGCGTTTCGGGAGAAATACCGGAACGTGATACTATGGTCGGGGTGTACATCGGGCGAACTGATAGCGGGTGGTCGTTGCTGAGCCATAGCCGTAACTCCCGAAAAAACAACGACTTGGAGGATGTAAAAAAGGCGTTTCATGGTCGTACGGGTTTATTATTGGAACAGCAGTGGCGTGGTGGCGGCAACGTAGGTTTTTACATTCATCCAGGTATGGCCACCGTCGGTAATCAGGCTTTTGAACTTCACCTGTTTCGCTTTCAGATAGTCCATAAATTCCACCGTACCCTTGTACAGGAAATCGTCACTTCCCACGCTCACCCACAGCAGTTTCAGTTGTTTGTTAGTCTGTTCGGGCTTGGCTACGATCTGGCTGAAATTGCCATCCATCTCCTGGGGCGACAGGTACGAGCTATAAGCACACACCCACGCGAATTTGTCCATGTTGTTAAAGGCGGTTCGGAGCGTTTGTCCGCCCCCACGCGAAAACCCACCAATGGCCCGGTTCTCTCGGTTTGGGATGGCCCGGTACGCCTTTTCGATGTAGGGAATCACGTTGCTCACCAAATCCTCGGCAAAATCGTTGGCGCGTTTTACGGCATCGGCCCCATCCCGAACGGTTGGATCGGCAGGTTTCGAACCACCCTTCTGCTCGGCTACTCGTGCGGCAATGTTTCCGTAGGGCATCACAATAATCATCGGTTTCGCTTTGCCTTGCGCAATCAGATTGTCCAGAATCAGGTTGGTTTTGCCAACTTTGAAAAAGGTTTCTTCGGTATCCGTTGTGCCGCTGATGAGGTAATAAACCGGATATTTTTTGGAGGTCGACTGGTCATAACCCGGTGGCGTATAGACAACCAGCGAACCCGTAGTCCCCGTTATCGACGGATAGTATTCGTAATTGATGGAGCCGTGGGGAACATCGCGCATGGCGTGGATCAGCGGTGTATCGCCCGGTACATCGACCAGACTGGCTTTGAACCGCTCGTTGGGAAAGAAGGCGACATTGGCCGGGTCCATGACCGTAACGCCATCGACCCGAAAACTATACGGATAAATATCGGGCTTGACCGGGCCTAATGTCACGCTCCAGATACCCTGCGCATCTTTGGTCATGGGCACGGGGGCTTTCTCAAACTGTGCGCTTAGTTGTACGTCTTTAGCCTGTGGCGCCAGATACCGGAACGTGACAGATTTATCGGCGTTCACCTGGGGAGATACCACCAGCGGACCACGGGGCGGCTGGCCAAGTGCCCCCAGATACAGACCGAACAGAACCCAAAACAGCCCTATTCTGCGGATTAATTGTTGGTTCATCTTTATGAAGGTTTAGGAGTCAATTCATTTTTTTGTCATCCCGACGCAGGAGGGATCTTAATGTATCCTTTCGCTCAAAGTGGCGGCTTTAAGATCCCTCCTGCGTCGGGATGACAAAAAAAGCTGGTAATCAGAGCCTTTTAACATACCAAGCTATTTAGCCCAGGCTTCGCCGTCGGCGGTTCGTCTCCAATCGAAATACTTGTCCAGAACTTTCAGGGCTTCGGCACTGGGTACGGGTCCGGTATGCGGTGTCTGACTGAAATACATCACAACGGGATTCGTATCGCTAAAGGCTGGCCATTTGGGCATTCCTTTCCCATTCGGATCGCCGTACTTGGCAAAGTTGGTCCAGTACGTACTCATCGCATCCGAAATGGCCAGATCCGTTTTGGTCGTTTGCGGACTGGAAGGATTGAGTGTTTCAAAGACATACGACACTTCCTGCCCATGCCCTGAGCCGGACCCTGCTTTGGGCGAATCGGCGGGATAATCGGGATGCTGATCGAAATAATAGTAGAAGACCTTCGATTTACTGGTCTGCGCCTGAAGCCGGGCCCAGCTCCAGGTTTGCCAGCCAAAAGCCGCATCGCGCATCAGGTCACGCGCGGTTTTGGGAACAGAATTCGACTCTACGGGATACGCTTTGATCAAATCGTCGGCGAACTTTCCGTACCGTTTTCGGGTGCTTTCGATATAGTCTTCGGGCGTTTTGGGCGGTCCAAAGCTGGCGCCCTCATCCGAATTATAGCCAACCAGAATGGGTGTGTGATTGTACTTCCCGGCTTCGTAGAGTTTGTGCTGGTCGTCCGGAATGATCCAGCCGTCGACGATTGGCCACGACATACCCACTCCCCGACCACCCGGCAGTTTGTCGGCCTCAATCTTCCGCAATTCGGCAATCGACGACACCCCGGCGGCTTTTGCATAGGCTTCGCCCGCCTTTTCGGCATCTGCCAGTCGCTTCATATTTTCACCCGGATAGGTAGTAGGGCGGGTTGGTCCAAACGAGCCGCCACTCTGCGAAATAGCGCCCTGAAACAATCCTTTTGCCTGCGGGGAAGCACAGAGCATACTGACGGCAATCCCACCTGCCGACTCGCCGAAAATGGTCACTTTGTTTGGGTCACCGCCAAAGGCAGCGATGTTCTTCTGTACCCACTGAAGGCCCGCAATCATATCCAGCAACCCGTAATTACCCGAAACGTGATGCGGATTTTCGGCACTCAATGCTGGATGAGCCATAAAACCAAGCTGCCCAACCCGATACGCAATGCTGACCAGTACGACGCCCTTTTGAGCTAACTTTTCGCCATTGTAACTGGGCTCCGACGTAGCGCCGAAGCTGAATCCGCCCCCGTAAATCCAGACGAGAACCGGAATGCGTTCATTGGCCGATTTGGCCGGAGTCCAGACGTTTAGATACAGACAATCTTCGCTTTTGCCCGATGGCGGATTGCCCCCCTGCATGGGAGCGGGCGCAAATTTTTTCGTTTCACGAACACCTTCCCACTTAGCCACCGGCTGGGGAGCTTTCCAGCGCAGATCACCAACGGGTGGAGCCGCAAAAGGGATGCCTTTGTAAACGGTCAGGCCATCTTCCGACGTTCCCTGTACCAGACCACCTACTACTTTTACAGGAGTCGGCTGTTGGGCCAGCGCCCCCAGATACAGACCAAACAGACTCCAGAAAAGCCCTATTCGGCGGATTAATTGTTGGTTCATTTTTATTGAGGTTTAGGAATATTATTTTTTCTGACAGGATTTACAGGATGAACAGGATTTTAAATGGGCAAAAAATCCTGTTCATCCTGTAAATCCTGTCAGAAAAACGTTTACTTAGTAATGACATCCACTTCGGCATAGCCTGACGCTGAGCCGTCCTGCGTGTTTTTCAGAGCCCGCAGGTTGATATATCGGGCTTTCGTTGGTTCAAAGGTTTTGGTTTGCCAGAATGGACTGTTTTTAATGTTCGAAAATTCGCCTTCGCTGACCCGTTTCCAGGTCTGGTTATCCGCCGATACCTCAAACTGATAGTGGGTAATGATGCTGCCCTCTTCCCACCAGTTCTGAGCGGGCAGATACCGAAACCCGGTCAGCGTTTCTTCTTTACCCAAATCAATAACCAGGTCTGTTGGCATTGCTTGACTTTTCGGCTGGTGCCAGGAGGTAGCTGGATTACCATCTAACGCCTGATACGCCGACCTGGCCTCCGTACTCAGGATTTTCCAGCTACTGCGGGCGATGTCGAATTTCTCATCACTGACCACGCTGCTTTGTTTCGTAAACGGATTGTAAGTGATCGCTTTCAGATCAACTTTACCGGGACTGGTTTTTACCGGAGCCGTGTATTGGTTCGATTTTGCCGTTGGCGTACTGCCATCGAGGGTATAATACACCTCCGATTCTGTATCGCCGGATTTGATGTGGATATCGCCAGCCTGATCGCGGGTGATGATGGGGGGCGTCAGAATCAGGGGCGCTTTATAGACTTCAAGATTTGAAATCAGCGGACAACCTTTGGCATCCAGAATGTTCAGGCGCAGTTGCGTGGCTTCGACAGTCGGGAATCGCAGAATCCGTTTATAGCCGATGGTTGTTTCTTTGGCAATTTCTTTCCAGTTCCCATCAACAAAAGCTTCTACCGTAAAGGCTTTGACCCGCTGCCCCAATCGGATGGGTTCCTGCACCAGAAACCGATTGAACGCCGTGAGTTTACTGAATTGGAGGGTCAGCGATGCGCTACGAGCAGCATCGTCTGTCGCCCAATAGCTTTCTTTATCGCCATCAATGGCTTTGCTGGCAGCATAGATTGCGCTTTTGCCGCGTATCTGGTCGGAAGTGGCACGGGTGTTCCTGGCCAGATTCACGGCAAAGGCTTCTTTAGTCGCTTTGGCAAACGCCTGTACGGCCTGTTCGTCTTTTTCGTGAATCAGTCCGTTGGGCATGATCGGAAAATTGAGCAGCAGCGTTGCGTTCCGACCAATGGAATGGTAATAGATGTCCATCAGTTGGGGGAGGGTTTTCACTTTTCGGTCTTCCCGCTCGTGGTAAAACCATTCCGGCCGAATGGAGGTGTTTACTTCGCCCGGTACCCAGGCATTGCCATTTTCGACCCCATGACGAAGCATTTGCTCTGGCACATCGCCCGTCGCGTTTAAGAGACTCCAGTTGGTTTCGCCGACGTACCCCGCTTCGGTACCCACCCAGCGCAGATCGGCCCGGTCGCCACCATCGTTCCAGATGACAATTTTGGGCTGGAGCTTTCGCACGAGTTTGTACGTATTGGGCCAGTCGTAATAGGTTTTGGCGTCAATCTTACGGGTTTCGTTGGCTCCACCGTAATAGCCCGACCCGCCATTGGCCCCGTCGAACCAGACTTCAAAAATGTCCCCGTAGTTGGTCAGGAGTTCTGTCAACTGGTTGCGGAAATAGGTAATGTATTCAGACTTGCCATAGTCGGGATGATTCCGGTCCCAGGGGGATAGGTAGACGCCGAATTTCAGACCGTATTCTTTACAGGCATCGGCCAGTTCCCGCACTACATCGGCTTTCCCGTTCCGCCAGGGAACATTTTTAACGGAATATTCGGTGTATTTCGAGGGCCAGAGGCAAAAGCCGCTGTGGTGTTTGGCCGTGAAAATGATGCCTTTCATACCGGCCTCTTTGCAGATACGCGCCCACTGTCGGCAATCCAGTTTGGTCGGATTAAACAGCTTCGGGTCTTCGTTGCCGAGTCCCCAGGCCATGTCGGTATACGTATTTATCGAAAAATGGATGAAGGCATAGTATTCCATGTGTTGCCAGCGCAACTGGTTGTCGCTGGGCAGCGGACCAACGGGTTGCGGAGGTGTTGGCTGAGCTAATCCAATTTTGTAAAAAGCCAGACTCAGGATTAGCCACAGACTAAAAAGATGTTGCCTCATTCTACTCATTTTGTTAAGATGGAAGCTATTAAACCTTCCCTATCTGCTTTTAAACAGTCAATTGACATTACTACTCTTTGATCCAGTTATTCTGCTGCATCCAGGTAAACAGCGGCTCCATCCAGCCGGGATGCCGGAAAATAAACCCGTGATCGCCCTTGGGGTAAATGTGCATTTCGACGGGTACTTTCTGATGCCGGAGTTTTTCGAAATAGACAATGCTGTTGTCGACATCGACCAGTTTGTCGTCGGCGGCATGGGTCAGGTAGGTGGGTGGCGTATTGGCCCGAACCTGCAACTCATTGGAAAATAGCTCAACGTCCGCCCGCGATGGATTTTTACCCAGCAGATTGTCGTGCGAACCGCCATGCGTCAGGCTGTCCTGCATACTGATAACAGGATACACCAGTATCTGAAAATCAGGGCGTAGACTGGTATTATTACCGTTTTCGACATAGGCTTTTTCAAAATGTGTCGCCAATGTAGACGCCAGATGCCCACCCGCCGAAAAGCCTATGACGCCTACTTTACTGGCATCGACACCCCACTTAGCGGCACTTTCGCGAACCAGTTTTATGGCCTGCTGCGCATCCTGCAACGGACCAATTTTCTTGTCGACCATAATAGCATCGCTGGGTAATCGGTATTTCAGGATAAAAGCGGCCACGCCTTTTTCAGCGAAGGCTTTGGCGATATTGATACCTTCGCCCTGATAGACCACAACTCCATATCCACCACCGGGAATGATAACGACCGCCGTACCGGACGCTTTAGCAGGATTAGGTTTGTAATACTCCAGCGTGGGTTTAGTAATGCCCTTGAAAACACCCGTTGACGCTCCAGTTTCCTGCAAGTCGGATGCTTTTGCATTCGGAACAGCCCCCGGATAGAGCGGCATAATTTCCTGAGCGGTTGCGGCAAAGGGGGCTGCCAGCAGCCAGACGGCTGATGCGACTAATATGCCTTTATTTGTTAAACTGAACCGTTTCATATAAAGAAATCCAATTTGGTCTAACGCGTTTTTGTCATGCTGACGAAGGAAGCATCTTCGGATGAGACTCCTTTTTTTGCTACCGAAGATGCTTCCTTCGTCAGCATGACAAAACGCACGGTCATCTTATTTTCCTGAGTTCGGTTTATAACCCAGCAATGTCAGCATTTGTGTGGCGTATCGTTTTCCTAGTTCTCTATAGCCAGCCGCATTGAAGTGCAGATTATCGGCCGAATCGGTGCAGCCAGCCGATGAGATCACGTGCGCATTTTTAATCGTTTGCGGAAGCGTGGCAATGATTTTGTTCATACTCGCGCAAATTCCGCCCTGATCGGCGTTGACCGTTTCGCCAGCCAGTAGGGGGACTTTTTTGGGTTTAAGGTCGAGGTCATGCATCAGGTTGTCATACACGACTTTCACTTTTTTCGTCCACAGCGTATCGTTGGTATTCGACTCACCTTGGTGCAGCAGAATGCCTTTGATGACGCCATCCTTCTGTGCCAGCTTCGCCATTTCGACCAGACGGGCGTATGGATTTCCGCCGTATTCGTTGATGAAGTTTTTCATCCAGCCCGGCACATTAGCCGTGTACGACTGGTAATGATCTTTGTCGAACAGTTCGATTTTACAGCCGCCCACGGCCACATTGATAACGCCAATGCGGACCTTTTCGGGCAGATTTGCGACCAGTTCGCGACCAAAGTAATCGGCGGGCGTTAGTCCGGTCTGGCAGCGACACAAGGGAGGCACTGCCGTATACCACTGACCCATTTTCCGGTTGAGACCGGGACAGTCAACGGCTTCCAATACCTGAAACCGGCTGTTCACATTGACCGTATCCTGTGGTTCTATTTTGGCATTACCTTCCATGTTCGACTGACCGAAGCAGAGGAAGATGTAAAAGTTTTTGTCTTGAGCCGAAGCCCTAAAGCCGATAAAGGCAAAGAGGGCTAGTAAACAGATTTTATTCATAGTCATTTAGTATTGGTCGGTGATTCGGAAATAGTCAAAATCGGCAAAACCGCCCGTTTGCAAAGTAGCGTAGTTGAACAGACCGAAGCGATAGCCCATAAAATGTGGGATGGTATAAGGCATTTTCAGCGGCTCACCGATTTTTGTCCAGGCTTTACCGTCGAGGCTGTAGAAAAAAATGGCGGTGTCCTTACGATCCCGAAAATCACATTCAGCTTTCAGATAGACCGTTTTCTGGCTCAACGGTACCCGTTGTACCTCAACAGGTTTCCCGGTTGCTGCGCTGATCATTACAATAGCGTTTTGCCCATTTTCCCGCTTTACGCCGACCAGACCGTAATTCTTCTGCAACAGACTCAAGCCCGCAAAATCACCATCTTTCAGATTGGATACATCGAGCGCGGTAGAGCCCGAACAGGTCGGGCCGATGGTACGCTGGGTAAGCGTGTTTCGAGCCAGAACAAACGAGGTATCGACCCGTCCGGTTTTCAACCGCAGATAGCCGCTTCGCTCCGTTACTGACCAGAGACTGTTGTCGGGGTTGTGGTTCCATTGCCAGACCAAGGGCAGGGTGGGTTCTCCTTTTTTACGAGTGAATTCGTCGGAATGCACAATGCCGGGGATTAATCCCTTACTGGCCGGAAGATCAAGCGTTTCGGGTACTTTGCCATTAACACCCAGCACCGGCCAACCGCCTTCCCACTTCACCGGCACCAGATATGGAATACGCCCCACACCGCCAAAATCGCGAAAGAGATAAGCAAACCACAGGCCGTCGGGCGTATCGATGAGGCCACCCTGCGCCACGCCCAAATCCCGCAAGGCGACCCGCCCTTCCCAAGGCCCCGTAAGTTTGTCGGCCCGATGAATAAGTACGGTTCGCATGCCACCTTTGGGCCAGCTAATGTTGAACAGATAATACTTGCCGTTGACCTTGAAAAGCTGCGACCCTTCGGCGGGTAAGCCACCGCCCGTGCCTGAAGGGGTGCTGGCGTTTTCGATCAATACCCGCTCTGTAGTGCCGGGTTTTACACCCGACGCATCGGCATTGAGTTCCAATATGTTGAGTTTTCCCGCACCATAGATCAGGTACGTTCGGCCATCGTCATCAAAAAACAGACTGTGATCGTGGTAGGATGGTTTGAAGGAAACTTCTTTCCAGGGGCCTTTTTCAATGTTTTTGGTCGTGTAGATGTAGGTCTTGCCTGTCGTTTGGGCGAACGTCGTGACATAGTACGTTCCGTTGTGATACCGCAAACTACTGGCCCACGAACCACGTCCGTAGGTGCTTTTGCCGTTAGTCAGATTCAATGCATCGACACTAGCCAGCGTATCGTAGGCATAGCCGACCATCTGCCAGTTAACCAGGTCTTTCGATTTCATGATCGGTAGTCCCGGACTCAGGTGCATGGTGGTGCTGCTCATGTAGTAGGTGTTGCCCACCCGAATCATGGCCATATCCGGCACATCGGCAAAAATGATCGGGTTATGCGCCGTTTGTGCTTTTGCGGAGAACTGCATTAGCAGAAGCACAACGGCCAACAGGCCAGGACGAAAAAGGAATAATTTCATACAAATGCTTTATTATGAACCTCTTCTCTCACGCTTATTCCATTGGGCCAATCAGTTCAATGAAATTGCCATCGGGATCCTGCACGAACACAAAGTGAGCCTTGGCGTTCAACGGTGTTGGGGTGCTGCCCAGGAACGGCACTTTCATTTGGGTCAATCGCTCAATGATGGGTTTTAGCGCTTTTACCTGAATGGTGATGTACTGCATCCCCGTATCGTCCTGAATGTGTTTGGGTTTCGGATGGGAGGGCTTACTACCAAAGCTCATCAGTTTCCAGTCGGTGGCATCGGGGCTGTTTTCGAGTTTCAGAATGGTTACGTTCGTGGCTACGCCGTTGGTCAGGCCGGAGCGTTTACCAAAATCTTCGTTGATGGTGAAGCTACCCGTTTTGACCATACCGATACCGTTGACGTAGAAGTCGAGCGAGCGGTCGAGATCGGCTACAACGACACCCACCCCAATGACCTTGCTGGTGAAGTTGGATTGCGCATAGGTTGCCCAACTCAGCAGCAGTCCTAACGTTAGAAAGTGGATTTTAGCGATGAATTGGCACATAGGTTTTGTTGTAAAAAGCATGTTTGGCACTTGTAATAGTGTTAGTTTGACACTTTTTAAATTAGAGACAATTTTCCCCTCCTAATTAAGTTTTAACGCATAAAATTTTAGCGGATTAAAAGTTTGATCTGGTAAAACCGAGGTGTAGCGGCCCCGTTGTTAGCAACGATTTTTAGCTTAAGAACTTCGTTATCAATCGCTTTTAGTCGAATGGTTTTGCCTTCGCTGGCAATAATTTCAGCCGGTTGGTCATTAATCAGGAAACGAACCGCATCGGCCTTTATACTATCTAAAGTACTGACTTCAAGAAATTTACCTGCCCGATTTTTATTTTGTAGCTGATAACTCATAAAGGAGCGGGTACTGCGCCAGAAACGCTCATCATCGTAGCCCGATTGCGTTTTTTCGCCCTCGAAACCGTGATCGACTTCAGGCTGCTGTTCGCCACAATTCACCTTATCGACCGTTTGGGCTTCAAGAGCCAATGCTTCGGCTTCCTGCTGTTTCAACCGGGCCTGCTGTTGCTGAAAAGCGGCCGAAGTAAACGTCTGGAAATACATCTGATACCGCGCGTCGTGGATGCTATAAAAGGGTTGCAGCGTTAGTGAATCCAGTTGGAAGGTCAGTGGGGCAACGGGCTTTAGCTTAGCGGTGTAGGTAGTCGAATCGCCAACCAGCGCATACGCCTGATCGAGTGGGTATAGCTTGCCTTTGGTTTCGTGGCCCATGCGGCTATCGTCGGCAAAAAGACCATCCAGGTTATCGGTCGATGTTTTAGCGGCTAACACAATCGGCCCATGCACAAAAGCGGCCCAGTTAGAACCATCAGGCAGATACTCCAGGTGGGTTGCGGTTTTAAAGCGAACGGTTACCCTGTCGCCCGTTTTCCAGCTTCTGCGAATAGCCATATAACTCGATGGCTTGCTGTCAACAGCTTGTGGCTTGCCATTGACCAGCACCTCAACGGCTTCGGCCCATTTGGGATACCGAATGTTGAGCGCGAACGTCTGCGGTTTCGTCAGTTTCAACACCAGTTCCGACTGATCTTTATAGGGAAACTCGGTTGCCTGAGTAAGCTGTATCTTCTTGTCGCTCCAGTTGACCGTTGATGGAATAAATAGATTGACGAACAGATCGTTGGTCGAATGGCTATAAATCAACTCAGCGTATTTGGTATGGTTTTCCAAGCCCGAACCCACGCAGCACCACATACTGGTTTCGGGCTGCGAATACACGCGGTAGTGATTCGGACGAATGGGCGTAAAATAAACAAACCCGCCTTTCTGCGGATGCTGACTCGACAGAATATGATTGTACAGCGTCCGTTCGTAGAAGTCCAGATAGCTCGGGTCGGCCTTATCCAGAAACAGGGCTTTGCTCAGTCGCAGCATATTGAACGAATTGCAGGTTTCGGGCCCCTGATTCGAGCGGAGCATCCGGCTGAAATCGTTGATGGGGTTGAAATGTTCGCGAACGCTATTACCCCCAAAAGCAACACTGCGGGTTTGCGACACATTTTGCCAGAAATACATGGCCGCATCCGACCAGTCGGAACGTCCGGTCAGCGACGCAATTTTCTCAAAACCAATCACTTTCGGAATCTGCGTGTTGGCGTGAAGTCCCGTCAGTTTATCCTGCTTTTCCAGCAACGGATTCAGGAGCGAACGGTGCGACAACCGTTGGGCGGTTTCGAGGTACTTTTTATCGTTGGTAATCAGGTAGAGGTCGGCGAAGGTTTCGTTGATGCCGCCATGTTCGGTACGGAGTATCTGCTGAATCTGCTCGTCGGACAAGGGTTTGATGAGGTCGATGAACCAGTCGCCGAGACCAACCAGCACCTGCTTCGCCTGCTGATTACCCGCGTATTCGTAGGCATCGCGCAAACCGGCAAACAGCTTGTGAATGTTGTAGAGTGGCACCCACGTATTATTCAAACCGAAACCACTGCCATCAATATCGCCTTTGTGAATCCGCTCCCAGAACACTTTCCCCTGCGGAATACCGCCCACATAACCGTTTCCGTTTTTGGCCTGACACTGCGCCAGTTCCGAAATCATGTAATCCAGCCGTTTTTTGAGTTCAGCATCTCCGGTCGAGGCATACATCATCGCTAGCGCCGACAGGTAATGCCCACCAATATGCCCATCCAGACCGGAGCTTTCCCAATTGCCATACCGCTGGGCTTTCAGGGGCAACCCGGCATCGATCCAGTACGGAGCCAGGAGCTTATCGGGGTTGAGCGCCAGTATGTACTTCAGGTCAACGTCCTGCGCATTTTTGAACGCTCCGCCGGTTAGTTTTACTTCCTGCAACGTAAACGGCTGCATCTGGGCCAGCGCCGGGATACTAAGCAAGAGGAAGGCGATAGGTAAGAGTCTCGTTTTCAAGAGCTATGGCGTTTTTTGTCTTTTTTTGTCATCCCTTTTCTGTCATCCCGACGCAGGAGGGATCTTCGCACGATACAAAAAATTGCTCTACCGAAGATCCCTCCTGCGTTGGGATGACAAAAAAACGGTATATCACTTTTTATACATTGGATCATCACCTGCGTATTTGAGGTACTGGAACGACGCCGAATTCGTACTGGTTTCTCCCGACGACGTAGCGTACAGGCCGTATACACAACCGATAAATCCTCCCGACACTTTGGTACTCAGGAATTTGCCGTCTACCTTATCTTTCAACAATTGCCAGTTCTTAGCGTCGGTAGCATAATAGAAACTGTAGCTATCTCCCTTCGATTCAATCCGTAAGCCTACTTTAGCTGCTTTGGCCTCCAGCGGCACTTCGGTCAGCAGTTCCATCTCCTTTGATCGGGGTTTGCTTTGATAGAGTTGTAGTACGTCTTTATCCTGCGCTTTCGATTTGCACAGGAAATAGAAATGCCCTTCGTCCTGTAAGATCACGAAACCAGCTTTCTCTTTGTCCGATTTTGGGGTAAACAGCAGTTCCGTTTCGGCGGTGCTGTACAGATGCTGCTGGCGTTTGCCAATAAACGATGGATTTCCCATTTCCATGATGGTTTCGGGCTTTAGTTTCAGCGTCAGGCCATTTTTTTTCGAAAGCGAGTAAGCGTTTTTATCGATGGTGCGCATGAACAATAACGACGGGTCAAGTTCCTTATCGAAGTTGATCGTATAGGCGAAATTGCCCGATTGCGGTAAGGCTCCTTTCTGTTTAACTTCTTTAAACGTAACCGGATAGCTATACGAAATGGCCTTTTCGCCATGCTCGATCATTGGCCAATCGTTTGTCCAGGTGAGGGGCGCAATGAAGGTTTCGCGTCCGGTATTGTAATAATCACCTTCGTAGGGCCGAACGGCCAGAAAGATCGAGTACCATTTTCCGTCAGGGCCTTCCACAAACTGAGCATGCCCCGCCGATGTGATGGCATCTTTCCGGTCGGCGGGCAGCTCACGCTGCGTCAGGATCGGATTACCTTCAAACGGCACGTAGGGTCCCCAAACGTCTTTGCTCCGTAAGACTACCTCGGAGTGATTGACCGACGTACCGCCTTCGGCTGCATAGAGGTAGTACCAGCCATTGTGTTTCAGAATGTGCGGTCCCTCAATCCAAACGGGCTTTTTCGACAGGTCGACCCCGCCGTTGACCAGTTGTTTTTCTTCGCCAACTACTTTCAGATTCTGATAGTCAAACTCATACATCCGAATGGTTCGGTGGCCGGAGTACAAAGGCTTGCGGTCGGGAGCATCACTGTTGTAGATGATGTACGCTTTGTCGGTACTTTCATCAAAATATATAGATGGGTCGATTCCACGCACCTGAGGAATTTTAACGGGATTGCTCCAGGGACCGGCCGGATTTTTGGCCGTAACAACAAAGTTGCCGTCGTGGTCAATGTCGGTACAGGTGACGTAGAAGGTGCCTTTATAATAGCTGATTGCCGGAGCAAATAACCCACGAGTTAGTCGCTCGCCCATGAAATCCATCTGTTCGGGACGGTCGATCACGTTGCCGATTTGTTTCCAGTTTTTTAGGTCTTTGCTGTGCATGACCGGAATGCCGGGGAAGTACGAAAACGTCGAATTGATCAGGTAATAATCGGGACCAACCTTCACGATACTGGGGTCGGGATAAAACCCGGTCAGGATTGGGTTGACCAGGGTGGTCTGGGCAGACGCCAATCCGGTAAGAAAGGCGATTAATCCGCTGAATATAAGGTATTTTTTCATGCGTTTTTGATGCTTTTTCTTTTCTATATCGCTCTTTTTTTTCGACAGGATTAACAGGATTGACATGATTTTTTATTCGATACATCTTGTCAATCCTGTTAATCCTGTCGAAAAAAAAGCAAGTGACTACTGCCCTATCAGCGTATAGACCTTTCCCGGCTGGGTAGCCAGATCATAAAGCTGGGTCGGTTTTAAGGTTGGATTCGGCACGTTTGCACTGGGCGATACAATGGGGGTGGGCGTCTCCTCGATCTGGTAGAACGGGTTTGGGTTCTGGCCCGATGCCGATTTCAAGGCTGTTCCGCTGCTTACCTTTATCGCATTCGGTGCCCGTAAGCGGAGGTTGCCACCCAGGTTCGACTTAACGTCCAGCTTCGTGAGTTTACCGTCTTTCCATTCCATACGTACCACCTCAAACCCACCTCGCGCCCGTAGCCCGGTAATGCTACCCGTCGGCCACACATCAGGAAGCGCAGGCAGCAGATGCATAGCTCCATCGCTGCTTTGCATGAGCATTTCGGTAATGCCCGACGTACAACCGAAGTTACCATCGATCTGGAAGGGTGGGTGAGCGTCGAATAGGTTGTTGTACGTGCCGCCACCGTCTTTGACTACGCCCAGCGGGGTAAGTTGATTCTGGATTAGCGTATAAGCGTGATTGCCGTCCTGGAGTTTAGCCCACCAGTTTACTTTCCAGCCCATGCTCCAGCCGGTCGATACATCGCCCCGATGCGTTAATGTCGTGCGTGAGGCATTGAACAAGCCCGGTGTGCGGTAGGGGGAGATTTGATTGGAAGGAAACAGACCATACAAATGCGAGATGTGCCGGTGTTTATCTTCTGGGTCGTCGATGTCTTCCAGCCATTCCTGCAACTGCCCATGTTGGCCAATGTGCATGGGCGGCAGCTTACTCCGCTTCTGCTTCAGCATGGCGATAAAATCAGTATCTTTTTTTAGCAGCTCAGCCGCACGGATCGCCGTACTAAATACGTCGAACACAATCTGGTTGTCCATCGTCGTACCCGCATCCAGCGATGACCCGCCGTGGGCTTTTGGCGCATTTTCGGGCGACATTCCTGGATTGACGACCAGCCAGTGGTATTTCGGGTGTTCGACCAGAAAATCGGCGTAGAACTGAGCCGCCCCTTTTAAAACCGGGTAAATCGAGGCCAGATACGCCTGGTCTCCATTGTACAGATAATGCTCCCACAGGTGCTGACTGGTCCAGCCGCCACCGGCTGTCCACATCCCCCAGAAAGCCCCATCCACCGGGCCATTGATCCGCCAGATGTCGGTATTATGATGCGCCATCCAACCACCAGCGCCATACATGACTTTCGCGGTTTCCTGCCCCGTTTCCGATAGCTCCCGGACCATCCGTAAAAATGGTTCGTGCAGTTCGGCCAGGTTCGTCTTTTCGGCTGGCCAATAGTTCATCTGAGCGTTGATGTTGATGGTATATTTACTGTCCCAGGGTGGCTGCATTTTGTTGTTCCAGATACCCTGCAAATTAGCTGGTTGCCCCAGTTCGCCATCACGGGCCGGTTGTGACGACGAAATCAACAGATAGCGCCCATATTGGTAGTAAATCGTCACCAACTGCGGGTCGTTGACCGAGCGGAAATTTTTCAGTCGCTCGTCGGTGGGGAGTTTTGCTGCTTCGGTAGTGCCTAAGTCAAGTTTAACCCGGTTAAAGTAGTTCTGGTAGGCTGCAATATGAGGAGTCAGAATAGCTGCGTAATTTTTGGAATAGGCTTTATCCAGGTACGATTTGGCACGGGCGTTTTCGTCC
Organism: Spirosoma sp. 48-14; assembly: GCF_001898575.1. Taxonomy (GTDB): domain Bacteria; phylum Bacteroidota; class Bacteroidia; order Cytophagales; family Spirosomataceae; genus Spirosoma. The sequence continues at coordinate 24,072 of NZ_MKUD01000023.1, forward strand.
CCGTTAAGATCTTTATAGTTCTTGAAATTGGTGGCAATGGAAATATAAATCGTGGCGGTATTAGCTCCCTTTACGGTCAGTACGGAGTCGTTGGCCGAGAGATTACCCCCCTGTGTTTTGATTCGGGCTATTCCCTTGAATCGGACCAGTCCTTTTACGCCTTCATGATCAGACGTGCTTCCGGCGAGGGTTAACTCATTGCCCGATGCATTGATGACGTGTTTTAGTTGTGGGGTGGAGTAAGAGGCAGAAAACGACAGCTTGCCCGGCTTACTGGCCGTCAGTTGCATCACAATAACGCGGTCGGGAAAAGAGGCCAGTATCTCGCGGGTGTAGGTTACCCCATCGACGGTATACGACGTTTTGGCAACAGCCCGCTCAATATCCAGTTCCCGGTAATAATTAGTATACTGTTCATGCCCATCGAAGGTCAGATGCAGACTGCCAACGGGTTGAAACATTTGCCCATGCGATTTTTTGGTGATGATCGACTTGTTGGCCAGTTTCTCGGCTTCTTTCTGTTTGCCATCAAAAATCAATTGCCGGATTTCGGGCAGGGCGGCCAGCGCATCCGGGTTGTCGTTCCGGTTGGGGCTACCCGACCAAGCCGTATGTTCATTGAGCTGAATGGTTTCTTTGCTCACATTGCCATACACCATCGCCCCCAGTCGGCCATTGCCAATGGGTAGAGCATTCTCCCAGGTTTGGCCCGAAGGCTTATCGTACCAGAGCGTTAACGGCGGTTTATTTTGCGAATAGCTAAGCGTGGTTACGGTAATCAGGAAAAAAAGGCAAAGGAGACGTCTCATCCGGTTCGGTGAATTAGTATACGCTAAAAAGAAGCAAGAGGCTAAAATCTATTAGTCCTCTCGCTTCTAAGTCTGTTTAAACGTTGTCTGAGTCAACTGCGTTTTGCCCTGGTAAGGTGAGGGCAGATTCTCAAATCTGCCCTGGTGAGGTTTCTCAAAACCGAACCAGACATACCGTTCGGTTTTGAGAAACCGACCACGTCAGGTTTAAGAACCTGACATCACGAACGCAAACAGCTTCTTAAACTTTCCCTAATCGACTCATAATGACACTTTTCAGCCACGCTGATCAGTACCCCGGATTTTGCGGGAATTTAGGTCCATCAACCACCCGGTCTATTTGCGACTGCGGAATGGGTCGTAGCATATGGAAATCCTGAATGTAAGGCGCAGCTTCCGGGTTCCAGGCTTTTACCCGGCGCACCAGCGAGCGGGTACGAACCAGGTCATGCCACCGTTGCCATTCACCGAAGAATTCGCGACTACGCTCATCCAGAATAAAGTCAACGGTTACATTATCAGCCGTAATGGTCATGGCCGTCGCAGCGGCAGCGTTTTGAGCAGCCGTATTTGTTTTCCGGTAAGCGGCTCGCTGCCGAACTACGTTCAGCAATGAGGCTGCCTTAGTTGCATCACCTGCTTTTAGGTAGGCTTCGGCGCCCGTCAGGTACACATCCGAAAAACGGTACAACACACAAGGGCGGGTCGATGGGTCGTTGAAGTTAGCGCCACGGCTCGGGTCCATGAATTTCTTCAGCGCCGGAAAAATGCCATTATCCCACATGCTTGGCGGTACAACAAGGCCCTTGAATGGACGTGTACCGATGAACTGGGGAGCGCCTTCGACTTCAAAGTCGGGGATCCAAACGGCTGTATCCGCCCCTGCTACTGTCGTATAACTAATACCCCGCTTGTTATTGGCGGCTGTAGCACTGTTTGTAACCGAGATGTTAGAAATATACACGGTATAGAACGAGTTCAAAAACCGTGAATCGACCGTGCGATTCGTAAAGGCCTGATCCAGAAAATAGTTCTTACCGGCATTCGCTCCCGTAGTCCATTTATAGCTATTGGGCCGCATCCGTACATACGGACGCCCATACTGTGAATCCCGGGTCATGAGCGACGTACCACTATTAACGTATCCGCCCGTGGCACTTTTGTAGGAATTGATACCACTGTTGTTTGGATAATTCCAGTTTGTAAACCAGGGGCTCAGGTTTTGGGCCGCTCCACCACTAGCTGCTCCGCCGACTGTATAGTAGCCATATTTGGGATCAAGCACGTGGTCGCTGACAAACATGGTTTCTTTTCCGTAATCATTGGCGGGTACAAACGCATCGCCATAGTCCTGCCATAAATCGAGACCGTACGATGATTTATTAGCAATGATATCCGCACAGATAGAAGCGGCCTGCGTAAAATCAGCGGCTGTATTGTTGAGCCAGCCACGCGTTAAGTACGCCTTCGCCAGCAGCAACTGGGCTACCGGTTTAGTAGCGGCTTTCCCCAGAAACGGCGCGGTTGGTGTATTGGGCAGATCAGCAGCCGCTTCGGTCAGATCCTTAATGATTTGTTCATAGACCTGAGCCGCCGGCTGGCGAGAAGCTGCCTGAGAAGCAACCGTAATAAAGGTGGTATTGAGTGGCACATCGCCCCAAGTTTGAACCAGATAAAAGTACCAGAAACCCCGTAGGAACTTGGCCTGAGCCAGGTATTGCTTCCGGGTTGCCTCAGGCAAATCAATCGTCTGCCCATACTGAAGCACACCATTCAGCGTATTGATGTCCTGGAAGGCAGTGCCCCAGGCTGCACCAAAGTTGCTCCCGTTGATGCCATTATAGGTGTAGGCTGTACCACCACCTGAGCTGGCCCCCTGCAAAAACTCATCGGTACCCGCCTGCATTTCAACGGTGAATCCTTCCGTACCCCACTGGGATCGGATATCATTATACACCCCGGCAATGCCCCCTAGCACCCCCGCTGCGCTGTTGAAGTAAGACGGAACAATTTGTGACTGTGGATTCTCCTCCAATATTTTTTCGCAGCCTGTACTCATCAGAGCAGTCAGGCTAACGATAAATCCAATTTTTATTGCTTTCATGGGAATGTCGACAGTTAGAATTTAAGATTGACACCAAACGTAAATTGGCGAACGGGCGGGTTGTTGAGGTTTATGGCAATCTGACGCTGCTGGGTGGCCGTATCCGCTCCCTGGGAACTTACGGTAGAGCTTGCATAGCCGTTCCCTTCTGGATCGACAGCCAGTTTATCGCGAACCAACGGCGAATACAGGATCAGCGGGTTGGTGACGTTCAGATACAGCCGGGCCGAGTTCATACCCACTTTTCTGAGAAACTGCCCCGAAACCGTGTAGCCCAGGTTAATGCTTCTGACTTTAATGAACGAGCCGTCATAATACCCCAGTGTTGAGGCAAAGTAGGCAACCGCACTACCCGCGTCAGGTGCCGGGAAGGCATTGGTTGGGTTGGTCTCGGTCCAGTAATCAACTTTCACCTGATTGGAACGCGCCTGGTTGAAGAAGGCGAATCCACCGCCACCGCCCGAATTACCAGTCAGGTAGGGAACCACCACTTTCATGCCCATGCGGGCAAACGTAACGATAGACAGATCGAAGTTTTTATAGTTGAACCGATTGGTCAGACCAGCCTCAAACTTGGGTTGGAAATTACCCAGAATCTGCCGGTCAGAAGGGTCAATCTTGCCATCGCCATTGACATCTTCCACCCGAATCTGGCCAGGGAATTGAACCGGCGAGGTTTGTTTGGCCAGCGTTCCATTCTCTTTATCGGAGGTTTGCCAGATACCGATCTTCTTGTAGTCGTAGATGACCGATAGGGGTTGCCCAACAAACCAGCCTGCGCCCACGTTCGATAGTTCGGTTGGGGTGGTGAGCTGGGTGATTTTCTCGCGGTTGAAATAGTAAACGGCATCCACGCTCCAGTTAAATCCTTTGGGATTTCTGAAGATATCGACTGTCAGCGACGTTTCCAGACCTTTCCCTTCCGTTTTGCCCAGGTTTTTCAGCGTCGATCCAGCACCGTTACTCGCTGGCAGCGGCACCGATAGTAGAATGTCTTTCGTTTTCTGATGATAGTAATCAATCGAACCTGTAATGCGGTTATTCAATACGCCAAAATCAAGACCAAGGTCAATCTGTTCTGTCGACTGCCAGCCTAAATTGGTGGCTGGAAGGCTGGTAACTGTATAGGCCAACTGCTGACCAGCCGTGCCGGTACCGAAATTGTAATAACCGGCCGACAACGCTCCGAGCGTTGCATAGGCACCTACGTTCCGGTTGCCCGATAAACCCCAGCTACCCCGTAGTTTCAGGTTCGAAATCGTTGGAACACTTTTCATAAACGGCTCCTCGATGATATTCCAGCCTGCTCCAATGGCCGGATAGTTAAAGTATCGATTGGCGGGCGAGAGCGTCGATGAACCATCCCGGCGCAACGTCAGGGTCAGCAGGTAGCGGTCGTTGTAACTATAGTTTACCCGACCCATGTACGAAAGCAGGCCCGTTTCGGAAAACGAATTCCCAAAGTCCGAAGCGGCAACGGGTGTGCCGGAAGCCAGTGAGAAATTCCCCGTTTTAATGTAATCGGCCGGAACCCCCGTGATCGTAAACCGGCTACCCAGCGAATGGTTCTTGGTATACTCGTACAGTGCGGTAGCGCCCAGTTTATGTTTGCCAAACGTTTTATCGAAATACAACAAATGCTGGAGGTTTACATCCCAGTATTCGGTATTGCTGATCTCGGCGTTGGACGACGACTGAACCGTAGCGGTGTTAAAATAGGTTAGCGGGCCGTTATAGCCATTGAAGTTCGACTGGCTGAAATTCAAACCGGCATTGAAGCGATAGCGTAAACCAGGTAGCAGGTTTACCTCGGCATATAAGCTGTTGAAGGTCCGTAACGAACGAGTGGTATTCAAATACGAATCTTTCTTGGTGATGATCGTCAATGGGCTGATCCGGGCGGCATCGATGGAGCCTTCTGCCGGAAACAGGTTTACCGAGCCATCCGCATTATAGGGCGAAGCCAACGGCGTTAAACTCACCAGACCACCCGGAATTCCACCACCTCCTGGTGTATTGGTATAGGTCAGGGTATTGAGCGTATTCAAGCCAACCTTAATCCGCTTGCCAATGCGCTGGTCGATGGTAGCCCGAATGTTTACCCGGGTAAAATTTTGACCCGGAATAATCCCTGTCTCATTGAAATAGCCAAGACCCAGCGAATACTGCGTATTTTCGACACCACCCGTCATTCCCAACTGGTGGTTGGTCATGAAACCTGATTTGTAAATCAAATCCTGCCAGTCGGTCGAAACACCAGCGGCTAAGGCGTCCTGCTCTTTCTGGGTGAGTGGATAGGCCGTAGTACCGGGAGCCGTCCGATTGTATTTAATGGCGTCAGCTTTAAACTGGGCATATTCTGAGCCGTTAAAGACATTGTATTTGCCCATGATGTTAGTTACGCCATGATAGCCGTCGTACGAGAATACCGGCTTTCCCACTTTCCCCCGTTTAGTAGTTACCAGAATAACGCCCCCTGAACCTCTCGATCCATAAATCGCCGTAGCAGAGGCATCTTTCAGAATCTCCAGATTAACAATATCGTCCGGATTGATATCATTCAGTCCTCCGTAGGGTATCCCATCCACGACAACTAACGGTCCATCCAGGTTATCGCCCGTGCTTGGGTTTGTGCTACTGGTCAGCGTCCGGTTACCCCGAATACGGATTTGGGGCTGCGCACCGGGCGTTGTTCCGTTACTCACAATAGACACCCCGGCAGCCCGACCTTTTAGCTGATTGAGCAGGTTAGGAGCAGGCACTTCCTTTAAGGTAGTCTCATTCACCGACGCCACAGCTCCCGTAATGTCGCGCTTGCGCTGCGTACCATACCCAACGACCACTACTTCAGTCAGTGTTTTGTCATCAGCAGCCATCGTAATATTAACCACCGACCGAGACCCTACGGCTGCTTCCTGAGTCGCATAGCCGATGAAGGAAAAAACCAGTACCGTACCCGCGTCGTCGGGAGCCGACAATCGGTAATTACCATTAACATCGGTGGTTGTTCCCCGCGTTGTATTCTTTATTTGAATATTTACGCCTGGTAACGCTTCTCCGTTTTCACCCGTGACCCGGCCCGTGATCTGCCGGTCCTGCGGCTGCTCCAGTGGAATCTCACCCGAGGTTTTATCCTGCGGAATCGCAACTGGGGCTATGTCCCGCTTAATAACGATCTGCTGGCCAACCACCTCATAGCTCAGATTGAGCGGAGACAAAATGTGGTCTAATACGAGCGAAAGACGCTCATTTTTAGCCTGGTAGTTAATCTTTCGTTTCGACTGAATGATTTCCCGGCTAAAGAGGAATTGAACATTCGCCAGTTTTTCGATCCGTTTGATCGTTACCTCAACATCCTCGTTTTGTGCTGAGATACTAACACGCCGAGTTAAAAGCTCCTGGGCTTTACCATCCAGAGCTAAGCTTACATTTGTCAATGTAAGGACGAATAAAAGTTGCAGGCTTGAAATTCTCATAATCCTGAGCCATACATTACGGTTCAATAGACAAGAATGCATAGGTTTGTAATTGTTGTTGGTTTCTGGGAAGAACTGACAATAAAGCGCTGACCCCTGCAAGTAAAAGGGGAATGTGTAGGCAAGACACATTTAGGGCGTTTCGAGCGATAGTGTTGGCAGCACTATCGCTTTTTTGGTTAAAAAGCGATTCGTACTAATGCATAGCAATACGATGGGTTATGGGTTGATAGATAATTAACTACAGCCGCTACTGTGGATGAATATCTGATTGTCAACAACTTCGTACGTTGACTCAGTAGCCAGGCAGATCAGCCTGATTTTTTCAAGAAATGGTACATCGTTGAGTTGCCCGGTAAAGGTGCAGGCGCGTAACAACTGCCGATCATAGCGGATAGGCATATGATAGCTGGCCTCCAACTGGTCAAACACGGTTGGAATGGGCGTGTAGTTGTACGTAAACTGCTGGCTAACAATAGTGGAAGCCCCCTCTTCCGGCACAAAATGATCGTGTTTGATCAGTTGCTTTGTGTTTGTACCAAGTTTAAGTTCCTGGTTTACAGTCAGTAAAATAGGCTTATTGGGCGAATTCGTTGGTGTAACCGTCACCTTCCCTGTTTTTACCTTCACATAAGCCGTTGTCTCCTTAGCAAAAGCGTGCACCTGGAAACTGGTTCCCAGTACCTTTGTGGTTAAGTTGGCCGTGTACACAATGAATGGTTTCGCTGGATTTTTGGCTACTTCAAAGAACCCCTCTCCCTGAAGGTAGACCTCACGGAGCGTATGGCCGGTCTGCTTACGAAAACGCAGCTCACTACCTGTTGATAGAAGTACCGATGAATTGTCGGGCAGGAGTACGACCAACGATTGGCCCGTAATGTTCTTGACAATCTTCCACTCCCGATCCACTATAGGCTGTTTGGTCTGAATGCTGGCTTCAGCCAACGGATTGACGGAAGTGCGGCCCAGTTGAAACCAGATAATCAGGCCGATTGCGGCAGCAGCACTGGCCCAACGCCCCCAATGCCAGCCTGGTAGTGGTCTGGTAACGGTAAACGTATCAGGCATTTGGTCTATAATCTCCGCAGTTTTGGTCTGTACCTGCTGATCCGAGAGTTCGATCGTCTTACCCTGCAACGTCAACAAGGTGACTACTGCCTGTTCGTATAGCTCCCTTTTCTCGGGGTGCTGAGCCAACCAGGCCTGCCAGCGTACCCGATCATCCGGCCGTCTTTCCAGCACCCACGCCCGAAAAGCGTCATTCTCTAGGAATTCCTCAACAGTTGACAGATTCTCGGGCAGGTAATCCATTGGTACTTTTCTACTATTTTTATTGATAGTATGAAGAAGCCCCCCAACGATACCCTACTTAAAGTGAATTTTTTTCAAAAAAAATACCACCTGTGCCGAGCCGCCTGTAAGTAGGATAGATAACTGTTCGGAAAAAAGGTCTAGAAAAAGAGTCTGTTTACCAAAACACAGAAGGCCAAGAAGACTGGCGAAAGCCACCTGCTTCGAAGTTTATGAATAGCTTTTTGCAGAAAATTGGATACCGATTGACGATTTACGTTCATCACCTCAGCGATTTCGGGTATGGACAGATTCTCGTAGTAGCGTAAGTAAAGAGCCTCCCGTTCGCGAGCTGGCAACGAAGCCAGTAGCTCCTGTATCGTGTTTGTTAAACTGGTTAATGATTCCCGTTGAATCAATAACGTTTCTGAATCCGTCTCTTCTGCCACAGAACTATCCCAGTCCAACTCGTCAACAAAAGCCCGTTTTTGCGACCGCAGGTATTGAAGCACATGATGGCGTAAGGCTTTGAATAGATAATGCTTGACAGATTCTGTCGCATTGATCTGGAGTCGGTTTTGCCAGAGCTGCAAAAAGAGGTCCTGAATACAATCCTCTACAACCAACTCATCGACCATAAATTTTAACCCATAGTGCTTCAGCGCACGATAATACCGCTCGGCCAGTTGGCCCAATGCCTGCTTATCGCCATCACGATATAACTGCCATAACGCCTGGTCCTGAAGAGTCATAAAAGTATCAAAATCTATGCGTTGCTTGTTGATGAAAGAGTTATCATTAGAAGTTAACCACACCCCAGAACGCTTTCTTGGGCTGGTAATTCTGATCAAACAAAAGTGGATAGTCTTTGCGTCCGGCAACGGGAAAATTGTCCAGCCAGGTTGCTTTGTCTGAAACGTTCCAGAAGGTAACACCCGTTACTTTTCCTTTATACTTGCGGAATACGTCGAACAGCATCTTGTATTGGGTAGCCTGTTTATCAGCCATTTCCTGGGTAAACTCCGACTTATCGGTCTCCTTCCGCGGACGTCGCTCATGCTCTTTTGGATAGACAGAAAGGTCAAGTTCAGTGATTTGTACGGCCAGGCCAAGGCTCGCGAACCGATTGATAGAGGCCTCCAGTTCCTGGGCAGATGGCTCATAAATGGACCAGTGGCCCTGTAAACCAACCCCATGGATCGGAATTTTCTTGTCTTTCAATTTCTTGACAACCTGATAGATCCGGTCCCGTTTGGATGGGTTTTCGGTGTTGTAATCATTATAAAACAGCACCGCTTTCGGATCGGCTTCATGGGCGTATTGAAACGCTTTTTCGATATACTCCTCCCCTACTATCGTGTAAAAGTTAGACTGGCGATAGATCCCGGTGCCAGTATCAGGAACCGCTTCATTAACAACATCCCAGGCATAAATTTTGCCTTTATAGCGGCTCACGACATCCGTAATATGCCGTTTCATCCGCGCTAACAGCACCTCTTTCGTTACCTGCTTTCCTGCCGAATCGGTAAAGAACCATCTGGGCGTTTGATTATGCCAGCAGAGTGTATGGCCCCTCACCCGGATACCTTTCTGGCTGGCGAAGTCAACAATGGCATCGGCATCGTCCCAGAAGTACCGATTCTCCTGGGGGTGGATAGGCCCCATTTTCATGGCGTTTTCGGGGGTAATGCTGCTGAATTGCTGCGTAATTAAGTCAGCTTCGGGGCCTTTGAGGTTTCGTGGAGCCACAGCGACACCCACTGGAAAATAATTTTTATAAGCCTCTTTCAGAGTCCGATCCTCAGCTGGATTAATCGGCTTGAATTGTAAACTAATCAGGCAAATGCCAGCTAGAATAACACTGTAAGCAATTGATTCGTTGACTGATAACATAGCTTTGAATACGCTCTAGTGTTAAAATACACTACTATTTTTTCCTTCAGACTTACTTGTTTTCCTCTATCGCTCGATCGGGATGCCTTACCCTTACTTGTTTTTAGCCCACCCCTTAATGACGTACAGCAGTCGCTAATGAATACTTTCAGCATGACAGAAGTGTCTTTTTGACACTTTTTCATGTAAAAAAAATTAGCTATAAAAACATAGCCAACTGCTCTAACTACTCATATATGAAGCTTCCTATTGGTTAACTAAGGCCTGGCTTTGAAATGACAAGCCTGCTTCCTTTGATTAATAATACAATTTTACAGCAATATAATTATAACACCCAAATAATTTTAATAAAAAACTGATGCTGTTTAACATTTCCTTAACGTAGTTCAGCCTATGTTACATACACAGGTATGTTCCGCTATAACAAATCTACACTTAATGCCTATGCCAGTCTTCATAAAACTCATGACCACCCACCTGATTGATTATTGCTTTAGCTCCGCCTACTGTCCATTCTTTTCTTTTCAACTCAATGCAGTTCGCACAATGCCTTCTAAGAAAAACTTTACTTTGTCAATTGTTACAATAATTTTGCATTATAAAATTAAAAATCAATGATTCAAGTAATTAACCGGGCACTGGACCTGCTGGAATTAATAGCCAATGAACCCGAACAACCCAAATCCCTGGGTGAATTGGCCGATGGGCTCAGCCTGAATCATGGTACCTGCGCCAACATTTTAAAAACTCTGGTAGCCCGTGGTTACGTTGAGCAAATTGGAACAAAAAAAGGCTATATTCTGGGTGCGAAATCCTATACATTAACCGGGAATGAAGCCTACCAGAAGGATTTACTCGAAGCGGCCCGTGAGCCAATGGAGACGCTGACCCGATCAATCAACGAAAACTGCCTCTTAGCCGTACTTAAAGATAATCAGCGAGTTGTCATACACAGAACGTTTGCAGAACAGGACTTACAAGTCCGCACAGCCGACCTGAAACCGATATATGATTCAGCTTCAGGGAGACTCCTGCTGGCTATGCTCCCTAAAGAAAAAATTCTGCGCTTTGTGGTAAAATATGGACTTCCAATAGGTGATTCATGGCCCGAAATTCAGTCCGAAGCTCAGTTGCACGAAGCCTTATCATTGATCCATCAGGAGAAACTAGCCTTACAAACTATTCCCAATCGGCATGTTATAGGGCTAGCTGTACCGATTTATAAAAATGGGCTTGTTGTATCGAGCCTGAGCATCTACCTGCCTGAGTACCGTTATATGACCATGGATAAACGGAAACTTGTGCTCTCGCTCCGAAAATGCGCCGATGAAATTAATAACAAACTGATATAGAATACTATACGGTTAATTATTTGAAAGGCTTCGGCCTTTTTTTTATGCCCTATCAATAAACCACTCCTCAGTTAAAACGAGATTTTTTATGAAAAATCAACAAAGAATTTGGAGTTAATCTATAAACCGCCTTACTATTGTAATAAAATAAAATTAATTTTTATATTATAAAAATTAACCTTAAACCTTACTCCTAATGAAACAATGTATATGCAGATGGATCAGTGTCTGCTTAACCACTCTGCTTAGTTGCTCGGTTGGGTGGGCCCAGTCGGTCGTAACAGGGAAGGTAACTGGAGCGGGCGATAATGCAGTTCTACCCGGTACCACTGTATCACTGAAAGGAACCACTACCGGAACAACCACCGATGCCAATGGAACTTACCGGATTTCGGTCGGTAGCCAGTCAACTGCAACGCTGGTATTTTCGTCAGTGGGTTTTCTAAGTCAGGAGATTGCGGTTGGCAATCAATCGGTTATCAATGTGAGCCTAGCGGTCGACACCCGGCAACTGAATGAAGTTGTTGTTGTTGGCTATGGCACGGTACGAAAAAGCGATTTGACCGGCTCACTAGCCCAGGTAAAAGCCAAAGAACTCTCTTCGTTTCCGGCTCCCAACGTGCTACAGGCGTTATCGGGCAGGGCACCTGGAGTACAAGTGATTCAGAATACGGGGGCACCAGGTGCCGCCATTAGTGTTCGTATCCGGGGGGCGAACTCGGTTCAGGGAAGCAATGAACCCTTATATGTGATTGATGGCTTCCCTATTGCGGGTGGCAGTCCGTCTATTTTGAATAGCAACGATATTGAGTCGATGGAAATTCTTAAAGATGCATCGGCTACTGCTATTTATGGGTCACGGGGGGCAAATGGCGTCGTTCTGATTACCACGAAACAGGGCAAAGCAGGCAAAGTTCAGGTGGACTATGAAGGAAGCTACAGCGTTCAGTCGCTTCGGAAAAAACTGGACCTGATGAATGCAAAAGAATACGCGACCTTTTACAACGAGCAAGCTACCAACGATGGCAAAGCCCCTTATTTCACTCAAGCTCAGATCGACGGATTTAGCCAGAGTTATGACTGGCAGGATCTCGTATTCCGGAAAGCGCCCATGCAAACGCACAACCTGACCGTAAGTGGAGGTAACGAAAAAACCCATTTCTCTATTGGTGGGAGCCTGCTTACGCAACAGGGAATCATTCCCAACAGTGATTTTAAGCGGTATTCACTGCGCGCAAATATTACCACCGATGTGAGTTCAAAATTCTCACTGACCTATGGGGCTACCTTAAGCAAAATCACGTCCAACCGCCAGAATAACTCGGGGGGTAATCGGGGATCAAGCTTGATTTCAGCCGCTATTTCGGCCCCGCCCACCCTGACACCTTATAACGACGATGGCAGCTATCGGGTCTTAACAACGGCCTATCCGTTTATCTCTAATGGAATTGTAAACCCCATCAATGTGATCAATGAAACGAGCGACAAGCTAGATGCAAACCGGATTCTGGCCAATGCTGCCCTGACCTTTAAACCGTTTGATGGGCTGGCTATAAAAATATCGGGTGGTATTGAGAATGCCGATGACCGCACCGATACCTACCAGACAACCAGGCTGATCAACTCGTTGGGCAATGCCAGCGTTGGCGTTACCCGAGCCACCAGTTTTCTCAGCGAAAATACGGTTAGCTACCTAAAAACGATTGGTCAGAAACACAGCCTGGCGGCTGTAGCCGGGTTTACGTACCAGGACTTTCTTAATACCTCATTGAGTGGCTCGGGCACGGGATTCCTTAGCAACGTTACCGAGACGTATAATCTGGCATCGGCCACTACACCCGGCATACCGAGCACGAGTTATGGTTTTAGTACGCTCCTGTCGTATCTGGGTCGTATTAATTACAGCTATAACAACCGCTACCTGGCCACCATTAGCTTCCGGGCCGATGGCTCATCGAAATATTCGGAGGGCAACAAATGGGGTTATTTCCCCTCTGGAGCGCTGGCCTGGCGTGTATCGGAAGAGCCATTCATGAAAAACGTTGCTTTTCTGTCGGACCTCAAATTACGGGCGAGCTGGGGCCTATCGGGTAGCCAGGCAATCAATGCCTACGCAACGCTCAACATGCTCTCATCGGGCAAAACGGTTTTCAATGATGCCCTCTACACGACATTTGCCCCCAGTACAACCCTACCCGGCGACCTGAAATGGGAGACGACTGAACAAACCGATGCGGGTGTCGATATGTCCTTTTTCAACAATCGCCTACATGCTACGGCCGATTATTACATAAAAAACACCCGCGATTTGCTCAATACGGTGCAATTGCCCAGTTCGTTCGGGTATACCACCACAATCCGTAACGTTGGCGAGATTCAGAATAAAGGCTTCGAATTTTCGGTAGATGGCCGAGTGATCGACAAAGCGGTTAAGTGGGATGTATCGGCTAACATCGCGTTCAACCGCAGTAAAGTCATTAAACTCTACAATAACCAGGATATTCTGGGCGGCAATTTCAATGTTACGCTGATTTCCGATGCGGCCAACCTGCTCCGGCAGGGTTTACCCGTAGGGGTTTTCTATGGCTACGTTGAGCAAGGTTATTCCGATAAAGGGCAGGTCGTTTACAAGGACTTAAACGGCGATGGCGTCATTAATCAGAACGATAAAACCGTTATTGGCAACCCGAATCCAAAGTTCATCTACGGCTTCAATTCGTCAGTGTCTTTCAAGGGGCTGGAACTGTCATTTTTTATTCAGGGCGTGCAGGGGAATGACCTAGCAAACCTTAGCGCGATTGGCAATACGCTCGATTTCAATTACGGCTTAAACATGCCCCATGAGGTATACCTCAACCATTGGACACCAACGCACACCGACGCGAAGTACCCCGTTATATCAAGCAAAAATTCCTATAATTTCTCCAATCGGAATATTGAAAACGGCTCGTTCATGCGGCTCCGTAACATTCAGTTAGCCTATACACTACCTCTGAAACAGTGGGGACTTAACAATTTGCGCCGGATACAGATCTATGCCAGCGGACAAAATCTGCTCACCATCACCAAGTATTCCTGGTGGGACCCCGAAGTCAATTCGCTGGGGGGAGCCAACTCCATTGGGCAGGGGATCGACTATTATACGTACCCAACTACCAAATCGGTCACGTTTGGGTTGCGAATTGGCTTCTAATCACTTTAAACCAAGGCCTTACTGAGTCATGAATTTCATACCTACTTTTTTACATCGCTACGTTAGAAAAGGGTCTCCTCTCCGACCCGGCCTAACTACGTTTCTTTTCCTCTCGGTACTGTTTTCGTCCTGCCAGGATATACTGGAAGAACACCCAAAATCCATTGCCGTCGAAACATTTTATAATACAACCAGCGAACTGGATGCTGCCGTAGCTGCTATTTACAGTGGCCTGCGCAACGCAACCAGTGGTATCGGGGGCGAATATGCAGCCCAACTGGAAGCCTACACCGATTACTGTTACGGACGGTCGGGAAGCAGTTACGCTATCCTGAGCGATTTTCAGGGGTTAAACAGTACGAATATTGTTCGGGTAGGCAATATGTGGACGGTCTTCTACCTCAGCGTTCGGAATGCTAACCTGGTTATTCAGAATGCTCCCAATGCTAAAAGTGTTTCGACCACCGACATTGCCAAATATGTAGGTGAAGCACGTTTCCTGCGGGCACTGACCTATTTTACGCTCGTCAAAAACTGGGGGGCAGTGCCTCTGCGTACGGAAGCGAACCTGGACCAGCCCAATGTTAAGCGGAGTTCGCCCAGCGAGGTTTACCAGTTAATTGTATCCGATCTTCAGAATGCAGAAACAACCCTGCCCGACAAACCAGCTCAGGTAGGTCACCCGTCGAAATGGTCGGCCAAAACTGTCCTCGCCGATGTGTATTTCTATCAGGGGAAAAATGCCGAAGCCCGCGACAAAGCCAATGAGGTAATCCAATCGGGAAAATACTCGCTCGTACCTATTACGAAAACCGACGATTTACAGAATATTTTCGGCCCGTCTGTAGTGACAACAACCGAGGAGATTTTTTACCTAAAATATACCCGCCAGGCCGGCCAGGGCATGTACTTTGTTATGTTTCCTAACCACCCCGGTACCAAATTTGTCGGCGCGGGCGGTTTCTACGGCATCAGCTCCGATATACGGAATTCGGTCTACGCAGCCTGGGACGACAAGGATTTGCGCAAAGGCAACTGGTACGTCTGGGATCTTGGCTTAGGCCCAACCAGTACACTTAGTAAAAAATTCATTGACCCGCAGGCCCCGTTTCAGGATGCCTGTGGTAACGACTTCCCCATGTACCGCTACGCCGATGTGCTGCTCCTCTACGCCGAAGCCGCGAGCCGGGCCGGGAACGGTCCAACGGCCGATGCGATGGAGGCTCTCAATCAGGTACACCGACGTGCGTATGGTGTTAATCCAACGACCGTCTCCAGCGTTGATTTCAAACTAAGCGATTATACCGCCAGCACCTTTAACGATCTGGTACTGAAAGAGCGTGGGTACGAAACCCAACTGGAAGCAAAACGCTGGCACGATCTAAAGCGGTTAGGGACCGACAAACTAAAGGCTGTTATTAAAGCTGCGGTCGGGAAAGATGTAGCTGACAAACATCTGCTTTGGCCCATTCCGGTATCGGAGTTGAATTATAATACGGCGCTTGCCGCCACCGATCAGAATCCTGGGTATTAGGATAATGGACAATGGACAATGCATTTTATCAGTCTGCCTACTCTCACACTATCAATTCTTCATTGTTCATTGTCCATTCATTTTCAGATAGGTTGGTTGGTCAGGTAGTCGACCCATGTTGACTACCTGATTGTTAGAGTTGCATGCTTCCTTTATCATTTTGACCGTATTGACTTACAGTACATGAGGCAGTTTATTCATATCCTATTGCTGGTGGCCTTTGCCTTTCAGGCTTCAGCCCAGCTTTCCGACGACTACAAGAATCAATGGAGTGACCCGGCAGTGCAACAACGAATTGCCGACGGTATCCGCGAAAACCGCATGGGTGCCTTCACCATTCAGTTTACCGATAAGGACGGCAATCCGGTTTCGCCGGGCGAGGTTTCTCTAACCCAAACTCACCATGACTTTTACTTCGGGGCCAATGGATTTATGGTGAAAGGGTTCAAGAATCCGAAAGAAGATGCACTCTACGAAGAGTACTTTACGAAGCTATTCAACTTCGTAACAATTCCCTTCTATTGGCCTGAACTGGAGCCGGAGCCGGGTAAACTGCGATTCGGGAAAGATAGCCCATACAGCTACCGACGTCCGGCACCCGATGTAGTGCTGGAATTTGCTCGAAAAAATAACATCACCCCCAAAGGCCATACGCTCGTGTGGGACAACCCGCGCTGGTCAATTCCAACCTGGCTGCCTAAGGATGAAAAAATCATGGAGCAGAAAATCAGCAAGCGTCTTCAGGAAATCGGTGAGCGGTATGGTCATGATATTCAGATCTGGGACGTGGTGAATGAAGTAACCGACCGCCACCCCGACGTGCTGATGCCTAAAGATTTTGCGTTTAAGGCGTTTAAGGAAAGCGAGCGGCTGTTTCCGAATAGTAATGTGTTTACGCTCAATTTCACGACTGGAATCTGGAACCGTAGCAACAAACGCGAATACAGTGCCGATTATCTGCTCCTCGAAAATTTGCGGTTACGTAACGCCAAAATCAACGCCATTGGCATGCAGTTTCACAACTTCAGTGAGCCGGAATATGAGCAGATTTTGAAAGGGAAAGCCATGACGCCCACTACGTTGTTCAATACACTCGATTTATATTCAGATTTCAATTTGCCGATTCACATTACTGAAATTACAGTATCTGCTTTATCAGACAAGGGGCCTGAATATCAGGCAGTGATGACTGAGAATTATTACAAACTGTGGTTCAGTCATCCGAAAGTAGAAGGCATTATCTGGTGGAATCTGGTCGATGGAACGGCAGCTCCGGCACGTATCAAATCAGACGGTACGGTAGTTCCTGGCGAAGACAAATGGAAAGGTGGGCTCCTGAATCGTGATTTCACCAAAAAGCCTGCTTACGACGTTCTTGACCGATTGATTAACAAGGAATGGCGCACAAACCTGACGACATCGCCTAAAAATAACGCGGTCAGTTATCGTGGTTTCTATGGTACGTATAAGCTGGTCACCCAGCGGAACGGAAAGAAATATGAGAAAGACGTTCAGTTCCCCAAAAGCGGCACACGTACGCAGGTTGTGGTACTGGACTGAAAATTAATGAATAATGTACAATTGATAATACATTGTATATCAGGATTGTACTGCCTTGTTTGTTTACGGTTCATTATCCATTTTTCATTACACATTATCCATTTACCTAAGCCTATGCGTTGTCTGAGTTTGTTTTTTCTGTTCGTTACGGTTCAAAGTCTGGCTCAATCGGCTCGATACGATTCGTTGTGGAGCGACCCGGCCACTGAAGCACGTATTCAACGAGGTATTGAAACCCACCGAAAGGGCGATTTCACACTGACATTGGTCGATAAACAGGGGAAGCCGATCCGCAAAGCAACCGTCGACATTCGTCAGACCAAACACGCGTTTCTGTTTGGGGCTAATATCTTTATGCTCAACGGGTTTCCGACAGCGCAGGAAAACGAAAAATACGAGTCGTTTTTTAGGTCGATGTTTAATCTGGCAACCATGCCATTTTACTGGAAAACGCTGGAACCTGAGCAGGGAAAGCCGCGCTACACGGCCGATAGTAAACCCATTTACCGTCGACCACCCACCGATGTCGCGCTCGACTTTTGCCGTAAAAATGGGATCACCCCACGCGGTCATACCCTTGTTTGGGACGAAGCCATGTTTGCCATTCCCGACTGGATGCCAACCGATACATCGAAAATGCAACCGATCATCGACCGACATATTCAGGAATTGGCCCAGCGCTACGGCGAAACCATCAAAACCTGGGACGTAACCAACGAACTGTTGATTTCACGCTATAAAGTGCCCATGCCTCCCGACTATGCCAGTAAAGCCTTTCGGGCGGCACAAGCCTATTTCCCCAAAAGTACACGGCTATTTATCAATGAAAATACCCCCAGTTCGTGGCAGGGATACCGCCGGGAATTCACACCCTATTACCTGCTGATCGAGAACTTAAAACTGAAAGATGCCCGCATTGACGGAATTGGGATGCAGTTCCATTTGTTTGAACAGCCTATGTTCGACAATACCGTGAAGGGTTTGGCGCACACGCCTGCCGAATTGTTTCGGGCTATGGATTTGCTTGGTTCGTTCGGTGTTCCCCTGCACGTATCGGAAATTACCTTCCCGACGCTGCCCAACAACGAAACGGGTTTGCAACAGCAGGCTAAGATGGCCCGAAACTTTTACCGAATCTGGTTTAGCCATCCGGCCGTTGAAGCTATAATTTACTGGAATACGGTCGACGGTACAGCTGTGGCGGGTGAAGACAAATGGAACGGTGGGCTACTCAATCGCGATTTTTCGCCCAAACCGGCTTTTACTATTCTAAACGATCTGATTAATAAAGAATGGAAAACCGCACTCACGACATCCATAACTGATGGAAAACCGATCACATTCCGGGGCTTTTATGGCGACTATACCGTAAAAGTGACCGTCGGCAAGAAGACTATCGAAAAGACATTTAAACTGGCTAAAGATCAGGTCAATACACTACAACTTGACTTATAAACATTAACTGAACGAATGAAATGGCCTTTTCGCTCTTTCGCTCTTTCACTCTTTCGCTCATGAAAATCATTGACATCCGTACGCGCTGCGTGGCTATTCCGCTCAACGCGCAACTCCGGCACAACACGGGCGTACACCCCGGCTATTTCCTACGCACCATTCTCGAAATCATTACCGACGAAGGTATCGTTGGGTTGGGCGAAGTGGGCGGTGGCGATCAGCGGGGCGCTCTGCAAAAACTAAAGCCGCGTATCGTAGGCGAAGACCCGTTTCATCTCGAAAAAATCAAGCTGAAAGTACTCCGTAGTATTTATTACATGTCGAACGCCCGGCTGTATGCCGCCATCGAAATGGCCTGCCTCGACGTTCAGGGCAAAGTGCTGAATCGCCCGCTGAGTGATTTGTTGGGCGGGCGTGTTCGCGACGAGGTGCCGTTTATTGCCTACCTGTTCTGGCGTTACGACCGACCCGGCGGTGGCCACGACGAAACGGCCGAGGATATGGCCGATTTCTGCGTCGAGCTGCATGAAACGCTGGGTGTTAATTCAATGAAGCTGAAAGCAGGGGTAAAATCACCGAAAGAAGAAGCGCGGGTACTGGAACTTTGCCGCCAGAAACTGGGCGATGATTTCGGACTACGTATTGACCCGAACGGGCTCTGGTCGGTGCAGACCGCCGTACAGATTGGCCGTCGGCTGGAAGACCTGAACATCGAATATTTTGAAGACCCTTCGTGGGGGTTAGAGGGCAATGCGGCCGTCCGCAAACAGATACGGATTCCGATTGCGACCAACATGTATCCTGCCAAATTCGATGACCTGGCTCCCGCTATTCGCATGGGTGCGGTCGATATTGTGTTGACTGATATTCATTATTGGGAAGGCCCACGCGGGGTGAAAGATCTGGCGGCTGTTTGCAATACGTTCAATCTGGGCGTTGCCATGCACTCCGGAGCTGAATTTGGGATCGAACTGGCAGCCATGATCCATACGGCCTCAACGATTCCGCAAATGAATTTCGCGGGCGATGCACACTACCACTACCTCACCGACGACATCATTGAAGGGGGCTTGATGAAGTACGAAAACGGTTGCATCAAAGTCCCAACCGGTCCCGGCTTAGGCGTGTCGCTGGATGAGGACAAGATGAAGCATTACGAAAAGTATTACGAAGAAAAAGGCGATTACTACGCCCGTTTCCACCAAGACCCATACCGACCCGATTGGTATCCCACGGTGGGAGGCATGTGATTTTTCTTTCGACAGGATTTACAGAATTGACATGATTTGTTTTGAATAAATAATCCTGTTCATCATGTAAATCCTGTCAAAAATACATACAATGAAAAAAGCATTAGTCACCGGAGCATCGCAGGGCATTGGAAAGGCCATTGCGATTCGACTAGCCGAAGAAGGCTGCGACGTAGTCGTGCATTACCACGAAAACCGGGAAGATGCCGAAACCGTTGCGGACCTTATCCGACAGAAAGGAGGTACGGCTCACCTAGTACAGGCCGATTTGCAGGACACGGCACAGGCTATCCAGCTAGGCCAACAAGCCTGGAACATAGCGGGCGGACTTGATATTCTGGTGAACAATGCGGGTGTTTCGTACAAAAAGCATTTTCTGGACGTAACGGAAGCCGATTTCGAGCAATTCAACGGTGTCAACTTTCGAAGCACCACCTTTCTTACACAGGCCGTTGCCCGAAACATGGTGAAACATGCCGTAGCAGGCAGTATCTGGACCATCACATCGGTCAACGGTATCCGGCCAGGATTGGGACTAAGCCTCTATGGCGCTACCAAAGGAGCACTGGAAATATTGATGAAAGGTGTAGCTATGGAATTAGGCCCGCACAATATTCGAGTCAACACACTGGCGGTTGGCGCCATTCAAACCGACATCAATCGGGCGGTTTGGGAAAATCCAGACTTGCTTCAGGAAGTGAACGACGGTATACCCGCCGGGCGGTTGGGGCAACCGGAAGAAATCGCCAGTGTACTCGTCGATTTAATCGCATCGGGCAGCTATATAACTGGTTCGACCATTACTATCGACGGGGGTTTGCTGCTTATGCGTGGTTATGGGAAGCCTGGAACCTATGAAGCGGGAAAATGAGCGTTCAGTACGTCGACACTGTCGATGAGCGTGATGCCTTCCTCCTGGCAGGCAAGTTGAAAATCAGAGTCGTACGAAGCCAGATAAGAAATATTCGCAGTCAGACAATGAGCCAGAATAATTGCATCATTAGGCAACATATTGTAAGCCTTCATCAATCGAATAACCACGTTGGCTGGAGGGTGTTGATCGGTCGCTTGTTCAAACAGATTAAGCAGGCTACGAGGATCATGGCTACCAAGTATGTCGGGAATACGTTGAGCCTCCTGCAAGGTTCGTGCACGGCTCAACAGTTCTATCATCAATTCCTTTCTATTGCCCTTCGAATGTTCAATCAGGATAGAAGAGTCAAGAAAAATGATCATTCCTGTGTATACATTTCGTCTTCAAAGTCGGGCCCTGGCTCCCATTTAGGGAACGATCCTTCATATTTTTTCAGAATCGCCAGTTTTTCCTCTACCGTTAATTTGGGTTTAGCCGCCGTTTCTTTCCTGCGAACGATAATTTCTACTTCCTGCTCCCTGTATGAGGCAGGCATAGACAATACCAACGTATCATCGGTGACGCGCTGGACAAATCGGAGTGCTTCCATAAGCTTAGTCTTTTAATTATGAAAAGTAGATACATTTCTTTATTATTCCTAATAACGCTACTGCGGATCGCTTCGGTTTCAGCGCAAAACAATTCGTCGGGCAACGCACCCGACAATCCGTTCGCTGACGAGAAAAATAAGCTTTGGCAACCGTACCGGATTACACCCCGGTCGGGAACACAACACGTATCGTTGTCGGGCGATGGGTGGGAACTGTCGCATACCGATGCCCCCATAACCGACCTGAAAGCTCCACGTAAGGATGCGTTTCAGACCAGCATTCCGAACTCGGTACACTGGTCGTACTTCAAGGCTGGCAAACTGCCCCATCCGTATTACCACAAAAACTCCGACCAGTATAAGTTTATGGATGAGAAAGCGTGGTACTACCGCAAAACGTTTTCGACACCCGCCCGTGCGAAATCCGGTAGCTACGTATTCTTGTGTTTCGATGGAGTCGATTATTTTTCTAAAGTCTGGCTGAACGGCACGTTAGTAGGTGTTCACGAAGGCATGTTCGGCGGACCAACTGTTGACATTGGTAAGCTGCTAAAAGCGAGCGGACAAAACGAATTGCTGGTAGAAGTACGGGCCGGAAACTGGGGTAATAAAGCCACCGACTATGAAAGCCTGCCCCGTAACAGTAATGGGGAGTACATGATTGAGACGCGTAAAGGTTACAACCCACGCGCCAGTGGCCGGATTATTAAGCCCTGGGTGATTTCGGGAAGCTCGGGCTGCGAGATGTTTTTCAGCGTGGGTATGTGGCAGGATGTTCGGCTCGAAATTGTGCAGCCCTACCACCTCGAACGACCTTATCTGACCACTACCTCGATCCAGAATGGAAAAGCCACGCTCCACTTTTCGAGTGAAGTACTGGTCGATACCAATTCACTCGGTTACCAGTTGCATCCGTGGAAAAACGCGCAGATGCACCATTACGATGGCCGTGTACCAGGCACTACACTTTCCAATGCCAACTTATCCGTAGTTGTCGAATTGGTTGATAAAGCCGGGAAAGTTGCCTTTACGCAGGAAAAGCCATTCAAAGCCTTTAAAGGACGTACCTGGTTTGACGATGAGTTAACCGTAACGAATCCTAAACTCTGGCACCCGAACGGACTGGGCGAAGCCAATCTCTACACGGTTCGAGTGGTGCTTAAAAAAGATCATCAGGTTGTTGACCAGATTCAATTTCCGTTTGGCATACGTACCATCGAGCGGATTGCGTCGGCTGGCCCACGTACTGCAGATCGGTGGAAAAACTGGCAGTTTGTGGTCAATGGCCGGAAGTTTTTTGTGAAAGGCATGAACTTCACTCCACAGGACGTATTGCTCGAAACCTCGAAAGAACGCTACCGCTGGACGCTTGAAGCCGCAAAAAAAATGGGGGTTCAATTGATCCGCATCTGGGGCGGTGGCCTACTAGAAACCGAGCACTTCTACGAAATCTGTAACGAGTTGGGCATCATGGTGTGGCAGGATTTTCCAATTGGCAATCAGGATACTCCCCTGTATCCGCAGGACATTTGGGAAGCGCAAGTTGTGCAGACCATCGTTCGGTTGCGGAATCATCCGTCGCTGGCGGTTTGGTGTGGAGGCAACGAATTTAATCCATATTCCTACGGCAACGCAGCTACGATGGGCATTCTGGAGCGCAATCTGGACATTTTCGATAAGTCGAGATTATACGTCCGTACCACGCCTGACGACGGTAGTCTTCATACTTACCCCGACATGGACCCGACCTGGTACGGTGTTGGCTACCGCTACGAACCCTGGATATCAGAAACGGGTATGCACTCGATGCCTGAGGCCAACATGTTCTACGAAACCGTTGACAATAAAGAATTTACAGGGCTGGGGCGCATGTGGGATAAGGAATTTTACAAGGACCACCCGGAGTTCATTCACCACTTTACCGAATACGGCCCCAGCCGCGTACCCCGCATGTTGAGTCGGGCATCACATATTGCGGACATGAACGATCCGACGATTGAAGCCATTACGGAAGCGTCGCAGGTGGGAGCCGGGGAGTTTTATCAAGTGTTCTCCGAAAAAATGCAGGGCAATTATCCGGTTACGACAGGATTGCTGCCATGGGTATTCAAACGACATTGGCCCGTTATCGCCATTCAGATGATGGACTGGTTTGGCAACGCGGGGGCACCCTATTATTTTCTCAAACGGACCTACGAGCCTACACATGTTGCAGTTGATATTCCGCGTCTGCTCTGGAAAGCAGGCGAACGGATTAAGTTGCCTGTCAACGTAATGCATTCGTTACCACAGGCAATACCCGGCGCAAAAATTTCCGTACAGGTATTTGATGATACCTTCAAACCACTCTGGAAACAGGAACAAAAGGTAGCCGTTGCAGCTGGTACATCGGTACGTTCCGCCAACCTGGGCGAATACACGATTCCGGCAGATTACCGCGACCGATACCTTCTTCTCGTGGCCGAACTGCACGATGGTTCGGGTAAGCTGTTGTCACGCTCGTTTTATTACCCACGCAGCCTGTCGATGCTCGACGATCAGGCCTTTTACCAAAAATATACCAGTGACCCCATCCCTTGGCCAACGCTGGAAAAAGGGCCATTTCTGAAACCAACGGTAGCAAAAACGACTACATCACTGACCACTTCAGTAGTTAGTCAGAAACCTACTGGCACCGATCAAAGTCAACTTCGGGTCAAGGTAACCAACACAGGTAAAGTGCCTGCCTTTATGGCCAGAGTCGATATCACAGGCACCAAACGTGCGATTGTCGCTTCAGATAATTTTACCTGGATAGCGCCCGGCGAAACACAGGAGATCGACCTGGACGTGATCTGGCGCGAACCCTCCACCCGACCAAACGCCAAGATCACCGTTAGTGCCTGGAATGCCACACCCACAACCGCCAAAATCCCTTAACTATGGTTGAATCACCGCCTTCGATTACCCAAAAACCGACTGGATTCCGGTGGGAGTTACTGGCCCTGCTCTGGCTGGCGTTCTTTCTGAATCAGGCCGACCGACAGATTTTCAGCGTCGTGTTGCCTCTCATTCGGAAAGATCTCGGCCTAACTGATGCCGAACTGGGCCTGATTGCCTCCGCACTGGTCTGGACCTATGGACTGTTGGTCCCCATCGCGGGGTTCATCGGTGATCGGTTTTCGCGACGGAATATTCTGGGTTTCTGTCTGCTGTTCTGGTCATGCGCCACCCTGATGACCGGCTTTTGTTCCAGTGTCTTGCAGTTTATTGTATTGCGAGGAGTGGCTACAGGGGGCGGAGAGGCCTTTTACGCTCCTTCCGCCAATGCGCTGCTGGGCGAGACGTACAAAGAAAGCCGTTCGTTTGCCCTATCCATCCACCAGACGGCCGTTTACTTCGGCATTATCCTGAGCGGCCTTATCGCTGGGTACATCGGCGAACAGTATGGCTGGCAAAAGGCATTTTATCTATTTGGCAGTCTGGGCGTTGCGCTGGCTTTCGTCTTTTTCAGTCGTATCCCGAAAGACCTGGTGAAAGCTACCGTCGAAGCCCGTCAGCCGATGCTGGCTGAAATGGGCGAAACGGCTCGCATCGTGATTCGTAAGCCGACAGTCATTATGCTCACGCTGGGCTTTGGTTGCATGGTGTTTGTCAATGTTGGCTACCTAACCTGGATGCCGTCGTTTCTGGTCGATAAGTTCAGCATGAGCCTGACCGATGCCGGGTTTTCGTCGCTCTTCTATCATCACCTCGGTGCCTTTTTGGGCGTACTATCAGGAGCCAAAATCGCGGATCATTATGCTAAAGCCAATCCCCGAAGCCGACTCGTCGTGCAGGCACTGGGCTTATTGCTTGGTGCCCCATTCATCTACGGTATCAGCATGAGCGACACACCGACATTTACCTACATAGCGCTGTTTTTGTTCGGTATTTTCCGGGGCTGGTACGACTCCAATATTGTTGCCTCACTTTACGAAGTGGTGTCGCCCAAAATCCGATCGTCGGCTTATGGCCTGATGCTGGCCTGTGCTTTTCTGATTGGCTCTATTGCCCCTTATCTGCTAGGCGTTCTGAAACCAACGCTTGGCCTGACAATTGGTCTGGCCAGTCTGTCGGGCGTGTATGTACTGGGAAGCCTGTTCCTATGGGCTGGAGCCTTCCTGTTTTTTGACCGAGACAAAGAAGCTGCCCTATGAACCGACGCCATTTTATAACCCAGTCAACCTTACTCAGCGGCCTGATAATGACCAACCTGACCCACGCTTCATCCACAAAATCAGACCTGCTCGCAATCCCGAATTTGCTATGCCTTTGGGATTTTGCTGGCAAGCAGCCCCTACGTTCCAAAGGTAAATTTAAGTATCAGTTGCAGGAGCCTACCGGGCCGATTTCGATGCTTAACGAAGGCGTTTTGTCGGATCGTTCACTCGACATTCGGGAACATGAATACCTGACCATTCCCCGCGCTGATTGTCCTGGTCTGAATATTCGCGGCAAACAGGCGCAGGTGACCGTGCTGGCCTGGGTGAAACGACAGGTCAAAAGTCGGGATAATGCCGAGTGCGAAGCCATTGCCGGGATGTGGAACGAAACCCAGAAAAAACGGCAATACTGCCTGTTTCTGAATATCCGGCTCCGCGACAGTAAAAGTCAGGTATGCGGACACATTTCGGGTGTAGGTGGCCCCACCCCCGGCGAAAAGTGGTGTGTCGATGTGTCGATTGGACAAACGCCGATTCGGTACGATGAGTGGACATTCGTTGCCATGACCTACGACGGACATTTTATTAAATCGTACCGCAATGGCCAGTTCGACGCCCGCACCGACCGAAATCCATACCCCTACGACGAAGGAATTTTCGATGGCGGAGAAGATGGGGCCGACTTTACGGTTGGGGCTGTTCATCGGTTAGGGGCCATCGGCAACGATTTCGTTGGGCAACTCGGTGGGTTAGCCGTGTTCGACCGGGCGCTATCGGCCGATGAAATTGCCCGGATTCACACGCATCACCCACTCCCCGGCTCATCGTCAGTCGCCAGTATAGTCACCGGGCTCAACTTCCCCGAGGGACCTGCTTTTGCTGCTGATGGTAGCCTGTGGGCCGTTGAGCTGAAAGGCGAACATCTGGTTCAGTACAAAAATGGGAAACTAAAACGCTACCATGTAGGCGGAGGGCCTAACGGCATTGCCCTCGACAAACAAGGGCGTGTCTGGTTTTGTGATTCGGCCCAGAGAGCCGTCCGGCGGTTCGATCCCATAACCGAAACAACAGAAACGATCCTGGATAAACTAAACGGGGAACCGCTTAACAAGCCTAACGACCTGACCTTCGATGCTATGGGTAATCTGCTGTTCACCTGCCCCGGCGATTCGCGTCAGGAGCCAACAGGTTATGCAGTCGTTCGGATGCGGGATGGCACCGTAAAGAAATTTACAACCGACAAATATTTCCCCAACGGACTAGCGTTCGGCCCCGACGGCAAAACGCTGGTACTAGCCGAAACCTACAAACATCGACTCTGGAAAGGCGAGTGGAACCCTGACACCGGCGAATGGACGAATGCAACTGTCTGGGCAACCGTTGAAGGGCCACAAGGGCCGGGCGGTCCCGACGGTATGGCATTTGGCGACGATGGCAATCTGTACGTTGCGGTGTATGGTACAGGCTATATCCACATCATTTCTCCTGAGGGGAAGGTTGTTCGCAAACTAAATACAGTTGGCAAAAACCCAACCAACTGCGCCTTCGACCCTACCGGCAAACTTGGACTCGTTGTTACCGAAGCCGAACAAGGTGCATTGAACAGTATGACGACAAACGCCAAAGGAATTACATTATTCAATTGATTATAAACTAGTTAAATGAAAAATCATGAGTGTCGATCAGTATAAGAAAGAAGTCGGATTGATGAATCTGGAGAAGTTGATCGAAAAGCGTGAAAGCGTTTCCGACACCACGTTCCCCATCCCGGAAAAAGAATTGCTAGCGCGTTTCGAACAGCTTTACACAGGGGCTGTCAACGACGTCATGCGTGAATTCTGTCTGCTGAACCAGGCATTACCCGGCCATATTCTGCCCCTACGCGAGTATCGAACAGTAGCAGGGGTTGCCTTTACCGTAAAAAGTGCTCCTAATGCCATGATCCGGGGGGAGATGGAATTTCGCACCCAAATGCTCGAAGAGATGCACGAAGACGCCTTTGTAGTCTGGGATACAACCAGCGATAGCAAAGCGACACTCTGGGGGGGCGTTATGACGGCCACTGCCAAAGGTAAAAAAGTGAAGGCAGCCTGTATCGACGGAGGCATTCGGGATACGCATCAGATTCTGGAAGCCGATTTCCCGGTTTTTTACAAATACCGCATTTCGAATGGAAGTCTGGGCCGCTGCCTGATTACGCACTACCAGGTTACAATTCAGATTGGCGATGTAACCATCAAACCGGGCGATATTATCCTGGGCGATATCGACGGAGTGCTCGTCGTTCCGCGTGACATCGCCTATTCCGTATTGATGCGGGCTGAGGAAATCATTGCCAATGAGAAGATGATTTTCAACTGGGTTCACGAAGGTCAGTCAATACAGGAAATCACCGAGAAAGGGGGTTATTTCTGAACATAACACGCGATATCCATCTGAGTCATCCTTCTCAACGCTCCGCCAGTTACTCATTTACTGTTAGAACACAAAGAAACGTAGCATTGACAATCAATCATTATGCTCTGCATCTTTGTGTTCTGGCGGTAAAACCAGGCCATTTCACCAAGCTGCCCTGGCCGTGAAAACTGTATCTGAGTTAATTAAGGCCTCTGTAGGCATTTGGCGAAATACCCACTTTCTGTTTAAAAAACCGCGTAAAATGTTGCGGGTATTTAAAGCCTAGTTCATACGAAATCTCGCTCACCGATTTGCTGGTGTCAAAAATTCGCTCTTTTGCCAGATCGATCAGGTGTAGCTGAATGAATTCGAGTGCCGATTTACCCGTTTCTTTCTTGATCAAATCACCAAAATAGTTGGCCGAAAGGTTCAACTCATGGGCGAAATAGGCAACCGTTGGAACGCCATTGATTCGTAGCGTTTCACTCTGCAAATACGCATTCAGCTTCTGTTCAAACTGCTCGATAATGCCGTGATTGACATGCGCTCGGGTGATGAATTGGGCTGATAAGGGGGTGCTGTGTCCTGTTGTTAAAGGTCTCGTTATACTGGTTGATGGTATTGTAAATAATTATCGCCTTCTCCCTTTTTTATCAAAACTACATCGGCAATCAGTTAGGGAAATCGCTACCCGTAAACGTGGTAAATAAAACTGTAAAATGTATAAAAGGAATGGGATAGTGCTCTGGTACTTTTGCTGCTGAGGATATAAGGGCGGCCCTGCCTAAATTACTATCTCTCATGGACATTCGCTACTTCATCGGTGTTGACGTTTCGAAAGCTACACTTGACTGGGCCGTCTTTGATGGCAAAACCATAGTATTGCAAGCCCAATCGGTTAACTCACCAGCAGCGATTAGGGCAACCGTCAAATTGATGAAGGCGTTGCCTGGATTTACGGTAATAGAATCGGTCGGCTGTCTCGAACATACAGGCATTTATTGTGCGCATCTTTTATCTTCCCTTTACAAATTGAAGCTACCTATTTGGTTGGAAAGTAGTCTTCAAATTAAGAAGGCCGGGGGCCTTCAGCGCGGTAAGAGCGACACCATTGACGCAATCCGCATTGCCCAGTACGCCTTCCGTTTTCGCGACAAAATGTGCCTTTGGCATCCACCAAGGCCTATTCTGCAATACTAACCACATTAAGTGCCCTTCGTCAACGGCTTCTTCGCGTTCGCCAGCAACTTCAACAACCTATTGACGAACAGCAGGGCTTCGCGGAAAAGTCACACCAAAAGCAACTGGCCAAAAACTGCCAGGCCTCCTTAAAAGCCATCACTGCCGATTTGGCAAGTGCCGAAAAACAGATCGATACGCTCATCCAAAGTGATGATCGCTTGAAGAAGCTTTTTGCCTGGATTACCTCCGTTCCCGATGCCATAGCGACTGAAGTATTGGTGGCTACCAACGAATTCAAGGCTATCAACGATCCTAAAAAACTGGCCTGTCACGCCGGTGTGGCACCCTTTGAATACCGATCGGGAGCATGAGCCAACATGCTCGTTCACGTCTAAAATCTCTCTTTCATTTGGGGGCCATGTCAGCGATCCGGATGAAAGGTGAGCTACAGATCTACTACCAGCGCAAGGTAGCTGACGGTAAAAATAAGTCGATTGCATTCGGGCTTAGGCTACCGACCTCCGATTGATTTTGAAAACCAATTTTATCAAACTCTCAAAAGTAGAGTGTCCGGCCAAACAGGCCCACCCCCATACTACTAAATTGAACGGGTTTATTGGACGCAAAAAGAGCCGTTCTCTGCCCTTCCCTCCTACCCAACCACCGTTCAGAAAAATCTCGGTAAATTTTCAGGAAAACACATCATCGGGCTATCGATACATTAGTTTAATCCGATGGTCGCCACCAGGTATAGTCGGAACAACCACATACTGACTAGTTAAAACTTTTTCGATTGTAGCCGTCATCCTTTTCCCATCGACGATGAGGCCCTTAACCTGCTTGCCAGCTGGTAAAAGCTGTCGGACAATGTACTGCTTAGGATCACCCTTTATAGAAAGCGTAATGGCCTTCGCTTTGGTCGTATGCTGGTAAACATAACTGACGGATTTGCCGGAGGGCCCATAGGTGATGGTAACAGTCGCATCATTTTTTCCAGCAGCCAGCCATCGGGGGGTTAATTCAACCTGTTCAAACAAAGCCCCCTTATCAACTACACCAGCCAGACCTTCTACCATCGCACTCATCACAGCGGCCTGGCCCCAGTTGTCCGGAATGCCAGCATCTACGGTGCCGTCAGGCTTATAGGAAACGGGCAGTTTGCCACCATGTTTTTCGTTAAGTTGTATCATCCGATTCAGGATATCTACCCCGTACGTTTCGTAGCCGTGCTGAAACGCAGCTTTCGCCAACTCCCCTCCCACAATGGTATTCACTCCGCCATTCATATACGATCCCGGCAGGTAATCGGCGTAACTTGGTTCAACGGGTGGATAAACGCCAAACCATTCGGCAAAGGCATTCTCTACATTTTTACCTTTCAAGCTGAGGTAAGTCTGAATGATCGACTCGGCCATAGTTTCATTCGGTAAGCCTCGGTTTATATCATAGGGATTCGACAGGCTCAACGTGTTCTTCTGGTCCATGTTGAGGTAGGATGGCGTTGGATCATCGGGAACGAAATGGGCATAAAAACGACCATTCCAGCAAAGCTCATTCGTCCGTTTCCGAATCCCATCCGCCTGTTCGTTCCAGTGGGTAGCTTTGGCAGCGTTTCCCAAAACGGCATACAGTTGCGCCAATTGCCGACAGGCAGCATACAGGCCGCTGTTATCCCCATGCATGATTCCCATGGGCGTTTTCTCGTCGATGTCAAAAATACCCGTCTGTACATCGTTCCCCTGCCGAACATATTCGGCCCGAGTAGTGGGTAGTTGCATAAAATCCCAGGTATCGAGCGTATAGCCGCGCTTCATCAACTGGTACTTCTTCGACCAGCGTAATGGATCGGTCATGTCATACATCAGCCCTTTTTCGAGCTTGTCAATCCATTGGTGTATGTAAGCTGTGTCGCCGGTAGCCTGCCAGATGTAGTGCCCCCCTTCGACCATCAGATATTCCAGATCAGCTTCGACAGGCAGACGATGCATTTGAATGGTATCTCGCGCAATGATCTTCCAGTATCGTTTATCGAACAGATTCATGCGGTGACTTTCGCGGGCCACCATGGGGTAATAGTAATCGTAATACAGGCCTTCGTGCGTCTGGTTTTCCATAAAGAATTGCCAGAAGCTGCTGATGTCGGGTTCCAGGTATTTCATCGCCTTCATTACGTGTACATTGTCGCGTATCCATTGCACAAACTGCTTGCGTTCCTTCCCGCCAAACCGGACCGTTTTTCGGTATTCCGTATTGATTAACTGCGTTTTAAGGCTGGTAAAAAATTGTCCATACTCACCCGTACCTTCCCCAAACTGGGTTTGCGGCTGGCTGAAGCTTACGGACAGGCTATGAACAGATATTGCATTGAGTAGAAGGACTTTAAAAAACGATTTCATAGTTCTTGACAGGACAATAAACGAATGGTGGGCAAGAACGTCAATTCCCGTCAAGGCATTGTCCTGCTTTGTCGACTGTCAGGATAAAGCAGGACAAACAAGCCCCCCAAGACGTGTTGTTTGCAACCGGAATCTACTACATCGAATGAATACGTTCGCTTTTATCGTCAAGAAATACGCTTTGCTGCTCGCTATAGTCGTTACGTACCTGACTGGGCATGCGCAATCGGCAGCTACGGGCAGCAGCGAAGCGCCTAAACTACCACTGGCCAGTGATCGGACTGACATACAGCAATTGGTTGCTTACCTTCGAACACTGGCCGCAAGTGAGAAAAACCCACTATTAAAACGCCATTTCGAGTCGGTTATACAGATGAGTCTGGATTCAACGCACGGGCTGCGTCCTGATGACAAACACATCAAGGCTGCTATAGGAACACTGGCCTTTTTTCAGTCAGAGGGAGCGAAGTGGGAAACGTACTTACAAGGCACTCGGCCCCTCATCATGGCTTTCAAATCCAAAACTGACAAAAAAAACAGCTACTACTGGTTGTTTCTGCCAAATGGCTATACCCGTCCGAAAACGAAATTCCCTTTTTATGTAGAACTGCATGGAAGTGGTGGCGGCACGAACAATCCGCCCTGGCACATGCTCTACGATTATTTACAACCCAAACCAGCGGGTGCTACCGCCCAAATGAGCCGCCGGGAGGGCTTTATGGTTCTTCCCTGGGGCAGGGGCGACAAAGGCTATCGCGACATAGCTGAGACCGATATTTTTGAGTGCCTACAGGATTTCGATAGTCAGTTCAAGACCGATCCAAAACGGCAATACCTGTATGGTTTCTCGATGGGGGGCGGTGGTACGTTCCGCATTGCTCAAAAAACGATAGCCCGCTGGGCAGCCGTTGGGCTGTATTCAGCAGCGCTAGGCAAAAACGTGACCTTTGAGGAAGCCGCAACATTTAAAGCCATGCCGGTCTGGATGGTTTGGGGCGAAAAGGAGTGGCTGAACGCCGAGAACCGTAAACTCAAAGATGATTTTCTGAAGGCTGGTGTACAACTGTGGTGGAAAGAAATCGAGGGAGTCGAACACAGTTACCTCGGCGAGTATCAGGAGCAATTGATGGATTGGCTCAAAACCAAAACGAAATGACAACCTACAGAGGTCGCCAATGGCGCGTAACGGGCATTTATATCCTTAGTTTACTTTTTTGTTGGCAATCACTGCTGGCCCAATCACCCAAATCGGCTGAGATAAAGCCGTTTAATGGCCGACCCACCTTGTTTGTGAATGGGGACCCGCAAACGCCAACGTTTTACGCGCTCACCCATGCCTACGGCGGACGTTGGTCGTGGGAGGAGGTACCCGCCCGAAACCTGGCTAATTTTTGTCAGATTGGGTTTCGGCTGTTTCAGGTCGATTTGTGGTTCGAAGACATCTGGACCAAAAACAGCGATACACTCGATATTCGAAAGGCGCAGCGGCAAATTCGGGGGGTACTCGACCAATGCCCCGATGCGGGTGTCGTGCTCCGCATTCACGTCAATGCTCCCTTTTGGTGGAATAAAGCACACCCGGAAGAATGCACTCAATTTGCCGATACACCCGTGGATACTACCTTGCGGGCTAGCCCTCCGTACCACAATGAAGAACACGACATTCATGCCGCTTTACGGGCCAGTCTGGCTTCTACACGCTGGCGGCAGGAATCGGGCCAGAAACTAGTTGAATTGTGCCAGAAACTTTCGAAAACGCCAGAAGGTAACGCCCTGATTGGTATGCATATAGCGGGCGGTATTTATGGCGAATGGCATTACTGGGGCTTTATCGAACACGACCCGGATACTGGCCCGGCCATGACCGACTACTTCCGCAACTGGCTCCGAACCAAGTACAAAACGACATCAGCGCTTCAGAAAGCCTGGCAATCCACAAGCGTTACGTTCGAGAATGCGACAGTACCGAACGTAGCGGAGCGGCTCAAAACGCAGGACGGCTTTTTCAAAGACCCGGTTCAGGACCAACGCACCATCGATTACTTCACCGCCCAGCAGCAGGTAGTAGCCGACGATGCGATTTACTTCTGCCGAATAGCGAAGGAAAACTGGCCCCGCCCGCTCGTTACGGGTATTTTCTACGGTTATCTGCACATGACATTCAATCGACAAACCGTTGGTGGTCACCTGTTTATCCAGCAGGTTCTCGATAGTCCATATATAGACTATCTGTCGGCCCCCCAGACGTATTGGCCTGATAGTCGCAAAGCGGGTGGCTCCGGTAATTCACGCGGGATCATCGAATCGACTTTGCTACATGGTAAACTCTGGTTCGACGAAATCGACAACGGCTATCTGTTTAAAAACGATTTTGAAAATATCCGCTATACGTCTCGCTACGACACGACGTATGCGAACATCATGAAACGATGTGCGCTATTGCCCCTGATGCGGGGTATTGGTTTCTGGTTCTATGATTTTGGTCCACAGAAAGGCTTCGGCTGGTGGGACGATCCAAAATACCTGGCCGCCATGAAAGCCGAGAAGGAGCTGTTTGAAAAGCGGCTTACTGTACCGTATCATTCCGAAGCGGATGTGCTGTATGTCTGGAGTCAGGATGTGTTCTATTACCTGAAATCGGCACCATTGCCCATCACAGTCAACGTACTGGATCATTCCATCGAGCAGGCGATGCGCTCGGGTGCGGTCGGTGACCATGTCTATGATTTCGACCTGAACCGAGTCAATCTGGCTCATTACAAAGCTGTGGTTTTCATGAATGTCTACAAGCTGACGGATGACCAGCGGGCCTTTATTCTGAATAAGGTAGCCAAAGGTGGCCGGACTATCGTCTGGAATTACCTGACGGGCTACACCAACGGCGAACGGCTCGATTTAGCGTTTGTGAAATCGCTGACGGGCATGAATCTGGAACGTATCGACGGCAAACAAACGCCCAGTGTTGCGTTTTTAAAACCAGCTTACAACTACAAGTTCAGCGGTCCTGTAGAGCCGCTCGTGGCCATAAACGATAAATCGACCGAATCGCTGGCTGAGTTGCAGGGGAGTAAACAGGTCATAATAGCCCGTAAGAAAACCAAAGAGTTTACATCCATTTTCTGTGGGCTCCCCCTTAACGGAATCGACGGATTTCGCGAAATTTTCCGGCAGGCGGGTTGCCACATTTATAATGAACGGAATGATTTCACGTACGCCAATTCCGGGTTGCTCCTGCTACATACCAAGGATGGTGGCACACGAACGCTTCGGCTCAGAAGTGGTAAATTGTTGACCATTCCGCTGGAACACGGATCAACCTTACTTTTAGATGCCCAAACGGGTGAGGTTGTCTTAAAATAACGATACTGAAGCCACCGATATGCTGGCAAAAGAAGGGGTATGAAACGAGGAATATTAACGAGTGTTGTGGCAGCTATCCTCATGGCTAGTGGGTTTATCAGCATACTGCCTGACCCACACGACCCACGAGCCGCGCTGGCCACGATGCAGGTGCCCAACGGATTTATGGTTCAGCAATTTGCCGCCGAACCCCTAGTGACGAATCCGACCAATATGGACGTGGATGAGCGTGGTCGTGTTTGGGTGACCGAATCCCATAACTACGATGTTGCCCCCGCCGAATACGACAAAAAAGGTGATAAGGTTGTAATCCTGGACGACGTAAACGGCGACGGAAAGGCCGATAAACGTACCGTCTTTTTCGAACATCCGGGCATGAAAGCACCAATGGGCCTGGCCCTGGCCGAAGACCGGATCTATCTGGCCCAAGGCCCAAACTTGCTGGTCCTCTTCGATACCAATCACGACGACCATGCCGACCGTATTGATACATTGTTTTCAGGGTTTGGAACCCGTGATCATGGCATTCACGCGCCTTTCTGGGGCCCCGACGGCAAGCTCTATTTCTCGATGGGCAACAACGGTGGGGAGGTGCGTGACCGATTCGGAAAACCAATACGCGACGTAGCTGGCAATATAGTCAATGGCAAAGGAAACCCCTATCGTAACGGTCTGATCCTACGGTGCAATCCCGATGGCAGCCATCTGGAAACCATTGCCCATAACTTCCGAAATCACTATGAACCCACGCTGGATTCGTTCGGTAATCTTTGGGTATCCGACAATGATGACGATGGCAACGAATCCGTTCGGATCGACTACGTAATGGAATACGGCAATTACGGCTTTGCCGACGAAATAACCGGAGCGACCTGGACAGCCTCACGTACTAATCTGGAAAAAACGATTCCTGAACGGCACTGGCATCAGAACGACCCCGGCGTTATTCCGACGATGCTCATTACGGGTGCAGGCTCGCCAGCGGGTTTGTGCGTATACGAAGGTCGCCAGTTTCCG
Source organism: Spirosoma sp. 48-14 (assembly GCF_001898575.1). Classification (GTDB taxonomy): domain Bacteria; phylum Bacteroidota; class Bacteroidia; order Cytophagales; family Spirosomataceae; genus Spirosoma. The sequence goes on from NZ_MKUD01000023.1 coordinate 59,987, forward strand.
GCTCTCTATCAGAATCAACTCCTTCATGCCGAAGCGTTATACAACGTCGTGCGATCCTACGCCACACAAAAGCAGGGCGCTGGTTACAAAGCCAGTATTCACAATGTATTGAAAAGCAGTCAGCAATGGTTTCGCCCGGTTGATGTCAGCGTGGCTCCCGATGGCTCGGTAATGGTGGCTGACTGGTACGATCCGGGTATTGGTGGTGGAACGGCTGCCGATGCAAATAAAGGCCGAATCTATCGGGTTAGCTACGGGGGTAAGGCTGCGTATCATGCGCCAACGCTCCGCTTCGATACACCTGAAGCCGTTACAGAAGCGTTGAAAAATCCGAACTGGGCCACTCGCCGGAAAGCCTGGGCTAGTCTGCAAAAAATGGGCCGCAAAGCCGAGCCTAATTTGCTGAAAGTATATCAGTCGACTAATCCGGTCTGGCGGGCGCGGGCGTTGTGGTTGCTGTCTAAATTACCAGCCACGGGCATATCTTACCTGAAACAAGCGCTACATGACCCGAACCCTGACCTGCGTATCACTGCTTTACGGGCAGCTCGGCAACAGCCGAGTTTCCCGTTTGTCCTGTGTGCTCCGTTAGCTAATGACCCTAGTCCTGAAGTCCGTCGGGAGTGGGCCATTGCACTCCGCTTCCTCAAAACACCCGAAGCGGCTGAGTCGTGGGCAACGTTGGCCGTACAACATACCGGCAATGATCGCTGGTACCTGGAAGCGCTTGGTGTCGGCTCCGATCTCCATGCCGACGCCTGTTTCGATGCCTGGCAACAAAAAGTGGGCGCAAACTGGAATACACCCGCTGGACGCGATATTGTCTGGCGAATTCGTTCGGCCAAAGCCCTGCCCCTGCTTGTGCAACTGATCCGACAAACGCCTGAAGTAACGGCTACGCTACGGTATTTTCGAGCCTTTGATTTTCACCCGCCGACTGGTAAAAACAATGTATTGGTTTCCTTGTTAAACGACCCACGTCCTGCTATTCAGCGATTAGCCCTGGAGCACATAGACGGAAGCAGTCTGGTACGAAACGAAATGTTGAACCGGGCCCTCGAAACAGCCCTGACCACGGCTGGCCAAACCGAGAGCTATGTCCATCTGGTCGAAAAGTTTCGCCTGACGGACAAACGAGAACAATTGCTTAATCTGGTACGTTGCTGCGCCACCCGACAGGTTGGCATTGAAGCGATGCAACTCCTCTGGCGGTTCGGAGAAAAAGAGTTTGTTCAACAGCGACTGCACGACGACAAAACCGCTGAAGCGATCATGACGGCACTCAAAGGCAATGGAAGCCCCGATGCGCTAGTTCTGCTTAGCGGGGTCATGCTCGATGAATCGCGCCCGGTCGAACTGCGAAAAACGGCCACTCGCTTACTGGGTAGTAGTTGGGTGGGCGAACGAGCCTTGCTGGATGAGGTCAAGAAAAAAACATTTCCTGATGTGCTGAAACCGACGGCCAGCAGCGTCTTATTCGGTGCGTTTCGGAACGAGATCAAACGCGAAGCGGCTGACTATCTGCCCAAACCCACCGGAAAAAATGGAGAGCCCTTACCTCCGGTCTATTTGCTTGTGTACGAAAACGGTCTGGCGAGCCGAGGAAAAACAATTTTTGCACAGAATTGCCAACCTTGTCATCGTGTGCAGCAGTCAGGGGCTTCATTCGGTCCAGAACTGTCGAAAATTGGCGCAAAGCTCTCCAAAGAAGGATTATTTCGGGCTATTCTCTACCCCGATGAAGGCATCAATTATGGGTACGAAACCTATCAAATTCATACCCGCGACGGTGGTCAGTTAACGGGACTTCTGGATAGTGAATCGAGCGACGAAGTGATTCTGAAATTGCCGGGAGGTGTTAAACAAACGCTACAGAAAGCCGATATCCAGTCAAAAACAAAAGCCCCCCAGTCAATGATGCCTTCTTTTGGCGAAGCGCTCACCAAACAGGAACTGGTCGATCTGGTCGCTTACCTGTCAACACTGAAGTAATTAGCTCAGTAACAATTCCAGTCCTTTCAGTCATCGTCTTATGCCTTCGCCAGAAACTCCTGCGGAGCTTTAGTAGGAAGGGCCTTGTTAGCGTATTCCCTTGAATTTTTGTACGTATTCTCTACAATTAGTCGTATTTTTGATTTATATCAACTACTACGGTAATGGACAGGATTATTCTCGAGGTGGCTAACAATACAGCACGCAAATGGCGTCATAGTGATCCACAAATTCGGCAACGTATCTCCGAAAAATTCGACCTCATACTGAATGATTTATTAGATAAACAGGATGATGACCTCTGGCCTTTTCTGGAAAAAGTGCGGGCTGAAGCTGAAGAAAAAGGATTTACTGACGAACTACTGGCGAAAATTCTGGATGAAAGATAGGTTTGTCTTTGACGCTAATGCACTCATTAGCGCAGCTTTATCTCCACTATCTACAAATGCTCAGGCGTTAAAAAAAGCAGATGCAATTGGTATAATTGTCTATTCAAATGAAACCTGGCTCGAATTTCTTGATGTCCTGTTCAGAAGTAAATTCGATAAATATTTTAGTCTAACCGTACGGGAAGAAATTGCGGATCGATTTTTAAGTCGTTTTGATGAAGTACAGGTAACTGAAACTGTGGTAGCTTGTCGTGACCCTAAAGATGACAAGTATCTGGCCCTCGCCTTATCAGCTCAGGCTTCGTGTATTATTAGTGGAGATGAGGATTTATTAATTTTGCATCCCTTCCAGACGATTCCTATCCTGAAAGCCACCAATTTTCTGCAGCAATTCTAGTTCTATCAACTGTCGTCTTATGCCTTCGCCAGAAACTCCTGCGGAGCTTTGCCAAATTCTTTTTTAAAACAGCGACTGAAATAGGCTGGATCGTTGAACCCGACCTGCCACGCCACTTCTGATACGTTATAATGGCCGCTTTCCAGCAGTTGAAGGGCTCGCTTCAGCCGAACCTGTCGGATAAACTCCGCACCCGACAAATTGAGGATACTTTTTAACTTTCGATACAATTGCATCCGACTCATATTCATGGCTTCTTCCAGTTGCTCCACATCAAAATGAGCATCATCAATGTGAGCTTCAATAATGGATATGGCTTTCTGAACAAACAGTTCTTCCATCGGTGGCAGTTGGATATCAGACGGAGACACCAATACTTTTTTCTGCCATTTTTCACGCAGCAACTGCCGGTTCCGAATCAGACTTTTGACTTTGGTTTCCAGAATCGACAGGTTAAAAGGCTTGGTCATATAATCGTCAATGCCTGTACCAAAGGCCCTAATCTGACTCTGATTAGCCGCCCTCGACGTCAGCAGCAGAAACGGGATATGGCTTGTTTTCTCATTAGACCGGATTGCCTGACAAAGTTCGGTGCCATCCATTTCTGGTCCAGACTCGACCGGCATGAGCCAGTCTGAAAGAATCAGGTCCGGGATATGCTTCTGAGCCAGTGAAATGGCTTGTTGACCGTTGGCGGCAGTCAGGACATGATAGTCCCCCGAAAAACTTTCTTTAAGGTATTGGCGAAGTTCCTCATTGTCTTCAACCACCAGCAAAATTGGCGGTGCTTTGGCTGGTAGCGTAGTAACCTGCTCGGGTAGGATGATGGGCAGTAATGGCTGCACAGACTCTGTCGGCACCTCCGACGGTTGCGAAAGCCACTCAGCAGGAAACACCTGGGCATCGAGCGGTAACGTAACGCTGAACGTAGTACCCACATTTTCAGCGCTATCGACCGTAATACTTCCTTTATGGAGTTCGACCAGTTCACGAGTAAGGGCTAACCCAATGCCACTCCCCGATTTCTTTTGCGTATGTTGATCGGCCACCTGATAGAACCGCTCAAAAATATGGGTTTGCGCTTCGAATGAGATACCAATGCCCGTATCGGCTACGGTAATGCGAACACTTTTTTCGGCTGGTATCAGCACCAGATTTACCCGAACTTCGCCATTCGCTGACGTAAACTTAAACGCATTCGAGAGCAGATTATAAATAACTTTCTCGACAATGTCGGCATCGAAAAAACCATCGAATGAATCGAAGTTGCTTCGGAAGGTCAGCATAATCCGTTTGCTTTCAGCCAGCTCATCGAAGTAGTGAACGATACGGTCAATAAACGGAACAATATCATTGCGGCTGATGTCAGGCACTAAGCTCTGGCTTTCCAGCTTCGATAGGTCGAGCAACTGGTTGATCAGGCGTAGCAGCCGCTGAGCGTTTCTTTGTATAGTCTGAAACTGGTGCTGAAGCCGATCGCCAAAGGAGGGTTCCGAAACGAGTTTATCCAAAGGCGTCAGAATGAGCGTCAATGGTGTTCGGAACTCATGCGAGATATTGGTAAAGAAACTGGTTTTGGCATCGTCGAGCGCTTTTATCGATTCGGCTTCCAATTGCTTGATCCGTATATCGGCTTTAAGTTGCTCCCGAATCCCAACAATTCGACGGAACGTAAGAAGTGCGCTCACTAAAAGCAGTCCGTACAGCCAATAGGCCCACCACGTCCGATACCAGGGGGGCAGCACGGTTATCTGCACAGCTTTGGGCTTGCTCCACGCGCTGTTGCCAATGGCAGCTTTGACCAGAAACCGATACGTACCTTCGCGCAGATTCGTGTAGGTAGCGGATCGCTGCGAACCAACGTAGTTCCAATCGTCATCAAAGCCCACGAGTTGATACGCGTAGCGAATATTACGGTGCGGCAGAAAGGATAAGGCCGTAAAGTCGATGGTGAAAACCGACTGAAAAGGCTGAAAGACCAGTTTCGTCACATCGGTCATATCCAGGCACGTCGGTGCCTCGCTATCGGCCAGATTGACGGGACGATTAAAGAGTTTCAAGTCCGACAGATACACGTCAGGAGGTGTTGTTTTCGACCGCACGCGCTCTGGGTTAAAAACGACTAACCCCTGCATATTGCCAAATGCCAACTCGCCCGAAGGAAGCTGCGCACAGGCGTCAGGTAAAAACTCTTTACCAATCAGCCCATCGCTCTGGTCATAATTTTCGATCACCTGGGTCGTCGGATTGAAGCACGAAATACCGCCGTTCGTGGATAACCACAGGTTATGCTGGTCGTCTTCAATAATTCCTGCGATAAAGTTGTTAGCCAGCCCGTCTTTGGTTGTCCATGAACGAAACGTTTCGGTACGGACATCGAACAACTGAAGGCCGCTGCCGCTGGTGCCCACCCAGAGCCGTTTTTGCTTGTCTTCGTAAAGGGCCGTGATGCTGTTGCTTCCCAGCGAACCTGGTTGGTCGCGGCTGGAAAAATGGCGGATCTGGTCTGTTCGCCGATCCCAGCGTAGTAGTCCTGAGTTGTACGTGCCGATCCACAAATAGCCCGACGCATCTTCACACAGTACGTTGAGGTCGAATGTGTCAAAAACCCGTGCCAGCGCCTGGCTCATCACCGGTTCTAACTGCCCCGATTTCTCGTTGAACAGATACAATTCACGTTCATGGCTCCCAATCCAGATACGGCCATCCTGCGAAGCGGCAAACGCTTTTACCGACTTGCTTTTGCCTGGCAGCAGAAACGGCACAAACTGCTCTCTATCAGGATTGTACAGCGAAAAACCAGCCGTCCAGGTGCTGATCAGTACGTTGCCCGTTAGCGTTCGGAACAGTACGTTGATGTCGTTGGCGTTCAGCGGAGAATTGGCGGATGTGAACCGGCGAAACTGGTTTCGATTGGGGTTGATAGCCGTTAAGCCTTTGATTGAACTGGTCCACAGATTGCCCAGCCGGTCATACGTAACGGCGGTAACCCGGTCGGCCAGCAAACTTTGTGGATTGTGGGGTTCGTGCCGAAGCGAACTGAATCGCTCAGGCTGGGCGTAGTGAATGTTGATCCCACCCTGCCACGAACCACTCCAGAGATTCCCATCCGCATCGCAAAGGCCTCGTTTCAGGGCGTGGGTACTCAGACTGTGGCTGTCCTCACTATTTGGCAACAGATAAACTTTACGGTCGAAATTCCCCTGCGGATAAAACCAGGCTCCGTAATCAGTCAATACCCACAGGTTACCTGATTTATCATCAATGACATCGGTAATAACATTGACCGTTTCATACACACCAGGCTTGATTAATTCCTGCCGAAACTGTTTTGTTTCTGGCTCAAACTGGAAAAGTCCTCGCCCACTGGTCCCCACCCAGAACCGACCCATATGGTCTTTTTTGATGACACTGATTGCCCGGTGATGAGCGGCTATGTCGGCTGTAAACGGAATGGAATAGGACGACAATTCACCTGTTTCGGGTGTAAAGGCCAGCAACTTCCCCTGGGCTGTACCTATCCACAGCAAGCCGGTTTTATCCCGATATAAGGCTGTGACCGACGTGCCAATCCTCGAATCTGTATAACGGCCAATTTTTTGGGTCGCATACTCATAATAGAACAGGCCATTTTCTGCCGTACCGATCCAGAGCCGATTATTAGCTTCCACAAAACAGGAAATACTGACCTGCCCGCCTGTGGCTCCTGGCCTCTGCAAGGGAAAATGGTCAAATGTTTCGCCGTCGGGCCGTAACCGACACAAACCGTTGTTGCGCGGGCCTACCCAAATGGTGTTATGCTGATCAGCATAAAGTGCAGCGATGTTGCTGATGGGCAGACTATTCTTCTGCCCCGGCTGCCGACGAAAGACTTTAAAGCTATAGCCATCGTATCGGTTCAGCCCATCAGACGTAGCCATCCAGACGAACCCCTTTTTATCCTGCACAATAGCCCATACTGTACTCTGCGACAGGCCATCGGCCGTTGTCAGGTGTTCAAACGAAACCTGACAATTCGCCTGTATGCTCAGAAAAAGAAGAAAGAGAAGTGGCTTCAGTATACCCATACCTATGACAGAATAGGACAAAGGTATCTTTTAATGATACCAATTTTCAGGTCAGAAAGCTAAATATTTACCACAACGACACGTATGAATCAGCTTTACTCTATTTCCAGAAACCTGGTAATGGCAGTGATCATGCTACTTGTTTTCAGTAGCGCCCATGCACAAACCCGAACCATAAAAGGGAAAGTTCTCGACGCGGGCAACAACACCCCTCTGCCAGGTGCCAACATTGTCATTGCGGGCTCAGTACAGGGTACCACCAGCGATGCGAATGGCAACTTTAGCCTTTCAGTACCCAACTCGGCGCAGCAAATCGTCGTCTCCTTTGTCGGATACATCAAAAAAAACGTTCCGATCACCAATGCCAGCGATTATACCATTTCGTTGAGCGCCGAAGAAGGCTCGCTGAATGAAGTGGTGGTAATTGGGTATGGGTCACGCGAAAAGAAAGACCTGACGGGAGCCATCTCGACGGTATCTTCCAAAGAAATTAGTAAGAGCGTGGCGCAGGCCCCCGAATTAGCCATGCAGGGGCGAATGGCGGGGGTGTTTGTATCGACACCGGGGGGTAGCCCACTGGCACGCCCCCAGGTCCGCATCCGGGGGGTTAGTACGTTCGGGAATGCGGAACCGCTCTACGTTGTGGATGGGATTCCATTGACGGAATACGGTTCAGGAACTGACAACGCCAGCGGCTCGGTTACGCGCGATATCCGGGGGAATGTGAACGTACTGTCAATGATTAACCCCAACGACATTGAGTCGATGTCGGTCCTGAAAGATGCATCGGCAGCGGCTATTTATGGCGTACGGGCGGCCAACGGTGTCGTACTGATAACGACCAAGAAAGGGGCACGTGGCACCCCCAAAGTCGACGTATCGGTTTCACATAGCATTCAGAACGTAACGAAGAAACTGAACATGCTGGATGTGTCGCAGTTTGTGGCGCTTTATCGCGAAGCCTACGCCAACAACCCCAACGAAGCCAAAAACTTACCCGTTCAATTCGACCCTACCAACGCAGCTTATCTGGGCAATAAACCGACCACCGACTGGCAAACCCCGTTGCTGAACCGGAACGCCCCCAATACCGACTACAGCCTTCGGGTATCGGGCGGGAACGATGCCACGCGTTATTATGTCTCAGCGGGTTATACCAACACGCAAGGCCCTCTGATTCAGAATAATTTGAAGCGGTATTCACTAGCCACAAACGTCGATACAAAAGTCTCGAAATACCTGTCGACTGGCTTAACCTACCGGATGGCCTATTCCGAAGCGGTTGACAATACGCCGAGTGCGTTACAGTACGCGGCCGATACATCACCCTGGCAAGCGATTTATGATCCCAATGGCCCGTTGGGCTTTGCCCCGTCGGTAAACTTGACCTTTAAGCCAAACCCTGAGTTAGGAACGCCTGTTGCGTCTCGGCCGCAGTATCTGCCTTCTATCCCACCCTTTGTTGTCGATGCCACCACCCTGCTTTGGGGGCCGGAAACGAACAACAACCTCTATGGTATGGTCGCCACCTCCGACCGGACTTATACGCTGCTGCGGAATATAGGAACCGCCTTCGTGCAGGTTGAACCAATTCTGGGGTTAAAGTTCAAAGGCACGCTCAGCGTCGACTGGTACTATAACCGCCGGAACGACTGGACAGCGGTGAACAATTACCTCTTCCTGCAAAATCCGGGTAATCCATATGCCGTGGGTGATGGCACCTCCAAGGGGACCTACGGCGAACGGCATTCGCGTAACGCAAACATTGTTAAGGAGTTCAGTGTCAATTACACCAAGTCGTTTGGCGATCATAATGTCGATGTGTTGCTGAACGCGATGGATCAGAAATACACCTATGAGTTTTTGCAAGGTGGTGCCTCGCAGATTCAGTACGCACAGCCGGAGTTCCGAAGTCTGACCAACATTCAGCCTTATACCAATGTCAGTTCATTTCGTGACCAAAACGCATTGCAAGGTTATTTGGGTCGGTTAAGCTATAACTACGCCAGCCGATACTACATCGATGCGACGGTTCGTCGGGATGGGGCGTCGCGGTTTGCACCGGGGTACAAATGGGGAACATTCCCGGCAGTTTCGCTGGCCTGGCGGATCAGTTCGGAACCGTTCATGAAAAGTGCTACGTTCATCGACGACCTGAAAATTCGCGGAGGCTGGGGAAAACTGGGTAACCAGGAAACCCGCTCGTTTGCGTATCTATCGCTCGTCTCGGATGCGCCCGATTACGCGTTGGGTTCAGGAAATGGAAATGGAATCGGTACGTTGCTGAACGGCACGTCGCTACCCGATTTTCCGGTGCAGAATCTAACCTGGGAAATTGGTAAAACAACGAGTTTAGGCGTTGATGGGTCGTTCCTGAAAGGCAAACTAACAGCTACCGTTGAATATTATAACCGCCTGACGTCGGGAATTTTGCAGGCGGCTAGTCTGGCCGCTAGCGTAGGCAACCAGAACCAGCCGATTCTGAACATTGCGTCGGTACGAAACAGCGGGATGGAATTCCAGATTGGCTACAATGGCTCGGTCGGTAAAGACTTCCGATACAACATCTCCGGGAACCTGACTACCGTGAAAAACCGGGTTGAGTCGACCTTCCAGAACCTGCCGTTTGGCAACGAATTCGGCCGTATCGAAGTAGGGCAACCGATGAATTACCTATGGGGGTACAAGAAAGGCGGAATTTTCCAGAATCAGGCGGAGATTGATGCCTGGAAAGCCAAGTATTCGGATGGGACAAACAACAACAATTTCGCACCGGGCGACATGTATTTCCAAGATGTGTATGGCGACCCAAAAGACGCGGGTCAGACACGCTCCGAAACACCCGATGGCAAAGTAAACACCAATGACCGCACCTTCCTGGGAAGCACTATTCCGGGATACTATTATGGATTTAATCTGGGGGGTAGTTTCAAAGGTTTCGACCTGTCGATTTTCTTCCAGGGTGTGGGCGACATGTACCGCTACAATAGCTGGCGGGCGGCTGGTGAAAATATGAGCAGCACGGGTACCAACCAATGGACAACCACGCTGAACCGCTGGACACCGCAAAATCCATCGGCTACCATGCCTCGCGCTGTCCGATCTGATCCGGCCAACAACAACCGATTCTCTGATCGCTTTGTGGAAAGTGCGGCTTTCCTGCGCCTGAAAAACGTACAGGTCGGCTACTCATTACCGGCTTCGCTGACACGCTCACTTGGCTTCGTGAATGGACTAAGGGCGTACGTAGGCGCCACGAACCTGTTTGTCATTACACCGTGGACAGGCCTTGATCCTGAAGACATTGATCGGGGCGGAACGGATTTGATTCCGCCCGTACGTTCGATCACCCTGGGTATTTCGGCCACTTTCTAATTCCTGACCATGAAAAAATATTCGATAATTGTTGTCCTGACCGTCGTTTTTACAACCCTGTTCTACGCGAGTTGCAGCGAAAAAAATCTGGACCTGCAACCGCTTTCGCCAACCGAAGCGTCATATTTCACTGAGGAATCCGATTTTAACAAGACGGTGTTAGGCGTGTATGCTAAACTGACTGATTATTACTGGTTTAACGCAGGTTCACCCATACAGGGATTCTGGCAACTACCCGGTGATGACATTACCTCGACGGGTACCTATGCCTTCGAAATTTTCGGTACGTTACAGCCTTCAACAAGCCAGAACCAGGTATTCTATCGAACGGCCTATCAGCTCATTAACAGGGCGAATACGGCACTCCAGAAATTGGATGCGGAAACTGGGATTATCAAAACGGCTAACTTAAAAAACTGGCTACGTGGCGAAACGCTGTTTTTACGCGGCTATACGAATTTCCTACTCTGGAGTTACTACGGTACATCGCCCCTGATTACCGAGCGGATTCAGTCGCCGGATAAAATTACCCCGCCCAGCTCGAAAGACACCGAACTGCTCGATCAGGCCATTAAAGACCTTACCGATGCCGCTACGTTATTGCCAGTCACCTGGGATGCTGCCAATCGGGGGCGGGTAACCAGCAATTCGGCCAATGGCTTGTTAGGGAAGGCGCTCGTATTCCGGGGATCGGCCAAGAAAGCTGCGGCTGATTTTACGGCGGCCATCACAGCGTTTAACAAGATTTCGGGCGTTAGCCTGGTACCAAACTTCAACGATAATTTCGATGTCAAAACAGAGAACAATGCCGAATCGCTGTTTGAATTTCAGGCATCGCAGCCCGATTTCGATAATGTATGGCTGGCCAATGATTTTCAACGAAACGGGGTTGGCTCTACGTCGGCATTCTGGGGCTGGTACGAAGGTGTCTCCCAATTAGGGGGGCAAGCACCTTATATCGCTACGCAGAAATTAGCCCAGTCTTTCGATGCTGGTGACCCACGGATTGCCTCTACGCTGGACCCACAAACGCTTAAATTTTACAAGTACTGGCACACGGGCGATCAGAAATCGCAATCGGGCGTGGCCTCGGTGAATAACCCGCGTATCCTTCGTTACGCCGACATATTGCTCTTGAAAGCTGAAGCAATTTTGGAATCGGGTGGTTCAACGACCGAAGCCATTGGACTGATCAATCAGGTACGTACCCGCGCTCGCGAGATGGTAAAAGGGGGTACGGCGCCCGCCAATTTCGTTTCGACTGAAACCGACAAAGCTAAAATTTTCGACTGGATTATGGGCGAGCGCCTGCGCGAGCTGGCTGGTGAAGAAGGTAGTCGATGGCTCGATTTGCGCCGGTGGCATATGGCGGGTAAGATCAACCTGGCAAGCTGGAACTGGAGTTCGGCCCGTACCGACGTAACCTTTAACGTACAGAAAAATCTGTACTATCCTATCCCTGATATCGAAACAAATCTCAATCCGAATGTCAAGCAAAATCCGGGGTATTAGCACCTGTCCATACTTCTCACAACTTAAGTACACGTCCATAATCCATATTAAAATCAGGTTGGTAAGGGGCCTATTGGAATGACTAACAGTAGGTTTACAACAAACAGCCCAGACACCTTGTATCTGGGCTGTTTTCATTATAAAACACGTTTAAAATCTTGTTTTGGGTAAATGTGCAATCGGGGCGATGGATCGCTCGCAAAACCAGATCGTGTATCCCGATGAAGGTCCCCACTCCTTTCCATTCAGGGGAGTAATACATGGTTTTGCATTACTTGACGAATGCGAAAAGGTCATGAGCAATGAGTTGTACGCTCTTTTTTGACCTACATCAAGGTTTTTGGTATCTCGGTCTCGCACTTTTGCAGCGTCAACTAATTAAATACGCTCCAATGAAAAAGAAGCATTTTAAGTACATTAACACCCTGTTTGTGGTAATCCCAATGACGCTGATCATGGCGTTTGTTGGCCTGATGCGTAACTACGGCTTTGGCCCCGACTGGTTCCTGAAGTTCCTCAAAGCCTGGAGCGTCATGCTACCCGTTGCCTATGCCGCTGCCTTCATCATTATTCCTAACGCCCGCAAGCTGGCGGAGCGGGTAGCCACCAGACAGTAAATGAATTAACTCTGGATGAATGCACGAACAACTGATTCAGTATATCAACCGTCAGATCAAGGTCAGTGAAGACGAGATGAAGACGATTCTGTCCTATTTCAGACCGCTGACATTAACCAAAAACGAACTCGTGGTGACCCACGGACAAACCAGCCAGCGGACCTACTTCGTTGGCAAAGGTTGTTTACGGATATTCTTCATTGACGAAAAAGGCCAGGAAGCCACCCGCTACTTCGCCTTCGAAAACCACTTTGCTACGGCTCTGGTCAGCTTTATCACCGGCGAAGCGTCCGAAGAATTTATACAGGCCGCCGAACCTACGGAACTGCTCTACATCAGTCACCACGATTTTTATCATCTGCTGGATACGATTCCGCAGTGGGAGAAATTTTACCGCTATTATCTGGAAAACGCGTATGTGAATAATACCAAGCGACTGATGTCTTTCCTGATTCAGGATGCGGCTGAAAAATACCGGCTGTTGCTGGCCGAAAACCCAGTTATTGTCCGCCGACTTTCCAACAAACTGGTGGCCTCGTATCTGAATATTTCGCAGGAAACCTTAAGCAGGCTGAAAGCCAAAGTAAAATGAACAGCGCATCTACACTCACCAAAACGATTGACCATGCATGAACAACTCCTAAAACTCATTTCTCAGAACGTATCGCTTACCAGCAACGACAAAGCGTTGTGCGAGCAGTATTTCGACCCTCTTCTTTCGCCCAAAAATCGTATTCTTGAAGAAGAAGGAAAGGTTCCGAAGTACTTATATTTTGTGGTATCCGGCTTTGTCCGGTTGTTTCACTACAACGACAAAGGTGATGAAGTGACCACCCACATTAACTGTCCGCCCGGATTTATTACGTCTTATGCCAACTTCATCAATCAGGCACAATCCAACGAGAATGTGGAGTGTGTTACGGAATGCGAATTGCTTCGGATTACCAAAAACAACCTAGATACATTGACGCAGCAAAGCACGGCGTTCAAGGATTTCAGCATTTTGATTTTTCAGCAGTCGCTCGCCTACAACGAAAACCGCTCAAACGAATTAGCCACACTCCCGGCAGAACAACGATACCAAAAACTTATCGACAAGTATCCGCATATACTTCACAACGTTCCGCTGCAATACATCGCTTCATTTTTGGGAATGAATCCGAAAAGTTTGAGCAGAATCCGCAAGGACATGATTAAGTAACATTTGTGAAGTAGGCTTGCCTAAGCAAGCCTGAATTTTGTGTCATAATTAACTATCAAAACACATGACACAGAAGAATCTGGCCCTGGTTACAGGAGCCAACGGGCATTTGGGCAACAACCTGGTGCGATTACTTATTAAAAAAGGCATTCCGGTTCGGGCTTCGGTTCGCAACATCAAAAATAAAGAACCCTTTGCCGGATTGAATTGCGACGTAGTACAAGCTGACATCACCAACAAGCAATCGCTGATAAACGCCTTACAAGACGTTGACGTTCTGTATGCGGTTGGAGCCGCCTTCAAACTTTGGGCAAAAGACCCGAAAAAAGAAATCTATGACGTAAATCTTGACGGTATAAAAAACACCATCGAGGCCGCAGCCGAAGCGGGCGTAAAACGAATTGTTTATGTGAGTTCTATCGCGGCATTGAATTATGCCAAACTTCCTACAAAAGAAAGTTATGGCAATAACCCCGACCGCCGGGATATGTATTACAATTCAAAAAATGACGGCGAGAAACTGGCCTTTGACCTGGCAAAAAAGTATAGCCTTGACCTGGTTGCCGTGTTGCCATCGGCCATGATTGGCAGTAGAGCCTTTACCCCGTTAAATGTTTCCTACAACATCATCGATCTGATTCTGAAAAAACAGATTCCTGTCGAAACCAACATTACCCTGAACTGGATCGACGTAAAAGACGTCGCCGAAGGCTGCTATCTGGCGGCAACAAAAGGCAGAAATGGCGAACGCTATATTTTGGCCAACGAAAAATGTATGTCCCTCAAAGACACGACCAGAATTGCCCAGGAGCTTTACCCCGAATTAGCGATTAAATTACCTATGGCAGTACCCAAACCTATACTGTTTACTGTTGCCTGGTTTATGGAAATGGGAAGCAAATTATCGGGAAAAGCTCCATTGCTCACCACCAAAGACATTGCCATGTTCTCAGGGCTGCAACAGAACGTTGACATCACAAAAGCACGGACAGAATTAGGATTTAATCCCAAAGATCCGGTACAAGCCGTGAAAGAAGCGATGCAGTATTTACGTGAAAACGAAAGTCGGTTCAACGAATGACAGGCTTATCACTTTTCAGCCATGATTGTACACTTACCAAGCCCAGTAAAATAGCGCCCACCCTAAACGTAACGGTCAGCCCGTACAGCATATCCTCCGGCTTTGCTGCACGAATCGGTTTCGTGGCGACTGCTAGTGAAAATAAGGCTCCCATGACCGACGCTCCCGTAACCAGCCCCAGGTTACGGGACAAATTCAGGATGCCAGCTATAATTCCATCCTGCCTCTTGCTGGTATGGGCCATCACAGCGGTGTTGTTCCCAGCCTGAAATAACTGGTATCCCGGCGTCAGCAAACAGATCCCGATGATATACCCCGTCAACCCATAAACTGCTGGTAAACTGGCCAAGGCTATTGTACCCGCCCATAGACCGTGCAGACCTATTTTTACGATACGATCCGGGCCTAGTGTATCGACTAATTTTCCGGCGGGTATTCCGGTCAGTATCGAAATCAACGGGCCTACCGACATGACTAACCCGGCATTAAATTCATTCAGACCTAAACCAACTGTCAGAAAGAAGGGGCCAACTACTAAGGTTGTCATCATGATCGTAGCCACCAAAAAATTAGCCAGTAACGAGTTCCGTAGTACCCAATTTTTAAAAACGCTGGCGTCGATCAACGGATTACTACTACGTTTCTGAACATAAACGAATAGACGACCTGATAGCACGGAAACAAGAATCAGCAGAAGACTTTGTGGACGTATGGCTTCTTTTCCAAGCGTCATGGACAGCGCATAAGCGGCAATTGATACAACAAGCGTCACCACGCCCAGCACGTTGATCCGTTGGGTATTGTTCACCATCAGGTTGTCTTTACGGACATAGTAGATGCTCAACCAGAACGTAGGGATACCTAAACAGGACAGCAACAGAAAAATAGACGGCCAGCCCCAGACGCTAAGCAGGAACCCGCCCACCGAAGGCCCCATGGCTGTACCAACGGCAGATAAGGTTCCGATCAGGCCCATCGCACTACCCATTTTAACGGTTTTGTTATTTTTTTTGACGATTGTCACACTCATGGTCATCAGAACCGCAGCCCCCATACCCTGAAGGGCCCTCATGAGGATAAGTGCTGAAATTGTAGGCGCAAATGCACACAAAAACGAGGCAATCGTGAACAGGAGTAAGCCTGTCAATAAAATCCGGCGATGGCCGTACTGGTCGGCCAGTTTACCGACAATGGTGACGGAAACTGTGATAGCCAGCAGGTACGAAATGGTAACCCACTGCACCAACTGGAACGTTGTCGAAAAGGCTTCCTCAAAAACCGGTAGAGCAATATTGGCGATGCTTGTTCCTAACGAAGTCAGCAACACACAAAAGGAAATAACCAATAGGATGGCCACTTTGTCATTTTTCATACGCTTTGCCTGTTGATGATGCAAAGCTAAAGACCGCAATACCCCACGGGATAGGACAAAAATGAAGTACTATGGCACTTCATTGAACTTCACTCTGAAGGCTTCGGGAGAATACCCGGTATGTTTTTTAAAGAAGCGGATAAAGTACGAGACATCGTCATAGCCGAGCTGCCACGAAATCTGGTTGATCTGGCTGGAGGTAGCCAGTACGTATCGTTTGGCCTCCAGCAGGATGTACTCATTAATGATTGCGGAAGCTGTTTTGTCCAGCGTTGCTTTGGTGATGGCATTCAACTGATAAGCCGACAGATTCAATTGACGGGCGTACCAGCTCACCTGTTTTTGTTCGGTGAAGTGATCGGCAATTAATTCCTGAAACGCTTCCAGCCGTTCCTGACTATAGATATTGGCACTGTCAGCGGTTGTTCGGGGGCTTTTCTCCTGACGTAATAACTCAATAAAAAGCAACTGAAGGGTCAGTTGAATCGCCTGTTGGTATTGGGAGTTCTTTTCTGAAATTTCCCAATAGATAGCTTTCATAAAAGACAAAATCCTCTCAAAGCTATTGGCATTGGGCTGATAATAATTCGTTTTGCTGACTTTCTTCAGGGGATCTTTGTGTAGAAAATCGTCAGGAAACTGAGCCAAAAAACCCTGTCCCCCAGTTGCCAACGTTAAGGCATGCACCTGACCGGGCCGCACGATAAACACGCAGCCATCCCCGACAGGATAAGGGCTAAAATCGATGCTATGCTCACCTGATCCCTTTTCAATGACCAGCATAAAATAGAAACCATGCCTGTGCAGGGGCTGAATCATGCCCTGCCCGGCCAGTAATTTATCAAGCTTCCGAACAACAAAGCCATCGGAAGTCTCGGCATGGCTCACATCGGAGGGGGTATGTCGTACCGGTATCGGATCCATGTCAACAAAAGGCAGATGGCACCCATAAAAATACGATAATTCAACAGTAGTTAGACGACAAAAAGCGACACCAGGAACTGACAAGTGGATGACAATAGATCTCATGCTGACGAGGAAACCAACCACATTCACTGTGCTGCAATATCGGACTACCTTACAAATTATCCCGGAACTGGAATTATCTCTTTTCCTTCGTGAGGTTTTCCGATTTATTAAATAATTTCATCGCCTAGCCTTTGAGTAGTTAAGTGGCCCAATTAGTTCAAGCATAAGACGATGAGAATCATACATGATACCACCCCTCTTTTCAGTAGTAGTCACGGAAAGAACACTCCGGGTCTGTATGCCCGATTTAGCTGGCAGCATTGGTCCTTTGAACAAGGACTAAGTGCTCATTATTTCACGTTTCAAACACAGTCTGCGCACCATTTGACGACGCTCTATGGCGAAGAGTGTTTCAAGATTGTGCTTTGTATTTCAGGGCAAGCCAACATAGACTCCTTCCAGCGACGGTTTTCGTTTCAGGCAGGCAAACTTTACCTATACAAAGCCTTAGCGGTATCTGAATCTAACTTGCAGGCTGGAATGGCTTACGAGCTGCTCCATATACATTTCCCTGTGTCGAAGCTGCAGGCAGTGATCGTGGACACCCCGCTCCAGGATATGCTGCTGAACGGAAATCAAGTTCTTTCCTTACCGTTAACGCCAACGATTTTTGGTCTGATTCTAACACTGGTTAATTCGGAGTTTCAGGGGGCGTTACGGCAATTACACATGGAAAGTGTGCTGTATCAGCTCTTGTTTGAAATTATTAAAACAGCAGACAGAACCTATCCACATGTTCATCACGCTATCCCTACAAACCAAACCAGGCTGATACAGGAGGCTAAAGAACTACTTGATACCCATACGGGCTACATATCAATACGTCAGCTCGCGAAAGAGGTGGGCACGAATATGGTTTCACTTAAAACGGGATTTAAAGCGCTTTACAAGACAACTATTTTTAGTTATCAGCAAAACAAAAATTTACAAAAAGCCTATGAGTTGCTTTTGGCGGAGAATATGACCATTCAGCAGGTCTGCGAGTGTTGTGGATACCAAAGTCTTGGTAGTTTCTCGAATGCGTTTCTGCGACGCTACGGCCATCGACCCTCAGTGTTGCTGAAACGACCGATTGAATAAAACATGTTTCTTATCCGATAAGAAAACTAGATTGGTGATGCCCCACTTTTGCTTGCCATGAAGCAAGCAACTAATGGTTTACCGACACCAACGTTTCAAGGCGATGCGATTGATCAAACCGGCGCACAAGCAGTCCTTGAAGCACTCTTAGCGGAAGGAGTCAATACAATTTTTGGCTACCCCGGTGGAGCGATCATACCGGTTTACGACGCCTTGTACGATTACGCCCCCTTCCTGACGCATATTACCGTAAGGCACGAACAGGGAGCCATTCATGCGGCCCAGGGTTACGCCCGAGTCAGTGGCCGAACTGGCGTTTGCCTGGCGACTTCGGGCCCCGGTGCGACAAACTTAGTGACAGGCATTGCTGATGCCATGATGGATTCCACGCCTGTTGTCTGTATTGTCGGCCAGGTGGATTCAAACCTGCTGGGAACAAACGCATTTCAAGAGGTCGATATGATTACCCTGACCCAGCCAATCACTAAGTGGAATTATGAAATAATTCACCCAGATGAAATACCCAGCATCATCGCAAAAGCATTTCACATCGCCCGCTCAGGGCGCCCCGGTCCGGTGGTAATCAGCATTACCAAGGATGCGCAGCTCATGCCGTTGCATAGACCGGTTGAAGGCAAGCTTACTTTTTCCTCAAAAAAGCCACTGTTACCTGATCCAATACAGCTACAGCGAGCAGCCGATTTGCTGAACGAGGCCACATTTCCGTTCATCCTGGCCGGTCAGGGAATATTACTGGCGAAAGCAACCAACGAACTTGTCAATTTTGCCGAAACAATGGGTAGCCCGGTTGCTACTACGTTACTGGGTCAATCCGCTTTTCCGACTGATCACCCACTGTACACCGGCTGGCTGGGTATGCACGGTACGTATGCCAGCAATATGCTAACGACTAAATGTGATGTTATCATTGCCATCGGGATGCGTTTCGATGAGCGTGTTACAGGAGACCCGAATGCGTTTGCCGCTCAGGCTAAAATCGTTCATATTGATATTGACCCCGCCGAGATCGGCAAAGTCATTCAACCCGAAGTTGCGTTGGTGGGGGATGCCCAAGAGATTTTACGTCAACTGATACCACTGTTAAAGGCGCATCTTTCCTCTAATTGGCAAGCGCATTTGACTAAGTTCCAATCACTCGAAAGTGAGAAGGTCACCAGGCGGGAGCTGGCGCCAACCACGCAGAAGATAAAGATGGCTGAAGTTATCGCCATGCTTTCCGACAAAACGGCGGGTAATGCCGTGCTGGTCACTGACGTAGGACAACACCAGATGAAGGCGTCACGTTATTATCAATTTCGCCGAACACATAGCTTAATAACGTCCGGAGGATTTGGCACAATGGGATTTGCGCTCCCGGCTGCCATTGGTGCCAAAGTGGGCGCGCCGGATCGTGACATTATAGTCATTGTTGGCGACGGGGGTTTTCAGATGACCCTAAAAGAGTTGGCAACAATAGCGCACTATGGGTGGCCCATCAAGATAATTCTGCTAAACAATAACTACCTGGGCATGGTACGGCAATGGCAACAATTGTTTTTTGACCGCCGGTACTCGTTTGTTCATTTGCAAAACCCAGACTTTATGACGATTGCTCGTGGGTTTGCTATCGATAGTAAACAGTGTAGCCAGCGTGAATTACTTTCAGCCGGTTTAGATGACTTATTGGCTAGCCATCAACCATTCTTACTGGAAGTGATTGTCGAACAGGAAGAAAATGTATTTCCAATGTTCCCCGCTGGAGGGCGAATGGATCAGATTCGTTTAGAGTAGAGCGCCGATTTAATACATTGGTCAAAGCACATCGAACCAAGTTAACAAATTAGATAGAATAACTTAACAAACCGCCCAGATACTTTGTATCTGGGCGGTTTTCGTTATCAAGGCGTTTTTTGCAATGATCATCCAAGTTTTTGCACAAATTATCCAAGTCGATCCTTCCCCATTCGCCTACTTTCGCTTCATCATTCGCCTATGTTTTTTACCCGATTGATACAGCAGTATAACAGTAAACTCAGACAATCGATGAGCCATAAGCAAAGCTATTTGTTCGAAGCGTTGATTGTCCTGCTGATCCTGTTATTACTCTTACTGGGTATCGGCTGGCTGTAAGTAAACACGAACCGAAACGATTATGATGGGGGGAACTGCTCTACGAAATGCATCCTTTTTACGGATTGACGAAAACGGAAAAACGCCCAAATTCCAACAAATTGTTAACGGCATTATTGCCCAGATCGAAGCGGGTATTTTCAAACCCGGCGACCGATTGCCTTCCATCAATGAAACCAGTGCTGAGTATTATCTGGCTCGCGCTACGGTCGAGAAAGCGTACTGCAATCTGCTTAAAAGCGGTCATATCACCTCCTTATATCGTAAAGGCTTTTTTATCTCGCAGGGCAAAATCGTCAAACGCGTACTGTTTTTGACGGGTACGATCAGCGAAACGAACCGGGCGATTTTTAAGGCAGTAAGCGAACAGCTTGGCAAAACCTATAAAGTCGACATTTATGCCTACGAATATCAGCGCGATTACCTGCTGGATGGATTGGAAAAACAGGCCGGTAATTACCATTATTTTGTGTTGATGCCGCATCACCTGGGCGAAATCTGCGACCTGACCGACCTGCTGAAGAAAATCCCATCGGATCGGCTCATTTTTCTGGATGGTTCAACGGTAACGGCGTCACGCAACTGTGCGTCAGTACGTTTCGGATGCGGGGAGCATTTCCGAACCATTCTCGAAGCAAATGCCGCCACATTTCGCCGTTATACTACCTTGAATTTTGTTACCACTGACAACGAGTATATCCCTGCCGACTGGTATCGTGCATTTTTTGCCTTTACAGAAACCTACAATTTGAATGGGCAAATACTGGACGACGTTCGGGAAGCACCCTTGCAGCGTGGATCGGCCTATCTGCTCATAGACGATGACGATCTTATAACAACGCTTCAGGATGCGAGCCGAAAAGGGTATACGCTGGGACGCGATGTCGGCATTGTCTCGTTCAACGACGCCCCTTACAAATCGGTACTGAGTGGTGGTATTTCGGTGATACAAACCGACGTAGCAACGATTGGGCAGAATCTGGCGAGCATCATCGCGCAGAACCAGAAACAGACCGTCCGCATTCCGATGCAGTTTATTGATCGTGGATCGTTGTAAATCCCTTCGCCACCTAATTCATGCAACGACTTTTAGTACTCCTGATTCCTCTGGTAGCTTCATTGGCCTGGGTCGTTGGACACAACCCATCGACGTCAAAACGATTCCGTCGGCTACCCTCCTCGCAAACGGGCATCACGTTCAACAATCGGATTCAGGAATCGGATTCAGTGAATATTCTACGCTTTGAATACCTCTACAACGGAGGGGGCGTTGGTATCGGCGACTTCAACAACGATGGCTGGCAGGACGTTTTTTTTACGGGTAATCAGGTTTCTTCCCGCTTATATCTGAGTAAAGGGAAAGACGAAGAAACCCCATTGCATTTCGAGGACGTAACGGAATCAGCGGGTGTAACAACGCATGCCTGGTGCACGGGCGTTACCATTGTTGACCTGAATCAGGACGGTTGGCAGGACATTTACGTAAGTGTAGCCGGCTACGATAAAGACACGACCAAGCGAGCTAATTTGCTGTTTATCAACCAGACGAAAAAGAAAGGCGATCCAGTTCGCTTTCAGGAACAAGCCCGCGAATACGGCCTGAACGACATGGGCTATACCACCCAAACCGCTTTTTTCGATTATGACCACGACGGTGACCTGGACGCTTATGTGTTAACGAACGCGCTCGACCGCTACAATCGAAATGCACTGCGTCCGAAGATGGTGAATGGTGAAGCTCCCAGTAATGATCGGCTGTACCGGAACATGAGCGCAGAAAGAGCGAAAGAGCGAATGAGTGAGAGAGCGAATCGGAACGCCAAATCGCTCTCTCACTCTTTCACTCCGATTCGGCGTTCCGATTCGCTCTTTAAAAACGTTACCCACGAGGCTGGCATCTTAACAGAAGGATATGGACTGGGGATTACGATTGCGGATCTGAATGGCGATGGCTGGGAGGATGTGTACTGCGCGAATGACTTCCTGTCGAATGATTTGGTGTGGATTAATAATCAGGATGGTACGTTTACCAATAGAGCGGCTGATTATCTGAAGCACCAGTCTCACAACGCGATGGGCGTCGACATCGCTGATATCAACAATGATTTGCTGCCCGACATTATGGTCGTTGACATGCTGCCCAATACGAACCAGCGCCAGAAAATGATGCTGCCCGGCTACAATTACGACCGGTTTCGGATGGATTTGCAGATGGGCTATCAACCGCAATACATGCGTAACACATTGCAGTTGGGCGTGGGGCAGGGAGCCTTCTCCGAAATTTCTCAACTGTCGGGTGTCGATAAAACGGATTGGAGCTGGGCACCGCTGTTGGCCGATTTTGACAATGACGGCTATCGCGATTTACTGATTACCAATGGCTATCGGCGAGACGTAACGAATCTGGATTTTACTACGTATCTGGCCGATTTACATGCCGGAGGGTTTGGTGATGAACAGGAGAAAAATAAAAAAGCCTACCAAAAACTACTGCAACTTCCAGACGTAAAACTGGCTGATTTCTGCTACCGTAATCGGGGAACGGAAGGAAATCTGACGTTTGAGGACGTATCGGAGCAATGGGGCCTCGACGCACCGAATTTCTCAAATGGGGCTGCTTACGCTGATCTGGACAATGACGGTGATCTGGACATAGTCATTAACACCATCGATGACGAAGCCTTTGTGTATGAAAATAGCTCGGAGCAGGGAACAGGGAGCCGTACAAGTAAAGGGCACGAAAATTCGTGGCTTCGGCTGGTGCTTGAGCGGAATCCGTCGCAGGGAACGCGGGTGAATGTCTACTATGGGCAGCATACGCAAACGGCCGAATTTAATCCGACGCGCGGATATGTATCGTCAGTAGAGCCGTATCTGCATTTCGGGTTGGGGGCTACGTCGGTCATCGATTCAGTGGAGGTTATCTGGAATGATGGTACGTATCAGGTGCTCCGTACTGTAAAGCCCAATCAGTTGTTAGGTGTTGCTTATGATCCGATTGGAAAATACAAACCACGTAGGGGTTCGACACCTACATATTTTCAGGAGATATCCGCAACTGATCTAGGGCTGGATTACGTTCATGTCGAGAGCGAGTTCAATGACTTTGCCCAGACGCCCTTACTACCCCACAAGCACTCGCAGAATGGCCCACCGATGGCCGTAGCCGATGTGGATGGAAATGGGTTGGAGGATATTTTCATCGGCTCGGATTTTGGTCAGAAAAGTTATCTGTATTTCCAGCAATCGACCGGCCGTTTTACAAAAAAAGAACTTCAGAAAGAAGCCAATCAGGAAGATACAGGTGCTTTGTTTTTCGACGCGGATCTGGATGGTGACCAGGACTTATACGTAGTCAGCGGGGGGAGCCATGCAAACGCCCCTTCAGACGCTTACCAGGATCGGCTTTATTTGAACGATGGGAAGGGCCATTTAACATTATCCAGACAGGCATTGCCCATCCTCACCATCAGCGGCTCCTGTGTGAGTACCTGTGATTTTGATCATGACGGTGACCTGGATTTGTTTCGGGGTAGCCGACTGATTCCCGGTCAATACCCAATGCCCGCCAGCAGTTTTCTCTTCAAAAACGAGGGTGGTCGCTTTATTGACGTAACAACGCAGACCGCTCCTGAACTACGCAA
This sequence comes from Spirosoma sp. 48-14, assembly GCF_001898575.1. Taxonomy (GTDB): domain Bacteria; phylum Bacteroidota; class Bacteroidia; order Cytophagales; family Spirosomataceae; genus Spirosoma. The sequence goes on from NZ_MKUD01000023.1 coordinate 83,873, forward strand.
CATTGGTCTGGTTACGTCAGCCGTTTGGGCGGATTTTGATAAAGACGGTTTGCCAGATTTAGCGCTTTGTGGCGAATGGATGCCTATTACTATACTAAAAAATACAGGCAAGCAATTCAGTCATTCGCTCATTCACTCATTCGCTCAGTCAAGTGGCTGGTGGAATACGCTCGCTGCTGCCGATTTTGATAATGACGGTGATCTGGATTTGCTGGCTGGTAACCTGGGATTGAATACCAAATACAAAGCATCACCCGAACAGCTGATTGAATTATTTGCCGCCGATTTTGACAAAAACGGACGTATCGATCCTGTCATAACCTATTACAATGATCGACAGCAGTGGATACGCCAAACGCGCGATCTGTTAACGGCACAAATTCCATCGATGAAACGTCGTTTCCCCAATTTTGATACCTACGCTAATACGGTTTTCAACGAATCGTTTACGGAAGAGGAGCGTAAATCGGCCTATCATTTGAAAGCGACTGAGTTCCGTAGTATATACTACGAAAACATTGGTAATGGGTTTAAAGCGCATCCGCTTCCTGTGGAAGCCCAATTTGGCCCTGTATTCGGTATTTTGGTCGATGACTTTAATAAGGATGGGTATCAAGACGCTTTACTCATTGGTAATTCCTACGCATCAGAAACGATCGGCGGCTGGTATGATGCCTCGAAAGGCGCTTTATTGCTTGGCGGTAAACGCGATGGATTTGTGGTTAGCAACCTGAAGGGGTTGACTGCCGATAAGGAAGCGAAATCGATCGTGCAACTTCATCAGCAGAATGCGGCTTCCATGATCATAATTGGTAATACGAATAGCCCGCTCCAAGTGTTTACCAGGGTAAATAACGATGAACGATATACTAGCCTACAACGGCATAACAGGTCTGTATATGCCCGAAATACATATCCATAGATTTATAGTGAAATAAACTTGATCATATTCTTGATCGAATATCCCCGGCTTTTAACAACAAAATAGAGATCGTGCCGGTCGGAAACGGATTCGAGTGGAATTGTCTGTTCCGATTCTTGGCCATCGGCTGTAGGTTGTGTATGGCCGAGTAGTCGACCATCGGGGGAATCGATATGAACCTCCAGTATGTCGGTTCCGGCTCCTGTCAGTTCAAGTTGACGAATATTGGTCAGATCAATCTGACGATAGCCAATGTAGGCTCCTTTGCCCTGCAAAAGCTCCACCTCTCCTTTAGGACTCGGAATCTTGATATTCATACCACTTTTGCGGAAGGATGCCTGTGAGGGTAAAAGCCAGGGAGCGCGTAGCACAATAGCTTTCTCATCGGTGGCTGGCGGCAAGCCATTCGCTCCCTTGTCGGTATAACTAGCAGCGAGTACGTATACACCTTTTGCACTCAATCGGGCAGGTAATTTTATCGTATGTGTACCAGCTACAGGTAGTGATTTAGGCGCGGGTTGTGCCAGATTCAGAATGAAACGGATCATCCGTTTCGCATCGTCGAGTGGTAGTTCGGGATGGGCAGACATAGCTATATTTCCCCAACTCCCCCCCCCCCCACTAATTACTTTCTTCGACAACCGATCTTCGGCCTGATCATCGTCCTTATACCGCTGGGCGATTTCGGTGAATGTTGGGCCAACCAGTTTCTGGTTGATGGAGTGACAATGATAGCAGTCGTTCGCATTAATAATCATACCACCTTTAATGGCAAGGCCATTTTGCGGAACTATGGTCTGGCCCTTTGGGGCAATGGTAAAGCCATCTGGTACATAATTCATACTAACGGTTACGCGGCTTGACGGGATGGTGCCACTTGCCAGACTTCCGTCCTCGGCATCCACGACATTGACCGTATAAGCCAGCTCGGCATTTGGGAAAAAGAACGTTTTGTTGCCGCCTGTAATGGCCAGGTTTACGTTCGGCGCTTCGTTCCCGGCATACAAACGCACCGACTCAGAAGCCGTACTACCTTTAGCATCCGTGACGGTCAGGGTGGCTGTATAAACACCGACTTTGTCGAGACGAACGCTTGTATTCGGGGTTTTGAATGTATCTACATGACCAGCAGAAGAAACGATTTTCCATGAATAGGTCAATGAGTCACCGTCAAAATCGCGTGTACCTTTCGGGGATAAATTGACCGTAAACGGCACTCGGCCATGGTCTCGATCAACGGTAATTACGGGGACAGGAGCCCGGTTGCCGGGGTTGTATTCGAGACGAATTAGTTTGGAGTCGTTGTTCTGGCGAAACCAGCCTTTGCCGTACTCTAATACATATAGTCCTCCGTCGGGTCCAAACTGCATATCCATTGGTCCTGCCAGCGACATATTGGGCAGAAAAGGTTCCATAGATGTATAGTTGCCGTTATCATCCATCGATACGACCATGATCCAGTTGCGGAGCCATTCGGTTATGAACCATTTTCCTTCATAATAAGCCGGAAATGGGTGACTTCCGGGCTTAAAATCGGCACGTCGGAAAATGGGACCGCCCATAGCGGAACGTGCTCCCCGACCCAGTAGCGGAAATTCGTTGGGTATACTGGCTGAATACCAGATCATGGCCCCCTGCGCTGGAGGCAGATCACGAAGACCGGTATTTAGCCGGGAGGTATTAACCAGATGCTTCGGGTCGAATGGCGCGCCGGTTTTACCAGTAGCAAAGTCATACTGATAATAGGGTCGATTATTACCCCCGAAATACGGCCAGCCGAAATTTCCGGGCTTGCGAATCTGGTTGAATTCATCGTAGGCCATTGGCCCCCGGTTAACCGAATCAACCGATGCATCCGGTCCGACCTCCCCTTCGTACAACCAACCCGTCTGCGTATCCATCGACAGTCGCCAGGGTTGCCGGTGACCCATGCTGTAGATTTCAGGACGGGTTTTAGCTGTACCCTTTGGAAACAGATTACCGTTTGGAATCGTGTAGGTACCATTCGGTTGAGGATGAATGCGTAAGATTTTACCTCGTAAATCGGCTGTATTGGCAGCTGTTCGCTGGGCGTTGAACAATTCCCTGCCGGGCCTCTCGTCTAAAGGGGCATATAGCGTTGCTCGAGGACTGGTATTATCGCCGACCGTAATAAACAGATCGCCCGTGCCGCGTGGGTCAAAAAGCAGGCCGCCACCCGTATGAATACCGTCGGCATTCTTGTGAGGAATGGCTAACAGGACTTTTTCGGATTGTAGATTGAGCAGACCGTTTTTACCGACCGTGAACCGCGAAATATGATAGTCAGATACGGAATCTTTGGCGGCAGCTTCCGCGTAAAAGGCGTACAGAAAGCCATTTCGTTCAAAGTTGGGATCGGCGGCTATACCCAAAAGGCCATCTTCGTAGGCACTTAAAACAGGGATTGTACCAATCGGTTTAGTTGTTTTGGTCGCTGCGTCATACAAGAGGATGGTTCCCCGGCGCTGCGCAACAAATACATTTCCATTCCGCAGGATGGCCATCTGCATAGGCTCATCCATGTTGGTCATTAATTCATGTCGAATGAAGCGATTGTCTTCAGGGATGGATTTAGCGTAGTTTAACGGTTTGGGGTTGTTTTCGCCCATAACCCAGTACAAACCTCCCCATAACTGTTTCAGAAAAAAGGGCTCCTGCCAGTTGGCTTTGGTATGCCCCCAGGCCGTATAAAACGAGCGCCCACCATCGTACTCCTGATGCCAAACCATAGGATGATTCGCTCCCATTTTGCCGCCTGTGTATGTGGCTTCGTCAAGCGTAACGAGTATGTTCAGATTAGGGCGAACTGACTCGAAATTATAAAACTCATCCGTTCGGGTGAGCGTGTCCGGCATGAATTCGGTTGCGGGATGTTGCTTGTTGACGACCGTAAATCGTCCTTTCTGAACGGGTGGGTGGGTGTGGAAATACGCGCCCACAAGTCCATTAAACCAGGGCCAGTCGCGTTCGGCATCGGCTGTCGCGTGGATAGACAGGACGCCACCACCCGCCTGTACGTACCGTTTTAGGCTAACGCGCTGCTCTTCGTTGAATACGGCACCAGAGATATTCAACAAAACAATAGCTCGATAGCGTTTTAGATTGGCATCCGTAAATACACCGGCATTTTCCGTTGTATCGACCGTTACATTATGTTCCGCTGCCAGTTGAAAAAATGCCTTCTGCCCTTCGCGAATCGACTCGGTATGGCGATACCCTTCGGTCTTGCTGAATACCAGAATGCGGTCTTCGGAACTCGACGCATTGAACTTAAAAACAGCCGAAGCCAGACCGATAAGCAGTCCAGCTAGAGCAAGCATACGAATAGATTGTTTCATTTATGAGTCAATAAGCGTCAGGGCCTTTTTCATCGCTTCGGCTGTTTTCTGGACGGCCGGGCCATCGTCTAACTGATTAAGAGCTTCGTTAAAAGGTTCGGCCTGCACAAAGCCATCGTACCCAATTTCGACCAACACATCCAGAAACCCTTTTAGGTTGATAACGCCCGTAGCAGCTGGCAATTCACGTTGATAACCCGGCTGATTTTCGGGAGGTGTTATACCCGGAAGGGCGTCGTTCAGGTCGCAGCCCACCACCTCCTGATTGGTTAATGAACGGATCGTATCGAGCGTTTCGCCTGATGTAAACCAGTGTGCCGTATCCAGATGAACACCTACATTCGGTTGATTGATGGCCGCAATCAGTTCGCGGGTTTCGGTCAGGGTATGAATAAACGGAAATCGATTGGCAGCCCAAATTGACTTGGGCCCTACGTATTCCAGACCTAACCGGATACCGTAATCGTTCAGGATACCCGCCAGTTCGCGAAGTCGTTTCTGGTGCAACCGAAAATTCTGCAAGTAATTCAGCTCGCTATGGTTCGACATAATCCAGGTCATCGACCGGGTTACGCCTACCCGTTGCAGAGCCGCACATTTGGCCGGAAGTCCCGCAAGGGCGTTGCGAAACAGCTCCTCACTTTTACGGAATTCGACATTCAGTTCGCCGAGGCCAAACGAAATCTTTTTGGCTTGCATATCCGCCAGAAGATCCTGCGATTGAGCATCAGACAAACGGCTCAGGTACTGCGGCAGTGCCACCACCGACCCAAAACCATTTCGCCAGGCCAACTCAATCAAAGCGGTCTGACCAGCTTTTACGCCAATCAGACCACCGTTGAGTTGCATTGTAAACTTCCGTTTGGGCTGTGGTTTTGCCAACGCAGCCCCAGTGCCCGGTAGCAACAGAGCCAATGAAGAGCCAAAGGTTTGCGCTATGAATTGTCGGCGATTCACCATCCATGATTTCGACAGGATTATACAGATTCAACGCCTGTTAATCCTGTCGAATGAAGAAAAGAACACTATACGGCTTCAACTACCAATTTTCCCAGAGTTTTCTTTAAAAAATGAAGGCTCCGCTCGGCTTCGCTGATGGTTCCACATTCAACACTAAGGAATATCTCCCGGTCAATGGGTTCCATAATCTCAATCACCTTATCCCAATCGACGACGCCTTCGCCACAGGCACAGCCAACGGGTGTACCTGTAACCAGACCACGTTCGGCTTCACCCTGCGCCAGGCTAATGTCCTTGGCATGAATGTGCCGGACGTGCTGCCGAACCGCCTGCAACCCTTCGTATGGATCTTCGATACCCGCCAGATATGAATTACCGGTATCCCAGTTAACCGCAATCCAGGGAGAATCAACCAGTTTGACAATTCGCATCAGTCCATCGACTGTTTTGGTGTAAATGCCGTGCGGTTCCACACAGATGTAGACCTTATGCCGGGCAGCAACCTGACTTGCCTTTGTCAGGCTATATTTCATGGCCTGATGCGCAAACTCGTCGTCCATCCAGTCAGGTTTAACCATTTCGTCGGTATTGACAAAACGGGCATTCAGCGTATCGGCAAAGAGAATGGCCCGCGTCAGGCGACTGACGGCCGCTTCGGGTTTCATCAATGGGCTGTGTCCACTCAGGCTACTAACCTCCACACCGTATTTATCACAGATTTCCTTCATCAGCAACGGGTCTTCTTCCATTGAAAAGGAGTGAAAATACTGTACCTCGCTGAGCAGTTCCCAGCCCGTGTGAACCATCGGCTCAATGTACTGATACCCAATTTCGCGGACTATTTGTACGCCTTCCTCGAAGCCCTTGTCGGCACTTCGGCAATACTCCATGTTCAGGCTGATTTTAAAGGTTGCCATTCGGGGAATGTTTACTAGAGTGAACAGATAAATGATGACGTCAACCGGCTATTGCGGTCCCTGATTGGCAGCAGTAGGCCAGCCGGGATTCTGGTAAATAGGTGACGTATCGAGGTTATTATTTTGCGAGGTGATCAGAAAATGCTGATTCGCGATGGGCGTCAGGTAATGAGCCATGTGCCATTTGTATCCATTGTAGGCCAGCGACGTTGGCGTTTTTTCGTAAGGCCGTAAATACTGGCTAAGCGCCGGGCTGGATACCGTACTCTTGTCGCCTATGCCATATACCAGCGTACTGGCTGTATACCAGTTTTTCATGGGGCCCCATATTTTGAATCCTTCAATATGGTAGGGCGTGGTAATGAGTTGATCCATAGCCCGCCAGCGACGTAAATCCATGTACCGGAAGCCTTCGGCCATCAACTCATTTCGGCGTTCCCGCCGGACATTGTACAACAGTGGACTGATCATACTACCGGCCGAGTACACGCCCCAGTCGTTCAGTGCTTCTTTGGCCAGGTTGGTAGCGCCAATGGTTTTCTGATAATCGGGATCAACACCCGCCCGGTTTCGGATTTGCTGCCAGTACTGAATGGCGGTCCCATCTATGTTACCCGTTTTTTCGACAACAGCTTCCATATAGTTCAGATACGCTTCGGTAGCCCGGAAAACGATACTCCCCGTAAAACCACCGTAATAAGTCTGTACCTGATTGGCATCGTAGTTGATGCCTTTGCGAATGGAATAACCCGTCGAGTAGTTGTTTTCAAACGAGACTTCCAGAATCCGGGGGGTGGGTTCAATGGGGAAAGGAATAGGATTCGCGGCTGTAATCAGCACATTTTTCTGACCGGGTTCTTTCAAAAAGAGCCACAATCGCCCGTCGCGATCTTTCCGTACTGATTGCAGGTCATCATCACCTGCATAACCAGAATTGGGGTCGTAGATGGGTAGGCCATTTTTCATCAGAAACCCATCGACCATGCCCCGCGTCAGGCCACTGGCGTAGTTACCTCCACCAGCGTATAGCACTACATTGTGGCCAATATTGAGCCCTTTGTCGTATTTCCGCCAGAGCAACACCTCGCTGAATGGCTTCAGATCGACACTACCGAACATGGCAAAATAGGGGTTGTTCATCGTCGCTGTGGCAAAGGCATCGTAGGTCGTCTGCGTTTGAGCAGCCATGTTATTGGCTACTAGTGGGGTAGCGTCGGCAACGGCTTTGGCAGATGTCATTGCCTGCGTCAGGAAATAATCAATTTCGCCATCGATGCCTCCGGCCGGGAACGTGTAGCTTTTGTTGTACTCTTTCTGCTCCCCTGGCCAGCCTGGACCTTTGGGCACAAAGGCGGTATTCTTGAAATACTTCAGCCAGGTCCCTTCATAAAGCGCCACCCGCGACTTCATGATTAAGGCACAGGGTTTCGAGAGCCGGTTTCGGTTCCCGTCGGGGGCGTTGGCCTGCATGTAGTAATAGGCCGAATCCAGATCGGAGAGAATAAACCGCGCCACTTCGTTCTGCGGAGCCCGTTTGCTGGCCACCGTCAGTACATCCTTATCGTCGGGCAGGGTCGTTTTGACAATCGGAAAATCGCCAAGTGACATCAGCTTGACAAAGTAATTGTACGCCCGCAGAAAGTACATCTCGCCAATATAATGCTGAATCATGGCCGGATTACCGGCAATCTGGCCCGCTTTGAGCCGGGGTAAAACGGTTTGCAGAAAGTAATTGCACTGATAAATAGTAGTAAACGACCAGTCGCCCCCTGTAGCCGGAACTCTCCATTGCCCGGGCACAAACCGCTCGGTATAGGACATATAGGCCATGTTGTCGGTATTGACATCGTTGCCAAACGTGCCAAAACCGCTCTGCGGGTGCGTTGGAAGAATACTATACTGATTAATGGCGTAGGCCGCCAGTTGCGACTCTTCAACCAGGTAATTGTCGGGCGTGATATTCGACAGCGGCTGGCGGTCGAGAAAATCGGGTTTGCAGGCATTTACGAAAGCCAGTGCCAGCAAACAAATGATACCGAATCGGATGGGTCTGTTCATGGTTCAGGGCTTAAAAGGTGATACTGGTACCAAACGAAAGTCGCTTGAAGAGTGGGTAGACGGCACCCAGATAACCGCCATCAATCGTTTCAGGATCAAACACTTTCGACATTCGGGTAAGGGTCCAGACGTTTTCGGCCGATACATACACCCGCAGCGACTGGATTTTCGCCTTTTTCGTCAGCGTTTGCGGCAGGGTATAACCTAACTGAATGTTTTTCAGCCGGATGTACGACGCATCCTGAAGATAGCGGGTCTGTGACTGCTGGTTCTTTACCGTGTTGAACAACGGGCGTGGATAGTACGAATCCAGATTCAGCCCCAAGGGGTTTGATGGATCGTCGCGGAAGTAATCCAGGTGTTGCACGTAGGCTGTCGACCACCAGATTTGTCCCGACGGCCCGAAGAAGGTGCTACCTCCCCGGAAATAATCGCGTTTGCCGACACCCTGGAAGAAAGCCCTAAAATCGAACCCTTTCCAGTTCAGTCCGAGGTCTACACCGAACGAATAACGGGGCGTGGTGTTCCCAATCACAATCAAATCGCCGTGGTTGTCGGTGGTGTTGGCTCCCTGGTCAATTTTCCCGTCGCCGTTCTGATCCCGGTACATAATATCACCAGCTTTCCAGCTATTGCCTAGTGCGTTTTGTCCGCCATTAGGCAACGAAGAGAGATGTCTGTCCATTTCTTCCTGCGTTTTAGCAATCCCAACCGTTTCGTAACCCCAGATGTCGCCCACCGTCGTTCCTGATCGATACGTAGCCAGACTACCCGTTGGGTTTGGGTAATTGATAATCTGCGTTTTAGAGTCGGACAAAATCAGGTGGACGTTGTACCCCAGGTTGTTTTTGAGCCGATCCTGCCATTTCAGATCGAATTCAAAACCGTAGGTTTTCAGATCTGTGTTGTTGGTTGACGGAACCGTTGTGCCCAGTATGGCCGGGAGTTCGATAGCAGGCCCAACCATGTCGTTCGTAAACCGGGTGAAGTAATCAAAGCTGGCATTCAGCCGATTCCGCAGGAAACTGACATCGGCACCCACGTTCCAGGTTCTGACACGCTCCCAGGTTAAGGATGTACTAATCAGCGCAGGGGCTGAAGCCGTATTGGGCTGCACACCGCCTACCAGCCAGGTTCCATTGGCGGTACCGATTGGCATTGTAGCGTAGGTCGGATACCAGTTGCTGGTATTCTGATTGCCCAACTGCCCATACGAAGCCCTGAATTTCAGATTGTTGACATATGAATTCAGGTTATCCCAGAAGGCTTCGCGCGCTACATTCCAGCCAATGGATGCTGATGGGAAGTAACGCCATTGCTTATCCCCCTGAAAACGAGACGTGCCATCATAGCGTAGGTTTAGCTCCAATAAATAGCGGGCATTGTAATCATAGTTGAACCGACCAAAATACCCGGCAGTAGCCCAGTCGGCATAGGAGCCGCTCACAATCGGTGGTGTCGATGCACCGTTCTGATCGGTCCCTGAGGTGGTGGCCAGCGTGGGCACTGTGGAGACAATGAGCCCCTGACGGCTGGTCGACAGATTACGGGTTTTGTTGACTTCCGATTGAAAGCCCGCCATGATTTTCAGGTTATGCCCACCAAACGAACGGGCATATTCGGAGTAGACGTTCGGACTGAAATAGTTGGTTCGGTACGCATCTTCCTGCACCGACGAAGCCCCATCCATCAGGATCGGATCACCCGCAATGGTATAGCCGTACAGTTTCTGATTGTCCTGATGTCGGAAATAATCGTTGATGCGGTAGTTCAGATTCCCATAGATATTCCAGCCGGGTAGCGGCTCCAGAGTCAGCTTAAGTTGATGATACGTCCAGTCGTTCTGCGTATTCATCCGGCCACCGTTGATAAAGGCGTTGCCCTGGCTGTCTTTCGTAATGCTGTATATGCGTCCGTTGTCGTCGTAAAGCGGTACAATGGGCCACGACATCCAGCCCGTAAAGTACTGATTCATCGTGAATTCGGCGTAGCGGCTCGACGAGGTCAGGGCACTGGGCTTCTCAAAATCTTCCCGTATAAACCGACCGCTGTAATCGACGGTGGCCCAGGATGTCAGCTTGTTGCTGATTTTGATCGTAGAGGTAAACCGTTTGTAATTGTCGCGGGTAATGCTCAACAGGCCGTTCTCGTTCCGGTAATCCCCCGACAGGTAGTAGGTTGTGCGTCCGTTTCCTCCGCTTACGCTCACCGCATGTTCCTGCGTTGGGGCATTGTTCCCATAAATAGCCTTATACATATCGAAGTTGGCATTGCCATACGTATTGGCCGTTGCCCAGAGGGTCGGATTATTGGGGTCAGGAATGTTGGTGGTTTTGATTTTACCGGCCTGATAATCCAGAATACGCTGGACATTGGATGGACTCAGAAAATCGCCACTACCACTGTTGCGGTAGCCCGTATTGAACAGCATGGCAAACTGATAGGAGTCGGCCATCTGCGGCAACAGTACCGGGCGGCTCCAACTGAAATTATTGTTGTAGTTAACCTGAATCCGGTCGGTTTTCCCTTTTTTGGTCGTAATCAGAATTACGCCAAAAGGAGCCCGCGAGCCATAGATGGAGGACGAAGCAGCATCTTTCAGTACCGAAATCGTTTCGATGTCCTGCGGGTTAATCGCGTTTATATCGGCCTCCATCCCATCGACCAGAATGAGTGGTGCGCCCGTTGAACCCTGACCAATGGTGGCAATACCCCGAATGTTAATGGTCGGTCGATTATCAAGGCTACCCCCTAACGAGCCACTCTGGGTAATATTCAGTCCACCCGCTACCCCCTGCAACGCCTGCGATACGTTTGAAACAGGTCTGGATTCCAGCACCTTCGAATCGATGGTAGCCACCGAGCCGGTCACTTTGGCTTTAGCCTGTGTCCCGTACCCTACGACAACCACTTCGTTGAGCACGGCGTTATTCTCCTTCATGACCACATCCAGCCTATCGTCCGGGCCAATCTTAATGGTCTGCGTGATGTACCCGATGTGGCTGAAGGTCAGTGAACCATCCACCGGAACGCCCGAAATCATGTATTCCCCTTTTTCGTTGGTATACACCCCAATTTTCTTATCGGTAATGATGACGTTGACGGCAGCTAGTTCCTTTCCACTCTGATCCGAAACCGTTCCCCGGATGGTTCGCTCAACTACGTGATTAGGACCAATGTGTCTGGCCATAAAACCAGTGGCATAAACGGTCCACGGAGAAGCTATGCACACCACCAGCAGGATACAAACAGTGAACCACTGCCTCGGTCTGAATGGTAGCTTATGGCTGAAAATAAGGCAACAGAAATGCCTCCAGGGCTTGGGGAGCCCAGTTCGTAATGGTGAAATCATATCGGAATAGGGGGTTAAGGAATAAACATATATGCCCTTTTTTTATGCATAGGGAAGTCGTTGGAAGCGCTGATTTACAGAGCTACATAACAAAAATAAGCCTAGAATATATTAAAATTGTTCAAGATCCATCAGTGAAGAAATTTGAACATCGTAAGCCTTGGCGTAACGAATCACTCAGGCTGGTTGCTGGCTATGGCGGGCTCGGTATTCGACTGGAGAGTAGCCAAACTGTTTCCGAAAGAGGGTTGAAAAATACTGGCTGCTCGAAAATCCATGCTCATAGCCAATCTGCGAAACGGGCGTTACGACATCTTTTACTAGATGATGGGCAGCCGCTTTAAGCCGGATAAACATCAGATAATGCATGGGCGTCATGTTGGTTGCCAGCTTGAAGTAATGCACGAATCGGGTCGTTCCCAGACCACAATGTTCCGCCATCGATTCGAGCGTCCAGACGTTTTCGTAGGTTTCTTCCAGATGGTTTAGGAACAGTTGGATTGTCCGTGTACTATCGGTCAGGCTCTTATCGAGTTTAACACTGCCGCTGCGTAACGATTGCAGGAGCTGCATCAGCAACTCATTGATGTAGATAATCAGCCATGATTCTTTGGAAAAGCTATGATCGCCCTGGATTAGCTCGCCTATTTTCATGAAGCATTTCCGAACGTCCTGATTGACTTTAAGAATCGGCTGCTCATTCTGTCGTAATATTTTGGTCAGGTCATCCAGATCCGGTTTGGTGAGCATAATCCAGGATGGCCAGTTCCAGTCCTGGTGCGGCTGTCTTACATCCACATCCAGAATGAGCCAATAAAATTTACCAATACCAATGCTGGGATTTCCCAGTTTATGAGGTTGCCAGGGCCGCGTGACAGTCAGTTCGTTCGGCATAATGGTGTAGTCTTTTTCACCAACCGAAAAAGGCATAGCCCCTGTTTCCAGAAACGTCAGCTCAATCCCTTCGTTCCGATGCCAGGGAAGTCCCCAGTTTTGCTGGAAATGAGCATTCCAGAACCCTACACTGCTTACGCCCGGCAACACCTCCGACGGCATTCCCCGTCCCGGATAACCAAGTCGTGCCCAGGCTTCCAACTGGATTTCTCCAGCCTGATTGGCTGCAATCAACGGAAGGCATTTGTCAGGCCGATAGATCCGCCCTGATTCTTTATATACCGGCCTCACCACATGCATGGGAATGAACGTTTAAGCAACTAAAAACAAGTATAGATAGGCAAATATCTGCAAGAAGTTATAAAAAGTGTAAAAATAGTATTATCTATTTAAGATACAGATAGTAAGACTACTTACCAGCTTCCCGTTAGTTTAGGACGAGGGTCTTTGTATTGTTTGAGAATCCGGGTGATGCTATTGGCATAGGTTACTGTCAGCGTATCACTGTCGAATTGACAGGTGACGATGTCGTAGTGCGCTGATTCGTAGAATCGCCAGGTCATAACATACGTTTTTTCGTCGGTCCAGGTGCCACTGGCGGCTATTTTCCAGTTCGTTCGGGGCAGCGGAAGGCCCGCTCCCAGTAAATTTGTGGGGCTACCTGGTATGTTGGTTTCGCCCAGAATCCATTGGCCAATACCACAGCGTATTCGATGTTCGCCTTTGTTATCGCGGAGGGTAAATACCGTCGCATCAGCGTCAAATTGGAACGTGATAGCCGATACGTTCATCGTGTTGGTTTTTATCGTATACGGCCTCCCGGAAACCGTTGCTTCGAGCGGTGAGTGGACTTTAGAAACCGGCGGCACAAGCGTTAACGAGGTCAATTTGGTTTGTAATTCCTGTCGAGCCGGCCGATTAGCGGGTAAGGCTCCATCTTTCATAGCGGGCAGCAAAATACCCCATACAAGGTCCATCACGCGTTTCGTACTGATTCCTTCGGCGTTAATAGCCACTACGGCGTCCTGTTTTGGCATCACGATGCTGTATTGACAAAAGGCACCTTCGGCCCGATAAGCCCCCTGCGCCACCGGACGACTCAGCCAAAACTGATACCCATATCCCTGCTTAATATCATCGTCTTCTTTTTTCGTGGGTGTGCCCGTATCGTCGTTGGCGATCTGAAACGACGTTGCTTCGTCGATCCATTTCTCGGATAAAATTCGTTTGCCTTTCCAGACCCCTTTCTGCAAATACAACTGCCCAAATTTGGCGATGTCTTCGGTTTTCAGCCGTAAGCCCGCGCCCCCAAAATTGACTCCGTGCGGATCGCTATCCCATTCAGCCCCGGTTATTCCCAGTGGCCCAAACAGACGTGGCTGTAAATACGTCAGAAGAGGTTGGCCTGTTACCTTCTGAACGATGGCCGATAACATATAGGTCGCTCCGGTATTGTAGACAAAGCGGGTTCCTGGCTGATACGTAAGGGGTAGCGACAGAAAGGTTTTGGCCCAGGTGCCTTCTTTGGTCGATAGCACTGGCATGAGTGTGTCGGTTGCATGGCCGCTCGACATGGTGAGTAGGTCACGTACGCGCATAGCCGCCAGATTCTCGCTAACGGTAGCCGGAAGATCGTTCGGGAAAAACGAAATCACCTTATCCTCGATCGACAATTTACCTTCCTGAACAGCCAGCCCAACGGCGGTCGATGTCACGTTCTTGCTCAGGGAATACAGGTCATGGCTAATATCAGGTCGGTAGGGAGCCCACCAGCCTTCGGCTACGACATCCCCATGTCGAACGACCATAAAGCCATGCAGGCCCGCATTCTGCTTTTCGGCTTCGTTGACAAACCGTAAAATTTCTTCCGACAAAACACCCTGTTCTTCAGGGGTACTGCGAGGGAGCGCGTTTCGGTCGCGCCTATACGCCAGTAAGTCGTAAGAGGGAATTGTCAGCAGGCTGACACCTATACCAAGCTGCTTAAGGAATGCCCGACGGTCGGTGCGTAAGGGGAGCTGTTTCATTGGTTAAAACTTGCTTAAATAATAACACAACAAGGTATAGTGATAGATAAACAACGCTGTTCAAATTTTAACAGTGTTGAAAATTGAACAATCAAGCCTTAATACCCTGCCTACATTTGATCGCATGACAAGCGTATGATGAAGTCTATCCTGATTGTTTTAGGAGTCCTAATGAGTCTGTCTGGTCAGGTGGTATATGGCCAAACGGGTCAGTCGTATGCTCGCTGGACTCGCTCGGAACTTGTGCTCAACAACTCCATTGTTGAGCGAACGATTCATTTGCCCGATGATTCAACCGGTCGTTTTGAAACGATCAGCTATAAACCACTGGTGGGAAACTTCAATTTCTTTAAGAAGTCGAACCCGGATTTTCAGTTTGAGGTGAACGGTACTGTCTATACGGGATCGGACTCTTGGAAAGTCCGGGCTGTCCAACCAATTACAGACAAACAACAGGGAGCTGGCGCGGCCGTTACCCTCCTTAGCCGGGATGCCAAAATTGAACTGACGGTAACGTTCTGGCTATACCCCGATTTGCCGGTCGTCCGTAAAAGTCTGTCGATTAAAAACCTGACGAAGACTGCGGTTCGCCTTGAATCTGTGGATGTAGAGAAATTAATCGTTGGCGGCTATGGCTCTCCGCTATACTGCTGGATTGGGACTGATTATGGGCGAAGGCGGGTCATCGGGCCTTATCAGGGTACGTTGCAGGATGCTTTGATAACGGTACATAACCCAGATAAAGAGCAGGGAATCGTGATTGGGAATGAAGCGACGGGCGTTCTGAAACGAACGGCTTTGTTCTGGAATGCCCCCGACATCTGCGTGGGCCTGACGCATAAAGAGGCTCGTTTCCCCTTCCGAAAATGGATTGCGCCGGGGCAGTCGTTCGAGACACCGCCTGTATTTACGATGGTCTATGCCAACCACAAAGATCCCGACGAGGTATTGAATACGGCTGTACCAGCATTCGTTCGCAAACACATGGGTATCCGGCTTTCGGAACTGGCTGAAAAACCAACGTTCGTGTATAACACCTGGAATCCGTTCAAGACCAACATCAATGAGCAACTGATACGCGAATTGGCCACGGCCGCAGCAAAGGCAGGCATGAAAGAATTTGTGATCGATGATGGTTGGGAAGATAACCTGGGCGACTGGGGCATTGATACAAAGAAATTTCCGAATGGATTAAAGCCCGTCATCGACTTCATTAAGTCATTGGGAATGAAGCCTGGATTATGGGTGAGTATTGGCACCGCATCGCCCACCAGCAAGGTCTATCAACAACACCCCGATTGGTTTGTTCTGGACAAAAACGGTAAACCGACCTCGTTACTGGTTGCCGGGGCCGGGAAAGCAACCGCCTGTTTTGGCACCGACTGGTACGGGCATATTCGGCAGGTACTGAGCAGGCTGGTGAGTGAGTACGGACTGGAATACCTCAAGCTGGATTTTTCGGTAGTTACGAGTCCGTACCGCTACGATCCCGCTGAATCGGGCTGCTATGCCACGCATCACAGCGGACATAAAGATCACTCGGAATCCCTTTTCACCAATTACGAACGGATGTGGCAGCTTTTCGACGAGCTACATAAACTCAGCCCCAACCTGTTTATCGATTGTACGTTTGAGACATTGGGCGGACTTCAACTCATCGATTACGCGCTGATCAAACATGCCGAAGGCGACTGGCTCTCCAATTTTTATGAACCCGATGAGAAAGGAGACCTGCGCATTCGAAACATGGCCTGGTGGCGATCACCGGCTATGCCTGCTACGGCATTGGTGATCGGTAATCCCGCCATGCAGGACAAAGGCTGGGAAGCTCACATTAAGGCGTTGGCGGGTGCTCTACCCATCATGCTGGGCGATCCACGAAAATTATCGGAGACTGGTCTGCAACAATACCGCCGGTATGCCGACTGGCTACAATCGATGCAGGCTACGTATGACTTCATGAGCTTTCGTCAGGACTTAACCGGTTTTGGGGAGCCTAAGGAAGGGTGTTGGGATGGATTTCAGCGCATCAACACCGATTCCCGACAGGGCGGCATCATTGGTGTATTTCGACACGGGGCCATTGAGAAGACCCGTCTGGTTACACTTCAACAGCTAGACACAACTCGCCAATACCGTATAAAATCGATGGACGGAACCGTCGTGGCTACGCTGACCGGGGCAGCTCTGGAGAAGACGGGATTTTCAGTAACGATCTCCGGTGAATACGATGGTCAGCTTTTTGAAATCAGTTCCAATTGATACTAATCATATCCTTTTTAATCGTAATACAATGAAGCCTTTAACCTCTGACCAAATTCAGCAATACCAACGCGATGGGTATTTGATCATTCGGCATTTTCTGACGCAGCCAGCCATCGATCGCCTGTATCAAGTCGCTATTGATGATCAGGCGATTAGCAAACATGCCATTAATGTAAACGACAGTACGGGTAAACGCAGCAAACTATCGCTCTGGTACCAACCGGGGAACGACAGCTACGGCTTACTTACCCGCAGTCAGCGGATGGTTGAATCGGTCGATAAGTTATTGGATGGCGAAGCTCCTGTTTGCCATTTTCATTCCAAACTGATGCAGAAAGAACCGCGCGTGGGAGGAGCCTGGGAGTGGCATCAGGACTATGGGTACTGGTACAAAAATGAGTTTCTCCTGCCCGACCAGATGATGTCGGTCATGATGGCAATTACGGATGCCAATCGAGAAAATGGATGCCTGCAAGTGATCAAAGGGTCACATAAAATGGGTCGCGTCGAGCATGGGCTTTCGGGCGAGCAGGTAGGTGCCGCCCAGCGATATGTGGAACTAGCCCTGGAAACAATGGAACTGGAGTTCGTGGAGTTGAAAGCTGGAGATGCCCTCTTTTTTCATAGTAATCTACTACACCGCTCCGAAGCGAATCTGTCCGATAAGGCCCGCTGGTCGCTGATTTCCTGCTATAATCGCCAATCCAACATCGGCTATAAGGAGTCGTCGACATCGACCTCCAGCATTACGCCGATTACCGTAGTTGCAGACGACGCCCTGTTGACGCAGGAAGCGGAAGGACTAGCCGAAGAAGCCGCAGACTTTCTGGCCAAAGAAGCGGATGTTGCTTTACAATAATCGATAAAATTCCCCTTCTGGTATATGCCGTTGATTATTCAGGCCAAACAGAGACTAGCTTCCTCGCCCATTCCCATAAACCAGACGTATGTTTACCTGCTGAGTGCCGTTGCCGCACTGGGTGGCGTATTGTTTGGGTTCGATCTGGTCATTATTTCTGGAACGCTACCGTTCTTCCCCCGTCACTTTGGCCTCAGCGAAGCGCAGATTGGCTGGGCTGTTGGCTGTATCAATTTGGGAGCGGCAATTGGCGCACTGCTGGGCGGAAAACTCAGCGAGGTATGGGGACGACGGGCGTTATTAATGGCCTGCGCACTACTGTTTGCGTTGACCGGACCAGGCACCGGCTGGGCCGAAAATTTCTCCTCGTTTATCGTTTTTCGGTTGGCAAGTGGCGTAGCCATTGGAGCAGCCGCATTGGTATGCCCCATGTACATTGCCGAAATCACACCCGCTTCCCTGCGTGGGCGTCTGGTATCGTTTTACCAGCTATCCATTGTAATGGGCATTTTACTGGCTTATCTGTCTAACTATCTGTTGCTGAATACGGGAAATAACAATTGGCGCTGGATGTTTTCTGTACAGGCCATTCCGGCCCTTCTGTTTGTTGCTGGCTTATTCTTCATTGCAGAAAGTCCTCGTTGGCTCATGCAGAAGGGTAAAGACCGTCAGGCATTGGCAGTACTGGCACAAATTGGTGGGCAGACGTATGCGCAGGCAGTTGCCCAGCAAATACGGGGTAGTTTTGTCCAGGTCTCTCCCCTATCTGTACGGGCTCTCTTCACGCACGAGTTCCGCCCGTTTTTAAGACTGGGCGTGCTGGTGGCTTTATTTTCGCAGGCTGTCGGGCAAAATTCCCTGTTTTCGTATGCACCCGAATTGTTCCGACAAGCTGGTATGGGGCAGGATTCGGCTTTTTTTCAGTCCATTGGTATTGGCCTGATCAATCTCCTGTTTACGTTTATTGCAATCCACCGAATCGAGACAAGCGGTCGAAAACAATTGCTTATTTACGGAGCGGGTTTGCTATCGGTAGATGCTCTGGCGTTGGCGGTTGCGTTTTACGGGCACTTGCCTGCCATCTGGGTATTGCTATTTGTGCTGGCCTTTATTGCCATTTACTCGGCCACACTAGGACCCGTTACCTGGGTTATCTTATCTGAAATTTTCCCGAACCGAATCCGGGCGGGTGCTATGGCGGTTGCTACCTTATCGTTGTGGGTCACCAATTTTCTGGCCACTGCTTCGTTTCCAATCCTGAAATCGACACTTGGGTTACCCGTTACGTTCGGTATCCATGCGGCTATCTGTCTGATTTACTTCCTCTTTCTAAAGACAGCGATGACCGAAACGAAAGGGAAATCGCTTGAAGAAATCGATGAATTATTCACCCGGCAAAAACGCTTCAAGGCATAAATAAATGGAATTACTTTTTTTCTGCCCAAGATGGGGACAGGAGCACGTCCCCTGGGCGAGTTTTCTGGAACACGTTAAAGACGCTGGCTATCAGGGCGTAGAGGCTAGTTTACCAGCGTCGCCCCTGGAACGCGATACGATGTTGAATGAGCTGGCCCGGCAGGGGTTACGCTTTATTGGCCAACATTGGGAAACTGTCTGCCCGGATTTTAATCAGCATTATCGTGAATACGAACAACGACTTCGGGCGTTAGCTTCGACCCAACCAATGTTCATTAATAGCCAGACCGGCAAAGATTACTACTCGTTTGAGCAGAATGAGTGCCTGATTGCGCTGGCGACGTCGATAGCTGACGAAACGGGTATTCCTATTCTGCATGAGACACATCGGGGTAAGTTCAGCTTTGCCGCACATATTACCCGTACATATCTGGAACGTCTACCCTCGGTGCGGATTGCGCTTGACCTATCGCATTGGTTTACTACGGCCGAGACATTTCTACAGGATCAGCCCAACGCTGTATCGCTGGCCATTAGCCGTACCGACCATATTCACAGCCGGGTTGGTCATACGCAGGGACCACAAATTGCTGATCCTCGCGCCCCTGAGTGGCAGTCTGTCGTAGACCACCATCTGGCCTGTTGGGATCGTGTTATTGCATCCCGTCTGCAAGCAGGTCATTCGGTCAGTACCATCACACCTGAGTTTGGGGCTTCGCCCTATTTGTTTCTACAGCCCTATACCCGTCAGCCCGTAGTGGATCAATGGGAGGTAAATCGATATATGATGGAAATGCTTCGGGCGCGTTACCAATAACCAGGTTATTGTAACCAAGCACCCTAAAGCTGGTAAAATGGAATAATATAGGTTGGTTAAGTAACAGGAGCTCTTTGCTAAGGAGCTTCTGTTTTTTAGGTAGTAGGGAACGCTGTTTATGTATCTTCCCGAATCTCATCGGACACTGACATTGGTACTCTATCTAGGTTGGCTTGATTTCAATGACCGTTACTCTTGTAGTCATCTACTCTATAGTGGAGAGTTTATAACGGTTCATTAACTTGGTGGTTAACCGGAAGAGGAGCAATCAATAAGCGGCCAATAAAAAACAGGAAGAATAATGAACGTTTTCGTCCGTTAAAAGGCCACGCTTGCTATTCAATAAACGCACTATTTTACTATAAATGAATAATTTACATTGATTTGATTAGCGATGAAAATCGTCTACAAAACCCTCGGTAAATTTTCAGGCCAAGACATTTACTTTATTCGCCCCAATACCTTGTCTAATTCAACTGTAGCCGTAAGATAATCATATACGGCCTGGAGGTAGTTTGATTTAGCCTGCGTAAGCGAAAGCTCAGCATCCGTCAACTCTAACCGGGAAGCAATGCCTTGTTTCCAACGATCGCGGGTGATCCGGTACCCTAATTCGGCGACGGTAATCGTTTGTTGCTGGGTTTGGATGCGCAGTCTGGCTTCCTGTACATTGGCCAGGCTTATTTTCACCTGCGCCCGCACGATCTCTTTCAGATTAGCCAATTGCGTTTCACTTTGCTGACGGGTTAGCTGCGCCTGTTGAATCCGCGAATTGGTTCGAAACCCGCTGAAAATTGGCACATTGAGTTGCAAGCCTACGTACGAACTAACGGGCCAGTGGTAATCGCCCAGCCGAAAATTGTTAGCCTGCGACTGGGATTGTACCAGGCCGATGGCAGCTAGCTTCGGTTGCTTCTCGGCAGCCTGTACTGCAATTTGTTCCCGGTTTAGTTGTTCAACCAAGGCCAGCCGACGCACATCGGGTCGAGCCTGCACGGCATCGAAGAAGGCATCGGTGCCCGGCGAAACGAATAAGGCATCGTCGTACCGGAGCGAATCCTGGAGTTCAACCTCTTCCCGCTCGTCCAAACCCATGGTTCGTTTCAATACTGTTTTCGTAATTCCAATCCGGTTCGTTAACTGAATGAGCGTCGGCCGTAGGTTTTCGAGCGTTACGTAAGCGCGTAAGGTATCGACACGCGAGGCCCGTCCCTGCGCCAACAGCGAACGGGAATCTTTCAGGGCTTGCTCATTCCGGGCAATACTCTGCTGATGCAGTCGGAGTTGTTCCTGGGTGATCAGTACATCCAGGTATGCTTTTTTTACGTCGGTAATGACAGTTACCCGAACCTCTGCCAGCGCCTGATTCGTAGCGAATTCATCGATCTGGGCCGCTTTAATACCCGAGCGAACGCTGGCCTGAAACAGGGGTTGGGATATGGCCAAGCCACCCAGAAAGGCGTTCGACCCACCAACCCGAAACATGGCTAACTGATCGTCGCCTAACCCAACAAAACTGCCGGGCAGGAACGAAACCTGTTTGTTGACATAATACAGGTATTGGGCCGAAGCCGCTACGGTGGGCAACCCATAGCCCCTGGCTTCCTGCACTTTTTGAGCCGCTTTTGCCGTTTCGAGCGTGGCGACCTGTACGTCGCGGTTTTTATCGATGGCCAGTTTAAAAGCATTTTCCATCGTCAGTTGGCGCACCTGTGCCTGCGCCATCGGGCTAAGCAGGGAGCCAAGCGTCAGCCATAAGCCGACGGTATAGTTTGGGTAGTTCATAATCGTAGGATGAGAAAATAGAATCAGGCAACCAGTTCCAGCTCTTCGGCTTTTTTCCTGGGAACTCGTGAGAAATAGGAATACACCGCCGGAATGATATAGAGCGTGAGCAGACCCGCAAACAATAAGCCACCCACAATGACCGTTCCGAGCGAGTTTCGGCTGTTTACGGTCAGTGCAATCGGAATCGTACCGAAGATCATGGCCAGGCTGGTCATCAGAATGGGCCGGAACCGGGAGGCTGCCGCAACTTTGGCGGCTTCGAGCGTACTCAATCCTTCTTCTTTTTGTTGGTTGGCAAACTCAACAATCAGGATACCGTTTTTGGTGATCAGACCGATGAGGGTAATGATCCCAATCTGGCTGAAAATATTCAGGGTCTGACCAAATAGCCACAGACTTAGTAGCGCACCGGTCATCGCCATTGGAACGGTCAGCAGGATGATAAACGGATCGACCAGGCTTTCAAACTGGGCGGCCAGTACCAGGTAGATCAGCACCAGCGCGAACACAAACGCGAACAGCAAACTCGACGAGCTTTCGGAGTAGTCCCGCGATTCGCCCGCCAGCGACGTTTTGATGGTAGGCGGCAAAACCAGCTTGGCAATGCGGTTCATTTCCGCCACACCGTCGCCAATGGTGTAACCAGGGGCCAATCCCGCCGATACGGTCGCTGAAATAGATTGATCATAGCGATAGATGGCTGCCGGGCTGATACTTTCCTTGAACGAAACCAGATTATCCAGCGAAACAACGTCACCGGTTCGGGTCCTGACAAACATCGCTTTCAAATCATACGGTGTATCCCGATCCTGCTTTTGCAACTGACCAATCACCTCGTATTGACGGTCATTATAGATAAAGTATCCGTACCGCTGACCACTTAATGCCAGTTGCAGGCTCCGGGCAATCTCCGCGACGGAAATCCCTAACTCAGCCGCCTTGTCGCGGTTGATCTGAAGCACCAGTTCCGGTTTATTGACCTTCAAATCCGAATCGGCGAATCGCAGGATGGGGCTTTTGCGCGCTTCGTCCATGAACTTGGGCAATACTCCCGTAATAGCTGCCAGATTGGTGCCCTGCAAAACATACTGGACAGGCTGGGCCTGTCCGAATCGGCTCCCGATGGTCGGCGGCTGGACCGGGAAGACCATCACACCCCGGAAATTCTGGATGTTTCGGGCGTAGGTCGCGAAGACATCGGCCTGGGTCGTGGTGCGCTGATCCGCTTTTTTAAGGAACGTATTCTGAATGGCAATATTCACTGGTGCCGGAGGCCCAAAGGTTAAGGCCAGGATCGAATACGTCTGAAACAAGCCGGGTGTCGAGTCGACCGAGAATTTGGCGATCTCGGCTAGGTACTTCTCCGTATACTCGTACGAAGACCCTTCTGGTGCCACGACGGCCAGACTTATCTGCGAGCGATCTTCCAGCGGGGCCAGCTCTGAAGGGAGCTGCCTGCCAATGAAATAGATGAGTCCGAAGGTTATGATCAGGGTGGGGAACGCAACCCAGCGATAGTGCATGAACCAGGCCAGCGACCGTTCGTAGCCCCGGTTCAAGGCCAGGAAATACGGCTCCGTCTTGCGGTATAGCCAGTTAGGTTTATCATGCCGTTTCAGCAGATACGCGCTCATCATCGGCGACAAGGTCAGGGCCACAAATGCCGACACCAACACCGAACCCGCCACAACCACCGCAAATTCCTGGAAAAGCTTCCCGGTAATGCCCGGCAGAAACAGAATAGGCAGAAAAACAGCCGCCAACGTAATGGTAGTCGAGATAACGGCAAAGTAAATTTCCGAAGAACCCTTGAACGCAGCCTGGAGGGGCGACATGCCTTCTTCTACTTTGGCGTAAATATTCTCCAGCACTACAATGGCATCGTCTACTACCAGACCAATCGCCAGCACCAGCGCCAGCAGCGTCAGAATATTGATCGAGTAGCCAGCAATGGACATGATGAAGAAAGCTGACACAATGGACACGGGAATAGCTACCACCGGGATAATTGTTGACCGCCAGTCGCGCAGGAATAGAAACAGGATCAGAATAACCAGTCCAAACGCAACAAACAGCGTTTCTTCTACTTCCGAAATGGAATCCCGGATCGGCTCAGTGAAGTCTTTCCCTATGGTCAGCTCGTAGTCGGCCGGTATTTCGGTACGTAGTTCCTTTAGCCGCTTGTAGAACTCATCGGCAATGGCCACGGCGTTGGCTCCGCGCTGGGGCTCAACGAATACGCCGATTACCGGGGAATTTCCCTTCAGGCTATTCAGAATGGCGGTTCGTTCGTTCTCCGCTCCTAACTCCGCATAGCCAATGTCCCGGAACCGGATGATACTATTGCCTTCCTGCTTAACAATCATGTTGTTAAAATCGTCCTCCTTCGTCAATCGACCCAGCGTTCGAACCGTCAGTTCGTTGCGGTCACCTTCAATCCGGCCCGAGGGCAGGTCCACGTTTTCGTTCCGTAGTGCCTGCTCAATATCCGACGGGGTCAGTTGATAGGCCGCTAGTTTGGCCGGATCGATTCGTAAGCGCATGGCGTATTTCTTCTCGCCCGCAATACCGACTCGTTTCACGCCCGGAATGGTTTGCATCCGCTCTTTGATGACGGTGGAGGCAATATTGCTTACTTCGAGAATGCTGCGGGTTTTGCTTTCCACCGCCATAAAAATGACAATGTCGCCACTGTTGGCTTTTTCCACGATGGGCGGATCAACGTCGCCAGGCAGCAAACGCCGGGCTTGGGTAACCTTATCCCGGACATCATTGGCAGCCGCTTCCAGATCGGCATTGAGGTTGAATTCAACCGTAATCACACTGGCCGCTTCCCTGGATACTGACGAGATGGTTCGGATGCCATTAGCTTCCCCAATAGCTTCTTCCAATGGTTTGGTAATCTGATAGGCAATTACGTCGGGGCTGGCACCCGGATAGGTGGTGGTAACCGTCACGATGGGCGAATCGGTAACCGGATATTCACGAATACCGAGGTAGGTCAGCCCGACGAACCCGAAAAGTATAATCAATACAGAGAGTACCCCGGCCAGCACTGGCCGCTGAATACTAATTCCCGATAAACTCATGGTAAGGTATTTTTAAATCAAAGAGAAGGTGAGCGGCAAGGCTAGAGCGTTATTCAATCGTGGAGGCTGTTACCGGCACGCCCGTGTCCAGACGCAATAAATTGGTTGTCAATACGGTATCACCGATAGATAGGCCCTCCAGAATCTGTACGGTTCCTTTAGTCCGGTTTCCAGTTTTTACATCCCGCCGTTCGGCTTTCCCGTTGTTGATTCGGAATAGCGAATACCCTTTGGCGTTCGGAATCAGAGCCTGCGTAGGCACCAGAATACCGTCCTGAGCCGCGTGCAGGGCAAACGCAATTTTGGCCGAAGATCCAGGCACTAGTTTCCCCCCTTTATTGTCGCTAATGGCCTTGACCAGTAAGCTGCGGGTGTTTGCTTCCATTTTCTGCTCTGTAGCCGTCACCTTCCCTAAAAACGGACGACTGCTGGTTTCGGTCGTAAACTGGATGGTTTGACCCGGACGAACGTCTGACGCATATTTTTCGGGAATGGTAAAGGCCACCTCTACCCGGCTAATGTCGTCAATCGAGCTGAGCACCGTCGATGGGGTTACGTAAGCGCCAACATCGACCTGCTTAAGACCCAGTTTACCCGCAAACGGCGCCCGGATTTCGGTTTTAGCCAGATCCACATCAATCATGGCCATTTCAGCCTGCAACACGTTCAGGTTGGTCAGTACTTTATCGTATTCCTGCTGATTGATCGCTTCGGTAGCTAATAGTTCGCGGAAGCGCTTTTCATCCAGCTTGGCCAGCTTTTCCTGGAGGGCTAGTTTGTGTTTTTTAGCGAGCAGATCGGCGTCGTCTAGCTTGTAGAGCAGTGTACCCTGGCTCACGTAACTACCCTCCCGCGCATAAACCCGGACCAGTTTACGGGCCACCTCACTGACCAGATCGACTTCTTGATTGGCCTGGATGGTGCCCGTTGTTTGGAGTTCGTCGGTGATGGTTTCGCGCTTAATGACAAACGCATCGGTGGCCACCTTATTTTCGGCAGGCGGTGTCAACGACGAATGTTTACCGCTGGGAGATGCTGTTGGTTTGTTAGAGAATAATTTTGGCGTGACTAAGAAGAGAGCGATTGTTAATACGATCAGGCCTGCAATCAGGGACTGTGTTCGAAAATTGAGCGTTTTCATTGTATGTCAAGTTGATTTATTTTATTGTTCTACAACTATCGAACTATAATTGTTTTATGGTTATCGAACAAGATGCCCTGACAGATGGTTTCTCAATTCTGAAAAAACCAATGAATTTTTTCTGGCGGCCTGATTGTTGTGTTGGCAACTACTGTAGCTACTTCAGTAACAAGCCGCTGTTCTGAAGTAGCCATTAGCCGGATTTAACGCATGAAACAGTATCAACATCCCACCGCTGACCAGATTACGCTGACGGGTGTACTCCACGCCCTGAGCGATCCTGTACGGTTAAATTACGTGCAATGCCTGGCACAATCTATCGGCGAACAAGCCTGTGGCACCGTTCCAACTTCGGTCGCCAAGTCAACCATGTCGCATCATATCCGGGTTCTGCGCGAAGCTGGGATTATTCACATACGGCCCTATGGCACGCAAAGCCTGATTTCGCTCCGGTCTGATGAACTGGAGAAAAAATTTCCGGGCGTTTTCACATCCGTGCTAACAGCCGCTAAAAGCAGCGATGTTGTTGAACTACCATAAAGTGAATCAGGTCATTTCTGACATAAGGCTATTTACTCTAGTTCAAGGAGATTACAGGTAATTCATCACGTTCAACAGGAGCACACGATGATATTGGACAGGCGTTGGCTCTACTACCGACCGGTGGGCAGTTCATTTCTGAACATTCTTAGTTTGTTCATACCGATGACGCGCTGGCTAAAATGAGCCAATAGGTTAATTGCCTCAATTTAATATACTCGATAACCTACTAAAAATCAACCAATTCACCAAGATGCTAATTGTATTGGAAATTATTTATATATAATATCCATAGACAAAGCTTGCTTTTTTAAATCGAATACACATATCTTTGGTCCATCTTACAATTACTCCCTGCAAAGTAGTTGTGGATTTATACCGAAAGGGGGAGAGACAGGCTCATTGAACCCTTAGCAACTTGCCGATGTGCGTAGTGCTAACCTGCCTAATCCATTTGTTAGGAACTATAAATTTACGACCATGAACGCCCCCTGCATACGCGCATTGCCTGCCTTCAGGCTCATCCCATTCCTTGCTGTACCAGCTACTCAAACGCTACTTTCGGTAGGTGTCAATTCGGCCATTTGTTAACTACTGTGTGTAAGTAGCTATTTTTTGTAGCATTTAATCTATTAAATCTATAGTCTAAATATATTTACACATTATTTCAGACTTGTTCCGTTTAATTTTTCTCTTTCACTAAAAAACAACCAGCTATGAAAAAGGCAAACTCGCTTCTCTTCGGTCTAACCGTTCTGTCCGTTCTATCATGGGCCAGCCCGGCTCCTAAAAAGGGGAAAGAGCTTATTTACAAAGTTGATACCCAGCAAACAGGTTAAACGCATTTAAAACAGGGTAAGAACCTTAAGCAGATACTGGTCATCCCAACTTGCGCCGACTCTTCATACTTTCCTTGTCGTCGACTCGATGCAAAAGCTGAAGCGCTAACTTACGCACAGTGGCAAAATTCTCCGCTCCATTACCCACCCTAACTCGCTGTTGATCTTCATGGAAAACCATATCCAGGTACCAATGCAACTGATTCTCGATCCCCCAATGATGGCGTACGGCCGAGTTGAAAGCAGCAGGGGACAGCCCTAAATCACTCAGATAATAACGACTTTGTTGGCTGATGACGCCGTTGATCTCGCGGGTAGCCTCTACTAGAATCACACGCTGACAGGCAGGCCAATCCCGCAGATCATCGTACAAGCTCAGCTTGCTTTCAACATAACAACGGCGCGTTTCAATGCGCCCACTACCAAAATCAATGTGCTCATCAACTGGTAGTTGGGACTTAGTCTGTTGCATCCGCTGGGTCACTTGCTCGTAGAGCAAACCTTGATTTTTCTTCAACGCTAGCAGGTAATGCCCTTTTCTTTCCACGATCAGCTCAGCGTTGCTTTGCTCACAAGCGATGGCATCAATGCTCACCAACGTGTTGGCCAACTCCAGTCTCGCAAGTAACTCAGGAATAGCGGTCTTTTCATTGCTTTTGGAGGCCACTTTTTCCTGACCCAACACCAGTCGGTGTTCGCCTGCCCAAGCACTGACAATGCATAAACCTGATTTGTTCTGCCCCGCTTTAGCGGTAGCCCGGAGCACTTTACCGTCCACATTGAGTTGACTCATCATGGGT
>NZ_MKUD01000024.1 GCF_001898575.1 Spirosoma sp. 48-14
CGGCAGTCATGGAACAAACCGGAGCCACTGAGCAACTGGCCGGAGCGGTGTAGGTGGCCGTTGTGGTGCCACAACCGGGCAGACTAACGGTGGCTGTGTGACTGATTCCATCGGAGACCAACCCATTAAAGACGGCGGTAAATGTGTTCTGGGCATTGGCCGTGGTGGAGAAGGTCTGGGACCCCCCGGCCAGGTTGACCGTCAGGGTAGCGGCTAATGGGTTAAGCACGGTCACCGTTACTGATGCGGAGTAGGTGTTGGTTGCCGTGCTGCAGCTTCCGGCCGTGGCTACCGCACTGACGGAGCAGACGGGGGCAATGGAGCAGGAAACGGGAGCGGTATAGCTGGCCGTTGTGGTACCGCAGCCGGGCAGGCTGATGGTGGCTGTATGAATGATTCCATCGGAGACTAGTCCGTTGAAGACAGCAGTGAACGAGCTGGTGTTGGCACCGATGGTCTGGCTGATCGGTGTGCTTCCAGGCAAGCTAACCGTGAGCGTTCCCGCTGTAGTGTTGGCCAAACTTACAACAACCGAAGCCGAGTAGGTATTAGTCGCCGTTGCGCATTGCCCCGCCGTGGCTACCGCACTGATCGAGCAGGGGGGAGCCACTGAACAGGAAGCTGGAGCAGAATAAACCGATGTGGTGGTCGAGCAACCGGGTAGTGTTACCGTTGCGGTATGAATTCCTCCATCCGACAGTAGACCGGGAACGACCACGGTAGCTACTGATGTGTTGGCGGCCACGGTCTGGCTGACGGGGGATGCGCCGGGAATACTAACTGTAATGGTGCCGTTCACTGGATTGCTCAAACTGACAGCAACCAGCGCCGAATACGTATTGGTGGCTGGGACGCACTGACTTGGCGTAGCAATAGCAGTCATTGAGCAGACGGGGGCAACTGAACAGCTAGTCGGAGCGGTGTAGGTAGCACTAACTGACTGACTAGCGAAGCTGGCCGTTACCGTATGGGAGCCGGTACCACTGCTCAAGCCTGCCAGCGTATACGCAATGGAAGTAGCGCCTGCACTAACCGATACGGTCGTTGCTACAAGGCCATCGGAGAAGATGACTGTACCGGCCGGAGCATTGGTGAGTGAAAGTGTTCCCGAAATAGCATACTGGTTGGTTGCACTCTGGCAGGTTCCGGGCGTTACGGTT
Organism: Spirosoma sp. 48-14; assembly: GCF_001898575.1. Lineage (GTDB taxonomy): Bacteria > Bacteroidota > Bacteroidia > Cytophagales > Spirosomataceae > Spirosoma. The sequence goes on from NZ_MKUD01000024.1 coordinate 1,161, forward strand.
AACGCCAGAACTGGAATCGCTACTGAGCAACTTGTTGGGGCTGTATAGCTGGCCGCTGTAGTACCACAACCGGGCAGGCTGATGGTGGCTGTATGACTGATTCCATCGGAGGTCAATCCATCGAAGACAGCCGTAAACGAGCTGGTGTTGGCACCGATGGTCTGGCTGATCGGTGTGCTGCCAGGCAAGCTAACCGTGAGCGTTCCCGCCGTAGTGTTGGCCAGACTTACAACAACCGAAGCCGAGTAGGTATTGGTCGCCGTTGCGCATTGACCCGCCGTGGCTACCGCACTGATCGAGCAGGGGAGTGCTACCGAACAGGACGCCGGAGCGGAGTAAACCGCTGTGGTGGTCGAGCATCCGGGTAGTGATACCGTAGCCGTGTGAATAGCGCCATCGGAAGGCAGACCAGGTACGGAGATGGTTGCTACCGATGTGTTGGCGGCTACCGTCTGGCTAACCGGTGCGGCTCCAGGAATACTGACCGTGATGGTACCCGTTACGGAATTCGTCAGACTGACGGCCACCAAAGCCGAGTAGGTATTCGTGGCTGTATTACACTGGCTTGGTGTGGCTATAGCTGATAATGAGCAGACGCAGGTAGTTGGACTCAGGCTGACGGTAACATCTGTATAACAGCCACTGCTGTTGAAAACGCGAACCGTGTAGGCCTGAGTCGCCACCGGATTTGGTAAATTACTCACGATAATCCCGTTGACTGGAATCGTTTGGGCTGCTCCTGAGAGCGGAGCGGATTCGTTAAAATCAGTACCTGCGGAATATTGATACGTGTATCCTGTCTTGAAGTTGGTTAAAACAAGTTGACCGTTTGCCTGTACAACGCCACCTGCGCAGGTCGCAGCCAGGGCTGACGCCTGGAATGTTGGCAACGTATCTTCCTCAACAATGAAGGGGCAGCAACTGAAGCTGGGGCATAGACCCGATAAACTATCGGCGGCCAGACTGTAGCTTCCAGGGGTTGTAATGTCGAGGATATGCGTTGTCTGCCCTACGATCAATACGCCATTTTTGTACCACTTATAACTGGTTCGGCCAGCGGGGGCGTTCAGTCGGAACAGATAAACATCGCCTGTACAAACCTGTACCGGAATTGTAGTACATACTTTAGCCGTATCGCCTGGTATGGTTGCTTTGTTGTACAGAATTCCCGAGCTATCGGCAATGGCCTGGTAGGTCAGGGTAAAGCTCTGAGAGGGGGTAAGGCTTCCCACAGTCCAGTTGCTAAGTGGGGTTCCCTGGTTGAAGGTTGTACCCGTCGGAACAGTAGCAGAACCGGCTACATAGCGCAGGCCAGTTGTCATCGAATCGCGAACCGTAACATTCGTAGCGGTAGTGCTGCCCGTGTTGGTCAATACGACGGTATAAGTCAGTACATCGCCAAGTTTAGCTTTAGGTTTGCTGACGTATTTCGATAGAGTTAGCTGCGTGCCAGCCGGTTGTGTACACGAGCCTGGGGCCGTGTAGGTTGTTGTGGTTGTTGAACAACCGGGTAAAGTGGCCGTTACCGTATGCGAAGCCCCATTGGATACGATGCCATTGAAGGTAGCTACGGCAGTGGTCGTCCCGGTGGAAGCCGGAACGGTAAAGGTTACGCTATTGACTCCATCCGTAACCGTTAGTATGCCAGCCGTCGGATTGGTCATCGTAACCGTTACTGTATTGGAGAAGGTGTTGGTGGCCGTGCTGCAGAGTCCGGGTGTGGCCACTGCATTAACCGAGCATACTGGAGCTACCGAACAACTGGCCGGGGCTGTGTATGTGGTGCTGGCGGTAGGGCAGGCTGATGCACTGCTGGTAACCGTTACCGTGTGTACAGCTCCATCGCTTTGCAGGGTTGTGTAGCTGAAAGCAATTGAGGTCGTACCGGCGTTGGCCGTTAGCGAACGAACATAACTGCCATCCGTCAGGGTCAGGGTCTGACTGGTGGGGCTGTTGGTCAGGTTTATTGTTCCACTCAGTACATACTGGTTTGTCGCCGGATTACAGTTGGAGCCGCTGGCCGTTACACTCAGATTGCAGTCAGGGGCTGATGAGCAACTCGCTGGTGCCGTGTAGGTTGTCGTTGCGGTCGAACAGCCAGGTAGTGTGGCTATTACAGAATGCGTACTGCCATTGGAGAGTAATCCAGGGAAAATAACCGTAAAGGTGTTGCTGGCACCGGTAGTGGTAGCGAAAGGCTGGGTTTGTGTGCCGTCCGTAATTAAAAGCGTACCCGATGTTGGATTATTGACCGTTACTACGACTGTTGACGAATACGTGTTGGTCGCTGTAGCACACTGACCAGCCGTGGCTACCGCACTGATTGAACAAACCGGAGCCACTGAACAACTGGCCGGAGCGTTGTAGGTGGCCGTTGTGGTGCCACAACCGGGCAGACTAACGGTAGCTGTGTGACTGATTCCATCGGAGACCAACCCATTAAAGACGGCGGTAAATGTGTTCTGGGCATTGGCCGTGGTGGAGAAGGTCTGAGATCCCCCAGCCAGGTTGATGGTCAGGGTAGCGGCCAGTGGGTTGAGCACGGTCACCGTTACTGATGCGGAGTAGGTGTTGGTCGCCGTCGCGCATTGACCCGCCGTAGCTACCGCACTGACGGAGCAGACGGGGGCAATGGAGCAGGAAACAGGTGCGGTATAGCTGGCCGCTGTAGTACCACAGCCAGGCACGCTGATGGTGGCCGTATGGCCAAGACCATCGGAGACTAAGCCGTTGAAAACAGCCGTGAAGGTTGGGGTATTAGCTGCAATCGTTTGACTGATCGGACTACTGCCCAGTAAACTCGCAGTGAGGGTAGTGGCTGTTGCGTTAGTTAGCGCCACGACCACTGTAGCCGAATAGGTGTTGGTTGCCGTGTTGCACTGCCCGACGGTCGCTACGGCACTGATCGAGCAGGGAGGAGCGACCGAGCAGGAAACAGGTGCCGTAAAGGTCTGGCTGACAGGAGCGCAGGCTGAGTTAGAATAGCTGGCCGTGATGGTATAGGTTTGACCATTACTCACTAGGCCTGAATAGCTGAATGTGCCTGATGCATTGCCAGCAAGTAGCGTAAGGCTTCTGGGGGTAAATGCGTCTGAGCTTATGGTCAGCGTACCACTAGCCGGTACATTGGTTGACGCAATCGTGCCTGACAGCGCATACGTATTCGTGGCGGATGTACATAGACCAGGGGTGACCGCCAGAGACAGACCACACGCTGGTGCGGCTGAGCAGGATGCAGGTGCCGTGTACGTTGTGGTTGCCGTACTACACCCTGGTAATGTAGCCGTTACGGTATGTAAGCTGGCATTAGACAGTAAACCTGTTAAGGAATAGGTCGCTGAAATTTGCCCTACAGAAACACTGAATGAGGTAGTACTGCTCCCATCTGTCACCGTGACAACCCCGGCTGTAGCACTGGTCAGGCTAATGGTTCCGGTAACCGTGTAGCTGTTGGTTGCTGGCTGGCAGGCTCCCGGAGTTGCCGTTACCCCTATGGCACAGGTGCCACAAACGGCTTTGGCCAGCGTTACCGAGACCACCGTTGAACAGACTGGACCGCTATAGACGATGATCGAGTAGCTCTGCCCTGCTGAGGTAGCGGGGTCAGCTAATCCGGTAAATGAAACCGCCGAGGAAGATACGGGTTGTCCGCTAGCGGCTGTGTAGGCTGGTGCTGGACCAGCTGTGTATAAGAATGCTTTGTCTCCATTCTGAACACCTGTCAGATCAATACGGGCACTATTAGCCGTTACCGTTTGACCCACGCAAATAGCTGGGGTAGCCACAAGACTGGCTATTACGGCTGGCGCACAGGCAAACCCCGCATCAAGGGTATGATTGACCGTACCGGCTCCACCCGTAGTGAAACTGATTGCTGGTAAACTATTGCCACCGATCGTGGCCAATTGAACATTGGAGTCATTTAGAGTACTAGCGGTTGGCGCTGTACTCAGAGCCTGGGTAATCTGGTACCGATTTGAACTAATGGTAAGCGAACCTCCTGCAAACTGGCCACCAGTGCCAAATACCACCTGGTAGGCTGTGTTAGGTAGGAGTGTTGTATCTGCTCCTGTACCACTCCAGGTGCCGTTGGTCAGTTTGCTTTTCGACGAGAAGTAATACTCTCCATTCGTATTTGTTGTTGTGGTCGCTACAACGGCCCCTGCTTTATATAGGGAGACATTAACACCTGACAAACTCTGTTCGCAAGGGTCCTGAATCCCATCATTATCGGTGTCGAACCAGACACGGTTACCGATTTCGATGAAGGTAGGCGTAGTACAACCTAGTTCAAAGTCACCTAAACCGACTGATTTCTGGAGGCTTCCGTTTTGAAAAACAACATAGGCTGACTGAATCGAACCGTTGGCGTTTGAAAACTGGCGGAATCCGTTGGCGTATGGCACTTCGTTTAGTGGGTCCATTGCCGAGGCCAGCACGTTTCCTGAGCCCGGCCGTATAGCCAGACCTCCCAGTGCATTCTCCGTGTGGACTAAAATACCAGCCTGAATGAAGTCGTCATTGTAAAATTCGCCCGAACCTGGTCCCTGGCTATTGTTTGGCAAAGCCCCGGTAATACCAGCGACCTTTGCATTGTTTTCGAGAATATAAACACCGTTGATATTGGCAGCCCGGAGTATATCGCCACCACTGATCGCATAGTAAAGCCTGGTGTCGTTCGACCGGGTGCCATAATTATCGGCGGCTCCCTGTAAACCTGTACGGTCAGCAAAGGCCAGTACCATCGAGTTGTCGATGTCGAATTCAATGCCCGACAGAATAGGCTGGCTACGTAACAGGTAATGCCCATCGATAAAGACCAGTTGATCAAAGTTATCCGTCCAGGTGCGCCAGTTGTTCGAAGCGGCTCCCTGCTGTATATCATCGTTCAGCAGAGCAGGGCCTTTTGGATAGGTCAATGGGAAGTCAAAAATAGTGCTCCAGGTATTGGCTACGGGGTCCAGTGCATAGACAAAGGCCCGCATATCTGATCGATTATCCGTTACTGACCCGTCGCATATAACGCCTACATATATTTTCCCTTTATGGTATTTGATACCCCAGGGCCGGGAGTTATTGCCATTCGAGCAGCCGCCGGGGATGGCAAATGAAGTCGACGTGGTTGGTGGGGCTCCTCCTGCATTGTAGGTCGATATATCCAGTTTGTAGACCTTCTTGTCGAACAGGTTGACGAAATAAAGCTGGTTCCCGTCCGATGAAATGGTTAAGCCGCCAATCCCCACTTTACCGACCTGCGAGAAGGCAACCGAGTCATGGCTAAACGAGGTAGCACTAGCCGATAATCCCCGGCTGACGTTACTGCCCACACTAGCCGATCCGACGTTGATACCCAGGGTGGTTACGTCCAGAAAATTACTGATCGCATTGGTGGTTGGATTGATGGCATAAATACCGCCCAGCCCCAATGGGCCCACGCCAGCATGCCGACGCAGCACCGATGAGGTAAAGATGGTTTTGGTTTGTTTGTTGTAAACCGTACCCCAAAGTGACCCAACTTGCGAAGCACTGGCTATATGAGCCGGATTGGTTGAATTCGTATAGTTGCCCGATCCGGTAGAAGTTGAAAAGTCAGTATAATTTACGGATACAAAGGCATCCTGCGTAGCTGCCGTTCCGCTAACCAGTGGGTTTCCATTCACGTAGCAGGGAACGAAAATTTTGGGGTTGTTCTGGCAAAAATCTGTTGGGTCCGACATACCCAGATCGACTCCGCAATCGGGCGCTGTGATGAATTGGACCGTTGTCCGACCATCTACCCCATTCGGCGTTCCCTGAGCTGAGTAGGCTGCTGGGAGGTTCGTAAACTCCACTCGAACCGGATAATTGCCAACGGGGATGGTTAATTTATATTGACCGTTTACATCGGTCGTTGTGGTGTATGTGGTACCGGCACAATCGTATGCTTTTACGACAATGCCAGAAACCCCGGTTGTTTCCCCGGCATTTTTTATCCCATCGCCATTAAAGTCATTGAAAGCCGTACCACTCAGGTCAGTACCGGGGGTACAGGTTATTGGCTGACAGGCCGCCGGGGCTGTGAAGGAGGCCGTGCTCGTACAGACGGTATTACTTGCAAAAGAAGCGGTTACTGTACCGCCCGCGCCGTCGGCTGGAATTTCGAAGGTAAATACCTGAGGAGAAACAAACTCTACCGGAACCTGGGTTTCGTAAGAGTCCAAATCAAAAAAGCTGATAATATTAATACCGGGCGTGATCTGCCGGGTTTGATTTCCCACTTTAACAATCAGGTTGTCGTTGGCTGGTGCATCGGTCCAGCGAACTTCTACACTTACAGTAGCCCGACTACCTGCTGTGGTGTTGTAACAGCCTGAAACGGTTGGTGTAACCGATAAAGTCGTTGTTGCCTGGTACGTAATGACCAGCTTAGGGTCACCGCTGCTGGGCTCATCGTAAGCATTGGCTGAAGGTCCTGTGCCCGAAGCAGCGTTGAGTAATAACGTAATTGCATTATTAGGCTTCCAGTCGGGGCGATTGACGATTTCCTGCACAATGGCCTTCAGATCGGGCGTGCGTTGATTCACGCCCTGAGCGCCATTACTCCAGGTGGCTGAATTTGTCCAGTTGACCGATGCCGATGTGGGTGCTGTCGTATAACGGGTTGAAATATCGGCAGAGCCAATAGCCGCTGTAAACGAATTTGAATTGGCAACATTATGTCCGCGAATCCCTACGTTCGCTATGCCAGCCGTTGTCGATGTCGTGTTATTGCCCGTAAATTGGATATAGGCGCTTGTGATTGTCGCTGATTTCGGAATGTACACCGATGCGAAACGGATACCTATATACCGATTGAAAAAAGCCAGGTCGGCACTAGCGGTATTGATCGTTGCCACGGTTCCAGAAGTGACTTCTGTAGCATCGTCGCCACTTAATGTAACGGGAATGGTTAGTGTCGAATTGGAAATGCATTGGGCTAATCCCGCAGAGAATAGCTGCGTTAAAAAGAACAAAGACAGGGTAAGACAGGTTACTTTTACCAGTCTACCAGGAGTAAAAGGCCGTTTCTGAATTACTTGCGTGGTCGACGCCATAGTACAGGTAGGCATAGAGTAAAAAAATTAAAATGAATTACGAGGAACGTTGAAGTAATAGCACATCTATCCACCCGAGAGTGGTTCGTGTTTCCTGGATGTCTTTGTTGGATATAGCTGATTAATGCCTGTTGGCTTTGACAAACGTCCCCATTCCGTTGGGTCAGCCACTGTGCTACAGTCGAAAAACGGCAAGTGCTTTAGAGGCAAACTACCAAGTTGCTTGTCTGCTAACTTGATTTACCCGTTGTTTTTAAAGTAGATATAATGGTTGACATAAACGCCCAATGAAGGCCTTAATTTTTCCCTCATTGACAACGGTTACATTGGTCAAATAGTGGACTCCACAAATGCCATGCCAGTAAATGCGGATTCGCTTGAAAGGTCTGTAATAAAGCAGTTTTATATATAAAAAAGGAAAATTTGTGCTTTTTTTGATCTGCATAGTTCGAGGTTTAGTTCACTTGATTCGTGCTTCGACTAGGTGCCTGTTACTGTATAGTGATTTCTTATAAGTTTATTTTTGGGACCAATTAAGGGGTGATATGTTTTTTTGAGGAAAATATTTTTCATAGGGTAACATAAATGGGGTTTAATTTATAAATTAAGTTGCTTTGGTAAATAAATGATGTAGGCTAAGAGGGCCATTCGGGACGATTTTGATTGACTAACTGTAGAACAGAAAGCGGTATCGAGCATTGCTCGATACCGCTTTCTGTTCTACAGAGTATAGCGAATTCATTTTGGATGGATTCGCTACTCATTTTATTTAATTCTGGGATCTCCAATTCTCAGCGGGCGCTTGGTCTGGGTGATCACATAGGGCACACACACCTCGGCCGGACATCCACACACCGTCGGCAACAACAACACCGTCACATCCCGGTAACAGCCCGAACGAGCATACACCCGCACCGTGTACGACTGGGCCGTG
>NZ_MKUD01000025.1:0-1091 GCF_001898575.1 Spirosoma sp. 48-14
GGCCAATGCGGTACAACTGTTGGCGTCGGTCACCTTCACCGAATAGGTACCCGCCGTAGTCAGGGAGCGCACGGCATTGGTGCTGGCATCCTCCCACAGGTAAGAGCTGCCCCCGGTGGCTGTCAGGCTGAGGCTGGTGGTGGTACAGGTTAAGGTTGAACTGGCGGGTTTAAGAATACTAGCCACGGGTGCTGCGTTGACCGTTAGCGGGGTGGTGGCCGAAACGGTGTTACCATTAATGCTGACGATGAGGGTGAAGGTCTGGGTACCACTGCCGGTAGCGGTCAGGCTCTGGGTCAGGGTTGGGGTGCTGCCGGTTCCGCTGGTGGTGCTACTGCCGTTGGTGAGGGTATAGGCATAACTACCCGTTAAATTACCCACTGTAGCGGTGAAGGTGACCACACTACCCGCACAGACGGTGCCGGACGTAGCGGCAAATCCGGCCAGGGTAATCCCCGTTGCCTGGAAGAAATAAGCCGAACCCGTATTGTCTAACGTATTATTGCCCGACGCATCTTCGTCTTCCTGATAAGCGCCCACCACAATCTGGCTCCCACTGATGGCGACCGATGACCCAAAAATATCATTAGCTGCGCGGTCGCTGGCGACGATTTTTCTGACCTGCCCCCAGTTGTTAGTTCCCCCCTGGTCCTGGCCGAACACATAGGCCGAACCCGCATCAGTGAGTGTATTAGTACCCGACGCATCTTCGTTTTCCCGAACAGCCCCCACCACAATCTGACTCCCACTGATGCCCACCGAATAGCCAAATTGGTCGTAAGGCGCCCGGTCGCTGGCCACCAGCTTTTTAACCTGCCCCCAGTTGTCGACTCCGCCTAGGTTCTGGCTGAATACATAGGCCGAACCCGCCAAATTCAGCCAATCCCCCCCCGAAGCGTCTTGGCTCTGCTGATGAGCCCCCACGACAATCTGGCTCCCACTGATGCCCACCGAATAGCCAAATTGGTCGGTAGTCACCCGGTCGCTGGCCACCAGCTTTTTAACCTGTCCCCAGTTATTGGTGCCCCCCTGGTTCTGGCCAAACACATAGGCCGAACCTGCAGTAGTGAGCGTGTTGCCCCCCGACGCAT
>NZ_MKUD01000025.1:1229-1710 GCF_001898575.1 Spirosoma sp. 48-14
TCTTCGTCTTCCTGAAAAGCCCCCACGACAATCAGGCTCCCACTGATACCCACCGACCAGCCAAATTGATCAACAATAGCCCGGTCGCTGGCTACCAGCTTTTGGATCTGGCTCCAGGTGCCGTTTTGCCGTTTGAGCACATAGGCTGAACCTGCATTTCCCAGGGGCTGACCACTGGTTGCATCGAGATAGTCCGAAGGAGCTCCTACCACGGCATAATCGCCGTCGATGGCCACTGAGTAGCCATAATTCTGTCTGCCGATATAATCGCTCAGAACCACTTTTTGGGTCTGTCCCCAGCTATCAGTCCCTCCCTGGTTCTGGCTGAACACGTAAGCCGAACCCGCATCGGTGAGTGTGTTGCCCCCCGACGCATCTTGGCCGTCTGTATAAGCACCCACCACAATCAGGCTCCCACTGATACCCACCGACCAGCCAAATTGATCATTAGCACCCCGGTCGTAGGCCACGATCTTTTTGA
>NZ_MKUD01000025.1:1891-194575 GCF_001898575.1 Spirosoma sp. 48-14
ATAAGCGGCCCCCGCATCGGTGAGTGTGTTGCCCCCTGACGCACCTTCTTCCCGACTAGCCGCCACCACAATCAGGCTCCCACTGATGGACACCGACCAGCCAAAAAAATAGTTACCCCCCCGGTCGCTGGGAACCAGTTTTTTGACCTGCCCCCAGTTGTCTGCCCCCCCCTGATTCTGGCTGAACACATAAGCTGAACCAGCATCCGTGATCGTATTTGTACCCGAAGTATTTTCGTCTTCCCGATAAGCACCCACTACAATAAGGCTCCCACTGATAGACACCGAATTACCAAAAAGATCCCCAGCACCCCGGTCGCTGGCCACCAGCTTTTTAACTTGCCCCCAGTTATCCGTACCACCCTGATTCCGGCTGAACACATAGGCAGAACCCGCGTCGGTGACCGTATTCGTACCCGATGCATCTTCATCTTCCTGGTAGGCACCCACTACAATCAAGTTCCCGCTGATAGCCACCGAAAGGCCAAAAAGATCCTCAGCCCCCTGATCGTTGGCGACAATCTTTTTAACTTGCCCCCAGTTATCGGCGCCCCCCTGATTCTGACTGAACACATAGGCCGAACCCGCATCCGTGATCGTGTTACCACCCGAAGCGTCCTGATCGTCCGCATCAGCACCGACCACAATCAGGCCTCCACTGATGGCTACTGAAAAGCCAAATTCATCGCCAGCCGCGCGGTCGCTGGCGACCAGCTTTTTAATCTGGGTCCAGGTGCCGTTCACCCGTTTGAAAACGATGGCTGAGCCCGCATTCTGGAGCGGATTACCGCCTGAAGCATCCTCTTTATCTCCGTAAGCGCCCACCACCGCATAGTCGCCATCAATGGCGACCGAATAACCAAAATAATCCCTAGCCGTCCGACCAAGTGAGGTAAGCGTGCGTCGGTCCGAAGCTGCTGTTTTGATGATCTGGTTCCAGTCCTGAGCCAGACCCCGGTTCGATAAAAACAGCAAGAACGCCAGGAGGTAGAGCCCTCCCGGACGGCTACGATTGGCTCGACAGAAGTCAACAATCACAGCCAGAGATTGGCTAAAACGAGTCGTTGATCGGGGGTAGAAATGATACATCGAAGACGAAATTCTTGTAAGTAGATAGCCTGTATTGACTACCTCAAAACTCTTGATTATCAGCCCCTGGCTGTTAACCCATTTCAGACATTCTTTTGCTCATTTTGGACATCCTCTATAAATACACAAAAAAACAGGCCCCTGACGGGGCCTTAACGTACTTAATACCATACATCCGTTACGAATCAGGTCTTTTCCTGATCGGCAACGTAAGCAGATGGCAACACACCAAATTTCTCCTGAAAACTCCGGGTAAAGTAGGACAGGCTTTCAAAGCCTACCTGATAAGCTACCTCGGAAACACTCAACTGTCCTTCCTGAATTAGTGTAGCAGCCCGTTCCAACCGACAGTTTCGAATAAACTCTACGGCCGTTTGGCCAGTCAGTGCTTTCAGTTTTCGTACCAGTTGGCGCTGGCTCAGGTTAAGGCGTTCGCTCAGTTGTTCAACATCAAAACTCCGGTCGGTCAACTGGTCCTCAACAATAGCCTGTACACTCTGTAAAAAATTATTTTCCTTCCTGATCAGGTCTTCATCGACTCGAACCGGGGCGGGCACCAGTCCCAACCGCTCCTGAAAGTACTGTCCGAGTCGTTCCCGTTGCCGGATCAGGTTTCGGACCCGTACCTGGATTTCGATCTGGTTAAAAGGCTTGGTCAGGTACTCGTCGGCTCCCAGCTCAAAGCCTTCAATTCGGTCTTCGACGGTAGCCCTGGCTGTCAGCATCACCACCGGAATATGGCTGGTTGCCATCTGTGATTTCAACGCGCGGCAAAAGCCAAAGCCATCCAGCCGGGGCATCATCAGGTCGCAGATAACCAGGTCAGGGATCGATGCTGTTGCCATGTCGAGCCCCTGCTGGCCATCAGCTGCTTCCAGGATTTGGTACTCATGCTCAAAAATTCCGCGCACATAGGTACGGATATCCGGGTTGTCGTCAATGATCAACAGAACGGATTCGGGCGCATCTGTCGGCTTCGATCCCCGCATTTTTTTCGCATTCTCTTGTGAATCAAACGCCCCTACACGCCCCTCTTCACTAACATTTTCCGTGTCGACTTGTTGGCGTGGCGTAGGTACAGACCTGCCGACCGTATCAGTTGGCAGGCTGGCATCTGGCAACAGAGCAGCCTCCGTTTCCGAAACAGGCCGTATCGGCAACGCTAGCCTGAACGTGGTGCCTACCCCTTCTGTACTGTCCACTGAAATTGTACCGCCCAGCACCTTCACCAGTTCTCTAACCAGTGCTAAGCCGATACCCGTTCCTCCATGCGATCGATTTACGTTACCGTCGACCTGATAGAATCGGTCGAAAATGCGAGGTAATTTTTGCTGCGCTATACCAATACCCGTATCCTCAATGGAAATAAAAATCCTATCGCTGTGGTGTTTCAACTCCATACGAACACTCCCACCAGGTGGCGTAAATTTGAAGGCATTTAACAGCACATTGGTCACAATTTTTTCCAGCTTGTCCTGGTCGTACCAGACCCAGTAGTTTTCTATGTCCTGCCAAAACGCAAACTCGATCTGACGGCTCTCGGCCAGTGATTTAAACGAACTGGCCAACACCCGTAGAAAGGTCGCTACATCGCCCGAAATCAGCTCTGGCTTTAACTGACCAGCCTCTAGTTTACTGATATCCAGCAACTGATTGATCAGACTCAGTAATCGGTTAGCATTTTGTTTCAGCAATGCAAACCGGGTATCGCGGCTGAACTCCTTAGCCATCTGTTCGACAGGGCCCACAATCAACGTCAATGGTGTTCGGATTTCGTGGGAAATATTGGTAAAGAACTGGTTTTTTAACGTATCCAGTTCGGCCAGTCGACCGGCTTCCTGCTGTTCATACAGTAATCGCTGATGGAGCAGCAGCCGCTGTCGCTGAAAGCGATAAAGCTGCCAGACGGCAATGGCCAGTAGAATCGTATACCCGAGATAGGCCCACCAGGTTCGATAGAATGGAGGGTATATCCGAATCGGTAAGGTAACCAGGTCGCTCCAGACCTCCCCGTCGGTAGAGCCCATCACGTTCAAGGTGTATTTCCCATCCGGTAGCTGGGCATAGTTAGCAAACCGATTGGTACCGGCTTCTACCCAGTCCTGGTCAATGCCTTCGAGCCGGTATCGGAAGCGATTTTTACCCACATTGGTATAATCCATAACGGCAAACTCAAACGTCAACAGGTTTTGATCGTGTTTCAGGTTAAGTTCCCGCGTCAGCTCGATACTTTCTGTTAAAATGGATGTCGGGTCACCTGCCTCTACTTTGTTATTATTCACTTTCAGGCCGGTAATTATCAGCTTCGGTCGTTGATTAGCCCGGCCAAGCAGCGACGACGGACGAAAGCGGGTTATGCCATTGACCCCACCGAATAGCAACTCACCCGCTGAACTTTTAAAATAGGAACCGGTATTGAATTCGTCATCCTGCAAGCCATCGGCCTTGGTATAGTTTCGAAAAACAAGAGTTTTGGGATTGAATCGGGATAATCCTTTGTTGGTACTAAGCCACAGATTTTTACGTTCATCGCTCAAAATACCGTACACCACCCGATTGGGTAACCCCTGTGCTTCGGTAAAATGAGTAAATAGCCCGGTCTGTTTATCAAGCCTTTCCAGTCCCCCTCCTTTGGTCCCGATCCACAAATACCGATCTGGCTCATTCGGATCGTTGGCCAGACTTAATACGAAGTCATTACTCAGGCTTTGCCGGTTGGTGATTGAGTTTTTATAATGAGTATAGGTTGGCTTTGTGAGCAGATGCTCAGCTTTAACCAGTCCCTGCTGCATACCGATCCAGAAGGTACCATCAGGCTCACGCAGCAACGCGTAGGTGTCTATTTCGTCATGGCTATGAGGCAAATAATTAAAAACCTGAAAAGCTTCAGTTTTTGGGTCAAAGCGAAGCAGTTTCCCCTTCAAAGCGCCTATCCACAGCTTGCCGTCGGGGTCCTCCAGGGTCTGGTTCACCCAGGAACCAAATTTGATTCCGGTCGGTAACGGATACTTTCTGAGTAGGTCCCAGTTGCTGGAAAACTTGAATAGGGTTGGCTCCTGGGTTCGGTAATTGGTGTTAGATACCCAGAAAATACCCTGACGGTCCTGCATGATAAAGCTTTGCTTTCGATCGGCTTCGGACAGTCTATTGTCCAGAAAGGGCAACAATCGATTCGATTGCCGATCAATGAGCCCATAAGCATCCTGACTACGGCCATACGTGCGGCCCTGCCGATCAATGTAGAGCTGTGATAACGAGATTTGGGGCAGGTATGACTGAAACTGGTTGACGCGTGGATTGAATTTGCGAAGGCCATAGCCGCTGGTTCCTATCCATAGATTTCCGGTATTATCCGTCATTATCTTTGTAATGGCGTATAAATTTGGCGGAAAGGTCACATAGGCGTTCTGTTCGGTCAGGCTGTCTTTGCTGAAAAGTGCTTCAGGCGATAAGAGCCAGAGATGACTAACAACCGAAAGGGCAATCGTGTTGGCATCGATCGGTTTAATTTTTACGCCCTGGCCACTACTGAGCGGAAGGGCAATGGTTTTCTGAACGCCTTTGTACCAGCACTTGAGCTGATGACTCGTACTGATGACCAGAAAATCGTGTCGGACATCGTAATAAAAATCGAAAATATCGGAGGGCTCGTTCTGAAACAGGTTATATTTTGTGAGTCCTATCGGTTTTTTCCAGTTGAACGTATAAATGCCGTTGTTGAGCGCTGTCAAGGCTTCACCATTCGGTTTAAAGCTGAAATCCAGATTGAGGCTGTTCGATACCTTACTGGCAAGTTGGAGTGGGGTGAGTTGAACCTGATCGGTAAAATCGGGCTGGTCAGGGAAGCCCTGCTGAAGAGATGCTGGCAGTGTAATCTTGATGGGCTGGCCTGTTCCGGTACCTACCCAGATATTTCCTTCGGGATCTTCGGCCAATATTTTCACGTCAAAACTGGTACCATTCAGCACTTTTTGATCCCGGATGTCGATATGAAAAAACCGCTGAGTCCGTTCATCGTAAAGATCAAGGCCTTTATTGAGGGTACCAATCCAGAGCCGATTATGTCGATCCAGCAATAAAGCCGAGCAGACATTATCGGAAATGCTGTAGGGGTTATAGGGATCATGGGTAAACACGTTAAAATTGTATCCATCGTAGCGATTCAGCCCCTCTTTCGTTGCTATCCAAATAAAGCCATTCCGATCCTGTTTTATATCAAAAACCATTCCCTGCGAGAGTCCTTCCGAAATGGTTAACTCCTGCCAGCCTTTTTGCTGCGCATGTATAGTATCAGGAAAAATAAACAGAACTAGTAAGAGGTAAAAAAAGAAGAAACGCATACAAAGCAAATTTCTCCCTAAAGTATAAAACATGCTCATTACTTCAATACTAAAGTATACTCCATGAAATTTTGCCAATTTGTTGTACTACACACTAACCAATTGGTTTCCAGCATAGTTAAACTTTACCATCAGTTTATATGAACAACATAGAATCGGCCAGGCTAGTTAGCTTATCTATAAGACAGACAAAGCTATCCGATTACCCATAAAAAAAGCCCATTTTCAGGGCTTTCAAAGGTACTTTGTATAACTAAGGCTGTTCCGTCTGGTTAGTTTCCTTCTTTAAAGAACACCCGCTTGACCCGCTCGCTAATCCCCGTCAGGATTTCGTAGGGAATCGTTTCGATAGACCGGGCGAGGTCGGTAATAGGGAGTTCAACACCAAAGATCGTGACCTCGTCGCCTTCGTTTGCCTGCGCCTTCGTTACGTCGATCATGGTCATATCCATACACACATTGCCAACCGTTGGGCAGCGGGTGCCGTTCACCCACACATCGCCCCTTCCATTGCCAAGCCGTCGGTCAAATCCGTCGGCATAGCCAATGGCAATGGTGGCAATCCGGGCGTCGTGGTCCAGTACGCCACGGCGGCTATAGCCTACCGATTCACCAGCGCGTACAGTTTTGATCTGGCTGATTACAGACCGCAGCGTACCCACGGTGTGCAAAGCCGATTGATCGATACCACTCGCTTCAACCCCGTACAGGCCAATTCCCAGCCGAACCATATCCAGCCGATAATCGGGGAAGCGAACAATGCCTGCTGAATTGAGCAGATGACGGGTAGGCCGATACCCCAACTCGGCTTCCAGGATGCTTGTCGAGCGTAAAAAGGTTTCGTATTGCTGCTTTGAAAACGAATTGAACTGGGCATCATCCGACCCTACCAAATGGCTGAATACAGTTGCCACCCGCATAGCCGGATGTTGCCGGATATACTGAGCAACGGTGGGTATCTCCTCCTCCAGAAACCCAAGTCGGTGCATCCCCGTGTCGATTTTCAGGTGCAGGGAGCCGGGAGCTGGGAGCCGGGCGGGGGCAGTCTTAGACAGTGTATCCTGCTCGCTGCTCCCGGATCCCGGTTGCACGTTCCTACCCACAAAAGTGCCCCACTCCCGCAACAGACGCATACTGTAGATTTCGGGTTCAAGCTGGTATTCGAGCAAAGTTGAAAAGGTTTCAGGAGCCGGATTCATGACCATAATGGGCAGGTGTACGCCATGCTGCCGGAGTATCACACCTTCATCGGCATACGCTACGCCGAGGTAATCGACCCGGTGAAACTGAAGCAGTTGAGCTACTTCAGCGCTCCCGCTACCATACGCAAACGCCTTGACCATGACCATGATTTTGGTATCGGTCCCTACTTTTTCACGGTAATAATTCAGGTTGTGTGTTAAGGCATCCAGATTGATTTCAAGTACGGTTCCATGTACTTTTCGCTCCAGTCGGGCTACAATTCGTTCGAACGAGAACGGTCTGGCCCCTTTGACCAGTACGGTACTGTCGCGTACGTCGTAAAACGGAAACTGATTCAGAAATGCCTCTGTGTCTGGATAAAACAGGCTAGTATCAGCAAAAAAGTGAGCGTTTCGGCTAACCACGGGACCAATACCAACAAATTGGGCCACATCGTGTATCTGCATCAGATTCCCGACCAGCGCATAGAGTTCATCCTCCGGTTGGCCCGACTGCAATACATCCGACAAAATAACCACCCGGCGATCACGTGGATTTTGCTGATTCAGAAAACGAAGGGCCAGTTTCAGCCCGGCTACGTCGTTGTTGTACGAGTCGTCGATCAGGATGCTGTTATTGATACCCTCTTTCTGCTCCAGCCGCATCGACACGGGCCGGAGCCGATTCAGGCGGCTTTGTAGTTCATCGGTCGACCAAGGCCGCAACACTAGCATCGTGACCAGACAATGAATCAGGTTTTCGACCGAAGCCGGATCGGTAAACGGCAATCTCAGCGAATAGGTCTGCCCATCTTTTGTCAACCGTAACCGATCCGCCTGAACGGCTACCTGACAGACCGCCTTACGACCCGTCAACGACCAGGTAATCAGCCGCATATCGGGATTAACGGCCTTGAGAAGTAGGTTTATCTCCTCATCAATTTCCGTATAATCGGTCGAATAGATCAGCGTGTCGGCATGGATAAACAGCCGAAGTTTCTCGGCAATTTTCTGCTTCCGGGTTCGAAATCCTTCGTCGTGCGCGGTTCCGACATTGGTAAAGATGCCAATCGTTGGATGAATAATGGCTTCCAGCGCTTTCATTTCGTGCGCTTTGGATATCCCCGCTTCAAAAATCCCGAGGGTATGATTGTCGGCCAGCTCATGTACCGACAGAGGGACACCCAGTTGGGAGTTATAGCTCTTGGGACTTTTGGCAATGACAAACGGCTGATCCGACGCCCCACCTTCGAGCAATTGAGCCAGCCACTCTTTCACGATAGTTTTGCCGTTGCTGCCCGTTATGCCAATAATGGGTATATGAAACTGCCGTCGATGTTCGGCCGCCAGGGTTTGTAGCGTTTGCAGGCTGCTATCTACCTCCACAAACGTCGCATCAGCATATGCGAGCCATTCAGCCCGGCGCTCCGGCGTCAAGGCCGACCGCTCGACGACAAATTGACGAATCCCTTTCCGGTACAATTCACCGATGTAATCATGCCCGTTGTGATGTTCACCCTGGATCGCAAAAAACACGGCCTCTTCAGCGTTGCCCGTCACCTGCCGCGAATCGGTCAGCCACTGCTTATTGGTTAATTGAAATAACTTCGTTTTCATACTTTTTACTAAATCTCCATCATCCGGCAAAGCCCCATCTGCGCCTGCATTACAACAAATGACGACCGAATAACGATCAATGACCTCAAAATGACTACTACCTACATCCAGCCCCGTCGTCGGAAGTAAACGACCATACCGACAGTCACGGCCACCATCACGCCCCATACCACAAAATAGCCATTCTTTGTGTGCAGCTCAGGGATGTTCTCAAAATTCATCCCATACACGCCTACGATGAACGTCAGGGGCATAAAAATCGCTGAAAAAATAGTCAGTGTTTTCATGACCGAGTTCATGCGATTACTGACGATGGAGTAATACACATCCATCATGCCCGAAATCAATTCGCGGTACGAATCCAGGGTTTCAATGACCTGGTTCATGTGGTCGGCCAGGTCGCGCAGGTAGGGTACTGTATTATGCTGAATCAGGTCTGACTCTTCCCGCAGCAGGGTGTTTACAATATCACGTACGGGGTAGATGGTCCTTCGAATAACCGATAGTTCGCGTTTAAGCGTGTATAGAAAAGCCAATGTTTGTTGTGTAACCCGCTCCTGCACAAGCTGCTCCTCCAATTCGTCCATTTTTTCCCCAATCCGTTCGGTGATCAGGAAGTAATGGTCTACGATAACGTCCATCAGCGCATAAAGCAGGTAATCGGCCCCATTACGCCGGGTTTTGCCGGATGAGGCTTTGATCCGGTCGATGACGGGTTCAAAAATATCCCTGGTTCGTTCTTCCTGAAACGAGATCAGGTAGTTTTTGCCGAGCACCAGACTCACATGTTCGACATCGATTTCCTGCTTTTGCCGACTATGGTGTAACATCTTAAGCGTCACAAATACAACCGGACTTACAGGACTGGCCAGCTTTACCCCATCGCTGGTTTGCTTATCGCCATTGCCATCACCGTTGGCCGACTGCGCATCGTAGGTGTCAATTTTAGGCTTCTGATCGGTGTTCAGTACATCTTCGAGCAACAGGGGATGCAACTGATACTGATGCCCCAACGCAGCCACCACCTTAGGCTCGTGAATGCCGTCAACGTCGATCCAGTTTACATAAGGCGTTGACAAACCCGGCAGTCGACAGGCGCTCAGCTTGCTGCGCTCATCGATCCGATAGTCAGTAGCATTGTATTCGATCCGCTTGATTTTGGTCGCGTGTTCAATGTCAACGCCCACATAGGTAAGCGTTCCCGGTGATGTGCCCAGCAGTTTCTCCGCTGAGCGGTTGCGTCGACGTTTCGACATAGATTATTCAGACAGCCATCCCAACGGTCAGCTTTATTTTGGTGTCAAAGATAAACCAACTACTCGCAGCGTTGTCAACTGTTCAAAAAATCGTATCTTACCTGTATGTTCCGCCCGGTTCTGCTCCTCTTTTTAGGTCCTTTGCTCTTCTTCGCTTGTAGCAGCGGACAAACGGCCTTACGGCACGGTCATTACGACCTGGCCGTCAAACGAGCCTCATATCGGCTTCAGCAAGGCCCCGGCCTGACGAAACGAGGGCATCGGCTGGCTGCTGATGTGATTAAACAGGCATTTGTTCGGGCCTATGAAGCGCATCAGACAGCCATCCGGAAGCTGTCGACAACAGGCGACACCGATTCGTTCCGCTGGGAAAAGGTCTACCGTGAATATGAGCAGCTTCAGTCCCTGACCGACAATGCGCGTCGTGCCTACGATTCAACGTGTACGACCTGTTCCGACTGGCTGGCCTCCTACCCCGTTTCGTATCAGGACCGCCAGCAGGATACACGCCAACTGGCAGCCGCTGACCGCTACGATGTGGCCGAACAGGCGTTTATTTACCGGGAAGAGAATCGATTAGCGGCTAAAGATGCGTACCAGAATTACCTGAAAGCCAGCGACTGGGTACCTGATTATCGCCAGGCAAAGGCCAAAGCTGCCGAAGCCTTCGAGTTTGCGATTCTTCGGGTTGTTGTTGAGCCCCTCGGCCCCACGCGCGAACTGGACCGATCGGACAATCAGGAGTTACAAACCTTGATCTTGCGAAAGATTCGCCAGAATACCAGGCCGTCGACGTTCGTACAGCTGTATCCAATAGAGGGATCTATCGGTGAACCCATAGTGGGGGATGGTTTTCCAATCCATCAGGCGGTGCAGATGCAGGTAACCGATTATATGCCCTACCGCGAAGCTGTCACCTCATCGTCGGCCACCGTGTATAGCAATCAGTCATATAAAGTGGGCGAGAAAAAAATCAACGACTCGACCAAAGTCGACATCATGCAGAAAGTCAGCGGCACCTTAACAACCTACGTACGAACAATTACCACTGGCCTTACACTACAGATTCGGGCCATCGACACGCAGACGGGCAAGGTGATCTGGGATGACCCCATTAGCGAAAGTCAAAGCTGGCAAACGGAATGGCAGACGTTTACGGGCGACAACCGGGCACTGAATGGACAGTCATTGAAATCAGCGAGCCTCTTCGCCCCTTCCCGCTGGCAACTCTACAGCAACGTGCGCGACGAATTAGTGGACGATGTAGCCCGCCGATTACGCACTCATTACCAGCGCGATTGATACCATCACTGTTCTTTCGTTAAGGTAGCAGTCTGAGTACGAATGTAGTTCAGCGTGTACTCCATAATCCGATCCTGCTGTGTAAGTATATCTTCAACCGTAGGTTCTACGAGGTGATCGGGAATTATCCCCCGATCGGTATGTGGATAGGCCGACACGTTAGCCATGTTGAAACCAAACATACCAATGCCCAGGTCAATTTTTGAATTCGGCAACTGTGTAACGGCGAATAGCCCACTGCTGTTTACTTTATACCCTCCCCCGCTCTCCTGCCCAATAAATACAGCCCGCTTGTCGGCATGGATTCGGGCCGCTAATTCGGTAGTTACCGAGAAACTGTTCCCATTGAGCAGAACATACAGCTTTCCAGCGTAGGCATCCGCTTTGGGTTTCGTCGTTCGTAAGCCCCGATGGTGGGTAAATACGTAGCCATCACCCCGTTTCTTAACGACTATAAACCTGGCCATCCGGTAGAGTTTCGAGGACCAGGCCGGAAATGAGAATCGTTTCTTCTGGCGGACACTAATATGATCGTAGTAGCGAAACGGCTGGCTGGCCAGGTAACTGTAGAGTTCGACGCCCCACGACTCCTCTCCGCCCTCGTTATTGCGCAGGTCAAGCACCAGATGCTGCACCCCCTGCCGCTTGATTTCGCGAAACGACTCGCTTAAAAACTGCCGAAAGTCCTGTTCGTTTTTTTCGCTCCAGAATCGTTCGATGGTCATCACGGCTGTACGATTTTCCGACAGGGTTAGCCGAAAGGGTTTCTGGGCCTTGCTTTTGTGCTGTTCATGATACGCGTTAATGATCGACTCCGTAACGGGAGCCAGGGTTACGGTTTTCTGTTCCATTCCCACCCGATAAGCGACCTGAAACGTGTCGGGCGCACCGATAAATGTAGCGTAATAGCCTGAAAAGTATCGATTCAGATCTTCCAGTTTACCCCCAATGCGGTCACCGTCGGCAAACGTCATGTTTGGTAAAAGCGCTTCAATAATAGCCACCATTGGCTTTCCATTGATCGATATCACTTCCGCCCCGCTCGGAACCGACTCTGTACCATAATTTCCAACGACCCAGGCCTTATCACCCAGGAAATAGAGCTTGAGCGGAAACAGCTTATCCGTTGCAAACGGGTAATGTTCATCCCGGCCCGACACAATCCATTTGATATGCCCATCGCGTAGCGCGACCAGCAACGGAACCATCGTCACGTAAAAAGCCTGTTGCGTCATGGGCCTGTTCAGTTGAGCAGCAGTGGCCGCAAACAGGGAATCGAAACGAGGCTTTGACGTGTAGCGATACATTTCGGGATGCGCTTCGGACAGTGCCGTTCGGAAACGGGCAAAATCCGCCTGGAGCTGGTCGGGACTAAGCAATTGCGCCAGCACGGGTAAGCGCATCAAGACGATAAATAGGCTGAAGAGAAGGATTCGGTTCATGAGTAGTTGTGTTTAATGATGGCGCAAAGCTGGCCGAAAACCGTCTCTCCGAAAAGGAAGCCACTACCGAAAAGCCTATTTTGCAGACCGAATCGTCGGTTTCATTCACCCAACCACCGCTTCAATTCTCCGGCCTTATCCCGACTGACCACAACCTCATCCTCGTAGGCAGGCAACAGGCTCACTTTGAGCTTTCCGTTGAAATACAGATGTACTTTATCAACCGCGTCTAGGGCGGCTATCACCTGCCGATTGAGCCTAAAAAATTGCTCCGGATCGAGCATCTGGGCCAGTTCGTCGATGGTGTAATCAACGAGCCATTCCTGACTGTCGTGGGTTTTCAGAAACGACAGCTTATTCCGGCTAAAGAAGTAAGCAATCTCATTGACACGGACAGAAAACAGTCGCTGCCCCTGTTTAATCAGGAAGCGATCCCGGAAAGATATGGGCTGTGAGCGAGGAGCCGTATTGCCCCACATAGTTGGCGTTTCGACAGCCTGTCTGAACTGTTGAAGTAGATTGACCAGGGACGTTTCCAGCCCAGAATCACTACCCGGCTCAGCAGATAAACTCAACGCCTGCCGTAATCCCTGAAGCTTGGTCAGCGCCTGCCGAAGCTCCTCCTCTTTAATCGGTTTGAGCAGATAATCGATACTATTGAGCTTGAAGGCTTTAATGGCATATTCATCATAAGCCGTCGTAAAAATGACCGGGCTGGTTATGGCTACCTGATTGAGTATCTCGAAACTCTGCCCGTCGGCGAGTTCAATATCCATAAAAATCAGGTCGGGCGGTGGGTTGGTACCTAACCACGCTACCGATTCATCCACACTTCCGGTTATACCCACCACGCACAAGGCAGCGTCAATTTCGAGCAGTAGCCGCTGAAGTTTTCGGGCCGTTGGCTCTTCGTCTTCAATGATGAGTATAGTCATGGCGTGTTTCCTGAATAAGTGGAACAGTGACCTGAAAACAATCGTCGGATTGGCTGATCACCACATCCGGTTGCCCCAGCAGTTGGTATTTCGTGATTATATTGGAAAGGCCTGTCCGGTTCGACGGAACCATATTCTGTTTTCGACGAACGGTGTTTTTAACAATGAGCAGACCCCGCTCGTCGGTATAAATCTGAATCAGCAACGGTTTGGTTGGCAACGCGACGTTATGCTTCACTGCATTTTCGACCAATAACTGCAACGTCAGGGGTGGGATAAGCAAGGTGTTGAATCGGTCTTCGATGCTCACAGTCAGTTCAACACTACGACCGAAACGCATTTGCAGCAGATTAAAATAAGCCCGGATAAACTGAAGCTCGGTGGCTAGTGTGGTGAGTAGTTGGTCGTTCGTTTGTAATACATACCGATACACCGAAGCCAGCTCTTCGATAAACCGCTCGGCCTGCTTCGGGTTTTCGACCACCAGCGAGGAGAGCGTGCTCAGGCTATTGAACAGAAAATGCGGATTGATCTGGGCTTTCAACGAATCGAGCTGGCTCTGGAGCGCTTCTTTCTTCAGTTGCTCGGCTTCGTAATAGGTCACCCACCATTGCCGATACAAATAACGGGCTTCGTAAATGGTAGCCAGGGGTACAACAAACAGCAACGGAATCAGGGTGTTGACCCAATAAGCCCGATCCGACATGGGATAACCCCAGAACTGGGTTCTGTCGTAAACGTAGACAAGCGCGAGTCGCTGAATGATCATGGTCACCACAAACCAACTCACCTGTACGGCAATACGTGATGTTGTCTGATTCAGCCGGGGGTATCGGCCACGAGCCAGTAGAATCCCCAGTCGGGCAACTTCCCACACCAGCACACATTCGACCAGGCTCACCCCCAACGCTAGTCCGCGACTAATGTGCCGGGCATCGTTGTCGGGCTGAAAAAAGATAAAGTTCGAGACGATTGAAATGAGTGGTACGCCGACCAGACGCAACCACCGATCGTTCAGTTTTTCCATTGCCCGTAAATATCTTTCAACAGACTTTACGGAGAAAGCAAACGCGGCTGAACTGTTGAGAAATGCATCCAGACCGTCGTTTTTTTACGCTTCAACCAACCTCCAGGCCGTATCTTTGTCTACTGAACTGTTCGCTGATTTATCCACGTCAACCGGCTATGCAATCGCTCGATTCCGCTATCCTTGCCCACCTTTCTCTGGACCCCACCATGGCCCGGCTAATTGCCGAAACGCCCAATCCCAAAGTTTTCAATGATTATGCCGACGATGTGTATCTGGCCCTGCTTGAAAGCATCGTGTCACAGCAGATTTCGGTAAAAGCCGCCGATGCTATTTTTGCGCGGTTCCGTGCCCTTTTTCCAGATAATTACCCGCAGGCCGATTGGCTGCTTCAGAAAACAACGGAGGAATTACGGAGTGCCGGGTTATCGGCTCAGAAAATAAAGTACCTGCAAAGCGTGGCCGAATTTTCGCTGGTCCATTCGCTGTCCCGAACGCATCTGGACACCATGACCGATGAAGAGATTGTCCAATATTTAGTACCGATCAAGGGTGTCGGACGATGGACGGTAGAGATGCTGCTGATGTTTGTGCTGGATCGACCCGATGTGTTTCCGATCGATGACCTGGTGATTCGGCAGCGGATGCTTCTGGCCTACCCCGAACAAACACAGGGCCTTACAGGCCGGGCTCTTTACAAGGTACTGCACGAAATTGCGGACTCCTGGCGCCCCTACCGCACCACGGCGAGCCGGTATTTGTGGCGCTGGAAACCCACTTTATAGAACACGGATTCGTAAGAGGATTAAAATCTGTGCAAATCATAATCATCTTACGAATCCGTGTTCTATAAAATCTAGCTTGATTTTACTATTTCACTCGCAACGCGGTTGAATCGAACATGCCCATGAGGGAGCCTTTCAGGTGATCATCGTCCACTTTATCGAGGTTCACGTTTATATCCATTCCCTGCGCTACGAAGTAGAGGGTCAGTTTATTGGCTTCCTCTTCAATTTTGGTAATGGGGATCGCTTCGGGGCGTTTGCCGGTTGGGTCTTTTAGTTCGCCGGTCAGTTTACCATCTTTCCTAACGAGTTCGGTTACCAGTTTAGCATCGCCATCGGGTGTACCAAACACCGTAATTTCCCATTTACCCGCAAAGAAATCAGTGGGTGGCGTGGCTTGTGAAAAGCCCTTCACAGAAACAAACAGGAAGCAAAGAAACAGGATTGTGCTTACTTTTTTCATCATTAAACTTGATTAGATATGAAACGGATTTAGGATTTATTGCGCACTCGAATTCAGAACGGCTTCGGCCCCCATCACGACCATGAGCGTACCCGCAGCTTTCGCCGGATTGACAAACACCAGATATACATCATGGGGCTTGCTGTCGGCAGGGGCTGGTATCTTGACGGGAATGGTTAGCTGACTAGGTTTGAAATCCAATTTTTCGGATGGCTCCAGCATGGCCGACTCCCCAATCAACTTACCCGTCGGGCTATCGAGGTGTAGTTCAACTTTACCACCTACTGCATTTAATTGTGGTTTCGGTGCCATGGCCATAACCCGAAATTCCGATACACCCGCCAGATCGACCTGTTTGATGCCCATATACGCGCCCGATTTGGCTGGAATCGCGAGGTTATTACCCCCGTACGACATTTTGTTGACATTATCATAGGTGTCGAACCCGTGGGCATCCATCATGGCATTGCGCAGCATAAACGTCTGTTCCGAACGCAGCGATGGCAGTCCTTTAGCCCCCTTATCTTCGTAAGATGCCCGAACAATATACACGCCTTTGCCTTTGTCTCCTGCCGGAATTTTCGCCGTGTAGTTTCCTTTGGCGGGTAATGCATTGGTAGCAGACTCGCTCGACAGACTTAGCACATACTTGACCATTTCAGAGGCATCAGCCGCAGCGAGTTGTGGGTGTGCCGACATGGGCGTTTCACCCCATACACCCGCTCCACCGGCAATCACTTTTTTTGTCAGCCGCTCCAGCGCCGAGTTATCACCTTTGTACTTTTTCGCTACGTCAGCATAAGCCGGTCCAATCGACTTCTTGTTGATACTATGACAAGCCTTACAATCGCTGCCTTCGATGAGTTTTTTCCCCGTCGCCAGCAAGGCACCCGCATCGGCCGAACGGTGTCCCTGTGCAATGGCTACCTTGTCGAACCCTTCGGGCAGGTAATCGATGTTGACGGCTACCTGCTCAGGATCAATGCCTTTTCCTAATGTGCCATCTTCTTTGTCGCTCACCTTCACATCGTAAGCAAAGGGTTTATTAGGCACAAAGAACGACTTGTTGGCCCCCGGCATATCCAGACTCAGTACGGGAGCTTCGTTCCCGACAGTAATATCCATCGACTGCGTAGCAACTCCGCCTTTGCCATCGTTAACCGTCAGGGTAGCTTTATAGACACCAGGTTTCGCCAAGGTCAGGTTCGCATCAGGCGTATTGACCACTTTGCTGAAGCCATTCTTCGACGCCACTTTCCAGGTGTAGGTCAATGCATCACCGTCAGCATCTTCCGTTCCTTTCGCGTTCAGTTTTAGGGCCAGTGGTGCCGATCCGCCCATTTTGTTAGCGGCCATCTGCAACTGGGGTTTGCGGTTACCCCCGTTGTATTCAATCCGAATAAGCCGGGCGTCGTCGTTGGCACTAAACCAGCCTGAACCGTACTCGAGCATATAGAGGTCCCCGTTATCGGCAAATTCCATGTCCATCGGGTTGCTGAATTTGTAGCTGGGCATAAACCGCTCCATCGACACATAATTACCATCCTTATCCATCGTGACGGCCATAATCCAGCCCCGCATCCAGTCGTAGGTAATCAGCTTCTGGTCATAATAGGCAGGAAAGGCGTGGGGAGCGTTTTGGAAATCGTCGCGGTAAAAAACAGGCCCGGCCATTGCATTCCGGCCACCAGCACCCACCAGCGGAAACTCCGGCGAGGCATCGTACGGATACCAGATAAACGCTTTCTGCGCGGGAGGCAGCACCTTTAAGCCGGTGTTATTGGGCGAGTTATTGGTTGGGGCGTTAACGTCCCATTTTTCACCCGATGTATTCGTCGCAAAATCAAATTTGTTGTAGGCTTTATTGTCGCCGACAAAATGCGGCCAGCCGAAGTTACCGGCTTTACGTGCCTGACCTACCTCATCGTGCCCGGCAGGTCCCCGGTTCGGATCGGGTTTGGCGGCATCAGGACCCACTTCACCCCAGTATACATAGCCCGTTTTTTGGTCAACCGAAATCCGGAAAGGGTTGCGGTGGCCCATCGTGTAAATTTCGGGGCGAGTTTGGGCTGCGCCTTTCGGAAACAGGTTTCCATCAGGAATGGTGTAGGTTCCATTAGCTTCTGGATGGATACGGATGATTTTACCCCGCAGATCATTTGTATTGGCCGATGATTTTTGAGCGTCCCAGGGGCCACGTCCTTCGCGTTCATCACTCGGGCTGTATCCGTTCGATGCGTGTGGATTCGTATTATCGCCTGTCGACAGATACAGGTTTCCGGCTTTATCCCAGGCAATCGAGCCGCCCGTATGGCAGCACTCTTCGCGTTGGGTGGGCACGTCGAGAAGTACTTTTTTAGAGGTCATGTCCAGTTCATCCCCTTTCAGGTCAAAACGAGCCAGTACGTTCTTCGATTCTTCGGGAACCGAGTAATACAGGTAAATCCAGTGATTCTGCGCGAAATTGGGGTCTTTATTCAAGCCCAGGAGGCCATCTTCCCCCATCGACTCCTTCCCTTCCTTGCTGACGTATTTGATACTGACCGGAATTTTGGCAATTGTTTTCAGCTCTTTGGTCTTGGTGTTATACAAACGCACCTCGCCTTTGCGCTGGATGAACAGAATCCGACCGTCGCCCAGTACGCTCAGTTCCATGGGCTCGTCGAGTTTTTCGGCCAGAATCACCTTCGAAAAACGGTTCTCTTCCGGGCGTGCTTTCGCAAAATTCAGGGGTTTCGGAGTATCGCCACCCGCTGTGTACTGAATGCCCGACCAGAGGTGATTCAGGAATAGCGGCTCCGAAAACGTCTCGTCGGTATGCCCCATCGCTGTATAGAAAGCGCGGCCACCGTCGAACTCCTGGTACCAGCTCATGGGGTGGTTATCGCCATTTTTACCGCCCTGGTAGGTTTTTTCGTCGATTTTAAGCACGACGTTGATTTTGGGCGAGATGTTTTTGAAGCTGTAGAACTCATCCGTCCGCTCAAATTCATCCGGCATCCCTTTAGTAGCCCAGTGGTTTTTCAGCGCGACAATAAACTTCCCTTTCTGCACATTATTGGGCATGGGGTGATCCAGAAAATACGCTCCTGCCAGACTCCCGTACCAAGGCCATTCATACTCCGTATCGGTGGCCGCGTGAATACCTACATAGCCGCCCCCCGCCTGAATATACCGTTCGAAAGCACTTTGCTGCTCGTTGTTGAGCACATCGCCAGTCGTATTCAGAAACACGACCGTATTGTATTTTTTCAGATTGGCTTCATTGAATTGCGACGCATCTTCTGTAAAACTGACACCGAAACCTTTTTCTCCGGCCATTTTTGCCAGGGCTTTTTTGCCCGCTTCGATAGACTGGTGCCGAAAAGCCGCCGTCTTGCTAAAGACGAGCAGGTTGAGTTTGGGCGCTTGTGCCCATAGATGGCTTGTACATACCAGCATAAACGCCTGTACAAAAACCAGCCTGGCCATGCTAACTAGCTGTTTCATAAAGTATTGAAGTTAAAATCACAGAATAATCAAACGAGTCAAAAATGCCCCTGGCGCTGCTGGTTGGTCCATTGTAAAGCCGTTTCCAGAAGCTTCACGAAGTTTTCGTTTTGCCAGGCGATTTCGTTATGCCCCATTGACGTATAGAACGTGCGGCCTTTGCCCGTCTGCTTGTACCAGGCCACAGGGTGATCTTTGCCCATACCAAAGTTTTTCGAGGTCATGAACAGCATATTCCCACTCGGGTTGATGGTTTCCCCATTAATGGTATAAATGATGTTGAATCCTTTTTTGCGGGGGTTTTCAAAAAAGACATACCATTCGTCTGTATGCGACCATTTTTGAGGCAACTGGCTGAATAGACTGTCTTTCTGCGGGTCAAGTACTACATCTGCCAGTTGAAACTGAGGGCTGAGAGGGTGATGCGAAAACTTTGCCCCCAGCAAATGCTGCTCGTACCAATCCCAATGATGGGAGTCGTCGCCAGCACCGTGAATCCCCATCAGGCTACCGCCATTTTCCACATATTGCTCCAGGGCCCGTTTCTGCTCATCGTTGATCACCTCCCCGGTCGAGTTGTTGAAAATCACCGTACTGAACTTTGTCAGTTGTTCAGGATTAAACACGCCCCCCTCTTCCGTATCGTAAACGAACC
Organism: Spirosoma sp. 48-14; assembly: GCF_001898575.1. Classification (GTDB taxonomy): domain Bacteria; phylum Bacteroidota; class Bacteroidia; order Cytophagales; family Spirosomataceae; genus Spirosoma. The sequence goes on from NZ_MKUD01000025.1 coordinate 21,473, forward strand.
AGTTGTTTTTCGCGGCCAGCGCTTTGATAACCGGCCTGGATACTTCTATGGACACCCCATGACGAAAGCCTGTAGTTTTTGAGAACAGTAAAATGGCGGGTTTATCGGCTGGAAACGTAATTTGCGGGGCTTCTGTCTCGTACGATACCGGGAAGCCATTTTTTACTTTGTAGAAAAAAACTCCGGCGGCAATACCTAACAGGACAATGAGGCCCAAAACGACCCCCGCAATGATTTTAACCACCTTCTTCATAAATCCGGCATTTGTCAGGGTTCTTTGCGCGTTGGTTTCAAATGATTTAGCGCTCACCTTAACAAAGGTATGGAATAAGTTTTTTTATTGTCTAAAAAATAGACAATAAATTTTTCATTATTTTGTCTTTACAGAATACCATTCTTATCGAAACTCCTCGCTAACACCATTACTCATGAAATTATTTGACGAAGAATCCTTCATCCATCAACTCTCCATCGACTGTGTCATATTTGGTTATAAAGACGCTGAGCTAAAAGTGCTGATTTCCCGAATCAACATGAAACAACCGCTCTGGGCGTTGCCCGGCGGATTTATCAGGCACGAAGAAGGCATCGATCAGGCTGCCAAGCGGATTCTGGAAGAACGTACCGGACTAAAAGATATCTACCTGGAGCAGTACCATGTGTTTGGGGGGCCGAACCGTATAAATCACGAGGTTTTCAAAGGACTTACGACCTTACGGGATGAATGGGTCGACAAGGGGATTCTGGATGAATCGGGCATGCAGTGGCTGGCCAAACGATTTGTTTCGATTGGCTACTACGCCCTGGTTGACATCAACACGACGCATCCTCAGAAATCGGAGCTGGACGATTCGGTAGACTGGTATAATGTCAAAGAGTTGCCAACTATGATTATGGACCACAACGATATGGTAGTGCAGGCGCTGGAAACGCTACGCCTAAACCTTGATCGAAAACTGATCGCGTTTAATCTGCTTCCCGAAACCTTCACCATGAAAGAGGTTCAGGAACTGTATGAAGCCATTTTCGACCAGCCGTTTGCCCGTAATAATTTCCAGAAAAAGATCCTGGATATGAACGTACTGGAGCGGCTGGAGAAGAAGTTTACGGGCGCTGCCAACAAAGCCCCCTACCTGTACCGATTTCAGAAGTAATTTACTCTGCTCGGTTGATCAGTGTATAGAGGGGTAATGATGCAGGGTTAATTTACTTTACTGAATTCAAAAGCCGGTCCATCTATCGCCCTGCCCAGATCCAGGTACATTCGGGTAGCATTCATATACAAGCCAGGGTTACGGACATACCAGTTGTCCTCTCTGGGCTAGGCATTTGTTTGTATGATCAGACTAGAATCCCGTTTAACTAACGCATAGTCAACTACATCAATCTGACTACCGTCTTCTATCACACGAATCTGGCTCGTATCAACCACCAGTTCTACGTTTGGTACCGCAGGCTCAGGAATCATTGCGTACACCTTTGCTAGCTTCCATTTTCCAGGTAACCAGTCTTGGGCCTGCTGCAAATTCTGGGTGTAATTTTTTAAAGGATCTGTTTTAGGATCGAGTGTGGGCTCGACAGCAACTGTTTTCGTACAACCCGCGAGAGCAAAAGCCAGGAGCACCCATACACTTAATAAACTATGTTTCATTGGCAACCGAGATTCGTTCACTACCGGGAGTCTTTCAGACGCAGATAGGTTGTAACGTCGCAGCGAGAATACTGTTTTTACTTTCTGGTGTAAACGTAGTATAAGTGATAGCAGACGTTTTCAATAACTGAAGCTGTTTAAACTTTCTTGCTCAGACCAGCAATTGGCCCGTTTTGTCATGCTGACGCAGGAAGCATCTTCAGTAGTTGGAATTATAGCCGCTACTGAAGATGCTTCCTGCGTCAGCATGACAAAAACGCACCTGTTTGGCCTCAATTTGTAAAAGTTTAAACAGCTTCAGCTACAACTTCTTCACGTTTACCGTCACTCGGGATTTTACTTTGATCAACACCTGAACCCCTTCGGGCCGAACCACGATGCGTTGGGGAACCAGTCGGAATGTATCGATGTCCAGATCAGTTTTCTGGCCGACTTTCGCATGAGCAAATGCAGTCTCAATTTTTTCAGGAATGGTCGAAATAGGATGCCGCAGCGGAACAACCATAGCCGCCTGAATGGTATCCCGCAGGTTGTCGTGCAGGAGCCAGTCGGCTGTAGCAAACAGCTTCTCTTTCGTATCGACATCAAAATCGACGTCCCGCATACGCAGGGTGTTGGTCAGCGTGTCGTAAACTGGTGTGCCATGAAAATACAGCGTTCCGTGCACCGCCCCTGCCACATCTGTTTTGAGAATGAGTTTACGACCGCTACCGTAGAGCATTGCATTTTTGATTTTCACGTTCCCCCCTACCAGATTCAGCTTTTCCCGATCCAGTGTCTTGGCTAGCACCTGATTAATATCGGTATAGGGAATGGTCGCCAGCACTTCCAGACGCGCCGATTCGGGCAATACTTTTCGGCGCAAAAGCCGCGGTAATTGCTCCAGCGAATCCATCGTTGGTTGAGGCCCAAGCCGGGTATCAACCCGAAACGCAATTTGAATAGGTACAGTAATCTGCTGATCATTACCCATAACCGGCGCAACGGCAATACTAAACGGCCTGGGAATGAGCCAGATATTTTCAGGCTTTTTAGCCACGCGCAGGGGTTTCTGCATATCGCGCCAAACCTTACTTACCTGCTTGTCGAGCCGAATACTCCGGTGAACGGCCCGATCGATAGCCTGCTCAATATCAGCCTTACGCTTGTCCAGGATTGTTTCCGCAATTTTCTGCACACTCACCCTGATACCCAACAGCCGGACAGTCGGTTTCTGGGTCCAGTGATACTCTTCAAATCGGGAATTGGTGAGCAGGTGCCAGTTGGGCCCTACCCCTACCGGACTGGTGAAATTGACGGCTAAGGCACAGAGACGTCGGCTTTTCCGGTTTTCACTTTTACGCAGGCCTATTGGATTTGTATACCAGACTTGCAGAGGAGCCGAAAAATACACCCGCCGATTCTGGTACTTAATCTGAATAGGGCCTGTTCGCTCCACCCGCAATCGCCAGGCTTCGCCCTTACGCCCTTGAAACGTCTCTTCCGTGACGAGTGTAGTTGAAAGCGCTTTATTAACCTTGGCTTCTAAATCACGGATATTAAAGGTGAGATGCCCTGCCATAAAGGAAACAGGGTCTTCGATAGCGGGTTCGAAATCCTCAGCAACTGGCGCATCCGGGCGGACCCGTTTACAACCATCCAGACTGGCTATAAGAACAAGGAATATAAAAAATCCGATGATTTGTTGAGCTTTCATAGCAACAACAAAACTATCGGATGAACAAAATGTTAAACCAGGCTTTTAATATTCACTTTTCGGTTAACCGAACGCCCGGTTTTGTCTCAACGGCACACCCACATCCTTTGCCGCAACCTGCCTGCTTCGACGCAAAAAAACTTCGATACACGCGTCGGCCCAGATAGGCTAATGCCCCGGCAAAAACCAGAAATATGATGAGTTCCTGCATATCATTAAATGAATAATGTAAAATGAAAAATGGATAATAAATTGACTTAACATGCTCGACACATTAATCATTTTACATTACTCATTATACATTTTTTCACACCCATCCGTTCCGTTCGGCCAGTCGATAGGCATGCTGGTAGTGGTGTTCGCCATGCCAGGCATACATGGCAATAACTTCCTGAATGGTAAATTCACGTTTACTGCCCGGATGGAAATAGGTACGCTGCAAATCCGCATCGGACAGCGATGACAGAATAGTCACCCAGCGCTGATGCAGATTCCGAAGAATAACCAGCGAAGGAGCAATAGCCAGTTTTGAGTCAGGGAGTTTGGCCCATTCCCCTTCTTCATAAGGCGAAATAGTCGGGTTCGACTCCGTCAATCCCAGTTTGGTACGCACATAGGCATTGATATGGCTATCGGCAATGTGATGAACCAGTTGCCGAACCGTCCATCCTGCGGGCCGGTAGGGTGTATCAAGTCGATCATCCCCCCACTTGCCAACGAGTTCGGTTAATTTGATTGGTAGTTCGTCAATATCAGCCAGGTGCTGCCGGGTTTCTTCGGCGGAATATGTTTTTCCGTACACGAAATCGCCAATGGGGTAACGGAGTGCATCGAGGTCTTGCATAGGTCTTTGTCATTAGCGTGTCAGTGCAAATAGCATAGGATTTGGATGGATCAACTCATCCGATCGTCAAAACCTGACTAGTCCGGTCAGCGTTTGCCGATCATTCCCAATGTTCCTGAATGGCCTGAATCAGTTCCGGGTGGACACCACAGGCCGCTACCACATCGCCCTCGAACAGAAAATCGTCGCCCCCACTGAAGTTGGTAACCACCCCGCCCGCTTCCTGCACCAGCAGTACCCCGGCAGCCATATCCCACGAATTGAGGTTGTATTCGTAAAAGGCTTCGAACCGCCCACAGGCCACATACGCCAGATCGATAGCAGCTGACCCCATCCGGCGCAACCCATGCGTGCGCTGCATAAGCGACTCCAGGATGTGCAGATATCGCTGCATTTGATCAAAGCGGTAGTACGGGAACCCGGTAGCGATCAGGCTTTCGCCCAGGGTTGTTGCCGGAGAAACCGAAATCTTTGTTCCGTTGCAATAGGCTCCTCCGCCCTTCCAGGCCGAGAAACATTCGTCGCGGTTCGGATCGTAGACAACACCAGCAATGGGCGTTTTACCCTGCGCCAGGCCAATGCTGACCGAGAAAACCGGAAGACCGTGAATGAAATTAGCCGTTCCATCGAGCGGATCGATGATCCAGTTTAGGGCACTCTGATCGGCCTCCTGACCCGTTGTTCCTTCTTCAGTAATAAAACCCGCTTCGGGCAGCAACCGGCTTAGTTTATCGACCAGTTGTTTTTCGGTTTCTTTATCGACATACGAAACCAGGTTGTTCAATCCTTTGTATTCAATCGACTCCCGCTGAAACTTCTGCCGCTCCTGAATGAGAAACGCGCCAGCTTCGGTGGCAATCAGACAAATTTCGCGAGTCAATGCAGCTAAATCCTGAGGCATTATCGGTGGTGCGGGTGGTAACCCGCGTTTATACTGAAAAAAAGCGTGCTACCCACCCGCTCTATATTATAGTTCGTCGGCAATCAGATCATCAGCTTCGGGTAGTAGCTCAATGCTGTCATGACAGGTTAAAACGACATCCGGGTAAGGCATATACATACCTGACAGAACATCTACTTTCATATTTTCTGTAAATACCCTACACCCTTTGGCCTTCGTTTGCCCCTTTAACTGATCTTTTACATTATCAATCAACAGATTATGATTAACCGTTCCGCCTGCTATGGCATACAGTTCACCATTGTAAAACTCATGGCGAACTTCGCTCTTCTCCTCCAGAGTCAGGTATTCGTCAATGGTATATCTATACGATGATCTGGGCTGATTAGCAAGCATACCAACATTCATTTTGCGGGGCATTTACTGAACAAAACCGCGATTCGCATAGGTCGAATGAACCGTGCCCTGTTCGGTAAATGCCCCGGATTATTACTTCATGATTTCGCCTAGTGCGTTATCATACAGCCCTTTCGCATCCGACACCGACATAACCGTTGCCGTATCGATGCTGAAATCACCATCGGTTACAGTACCCAGGAACTGGAACGGCAGGATGCTATCTTCGAGATACTTAACGACATGCTGTTGCTGATCGGGCGAAACCGAAATGACCACCCGGCTCTGGCTCTCACCAAACAGGAACGCATCGGCCCGGTAGCGCGTATCAGACTCGATAGCAAACCCTTTGTTCCCCGTCATGGCCGACTCTGCCAGCGTGACGAACAACCCACCATCCGATACGTCGTGTGCCGACTGAAGCCAGCCGTTCCGAATCATCGTTTTGATGCCTTCCTGCACACGCCATTCGGTTTCAAAGTCGAAATAGGGAGCGGGCGATGCGTTGATACCTCGGTACGAATAGAGGTATTCCGACGACGCGATGTCGCTGGTCGATGGCCCAACCAGGTAGATCAGATCGCCAGTCGCTTTGAAATTCAGCGTCGTCTGGTGCACTGGATTTTCCATAAGCCCAAGCATACCAATGGTCGGCGTTGGGAACACCGGACCATCGTCGGAGCTTTGGTTGTAGAAGCTCACGTTGCCACCCGTTACCGGCGTACTGAACCGACGGCAGGCTTCACCCATTCCCTGTACGGCTTCGACAAAATGCCAGTACACTTCCGGTACATAGGGGTTTCCGAAATTGAGATTATTGGTTACGGCCAGTGGCTCCCCGCCCGAACAAACAATGTTTCGACAGGCTTCGGCCACGGCGATCATGGCTCCCTGTCTTGGGTTGGCATTGACGTATCGGCTGTTGCAGTCGACGGTAATCACGATGGATTTATCAGTCTCGGGCAAGCCGGGGCCTTTAACCCGTACTACCGCAGCATCCGACGGCGCATTGGTGCTCCGGTTGGCCGTTCCCACCATCGAGTCGTATTGCTCGTATACCCACTTCCGTGAGCAGATATTCGGGTGCGACAGCAAGTGTTTGGCTACGTCGGCAATCTCCGACGCTTCGATGTCATCGACGTCCGACGGATCGAATTTGGCGTACTCATTTATATAAGCCGGTTCTTTGTATTCACGCTGATACTGCGGAGCACCGCCACCCAGCACCAGATCGTAGGCAGGTACATCGGCAACCAATTCGCCATAGCGGTAGAAATGCAATCTACCGACTCCTTCAGCGTCCGGGGGGGTTACCTCGCCAATCTGGGCGCAGTTCAGATCCCACTTGTCGAAAATAGCCTGAATGACCGATTCCTTGCCTTTCTCGATAACCACCAGCATGCGCTCCTGCGACTCCGACAGCAGAATCTCAAACGGGGCCATGTTGGGTTGCCGGGTCGGCACTTTGTCGAGGTCGATAATCATACCGTGTTCGCCTTTGGCACTCATTTCCGAAGTCGAGCAGATGATCCCAGCCGCACCCATATCCTGAATCCCGATTACGTAGCCAGTAGCGATAATTTCGAGGGTGGCTTCGAGCAGGAGTTTTTCCATGAACGGGTCGCCTACCTGCACCGCAGGCAGTTTGTCGGTCGAAGCGGCCGTGATATCTTCCGAGGCAAACGTAGCGCCGTGGATACCATCTTTACCCGTAGCCGACCCCACAATAAACACAGGGTTACCGACCCCATAGCTGGTTGCCTTAGCCACCTTTCCGACTTCGACAATCCCGGCCGAGAAGGCATTCACGAGTGGGTTGGTATTGTAGCACTCATCAAAATAAATCTCCCCGCCAACGGTTGGGATACCGAATGCATTGCCGTAATCGCCGATGCCTTTCACAACACCCCGCAGCAGACGGCGGGTTTTGGTCAGGCTCAGGTCGCCAAACCGGAGCGAGTTGAGCTGGGCAATAGGGCGGGCACCCATCGTAAAAATATCCCGGTTGATGCCCCCTACCCCGGTAGCGGCTCCCTGGTAGGGTTCCAGCGCCGACGGGTGGTTGTGCGATTCGATCTTGAACGAACAGGCCAGCCCATCGCCAATATCGACCAGACCGGCATTTTCTTCCCCAGCTTTGGCCAGCATCCGTTCCGAATCGCGCGGCAGGGTTTTAAGCCAGACGATCGAATTCTTATAGGAGCAGTGTTCGGACCACATCACCGAGAAGATACTCAGTTCGGTAAAGTTGGGTTTCCGCCCCAGAATCTGGGCAATGCGGTCAAATTCATCCGGTAACAGGCCCAGCTTCCGGGCGGTTTCAACAGTAGGGAGCGTTTCGAGGGTATCCATAAAGAGCGAAAGAGTGAAAGAGCGAAAGAGCGGTTAAAAGAAGGCGGTTACATTCCGCTCATTCACTCTTTCGCTCTTTCACTCTTTAAATCTGGTCCAAAATTAGGCTTTTTGCCTAAAATTGCCCCGGTATGGGTTGACAAATCTTAAAAGGCTTGTATATTTGCACCCAGAAAGAGAGATGGCAGAGTGGTCGATTGCGTCGGTCTTGAAAACCGAAGACTGTAACAGGTCCGGGGGTTCGAATCCCTCTCTCTCTGCAACCCCATCGCAGGGGAACTCAGAAAAGCCAGTTTGCACCGAGCGAGCTGGTTTTTTTTATGCCCGTTTCGCTCCTAATTTCCTGTTATTCATACTAGTTACCAAACAGGTACAAAATCGGAGTCACATTTTTTAAAATCGGGTACACTGGTTAAGTAGCTCATTAACTAATATGAATACCATTTAATATACAAATCTCCATATTCAGCAAAATTTATGTTGTCTGCGATAGCTCACCAAAATATTGTGAGCTATGTTTTTTCTCAATCGAATGCAGATCTTGTTCAAGTTACGCCGGAATTATCGCAAATCGAAAAAAGGAAAGCCCAAACCCACCGATGTGGCTATCTACGCCCGAATCACCGTCAATGGTCGAACGGCCGATCAAACCACTGGTGTAAAAGTCCACCCAAAATTCTGGAATCAGACCAAACAGAAAATTTCCGATGGCTGGCCAACCGCAGACCAGGACAATGAACTGCTGGACCGAATCCGGGTCAATCTGAAAAAAGCGTTTAATCGACTAGACCAGGACGATACTCAGTTGCAGGCTACCCAGGTACTTGATGTATACCGGGGCAAGAGTCAGGAACGTTGCACCCTGCAAACACTGATGAACCGGTTTATCGAGTATGAAAAAAATCAGGTAAGCAGCGATCCGGTTAAGCTGGCCACAAAAGAATTTATCACTCACGATACCTATAAGACCAACGTTAAGTACTGCAAGAATATATCGGCGTATCTACTCGATAGCAAACAGCCACGGGCCTACGTCGATGAGATTGATGAGTCTTGGCTGATTAGCTTTCGCAATTGGGGTAGTAAACGTTACAAGGTAAACTATCTGGCTAAACACTTGGCCCATATAAAACGCCTGGTATCGTTTGCCGTGCTGAAAAAGATCATCCCCAGTAACCCCATAGCACCCTATAAAATCTACACGGAAGAACCCGACCCCGACGACCGGGTATTTTTATACCCTGAAGAGTTAGAGCGGCTGACTACGTTCGATTTCCAATCGCTCAATCTTAAACCAGAACGGGCCAACCGGTTGGAGCGGGTACGGGATGCTTTTGTGTTTATGGAGGCCATTGGTACTCATTTAGGTGAATACACCCGGTTTGTAGCTGACCCCAAAAGCGCCCTGACCGAACGGGAAGGTATATGGTTCTTAAAGAAAAAACGGAGCAAAACCAGAAAGTACTTTACCGTTCATTTGAAACCGATTAATTTTGAGCTGGCTGCCAAGTACGGGGGATTCGATAAGCTACCGGTTTATAGTCGTACACAGTTCAACGATGCCCTAACGATCATTTCCGCCCTATTGGGATTCGATAAGCAGCTCACCAGTAAAGCCGCCCGGAAAACCTTTGCGGATAGTCACCTGAACGAATCCACTACCGATCTGCACGTGACGGCACGCATGATGGGTTTAAGTTCGATCCAGCATCTAGGTAACTATGCTAGTATCGATGAACGGCGCATAATCCGGGAACTGGGTTTAAAGCCCCAAGTTGTCCAGGAGTCGTAAACAGTCCATTTCAGAATAATCTTTGGTGCATTCTGAAATTTTTGGGCTGAATGGTCCCTGATCATGCACTGGCCAGCCAGATATCAACCAGGCTCAGGGAGAAAAAGCAGATCTGCAACCAAAGATTATTCTGAAAATGAACAAAGGCCAACGAACACAAATTGAGAAGCGTAAATGGCACCAGCGATTACGAAACTATAAGATTCCCTTGGATAAGGCATATAGTTGGGGAATCAAGTTCAAGGCACAAGGTAGACCCTGTAACTGTTCGGCTTGTCGAAAGCTCCACTACAAACGGAGCATCAAACACAAAATTTCGCTTCAACAGGAGCATGAATAAAACACAAAAAACCGCGTTTCTGGCTTGGAAACGCGGTTTTTTCATTGTATATTAACCTATCAATCAATCAGTTATCACTAACAAAAAACCCCAACGCTATTTCCTGTCAGAGCCAGCGAAGGGGTAAGTAAACAATTCTATCACCTAGTATGTCTACCCCGCAAAAGTATGTCGGTAGGGGCACTTATGCAAGTGGCTCTCCCTTTCGTGGTCATCAGTACCGCACCCAGGTTTATTTACTGGTTCTTAGCATCGCCAAAATCAGTGGTGAAGCTGAATCCGAAGTCTGGAAACGCATTTACAATCAGGTTCACGCCTACTATGGGATTTACCTGCCTGGTCTACCAAAGAACCGGCGCGAATCCCTTCTTCGAGTGGCCGAGCGTCACGACGTGCTCGATAAGGTGTACCTAGTTGCCCAGGCCGAACGGGCGCACTACTACAAAACCGATCAAGGAGAAATCGACTAAAAAAGCAGCCTGGTTAACCACCAGGCTTTTTTATGACCGAAAAGTAAACCTATACATTAGTATATGATGTGTACTCTTATCTTTCCAGCAAAAACCATTTACCACTATGAAACACCTTGTTTACATCTTACCCCTTATCGTGCTTTTCTCCGGTTGTAAGAAAGATGATCCACCACCAAAACCAGTTGCAGCTTTTTCGATCAGTTATCAAGCAAATGGAGCTGTTGTATTACTTAATAATTCCAAAAATGCAACTTCCTATCAATGGACACTCAGCGATGGCCGTAATTCAACAGCCGTCTCACCCCGATTTGAATTTGGGTATAATAGTGATTACAATGTAACCCTAACCGCAAAAGGAGATGGAGGAACAGATTCCGCTACGCAAACAATCCAAATAAGAAATCTACCCACAACAGGGAGTGTAATCTTTTGGTCTACCTACAACCGAAATATTACAATTACAGTAAATGGAGTCAATGTAGGCAATACCACGGTTTATTATTCAGGTAATGTTGGGCCTGACTGTGGAACAGCAGGTAACGTTACAGTAACACTTCCAGCTGGTATTTATAATTTCACAGGAAAGTCTAATGATATTATACCACTAAACTGGAATGGTCAGATTACGGTAGTTAATGGCGAGTGTCGAAAGCAATTATTATATAAGAGCTAACAAAAAAGCCCGTCTGGATTCAGACGGGCTTTTTAACTACCAACCTATGATTACTATGGTCATTCCGATACGTTTATAGATGGCCCTTTGTCATACGGTGCCCCAATGAGCCAATTGAGCGGATTAAATACGTGAGCTACTTTTACAGCTTTCTTGGCAGGGGAGTAAGTTTCACCCCGTGAAATAGCAGCCGCACGTTGTTTTGATTCTTCTTCGGCTATCTTCCTTTCTTCATCTGCCTTGTTTTTATCTTGAAAATTATTGTACAAAGTGGCAAAAACGATGTAGGCCAGTAATAACACGAGTATTATTTTCAATGCTTTCATAATAAGAACAGGTTTACGGTTTAACTACCAACCTATGATCTAAATAAGTGATTTGTTCGATCCAAATAAACGCGAACCCTGTGCCGATCCGGCCTGAATTGTGTTCAATCGCTCCTGTAAAAATGGTGAAACAGTCGTAATCCAATCAAGATTCGGTGTCGATTTCTGAGGAGTAACCGCAAATAGAGCTGCCAATGTATCCGTCTTTGATACAGAACTTTGTGTAGTTGGCTGTTGCGTTGTGGTTAGATTCTGTGTCGTTTGCGAAGTTGTCTGAGCAGATTGTTTGTTCTTATTCAGCAACGAATAAATTGCATAGGCAAGGACAGCAAAACAAAGGACTAATAAGGCGGTGTTCTTCGGATCTTGTTTCATGGTTCTGGTGATTTAACTTTTTTTATTTTTCACAAATAGTACAATTAACAGGATTGCCAGAATACCCCAAAGCGAATATTGAACCAGGCTTAACCTGTCGATTTCCTGGTTGGTCTGATTTAGAATGTCCTGCAATTGGTTATAATCTGCTTTGTAGTAGCTAATTTCTTCATCACGACGGGCTATATTGCCTTTTGTTGTGTCGATAAGTCCACCAATGAGCTGACCAGCCGTAGCGACCGCCAAACCAATCGCCTGACCGTATCCAGGAACAGCAGAAGCAAACGTTCCAACTATACTGGAAATACTACGTATATCCACGGCCGTATGGTCTACCACATCTGTACTCCCTAAATCTTTTAAGGCCTTTGCAATCACTTCGGCTCTTTGCAGTAAAAGCGTTCTACGACGTTTCAACCAGGTTAACCGTTCGCCTGTTGAATTGCCTGTGTAGGGTTGGTTAATCGCTTCAATTAGCGCATTAACCTGTTGGCAACCTTCAGGTAGTTGGGAAACCGGCACGTAGTCAGCCGCCAGGACTGATTTCACCTTACAGTCCTCATTAATATAGGCCGAATAGAACGGCACCGCATACTGAGTGCCTGTTGCATTGAGTAGCATAACTTATTTCCGTTTAGCCATGATTAGCGCAATGACAATGACTATGGCGCCAATCAGAATATAGGTCGTATTGAACTGACTGCCTATTGGTGTTGGAGTAGGCGTAGTGTTCTGCTTAACTAAGCCATTCGGACCCGGATCAGGCATTGGGGTACTATTATCACGGGTATAGTTATCCCCCAATTGCTGTTCATTACTCAGATTCATTTTACTGAGTATCTTATTATCCGCCAATAGATTGACGTAGTTACTGGTGGCAAAATCAGCATTAAAGTGGTCTTTCCACTGATTCAGATACGTAGCCGATTGGACAACTTCATGCCCATTCCAGTTAGGAAGCGAGGTCGTAGCGGTCAAGATCCAAACATCATAGTCAGCTATGTAGCGAACTCGCCAGGTATAGGTTTCCGCTACAAACTCACGCCCAAATATGCTTCCTTCATAGTGCCCAGTTTGCCAGACACCAACAACATCACCACTTTTATAGCCCATAGCTTTAGGGTTAAAGAATTCTAGTATAATTCGCGTTTCTAATCATCTCTCGTAGGCTCCCAGGGGTTACACCGGTCAAGCCTGGTTGAATCTTTACCGGCGTGTGGGTGAGTGCCTGGTACACCAGCTCCGCGCACGTCCACTGATCCGGCCGCTCGCTCCCGGCCCGAAGGCCGTAGGTCAAAAAGATACTTCGCCAGTCATACCCCTTTCCTAGCTGTGACTTTAGAAAGGTGGCTACGTCTGATGTATCGAAGGCACCCAAATCATAAATCTCAACGTACTGAGCTCGCCTAATCGTCTGGGTCGTTGGCCGGATCGCTACGCCACCGGTGCCCACCCAACTGGAAATCGACATACCGGCATCCGGATCGATCAGCTCACAATGAATCCAGTTCGACCCGGTAAAACCCGCGATGATCATACCCGGTACATCATTGTCGTGAAACCGATTTTTGAACGCGATCCACATTAGTTACTAGCCAGTTTTGCGATGTCCCGCATCAATTTATCCACTAGCGGCCGAATCTTACTGAACTCCGTTTGCGTCTGATAACAGCCCATCGTTTTAGCGAGTCGCTTATATTTCTCCTTATGCAAAAAGGTATTGGTGATCCCTTTTTCGCGCATCTTGTAGCTCACCCACACTTCAAAGAGTCTAGCCCATAACTCATTGTGTCGAAGCCAGTAGGAATCCGATTCCCCCTTCTTCACCAGCCCGTCTCGCATCTTATTGTACGAAGCCGTCTGTTGAATGGCCTTGATGATTTCAATCATCTGATACCGTAATGTGCCTTTTTTATAGACATTCTTGGTTATCAGACTCGTATCGTGCCCATAGGTCAGTGAGCGGTAGAAGCGGTCCTGTTCGACGTAGGTACCAAAGAAATAATCAATCGCGTGACCGTACTCGTGCGCCAGGGCACCGACCCCACCGGTTTCCACAAACTTGGTTTTCTTATCGACATCGATCTTTTGGCCGGTCAGGGGATTGATGATGTAGCGTTTGTAGCGCGTGAGGTTAATCATCATCGTATCGGGTTCGAAATGACCGGCCGCGTGCTGATAGCCACGAGCACCAAACGCAATCCCAATCGTACCACTAAAGCCAATATTGGTATAGCCTACGATCTTGGTTAGATCCGACAGCGCAATGACCAAAGCCGCCAGGTAATTGTAGGCATCATCGTTGGTCAGCCACCGACCGAACTCAATGCCCTTCAAGCGAAACTTGAGTACCGCCCTGTTAATATCGACAGCAGAAACCGTCCGATTGGTTTTGGAAAAACCCCGGTACACCTGCGTAAACCCATTCTCATCCCAGTAGTCATTGAGTCGGCTACCAACCGAAATCCGGGTGTTGGTATCGACGCTGTATTTTTTGGAACCGAAGGTCGGAACCAGGCCAAGCCGGGTTTCCACTTTGCTAAGTTTGGCGATGGGTTTCTTAAGAATCATAACCGAAGAATATTTTACAAATCGAGCTGTCGACAGCTGCCGATCGATACAGAAAATTTTGTCAAAAGCCGTTTTTGATCAGATTTATTGCGGGGGGTAAGAGCACGCCCACAACCACCCCAATGGACAAAGCGCCGATTCGAGCGGTCCAGCCCAGCCGCTTGGCATCCCGGATGATTCCGGAAAAACTGCTTAGTTTGCCTTGCGCCTGGTTGATACCCGTGCTCATGCTTTGGGTAGCCGTACTGGCTTTCTGAATGGTACCCGAAATCGTCTGTAAACTATCGCTCAAAACCTTTATGGTTTTGTTGCTCTGATTGACCACGTGCTCAAGTGCCTTTTCGCATTCGATCAGTTGGGCTTGTTGTGACGCAATGACCTGGTCAGCATCCAGGAATGAAATTGATAACAGGGTTTTTCGAGCCAGGTCGAGTTTTAAGTATTCAGCCCGGGTTAAGGTTGTATCGTTAGAGAGTTCGGGCAAGGGAATCCCCTGCCCGACTACCGACAGACTAATTAACCCACTACATACAATTCCCACGCAGAGTATAAGGACGTGTTTCATTTGACTTGCTGTTGAATGGCCTGTAAGCGTTTCTTTTCCTGATTGTAGCGATCCTGATAGACGGCCGATTGCTGTTCCAGTATTGACTTTATCGCCTTGTAGGAGCCATTTATGACGCTTATCGAGTCGGATAGATCCAGTAACCCAGCATCGACCCGGTTAACGGTCCCAATGACCGCTTGCAGATCCGTTTTCGTCTTTTTCAATTCGGAATCCACTAGCTGCAATTGGGTTTGCACCTGCCGGGTTTCAGCAAGCGCCTGGTTCAGTTTTGCATTCACCTGTGACGGCCGAAATACTTCATTATAGGCGATGTAGGCCAAAATCAGAAGCACGCAGACCGGCGTGAGCTTGCTGGTTAGAAAGTCCAGTACTGCTTTCATAGCTAGGCTGATTGATCCGTTGGTTGTTGATCGAGCAGGGTTTTAACGACCCCGATTCGTTTACCCAGCCAGAACGCGACCAGGGCTAACACGATTAGTGCCGGTACAAATTTTCGCGCTACCAGTAGCGCAATGACGACCCCGACCAGAGCCGCCCAAATCGCTGTCCCTGCGGCCGGTACATAAGCCCCGACATTGGCCAGGCTAAACACCGTCCCATTCCCTACATTGCTACTGTATTCATTGGCCAGTGTAGCGAGTTTACCCGACGTTTTCCCCGAAATCGCCAAATAGGCATTGGCCCATAGCTCTCCGTAGGCCGTAAAATCCGACGGCTGCAAATGCACCTTGTCTTCCCGGTTTGCCCTTGCGGCCCGAAGGGCTACCAGGTCAGCACCGACGTAGTTAGCCGGATTGGAGCCGATCACATCCTGACAACCGGCCCGGATGTGGCTCACGTCCACGCTGTTCGCGCCTTCGCCAGCATCTTCCAGGGCAATGAGTATCGGAATAGTGGGAAGATTGAACGTGGTACGGGTATGGGTCAGCACGTCGTTAAACTGATCCTTGAATTGCTGACGCGTGCTCACGTCGCGATCATTCACCCCGTGGTGAATCAGGATGGCCCGAATACCGGTTTGGGGAATGTATTTGCTCAAGGTCGCTTTTAGCGTCTGATAGGGCATTCCCTTATCATACTTGATAAAGCCATGCTCAAACGGCTGGTTGTTAATCACCTTCCAGTTCTGTTGAATATTCGACCCGCCAAAGGCCGTATTGAACAGGAGCACCGGCACGCCTTCACTCGCAGCGAGTTTATTGGCGAATGGTCCCCACGCATAGGGACCAGGCCCGTAGGGAGCAATTTTCGAGGTGGCCGAAAGAGAAGAAAAGGTGAAGGGTAAGTTTTCCTCTTTGGCATCGGTATCGTTGTAGTTGACCGAGCGAACCCGTGGATCTGGATTGTCATAGACGGCCGTGTCGGAGCCTTGCGCGACCGAATGGCCAAACACAACAATGACTTCCCCCACGCCAACGCGTTCCATCGACGCGGAGCTGATGACCATACCCCCCTGTTTGATCTCCACTTTCAGGGCGTAGTCCCCCCCCGTCAATCGGACGGCTCCTTTGCACCGGCCGGACGCGATCTTACCCAGTTCGACGGGACCAACCTTTTTTCCCCCTTGCACCGGCGTGAACGTGACCTGCACCGTCGCGCCTTCGGTGTTGGTGGACTCAATATCAACGGGCACTAAGGCTTTATTATCCGAATCCCGCTGATACACCACGTTTTGGTACGGGAGCTTGATGGTTGGGGTAATGTTGGCAGACATGGGCTAGTTACGTTAGGGTGTCGAGTAGGCCGTTTTTACCGACCAGTTTTAAGATGTAGTTGCCGGTTTCGGTGGCTTTGGCTTTGGCTTCAGCTAAGACTCCGGCGAAGGTTTTGGCTTTGATTTTGTAGAAATACCCCGCGTTGTAGCGGAACACCACCTTATCCCACCGAATCAGTTGATCGGTGAGGGTTAGGATCTGGGTACTTTCGTCGATCAGGCGTCCCAGCAGCATGGCGCCAATCAGGAGATTCACTTCCGGAGACATCACCTCACTGGCTACCAGTTTGGTATTTCCGGCTTTGTCATCGCCCAGGTAGCGGAGCTTGCGAATGTTCACCAGCTTATTGCCCAGGTAGGAGGCCAGTAAGTCGAGCTGCTCATCACTCACCCGGTTTTCTTTATTGTCCAGGTGAATGGCCGTTACGCAGGTATCCGGCGTGAGCTGCATGAGGCCCACCGCTCCGGCGCTACTCTTGGCGTTCGGATTCCCGGCCGATTCGATAAAGCAAAATGCCTCAATGACGGCCGAGGGTACATTGGTCAGCTCGGATGCTTGTTGGATGAAGGTGCCATATTGATTACGGATCGACCGTACCATATCCAGGTTTCCAACAGCCTGACTCGCTGTGTAGTACATTTCGGCCGTCATTGGGACGCGGCTAATCAGTGTCATGGCGTTAGACCGTTACCTTTTGAAAATCAATCTCCCGGTTCTCTTTCTGCCAGCGCGGCCGGTTTTTTAAATACCAGGCTGACAGTCCCCCGATGACGGCCGCTCCGACCAGGAAGGGGATCGATTTCTTTAGTTTCTTATTCATGATGGGTTTCTTTACGGGCATCACTGGCAAATAATCCACCCAGGAAGGTGCCAATGCCGGTTAGGGCCAGGTGCCAATCGTGTTGCTCAATGGCCTTGTACAGAATCGGAATGGCTACCCCCAGCGCGGTAATCGTCGTTCGGGGATTGTGCAGCGCCCCGTAGACAAAATCGGTCCAGATGGTGCGGAGTCGTTTGCGTTTACGGGGTGCCATTGGATTTGGGGTTTGACAGTTCCTTTATGTTCAGATAGAGCCTGGTGAGGTCGGTAACAATGGCCACCACGGCCGCTACGATCAGGATTGTTTTGAGGTTAATCTTCTTCATCGTCTTGCGCTTTTTGCGTGGCTATGTACTTTTTCGTCGCTCCCCATTCCCGGTAACAGCGCATGGATAGCCAGGCTACCGACAGAAGGGATATTACGATGGTCAGGAACCCGTTAATGGTTTGCATACTGAAAAGCGGGATAAGGTTGAGTGGTATGGCCAGGCCGGTGCAAATGCCTCCGGCGATGTCTACTTCGTCGGGTCCATCGGCCAGGTTAAACAGGAGCCAGAAGCGTAAGAGGAAGAGTTTCATGGTGGTTAAAAGAGTTACGGCATTGGAAATTTTATTAGTTATTCTTAGTAGGCTATTCCGCCCGTTATGCCAGCCTGAATAATATTGCGGAATCGTGCCCAGGGATAAAACCACAGGTTAGCCAATATCTCTGCTCCAAAGCCATTTGGGTGCAACCCATCGCCTTGATAATAGCTGTTTGCTGTGCCATTGCTATAGGCCTGTACATTCTGCTGAAAAATCGTGTAGGCTCCTTTGTCACCCTGAATGACAGTCGTACCATTACAGAGCGTATCTAACATGGCGTCGAACGATACAATCAAGTTTTGATTTGTTGTTGACCTACCATCGTTTGGGTATGGGTCATAATTAAGAAATACCTTATAGCCTGAACCGACCAACCCATTGACAATGCTTGTCATATTGCTGGTTGAGGTTGAGAGACTGATTGAATTAGGGGCATCGTTAGTAGCCAGCATAATGAATACATCGTCCACGCCTGCCGCTTGAAAGGCCGCTAGGGCATTGGTGTAGTTCGCCTGACCGGGAACCCATTGTGACGACGTTGACCCGAATATGGCGGCATTAACAATAACGACTTCCCTGTATGTTCCCGCCCAACTGGAAAGCATACGCTTGAGTGCAGTTGGCGGCTCTTGCCCTGAGCTAAGTTGATAGCCCTGAGTGATTGAGTTGCCAATGAATCCCAGATAATATGCATTTGGGTTTTTGGTTGTTACCTGTATAGCCGTACTCGTTGCTGTGACTCCTACATTATCCGTAACCAAGCAGCGATACCAATACTTTGTATTGTTGGTTAGGCCCGTGTCGGTGATATTGGCTGTCGAGGTATTGCTACCTATGTTACTATAGGTGCCAGCCGAACCCGAAACATCAGCCGCTCGTTGAAACTGATAGTTGTAGGGTGCCGTTCCCCCCGATGCTGCACTGGATGTAATTTTTTGGCTCGTAAGATTATTGATTGACCTGGTTAATGTACCTGCTGATAAGGCTACGCTAACCACATTACTATCCGTCAGATCACCGTCCAAATGCCACAAGCTGGCTTGTCCCGTATTGGTGTTGGCGAATGGGGTGCTTACAGGTGTATAATTAGTGGTATACTGGGCTACAGTGCTCCACCGGATTTCATCGAGTTGGCCAGTAAATCGGTAGATGGAATTGTTACCATACGTGCCAATGTCTGATAGGGCTGGTCCTATCGTACCCGATGCTGCTGTACTGAGTAGCACCCCGTCCACAAAACACAACACCTGCGCGCTGGTATTCCACACCAGGGCGAAGGTATGCCAGTTGCCATCATTGAGCGCACTTGGAGTTATATAGTTCTGGGTAAGTGCGTTCCAGGCAAATTGGACCTTGCCCTGATTATTGAATCCAACATACCAGCCATTCCCTCCGACCATAATACTGACTGGATTTCCGAAAGCGGTCGTTTTGAAACGACCTTCCACCGTCTGGCCTGTACTGGTATTGCCTATTGCTGCCCCTGAAATTGTCACGTTGCCAGTAGCGGCCAGATTCAAACATTGACCAAATCCACTGGCTCCCGTAGTATAGGCGATTGTTCCAACTGCGGTTCCGTTTGGCATCTTATTGAGCGATTACAAGTTGAACGGTGACGTATTGGCCAGGTGTGGTACTGCCTACCTGAATCACATCAAGGCTGAGTAATTGACCAGCAACAACAGCCGTAGTGTCGAAACTAGTCTGACTGCCCGTACTTGCCCCGTTTACCAATTTGAGTCGATTGGTGGTTGTAGTTGCCCAAATGGAAGTACCATTGAGTTTCAGATCAATAATCAGGTCTGATCCAACAGGTGCCGTTTTGGCGTTGATCCAAGCCTTTTGTATAGTACCAGAATTCTCTATGGTCACCTGGTTGGTGATATTTGTGCCAACTGATACATCTGAACTTATCCCTAGAATTAATGTATATGTTCTCGTAATATAGTTTTGTGGCTTCCAGTCTGTACTTGCTGTCGTATTCTGAGCTTTATACCAAATACCATTCGTGGTATTTATAAATTCCTGACCCACATACGCTGGCACTTGCGTCGGTGAGGCCGTCCCGTAGCCATAGCCAGCTACCCGCTCGGAATAGGTGGTATAACCAATGGCCAGGTTATCGGTACAAATCGTGCCTTCACAGCGCGTCACGTCAAACTGAATGGGTTTGGTGAGCGTTCCGGCCGTGTTATTAAGCACATTGCCTGAAATCAGCGAGTAGCGCAAACCCGTCCCATAAATGAAAATGGGTGATTTCTCCTGACCCGCACTGGTACCCGAAAAATCCCCGTCGAACTGATTGTCGGTAATCAGCAGCCGGTAATTGATACCGCCCCCGCCAATGGAAAGGGTTAACCCCTTAGCGCCTGTAGCAATGTTTTGGGTAATCGCTACATTATCCAGAAGCACATTGCTATTCCACAGATTATCGACCCCATCCAGCAGGTTAGCCATCACCTGTAGATGGGTTAATGCGTTTGCGCTGACATTGATGAAATAGGGGATTCGGTGAGCAGCATCCCAGTAGCATTTGTTATCGACGATCTGCCCTTTTTTCACGTTCAGTAGATCGATCACCCCCGCCCGAATGTCGTAGAACGTACACCGACTAATGACAAAATTGGTCACCTGACTGGTGGATGTCGCGGCTCCCAGGCCAATCGACTTGGTACCCGACACGTCGAAGGTGCAATCCAGGATCTTAATGTCGTCCCCCCGCTTAAAACGGATCGCATAGGTTTCCGGCGTAGCAAAGGTGACGTTGGCGATATAGGTCGAATTATTGTTGGCATCCCCGGCCGAATCCCCGCCGTAGATCAGGGCAATATCCGGGTTGGTTTGGGCCACCCCCCCACTGAGATTGCCCCCAATGAAGCTCACCCCCGAACTGACCCCATCGGTATCGGCTATGATGTGAAACAGGTGCTTATTCGGCGTCACTTGCTGAATCCGGGTACCGCCGTAGGAATTGGAGCGTTCGCAAAATATTCCGACCGAGCCTTTGACCAGCAGCGCATCGGTAATTTTATAGTAGCCGTGGGGAATATAGACCGTGTTGCCCATGCCACGAAGCGGGGTAAATCGCCCGTAGGTGAGTGGATTGTTGGCACTACAGGCCAAATCTAAGGCAGCTTGAAAGGCGGCCGTGTCGTCCGTCACCCCATCACCCACCGCTCCAAAATCCCGCACGTTCACATTCTGTTGGAGCTTGTTGCGTAACGGTGCCGCGAACGAGTTTAAATCCAGCAGGATTTGATACAAAATATCTTCCGTCGATGTGCTATACCCACCTTTAAGGTTTCGGTTGGGGGACGGCGTTGCCCCGTTGATCAGGCTGAGGTTATCCCAGATACCATGCAACAGATCTTGCTTGGCATCCGGGTATTTGCCTTTGGGGAGAGGTAAGCTTAATTGGCCCATTCGGTTAATACGTGAAGGTTAATTTTTTGGATCACTCGGGCTTTATAGAGGGCGTAGACCAGCACGACTAGACCCAGCACGGACGCCCCGATGTAAAGCGCCGTCGAAATCACTTTTTTTTTGACTCACTCGCCAGGTAGGCCGTGGCATCGGCCGGTAGGTCAGCCCGGAACCAGGCTTTCACGTCGCTCACGGTGATCTTACCGTCGCGGTCCATATCCATACCGGCATTGAGATTGTAGGTCTGCGAGCCTTTCACCCCAATCACATAGCTATCCGCTTTCCCCATCGCGGCCGGATAGAATACAGCGAGATACACGTCATACGGACTCTTGTAGCGACCTTTCCAGGAGGCCAAATACTTTTTCACCCAATCAAGCTGCTCGGTGCCTGACATCGCCCGAAGGGCATCCGTGGTGGTACCCAGCTTGAGCGCCGTTGACTTTAGAAACTGAATGAGTCCGGTTGCTCCGGAACCGGCGTTATAAGCCGTTGGCTTCAAGCGGGATTCTTTGTACATGACCAGCATCAGCCAGGCCGGATCAATCGCCAGCTCACCGCTAATGGCCTGCACTTTGGCCAGAAAACTAGCCTTGTCCGAGCCGGTATAATAGCTTTCCAGGATCATAGCCGCTAGGGTTATTTGATGACTTTATTCAGGCCAATGCTGATCAGGATGAGTAGCGTACCCGCCACCAGCGCGGTAATGGCCAGGTTGAGCATGGAGGTTTGGTCCAGGCCAATGTTGACCGTGGTTTCGACTTCGGCCGTGGGTTTCTTGCGGCCGGTGAGAATATCTAAGATGTCTTGAAAGACACTGCTACCAGATGAGTTCATATCAGGGAAGGATATAGGTGTAATTTTTGGCTACGTAGGCTTTGGTACCATCAGCTAAGGTCACTTCAACCCAGGTGTTGTTATCGGCCGTGGACTCGGTGCCAGTCGTGGTGCCGATGAAGGTTCCGGCCGTTACAGCCTGGACTTTTTCGCCCGTGATACTGGGTGCCTTGCGAACGTTCACATCGACATTAGCATAGAGCTTTTTAGTAGCTGCGAATGCGGTCGTGGTTAAGCTACCCAGCAGTTTGTTACTAGGGTCAGTTGCGCTAGTTGACCCATCGGTCTTATCCGATTTAACGGCTTTGACGATCTGCGTGGTCAGCAGAATGGCACCGGCAATAAGCACGATGAGTAAGAGAATTTTCCAGGTTTTGGCTTTCATGCGAGTTTGAGCGATTTCATTTTATTGACAATGCTTGATTTCTTGCCGGTGAAGTAGTCGTAATACACTTCGTTGTCGATGGCCTGCGTCAAGGTTTCGTTGTGCAGCCGGAAATAGCGTGCGTTCCAGGCGTTGTAGACGTAGACCAGTTGATCATCACTCAGGCCCAATAGGGTGGTGAACAGTTCATCTTTTGCCCCGCTAAAGACGATGGAGCCATAGACGACATCATAGCAGTCTCGAATGATGATTTCCGCTTGCCCCTGCCAACCGGCCGGAAGGCCCGTGCCCTTGTTGGGGTATTCCACTTGCGGAATCTCCTTTTGCCCGATTTTCTTACCCAGAAAATAGACAAATCCCAGTACGGCCAATACCCCAACCACGATCTGAAACGTGGTATTTTTCGCAATGGAACCGACCACCTGACCCGTTTTTTTTAAGGCTTCGTTCATTTGAGTTTAGCGATTAGAATACCGATACCCAGCAGCAAAACACCCAGCGATCCATAGGCGAGTACGGGCTTGTTCTTGAGCGTGGTTTGCAGGGTGTCCAGGGGTGAAGTCGAGCTTGATTTCTTGGCCGAAACCGTCACGTCAGGCAGCGTATTGCCCCCATAGGCTGGGTTCATGGAGATGGTCGACAGCAGGGCGTACACCTTCGTCCCGTCACTCAGTCGAACCAGCTCTAACCACTGATCCCCATCCGTGGTCTTGACCACTCCGGTACTGATCCCCGCTTCATCAAACATCTTGAGGGTCGCAATCACGGAGCCGGTTATTTGCGGACTCGAATACAGTTTGGCCGTATTGACTGAGACATAGTAGGTAGCTCCACGCATGGCATAGATTGAAAAAGAAACGGCTTGCCCACGGCCAAAATCCGGGGTGGGCAAGCCGTTTACGGTAGGTACGATAAAGAAAAGATTAACGCTTCTTGGCGAAGTAATACACCGCGAATCCAACGGCCGCAATGATGGCCACCACCACCAGCATGTTGGTATTTTTCTGCGTTTGGGTCTGGGTACCGCCCCCGTTGGAATTACCACCCAGCAGATTGTTCAATAGACCACCACCGGTATTGGTATTGCCCCCGCCCGTGTTGGTGTTGCCACCACCGGTATTGGTGTTCACCGTCGTTCCACCCGACAGGGCTTTACCCAGTTGGGAACCGCTATAGCCCGATACATCCGGAGCGTAGTAAATACCCGTCGCTGGATCGGTTTGGGCAAAGTTTTCGGCTTCACTTTGGGTCAATACACCGGCTTTGAATAGCCAGTGACCCGGCTTAAACACCTTTGGACCACCCGCTACGTCGTAGGTATAACCCGCCAAATGGCCATTGACGATTTGGGCATAGACCGGAAAGTTGTTAAAGGTGCCAAGTTGAGCGCCGTCATTTTCCGAGTAGGTACCCGTAGCATTCAGCATTCGACGGCCACCCGTTGAGCCAGTGAGTTGACCGGCTAAATACGCACTGTAAACTGAACGTTGTGATGTGTTCATGGATTTTTAGGAGATTGCGTAGCCTACCTGACCAACCCGGCCGGTGTGACTACCGATTATTTTTTACGGAATACGAAATAGGCACCTACGGCCAGGACCAACAGGACAATCCCGCCAATGATGAGCGTTTGGGTTTGTTTTTGCTTGGCTTCGGCCTGGGCCTGGGTCTGAGCAGTCTGATAGGCTTGCAGGGCATTGAGAATGTCGCCTTGACCCAATGTCCCGGTTGCTTTGGCTGCTTCACTATCGAAGTAGCCCGACACGGCCGAATTGATAATCCCCAGCGCGGACGCTAACCAGGTATTGTCTTTTTTGGCATCAGGGCTTAGGGTCGTTAGCGCCTGTTGCTGTTGCAAGAGCGACTGATCATAGGGTACGTACAACCCCAGGGCTTTCCGGAACGCGTCACTAGGGGTATCCCCTAATGAATCCCCCGTCGCATTGAGGTAGGAATGATCGAATCCCCTGGTTAAGATCGAATCACGAAAACCTGTGTGATTGAACATAAGTGGACCGGTTTAGGATTTAGCGGCCTTCTTCATCGCGGATGGCCAGGTACGGGCTTTGCCACTCTTAAAGAGCTTCTTGGCTTTCGAGACGATTTTCTTGAGTTTGGCCGAACCTTTTTTGCGTTTTGTAGGCATGATTGAAACAAATTGACCGGCTGAATTGACGAACAGTTTCATCGATTCGAACCTGTAGGTGAGTGCTGAAGTTGGAGTGCTTGCCGAAGCAGAGCCGTACCGCGTTGGTACTGCTCCGTGGTGGTAAAGGGCATGATGTGGGTAAAGGCCAGTACCGCACCTTTCAAACTATACCCTTTCTGGGCGTAGGTGTCAAGTGCCCATCGATCCGCTTCAAACTCCCCCCCCTGGGCTTCCAGGTGACCGCATTCATGCAGCAGGACAAAGAGTCGTTCGTCGAAAGAGGCACTATTCCACCACTGAGCCGAAACAAGCATGGTGCCGGTAAGCGGGTCCACCGAAGCAGGTGTACCTTGCAGCTCCGGCACCATGATTATTTTGTTGACATGCGGTTGCCAACCGGGTTGGCTTGGCATGGCTTAGCCCAATACGTTAGCGGCTGTTGCGGCCGCAACCAGGTTCGCCTGACCGTAGAGTTTCACCAGGCTTTGCCCATCCTGGGTGTAATGCTCCATTGCCTTCATTTCGGAGAAGGTAGCCCCGAAGAAGAACGTAATGACCACCGAAGTATCGGCCAGGATCGGATATTCAACGATTTTGTCATAACCCAGTACGATACCCTGACCACGTAACGACAAGGGTAGAATTTTGTCGTTGGGGTTGGCCGGATTCTGCGAGATCTGGGGTTGAATCGAGGTGATTACCTTGTCTTCTCCGGTAAAGGGGCTGATCCGGTTAACCGTAAATTTCGAACTGATCTGCGATGCTGAGTTGTTTTCGTAACGGAACAGCATACCCAGTAATTCGGTCGGTTCCCGCAGTAGCAACGCGTGCAGATCTTCAATCGACTGGGTTTCGGTTGAAGTGGCCGTAAGCCCAGCATTACCGTTTTTGTCGTTAAACGCACCGGTCTTCATCAGACCCGGTACCGCGTTGGTAATCAGTCCGCGATACCCACCAAACAGGACGGGAATCAGGGTACGCGCCGTGCCGTTCTGCGGGGTAGCATTGGTAATCCGGATCGAGAAAGTACGAGCCGATTGGTCGAGTACAGCAAAGCTATCGTTGCCAGCTCCGAAGAAAAGGAAGGGGTTGGAAATCCCCAATCTGAAGTCGCGTTCTTCTTGTGTCATCGCGTTTTGAGAGGTAAAATTTAGTGTTTGATTGTGTTGCGGTAAAGTTGTCCCCGTGAACCGTAACTGCGATTTGGCAATACTGGCGAGTTCATCCGGTGCGAAGAATATCCCGTTGCGCGGGTGGAAGGTGTCACCTGGGTTCATGGCTACGTTTTGGAGTCCTGGTTGAGCATCACTCGTGACAGCAGCAGAGCGGCCAGGACCGCCACGAACACCAGGCCGAATAGTTTCAGATCGCGCATAAGCAGGGGGTTTTGTGGCCATTGTAAACGCCAATAGACCAAAGAGCAAAAGGGTGATAGTTGATTTCATGGCGTTGGCCGCTTGTGAAAGAAAGAATTTGTGAATGAGGTCCGAAACATAAAAGGCTCCCGTGAAAGGGAGCCTTCAAGAATTTAAAGATTTGCTTGGATTTGCTTGAATTTCGTTGAATTTCGTTGAAAAGTGGTCAATTGGTCACCACCACATAGGCTTTACCGGTCGTCGCGCCAATGATACTGACCGCGCTGGTTGGGCAATAGGTCGATGTCGATTGGTAACTTCCCCCACCGGCCGCCAGCAAAATGCCCGTCGAAGCGGTCGCATCCGTACCATCGAAGCGGATCGACATCGGGGTATCACTCACGTTCTGAATAAACAGGTATTTCCGGCCAGCTTGAGCGGCTACGGCTTGCTGCGCGGTTCCCCCGGCCGTAATGGTTCCGGCTGTATGGGTAATACTCGATTGCATCGGTGGCAAATCCACCGGTAAGCGGTCACTGATCAAGGCACTGGGCAATTTGGCCTGTAAGGTTGTCCAGTTGGCTAGTGAGCGTTTGATGAACGCTAGGATTGAAAAGCTACCGGTATCGGTAGTTGCGGCCGCATCGGCTTTGACCCCTATTGCCGTGTTTAAATCGGCCAGGCTTGCATTACCCGTCGTCTGACCCGTGCTGATGGTGGTGATGCCCGTGAGTAGCGTGGTCCAGTTGGCTAACGTCCGTTTGATAAAGGCGATTACCGAAAAGGAACCACTATCACTACTAGCGGGGGCATCGGCTTTCGCGCCAACCACCGTGTTTAAATCAGCCAGATTACTGTTACCCGTCGTCTGCCCATTGCTGATGGTGATAATCCCAGCCAGTAGCGTGGTCCAGTTCCCTAAAATGCGTTTGATAAAGGCAATCACGGAAAAGCTACCCGTGTCGGTCGTCGCGGCTGCATCCCCTTTGGCTCCAATGACCGTGTTGATCGCGGCCAGGCTATTATTACCCGTGTCCTGACGGGCAGCCGTCGCGGCCGTGAGCGAACTAATGGGACTGTTCAAGAGCGCCGTGATCTGATCCACCAGGTCGGTGACCTGTTCGGCCGCTAAATTCCCTCCAATCGTTTCCAGATTGGAAATCGGAATGGCCACGTTGACCACACCCGACGAACTGGTAAAGATGATCGTAGGAATTGCGCCGTCTCTGGGTTGTACGGTCGGTTGAGAAAGGTACTGAGGGTTTCCATCCCCCATGTCGATTTTTAAGCCTTCAGCGGCTTTGGTAATGATTACACCCATGTTCGTTTTTGTTTATTGGCTTCTTTAGTGCGATTGGATAAATGACTTTTCGTCCGGTTTGAGAAAAGGATCTAAATGCTCAGTAATGATCGACCATTGTTTGTGGGTATAATAGCTCTGTTTCTTGCGGTACCCGTATTGCTCCAAGAGCACCAGGACGGTACAGGGCGCGCCCGATTGATCCTTAGCAATCGGCATACTGATCCAATGGGCAATCCAAGCCCGGCTGCAATGGTAGCGTTGCATGAGCTTTTGCAAACTGCGTGCATGATCATCATCGAGCTTAGGCATCTTATTGGAGTCGAACGGTTTGCCGGTAGTACTTGGAGGGGTTGGCCTGAACGGTTTTCCAGACTTTCACCACGTCGGGCAGGTTGGGTACTTTCGATAATGGTCCTTTGTAATCAATGGCGTCATTCGTTTTGCCAATGGTCAAGGTGTTGGCCATCTGGTAGAGTTTCGGCGGAACGAAGTTGAGCGAGTGATAGACGAATACGATGTCCTGATTTAGATGTCGTCTATTCGCTAATAGCTGTTTCAGCAGGAGCGGGATGGCCCCTTCGAAATAGCCGGATGCATCATCAAAGACAATCAGACAGTTATAGGCGTACTTGGTGAGCTGCTCTAACGTTTCCTTGTTGTCGATGATTTTGAGTCGATATATCCCCTTTGATAGCCATTTTTTTAGCTTTGATAAGGGCATTTCGGGATATTTCAGCGTATCCTTCGTGTCCTTTAGATCGATCCATAAAACGCCCATATTATTGGCCGTAGCGGCCGGTACAACCTTTTCAAGTAGGAAGGTGGTTTTCCCTGAACCCGGTACCGCAATCAGAATATCAACGTTATTCAGTCTTTGCAT
Organism: Spirosoma sp. 48-14; assembly: GCF_001898575.1. Lineage (GTDB taxonomy): Bacteria > Bacteroidota > Bacteroidia > Cytophagales > Spirosomataceae > Spirosoma. The sequence continues at coordinate 49,883 of NZ_MKUD01000025.1, forward strand.
TCTTGAATAAGCCAAGTGTTGCGATTGACGAAAACTTATCTCCCCACGATTCCGGAAGAACCTGAATGATCCGGGGAGCCATGATCATCAGCACGGCCAGCAGTAAGGCCATTTCCGGAGAGATGGAAACACTACTGTACTTCTCCAACACTTTGGCCAATGGCTCTTTGAGCTTGGTTTTTTCCCGTGCGGTGAAGGGAAGCGTTTTAACGGCATCGTTACAATCAGCTACCCGTTGAACGGCATCCAAAAACGGATCGGTACCGACTGTCCGATTCTCTTCCAGGAGCGTACCCGCTTTGATCTGCCGGGTTTCCTCTTTATAGCGTCGAATCAGGTCCGCATCATCCGGCTCCTGGTACTTTGACCGGTAGATGGGCTTGAGTACACCACTTTGCAGACTGTCAAACAGGTTGATAAACAGTCCCGCTTCTTCTAAATAATCCTTGAAGGATTTTTCGGGTTCGGCATCGTCCATCCCGTCGCTCTCCGGATCATCGTCGCGAAAATCTTCCGGATTGGTTTGATCAATCGGTTCGGCGTCAAAATCGGGCCGGTCAACCGTGTTGGTCGGTGCGTTCAAATACGATGATAGATCAATCGTAGGGTTACTGTTGTGGTTGGGCAATGATTCCATGATTGATGTCTTTATAGGAGATCCAGAATTGAATCAGAATGGTAAGCGGTTCGCGTAGGTGCGGGTGATCCGTCATGAGTTGCTCTAACACGGCATTGAGCTGCTCCGACGACACGTCCTTTTTCTTTTTGGAAAACAGGCTCATCGGGTTCATACCGAGTTGGGAAACCAGGCTCATCCATTTGATTTTAGGCAGTTCCGAAGCCAGGACCGGCAAGGCCCAAATGACCTGACTAATCGATTGGTGGTACTGGTCACGTTGGCCAACGATGGCCATGAGCTGCGATTGGTCCACTTGCACAAGGGTTGGTGGCTCTGGCTTTACAATCAGGGGTTGAGTTGACCCAACGGGTTCAGGCACTTTAGGTTCTATCTGATTCAAGGCGAGAATAGTGTTTGAGTTTTTTCCGGAAATCAGTACGGGTAGGCATGATCGACTTACACGAAATATCCACGGCTTTCAGTAGATCGACTTCCAGTTCGGACGTATAGTCACTGCTTTTGGGCTGCTGCAGTAAGCTTTGGTACCGAGTAGCCAATTCCTGCAAGGCTTGTTCTAGCTGCTCCTTCTGGCTAATGGCTTCTTGCAGTTCCGTGGCCAGGTCCGCCGATGGTTCGGCCGGGTTGAAGTGGCTTTCCAGAATAGCACGGACCAGCTCCGTACGGGTGGTTCCGCGCTGACTGGCTTGCTGATCCAGCAGCTTAAGCAGCCGCATCGGTTGACGAACACTTAAGGTGCCCGTTCCACTGGGTTCGGTTTCCAGGGCCGTTGGAATCACGTCGGGGTTGGGGTCGGTATTGGGGTTGTTTTCCATAGTTGTCATACAGGCCCGAAAGATGTATGACAAGCGGAAAAGCCAGTGTGCAAGATTTGCTTGGAATTGCTTGGAATTGCTTGAATTTGTTTGGATTTCGTTTAATTCCTATCTTTCCTCCACTCAACCCATGCCGTAACGGGTACACCTTCTCGAAAATGAAAGTGGCTACACTCAGCCGTAAGGAAGTCAAAATCAGGCTTCATGTGTCGGACTATATTCTAAATAAGCTGTTGCGAGACGCTAAATGTGATGTTGTCTTACAACGTCCGGAGCAACGAATCTTTCCGGTATCGGCCTGGAAGAACTTATTCGATCATTGCGGGGTCGATATACACGAAAAGGTTCATTAGCCTTTATAGCCGTATACAGGGCTGTAGTTGGTGAGCGCCTGGTCTAACAGATACAGGAGTTCGATGGCATTGAAATTTTGGTTGTAATCGAGCGGATCATCCAAAAACTGGCTCAGGCTAACGTGTAGGGCAACGGCTTGAATCACCGTCATACGAACCACTTTCCCTTTTTTGGGGAATAGGATACCGGTCGGGTCTTTCACTTTCAGCTCCGTTATGGCCAGCATCAACAGGGTAGGTACTTTAAAGTAATCTTCTTTATCGGGATAGTCCGTTCGAGCATGTAGGACAGCCTGTTGCTGAACCGTATACAGGTAATTGTACACGTAGCCTTTCAGTTTAATCGTTATGGGGGGCATACCAAATTTTATTACTGTAATTGAGTACCGATCGATAGCAAATAGATCCCGCTGCGCGATAGATTATTTTGCTAAGACAGATAATCGACGGGGTTCAAATAATTGCCTTTCGCATCCTTAAGGGTAAAATGCAGGTGTGGACCCGTCACCTGACCAGTACTGCCAACATAGGCGATGATTTGCCCCTGAAACACACGATCACTCATTTTGACATTGTATTTGCTCAAGTGAGCATAGCCCGTGACAAATCCATTGTCATGCGATATGACAAGCTGTTTTCCCCCTTTCTCATTTGTATACAGACTTGTCACACGGCCGTCAGCCGGTGCCAGGACTGGACTTCCTTCGATACTAGAAATGTCGATCCCGTTGTGAAATTCGGGTTCATCCGTTATGGGATTGTTTCGATTGCCGAAAGGGGATGTAATACGCCTAACTGCGTGGGTAAGTGGCCAGATCAATTGATTGGCTTGTTTACGATTGCGCCGAAACAGGACGGCAACCACACCAGTGGCCACAAGTCCACCGGCAATCAGATAGCGTTTTAGGATAGATTTCATTACGATGGAAAACAGAAGATAATTTGGAGGATGAGTAAAAATTTTGGGTGAATAGCGCCGGATCAGGCTTGGGCCCGACCCGAAGCAGTCAGATATCAGACGTTTTCGACGATTAACAACCAAAGATTATTCGGAAAATGTCAGTTAGCTACGCAATTAATAACACACAAGAAATAGAACCCATCACCGGCACCTTTGCGGTGTAAGTGCTGATTGAATTTCGCTCTGGCTTCGTGTTCATCATCCCCACGAAACCAGCCTTTGTATTCCGGATAAGGGCTATCCGTATGGAGATAGGCTCCAAACAGGTATTTGTATGCAGCTTTCTTTTTCATTTGTATACAGGGGAAATACAAGATTTAGGTGAAGATCCGGAAGGGGGTAAAAACACCGTTTACAGCTTGTAAACGGTGTTTTTATTTTCAGAAATTGTAAGATCCTATAGGGCTGTAACCCTATATTGCTTGATTATAGGGTTATAGCCCTATAATGGATTATCCTTCAACGTATTCACCACTGGCCAATAGTGCTGTATACGCATCTCTAGCGGCTTGTTCGGTGTCATACTTATGCAAATGTTTCCAGCCGTGTGATAACTGAGTTTTTGACTGGACCTTGATTACCCAGGGATCAGTATCATACCCTTTCTGTAATCGAATCAGGCTCTTTCCTTCGGCAAATGCAGCAGTACGAACGTCTTGTACACGGACATCCTGAGCGTTTACAGGCTTTAGTAGTTGCTGTATAACAGCGCCAATGGGTTGGGCTTCACCAAAGAGATTGGTTTGAGCAGGATCGTGGATTCTCATCGGCTTTATGAACGGAATATGAGTGATTTTTGACGATAATATTCCTCTACACGACCTTTCGGATGGCCTTCACGCAACAGCTTCTCAACATAATTCATAAGGGCATCGGCATTTTTAAACGAGCGACCTAAATCGAACGGGTCTTTTCGACTCCCTTGTTGGGCTGGATCAGGAATAATGGCTGCTCCTTGTGGTGGAGCTGTATTTTCTCCTGTTGGAAACAACCCGGCCGATGGGTTGTAATAATGCACTGGGGGGCTGTAGAAGTTATTCAGGAATTGAATTAGCCAGGTTTCACCCAGTATACAAGGTTCTGGTATATAACGCGTCCCATATAGGGTAAATATTTTAACGCTCTTTGAGTTATCGCTTTCATGAAAGGCTCGAAAAAATGTCAATTCATAACCTTGTTTGATATAACCGTTGTTTTTAAGCCTGGTAAGAAGTTCAATTAATACCTCCTGTTTATTAGGCTTTTCGGCTTGATTACGTGGCCTAGAATAGCCAGGCATCTTTTTTTGCATGGGTGTCTTAATTACCCAATGATAGGTTGATCCTTCACGAACAAACTTTCCCCAGTTATCAATATAAACTGAGTTAGTTTCAGTTTTAGGAATAGGGGTAGTTGGATTTGAATTTGGATCAAAAATCTGATGTGACACTTGGCTAATAGATTGGTATTCATTCACTTGTCTAGTTTCCATCGCAGTAGAAAATTTGGTTGTAATACACTCGTTTTAGTGCGTATACGGGCTTTTTGAGCGGTGTATACAGGTTGACGGGGTGGTTCGCGTTTTTCGATTTTCGCGCACTGTACATAGTGTACAAGTGTACATAGTGTACATATTTCTGAACATTGAACATCTCTAAAATTTCCTGAACAGAGGGTGCACTTTCAGTGCCTTGACAGTACAGTAAAACTGGCTGAAAAAAACCGCGCTAACGGTTAAGGACATACGTTTCCCGATTTGTCTCCCGAAATCATTTTTTCGAGGGACATAGCGGTTGCGGAATGCACGCAAAATTTAGGCTGACCAGTTTGCAACCCAGTCAGGCATTCAGTTGGCAGTATGATCACATCGATCAGGGCGGTTCGAAACGGTGTCTCACAGTCATATGGCTGTTTACAGGTGAATACAAGGCGTAATACGATCAAAGAGGGTGCGTATACACCCACTCACACCCCGTATTACATCGAGTGTATACAGTGCCTAATTTACCGTAAACGGTGACATAAGCCCTGTTTGCTACTGGCAAAAGAATCGAACCTTTGCGTCAGTGGCCGTGTATACACACCGGCACGCCTACCCTTTTCAGTATACTTGGTCTTGCAGCCCCTTCCTGGTCGTTCCAGGAAGGAGGGGTCTTTCCCCACTCGTCAGGTTATCCGCCTGAGTACATCAAGGATGCCGTTGCACCCTATCTAGGATAACCGGCCTCATTTGGCTAGTTATGGGTTAGATTGTTGCAGTAACCGGATTCGAACCGGGTGGACTCTCGCCATTCTATCTACCCATATTGAAACCAAATCACACAAGATAGAATACCACTACCAGTGGCCTTACTGCATTGTTGCTGGTCTACTTCCCAGCCGTCAGGTTTGGTCATCAACTTTCCTTTGCCGTGGAGCATTCATTTCATGGGACTGGAACCCAGGACTGGCTATCCACGTATTCCCTACAGCAGTCACCTGTAGCGTTGCTTATGTTGTGGGAGCTGGACTCGAACCAGCTTGGTCATATCGAAATGTCTAAGCGTTTGACCGTAGAAATCACTGTTACCTTCCTCCTTAGTAAACCAGGTTTCAGCTACAGAGCGTTTACCCATCCGCCATCCCACAAGGTTGCCGGTCTTTCCCGGCTGTCACCCTACCGTTTCTCTGTCCATCCTGCACTGGCCGGGTTTGCCAATACCTTACTGCGCGTCGGTAAGCTGCTACCCCTTCCCCTTCACGATGATCAGTCGTTACTGGTAGCCTATGGGATCTCTTTGATCTCCAAATAGTATATGCTGTACTATCGCACCTGCTAAATCATCCAGCAAGTATCGACCATCGTTAATTTCATTTTCAATCCAGTTTGGAAACTGAAATGTGTAAGTAGGATAGGTATAGCTTTTAGTATCGATATAAATGATAAGCGAACCCGATTTTATTGAGTTATTAAGTCCTGGATAATGCTCGTTGGGTCCTATAAATTGAAAATCAGTCAGTTTCTCCACAGCGATTAGCGTTTATTCGTTGTACAAAGCGAGTTTGCTACCTGTCAGCTCCATTTCAATCATCACGTCTCCGATTGGGTTACAGATAATCGTCTCATGGCTACGTTTGCCCCGACTCGGATCAAAGCCCCACGCATCGACGGCCCCATCTGCTTCCCGGAACATGGCATCCGGACGGCCGCGACGGGCACCCGGCCCTGATGCATAGGCACCATCGAAAGCCGACGCATGTTCCAGGATCGTGGTACCATCGGTTTGCGGCTCGATCCAGGTTTCAGAATTTTTGAAGCGGTACCGCATATATTGCCAGGGCTTGCCTTCCGTTCGTTTACACTGGTTGTAGAAGTGGCCAGCCACTAACCCGGCATCGTGTGACCGAAGCGGATGAATGGGAAACTGGTCACTAGCTGGATCAGGGCTAAACTTATTGCGCTCATCGAACATGACATAGCCCGACGTTCGGCAAAGGCCAATGCAAAAGATGTTGCCGACCTGCCAGTCAAAATCGACGGGGGGGTGTCCCATGTTACTGACTGTATCGCCGTTGGGCTTCTGACGCTCGTAGAAGAAATTGTTGTTCTGGAACTGTGGAGTAGGCGGTAAGCCCTCAATTTTATTCCAGTCGATGTAAGCCAGGTCTTTATGGGCAAAGCCGCGCTCGGCTCCCATGCCTAAAGACATTCGTTCGGCCGCAAACGCTTTGTTGAAGTAGCGGGACGCGTAGGCAACCATATCGGCATAGTGCTTAATGAAGGCACCCACTTTTTGGGGTCGCATGGCCGTAAAATAGGCGATACCGTCCCTAGCCGCTTCCGGGCTGGATACCATCTTTTTGAAATACGGATGGTTCGGTGGCACGCTCGATCCACCCGGATACTGAAAGTTCCAGGGGTCACCGTTGTAGTTGCCCCACCCGCCGTAGGTACCAAAATTTCGGATGTCGAGTCCCACTTCTTCGTAGATGATCCGGCGTTCGTCATGGAACCAACGCAAGTGAGGGGCATAGGGATCAGACGTACCCATAATTCCTTCCATCAGCTCGTTCCCTTCGGCAAAGCAAATCGGAATCATCCGGGCAACCTTTCGAACGGCCTTTTCAGCCGCTTTGGCGTTGGCGGGATCGTTTAGGCTTTCCACATTGGGAAAACCCGTCTTGAGCAGAAAGTCAGAGTGAGTCCACTCAAAGCGGTTTTTGTCGGGCTTGATGCCGGTATCCATCACCGCTTCAATACCCGCTACCCCGATCATGTCTTCCGACGCAATATCGGTGCGACGGTTCGTCATAACAATCCATTTCCCATCGATAAGCTTGTATCGACCGCCGTTTTTGGCTCCATTGTTGAGCCACATTTCCTGCCGTATAAACCAAGTTGGATCGTCTACCAGCATGCTTAAGCCGTTTTAGGAGGGTTACCAAAATAGATCGTTGCTTGCCCTTTTTTCCGCTTGTCGAGCGGTACCACATCGGGGGAAGTCGATATGTACACCAGGATCGATACCTCGGTACCCGGCCGGTATTCATACGCAGCAGGAAAGCCAATCGTAGGCGGTTGGCCCGTATCCGACACATAGATTTGCTCACCCGGACCAGGCACTAGCGCCACTTTATTGTACACCATGGCCAAACCATCTTTCCAGCTCACGAGCGGATCAAACACGTCGGAATTCATCTTCCGAATGACCGTTTCGCCAAAGTCTGGAAAGTTTGCCGGTGTGGTGCTCGTGTCCACCGGTGCAGGAGCGGCCGTAGCCGGCGCGCTAACTATAGGTGCCGTTTGTGTGGGATCTTCTTCATCGGCTAAGTCCGATTGCTCCCAGTATAAGCGGCCATCGGGGAAATACCGTTTACGGTAGCCTTCCGGCCGGGTGAAGCCTGGTAAGGGATCATTGCCATAATTGGATGTTTCGGGACCGATTTTCAGTGTACCAAACGGTTTATAATTAAAATTATAACCACGCGGTACAAAGGCATCTGGCAGGTTGCTGACTACTTGAATTAAGCCAATCACACCATTGATTGAACACTCGTAGACAGGAGTACCATTTTCGGTGGTACCAGCAATGATTCTAGGCTCACCGGCAATCGGTTTTTTGGCCGGTACGGGATCAGTCACCGGCGCGGGATCGGTTGGTGTTGCTAGACTACCTTGCAGCTTAGAAACCGGCCAAAACTCAGGCCCATTGGGGCCAATAACAACCACTTGGTATTGATCGAGTTGCATACGCTAAAAGAGTTTACGTTGCTGATTGGTAGCCGTTTTCTTCTCCTCTTTCCGAACCTGTTTCAGTAGCTGGTGAGCTGCTTTGCGGTCCTGGTGCTTTCCGGTGGCCATGAGCCGTTGGGCTTCGTCGATTCTATCCTGGTTCGTCATGCAAACGAATGGTTTTGATGGGTAGCCTTATCATGGATATACACATCCGTTACAGGAAACTCCCAGTGTCGAAACGTGAACATGCAGAGCCGTTGAAAATTGGCCAGGCTATCCAGATCGTTGTTATAGTGGATCATCGCATCAGGGCCAAGCTCGGTTAGCTTTTTCTTGATGTCCCGGTAATGGACCTTTTTGGGCTTAGTAGTTGGTTCCATCAGGCTCAGGGGTTGGGTACAGGATTTGATTGATCCGGCCAAGCAGATAGGCGAAAGCCACCAGAAACAAGGCAACCAGAAGCGGCAAATACAGGGGGGCACAAATCGCCCACCAGGACCAGGAGGCAACCACGGAATCAGGGGTGTTATGCAGATCAACCAGGGTGGCAAAACCCGAAAGCTGAACTAGAAGCATAAGCCAGCCAGCAACACGGTAGAGTTGATAACTAAGCATGGAGCGTTAGAACGGTTGACAAGTTAAGGGAGGCAATCAAATTGCGCTCGAGTTGTTCGAGCTGAAAGCAGACCCGGTACAAATCGCTCGCGGAAACGCGGTTCCAGTCGAGCTTTTTACGGCAATCGGCCAAAAACACCTGTTGCCGTTTCATATCCTGAATGAGTCGTACGAGTCGGCCGGTCTGAAAAATCCGGAGGTAGATCGGCCGTTCCATGACTTCCTGAAACGAGTAAAGGCAGTGAAGCCGGTCTTCTAAGGCTTCCTGGTAGGTAGCCGCCCAGTCGTTTTGGGTGGCATTGCCCATTTCTTGCAGGGCATAAATCGTAAGGGGTGACATCGCAGGTAAAGGTTATAGGGGGAATACTTAGTTATTCTTTTTTGTATGGTTGGAATAAGCCAGTAACGCGACTTGCGCCAGGGATACCAGACGGCTAAGGTTAGCCACTCGTAACCGCATCGTTAGCCGTTCAATCTCTTTGATATGCTTTTGCCGAACACGCCATAGCATATAGATAGCGGCTACTGACAAAGGCACATAAACGATAAGCCAGCACATGAGCACCAAAACAAGCCAGTTGCTATAAATAAAGTGGTGCCAGTTCATCGCCAACCACCACCTAAAGGTGTATTTGAGGAATCGGTTTCTTTAGTGACTTCAAACGACTTGACATCATCGCTTGTAATTAGCTGCAAGGCTTCCTGTAAGATGATCGCCATTTTCGGATACGAGTTAGCGGCTTCACCATTAGCGATAACAGCCGGAACAAGGCCACCCCGTTCGCTTTCGGTCAAAGTAATCAGCACAAACGAATGACAACTGTTGATCATCAGCTCAACAACTTCATTATTGATTTCTCGTTGGTTGCTCACGGTAAGTACAGGTTACGCGGTTTTAACTCGTTTACGGATCTTGCCAGGCTCACGACTCGCCAGGGGTGGAACTTTCATTCGAAATGTGGTCATAAAGTATTCCCACTCTTCAATGTTCATTAAGAGTTCTCCTTTTTTCCACTCAGCTTCGGTTAACAGACCATTTTCAATGAAAATATCTCGTAAGGCCGGATGAAGATTATAATAGTTAAACCCTACCTTACTGGCAGTCTTGGTAAACCGCTGTTCAACACAGGCAGCTTTCATCTCAGTGATGATTTTTTCTTTGCGCCAGGCTAGCATTTCGCCAAGCCGCACATAGCGCGTCCATAGTTCATTACGCTCCTGCATAACAGACAATTGTACAGGTTGAATCATAGAGCGGCCTGGGTACGGTAGGTAAAGTAACGTCCAAGATAAGTAAACCTATTTGTTATACCCAACTCGCAGAGTGCATTCCACTATCACTAAAACCCCGATTTACCCTAGCCAGAGTCATTTTTTACCCTAGCCAGGGTAAATTTTTACATCAGCCAGCGTAAAAAGCAATCAATTTTATACTACTTTTACGCTGACCAGAGTAAATTTTGTCGCTGTAACGGCAGCAATATTAAAGTCTAAAATCATTATTTCAAAGTTTACACTGATTTATTTTTAAATTTCTGCGATGAATGCTGAGAGAAAAAACACACTAGGAGAAAGAGTTGAGATGGTAAAGTACCATTTTAAGCTCAACAACGGCCAATTGGGCGAGATTGCAGGTGTTACAGCATCGGCAATTTTTGACATTGTACACGGTAAAACGGACAATCCTAAAATCAGTTTACTCAACAATATTTCACAAAAACTTGGTGTAAACTTGATTTGGCTTGCTACTGGAACCGGTGAAATGATGAGCCAAAACGATACATTCGGTCATAGTACCGTAGATGGACAGATGACTCAATTTTTAAAAGAGCAAATCAGGGAAAAGGACAAGATCATCAATCACCTGATGGCACGGATGGGAAAGCGTAGAGGTGTATCCACTCAGCCGGGTTTGACCCCACTGTTCACCTAATTTTTTTGAGCAATCGGGTACAAATTCGGGTACACCAATTTATCTTTATAGATAAAACGGCTTTTTTGAGTAAATTTGCAGTGTAGCAGCAGTAGGGTGACAATCCCTCTCTCTCTGCGAAAGCAACTTTTTAGCTTACTGGTAATGACCGAGCCGCACTTAAAAAAGTGCGGCTCTTTTCATTTAAACGCACTTTTAGCCGCCTGGACTCGCCCCTAAATTGGTTTTAATTAGGTGACGCGCGAGGTTACATTCTGCAATCAGGTTACATAGGCATAATTTATGGTAAGCGGTTCCCTAGGGGGTGCACATCCGCTTTCCATGTACAACATTAATCGAATGTGCGTTCTTTTCTGGTTTCGCAAATCCACCATTTCGAATCAAGTACCCACTAACAAAACCACCGATGACCCTAAAGGCTTCATCCAAAGGCGCGTCACGTATAATGCAGACCGTGACGAACTTGGCTCAACACATATTGAATGTTATAAATCTCAATGGGATGCCGTACACCAGGTATTTAAAGGAAAATCCGTCTGGGCTCAAGAACAGAATAAAAAACTTAAATCCCTTGAGCAGCGTATTTCCAAACTCGTTGAAGACTTAGAACGAGAACATGAAGAGGTTACTATACCTCTGATAAAAAACTACTTCTGTAATAAAAAACGAATTCGGGGAGGCCAGGAAGTTAATACGAATCGCCAGGTCATCTATTCGTTAATCGATCTTTGCACCGCTCATTATGACCATCAGCAAAAGCGGCAGAAATTGAAAAAAATTACGGAGTCTACCCTTGAAATTCAGTCAAATTATGCTGCCAACATTGGCGATTATTTGCGCTCAAAAAAAATAGACAGGCTACCAGCCTCATCCTTAAACCATGATTTCATGGAAGATTTAGCTATTTACCTGGCTGAATCGGAAGGGTTCGCGGGTAGTCACATTGAAAAACACCTGAAATTTGTAAAACAAACCTTAAAGTGGGCTACTGATCGGGGCAAACTGGTTAAAAACCCGCTGGCTGGTTATAAAATTGAGAGTTTTGAAGAAGAACCAGACACTACCCATCTTACCATTGAGGAGCTGCAACGGCTTATTCATTTTGATTTCGATACACTTGCCAAATCAAAAAAAATTCATGCCCTCACAGCGGAAACGTTAGAAAAAGAACGGGATGCATTTGTTTTTAACTGTTTTACTGGAATGCATCACTGTGATTATACATCTAAACGTTACCACATTGAACTCGATCACCAAGGCAATTACTGGCTCACTGGCCAGCGGAAAAAGACCAATAAACCCTTTTTCCTTAAGCTGCTGGAGCCTAGTGTAGCAATTCTCAAAAAATATGACGGTTTAGAAAATCTTCCGGTCAAGTCGAACCAGAAACGGAATGATTCGCTAAAACTGATCGCGGCTTTTGTCAATCTGCCAATGAATCTATCTACCAAGATAGCCAGAAAGACATTTGCGGACTTAGCCCTGAATGAAATGCTTATCCCTTCGGATGATGTGGCCACGATGCTTGGTCTTACCTCAACCGATAGGCTAAAGCATTATGTTAGGCCACGGCGTAACCGAATCGCCAAATTGCTTTCCAGTTGGGAGCAATTAGCCAATCCGAAGCAGTCAAAAAATTAACTGTTTATAATTCAGGGAATTAACGTCTAAATTATTTTTTATTAAATTGTGCACCCCTGAAATTACAAAACAGTCTCATTATGAGACTGTTTTGTAAAAGTACCCCTCGTTTTCGGGCATTTTTTTCTTTATTGACCCCGCCCTTTAGCATTTTGGAAATTTCCACTTTCCAAAATCCCGAATATATGAATTGAGTCTAGCGGAAATTGGAAAGTAGACCGAGGGTACATTTTTAGGATTGGAAAGTAGTTTGGTTCATTAAAAGTAATCCAGTTCAAAGTCGCTACCCCCGTTATAAAAACCCCTGCCCCCTTTCAGTTTCCATAATAGGTAATAGTCCACTGTGTCCGACAGGTGGGTGGCCAGTTCCTGGTCTACCTTGCTGCTCTCACTCTGTTTGTTCTTCGTGTAGTCGGTGTTCAATGGGCTGTTGTCCATGCTGATCACCGTAGCCTTACACCGTATCCCATCCACCCGTACCCGAACCAGCTCTACACTACGCTCAGCAAATACGTTGTTAATGTCCTTGAACTTGTCGATATGGGGAGGGTTATAATTCAACGGCTCCACAGAAACCACCCATCCAGAAGCCTCCAAAATTTCGGCCACCTGCTCAAACATCGATTTTGTAGAACCTGCCGATTTATTCTTCCCATTACGGTCACCCGTCAGAACTACCTCTTTTAAGGCATGCCCCTCATACTCGGCGGCTATCTGGGTGGCCAGCGTCTGGGCCATTGTCATGGCCACCCCATCGGCATCGATGCCCGGCTCCTTACAATATAGGTTATCCACCAGCCTAGCCAGCGTTCGATTACTCTGCCAGATTGTACCGCTGGTAAAATGGGCGTTAAAGTCCAGACTTATCTCCAGCGCCTGATGTGGGTTGTATAATAAGCCATCGGGAAAGCAGGCCCGCCCCTCATGCTCCTCGCTTTCCTCACGGATCACATGAATATGATGCTGAAATGACGGGTAAAAGTTGTGGGGCATTTTGGAAAGTCGCTTTCCTTCTACTTCCACCTCATACTCCAGCTTGGTCAGGCTCTTTTTCAGCGTGTCCAGATAATCCCCTGGAAGAAACGCTAAATTATCGCGGGTCTTTACTTCCAGAAAGAAGTATTTTTCAGGCTCTTTTTTGGCCAGCTCCTCAATCTCGTACATCCACTGACCGCCCAAATCCCAGGGAGGGCTCGAAAAGACAGCCAGCATATGGTGAAACGTCGAATCATACACCCCTACATTGGCCCGGAGCGTGGGCAGTACAACTTTGAGCCAATCCTTTTTAAAATTGAGCCCTTCATCGATCACGTATAAATCATAGTTGGCTCCCCGGTTTTCGGCAGCGGCCAGTTTAAAACTTTCAAACTCGATCACAAAACCATTGGGAAAACTGATGCAGTTCTCCCAAATGTCAGGCGCTTCGTGGGGCCGCTCGAAATGTTCGGGTGGTTCCCGCCAAAGCACAAAACAGCCCTCACCAGTCTTAAAATTATATTCGGAAATGCCGTGACGTTTCCAGCCCGCTTTTAAGCCCGAGGTGAGTTTGGATTTAGCCTTTTTGATAGTCGGAACACCCCACCCACATTTAGCCCTTGGTAATTCATCCGAGGCCAGGTACAGGAAATCGGAAAGCGTGATGGACTTCCCCGAACCCCGCCCCCCGATCATGCCCGCTATTTTAAAATGATGGCTAAAAACAGCCTGTAAAAAGGTGGCCTGTTTTTCGTTGACTTCCACCACCAGCTCATCCACCCCGCTATCCACTAATTTCATAATTCGTATTTTCCACGTCCCCGCTGGAGGGGCCGTTGTTTACGGTGAGTTGTTTTACTTTGAAGACCACTTTGGAAGGCTTTTTATACGTCTCCGTATCCACCACTTTCTGGTTATCGTAAGCGCCATCGATCTTAGCGGCTTCTTTCAGCAAAAGCGAATAATTATAAAAATCGTCGACGTCCAGGGCTTTCTTAGCCGCTTCCCGGAACATCTCCGCATAAAGGTATTTTACTCCCTCTTTTTCGCGGCCTTGCCGTAATTCAGCAAATACGGCATAGGCTAGCGCTAAAATCTCCCGTGCCCTTCGCTCTTGTATAGATCGGCTATTTTTGAGCATGGCCAAAACCTGACTATCGGTATGGCCTTGTTTTAACCAGGCTCGGGCCGAATCGATTTTATCCCAGGTATCCCATTGTGACGGATTGAGTTCCGTTCCGTCTAAGAGATGCTGCTGGTAAACGGTGAGCTCATCCCGTACTTTCTCCAGGTATTTGTTATTGCTCTTTAGCTGCTTCATAGCTGATTAATCTTAAATCCTCTTCATATTGGTTTTTGATGGCCAGAAGCCGGGCCAGTTCCTGCTGCCAGAGGGCTACTTTAGCGTGGTCAGGTTTCTCCGCCAGCTTACTCTCGTATTTAGAAATATTCACCCGTGTTTTTTGGAGCTCCAGCTTAATCTCGGCTTGGCTGAGTCCACTGGTGGCCATCGTCGGCTTTGCCACTGGCTCAGCTCGTCGTTTCTGGCCAGTCTGTAGTTCGTAGCGTACATCTTTCCAGCGTTCCCGGATTTCCAGAATTTGGGCCACTACGGATTTACGGCCTTCCACATCATCAGGCGCAAAATCAGCCAGGGTATTACTTAAAAGAGCAGCCTGCTGGTGGAGTTCTTCGCTCTCCAGCAATAGCTGCTCTTTGCCCGGATCGATACCGGATTCGTTAGCCAGGTTAGTGGCCAGTGGGGTTAACTGTTTTTTTTTGCTGCTGGAACGGGCGATTTTGCAGAACTCACCATTTTTTCGAGTTCGCCAATTTTCAGTTCTTTCTCAATAAGCTGGTCCTTTAGAGTCGCATTTTCATGTAAAAGCGCCTGATAGTTCGCCGTGACCGTTGCTAATTGCTCGGCCAACTCATGCCCGTTCTCTGAATCATCGACGGGCTGAGGGCTTGCCACTGGCTGCTCCTGACGTTCGGCTTCTGCGGCTTGCTCGTACTCAGTTTGCGCCTTCTCCCAGGCTGCTTTTTTGTGGTCTACCTGGTCAGCATTATAGGCCATTTCGGCCAGTTGAGCCGCTGCCAATAATTGGGTGAGTGCTACTTTCATCGTATTTGTCGAAAAATAAAGTTTAGATACTCCTTAAGCCACTTTTGCTGATTTGGCTAAATTTTCGGTAGCCATCTCCACTACCTGCACATATACCCCTGGATACGTTGCCTGGATCATCTCGGCATCCGCTATGGCCATGCTTTCGCCAATGATCACACTGCGCTCCCCAAAACCGAATTTAATGCCCGTCGAATCGTTTAAAATCTCTACTTTTTTTGCCATTGTCGTCTTTAGATAAGTGAATGAATGATTGAGTGCGTTAGCTATTCCTCATTCATTCATTGGTTGATTAATTTTACGCTACTGTAACCCCTGGAATGGTCACTGAATCGGCCAGCGGTACGTAGCCGAACATATACCCATCCTGTTTGGCTTTTAGCGTCCATTCGCGTCGGTCACTGCCTTTTGCTCCCGAGGTGTGGGTAATTTCAAACTGGATACCCAGGAACGAGGAACCTACCACCACACGTTTGCCATCGGTCAGGATCACTACCGCTACGCACTCGGTATTCAGTAGTTTATCGATAGCCGCTACCTGCTCTTTGTTGTAGCCCGCTATTTTCACGTCCAGGCTCTGCTCCCAACTCTGGTAACCCGTGGCCCCTTTCAAGGCCTGGTCAATCTTGAGCGAGTTGTCCGACACCTGCACTTCTACGAAAGTGGGGACGGGTATACCCGTTGCCAGGGTGGGCGCGACAGCCGATTCACCCCCAACAATATCCGCCCGTTTGGGCCATTCCGCCGTAAACTGATCGGTCGGCATTAAGAATAGCCTCCGCCCACCACCAGGGTTGGCTAGCTGTTGGGCCGTGCGCGGAATAGCCGCCAGGGTGGCTAGCGCCAGGCCCGTCGAATCATACAGCCATATACCCGTAGCCGCCTGAAACAGATAAGCCGTTAGGGGCATCGCGGCCACTCCGACCAGTACGTTTTGGGTACTGGTCGCTACCAAGGCACCCATGGCCAGAATGACCAGACTCATTAAAAACTTCGCAATCTTCATTGATACTTGCTGTTTGAACTAGAGTGATAAGAAGGGGAATAAAACAAGGGTGAACCCGTCAATTGACGGATTCACCCATTTAAACTTTGTCGTTTAAGAAGGTGAATTTGCCAAACCCGTAATCGAAGCCTACGCTCATCCGAATGTTGATTTTGATGGCTTTCACATCTTTTACAACCGTCAACGTGTAGGCGCTCACATCTTCGTTACACACAAAGTTCAGGTTTGAGCCTGGCGTAATAACCATTGTCGATTTGCCCGTCAGGCCCACATCTGGTGTAATGACGATATTCTCGTAACCATCCACCTGCCGCATCACCTCGTTAGGTCGTACCAGGTTTGGAAATTTCGCCTGGCGTCGGCGGTTGATACTACGGGCCATTCCTGGCGAACAACGCAGTTGCAAGGGAATTTCCAGCATGGCCTGGTTTGTCGTTTCCACCGTCTGACAAAGCCCTATCACCTGTTCATAGCTGTTGGTGTCGTCAACGGTGGTAGCCGACGTAAACACGTTGCCAGCCGGAATATCCCCGCCCGCCTGGCGGCCCGTGGTCAGTTTGGACAGCAACCCAGTAATGGCGTAAATAGCGCCCGTATTGGCAGCATTCTTCACGGCTTTCCAACTTGCCTTTTCAATCAGGTTAGCCCGTGCGGTGCGTAGAATCTGCTCCAGAAAGAAAACCTCAAAGGGATTGGCCAGTACATCTTTTTCCGAGCTTAAGCCTTTCACGTACTGCAAATACGAACGGTACAGCGTTTGAATTTCGCCCGTGGTGAATTGCAGATCGATGTCCACATCTTCAAACGTAGGCACCCGTGCCCCAAACTGGAGCGCTCCTTGGCTTGGGGTAAAATCGTCGGATGCCGCCCGGAGAATATCCATAATCTGGAGGTTCACCAGCGGGCTCTTGTTGTCGGTCACTAGGAGCTGGTAGAGTTCCCGGATTTTGGCCTCACCATCCGTTAGTACATCGGTGATAATCTCTTTTTTGCCGTCAAAAACCTGCATTAAGGCCGATGGCAGTTTACTAAAATCGTACCCTGTTGTTTGTGCCATTTAAAATGGAGTTGTTAAAATTAGATTGTTGTTTACTGAAAAATTGAGTGATTGATTGAATGAGCGATTGAGTGATTTTGGTATATCTATTCGCTCAATCACTCAATCGCTCATTCAATCAATCACCCCTTGTGTTTGCGGAATACGGCCAGCGCCTGGGCGTTGTAGTCGGTCATTTCTGGTCCTCCGTTTTGGTTAGTCGCATCGGCGTCGGGGAGTTGAGCGCCTACACCTGCCTGTTTCTCGAACCAGGCTTTGTATTTATCCCGGTCGGCTTCGGCGGTGGTCAGCGAGTTCTGGAGCGTGGTTTTATCGCCTTCCAGCGTAGTCTTTTCGCTTTGCAGAGTATTGAGTGAAGCCTGGAGCGTATCCCGTTCGCCTTCCAGGTTGGTAACCTGGCTCTGGAGCCCGCTTATTTTCTCCTGGAGTTCCAGGGCTTCGTTAGTAAATTGGTTGTGCTCATCAGTCGAGAGCTTTTCGGAAATAGCTTTTTCTGACTTGCCGAAAAAGGAGGCCATAAACGTGGCCAGCGTCTGCTTTACTTGTGCCATAGGCGTTTGTGAATTGGTTGAAAATGAATGAGTGAGTGAAGGCTGGCGCAATCAATTACTCAATTGTAAGGCTCGTTTGATGGCTCCCTGGAGGGTTCCCTTCTGATCGGCCAGACCGAGCGCAATACCTTTCGATGGCCCGTACATTTTGGCCGACTTCCATTCGTCGGAAGTCAGCAGGCCCGCCCGGCCCCGGCGAACATAGCCCGCAAACTCTTTTTGGCATCCGTCCAGCATCTCCTGGATTTCCTGCCGGTCGTCGTTGGAAAGCGGCTCGATGCCGTTAATTCGGGCTTTGTCTACGCTTTCGGTGGCCCGGAATATTTCCACCTGATAGCCTTCCTTCTCCAACGCCTGGCTTTGATCGGTGTACACCATCAGCGTACCGATGGAACCAATTACCTGTAGGGGTGAATCTTCCAGCCATATCTCAGTGGCCTGGCTGGCAATGAAGTAGGCAGCACTCGCACAAAACGATGTCCAGACCATCACTACCTTTTTGGTGGCCCGTACCGCATCGGCAAACGCCCGTAAACCATCCACCGAGCCGCCCCCCGAATCGATCTTTAGCAGAATGGCCCGTACAGCTTCGGAGCGGTCGGCAGCGGCCAGAATGCCCGCTAAATCCTCATACCCCCAATTGCACATGCCGTAGCGGGTTAGTGTACCTACAATGGAAATCACACAAACCCCATCCACAGTGTAGGCGCTGGCGATATAGTCGTAATAGGCCATTGAGCCCGCCATCACCGGCTGCTTACTGGCTTTCAATCTGGCCTCTATGGACTTGGCCGGATGGTCTGAAAAGAAAGACGTAGAAAGAGGGGATTTGCCTGCCAGGATTCGGGCGTTGATGATACCATGCATCCGCAGGGCAAACGACTCCTCCAGGCACCAAAGCCCCGTTAAATTGACAAAGTTCATTAGCGGTCCGACGTATCGGGTATTTACTGCCATCCATTGGCATTATGGCAGCAAAGGTGGCTTTAGCCACTGCCACCCGAAAGGACATAAAAAAGCCAGTTCTGGAAAGAATCGGCTAGTTGTATACCCATTGTTTTGCTTACTTTGTAGCTATTATAATTCGATTTCCCTTAAGGATAAGGAGGCTAAATACACATCATCTATGAAAAATAAATTTCTATTTTTTTGCCTATTACTTATACTTTCTAACCTATGGTTATCAAGCTGCAAACACACAGACAGCCCCGCCCACAACCTACCACCATCACCCTTCACTGTAAGGGTTGCTCTATCAGCTAATGGCAATGATGCTCATTTATCCTGGGACCGAGCCAAAGACCCCAATGGTGATCCAGTAGTTTATTCAGTCTTTTTTAAAGATACACTAGTAAAAAACTTGACTGACACTACATTTATTATTTCCAATATAGGCTATAATATTACAGTTCCTGGAAGTGTAATTGCAAAAGATAATCATGGTGCTTCGACTTCAACAAGCTTCACAATCACAGTGGGAGACAATCCTTATACTGAAATACCTGATGAAAACTTTGAAAAATCATTAATAAAACTTAAAATAGATGACACATTAGACAGAAAATTATTAATATCAAGTGCATTAAAAGTTAGCGATTTAATCTTGATTGCCGAATGGGGAAAAGAAATAAAAGACTTAACAGGTATTGAAGCATTTAAAAATCTTAAATATTTAAACTGTTATGGTCAAAGTCTGCCATCTGTTAACTTAAGCAGCAATACCGACTTAACTACTTTAGTTATTCCTCAGAATAGATTAAAAAATTTAGATTTATCAAAAAATGAAAACCTCCAAATACTTGACTGTGGACAAAACCAACTAACCAGTTTAGATCTTTCAAAAAATAAATTATTGCAGTCGTTAAATTGTCAATATAACTTTAATATACCGGTTTTAGACTTAACACAGAATTCAAGTCTAACGGTTGTAAACTGCGCTGGCATTCACCTAAATGACTTAAATACTACTAAGCTGCCATTTCTAAAAAAACTAATTTGTTACGTCAATAATTTCACTAGTTTGGATCTAAGTAAAAATAAAGATCTACAAGAATTAGACTGTTCAGCCACTCGTTTATCTACTTTAGATTTGAGCAACAATATTAATTTAACCAGCCTAAATTGCAGTTATACTAATTTAAATAATTTGGATGTCAGCCAAAATACGCTCCTACAAACTTTAGATTGTCATTATGATAAGGGACTAACATACCTAAATTTCGGAAAAATTCAATCAATAGTTTCTATTGATTGCTCTATGTCCTTCTTATCAAAATTAGATGTTTATAGTTGCAAAAATTTGCAAACCCTAAATTGTAGTAGTAATCTATTATCGAGTTTAAACTTAACAACTAATTCATTTTTACAAACATTAAACTGTTCATTTAATAAAATTAGCAGTTTAGATTTAGCGACTAATACAAATTTGCAAGACCTAGACTGTTCTTTTAATCAACTAACGACTTTGGATTTGAGAACAAATACTTTGATTAAAACGCTCGATAGTATAGGCAACAATATACAGGTTATTTGTTTGGCCAATTTGGCTCTAGTTAAAAGTAATTGGACAAAAAATAGCTCAGCTGTTTATCAAATTTGTATGTGATATAATTATATAGTTTAATTTCCCTTCGGAATGACTTCTAGTAAATTTCCCATAAAAGGATAACCGTTTGAACTTGGTTACGGGTTCGCTGAAAATCGCGTTTTTTATTGAATACATATCAAGAATTTAATAGTGAATTAAGAAAGAAAATTACCAGGAATTAAGACCCGCCCTGCGCCAACCGCCTGCTACTTTCACATATATATAGTTTTGATCCCAGGCGATTTGACCTGTTTGTCCGTTGGCGTCGCTGGAGCTGGTTGGCGTATAGGCCGTTTCAAGTCGGAGTTGCTGGTGGCCCGTGGCGGCTTTTATATGTAGCTTAGACGTAGGGACTGCGGTATTGATGCCCATATTGCCATTGGCATCTATTCGTAGGTATTCAGGGTAGGTGCCACCGCCCCAGCCTTCAATCACAAATGCGTCGACGTCACCGGGGCTCCCAATTCGCCAGGCAGCAAGGCCAAACTGGCTAAACAGAAATTTAACCCCGTTTCTTCCGGTTACAGAATGTTGATTTTCAATCGCAATAACCACTCCATTTGCCGGATTATCTTGGGCTGCGTGTACTCGGCATATTGGTGATGAATGACCTACACCTACATTACCGCTGCCCATAATGCGCATGAGTTCAATGCTGGTTGCTGGAGAGGTTCCTGCATAAAATACGTGGCTGCTTGCTGAATCACCTATTTGGTAGCGTAACGTGGCATTGTTTATGCCGAAACCATAGTAATTATGATCGTTCGTGTCAGCACCGTATAAAGCGATTCGTCGGTTAGCCATTGCGTTGGGGAACTTCAATATATTGGTCACGGTGAAATCAGCGGGCTGTTTTGACCAGACCCAGGCCCCCCACGGGTTACCCTGCCATTTTTGCCGAACAAACACTGAGGTGTCTCCATTATCAATATACATCTGCACCATATTACCAGCAGTGGCTCGAAAAACGAGTAACGTCCCAAATGTAAACGCTCCAGGAAAGGTAACCCCTGGCCCGTGTCCGGTGGCGAGCCAACCAGAACCCCCGCCAAACGTATAAGTACCAACTGCGGTTAAGCCATCAAAATCTGTTGCGGCTGGATCATATATGGCATTAGCGTTGGCGAAAGGAACCCCTGCAATTGAAAAACTATCGGTTTGCAGAGCCGCCCCTGATCCATCCAGGGAGCTACGGCCAACCACCACTTTACCCGCTCGGTACACATCATCCACATTCGTGGCCGGTGCATTATTGGTGCCGACTTTGTACCAAGTCGATAGATTACCATTGATGGCCCCTTTTACCCAATCGATCAATTGATAAAGCACATAGCGAACAAAAGCCGCTTTAGTTGGCCGTACCCTACCAGGTGCAGCATCTTGAATATTGGAATCAATCAGATTTTTTAAACCTGTGTCGTCAGGTGCTGCCATTCGATTTGTTGTTGTTTGTTAAGCATTAAAGGAGAAATCAAAACTTAAGTCAAAATCCACGTCGGCAAACAGCTCAGACGTGTTATACCTTTCCAGAAACCAGGCCGGGTGCCAACACCGCCCGGTTAGTTTCAGGCTTACCGAGTTTTCGGCATTGATCGCCCTGGCCGTTCCCATTCTAAGGCCATTGCCAGGTTCACCCGCAACATACGCCAGCCCGTTCCGATCCAGCCAGAGCGCTAGCCAGCGTTTTCCCTGGTTCAGATAAATCCAGTGTAGCAGCATAGGCTGGTTTTTGGGAATAGTAGCCGACAGTTCCAGGCTCCAGGCTGTTCCGGCTCCTTCTTGACCCGGCTCCGACGTTTCGGTAAACGTGCATCCCCCTGGAGGAAAGATCAGCTCGGTTATAGCAGCTCCACCAGCAGCGGCCAGACCGTAACGGGAAACCGTATACGGATCGCTGGTAGTAGGCCCATCCATGCCGGGCCCGTCTCCTGGTGGTAAGAGGGCCAGTACGGCATCTATGGGCAAAAGCTTAAGCCTAGCCACCTGGCCCGCGTTCGGCTGTTGTCGATAGGTTGGTAAGGTTTGTTCTGATAGTATCATCAGCCCAAAAGTAGCAGCCTGGCGCCCCTGCCAAAAGGACGTATTTTACAGGGTAAGAGAAAATAAAAAAAGGCCTCTACGTTAAATAGAGGCCTTTTTTAAGGGTAAGTAGCCCGGCCCAAACTGCACGAATCCGGCCTAAACGGGCTATATCCGGCCCAAACTGCGCACAGCCGGACTTTTTAATGCAAACTTTTTTTACGAATAGGTGGTAACTGCCCGGTTTGTTTTATCGATCCGCTCCAGAAAATCCCGGTAAATTTTGCGAACGGTATCAAATTCGATATCCACATCAGCTTCGATGTTGTAGCGATTCAGGAAAGCCCGAATGAATCGGGAGTAGTCGCCCCCGCATAATTCGTGTAATGCGCGTACCTCACAAATCAGCGAGCGCCGAAACTGTTCATCCAGTGATTTGACCAGGCTGGCCAATTTCTCGGGTGGCACTTCAACTGTCCGGTCACGATTTGTGTAATAAATAACTAGCTTAGAGCCGGTAATCTCTGGCTTAGGCAGGGGAAATAAGACAGGCCTGGTAATGCTGGCAATGTAGGAACCAACCAGGGAGCGGCCACCAACGTGTAAAGTCCCATCAATGACTTGACCAAACTCTGAATTTAACAAGTACTTTTTAAGGTATCGGGGAACCGATAAAACAACCTTTTTACGCATAGAGTGAGTACGAATTTTCTCATAGAAATATAAGCTAATGGAGGAGCCGAAATATACACATTAAAGTGTATTATTAATACTCAAATGACCTTATAAACCAGAGTCTTTTTAAAGTAAAAAATATTATCCAAGTCAATTGATTAGCTCAATAAATGAGTAATAGCCCTTTTGATATATCAATAGATTTTCCGTCAGCATTTCGTTCAATTAGCCCTTGCCAACCACAAGTAATGTGGCCTGCCTCATATATTGGCAACATATTTAAAAATAATGTGGGGATTTTTGGATTTATTTTATAAAAATGATTTTCCATACACATAAGAAGTATCATCCATCTAAAACTGTATACTATTGTCGAATCAATCCCAGTACGTTCAGAAAACTGTTTAGCTTGCAATTCTAAACTTGGTAATTCTTCCTTATAGCTAACTACTATTTTGTTCCATAATGTTGCCTCTTCTATTTGCTGTTTATTACGAGGGAAATTATTTAGATAAAATCGTAGCGTATTAAGGCCTTCAAGCTCGAAACTTTCCCAGGTGGGAGAGTTCAAAGCAAGGCCTACCTGCTCTATGCTATTTAGCTGTTTGTAATAAAAAGGTAACTGCTCTCCTTTAAAAGGAGTACCACAATTAGCGAAAAGTTTAAATCCATAAATCTTTTCTAGAATAGTCAAGTCCTTCTTAATCATCTGCTTTAACTAATTTCCCACCATTCGAATATGCCTTAATGGTGGACAAAGAAAACAAAAATCACCTAGAAGCCTGATGAACTTCTAGGTGATTTTGTAAAGAAATGTTGTCTTACTTAAACGAAGAAATACGCCCAATCAAGGCATCTAAACGGCCTGACTGGTTAGTTGCCCATACGGCTCCTTGTACGCCATCCACCGCGTTTTTCACCTGGTAAACGGCTCCCTCCACAGCATTGACCGACCCTTTCAAGCCACCCACCTGACCTGCCATATTGTCCAATCCGCTTTTGGTGGTATAGGCTAAGGTAAGCAGGCTGTTTTGGGTCGTCACACTCAGATTGTCCAGCCCTGTTTTGGTGCTGGTGGCCAGGTTCGCCAGCGCCTGGCTATTAATTCGGTTAAACGTATCCAGGGAGGTATCCACCGAACTGGCTAGATTCTTCATTGCGGCTTGTAAGTTCTTATCCGAAGCCTCTACCGCATCCCGGATTTCGCCCAACACTTTGAGCTGCTGTTTGCCCTGTTCGACCGCTTCGTTATGCGCCTGGTTAGCTTCGGCTACCCCATCACCTTGCCCTCCGGTGGAATCGGTCGTATCCACTTCCGACATGCCACCCTCTTCGTACCGTCGTCTGGGCGCTACTCCTCCATAGCGATACATTCGGCCACCCCAACGGCCAGCATCCAGTAGTCCACCCTCCCGGAAGGCTGGCCCACGGTAATCGGTAACAGGTGTACTTCGTTTACCTGGTGTTCTAGCATTAGCAAACATGCGTTGTATCAGTGGCATATTGGCCCGCGTCTGCTCCCGGCTAATGATGGCCTCCCCTCCCTCCATTTCGCCCCGTTCCCGGCCCGTGGCCCGGTCAATGATCGCCAGACCACCCGCACCATAGGTGGAGCCGTGCCGACCGCCATCGGGTATGAAGCCTCCGTGGGCAAATTGGGGTTCGGGCTGGCTCTTGATCTTGGCAATCTGAATACCTGTCATCACTGCCGCCATTGCCGCAAACACCAGGTTCACCGGCCAGAAACCGCTGGCCAGCGCCTTTAGCACTGACAACGCCCCCGTAATGCCCGCCGTGGCTATATCGGCCCGTTGCTGGGCTTTCCAGGCCTGCCGCTTAGCCTCTATCTCTTTTTGCTTGGCCCGTTCGTTCTCCTGCTCAATGGCCCGGTTCAGCTCCTTCTGGTTCTGTATCCGGGTTTGCTTTTCCTGCTCTACTTTTTTGAGCTTTTCCCGTTTCTCCAGCTCGGCGGCATCGATCTTTTTTTCAGCCTCCTCTTTGGCCAGTCGGATCTTTTCTTTCTGGTCTTCTTTGGCTTTGGCCAGGATTTCCTTGGCCGCTTTCTCATCCCCTTTTTGTACGGCCTCAATCGCTTTCAGTTCCGCGTCCCGCTGATCTTCGGCCAGTTCGATCTTGGTTTTGGCCGTATCGTTGGCCAGTTCAATGGTGGTTTTAGCCGTGTCTTTAGCCTCCGAAATCTTCACCTCGGATTCATCTTCAGCCAGCTTTTTCTCCTTCTGGAACTTGTCCTGAGCCTCCTGGATAAGCTGTTTTCGGGTGGCCTGGTCAACGTCCTTGCGGTTATTGATGGCTGCTATTTCGGCATCCCGTGTGGCCTCGGCGGCATCGATCTTTTCGGCCTTCTCGTTGGTGGCCGCTTTGATGGCGGCTTTTTCGGTATCCTGAGCGGCTTTAATCGTTTGGTCGCGTTCGTCTTTGGCCGCATCGATGGCATCGTTAGCGGTTTCTTTAGCCGTCTGGCTCTTTTCGTCGGCGCTATCCTTGTAGCCCTGCAACTGGTCGGCCAGCTTCTTTTTTTCCTCACTACTGGATAACTGGCGGTACTGCTGTTCCAGGCTCGAAATGGTTTGCTCGGTCTGGCTTTTGATCGCCTGAATCTTGTCATTGCTTTCCTGGGTTACCCGCTGCTTTTCGGCTTCGGCGGCATCCTGGGCCGCTTTCTCGGCGGCAATCTGATCATTAATGAGCCGTACCTTTTCATCCCGTTCTTTCTGGGCTTCGGCAATGGCCTTGGCTGCTTTTTGCTGGGCAAGCTGATTCAAAAAATCGACCGCTGCCGTGGCCATTTGCGCTACCGCTGCATACTTCTGTTGGTTCTCGGCCAGTCGCTTCTGCCAGGCTTCTTTTTCGCCCTGCACCAACTTATCGGCATAGTCCAGAAATGAGGATATATCCCCTTTTAGAATGGCGCTAAAAGCATTACTGGCATTGCTCCAGATGGCGTTTTTCTTCTCCTTCAGCTCCTGTTCTACCTTTTCAATGGCGGCTGCGTTCTGGGCTTCTGCCAGTTTGCGCTCAGCCCGGTATTTATCCTCAATGGCCGTTAAAGCCTGGCTCAATTGGCCCTTGTCGGTAATCTCCCGGCTGGCTCTGGCCCGTTCGGCGGCTTCCTCGGCAGTCAGCTTTTCGACCGTGGCGTTATACTGGATACGGAGTCGATCCTGGTGGATTTGGGCTAGCTTGGTGGCGTTTCCCTTGGCCATCAGTTCCCGCCAATCCAGCAACGCGTTTTCGGCCTGGCGCTCCTGGTCGATGATAAACTTTTTAGTCTCCAGCCGTTTTGCTTCTTCCTCCTCAGCTTTCTTCCGTTTCTTCTCGGCAAACTCCCCAGCCACGCGGGCCACATCCTCCTCCAGCTTCTTATCCAGCGCTGCTAGCTGCTGGTTCTTTAACTTCTCGTCCTGGAGCCCCCGCATGATTTCTTCAGCCTCCAAATCCCGCTTAGCGCCAAGTTTGGCAAACTCACGCTGCATCTCGTCTTTGATGCTGGCCACGTGGGCCTCTGCCTCCAGTTTGGTCAGTTCTTCCAGCGCCTTCTGGTTGGCCTTCTGAACTTCATCCAGGTGTTTCTGGTGGTCTTTCTCGGCCTGCTTACGGGCTTTTTCGGCGTCCTTGGCCTGATCGGCCAGGGCTTTCTTTTGCTCGGCGGTCAACGCGTCGCCGTGGGCCTGCCCTTGCTTCTTGCCCGCAAATGCGGCCTTCTGCTCATTGGCTGGATCGCTCCAGATAGCCACCACGGCAGCGGCCCCGGCCTTCACATTGGCTTTTACCCCCTCGATCACTTTGGCCCCCGCTGCTTTGGTCTGATCCCAGGCTTTACTGGCCGCATCGAAATTGCCCGAAAGAAACTCTTTGATGGCTACCCCCATATTTTTCATTACCCCACCAGCTCCCATCGAAAAATCGGCCAGCGTTTTCCAGTAGCTGCTTACGGCGGTAATCAGGGTGCCCACTACGCTCACCAGTCCCCGGATCACGGTAATGCCTCCGCTCATCACCGTCAGAATACCCACAAAAACAGGCCGTAACTTATCGCCAATCTCCACTTTGAGCGCGTCAAAATTATCCCCCAGGTTGGAGGTTTGCCCATCCAGGGTTTTCATCATTTCGGCGTTCTGACCCGCTACTCCCTTCATTTCCCCAAACTTGACGATGGCCCCCTGGATCGCTTCCGGCGTGTTCTTTACCGTCTGGTTCATCCCCTTGAACGATAGCGTTACCTCATCGCCCGATTTTTTGGCCGAAATACCAAACTCTTTCAGCCGCTCATTTTCTCCCGTTTGGGCATCCAATGCGGCCTCCACTAACTGATCAAAGGTTTTGCCTTGACTAGCCGCTAAATCCGTTAAGGCCACCATTTCTTTCTGGCTCGGCCTCATGCCCCGGTTGACCATTTTGACGTACCCCTCCGTCAGCTCATCGACTGAAAAGGCGGTTTGGCTCCCCAGCTCTTTGAGCGCGGCCATAGCGGCTTTAGCCTCCTTCTGAGAACCCAAAGCGGTCTCCAGTACCTTACCGTACTTTTCAAATTTGGCCGTCGTCTCAAAGATGGATTTACCTATGTCGATGATGAAGCCAATCACCTGTAGCGCCATAAAGGCCTGGAACGCCGTAGCCATGCCTTTAACCCCGCTGGTTACCTTGTTCCACATCGACGGCTGGCCCAAATCTTCCCCGCCCTTTTTGAGCTTGTCCACCTCATCCTTGACGCTCTTAAACTGCTTTTCGGCATCGCCTAGCCGTTTGGAGGCTGTTACAAATTCCTCGGTGCCAGGTTTGAGCGTTTTGAGGTCTTTGGTAAGCTGCTTAATCAGGTTGTCGAGCTGGCCATAGGTGAGCGTGGTCACGTCTACCTCCTTTTTTAAGGCCGTGGTAGCGGTCTGAACCTCCTTTAGCTCGTTCTTGTACTTCTGCCAATTCTCCGACCCCTTGCCGCCATCTTTTTCAATGTCATTAATGGTCTTTCGGAGGTCTTTGGCCTTTTGGTTCAGCTCATCGATACTTTTGCCTACATCGCCGTTATTGAGCCGTAGGGACAAGGTGGCTACTTCGTTTAGGTTGAGTGCCATCTTAGTCCGTAAAAGCCGCTTTAAAAGCCCGGCTGGCCGTTAGGTTGTAGGCAGTTGCCAGATCCTGGAATAGATACGGGAGTACGTCTTTTAGGAGCGGATCGGCGTAAATGCCTCGGTAGCCACGGGTGACGTTGGGACGTTTGGCCAGACTCATTTTTAAGCTCCAGGCAATGCGCTCCACGGCTCTGGCTTCGGTAGCAGGAAAGGTGCCTTTTTTGTAGCCCGACACGTAGGCAAAATGACTGGCCCCTACCTTTTCCACATAATACTCCATGGCCAGGAGCGGTGGTGTACGGGTATAGTTCATCCAGCGCAAATCCTTGATTCTCGCCAGTGCGGCCATTTCCAGGCGGGCCTCCACGTAGCCCTCGGCCTCTGTAGCGGCCCGCTGGCGAAAGGAGGCTAGCAGTTCCCCCGAAAGGTTTAGCCCTGCCTCCTGAATCCGTCGTTTAAAGGCCTCCTCGGCTTGAGCCAGGTAGGTATCCAGGATTTTAGCCGCATCGCGGTTATTAGAGAGCCATTCAGCTCGGGCATCCCCTCGAATGCTAGTCGTTACTTCCATCGTATTTACTGTTTTGAGAGCAAGCTAAAACCGACTCCAAGAGACCAAAAGGACAAGAAAATCAATAGATTGAGAAAAATCATCAAACTAAATTTGTTACTTATTTTAGATATTGCTTTATTTACACTTTACCTAATAAGTCTTTATATTCCTTTAAAAAGCTTTCGGTTAAAACAGTTAAATTAATTCATTCCCACCGATCAACTTTAAAATAATGTACATTTCAAAATTTTCAGCTTTTAATTACAGAAGTTTAAAACAAGTAACTATCCGATTTGAAAAAGGGAAAAACGTTATAGTCGGAAAAAATAACTCAGGAAAGTCTAACATTATAAGAGGTCTTGATATTCTAATTGGAGAAAAATTCCCTACGTATATACATATAACTGATAATGACTATTACACATTTGAAAAAATTGACCTTGAAACAGGAGAAATATCAGAAGAGATTGCTGAAAATTTTTATTTAGAAATAGAATTAGAAGGCCGGGATGTCGATGAAGATCTTATTAAATCTATCAAAAAGAAAACTGCTTTTTCAAAAGTAAAATCCCTAAAAAATCTTTATGAAAAACTTGAAAATAATGACATATTAATAAATTATGATTTTTTTCAAAATTTAGATCAAATTGAAAATAGAGAAGAGATTGATGTCATTGGAAGAACAGCGACAGGTTACGACATTAAAACAAAATGGCACAGTTCAAATGAGTTATTAAATTTAATACAATTCTCAAAAATAATTAAATTGTTTTTCTCTAAATCAAGGTCAGAAGAGGAAAAGAATGGGTATGGAATAATAATTATAGAACGTGATAATAGTATATGGATATCTCATTTTGTCCCAAAAAAGCTTAGAGATTCTCTAATTACCACAACAGTTATCAGTGCATTGAGAAGCCACAAGGAGGATTTAAGGCTTGTTCATTACACATGGTTTGGAAAACTAATCATGGGTCTTTGGAATAAAAATAAGGGAATTATTGAAGAAAGCTCTGAAAAAAGTTATGAACAATTAATTAAAGAAAAATCGAAAGAAATAAAAAATATTGTCGATGTAGTTTTTGATCAACAATCTCAAGATATTAAGCTATTACTTGAAGGTGCTATTTCACACAAATCTGTCAATTTTAAATTTATTAACGACACAAAAAACGAGCTATATAAAAATATTCAACTTTTTGTACACGATGGTATAGATAGGCCCCTTCAAGAGAAAGGAACTGGAATACAAAGCGCTATAATTATAGCGCTATTTTCAATGTATTGTAATAACTACCATAATTCAAGTTCATTACTCATAACAGAAGAGCCAGAACTCTATTTACATCCACAAGCACGAAGAGTAATTTCTGCTGAACTAGAAAAATATATAGAACAAGCAAATTCACAACAAAGGCAATTAATTATTTCGACTCATTCAACAGATTACTTAAAAAACTTAGATCCATATTGTATAACTCGGGTTTATAAAGATAGTAAAAACAATTGTACTGTAGCAAAACAGTTAGACATTGAAACATCGTCTCAGATTACAACTGAGTTAAAAAGATTTTTATGGTCAACAAATAGCGAACTTTTTTTTGCAGATAAAGTGATATTAGTAGAAGGAGGTGAAGTATATTTAATACCCACAATTGTTGATAAAATATACTCAGGGAAACAGTTACTAGATTATGATAATATTTCGGTAATTAGAGTAAATGGTAAGGGCAGTTTTTTAACATACATTAAAATGTTAGAATGCTTTAATATTTCATATCTTGTTTTAGGTGATCTTGACTGCTTCAAAGATGAGGTACAAAAAATTTCAAAACATTAAAATCTAGAGGAGCATAAACCAATATTACAAAAAATAAAATCGGCCTTAAGCAGTATGGAAATATCATATGAGCAAATTAATACTAGAATTAAGGAGATTGATAAAAATACAGATGCACAGACACTAAAAAATCTATTAGATAAATTTGCAAGTGGCGAAATCACTAATAGTGATCAAGACCTTTTAGATATAATAAATAAAATGAAATCTCGCTCAACTAAAGGCGATAAAATTTCAGCTATCTTAAAACAAGTTTCAAAACAAGAATACGACCAAATACATCAAATTCTTAGAGAAAATAAGATTTTCATATGGTCTCAAGGTGACTTAGAATCTTATTTTAGTAAAAGATCATTAAGACTAAGTGGAAGTAAGGACATTAGAGCGCTGGAACTTTCATATCTACTTCAAAATGAAAATGAGACGCTCGAGAGTCTCTTTTTACACATTGAAGAAATAAAAGAGCTAGCAAAACTAATAGTCAAAAAATCTTAGTATTCGATAGTTGAATATTAGTTTTTTGCACAATCGATATGAATTTTCAAAAATTTAATTACATTCCCAAAAAATCACCTTTATGCAGGCAACATTAAAATCATGGTTTTCGCGATTAATTTGGATATTTTTTTTTATTGCTCCCTTCTGTGTTATTTTACTTTAAAAATTCTATAAACAAAGATATAAATATTCTTTTAAATGCCTTTATTACTTTTATCATTTTCATCATGGCTTATTTCCAAATAGATGAATCATTTAATTGGATATATTCAGGAAGACACTATGGTCATTTAAATCTTTTTGTTGCTTTTTATTCAGACAGCAGCAAAAAGTATTCATTTGAGTTAACAAAGAGAGAGAGTCTAGTTCATATACTATTTGGGTATCTATTATTAGTATTTGCCTTTGCTAACCTTTATCAATTTATATACATGATTGACAAGAAAAGTTTTAACGAAGAAATGAACATAATTAATTCATTCTATTTTAGCATTATTACATCTGCAACAATTGGCTACGGAGATATTACCCCTAAAACTTATCTATCAAAATTATTAGTATCTTGTGAAGTCATATCAAGTCTTGGGTATGCCGTATTCTTCCT
This sequence comes from Spirosoma sp. 48-14, assembly GCF_001898575.1. GTDB lineage: Bacteria > Bacteroidota > Bacteroidia > Cytophagales > Spirosomataceae > Spirosoma. The sequence continues at coordinate 81,606 of NZ_MKUD01000025.1, forward strand.
AGCTAGCTTACCTGAATTCACAAAGAAATTACAGAAATCATAGATTAACAATCACCTTGTTAATACTTTATTTTTATAGAAAAAATGATTATATATACACCAAAGGATTAATATTTTTAGTATAAGAAGGATCAATTTTTATAATTTTAAGCCCGTACAAGTAATGCCATCGCGGGTTCGGTAATGGGCAAATTGATGGATAACTTGCCTACCCAATAATCTAGCCCATTGATGTGCACTTTTTCCGAAAAATCCAGCGTGGCCAGGTCAACCTCGTTTAAAGCTAAACCACGCTCCAGATAAAACTGCCGCTTTCGGTTTGCCTCAGTTTTTCCCCAAAATCTGACCGCTAATCCATTCTCTCCATTCCAGTAGAGCGAATAGCCGCCCCTTCTGGCCGTAGCTGTGGGAATGCCGTATTGTAGGCCATTCCAGAATAAAAGGCGCGGTGTAAACGTATTGGTCAATTGTCCAAATTGAGCTGTGATACCCGCTTGTTTGGTGATGGCAAGGCCGGTAGCGTCATCGGTTAGTAGAGTCGAAAATTTACAACTTAGTTGGCTAACACCCGTATCGCTTTCCAATTCGGGTGTTAGGTAGTCGGCCAGGATTCCAGGTTTGTCTTTGGCGAGGCCGTCCCCCCCATCCGCCAGGCTCCCGAGTTGGAGCCGTCTGGCGGTTTCGGGCCGTTTCTTGAAGTCCTTTAGTGCCTTATCGCTCCAGTTGATTTGGGCTGCACGTTGGTGAAAACCCTCTGTGAAATCTAGCCGTATGCTCCGTTCTACGGTGTCTACCGTCATAGCCAGATTAAACAGTTTTCTTAGCTCCAGTAGCAACTCGGGAATGGTCAGGGTAGGCAAATGCTGCTGAAGGGTAATGAACGGGTTACCATCCAAGGATCGGGTATTATACAGCAATAGCTGGCTCAATACCGGATGGTCGATAAACGGCCCGGTTATGGTTACCCCCGTCAGTTCGGACACTCGTAACAGGATTTCGTTTAGAAAGACCATTGGCACCAGTGGCCCAGCCGTATAAGCTCCCCCGGCGTAGGCATTCACTTTGCCCGAATAGCCAATGCTGGCCCCACTGGTGCCATAATACTCCGAATTGAGCACCGTAGGGAATGCCACCACGTTCCGCCCAAACTGTTGCAGCACCGGAGTTAGTGCACCCGGCAGGGCTATGGCTCCAAAATCGACCTCTGGTAACGTTTTGGTGTGTAGGTCGCCAAAGAGTTCACCCAGGGGCTGTACTACCGTCAGCGCGAACGTTTGTGCGGCCTCGGTCAAGATGGCCACCCCTGATTGGAGCAATTGGCCATTATAGTACTTCTCGCACTGGTAACGCATGCCTACCGCGTCGTTTTGCAGCAGGTCAGGAAAGCCCATAATGATCCGATTGCGGCTAGTGGCTGGTATGGCCGGAATAGTGGCTTTGGCGCTCAGAATATCCTCATACACCAGGTAGGGGTTTACCAGCTCCAGGTTTACCTTGGTGTCGGGCGTGAGGTCTACTACCTGGCCATCGATCCGTATTTGTAAGCTCATGGGTTAGAGTTGGGTTACTTTAAAGTAGAGTTTATCGCCAGAAGCCAGGTTAATCTGGAGCGGCTCAAAAATGCCCGTTACATTCAGATAGCACCAGGTAAACCCAATGCCTACGGCGGCATTCTGGTTGACGCGCAACACGCCATTTTGCCAGATTTTTACGTTGACGTTTCGCCCTGGTGTACCATACACGTACATCCGCCAATTCAGATGCCATACGCCCGTCATGGGCAGGTCTAAATCATTGGAAAACTGCGGAAACACATAGGGCCGATTTTGCCCCTGAATGGCCCATGTATTGCCCAAAATTGGATCGGTTTCGTACTCCCGCCATTCGATGGCAAAGCGGGTTGGATCATTGGCCCGGTAATGCCAGTGGCCAGCCGGTACGGCTACGGTGTACAACTCGGGCGATGGGTTACAGGTGCCGTACTGATCGGCGTAGGCCTGGGTGTTTAGCTGGCTGTATTCGGCTTCGGCCTTACTGTCGGCATCGGCCTGGCTAATCTCGGAGCCATACTTTCCGGCAGCGATGGAAATGATGGCCACGTCCCCAATATCGCCGTTAGTACAGGTTGACCGCTTAAACGTCGTCGGTCGGCTGATAGCCGCACTTGGATAAGGAGTTGACCCGGCAGGTACTTCTGGCATGAAGCTATCGGGAATGTAATCAGCATCGCCCGGCTGGTTAGGCTTTTCCGTAATGGGTTTAAACGTGCTGTTATCGTCGGGATAATACTTCTGGAGTTTGAGCGGCCTGCCGTAGCCTGTGCGCTTGCCGTAGCTGTCGAGCATATACACCACCCCTTGCCCACGCCAGGCGGTCAGGCGGGCCGGTATGGCTGGAGCTGCTGGCAGGGTCGAAAAATTCACCTGTGGCGTAGTTAACCGAAACGTAAAAGAACGGGCCAGCAAATCCGTGTTGTCCTGGGCATCCGTCAGTGTATTGGTTAGTAGCTCAAGCGCCTGGTGGCCCCGGCTGTCGGCCAGGTAAATCTCTTTAGACAGTAACAGTTCGTCCAGATGGCGGAGCCGTTCGGCGGCTTGCTGTTCAAAATAGCCGGTGCTGACCGTTAGAGTTCGGGTGCCCTGCACAGCTACCACCCGCAACTCGGCAAAGTCGGCGGGTGCTCCGGCTGGCCGCTCCAGTTCCGCCGTGGTGCGGATCGTGTCCAGGGTTTCGGCCCCCTCTCCCAGCAATCGCAGAGTATCCCAGCCCCCCAGGCTGTTGGCCAACAGTAGCCACCGCTCCTGACTGCGATACTGTCGATCTATCGTATACGTCCGAACTTCACTAATCCGGTTTCGGTCGCCATCGGCCAGCCAAACCTCATACCTTACTACCTGGTCGGACAGCCCCAAAGCCGTTGGCCCACAGGGTAGGCAAACCACCTGGTAGGCCTGGCTCCCCGATAGCTGGCCTTTGTCCACGGTTTCTACCGAACCATCCCGGTAGGTAATCCGAACTCGGCGGATCAACGTGGCTGGTGTGGGCGAAATATTCAAGAGAAAAGCCAGGTATTCCGGTTGTTGCTGGCTCACCAGTTTGTTATCCGGTTGCCAGGTTAAAAAGGGCCGGTTGGCGCTCATGTAGCTGGTAAAAAACACAGCTCCCCAGGCCACAAAATCCCGCTCGGAAAGACCCGCTTTAAGTAGCCACTGGTTAGGCTGTGCCTTAGTCGAAGCAGCTAGCAAAACGCCATTGTTCTCCACGGTTTCCCTGGCCATATAGGGCATAGTGAGCGTGGAAATAATAGCCATATCGGTAGCGCCTGACGCTGGTTTCTTGTTCTCCAGAAATCCGTCCAGTAACTCATCCAACTGATAAAACGCCCCCTCGTAAACGCTGGAGCCGCTGCTGGTAGTGGGTGGCTTTTCGGAGCCAGGCATTTTCACCAGGCGTTTAAAGGTGCTGGAGCCCGAAAACTCGGGCACTAATACTTCCAGGTAGTAACGGAGCCCGCTCCTATCGGCCAGGCTGGTATCTGCTGGGTCGATAATATGCTCAATTCGATTACGGGAAAAATGCAGGGGCAGAAAAGCCATCCTGGTATTGATGGGGTCAATAAACATAAAAGCTCACAGCATTGGCTGTCCGACTTGTTTCGAACAAAAGTGAGCCCGAGAGTGAGAATGAAAAAGGACGGATTTGGAGAAATATACATACATGATTACTTTGAGCGATAATTTTTATACATACCATCGTTACTACTTAATCTAATGATCATTCGATTTTTAGTGGTTATTACAACCTGCCTCGCATTGTTTTCTTGTAAGTCACCAAGCTCAAATCCAGAAGAACCTGACATAGCAGAAACAGTATTTATTAGTAGTGACAATGTAACATTGTTAGCCTATGATGCTTTGAGTGGAACTAAAAAATGGGTTTTTACAAGTGAGGATTATGGAGCTTCAAGCGGAACAAGAGCCACCCCCACTATAGATAATGGTACTGTGTATGTACATGGAGGTTTTATCCTTTATGCAATAGATTCAGCAACTGGAGCAAAAAAATGGAGCTATGCGATGGAAGATGTCAGTTTTAGCTCCCCAACAGTCGTCAATGGTACCGTCTATGTAGGAAGTGGCAGATGGTTATATGCAATCGATGTTGCTACACATACTAAAAAGTGGGCACAGCAACTGTATGATATTGCTGCTAGCCCAACTGTGTATAAAGGGATTGTTTACATCAGTACAGGTTTTAGAGATGGTAGTCTGTACGCCATCGATGCCGAAACAGGGACAAAGAAATGGAGTATAAAACTAGGAACAGAAATTTACTCCAGTCCAACATTAGTTAATGAAGTTGTTTATATAACCAATATGGATGGCGATCTATTTGCTATAGATGCGATAACTGGCGTAAAAAAATGGGAGTACAAAATTGGAGAAAGCCATTTCAGTAGTCCAACTGTAGCCAATGGAGTTGTTTATGTAGGTACTGGGGATTCAAGACTATTGGCTATTGATGCCAGTACAGGAACAAAGAAGTGGGAATTTAAAGCGGGGGCAGGATTTTATTCAAGTCCTATTGTCGTTGACGGTATTCTTTATATAGGTAGTGACCTTACAGAAGGTAAACTATATGCAATAGAAGTTGCATCAGGGACAAAAAAGTGGGAATTTAAAGTGGGGACTGGAATTTATTCAAGTCCAACAGTAGCCAGTGGAATTGTCTACATTGGAGGGCTTGACTCGAATTTGTTTGCTGTAGACGCAGTAACCGGAGTAAAAAAATGGGATGTTACACTAGAAGCCCTTAAGACTGCTGTATATTCTTCACCGTGCGTTGTGACAAAAAAAGGAGTTGTTTTTCACCCAGGAATCAGCGGAGATCAGCAATAGTAGTTGGTATTTATCTGGTTTATAAACATAAAGGCTCACTTTTGTCCGACTTGTTTCGAACAAAAGTGAGTCTTTATGCACGTACCAGAAAGGACAAGTATGTAGCAGATAGTTACTGCTTACTTGTCAACTCATCTGAAAACTCTTTTAAAGTGTCAAGTTCCATTTGAATATCTATTTCCCATCGTTTTTGGGCCAAAGCATCTGAACCAAACTTGGTTTCTGAATCGTAAACGAGTCTTCGTTTTGTAAATTCATCCATAATATCTGAGTTCATTTTGTCTATAAAATCCGTCCCGAACGCTATTTTTTTCCTATTTTCCCTGAGCTCTTTTCTAAATCGTCTGGTATAGACCTCAGCCATATCAAAAAGTGTCTGTTGATATTTTAGCGACGTAGAAACGTTATACGATGTATCAATCCAGGAAGCGGACTTTATCATATAATTGCTTATCTTCTTATTGAAGTTTTTTGCCATAAAATCAAAGCCCTTTACGTTATACGTTATGACAAAATGGGCAAATGAAGGGTGGTTTTTAACCGTTTCCGTTTTAATTTCAAAATCATTTACTGTCAATCTACGCGTTGAGCTCCAGGCAAGATAATCTTTATTAGTTTGACTGAATACAGCACTTGATACCCCAACCAGGAGTAGTATAATACTTATGTTTTTCATTTGAGTTTTTTAACGTCTATGACCTCATCCATACTAAAAGCAGGCTAAAAGAAACTTGTTCAGATTTTTTTTCACCTCAATAAACTTTATTTTAAAGTATATGTGAAGCGAATTATAGTATAATATTGACATAACCATACTAATGGATACATAAAGAATTTAGCCTAATCACTGGGCCTATTCAATTTTTAAAACTGTAAGGATGATTCGTATTCTATTGGCACTTGTAGTCATAGGAATAAACTATGTTATCCTGCTTAGAGCTCATAATTTGCTGGGTTGGATACTTATACTCGTTGTATTTGTAGTTGTACACTCGGTCATAACTCGTATAAGTCAGCATCCCATTGGCGTTACCGATAGAATTTGTAAAGGTATCTTTAGTAGGGTTATTGGTTGAAAATGCGGTGTATTCATTTAAGCGAATGTAAGCCCATAATTGTAAAGGAATTGAGCTACTCCAGGGATTATTATTTGTATCAAAGGCCATCCCATCCCGCTTTGGAATAGTTGAAGGAGTAGCATCTGCATAACTGCCATTACTACGTTGCAAATTTTTATTAATATCGTATATAAATGATACTGTTTCAAAAAGTGCACTAGTAATTATATCCTGCGTGAGCTGGTTATTTGTATTGAATGTCAATGTACTAACTATGACTATACCAGACGGTACATGAGTTCTTGTATAGGAAGAAGGAGTACTACTATCATTATTATATTTCAATGAAAATTCGTAATTAATTACACCATTTGCCCTAGTATTTCGTATGAGGGTCAAACGCTTTTTTGAGTCGTAAATGAGCGTATCGGTGTCGCTGTACTGATTATTGTATATATAGCGAACTTGAACAGGTAATTGATCTGTATTGTATAAGAATGAGCGATTACTCGTATAAGTAGTACCAGTGGAAGTGCTACCTTCTAATTGATATTTTGTTAATAAACAAACGGATGACACTTTGTCAGGAGAAATAGGCTGTGATGAGTCTGTTTTTTGGCATTGTGAAAATAGTAGGGCAAAAAATAAAAGCGCTGTAAGCTTAGTCCCAATTGATTTTAAGTAGATGGTCAAAAACATAGTAGATTGATATAATTCGATGTTAATTTATCTTTTTCTGTCCACAACTATCTAGAATAGTCGAACTTGAAATATCCACAATTTAGGCCAGAAAAGGATTCTATTAAATACCTTCATAGACTTCGGGATTGACCATTAAACCAATTCGATAGCGCACCTCATACCCAAACGAGGAATCCAGGGTAAGCATAGTGACCGGCTCCATGTAAACCTTAGTCGTTGGGTCAATCACAGCTAGATACGTGCTTTCCTCCTCCTGGAGCTTTCTGGTTAGCTTGGTGGCCAAGCGCTCAGCTTCATCAAAAGACGCGTCTTCGTCGAGTTCGTCACCATAATTGCCGGTGCAAATCACGTAATAGGTAGCATCGAACCAAGCAATGGTCAGATTGGCCCCGTTGTCCTCTAGAGTGTATTTCGGTCTTAAAAGAAACACAGCCGGGTAAATCTCCTCACTTCGGCTATTGGCAAGGAGTCGATCCATTTTATCGCCCCCGGAACGGTGTACGGTTTTTACGCCTGGTACGGCTTCGGCCAGGGGTTTAAAAAACGCCCAAAATTTCGCGGTACACGTCATGCCATTGCCTCCTCTCGTTTTTGGGCCATTTCCCGCATGACATCCTTTTGGTGCTCCTCCAGAAAGAGTAAAACGTCGTGCAAATTAGCCGCTTTAGTCTGGGCAATATTGCCGAATATACCTTTTTCGGCTAGTAAGTGCTGGTTCTTTATCCAGCTCTGGCCAGGGTATTCTTCGGGCTCCCCGTCTTCGCCTTCAACGAGTCGATACCGTTCCAGAACCTGCTGTAAATTACCTGCAAAATACAGCACCACCGCCATTTTATAACCCGGCTCGAGCAGACTAACCAGTTTGGCCCGCTGCTTAGTCGTAAACTCGCTGTAGCGTTCCCGGTAGTCGCCGTTCCAATCAGGGTCATTTTGATAATCGTCGGTTCGGATTGGTCGGCAAAGGGTAGCCACCAGTAAATTCAGGTGTTCGTCACCCTGTACCAATTGCCGAATCCACACCAGAAAATGAATATAAGCGTCGGTCAATTCGCCAAAACTCATGGTTAAAAACCCAGCTTCGGGTAGTAGTAAGTCTACACCCATATCCAGCTCCAGGCGTTTAAACGGCTGCTCCTGGATGGGTTCGGTTTCCAGCCATCGAAGCAGGGTTTTTAGCGTGTGCAACACAATGGCGTTAGCCTGGCGGGTGCGTCGGCCAACGTTAGGGCCAAAGTGGGTTTGCATCAACTTTCGCCAGGGCTTACCGGAAATGTTGAGCGCTAGCCGGATGATTTCGTGGTAGACCTCGCCCGTGGGTGGGGTAAAGTAAACCAGTTGGAGCAATTGGGGTAACCGCTCCTGATCAACTTCACTCCACCGCTCGGGCAGTTGGTAGGCCTTGCCATCTAAATGGATGGTTTGCATTAGCGCTTTAGGGTGGTTTGTAGCCACACGCTGAAACTAGTGGCCGGGCTCAGAATATACTGTAGGGTGTTGATGCCCCAAATCAGGCGAACGGGCACCCAAAGCAGAATAACCAGTGTCATATCGATGGCACCGTACAGCAAGAGCAACAGAAAATAAAAAAGGCGTTTCATCGGTCAATTAATCAGTGAAGAATAAGGCCATCAGGCGGCATCCGAATTCCCATCCGGCCACCATTAGCCCAAAGAGAGCTAACAGTGACCATAAGGAAAAGGACACGAATTTGCGCTTCGGGATTGCGTTCATAGTGTCTATTGTTGTTTTAAGGTGGCTAGATAAGGCGTGAGCCAGTTGGCAATGAATTTGATTTCGGATTTCCTCCGGCGGTTGATGTAGCAGCCGTATTTGGTGCCTCGGCCTGCCGATGTGTTGAAGCCGATAAGCGTTACATAGTCGTCGTCGGAGTCCCACACATCACTCACTAAGCCCTCGATGTGGCTGGTGTAAATGCTCACGGCATCCATTCGGCGGGGCATGATCCCCAGCCGCTGGTTACCTCGCTGATTGTGGCGGTAGATGATCTTAGCCGATACCGAGAAATAACTGCTTACCGCTCCCAACGCTTTGATGGGCAACTTAACCCCGTTCACCCGGTGGGCATAGTAGAAGCCACTGGCGCAATAGGCCGACCGGATCGGTAAGCCATTATAGCGGTTAATCCGGGCTATCCAAGGGGCATCGTTCTGGTTGGAAATTTCCACCATGCCCACAAAAACGGCAGCACTATCCAGGATGGCCTGGCGTAGTCGGGTTTCGTCCAGGGTAATCGGTTTGGCGGGATAACTGGCCTTTTTGTCGGGCCCCTTACTTACGGTTTGACCCCGTGCGACAAGGCAGAATGTAAGATAAATAAGGCCACAAAGGCCAGCGTAATGAGACATCGTTGATAGGGTGTTAGATCCTCGAAAAACTCGGTAAAGAAATCTTTGCGGCTCCGAATGAAGGGCAGCATATACAGCCCAACGAAGGGAACCAGGATTAACAGTTTGAACAGCCCTACCGGCAAATCCCAAAACTCCACGTACTTCTCAAAAAAGAACTTCTGGTTGCTCGTTAAGTCATAAGCGTTCATTTGCTGCTCAACGGGCAGGCTCTTGTTTAACTCGTTGATGTGCTTGCCAATGCTGTCGAAATTGGTGCTGGCCCAAAAGATGGCTACCCCTAATAGTACGGTCTGGATCACGGCCCCCAGCCGGTGGCGGAACAGGCCGTGGACTTTCTGGAGGGTGGTGGGCTCGGGGCTGTCGTCGGCAGAATCTTCGATGGCCAGGCCCAACTCACGGGCCACTTGTACGGCCTGTTTATCGGCATCCAAAGCCCATTGAACGTACATCTTTTTGCTGGCTTCGTCGGTCTCTTTGGCGGCTGTGGCCCGGAACCCTGCTGCATCCTCCCGGAGTCCATTATACGCGTCTAGTTTTCGCTGACGTTCGGCTTCTTCGGCCAACAGTCGTTTCTGTTCCAGTTCGTGCTCCTGCTGGGCAATCTGGTCTTTTAAGGTCTGGATGCGTTGGGCCTCCTGGTCGAATTCGGTTAACACGGTACTGTTGTCGTTGTTTACTGCTGTTTGCATGGGGTATGAATTGTTAAAGAATAACGAGGGATTGATGGGTAAAATCGGGCTCGGCGCTGTCGGTATCGGTGGCCAGGTTCGCCTGGTAATAGCCCGGCCATTGGCTGGCCGTAGCGGTCTCTTTCAGAAAGGCCTGGAGCTGTGCCAGGTAAAACTGACCGTCTAGATAGAGCTGCCGTTTTTGGTTGTTTTTACTGTCGCTGTTGGGGGCCACCTCCTCCAGTGTACCATCTTTGCTTCGTCGCTCGGTGATACCCGTCGTATCCAGCGTAAGGGGCAAATACGGGTAAGCTTCATAGAGGGCCATGTGAGCCAGCGCGGGCCGGATCGTCTCCAGTAGCGTTTGCTCGGCATCGGTCAGCGTGTAGGCCGGATTGCTCCATTTGGCTTTTTGGTCGGTGTAAACCGATTCGGTCAGCATGGGCTTAATGTACACCTGTTCGGCCCGGAGGATGTAGGTAACAAGTTGGTCGAACAAGCGGCTTTTACGCCCCAAAGTCGGGATATATTGGGCCAATTCACTAGCCGAACGAATCCAGATCCGTTGTCGCTTTTTGTAGGCCGTGGAGGTAGTCCAGGCCATGGGCCGGGTTTGTTCAACAGTCTGCCAAAAGTTCTCCAGGGCCAAATCCAGCATGGCCAGGTTAGCCTCCCGGCTGTCTACGTACTCCCATTTGGCCACGGCTACCGTATTCTGGGAGTTAACTTTTTGCAAACCCAAATCGCCCGCCCTCAGCTTCAAATGCGGAAACGCCAGCTCGTAAGCTTTCCAGCTCATGCAGGATTGAGCCAGGTAGAGCAAATCGGCATCAGGGGTGCCCGCTTGTGGATTCTGGAGACCAGTCAGGTAAGTCAGTAACTCCTGGCCTACCTGGTCACGAAACCACCGCTCAGCAAACACCACAAAGGGCTCTACCGTTTCAAACTTAAGCGCGGCCTGGAGGCCTCCAATGTGGGCTTTTAAACTCTCTTTGGTCAACATGAATTATTGAGCGTTTGAGTGATTGAGTGAATGGTCGAAGTGAAAAAACGCTCAATCACTCATTGATTATGATTTATCACCGCTTGCTTGCCGGTAGGGTTGGTATCCAGGGTGGTTAGCTGTACCTCTTTGAAGGCGGGTACAATAGTTTTGTAGCCCATGATTCGGAGCGCCATCTGGATCGGCTCCAGTAGAATCTGACGTTGTACGGGCGTTCGAAAGTGCTGCTGGTAATCGGCTACGGTGCGTACCTGGCTCCCCGAATCGCCCGATTTTGAACCGGGAGTTACCCCACCCAATACCGGCAAAATGCCCACGGCGTTGGTGATGGAAATATTGGCCATTTCCCAAACCTTATTGTAGGCATCGTCCGACATTTCGTTTTTGAGCGGCACCACATCGATACTATCCATGCTCTTGCCATCGTCGCCCCGCAGGTAGCGCACCAGTAGCGATTTATTGACATTGTCCACCCCCGAAAGCCAGTTTTTGAGATTCTCCCCAAACTGTGCCCACTTCTTCTGGATCGCTTTGGGCTCCAAATCTTTGCCGCCTTCCTTGTCGAAATAATCTTTGGGCATCTTAATGACGTACTTGATGTTGTAGCCATTTTGAAGCCCCGATTTGTGAAACAGCGGAATAAGATTGGCCACTTCGATCCAGTCGCGGGAACACCACCAGGAGGGGAACGCATAGAACGGATTACCTGAAATGTGCTCACGGGAATGGTAGATGCTCACCACGTTTTTGGTCGGGTTCACCCGGTCGAAGGCCGCTATTGTTTCGCTCCGTTCGCGCTGGCCCCAGCTTTCTCCGAAGGTCGGATTTTGCAGGTAACAGGGGACTTTGTTGCTCACAGGTTTGCCGATCCGGGTAGTAAACCCATCCGAAATGGAGAGCAAGGGCAAGCCATCAGGCGTAAATTCGAAGCGGGTAAAGTGATTGGCATTGGTCACCCGTTCGTTGATGGCCGCAATGGCATACCGGGCCAGCTCGGTCTGGTACACCCAATCGGTTAGCTTGTTGTCTTCGTAGGGCTCCAGATGGGTAGTTTTGCCCTCAATGACTTTGGTAAAAAAGCCAATACCCGATCCATAGATCATGTCGCGGGTGGCTTCCAGCAAGGGCCGAACCTGGTTATTTTGTTCCAGGAGTTTGGCCATTCGGTTAGGCTGGTTGTCCTGAGCGCCCCAGGGAATGTGGTCTAGCCCGGCCTGCTGAGACAATAGCAGGCCAGACCCAAACACCTGGTCGCGGCCATCCACGAGTTGCAAAACGGCTCCATTTTTGTCGCTGGGTATTATAAACGCGTTGTCGGCTATTTGCTCCATATTAGTAGGTATGTACTACCCGTAGGCCGTTGTAGTGAGTGATTAGATCGATGCAAATCTCAAAGGGCTTATTGCCCGCGTCCACGTTCTCCAGTAGCAGCACATGGTTTAAATTGATGTTGCCCCGGTAGCCTCGGTCGCCAGGTAAGTTTTTGGAGCACTTACGCACCGCAGCTTTATGGCCCACCGTACTGTCTTTTTTAACATAGGTCAGGCTAAACACGTGGTTCTTTCCGCCTTCCAGCGTGTCCTGGTGAATTTCGGCAAACATGGCCCGCCTGGTAATCGACTTAGCTGCCATACTGTAAGCGTTTGCTGGCCGATACCTCAGACTCAAGAACCCGGTAATAGTGGCCACTGCAAAGGGTGATGTGGCATATCGAATCGGCGGCTTTCATATCGGCCTCCACAGTGGCAACATAGTCCGGGTTGATGTTCACGGCTCGGGTTGGCCCGTCCGAATCGGTTAAAAACTTAATTAGTCGAAGTGCCATCGATGTTGGGTTTCGATTGATCGTTGTTTACAGACTCAAAATTGCCTCCCTTAGCCAGCGCCTGAAAGGACGGTTTTTGAGCAACAAAAAAGCCACGGATGGCCGTGGCTTATGAACTCGTTAGATCGATGCAGCTATTTACCTTTCGGCTCAATGTCATTGAAATCGTACTTAAATCGACGGGGTTGCCCTATATAACTAGGTAGTACCACGAATTGCCCCGTCTTAGTGTCCAGAATAATACTTTCCCGTTCGCTGGCCACGGCTTGAAACCGGCGCGTATCGAGAATGCCGGGTTCTGGTTGGCCCGAAGGGGTGAAATTAGCGAGTAAGAGGATGCCCGTTAGCGTAAGCGCACCCAGAAAGAACGAACGTAAATCGATTGAAAATTGAATAGTTTTCATAGCTGACGAATTAGAAGTAAGGGAAAACACAAAGCTATTCAGATGATAACAATCTGGTATGTTAAATTTTTGCTAGGGTACTATTCCTTTAATCTTACCCGCTACGTATAATGTAACAGCAAGCCGCATGGCCCATACTTCCAGTTTGGCCTGCCTGGTTTTTAGGGTCTGTTCTCCGAGTTGCTGTTTTGTGCCAGTAAGCTCAGTAGAAAGTTTGCCATTTGCCTGCTGGCACTTCTCCAGGTCTTGCGCCTGGCGCTGACTCTTGCTCTCATACTCGGAAAGTTTGGCTTTATAGATCACCTCGCGCTTAATAGCCCAATCGCCCCGAATCAGATCCAACTCTATTTTTTGGGCGTGGCTGATAAAGTCCACGGCAGTAGCCAGACTATCCTTACTTTTTGTAGCGGGTAAGGATTGCCCGCATAGCTTCGAGTTGGCTATGACTAGCAGCAGAATCCAAAGCCGCCTTTTCTTTAAGTCGGTCATTTTCGTTTTGGAGAGAATGAATTTGATTGTTTTTGTCGGCAACGACGGTGCTCCAGCGTACCGAGTCGCGGAAAGATTGAGCGCTGGCATTCTCGCGCAGGAGTTCAGCCCGTTCATCCTGACAGGCCTGGAGCTGAGTGTGGCCCGTAAATCGGCTAATGAGCCAGGTAACAGCAATGCCGATGCCCACTGCCACCAGTTCCCAAACAAAGCGGCCTGTGTTGCCTTTGATGAATTGCCAGATGGTTCTGAAAATTTGTTGCATGGTCCAAAGCTCATTACTAGCCAGGCCAGCCAAAAGGACATAAAAAATCCCCAAATAGGTATCCGGGGATTTTTTAAAGTCCTTTCCACTAATCTTTATTACTCATCTTTTTCCATACCTTCAATTTCTTCAAATAAAGCATAAGTTTTATCCTCACCTTTACATATTTCCTCTCTTAACATAGTCACTGGCCTATAATAACCTTTGCTCATTTTAATAAAAAAACTATTTTTTGAATCGTGGAAAACGAAACACTTTTCAAGAATATAACCGTAACTTCTAATAAATGTGATCATTAAAGCTCTCACAAGCTTCTTATCAATTTTATTTTGAAAATATAATCTTGCAATAGCGTTAAGTAAGTCATATACGGCTTCGTAAGTATAATAATCTTGCTGCTTAGTTTCATACAGCCTCTTCAATTCGATACGACGTATATCAGCTCTTTCTTCACGTAAAACTTGCCAAAACCTCTGTCTAGAATTAAGCATATATTCCGTATTCCAGTACTCATATATTTTAAAAAAAGTAGATCTACGCTCAGATTTCACATTAAATCTAATTGGAAAATATATAGCAAGTATTGATATAAAAACTGCAAAAAAGGCAATATTCGTAGCACTACCTATACCTTCATCGATTGCCTTAAATTTCAAATACTCTCCCTTTAACTGTTTAATATACAATACCGTGTCTTTACCATTATGGATTTTAATCTGATTAGAGTTTTTCGAAATATGCATTTTGGGCAATGTCTTTATAGCAATATTCTTGCTTTCCTTATGCCTTTGTGCTAGAACAACAAGAAACAACAATGAGAGCAAAAGGCTTAAATAATATTTTTTCATTTTAAATATTTGCAAAGTGCCCATAGTATTGAATTTATGTTAAGATGGATTTATGGATATAAGTTTAATAGCATATGCATGACTAAGATAATAAATATCCAACTAAATTATATCTTATTTTCAATTACTTGTTTACACTTTCTTAAGTAACTGTTTCCCTCTCTAATTAAATTTCCTATAACATATATCATACATAGTAGATCAATCTGGCCGGTCTTGTCTGTCGAGCAAGTTTTTTTGGGCACCATCCCATTCATATTTCTCTATGATAGCCTCAGAAGTAAACTTATTTAAGCTCTTCTTTTGTTTTAAGAGCTTTCAATACGGCAAAAGCTTCCAGCCTTATGTGGGAGCAATCTGTTTATGTGGCTTCGCTTTGCGATCAGAACCGGCTGGCGGTACTTTTTTGGAACCGTCTTTATTATATCCTTTGGGCATGGCGTTACCGTTTGTTTTACCAGTGAATTGAGAAAAGAAAAGCCTGGTTTATGACCAGGCTCTACGAGTTTAAACTGTATCGTCTAAACCAGCTTTTTTTCGTTCGTATTCTCCCAGTTCAACCTGGAGCGGGATTTTCTCCCATTTGTATCGCTCGTTTAGGCGTTCTACCATATGCCACATAACCAGCTCGAAACAGTCTGTATAGCTGATAAAATCCCCTTTTCGGATTAGTTGAGCGGCTATATAAATAAGGCTATAGGGATGGCGTAAGAGCTTTTTTTGCGACTTTAACACCACATTATGGCAAACCTTTCCAATGTTGATTTCTGGCCCTTTAAAATCACATTTATAGTAAAGGGTGGGAATCATGTGCATTTCTGGCTTGGGCTGCTGATCTACGCCTGGCGACCTCATGAACCATCTTGATGGCTCTGGAAAAGTGTTCAGGTATTTTTCTAAAGTGATAGTGATAGTTTCCATAGTTAGGATTGTGGTTAATGGTTTCTGCGGAGTTTGGTGGAAATTTTACCCGCTACTTGTAAAGCTGTGATTGGGCTATTCAGGAGGCCAGACTGCTCTAATTCGGCTACTCGTTGCGCTCGAAAACGTCGGCATTGTTGGCAGCGGCAATGTTGCAGACTAATAGCAGTAGGATGGCGTAAGGGAATAATCAGGCTGTCCTGGATTTCCTGATAATCCTGGATTTGCTCCTCGGATAATTCGGTTAAGTACATACCGTTAGCTGTTGTGTTTGGGCAAGTTTCGTCTGGAGTTGAAATATGATTTCTTGCTGTTCCTTGCAGTAGTCCACCAGGCGGGTTAAACTCTCTTTGATGCCGGTAGCCTGTTGGCTATTTATTGTGCCTTTTAAAAATCCGGCTTCAATGCATCGGGTAATATTGCCCGTTGCAGCCAAATCCATTCTGAGCGCCTGGAGCTCTCGGGTACTTGGTGCGATAACAGTAAGATTATTGGTCATAGTGAGCATATTTTGAAGGCCGTTCCATCGATGCAAATGCATTGAAAGACTGATCTAGAAGATAAAAAACAGGGCTTAGCACGAAGGCGAGAACAACGATTGAACAGATTGCTACGGCAAACCAGCACAGAAACAGTATGCCTAAAGCAACAATAAACGGAGTAAGCAAAAGGGTTTTAATCATAAGTATGGTAGGGTAAGTATTGGGGTTGTAATCCGCTGTTCACTAGCGTTCTGGTAAGTTCATTTAGTAGTTCCTGGAGGGCATCCGAGAGTGGCAACCGCTGTAGTGTTTGCCACATGGCCACGGCTACAGATAGCGGTAGATTTAGGGTGTAGGGCTTCTGGTTGGTACGAAAGCGCCAGGTGGTAATCTGCTGGTTGGTAATTCTTCCGCGCCATTCAACTAAAATCAACTCCTCCAGGCTTAAGTCATTCAGGGCAGTTAAGGTGCTGTAATGGGTAGGCGGTTTAATGAGTTGAAGTAATCCGGCCATACCGTCCTTATAGACCTTTAGGCTTATTTTCTCCATCGCTTGTTTTGGGTAGAGCAAAAAAAGATCGTGTCTCTAGTCGGTCTTTTCGGCATCTGGTGGCTGACTTTGAGCTATCTGGATTAATTCGTCTACATCTTTTAGCAGCTTTTCCAGGGTTTTCCGTTCGTCATCAACACCATGAAGTGCTGCCGCCCAATAGCCAGCCGAAAACTCACTATCTGCTGCTTTCTTCTTTGCTTCGATGGATATTTTTGTGTTAAGTAGGTGTCTTATCTGGGATTCAATCGTGATTTTTAAAATGGCTAATGAGCTCATAAATTTGTTTCGTTTAGAATTGATTTAAAATGACTTAGCCTTGTGGTTTGCTTTGGCAGAGCAAAAAAAAGATCGCTTTATCCTTGTCTTTAGTGAGCGTTAGATGGCTGATTTACGGTTACTGGCCTTTACATCCCCCGCCTAAAATGGGTATTCATGTTGTTGACGGCCTGTTTCGCCCGTTTAGCGGCTTCTTCGTTATCAAGGTCGATGTGAGCGCCTGGCGGTGTCATGTCGGGCGTTTGATGCTGGCGGGCTGGCTGTTGGTAGTTGGCTGGCTCTGGCCGATAAACCAACGGTGTGGGCATGGCTGGCGATTTTACATACACCTCTTTGCAGGTTCTCCACCAGGCCTCAACTCGTGCGTATGGATAGCGCTTTATAAGCTCCTTGCAGTGTTCCACCAGTAAGTCCTCCGTTGGAAAACGTTGGGTACTAAACTTAAAATCAAGGGCTTCTACATCTCTCACCGACTCTCTGGGAGGCAATAACTTAATTGGGTCGAAGGGTTGGCCTGATAGTTTAGCATCGTACAGCCGCTGTAAATAGTTGAGAGTAGCCAGGTCTAGCTGGAGTTCATTGTGGGCGACAAAATGGGTTGGGTACATTTCCAGCAAAAGCCTATCTTCATTTTTGTGCTGGAGTATTCCGGCCCGTCGAAACCAAAGCATTTGATAGGTTTTGTCCAGGTAGCCATTATAACAGATACGGGCCACACAATCCTGAAAAAGCGCTTGTTTGTCGTGTTTTTCGGCCTGGTTACGACTCTTAGAATAACCGTCGAAGGTATAGGCCTTTTCGCCCTTTAGGTAGAGTTCCCAGCGATAAGTAGAGTTTTCCCGGTCTCCTACGAATTTCCGTTTGGCACGTTCCTGTGAGTTGATTTGAGAATACATTGATTTTCAGATGGTTTTGGAATTGATTTAATAGCGTGGAACCCGTCCCCCCCCTTCCAGTTATTCGGTTAAGAGTGCTATACGCTTTTTTGAGGGTTATTCTAAAAGTTATACGAGTTAGTCTAAAAGTTAAGTCTATGTTTAACAGATAGTTAACTCTGGGTTTAACTGCAAACCGATCAAAAAAAGATGCCAAATTGGCATAGTTCTACCGCCCAGCCTGATTGGCTGATTTTTTGAAAATTTCAAAAGTGGTTTGGCCTGATGCACCAGGCCCGTTTGCAAATGAACGGTAAGGGGTATACGTTTTGATTCAGATGGATAAGTTGAGTTTTACGGCCCGATTCGTGCCAGGCCGTAAAGACTAAATCCAAATTCCTAAACCATTAACTTTCTGGAATCCCTTTCCATAGCTGATGGGGAGGAGTCGAACCTACCTAACTCCTGGCAACTGCCAAGTGTCGCTCACCTGTTGAGCGTCCCACCCTGCCCTTTTTTAGAGTGATAGCGCACTCAGTTGGTTGTCCTACGCGGCTGTAGCAATCTTGCCAGCAAATTCTGGTTTGGCCTTTGCCCGTAGCATAACGTATTTTAAGCGAGCGGCCTGAATTTGCGCCTGGAGTATTGGCTTTAGCCGATTGTCATTTTCAACCCGTGCCAGGAGTCTATCAAACTCTTCCTTTGCCTGTTCAAAATCGACGTTTATCTGATCAATGGGCATAGTGGTAACATGGTCGTTGGTTAGGACGTGCATAAAATTTGGCCGAAAAATGGTTTATAAAAGATGGCTTCTAAAGGACGGATTTATCCTACTGGGGGAATAGTATTTGATCGTATATCCTCCCAGGTAAAGCCAAAAAACTCAACAAATTGCTCTAATATGTAATAGGGCAAAACCCTCATATCAATCTCTACCTCATTCTTAGCCTCTTTACCCAAGATTGACCGTTTAAAATAGGTTAAACAGTCTGCTTTAGTGTGAAACCTAGCCGCCAATACTCCATTCATGGCCAGGCACCTCTCCCTATCCTGAGTTTCCAGCCGCTTATAATGGGCATTCAAGGTGCTCATTGAAAAAAATGACCGTTTACAAAGATATTTCTATGTTTTTACAGTGATTGTAACAATATTTGTCCATTCACTGTTAAACTGACGCACAATGTTAGATATATATTTCTAATTATTAAACATAAATATTTATTATTTTTTCGAATCTTATGATAACATACTGTCTTTCAGACTTTTAAAATTCTAAATTCAATATATACCTAGGGACAATAAATTATCCATATTTCAAAAATATGTGACAAATACTTTCAAACACATTAGCTTAAAGAGAGAATAGACAAGAAACTCAATATAATGACCGTAAATCAATGAAAGAAACAGCAAAACGATTAGAGGAGGTTTTAGACCTTTTAAAGCTTAACAAAAATGCTTTCGCTCGTGAAATTGGTGTCTCATCTACTGTCATAAATGGTATTGTCAGTGGGATGCACAATCCAGGCCCTAAAGTACTAGGTGCAATAAACAGTCGGTTTCCCGAAATTAATACTGATTGGATTTCTAATGGAATAGGTCAAATACAACGCTCAGAAGGTAGTACTAAGCCAACAGATAATGAATCCTTCGGCAATCAAGTGATAGAACGCCTTTTAGATGAATTTACAAAGCTTCGGGAACAGTTATCAATAAAAGATAGGCAATTAGAAGCAGCAGACAAACGTGCTGAGGGATTGCAACGTACTATTGACGCCTTATTGAATCGCCCATTAACATCTACAGGAAATTTTCCTAACGACGTAGCTGCTGGCCGGTCTGTTGTGCGTATACATCCTGCCGTTCAGCAGGTAGGGTTAGTTGCTTAAAAAAGGGAAACTTCCCTTTTTTTGCTCGATTCGCGGTTACAGATGCGGTTACGTCGAAATCGTCACAAAGTTGAGTACTGCGTGGCGCGGTCATAATCAGTAAGTTAAGAAGAATTTCAGGGAGGGGGTTCTAATGCCTCTCTCTCTGCTCAACAAAAACTAAAGCACTCATAATCAACGATTTGAGTGCTTTTTTTATTTATCTATGTATCCGAATTTGTATCCTATATCTTAATCTACTGTGTATACGACAGGAAATAATGTTGCAAATTTCCTTAAGTCTGAAAAGGAATTTTCGGATAAAATATTAAAAGACTTAAGATATAATTTTAATAAAAGCATGTTAAAGAGACAATTGAAGACCGTTTAAATCTTGAATTAAAATTTTATACAGAAAAAATCTATTTTGCCGACACAAAAAAAGAAATTCAAAATCGAATAACTAATATCAAAATTAGTTTAACAAAGAATCACTATGCTACATATTATAAATTAATTAACAACTACTTTGAATACATAATATTTGACAAAAATACTTACAAGTTCAACCTCAATAAAGTATTTGAAAAAACATCAAATGATGACATCAATTCTGTTATAACAGAATTAACTAAGTCTATTTTTCAAGAAAATTTAATTTTCACCATTAATCAAGTTAATTATTTATTACGCTTAGAGAAGGTTTATCCATCAAATAAAAAACTTCAGACAATTAAATATATCACAAAAAAGTTTATATTATTTTCAAAAAAACAAATAAATCATACAATTCCAATAATTATTGCATTTACTATACTACTTATTTTCTATTTCGGCTTATTTAATTTAACATTTCAATCTACAACTCAGCAAACTGTCTCACTTGCACTTTTAAGTGCTGTCGCTACTTTTGCTGGGTTCGCAGTTGTTTTCATTCAACTTTCATTCGATAATTACAAAAAATACTACGGTGCATATTCCAAAATCTTACTTTTCAAGTCATTAGGTCAAGAAATAATAGTTCTGTTTTGCCTAAATATTATATTAGATTTACTTACAGCTGTCGTACAGGAAAAACCTAATTATACATTTTCAAATAATAATATTTTACCTATTCAGAAATATTTATTCCTTTTAAGTTTATCTTTTTTTATATACTTCTTAATTTTATTACTACACAAAATAAAATATATATTCGCCTATTCTTTATCAAACAATGATTTACAGGAAACAATAAAGTCTACCAATTTAATACACATAAAAGATAACATTAAGTATTCAAAAGATTACAATCAAACTTATTTAATCCTTAAAAGCTTTGAAGAAAATACTATAGAAATTACTATCGAAATCCTATTAAATTATATTAATCAGAATAATCACAAAACCGCAGAAATAATTCTTGTAGATTTAACAAAGCATTTTCAGAAACTTATTGAAAATAACTGTTCAAGCGATGACAATACAAACGTTTCAGAAATCAGTATAGTCTATTGCAAAATAATGCATAAAGTTATTGAATCAATTTATAGTGACCAACATAGTGAATTAATAAGCCCATTTTTCGAGAATTTAAAATCATTTAATTATACAGCATCTGTTTATAATTGTAACATGATTGCAGTAAAGAATCTTTTGAAACTTATTAATTCAACTCAAAACTTAATAAATAAAGGAAACAATATAAATAATATTATTGAAGGAATCGATTGTTTCAAGGAAATCGCATTTTCACATATATCATACAATGCCCCATCGTGGAATGACGTACAGTCAGGTTCAATAGCTTTAAATAGAACAAGAGGGCATATTTTTTATTCGACTAGACAATATCTTGATATATTATGGAATTTTAACATAAATGTTTTTTATGATATTGTTTATAAAGAAATAACTAAAGAAAAGGATATATCTCTTGATATTTCATATCGTATTATAACAATATATAAAGATTTTTTACATAAAAATATCAGCCATAATTCTAAAAAAATTTTAAGATACTATTATATTAAAAATATATCTTCAATTAATACTAGCCTATATAAACTATTATATAATAAATTAATAGAAAAAGACATTAATATTGACTTAAATCTACATGACATATATCCTTTTAGTCCATTTAATATATTTATACTTGATAGCTCTATTAAATATGAAGATCCAGAAATTTCAAGTTTATTATTAAATGACTATTTACACTGGTGCGACTTTGTGATAGAAAACTATAAGTATTCTGAGTTCACATCAATTTTAATTGGTGAGGTTATAGGATTACTCCATAGTTTATTAATACATTTAGATGAACTTAATAACATACAAGAGCAAACTCAGGAGACGAATTCAACTAAAGAGAGACTAACTCAAATTACTAATGGTATAATTGATCACTTTCAGGAATTCAATTTCTCTAACAATATTAAAGACAGAAGCATAATAAGTGTTATAAATAGTCGATTTTGGAGCTTCAAAGAACTTGACTTAAAAAACATCAAATCGGTCGACAGTCTGTTCATAAACAAAATTGAACAAATAATTTCTAATACAGTTTGGGCGAATACTTATGAAAACACCCCACTCAATAACCAAAGTAAAATCCCAAAGAATTATTTTTTAGACTTTACTCTAAAAATGATTAGTATACTTTTCAGGTAATTAAAAAGAAATGACGTTAGCTTTAATTCGCTAACGTCATTTCTTTTTAATTACTATTTCTCCTTTTCCGCCTAGAAGCCTTCGCACATCGATAACAGCAGAAAGCTGAATCCATTCGAATGCTTTCGTACTTCGAGTTACAGTGTAAACACACCTTCTGATAATAGACCCGATCTCGTCGGCGCTCGGCCCGGATTTACTTGAAATTGCGGACTGGTTTGGGGTTCTCTTCTGTATGCATGGTTGGGATAGGTTTGTTAAAAATTGGATTCGATAATTCTCCGAAAAGGCTTCAATAGGCCTTCGATAGTCTGGCGAAAGATTGGAGCTTCTAATTGAATTGGTCAATAAAAAACCACGGCTGGTGAACCGTGGCTTTTACAAGAGTAGAATCGAGTCGGTTACTTGGCTTTTGGCTCCAGTTCGTCGAAATTGAACTTTGTACGCAGCCCTTTTCCGGGACCATACACCAGGATGTATTGCCCGGTTTGGGTATCCAGAATAATAGATCCCTGTTCACCCGTAGCGGCCTGGTAGCGTCGGTTCTCGTTCAAGGCCCGTTCACTCGGGCTATGTCCAGACGGTTTGAAATTAGTCAGCAGCAGGACGCCGGTCAGGGTGAGGGCACCCAGAAAAAACGAACGTAGGTCAATGGAGAAATGAATCGTTTTCATCGTTGAACGATTAGTTTATGTATGATTGGATAAGGTAAAATGCCGTTGTGTTTACCCACCACCTACTCAGTATCTGTCGGGGCAGCTTGGTACGGGGCCGCTAAACGCCTAGATTTACAATGTGCTACGCCCTGACGGGCTGGGTTCGTACGTGTTACTGGATAAACTATACGCCAATTGAGGACTAAGCTGATTGTTCTTTTTGCGCTGGTTGGGCTGATGGCCTGTCAACCCGACGACAAACTTACTGGAGTCGCTGCGGGAGCGGCTGGCCGGTATATCGTAACAGCTTACATCGACGGTGGCGACACCCTATTTTCATTAGTACCCGGCTCAACGGGGTATAAACCCGGCATCAACAAGCTGGACATCAGCAACTTCACCGTAGAACTTACCATCACCGATTCCGATCAGCTTGCCCTGACAACTGCTTATTGGCGGAACGGCATCCAATCGACTGTCAGCAAAGCGGTTAGGGTCCAGCTAGGCAACTCCGATTATCGGTTTTCGCTTTCAGACACCAGCACGATCCCATTTTATGAAGGGCGGGTCAGCCGATTTTCCGGGCTTTTTTACGAGCGTATGGTTGGTGGTGGATTCCGCATTCCCCTGGCTGGCTCCTCCCCTCCATCGCCTTCCCCTTCACAGGATATTATCATCATAGCCCAACCCGGTCGGTAATGCGGGTTCGGTTCCTGTGGTCAGGGCTTTGTGCAGGTATAGTTCAGCTAAACGAGTACGAACGGGGAGGTACCGTCCAGTTGCCTTTTTTCACCAGTCAGTGTATACCGTTGCCGCTTACAAACAACTTATTCGGGCAATCCAACGGGATTTGTACTTTCAACCTGATTTCTGAATCGATCCTATGACGCTCCTGCGAGTCTTTCAACTGTTCAGCTTTCTGGTTTTTTCGGCTCTTTTTCTGGAGAGCCTGTACTGGCTACTCAATCAGCCCAGCGACCTCCTGCTCATCGTAGCAGGTTTACTGATTGCGATCTACATCTGGATCAGCCTTAAAACGCGCTGCTTTACTAAATCCCCTTTCAAACCATGATCAAAAAACTTACACTTGCCGCTATTCTCCTTGTCGTTATCGTTCTGTTTCTGGCCAACTCCTGCACAACGGTCGATGCCAGCCACGAAGGGATCAAGGTCAGCAAAATTGGCTCCGACCGGGGTGCTTCCGACATCGAGAATGTTACGGGCTGGATCTTCTACAACCCCTTCACATCCTTTATCGAGCAATACCCGACCTTCACCCAGACCAAGGATTTCGACCCGTTCAACGTCAGTGCCAAAGGGGGAACCCTCTTCAAGATCGACCCAACCCTGAATTATCATCTGGTTAAAGGACAGGGCGCCAATGTGTATCGCAAATACCGCAAGGAACTACCCGATATTGAAAATAATATCCTGCGTACCATTGTCTACAACTCCTACCGCGATGTTGCCAATGCTTTCTCCCCTGATTCGCTGGTCAATAACCGGGTGGGGTTTGAAGAGCAGGTTGAAGCCAAATTGCGGAAAGCCTTATCGGACGATGGGTTCGCCTTTGAAAACATCACCTCCAACCTAACGCCCCCTGAGTCGTTACAGGCCATGATCGACGCCAAAAATACGGCCGTACAAAATGCTTTACGGCTCCAGAATCAGATAGCGGCCGAAAAAGCGTCGGCCGAAATCGCCGTTACCAAAGCCAATGGGATTGCCCGCGCAAAAATTATTGAGGCTGAAGCCGAAGCGCGTGCCAACGAGCTAAAGCAGAAAACCCTTACTCCGCTGCTGGTGCAGCAGGAGTGGATCAAGAAATGGAACGGCCAGTTGCCTACCACACAACTTGGCTCGGGCACGTCGACCCTGATCCAACTGCCAACCAAATAACCCCTACCCAACTGATCTGAAATGCTTTAGTTCCTGTAGTATATCTCGGCTCCTGCTCTTGTCGATCAGTTGGGTTCGAATGCACTGTTACGTGGTTACGAGCCAGATCTGACCGAAATTACGCCCTATTTATCATTGCCCGAAAATCCATTTACAGCTACGAATCGTAATTACCAACTACCTGTATTATGTCTGCTTGTTGACTTATAAGCTGAATGAAACCCGTATAAGTACTTAAGTTGACTACGAAAACCAAAACGCTAATTTTTGGTTTATCAATTGTGCAATACAGGTAAGTATTAACCCATGCAGTTAACCCCTTTTGCCTATTGAAGCAGTTTACCGAAAAATACCCTAGTAAGTAAATCTACTAATTCCCACAATGACGATCACGTTCACTCCTATTGAAATTCCGTTTAAAGTGGGCGCTACCGTTTTTGTCAATCAGGAACACGGACAGCGTCTTTCAACATCTAACGGACCCGTTTACCCCTATTTTGAAGCCAAAATCGAACGTATTTTCTTTGATGGACGACTCGAAGAAATGAGCGTAATTGATCAACCCGTCGACACCTACGAACTGAAGGTAGCTACGGCCGTTTATGAACTTAAACCCATTGGCCCCTATCAGGATCTGGTAAAAATGCCATTGCGGCTGAAACTACCCATCAAGGAACCAAAACTATTCGGAACCGAGCAGGAGCTTAAAGCGTATCAGCAATCGACCCAGACTAGCTGGCCGGTCAAGCCTGATCTGGAAGACGCACCGTCTTGAACCAGTACTCTCGAATTGAAATGACCATATCGACCAGTTGGCTGTGGGTGAACGGCTTGTTAATAACTGACTGCGCTCCCAGTTGATAGGCCATAGACACTTTTTCAGTATCGTCAACCCCCGTCAGGATAATGACAGGAATACCGGCCAGTGCCTTATTGATTTTAAGTTGCAGCAGAATCTCAATGCCATCGGGATACGGCATGTATAAATCCAGAAAAATCAAATCTGGTTTGGCGGCTGGCTCTCTGAGTACCTCCAGTAGAATAAGTCCATTGTAGAAAATCCGGAGTCGACAATTCGGTATGAACTGGTGCATGGCCATTTCAAACAGAGCTGCATCTTCTTCATCATCGTCTACTAGATATACTACTTTTTCGAGGTTATTCTCAGGTAGAGATGTCACAGTCATACGCTATACCTTAAAAAGGCATGGATATAGTTTCAGGTAGTAACCAACTAGCGGCCAAACCTTCCCTACGAATTTCATCCATACCGCTAAATCTAAAAATAGATAATTGATTTTCAGTTATTTATAAAAATTATTTATTTTAAACCTGTTTAAACTTCACAAAATTGCTTCTTGATCGGTGTGTTTTTATCATCCCGAGGAACGAGGGATCTTCGGTAAGTCCGTTGAATAGCCAGTTAGTTAAATAAACTCCGATTATACATGGCGATAAGATACCTTTCCAGCACTGCCAGGACGATTTTACGTGCCTGTTCGGTCGGTATCTGGTATTTAACCGAAAATGCATTCGTTAATGAAGAGAGAAGAATCGACAGGCCGGGCGACATATAGGTAACAAGATTATTCAGGGAGACCGTCAACACCTGGTCGTAACTCAGGAAAACAGGATTAGGTGGGGTTACTGGTTCTACAGTAGCCGGTTCAACCTGAGCAGTAGCCCCCGTTTTATTCCATAATCGGGCTACTGTTTCAAATTCCATCCGAAAGCTCGGATTCGTGTATCCATCTTCTATTGCCGTCCGGTGCTTTTCCAGAATCGACTCAACAATCGTTTGGTCCGACAGATCCCAGTACCACCAGTTATCTGCCTCACCTTTTAGCAGGGTATAATGCCGCTGGTAAACGATCCTGAACAGATAAAGCAGCAGTGTATTGAGTGCATCACAATGGTCGCCCGGCATAAACAGAATATGCTGCATGGTAGCTAACCAATGCCCTTTTAATACCGATTCGGGTAGTTCAATCCCGATCTGTTCACGCAGGCCATTTGCCTGATCGACTTCAGCCTCCGTAGGGTTCAAATCCTGTACGAAGCCGCTTAGGTCAGAGAAAACAATCACTTTTTCCCGTTTCCCAAGTTGCTGAAAGCGGTTGATCAATTCGGAGTCTGAACCGACTCCCTGCGCAAACTGCACAACACGAACCTCATCCTCCAGGCGCATAACAAATCGGTTTGTGGGTGATAATATGGTACTGCACTCATCGCGACTGATAGGGACCAAACACTCCTTTCACCGCCATGTTTTCCTTGGAATCCTCTAAAATGATAACCTGATACGTGGCGCCACCGGGCGCTACCCGAACCACAATATGACCCTTGTCGCTCTTTAGCCGATTCAGTAATTCACCAATGACCAGTTTGTTGGCTTCCAGCATATCGGTTGCAAAAACATCCCGATCACCAGGATATATGTCCTGCGAGTACATCCGGTCCAGCACATCATGTCCGGGATGGTCGGACGACCACACAGGTATCACAAATACACGCGGACGAAGGGCCGCCAGCAGGTTGTCATTTTGCGAATCCCGATTACCGTGATGGTCAAGTATGTGCACGTCGACAGGCCCGACTACCTTCGACACGGGCGTTTCAACGTCATTCCAGGCAGGGGACCCAAATCGGACAACGCCCGGCAAATCACCCCCCGAAAAATAATCGAATGCTCCGTAGCGAAGCCGTATGGCAATACTGCACATGTTTTCGGACGGTAGCTGCGAGGTGTTCAGGGACGAGCGGTCGGGAAAGAGTTGCCGGGTGGTCGTTCCCGTACCTGTCCATAATTCCCCATTGGCAATGATGTTTCGGATCTCGAACATATTCGCGTAGGTCGAAGGGTCTTTGTTCAGGGTAATCTGGTCGGCTCGACCGGGCTTACTTCGTTCAAAAACGGTGCCTTTCTGTTTGCTTTGCCAGTCGACAAATGCCCGGTAATTGGTCATCATTGAATTGTTCTGCGGGTAAGGGTAGGCATAATCGGGCCAGCCCCGATCGATCAGTTTATCAATGGGCAGATAAGCTGCTACCTGTGTGATGCCCGTTAACACAAAATTCCCCTGTTCGGCTTTGGGCGATA
Source organism: Spirosoma sp. 48-14 (assembly GCF_001898575.1). Lineage (GTDB taxonomy): Bacteria > Bacteroidota > Bacteroidia > Cytophagales > Spirosomataceae > Spirosoma. The sequence continues at coordinate 109,420 of NZ_MKUD01000025.1, forward strand.
GGGATGACGGACTTCCCATGTGGTCGTTGTGGAAGTGGGTCAACTGGGCATAGTTCAGCCGGGGCTCTAGCTGACTCATCGTCATGAAGCGCGTAATGTAACGAGCGATCCATTCGCCCGGCTGCCGATCGGCATTGGGTACAGCCCTGGTATTTCGGGGGCTCAACGTCCGTTCAGCCGTTGGATCGAGCGCTCCGGCATCAATCAGCAGCGTTGTTCCATCGGGCAGGATGAAAAACGTAGCATTTCCCCGGCCCGTATTGATATGATGAATATCCAGATTACCTATCTTCCACGGAGCCAGCGTTTGTCCTACGGATTGCGCACTGATGGAAAGGGAGCTTGCTTGTATCAGGGCAATCAATAGCCACAAAATAGCTTTTATCTTCATGATGCGTACCTTGGTAAAAATACCTCTCCTCCTGAAAAGACGCTATTCTGCCTAAACTACCAGCTTATATTACCGGAACAAATGTTTGCAATGGAAGGCGAACAGCCTGATTGCCATCTCTTTTGTGGATACTGAAGCCATTTCATCGCTAAAATTTACGCGTTTATCCGTCTGATTCGTGGCTTGACGCTCGTTTATCGGCCTGGTTGGTGCTGTAGTCGTAGGTTTGTTGGCAGAATATTTATTCATAGTCTACCAATAAACTCGTAATACTCTATGTCTGAGACCCTGCTTATTCTGTTTATCCTCAACCTGGGCACTGCTTTTGGGGCCGGTCTATACGAAAGCCGAATCGTTATTCCCTACTGGTTTCCTAAATCAGTCGCTGGTAGCTATCAGGTCGATACAGCCTCAATCGCCAAATTTGATGTTGGAAGACGCTTTTGGGCATTTGTTACAACCCTTCCACTTACCTTACTCACACTGGCCAATCTGGTCGTTGCGTGGCAAACAACTTCCCCCAATCGTAGCCTGTGGCTTGCCGCAGCCCTCACTGCTCTGATTGAGCGGGTCAGTACGTTCGTTTTTTTTATTCCCACGATCGTACAACTGCAAAACAACAAAACGCCTGAAGCTTTCCAAACCAGTCGTCTGGCATCTTTATGGACTAATGCCAATTACCTACGAAATGCTTTTGTCCTACTGGCCTGGGTTTTGGCACTGCTAGTTATTTCTAACTAGGAGTTACTAAATGTGACTTTTAGAAAAAACGGAGTCTATTAGGATAGCAAGTTTAGCACTATTCTCTTACACAATGAAACGTAAACTTCTTTTACCGATCCCCGGCCCGTGGACGCTCGTTTTTGCTATCTCATTTGCCTTATTCATGCTGTTCGTAAACTTTATCTGGCATCTGTTCAATTAACTAGCTTACCGGGTACAAGCTAAGTAGAAATCCGCGCATAAGGCTCCTGATTGCAGGCTCCTGCCCGCATTACAGCATAGCCCCTTTGATTAGCATAACGTGTTCTACAGACTGATCTTTTAAGTATAGGAACTGCGTTCGTTCAGGATCATCACGATACGATTCAAAATCGGTCTGTGCCGGAAACGTTACGATGTGAATTTCATAGGGGTAACCCATTTCGGTAGCAATGATGGCTTCTCTGGCCGGCCTTGCCCGGTACACCAATACCCCGTTGTGTCGTTGCAGCAAAGGCAACACATGGTCTTCAAACGAATGAAAGGTTTCTTCATGCCCTTCGTGCACGTACAGAATCTGAATGAAGTAAAGCATCGGTTTTAGGCTACAAATGGATTAAAGACAAAGGCACAGAGTACATAGAGAATCGACTATCCACTCTATGTGCTCTGTGCCTAAAGACTATATTACTCGTTTTTATTTCCGCCGACTTTCCAGGAAATGCTCAATCCGGTCGATGGCCAGATTCAGTTCATCGATGGTTGGCAGGCATACAATCCGGAAGTGGTCGTTGTGCGTATAGTTAAACCCGTTACCCGACACAACCAGCACTTTCTGTTCAGTCAGCAGATTCAGCACAAAATCGTCATCGTCTTCCAGATGAAACTGAGTGAGATCGATTTTCGGAAAAATATATAAAGCGCCTTTTGGTTTCACGCAGGAAATGCCGGGGATCGCAATCATACGTTCATAGGCCAGCATCATTTGCTTGTAAAGGCGACCCGTTGGCATCACCAGATCATTGATACTCTGATAACCGCCCAACGCCGTTTGAATGGCAAACTGAGTAGGTACGTTGGCGCAGAGCCGCATACTTGCCAGCAACGTCAGCCCCTCGATATACGACTTGGCTCGTTGCCGGGCCCCGCTCAGAATCATCCAGCCACCCCGAAAGCCAGCCGCCCGATAGTTTTTCGACAGCCCCCCCATCGTGATACACAGGGTATCGTTTACCATCTTGGAAATTGGATAATGAACCGCTCCGTTATAGAGAATGCGGTCGTAGATCTCATCCGAAAAGACAATCAGTTTATGCCGTTCGGCTATCCGGGCAATCCCTTCCAGCGTTGCCTTGTCATACACGGCCCCCGTCGGATTGTTGGGGTTGATGACCACTACGGCTCGCGTACGTGGGGTAATTTTACGTTCCAGATCACGCAGATCAGGGTTCCAGTCCGACGCTTCGTCGCAGGTATAATGAACGGGCTTCCCTCCACAGAAGGCTACCGAAGCCGTCCAGAGCGGGTAATCGGGCGATGGAACCAGCACTTCGTCACCTTCATTAAGCAGGGCCTGCATGGAGAGCATGATCAACTCGCTGACACCATTGCCAATGTAGATGTCGTTGATCGTAATCCCTTGCATGCCAATGTTCTGGGTATGGTGCATGACCGCCTTTCGGGCCGTAAACAATCCACGCGAATCGGCATATCCCTGTGCATTACGGATGTTGAGGATTATATCGTGGACAATTTCGTCAGGCGCATCGAAGCCGAACGTGGCTGGATTCCCGATGTTCAGACTGATGATCTTGTATCCCTGGCTTTCCAGTTCCAGCGATTTCTCATAAATAGGGCCCCGAATGTCGTATTTTAAATGGGTAAGCCGATCACTTTTCAGTATTTCCATCCCAGGTACTTCTACTTCCTCAGGTATTTCGAGGTCAATGCTGTCTAATTCCATCCCGCAAAAGTACAGAAACTATCGAGTAAAATCAGTGGCTAATCAGGCCGTTACCAAAATAATCTATTCGTATTGGCGGTAAATATTCGTCTTTGACAAAACGTTTGAGAAGTCCAAACAAAAATCCCCGCAAACCAGCCGGTTTGCGGGGATGACTACCAACCTATCGCTATATTGTTACCTATTGGGCACGAACAGTACTGCATCCGCAACAATGACCCCATCGGCACCCAGGGTGGATACTTCGACATAATTTTTCTGGCCGGGCGATAACGAGTAGTCCCCTAACGATACCCACTCTCCAGCTGTTTGCCCTTCCACCCGAATATCGGCTTCGCGGATGGTAATTGCTTTCGGCTGTTTGCCATCCGAAACGGTAATGTGTGTGTTTGCCGACGCACCCGCCAGCTTTGGGAAATATAGATATACCCGATACGAACCCGCTTTGGTCACATCGGGCGTGAAGCGCATGGTTTTCGTGGCTCCATCGGCGGTTGTTGAGAAAAAGCTGAGCCCATATGCCCCCTTGTTATCGCGCTTCCACTCGCCGGTATGGGTTACATGGGCGGCATCATCATTATCGACCAGTATTTCGGGCGTGCTGCCATCGGCCAATGGATTGGTTTTAAGTACCTGCTGTAGTTTCTTCACATCAATAGCCTGTACCGACGTGTTGCCATCGATAGCCATGCTGGCGGCAATGGCCGACGACTGAGCCAGTACCATGAAAACAGGCTCCATCCGAATCGATCCGTAGGCGATGTGACTGGCCGACAGACAAACCGGCACCAGCAGGTTTTTACATTCGGCGGCTTTCGGCACTAAACAACGGTAGGCAATCGGATAGGGCGGAAACCCACCCACCTGCACATCGCCTTCGTTCTTCACCATTTTCACGCCATTTTTTTCGATCACAATCCGCTGGCAATTATGCGAGTCCATGGTATAAGCTGCCATACCTACGCCATCCTGAACTACCTCGCGGCCCTGGCAGTTGGCCTGCGTCATGACATACTCGCCAACCATTCGCCGGGCTTCGCGTACATACATCTGGGTCGACCAGTTGCCCGTGTCGGTGTATTCATCTTTAGGGTAGCCAAGTTTGAGCATTTCAGCCTGAATGTCTTTACGCATCCGGGGGTCGTGACCGATAAAATACAGTAGGCCTTTGTTATACAGTTCATGCTGTTTCTGAATCTCTGCCCGACGCGCATAACTTCCTTCCGGATAATCGTAATTCATCCCGATCATATCGGTCGAAAAAGGGCCGTTGTTATTAATGTCGGTCTTATGATTGGGCATCCAGTCCGGTTTAATAATTGTGTTGAAGCCTAGTTTCGGGTTTTTGTCGATGGCCCGTAACAGCAATTCATACCGGGTCGAATCGTACCCTTCGGGCCGGGTAATGGGAATCATATTGGCCGGGTCATTCGTGAGGCAGATGCGGAAGTTATACGTCTGCACCTGTTTATTGCCACTGCCAATCGGCTGCAATTGAGCCGGACTAATGCCCCATAATAAACCACTTTCGGGCTTTCCGGGAATTTTGTACGGGTCAACGCCGTCGACAAACTGGTGCTTATCCAGCAGTTGAACGCCGTTATAGGTTTCGTTGTAAGTCTTGTTATCTTCCCGTCCAACGGTGTAGCTAACCCCCGCTTTGGCCATCAGATCGCCTTCGTAGGTGCAATCCAGAAACATTTTCGCCTGAATCACCCGGTTTCCTCCCCCACCCGTCGACGGTTCAATTGTAATGCTTTGAATGCGATCGCCCTGTTTTTTTGCCGACGCCAGCCGATGGTTATACAGCACATTTACATCGGCGCGTTTAACGTATTCTTTAAACAGGTCCTCCGCCACGTGGGGCTCAAAAATCCACTGTTCAAACTTGCCGTAGTGTTTGCCGATACGGCGGTAATAGTCGCGGGCAATACCAGAGATGGCAAATTTGTTCCCAATGTCGGTGTAGCCCAGGCCACCGGATGTCAGCCCGCCCAGATGACGACCGGGTTCGATCAGGATCACGGACTTACCCATTTTCTTAGCTGTATAGGCGGCCATAACGCCTGCCGATGAGCCGCCATAGACGCACACATCGACCGTCAAGGGACCTGTTTGAGCACTAAGTTTTGTAAAGAGTACAGCGAAACAGGGAATTAGAAGAAGCAGTTTTTTCATAAGGAATGGAAACAAATTGGCGGACACCTATACCCAAAGAAATTTATTGCGTTGCCCTACCCTCAGCGGTCATTATGTCGTCATTGATTGTCATTCAGTTGTCATTGATTTAGTAGCCTAAAGACTACCAATGACAATTGAATGACAATCAATGTCCCATATTAATAGCCGGGATTTTGGGTTAACTGAGGGTTTACGTCGCGTTCCGTTTGAGGGATGGGGTACAGATAATGATGTTCATCGACCAGGATGCTGGGATTTTGGGCTTTCATGGCAGCGATGAGCCGTTTGGTACGGACCAGATCATACCACCGATGCCCTTCGAAAGCCAGTTCCAGCCGTCGTTCGAGCAGCAAACTATCCCGAAACTGAGCCTGACTCAGATTCGCCGTTAAATTGGGTAAACCCGCCCGGTTCCGAATCCGGTTGATATTAGCGTAGGCATCCGTATTGTTTGCCCCCTGTTCATTCAGCGCTTCGGCATACATCAATAGTACGTCGGGATACCGGATAATCGGGAAATTATTACCCCCATCTCCGTTGGCCGTAGCCGAAGGGTCAAGGTATTTATAGACATAACAGGGGAATAAAACGCTGGAAGGGGCTACTGGAGTCGTGGTTGCCGAATAGAGTTTTAACGTAACATTCCGGCGTTTGTCGTCGGCCCGGTAGGCTTTGTACAGGTTTTCGGTTGGAGGATCGTCACCGAAGCCAGCTACCCCATTCACCCGATCAAAATTGGGCCGCATATACCCCTGCATCCAGCTTCCCTCGTTGAATCCACCACTGAGCGCCTGCATTTCAAAGACAGCTTCTTTCCCGTTTTTATTGGCAATCAGAAAGGCATCGGCAAAGTTGGCCCATAAGTCGTACGTACCCAGATCGATAACCTCCTTCGCTTTGGCCGAGGCTTTTGCCCATTCCTGACGTGTCAGATAGACTTTTGCCAGAAACGCCTTGGCAGCCCCTTTGGTAGCCCGCCCTTTATCAGCCGTCGAATAAGAAGTCGGGAGAATGCTCTCGGCTTCGGTAAAATCCTGGATAATCAGGGTATATACATCATCGACCGATGCCCGGGCTACATTGAGTTTGTCCAGCGATGTCGTTTCGGTGGTGACCAGGGGCACGCCACCAAACAAACGGACTAAGGTAAAGTAATAGAAACCCCGCATGAATTTGGCCTCCGCAATGAAACGGGCTTTCGTAGTTTCGTCCATGGCGATCGCTGGCACCCGGCTAATAACGGCATTCGCCCGGTTTATGGCCTGATATACGGTTGACCAGATCGACTGAAACGTTGCCGTTGCCGGGGTAAAGGTAAATTTGTCCAGGTCATTTTTGGGCTGATTGGCGGTCGATCGCCCGTTGCCCCATTCGGCATCGTCGGTTGCCTGGTCCTGTAAAATCCACATGACCTGAGCATACATATTTGCATTGTTCAGCGGATCGTATACAGCACTGACGGCGGCTTTGGCATCGTCCGCATTTTTGTAAAAATTCGTGGGGGTAAAGTTCGATTCCGGCTTCTGGTCCAGCACCTCACAGGCCGTTAAGGTAATGAGCGGAAGCGTGAAAGCGAGCAAGCGCGAACGTTTTCGCCAGCAACTCGCCATCCATTTTGTCGATAAGTTCATACTTGTAAGATGTTTTGATTAGAAACCGACATTTAATCCAAACAGAATCGTTTTAGCCGCCGGGTAGCTGGCATAATCAAATCCCTGGCTACGGCTATCCTGCCCGAATCGGTTTACTTCAGGATCATACCCGGAGTAATTGGTCCAGGTCAGGTAGTTTTGTGCGGTTACGTACACCCGCAGCGACTGGATTTTTAGCGATTTCAGTACTGTATTCGGCAGGTTATAGGCCAGTTGTATATTTTTCAATCGCAGGTACGAGCCATCTTCGATTTGCCGGGTCGAAACGCGGTTGGCCGGTCGGGTAGTCGATGCCCGTGGTATATCGGTATTCGTATTGGTGGGTGTCCACCGATTCAGCATGTCGCGATCCTGATTAGTGGTTGCATTCAGGTATTCCAGCTCGTACCGATTGGCATTGAGGATGTTGTTACCATAAACGCCCTGAAAAAAGGCCGTTAACTCTACCCCTTTGTACGAAAACGTATTGCTGATCCCGCCAATGAATTTGGGTTGTGCCCGGCCGATGATCGTGCGGTCGTTATCATCAATTTTCTTATCGCCGTTCAAATCCAGGTATTTCCGATCGCCGGGTTTACGTGCCTGGGGATCGCTCAGCGCGGCCAGTTCATCGGTGGTCTGATATAGCCCGTTTGTCACATAGCCATAGAAGGTCCCCAGCGGCTCCCCTACCCGGATGATTCCCGAGTTGAGGTTTTGCCCAATGTTCGCGACCTGTCCGGCAAAAATCTGGGGCACACCACCGATGTCCAGTACTTTATTGCGGTTGAGTGAGAAATTCAGGTCGGTCCGCCATTTGAAAGGCCCGTCGAGGTTGTAGGACGACAAGCTCAGTTCAATGCCTTTATTCTCTACTTTTCCAAGATTTTTGATCGCACTCGAAAAGCCCGACGTACTGGGTATGGTCACGTTCAGCAGCAGATCTTTGGTTCGTTTCACATAGAAATCGGCTGTCAGGGTGATTCGATTGTTCAGCAACCCCAGATCAAGCCCCATATCGGCCTGAGTAGTTGTTTCCCAGGATAAATCGGGGTTGGCAATCTGACCGGGGCCAAGACCGGTTGAAACTGCGTTGCCGAACACATAATTCTGCGTTCCAAGCAGAGAGTAAGCCGGGTAGTTACCGATACCATCCTGATTACCCGTCAAACCATAGGTTGCCCGAAATTTGAGATCGCTGATGGCTGACACACTTTTCAAAAACGCTTCTTCGGAGACACGCCAGGCTAGAGCCGCCGACGGGAAATAGCCATACTGTTTGTTGGCCCCAAACCGGGACGAACCATCGGCCCGGAACGAGGCCGTAAGCAGGTATTTATCTTTGTAACTATAGTTGATCCGAGCCAGGTACGATTGCAGTCCCCAGGTACCAACACCCGAACTGGGGGTCAGCGGCACCGAACCCGAACCCAGATTGCTCGAACCCAGATTGTCGTTCACGAAGTTACGGGCCGAAGCCGTACTACTCTCGGTCCGGTTGGCCTGTTGGGTATATCCCAGCAGGGCGGTGATGTTGTGTACCGTATTAAATGCACGGGTGTAGGTCAGCAGGTTTTCATTCAGCCAGGTCATGGATTGGCTGTTGAACAGCGAAGCCGCCCCACCCTGCGCTAGTCCGCTGGATACCGACCGGGGCAGATACGAATCCTGCTTCTGCAAAACGCCATCAATCCCAAGCGACACCCGCAGGTTTAGCCCACTGATAATCTGATAGTCACCAAATACGCTTCCAAACACCCGGTTGGCTATATTGCGGTTTTTACTGTCGTTTGCCAGGGCGACCGGATTATCGGCGGTAAAAGCCAGAGCAGGGTCCGTAATCAGGTAATTGCCATCAGCCCCCCGAATGGGCAAAATGGGAGGAAACTGTAGGGCAGCCATCGTTACCAGTCCGGCACTGCCCAAATCGCCATCGGTACGGGATTGATTCGTTACAGTACGGCTAAGGGTAAGGCTGTTACCAACCTTGATTTTTTCGGTCAGTTTCCGATCCAGGTTCACCCGAAACGAATACCGTTCAAAGTCGGAGTTGACCACAATCCCGTTCTGTTTGAAATACCCACCCGAAAGCGCATACTGCGTTCGTTCGTCACCCCCACTCATCGAGAGCTGATAATTTGCCATGGGGGCCTGCCGAAAAATCTGATCCTGCCAGTCGGTACCTTCACCAAACGCATCAACCTGTGCCTGGGTGTATATGGCCGGCCGTCCTTCGTTGGTATTGGCATCGTTTACAAACTGGGCGTATTCTCGTGCATTCAGGACTGGATATTTCCGCCGAACATTCTGAATACCGTAATAAACATCCAGATTGACGGTCGATTTGCCCGCTTTACCGCGCTTGGTGGTGATGATCACGACACCGTTGGCCCCTCTCGACCCGTAAATGGCCGTTGAAGAAGCATCTTTCAGTACAGAAATGGATTCAATATCGCTCGGATTGAGCGTACTGAGCACATTGAAACTCGAACCACTTCCAGCCCCGTCGTTCTTGAACGGAATACCGTCGATGACATACAACGGCTCGTTGTCCCCCTGAATGGAGTTACCACCCCGAATCCGAATGCTGGTGCTGCTTCCCGGTGCACCCGAGTTCTGGGTTATCTGTACGCCAGCAGCCCGGCCCTGAATGGCCTGATCGAGCGAGGTAACGGCCACCTTGCGAATTTCATCCACCGGAACGGTAGAAACCGCCCCGGTCAGATCGCTTTTCTTTACCTGACCATACCCGACAACTACCACTTCATTCAGCGATTTGGTATCGGGCACGAGTTGCACATCGATACTCGACTGGTTTCGGACGTCCCGCTCCTGACTGATGTACCCAACGAAACTGAATACCAGGGTTATAGCATTGCCCCTGTCATTGGGTACGGTCAGGCTGTAACGCCCCTGGGCGTCGGTCGTCGTGCCGCGTGGTGACCCTTTCACCACCACACTTACGCCCGGCAGGGCTTCACCCGTTTCGCTGGTGACGCGCCCACTCACCCGAACATCATTCTGGTTAAGTTCGGCCATTTGAACGACGGCCAGATTGGCCAATCCTGACAGTTGTACAGGGCCAGCCGTTGTCGTGGTGGTAGCGGCTTCGGGAGTACGGATAATGACCCGATCGGTGTTCTTCGGCGGTAAAATCAGGTATGCTCCCGAACGCAGTTTCTTAAATCGAAGACCAACGGGTTTCAACAAGGCATTCAGATTGGTTTCGAGTCGACTCCCCAGATTAATCGATTCCAGCGGACTAAGGTGCCGGGAAACCACTGACTCTTCGAACAGAATATCGACGCCATAATGCTCTTTCAATTGGAGAAGCGTTTGTTTGAGCGACTGATTCGCCACGCTAATCTCTTTCCCTTTAGTCGATTGCCCGTTGTCGATCTGCTGATTCGTTCGGGCGTAGGCAAGGGTTTGGGCAATGGTATGCCCATAACCAACACTGAGCAACCAACCGGTTATCAGCGCAAACGGTAGTGATTTTGTCATTGAGTAAGCTGGGTTTCGGAAGCAATGGAAAAAACAAGTTTCTGGTCGCGGTGACTGACGTGCAGGCCAAGTAATTCAGCTAAGGCTTCAGCCAGTTCATCGGACGACCCGGCCCGGATGGTTCCGGTGAGTGTCCGCCGTGCCAAGGCCGGATCGGTGAGCTGAACGGTTACCCCAAACACGGCCTGAATCTGATGCGCCACATCGCGCAGTGGGGTATTGTTAAAACTGAACAGTCGGTAACGCCATTGGGCAAATTGAGTCGTATCAGCCTGGGTATGCATCCGTAAAGCGCCCCTATCGTCCAGGGTAACCCGGTCGCCGGGTTGCATAATCAGTTGCTGCTCAGGCCGATCGTCCGCCGTATAATGCAAATTGACCTTACCCCGTTTGAGTACCACTTCAGCCCGATTGATCTGACTTCGAACCGAGAATTCAGTCCCCAGCACCTCCACAGCCAGCCCGTCTGTAGTCTGAACCACAAACGGCTGGTCATTGGGTAGATGCTTTACCGCAAACACGGCATCGCCCGTTAGCAACACATTGCGGGAGAGCCAGCCATAGCCGATTCGGGGCATCCGTAAACTTGAATTACTATTGAGAGCCACCGTTGAGCCATCGGGCAGTTGCAGCGACCGCAGTTGGTACCGATTGGTCGTAATCGTCCTGTAAACGATCTTCTCCCGAAATACCCATCCACCAGCCAGCAAAGCCAGCCCGACCGTAGCCGCAACCAGCCATTTACCGGGATGCCACAGCGGTTGCGCATGCCCTTCAACAGGTCGTAGCGGGGGCGCGTGAATCTCGGAAGGGGCATCGAGCCGCTGTCGGAACAAATCCAGGTGGTGCGCCACATCGGGCGTGTACTGCGGAAAGCCACGCTCCCATTCGTCGAGCCACTGAAAATAGAGTTCACGACTACCGGGCTGGACGAGCCATTCCCCGATCATTTTTTGCTGAACCGACGTAGCCTGTCCGGCAAAGTAGCTAAAAATCAATTCTTTAGAAGGTTGCATACCCGGTGGCTTTATCGTTGAGTATCAGAACAGGGTGGTAAACAACAGGAAGGTCCAGCTTATGAGCCGCTGATTACGAAGTAGTTGCCGCAATGCAGACGTGGCCCGAAGCAGGTGATTCTCGACTGTTTTCGGCGAAATCCCCATTTCCTGAGCAATTTCTTTATAGGACTTCCCTTCAAAGCGGCTTAGCAGGAACACCCGCTGCCGTTGCGTAGGCAATTGCTGAACAGCCTGTTCGACGGCTCGATACAGTTCATCCTGCTGAAGCAACCGATCGGGCTGGGTGGTGTCAAGGTCGGGTCGGTCAAGATGATCAGGCAGAGTTTCCTGGCGGCCTAACTCCCAGCGAAGGCTATTATACGCTCGGTTACGGGCGGCCTGGTACAAATACGCCCGGTAAGAACCGGTGACCTGCTTATAGAGCTCTTTTGTGTAAAACGTGTAGAACAAATCGGCTACCAGGTCTTCAGCAAGCTGTCGGTTATAGACAAACCGAACCACATGACTGCACAACGGAGCGAAATACTGCCGGAAAAGCAATTCACAACCCAGTCGAGGGTCATCGTTGAATGCATTACGGATAAACAATTCACCGTCGTTGGGCATTGGCTGGGGCGCGTCGGTCTGGCTCCTGGCGAGTGGCACTTGTCCATCAGAATCGGGGCTGGTTGGTCGGAGAATAGCAAACACAGGAGCAGGCATTGCGTTGAGGGTCTGGTACTAGAAAGACAAGTTCAGCGCATAAATCCCCCAACCGATTTTTATTTTTTATCCATAAAATGCAAATAACCTCAGCTACTCCCCATCGCTGGGGCTATAACGGCCATAAACACGTGATGCCCACATGCGGGTTGGGTAGTGATTGGCTCCCGATGCCTTTTGGTCTAAAACAACTCATTCATTCCTCTATGTCAATCCGCCGTACCCTTCTGCTGTCGATTTTCGCGTCCCTGTACATTTTTGTCGCAACAGCTCAAACACCTCCTCCGCAAAAGCTGTACATGTACCTGATCTATCACAAGCTGAATCCGGGTCTTACCATTCAGGATGCGCTTCCTGTGGAGCGGGAATGGAAAAAGATCAACCAGGCGGCTGTCGATGAAGGGCGACTGGAAGGCTGGTACATGACCGTAAAGCAGTTTACGTCAAACCCAAACCAGACCGAATACGACTACGTGACGCGTATTATCTCGAAAGAGATGGCCATACGGGGCGCTTCGCCTGAAGCCATGGCCCGCATCTACGGCGACAGTGTACAGGCGAAAATGGCGGACCTCCAGAAGCGGGATCGGAATACGGCGCCGGTAGTAAAAATGGAAATCTGGGAAATCAGCGATGGTGCATATACACCCAGGTTTGCCCCCGACAATACGCAATTCATGATTGTGGAGCGCATGAAACGCCGAACACCGGGAGCTGATTATGAGGGCGTGCTAAAACAAATAAAGAAACTGGGTGAAGAGCGTATTAAACGGGGTAATCTGCTTGCCTGGGATTTTGCATCACTGGTGATTCCGAATGGCAGCGAAAAAGGGTATGAGTTCAGTACCTCACAGTTTGTCAAGAGTCTGAGCGACGTAGCCAATCCGGTTCAGGCCGATTCACCAACGCCCCTAATGCCAGCCCCGGCCTACAAGCAACTCCGAAGTCAGGCAGCCCAAACGTTCGATGTGGTTCGACAAGAAGTGTATCGTTTCATGGAATACACAAACAAACCCGGCAACTAAATCGCTGGCTAGTTCGCTAACAACCTAGCCTGAACGTAAACTTTCTGACCTGTTTATAGTAATGCAAAACAACAATCGGCCTGACAGGCTGATTCTGCATGAATATACCGTTACTACGAACTATGGAAACGAAAGAGAATGATTTACACGGAAATGCACCCGATTCGTCGCCAGTCGTTTTGTTGATTATCGATATGATTAACGACCTGGAATTTCCGGGTGGCGATGAACTGGAAAGCCCTGCCCGTCGAGCTGCGGATGCCATTCTGACCCTAAAACAACGGGCCAGGGCCATAAACATTCCTATTGTTTACGTGAATGATAACTTCGGGAAATGGCGCTCCGATTTTACGGAGGTTACCGACCATGTACTGCACGATGGCGTTCGGGGACGCTACCTGGCAGAAGTGCTTAAACCCGAATCCGACGATTATTTTGTACTGAAGCCGAAGCATTCGGGATTTTACGCCACTACCCTGGACACGCTACTGACCTATCTGAAAGCCAAACATATAGTCTTAACTGGCATCAGTACCGATTCGTGTATTCTGTTTACGGCCAATGATGCCTACATGCGCGACCTGAAGCTGTCCATACCAGCCGACTGTGTAGCCGCTATAAAGCCGACATACACGTCGGAAGCGCTGGCCTACATGAAACGCATGCTCAACGCCGACACGACGCCCTCAACTGAATTGAATCTGGCCGAATTGGTTCAGGCACAGACGCAAAAGCCATTAGAGGCTGTTTGAGTTCGTGAGCGCAGGTTCTTACAACCTGCCTCATGAGGTTTCTCAAAACCGAACGGTATGTCTGGCTCAGTTTTACGAAACCTCGCCAGGGCAGATTTGAGAATCTGCCCTTACCCTACCTGGGCCAAACGCTTTAAGTTGACTAAGCCAAACAACTTCTAAGCGTTTTACGTAATTGGTTTAACCAGCAGCTAACGACCAAAGGAGCTGATGGATAATGAGACCACTCGAGACCACAAACATAGCTCCCTACCTTTACATCCCTGTTTGGTTGGGCTGTAAACTTTCCGGCTTGACGAGCGTCCTGTCGACAGAAAGTTGTCCATGAAGGGCCAGCTAAAATTACGCTTCAGAAGGAATTATAATTCTTGCTTTTATACCAATTTCTTGTAATAAATATAAAAGGCCGCTCCCATCGATGAGTTCAATAGGCTTGTCTTTTGAAAATTGATGAGCATCTGAACCATACCAGCTTGTTGTAACCAGAATACCTTTAGTAGCTCCTTCATTTATCATTGTTCCATATAAATCTCTAACTGCCGATACTCCGACAAGATTTTTGTATCTTTTTGCCTGAATAACAATTTTCCCTCCAAGTACAGGTCTTAAATCAAAAGCTACTGCATCAATACCACCATCTTTTGAAGACCTCGTTTGTTTTGTTTCAAGGCCCATTTTTGAGAATAAATTCGTTACAAGATTTTCAAATTCAAATGGATTTAATTCCATTAAGTTAGGACTAATATCAAGTGTAGAAATAATATCTTCTTCTGTAACATACCTTTTATCCACCATTGAGAATTCCTTAAGAGGTTTCACTGGCACAAGTTCACTCGGAGAAGACGATATTTTAGCAGAAAGGCTTTGAAGGCATTTTATAGGCTCAACTCTCGCAAGATTAATTTTTATGAACTCTGATTTACTTGTGGATATACTTAATAATGTCGGGAATATAGTTTTCCCTATACCTTTATCTACTGTTTCGACAAACCCATTGAAAATGACGACTTCAACAGAGTTCGATTGATCTGATTCTACAATCTCATGGATAGTCCTGATTGCAATACTTGCGATTAGGCTTTTATAACAAGCGTCAATTTCAGCTTTTTTTCGGGGTTTTTCTTCAATGATATCTTTTGTTTTGACGTACTTGTATTCCAAAATGTTCGGAACTACCTCTATAGTAGGTAGCTTAAATTCAACTAATAATTCACCTGAATTTTTGTTAAAGGCTACTTTGTAATCTCTTTCCCAATCAAAATTATACTCAGAGTTTTCGAGAACGAGACTAACGTAAGACGCTACTGCTTCTTCATTACCTAGAAAATATAAATTTTTAAACTCTTCAATTTCTTGAATTTTCCTATGATATTCTGAATCGTAATTTTCCTTTTTCTTTTGTACTTTTAATTTATATTTCTCAATTTCATTACTTTTCTCTTTAATATTCTGTTCCCAATCTTTATGAGCTACCCGAAAATCATTTTTTGCTCGTTCAATTTTATCTAACCATTTTAATTTTACTGAATTGAACAAATTGCCCCAAATAGGCATTTTCCCAACACTATCTATAAACAAGACTTCTGAAGGTTCAACAGGTAATTCTAAAATTTTAGCAGGTAACTCCTCAGAAGGCGGTAGATACTCAGGCTTTAAAGTTTCAAAATTTATAGTATCGTCAATTTCAAGGGTTTCTGGTATAATTCCAGTGGCTAAATATGTGAACTTTACTTTATCTTCAATTGTAAGTTCTTCAGCTTCTTTTAATCTTAGTTCTAAATATTCTTGTTTGGCTCTTTTCAGGCTTTCTTTTTCATATTTGATATGTTCTCTTTCTATAGCTTTTTCATATCTTATTCGTGCAGAAGCCTGCCTACGTTGTTCTGCTTCATATCTACGTGATGCCCTTGCACCTGCTCTTGCGGCTGATACTAAAATCCCTGTAAAGCTACGAGCCATAAATTAAATTATTTGTTTAGCTATCAATTCTTCTAACAAAGAAGAACTTGGCAAAGGTTTACTACAGAGATCTACCATCTGTCAATAGAAGTTGACTAACTTGATTTAAAAAACGTACCTAACTGGGGAGTTTCCCCTATCGCAGGTGACCTAAAAAAGTGCCCCAACTTAGGCGGTTACTTTGTCAACTGGAGTCAGCAAACGAGCCAAAACCGCCAGGTTAAGGGACGCGCTTACTGTCGCACACATACCCACAAACAAGCACTGATTTTTTGGCGATGCAGCTAACTATTGTACTGGCGTAACGGTATAGCCTTTTTTGCGTAGTAGATTGATAACGCCGTTTTCATTGCCCAGGTGACCGGCTCCAAATGCAAAAAAGGTTGGCTTTTCTTTAGCGGCCTTTTCAATCACTGGAATCCAGCTTGTGTTGCGTTTTTCAAGCAAATCGCCCTCAAACTCATTCATCCCGGCATCGAATTGACTGGTTTTCATCTGCTTCATCAGCTTTTCCAGATCGTGTGTTTTATATGCCGACAAAAAATTCTGAAATTCCTTACTGGCGTCTTCGGGTTTACGCGCCATATCGACCAGACTTTTAAATTGCACATCCAGCGGAATTTTATCCAGTGCGGCCATTTGTGCCTCCAGCGATTCCAGGCCCAACACTTCTTTTTTGTCTTTCTGCGCCATCTGCATAAATGTCAGATCATACGATACTGGCTCGCAATTCAGAATACCCATGTACATCAGCGACAATAAGCCAATGGGTTTCATCATGCCCAACTGCGCCAGATTCATGTTCATTTTCTGTTTTAAATAGCTTTCCAGCAGCTTATAATCGTCGGCCGAGAGATAGTCTTTAGCCGTTTTTCCGTTGGTCATCATAGCCGCTTTCATCATACCTGCCATCATCGTCGGATCATCCATATCCAGTTCCAGGTAGACCTGCCGGGCATCACTAAGTGCCTTTTTTATTTCGTCGGTAATCGACAGGTCGGTTGGACATACCATATGAAACGTCCCGTAGAGATAGGACGGCTCTGCCAGCCCCGGCCCGGTCACTTTATAGAGCAGGGCGTGGTCCTGAGCCTGTGTATAAAATGGGTTCATCAGCCACAACACCAACGAGACTATCTTTAGCGGTTTTTGCATAAAATTCTTCGTAAAGCCTGAACACAAAAGTAATGAAACAAACCATCGTAAATTGTCGTAATTCACGAACGAATCTGCCTACCGAAACTACATTTCCGCTGAGTGTGTAACTTTGGTAGCCTAGTCGAGTTGTTAATCAATACCCCGTATGGTAGCCCAACAGCCTAAATCCGTTCATTCACAAGCATTTGCCCATAAAATCCGTCTGGTTACAGCCGCGTCTTTGTTCGATGGGCACGACGCAGCCATCAATCTGATGCGTCGACTTATGCAGGCGTCCGGTGCCGAAGTGATTCATCTGGGTCATAATCGGTCAGTTGCCGAAATTGTTGACTGTGCCATTCAGGAAGATGTTCAGGGGATTGCCGTGACCAGCTACCAGGGTGGTCATCTTGAGTTTTTCAAGTATATGTATGATCTGCTACACGAACGTGGAGCTGGTCATATCAAAATCTTTGGAGGTGGTGGCGGCACCATCTTACCAACCGAAATCGAGGAACTTCATGCCTATGGTATCACCCGCATCTACTCGCCCGACGACGGCCGGGCCATGGGATTGCAGGGCATGATCGACGATTTATTGCACCAATGCGACTTTGCTCCTCCGACACCTGATCAGCAGGCGGCTGAACTGTCGCCTGTCGAATCGGATACTATAGCCCGGTTAATTACCACCGCCGAGAATCATCCTGAACAATTTGCTCAACCACTTCATCACTCCATCACTCAATACGCCCCCGTTTTAGGCATTACGGGAACGGGAGGTGCCGGAAAATCATCGCTGGTCGATGAACTGGTCCTTCGGTTCCTGCGTCAGTACCCGGATAAAACGCTGGCTATCTTATCCGTCGATCCATCGAAACGAAAAACAGGCGGGGCACTGCTGGGCGATCGGATTCGGATGAATGCCATTCAGTCGCCACGAGTCTATATGCGTTCGCTGGCAACCCGACAATCGAATCTGGCACTGAGTCGGCATGTACAGGATGCCATTAACGTATGCAAAGCAGCCCATTTCGACCTGATCATTGTCGAGACCTCGGGCATCGGGCAGTCGGACACTGAGATTACCGAACATGCTGATAAGACACTGTATGTAATGACCGCTGAGTATGGAGCAGCCACCCAACTCGAAAAAATCGACATGCTCGATTTCGCGGACGTGATCGCCATCAACAAATTCGATAAACGGGGCTCTCTGGATGCCTTACGCGACGTTCGGAAACAGTATCGGCGTAACCACAATCTATGGGATATTGCCGACGATGACCTGCCCATTCTGGGAACTGTAGCCTCTCAATTTAACGATCCGGGGATGAATGCCCTGTTTGATCGGCTGATGGGGTTGGTTGGCATGGGGCAGGGAGAAGGGAGCATGAAACAGAGCGATGGTAATAAACCTCCCCTTGCCCCCACCACGCCTAGCTCCCAGCACCCCACTCCCAGCACCACGCCCCAGGCCATCATTCCCCCAGACCGAGTACGTTACCTGGCTGAAATTGTGGAAGAGAGCCGTCGGTACGATGCGTTTGTGCAGGAACAAACTACATTGGCCCGGCAACTGTATCAGATACACGGCACTTTGACCTTACTTCCAGACGGTGCGATTAAAGACGAACTGCAAAAGTTGTACACAGTGCTTGACGCACGGCTCCATCCCGACAGCCGCGCTTTATTGACTCAATGGCCAATACTTCAGCAACGCTATACGGCTGACTTCTACGAGTATACGGTTCGGGACAAAGTGATCCGGCAGCCTCTTTACTCTGAAACCTTATCGCATCTGAAAATCCCCAAAGTGAGTTTGCCGAAATACCACGACTGGGGCGATGTGCTGCGCTGGTTACTAACCGAGAATGTACCGGGTGAGTTTCCGTACGCAGCTGGGGTATTCCCGCTTAAGCGCGAAGGCGAAGACCCAACCCGTATGTTTGCCGGGGAAGGTGGCCCCGAACGGACCAATCGTCGGTTTCACTACGTCTCCAAAGGGTTACCTGCCAAGCGACTCTCAACCGCCTTCGATTCGGTCACACTGTATGGCGAAGACCCAGCCATGCGGCCCGACATTTTTGGCAAAATTGGTAATTCGGGGGTCAGCATTTGTACCCTCGACGATGCCAAGAAACTTTACTCAGGCTTCGACCTCTGCGATCCGGCCACTTCAGTTTCCATGACCATCAACGGCCCTGCCCCCATGTTGCTGGGCTTTTTCCTGAATGCTGCCATTGACCAGCAGTGTGAGAAATGGCTTCTTAACCAGGAGCGGGGAGTTAGCCGTGAGGAGCGAGAATGGCTACACACGAATCAGGATGCGTCAGCACTCCTCACGGCAAACTCCCCACTACTCATTCCGTCATATAATGGCCCACTTCCTGAAGGGAATGATGGGTTGGGATTGCTGCTACTTGGCACTACGGGCGATAAAGTTTTGCCTAAAGAGGTCTACGAAAAAATTAAAGCCGACACCCTCCGTCGCGTGCGGGGGACGGTCCAGGCCGATATTCTGAAAGAAGATCAGGCACAGAATACCTGCATTTTCTCGACCGAGTTTGCGCTCAAGATGATGGGCGATATTCAGCAGTATTTTACCGACAATCGGGTCCAGAATTTTTATTCGGTTTCGATTTCGGGATACCACATTGCCGAGGCAGGCGCCAACCCGATTTCCCAACTGGCCTTTACCCTCTCGAACGGATTTACGTTTGTAGAATATTACCTGAGCCGGGGGATGCATATCGACAATTTTGCGCCCAACCTGTCGTTTTTCTTCTCGAACGGCATGGACCCCGAATACACGGTGCTTGGTCGGGTAGCCCGGCGAATCTGGGCAAAAGCGATGAAACACAAGTACAAAGCCAACGATCGTTCGCAGAAGTTAAAGTACCATATTCAGACATCGGGGCGGAGTTTGCATGCGCAGGAAATAGCCTTTAACGACATTCGTACCACCTTGCAGGCACTACTAGCCATTTATGACAACTGCAACTCGCTGCACACCAACGCGTATGATGAAGCTATTACAACCCCTACCGAAGAATCCGTTCGGCGGGCCATGGCCATTCAGCTGATTATCAATCGGGAGTTTGGGCTCACTAAGAATGAAAATCCATTGCAAGGCGCTTTTGTCGTTGACGAATTGACCGACCTTGTCGAAGAAGCTGTTTATCAGGAATTTCTGGCGATCAATGAACGCGGAGGAGTTTTAGGCGCCATGGAGCGCATGTATCAGCGTAGCAAAATTCAGGAAGAGTCGATGTATTACGAGACGCTGAAACACAATGGTCAGTTACCCATTGTAGGCGTCAATACCTTCCTCGATCCAGCCGGTTCGCCTACAGTTATCCCTCGTGAAGTTATTCGCTCAACGGACGAAGAAAAACGTTACGCTGTCGAATCGTGTCAGGCATTTCAGAAAAAGCATCAGGCCGAAGCAGCTGTAGCCCTAACCAATTTACAGACAACCGCATTAACCAATGGCAACCTGTTTGAAAGCCTGATGGAAGCTACCAAAGTCTGTTCGCTCGGCCAGTTGTCCAACGCACTTTATGCCGTAGGGGGCCAGTATCGGCGGAATATGTAACAACCAAATCGTACCGATAAACGATTCAAAAGCTGATTTTCTAAGCGATTTCAATCATTGGCATCGGGTAGGTTTATATAAATTGATCAATTGTTCGTTACTACGAATGAATGCCATACCAAGGCCAATGAACATACAATGAACCGTAACCTGTATCTATTTTTCGTACTGCTGCTGAGTAGTTTCTACGTTGGCTGCCAGACGAAACGCCATGATGAAACCACAGCTACCGAGGCCGAGAAGCCCTCGATAGCCACACTGTCTAAAAATACGTTCACGCTGGGCGATACGTTACAGATTCAACTTAGCGAGCCAATTACGGAGGCCGTCGTTTCGCTGGGTACCAATCCACTTCGTATTATTCAGCAAACGGATAGCACGCTAACGATTCGGGCGACATCCCTAAAAACGGGCTTGCATCCGCTCATTGTTGCCGGGAAGCTTCGCAATAAAACGCTGACCTCCGATACGATTTCGGTTGAATTATGGTCCGATTTCAGACCTGTAGCCCTCACCTACTCGGTGCTAAAACAATTCCCCCATCAAGCAGACAGTTTTACGCAGGGCCTGGAATTTTATCAGGGGAACCTCTATGAAAGTACGGGCCTCAATGGGCAATCGAAACTGATGCAGGTGGATCTGGCAACGGGTGCCATCGAAAAATCGGTTCCGTTGGCCAGTCAATACTTTGGGGAAGGGATTACTATTTTTCGCGACAAAATTTACCAGCTTACCTGGACATCGGGCGTATGCTTTCGGTATACCATGGATTTTTCGCTTGACAAAACGTTCACCTATCACACACAGGGCTGGGGGCTTACGCATACCGACTCGACATTAATTCTGAGTGATGGCACCAATCGGCTGTTTTTTCTTACGCCAGACTTTCGTCGTACTGGTGAACTAGCTGTTTACGACAATTTTGGGCCGGTCATGAACCTCAACGAACTGGAATATGTAAATGGCTATGTGTTCGCCAACGTCTGGCAAACCAATCGAATCGTGCAAATTGATGTAACGACGGGAAAGGTGGTTGGTGAACTTTCGATGGAAGCTATTTTACCCAAAACCATTGATACTAAAGCCAATGTGCTAAATGGGATTGCGTACCGAGCCGACGAAAACGCGTTTTACGTGACGGGCAAAAACTGGCCTACTTTGTTTAAAATCCAGCTAAAGAATCAGCCCAAACAGACCGTAGCGTTACGTTAATCAGGAATTGGCTGGCAGTAGCGTTTGCTTTTGCCAGCCAATCTCGAACGGGGCTTGTTAATCTACTTCTTCGACGGTGGCTTCGGGCGCATTACGCTTAACGGAATCGATACCGTTTTCCCGACTGGCTACGGTTTCGTACATCTCACTGCTACCAATGATCTGGCCGTTGCCTGCTTTCAGATTGAAATAATGTTTGCCATTGGAGGATTCCTTACGGTCGTATCGGTCATCATCCGGCGAGTTTTTGCGAACCGATTCGATACCGTTTTCGCAGGCGGCCTTGCTTGAATAACCTTCGCTGGCCAGAATGACCTGGCCATTTCCTGCTTTTAGGTTAAATTGATACTCTCCGTTCTTCCGGGTCGATATAACAAACTTTCCCATGTGTTATAGTGAATTAAGGGTGACATTAGCTGTAAATTAAGTCACTTCTTGTTGATAAAACAATGGTTATTAATCATGTAGACGATACAGCACGATACCCTTTATACTTTTTCAGCGAAAAAGCCGTAACATTGATACTGATGCATTTACGACGACTCTTAACTACCCTGCTCCTGCCAGCTTCACTGACAGCTTTGGCTCAAACCCTTCCAGTTCTGGATCAGAACCCAACCAGTCTGCGTTGGTATCAGCTCAATACCCCTCACTTTCGCGTACTATACCCGACTGGTCTCGACTCGACGGCTCAACGAACCGCCAACCGGCTCGAAGACCTGTACGAGCCTGCCAGTGCCTCACTTGGCAAGCAGCCCCGCCGACTTTCGGTCCTGCTTCAGAACCAGACCACCAACAGCAACGGGTTTGTAACTCTATTCCCCCGTCGTTCAGAGTTCTTTGCCATCGCCCCCCAGGACCCTGGTTTGCTCGGCACGTTCAACTGGCTCGATTTACTAGCCGTTCACGAATACCGGCACGTCGTTCAAAATGATAAAGCGTTGCAGGGATATGGACGGGTTCTCAATACCTTGCTGGGTAGTACGGGGCTTTATCTCCCCCTATTCACGGTTCCCGACTGGTTTGCCGAAGGCGATGCTGTCAGTAATGAAACGCTTTTAAGTACGAGTGGACGAGGTCGAATCCCCAACTTCGACCTAGGTATGCGGGCTAATCTACTGGCAGGCAATCGGTTCGATTATCCGAAAGCCGTTTCCGGTTCATTCCGTGATAATGTCCCGAATCATTATGTGTTGGGGTATTTTCTGACCACGTACCTGAAACGGACCTACGGGCCCGATGTATGGAGCCGGGTATTGAATCGCAACTACCGCCGTTTCCCATGGCCATTTGCCTTTTCGGCCAGTATCAAGGACGAAACTGGTCTGCGAACCGAGGATTTGTATCGTAAAACGATGGATGATCTGACGGAAACCTGGCAAAAACAACAGGAACAGATCACCCTAACTCCTGCCGATCCCTTTCCCACTAAGGCCGAAAAGCAGCGGACCGCTAAACCAGTTTTTACCAATTACCAGCACCCTCAGTTCCTGAACGACTCGACAGTGATATGCCTAAAAAGTGGCCTGGGCGACACACCCCGGCTGGTGATCCTACGTAAAAACCAACCCGAAAAAACGATTCAGGTACAAGGCTTTACCAACGATCCAGGGTTCCTGTCGGCCAACGCATCCAAAGCGTGCTGGATTGAGTTTGGCTATGATCCACGGTGGAGCCAGCGTATCTATTCAACCATCCGTCTACTGGATCTGAAAACCGGCAAACTCACCCGATTAACGCATCACACCCGATATACAACCGTAGCCATTTCGCCCGACAACTCGAAGCTACTTGTAGTCGATAATACTGAACGCTACAAAACTCAGCTTCTTGTTCTCGATGCGCTCACTGGTAAGGTTCTCAAAACGCTGCCGAATCCAGCTAATGAGTTTTATCAGCATCCACGCTGGTACGAAGACAGTCGAACCATACTGGTCATTGTGCTGAAAGATGGCAGGAAAACGCTCCGACGTCTGGATACCGAGTCAGGAAATCAACTCGATTTACTGCCCTGGACCAATGAAAACATCAGCCACCCGCAACCATGGGCAAACTATGTTTTCTACAACTCGCCCCGCTCGGGTATCGATAATATCTACGCAGTGAATAGTACGTCGAAAGCGGTTTTTCAGGTAACATCCCGCCCACTAGCCGCTTATCATGCCGCTGTATCGCCCTCTGGCAGCCGTCTGGCGTTTGAGGACTTTTCGGCCACTGGCTACCGCATAACCGATATGCCGCTCAACCCTTCAGATTGGCGCCCCGTAACTGAGCCAGTCCGGGAGAATCTTGTCCGTTACTTCGGCTCGTTAGCGAATCGGGAACCAGGTGCTGCTGAAGGCCGCCAGGTTTTAGCCGACTCGTCAATCAATATAACCCCCTATTCACCTTCTCGCTTCCGTCGGTTGGTTCATACCTTCAATGTTTACAACTGGGGGCCTGTTTTAAGCAGTTCCGGGCAAACTCTGTCAATTGGCCTCAACTCACAGGATTTATTAAGCACTACCCAACTCAGTGCGGGTTATACGTATAACCAAACCGAACGAACTGGTAATTTTTATGCGCTTCTGAGTTATCAAGGGCTCTATCCGATTATTGATGTCAGTTTTCAGCGTGGCGCCCGTTCGACCTCGTTGTATATCGACAAGGTTGTTCCGGCAGATAGCCTGCGGACCGATCGGTGGACTTATAATCAGGTTACGGCTGGTTTTCGATTGCCTTTACAACTAACAAATTCTAAATACATACAGGGTATCAGTCTGTCGGCCTATTATAATTATTTGCAGGTAAGCGGCTACGACTTACCGTATCGCTATATAACCGAGGTAGGCTCGTCGGGGTCATTGAGTGCCCTTACCTATGGGTTCAGCTATTCACATTTGCTACGACAAAGTAAGCGGGATGTTGCGCCACGCTGGGGCCAGACGATAGCCGTAAACTATCGAACGACCCCCTTTGGCGGAAAACTCACAGCTGAACAATTGGGCATTCAGGGCAATGTATTCTTACCCGGCCTTGGAAAACATCACTCCCTCCGTTTACGGGCTGGTTATCAGCTCCAGGCTCAGGGAACGTATCAATTCGGAGCTGCTGTATTCTACCCCAGAGGCCAGGCTTATATTGCTGATGATCAGATCAAAGCGGGCAGTGTAGAATATCGATTACCTGTTGCCGATACGCACTGGTCACTTGGGCGCTGGTTGTATGTACAACGCATTAAAGCAGCTGGATTCGTTGATGGAGTGAATGGACAAAGCTCCGTTGAAGTGCGGGACATTTATGGCCGACTACGAGGTTATGAAACCCAGATTCATAATTTTCAGACTACAGGACTCGATGTTTCTTTTGTCTTCAACGCCCTCCGTTTACGTACATCGTTCGAAGCGGGTTTCCGAAGTATCTATAATCTGACCACGGGCCAGTGGCTCATTCAGCCGCTGGTTATTGATATTGGGATTTGACATTCAGAACTAAGGGCGACACGGGTGAACAGTTGTTCACCCGTGTCGCCCTTAGTTCTGAATGTCTAACGATTACCCTTTATAGAACACCCATTTCGAGAGTTCACGGAAGGAAACTTTTTTGCCGTACATCAGGATACCAACGCGGTAGATACGGGCCGCTATCCAGGTAGTTCCTAAGAATCCCAGCACCAGCAGCCCCATTGACAGCATCAATTGCCAAATTGGCACCCCGAAAGGCACCCGCACCATCATGACAACTGGCGACGTAAAGGGAATAATGGATGTCCAGAATGCCAGCGGCCCATCGGGGTCACGGACGGCAATCTGGGCAAAGGCAATAGCTGCAATGATGGGCATCATGATCGGAAACATGAACTGCTGCGTCTCCGTCTCACTATCGACGGCAGCGCCAATAGCCCCAAATAAGGCACTATAAAGCAGATACCCGCCCAGGAAATAGAACAGAAAACAGCTGATAATCAACGGAATATTAAGCGTCTCAATGGCAGCCATGATGCTAGTTACCGGATTTTTATCTTTCGCCATCTTCTGTTGGACCTCCTGCTGACCAGGCATGCCATTCATACGAGCCGACATGGCTGATTTCGCCGTTTCTTTTTGACCCAGCACGCTGGACCCAACCGTAATCAGACCGGCAGTCAGGGCAATCCAGAGCAGGAACTGGGTCAGTCCAACCAGCGCAACACCAATGATTTTACCCAACATCAACTGGAAGGGCTTCACCGACGAAATAATCACTTCAACAATCCGGTTGGTTTTTTCTTCCATTACCCCCCGCATTACCTGTGTACCGTAGATCAGCACTGAAATATAGATGAGCAAGGCACAAAACCCACTGATGATGGTCGTAGCAATGCCGTTACTGCTTTTTTCGCCCGAATCACTCAAGCTGATCGTCTGCGCATCGACGTTCACTTTGGCATCTTCAATCACTTTTTGCGTAATACCAGCCTGCTCCAGCTTAATCGTCTCGATTTCCTTACCAATCGCTCGTTCAATATTACTCTGCAACGCCAGACTGACGCTCTTTTCGGCAAAAATCTGTACCGTTTTAGGATAGTCGATCACATCTTTCGGAATAAAGACGAGCGCATCGTATCCCTGCTTCACAAATGACTTTTTCGCATTGGTCAGCGATTCTTTAGGGTACGAAAACACCGTTTCATTATCGGCCTTAAACTTATTGACAAACCGCCCGCTCTCGTCGACGACGGCTACTTTTTTCTGGTTTATGGAGCTAACGGCGGCCCAGCCAATTATGGCATAGAAGCCGAAAATCAGAACGGGACCCAGTATCGTCATAACGATAAACGACCGTTTGCGCACCCGTACCAGGTATTCGCGCTTAATAATCAGGAAAATTGTATGCATAAGGGTTAATGATAGAATTGATGAATGATAGAATGAGTGAATTGGTAAAAGGAATTACGAATGCCCCGATTGAAGCACTCAACAACTCAATCAGGCTATCAGTCAATCATTATTTTCGCCTACGGTTTGGATGAAAATGTCGTTCATGCTGGGAATATTTTCGCCAAAAGACCGAAGAGCAACTGTGTCGATCAAGTGCCGGATCAGGTCATTTACCGAAGCATCGGGAGGGATCTTAATATCGGCCCGCTGGAAATCGTCTTCCAAAGGCTGGTTTCGCAAAACCTCAAAGGCCGTTGGCAGACTTGTTAGTACACCCTGGTATTCAATGTGATAGGTATGCGTTTTAAACTGCTCCTTAAT
Organism: Spirosoma sp. 48-14; assembly: GCF_001898575.1. Lineage (GTDB taxonomy): Bacteria > Bacteroidota > Bacteroidia > Cytophagales > Spirosomataceae > Spirosoma. Next base: position 136,415 of record NZ_MKUD01000025.1, read on the forward strand.
TGCCCGTTTCGAGCCATCCAGAATTTTATGGGAGCGGTTGATCAAAGCAATGTAATCACACAACTCCTCTACAGATTCCATCCGGTGAGTCGAGAAAATAATGGTTTTCCCCTTCTCGCGCAGTTCCAGAATTTCGTCTTTGATCAGGTTGGCGTTGATTGGATCGAAGCCAGAAAAGGGCTCGTCAAGGATAATCAGATCGGGCTCGTGCAAAACTGTTGCTACAAACTGAACTTTCTGCTGCATTCCTTTCGAAAGGTCCTGAATCTGCTTATTCCACCAGGTCTTGATGTCGAACTTGACAAACCAGACTTTCAGCATTTCCATAGCCTGTTTTTCGGTCAGGCCTTTAAGCTGTGCCAGGTAAAGTAGTTGTTCACCCACCTTCATTTTCTTGTACAAGCCCCGCTCTTCGGGCAGGTAACCGATGCGTTTGATATGATCTGGCTTAAGCCGCTCACCATCCAGAATAACCTCACCAGAGTCGGGGGCTGTAATCTGGTTGATGATGCGAATCAGTGAGGTCTTTCCAGCACCATTAGGCCCCAGCAGGCCAAAAATACACCCTTTAGGGACGGATAAGCTCACATCATCCAGCGCCCGGTGTTCGGCATATTGTTTGATGATGTGATGGGTTTCGAGGATATTGGTCACGAGTGTCGGTAACTTATTCTGTTTAGGTTAATTCGTACTGTTTGACGCATCAAACTACGGACATAAGGCGAGTATCTACCACCAATTTACGGACGAACTGCATATGTGCCTTACAAACGGTCATAAAAAAGCCATACCCAACTTCGAGTATGGCCCTTTCTAGTCAAATTTGTTAGAATTGGTAAAAGTAGCTGAGAGTTACCCGCTAATCTTTTTGATCGGGATGTATAGATTACCAATCCATAGTATAGAACTTCATTAATCCACTCAGTTGTAATACTCTCTAACCTGAAATAGTAACATTAGAAATAGCAAGCCGAGTAAAACCCCAAAAAGGCTGAACGACAAAATACTGGTTACGACACTAATTAACTGTGCATAGTAACTGTAGACCCAACCTGAGCGTTTCCGATTGAACAATCCAGGAAGCGCTAAAATGCTTAATACTAAGCCAACTATGGCTAAAATCATAGAAATACTATACGCAAACCCAACACTTGCACCACCCATAAAAGTGGCAGGCATCAAAGCGGTTCCGATTCCTAAAAATAGCAGAATCCCAGGAGCAGCCAGAATTAATAAGACCAGGGTGACAATCGGCCAGAACTTAACAAACCCCTCCCGAAAATTTATAGGGAATTGAAAAGGTGCTTTGGTTGTAAAATAGGGAGCTAATTCAGCTTCGAGTACGGCAGGCTGAGCCATAAGAGTAAAGAGGTTTAGGGAATATAACAATTGCATGATTAACCTCCTTAAAATTACAGCTTATAGCACCCTTTCAACAAAATCAGGGCATGATTTATCAAACGGTAACCTCGTCAGACTCAATGGGCTGCGTTCTGAATTCACCCTCCCATTTCGAGATCACACAGGTAGCTACAGCATTACCCGCTACACTGGTTGCCGACCGGCCCATATCCAATACCTGATCGATCCCCAGCAACAGTCCCAGCCCTTCGAGTGGCAGATTAAACTGCGAAAGTGTACCGGCTATAATCACTAATGAAGCCCGTGGTACACCCGCAATACCTTTAGATGTAATCATGAGGGTGAGCATCATTGTGATTTGCTGCCCCAGCGACAGGGGAATACCATAAGCCTGGGCAATGAAGGCCGTAGCAAACGTCATATACAACATCGACCCATCCAGATTGAATGAGTAGCCCAGCGGCAAAACAAACGAGATAATACGTTCTGAACAACCAAACCGCCGTAGGGCCTCGATCGTTTGCGGAAACGACGCTTCTGAACTTGCTGTACTGAATGATAAGATAATAGCCGAACGCACTTCTTTCAACAAGGCAAAGTAAGGGATTCGGGCAGCCAGGCAGATAAGCGACAATACGACGAAAATAAAAAACAACAACCCCCCAAAGAAGCACAGGATAAGGTAAGCGTATCCGGCCAGAATACCCAGCCCCTGTTTGGCCACTACAGCCGCCATAGCGCCCAGCACCCCAAAAGGCGCAAACGACATCACATATCCTGTAATTTTGAACATGATGTGTGAGAGCGCGTCAAGTGCTTTGATCATTATTTTGCCATACGCACCGACCGATCCGACAGCTACGCCAAAGAAGATGCTGAACACAACAATCTGGAGGATCTCATTACTGGCCAACGCTTCAATAAAACTCGTTGGGAAGATGTGCTCGATGAAATTAGTGAATGTAAGCTTTTTAACTTCCAGCCCCACATCGGTACCCTTGGCTGGCAATTGCAAATCCATCACTTCACCAGGTTTCATGATGTTTACAACCAATAGCCCTACCACCAGCGACAAGATGGTTGCGAAGTAAAAATAAGCCAGGGTTTTCAATCCGATTCGTCCCACAACGCCAAAATCTCCCAGCTTGGCAATGCCGACCACCAGCGTCGAAAAGACCAGCGGTCCAATGATCATTTTAATGAGCCGAAGAAAAATCTTGGACAGGATATTCAGGTCGATTCCCGAAAAACCCGAGCCAGTATCCGGGAAAAAATAACCAATGGCAATCCCGAGCACCATGCCCAGAAAAATTCGTGTTGTCAGATTTGGGAGTTTCATGTAGTACTAGTTCCGTTCGATGGTTGATGATTGGTTGTTATTACGTTCTCAATGTACTATTCCTGCTGCTGACTTGTAAACAACAGCGCTCAGGCTAGTTGGGATTTACAAGCGATAGCCTATCTGACAAATGTAACAGAATCCGTGCAGTTCCGGAAATTCGTACATATCAGGTATTTCGTCTGGTTTTAGCAACTCTTTTAGTGCAAATGAACAATCAACCGACCGCAAACATTATTTTTTTGCTTGTTAAGACGCCAACCTGTATTATGCGACCCTATCGACCATTTAATCAATAAATCTGATTGAAAATGCGTCGATAAACGGGTTTTCGGCACGCAAATTGCCCCTTCAACACAAAATAGAAAAGGTAATCGGTCAACTTGAATGGCGTGCGAAATGTAATATCATCAATGATGACCGTCTGCTTACGGCTCTTCTGACCAGAAGGCAATCGTTGAAGGCGATGATGGTGCTCCCAATACGTTAAGAAGAAAGGGAGCCGAACACCTTTATCAACGAAAAAGATTTCTTCGGCGCTGGTTTTCTGATCAATAATACGACTGATCCAGTCCTGGCGAAACAGGAAAAAATTTAATTGTAAATGAACCAGATCATCCTGTAAGCAACCATCGAAACGGACAACCTTCACTGGAGGAAATGCTGGGGTGAGCTGCTCGAACAACGCTCGATTAAAGCCTTCCCAAACCTTGGGCAACGGCTGATCTACCTGGGTTTTAAGGATAAAGCGCATAACTGGCGAACGAATTGTGGAGCAAGAAAAAAAGGAACATATTTACCTTTTACTGGAAAAGTCAATTTTAAGGTTGCCAAAAACAATCAAAGGTATATATTTACCCGTTAACCTGCTTCTTCTAACCCCCATTGGGCGAATTCCCGGTAAGTGTATGCGTCAACTCACTCGGAGGTTAGTTTGTTGGCTAGTGACTGGACTGCTCAGTTTTTCCAGCTATGTACAGGCCAGTCCACCTGAGCCCGAATATCTCACTGTACGCAATGGCTTACCTCAGGGATTTGTTAATTCGATTATTCAGGATAAACGGGGATTTATCTGGTTAGCCACCCGCGATGGTCTTTGTCGATACGATGGCATTCGGTTCCGAATTTATACACATGATCCCCGATTAGTTCAGTCGCTTTCGTTTAGCAGTATCTACGAAATCCGGGAAGATGTGCTCGGCAAACTCTGGATTCGTACTGAAAATAATCATATCGACTGTTTCGACCCTGTCACTGAACGCTCCAACCGAATCTCTAATTCACGGGCCTTTCAGCAGGCATTAGGTCGTGATCAACTTATTGGTATTCAACCCGATCGGGCTGGCAATGTTTGGGTTGCCACCCGAACAAATGGCTTTTTTCGGCTCAATGCCAATGGGTCTATTTCACATCGGCAATGGGCCATAAAAAGCGATTCTGTCCAGTCGCTTATACATGCAATTCTGGTCGATCATCAAAATCAACCCTGGCTGGCTACTCACTACGGACTTTTTCGATACGATCTGAGTTCACAGCAGTTGATCGCCTTTCGTACCGATCAGGGCCTTCCTCAAAACGAAATATATCGACTCCATGAGCGACGCAATGGCGAATTCATGCTGGGGTTTCCGGGAAGCGTTGCTCTATTCAACCCGACAAAAAAGCAAGTCAGACAAGTAATAAATCTGGCCAATGAGCCTGGGTTACCTCTCTTTGCAACCGATCAGCAAGGCGTTGATTATATTAATCAAAACCGCTATACCGATCGAACAGGGCTGGTACCATTGCTCGAAGATGCTTCGGCCGAATCCCCTAAGTTAGGGAGATTCACTCCTTTAGCCATTCTTGTTGATCGTTCCAATGTACTCTGGATTGGGCTCAACGGTGATGGGGTAATCAAATATGACCTGAACAAGCACCCTTTTCAAACCTGGCCCTACCGAACCAATTTTCAGACGGATTGGCTCACCCAACAGGTAAACATAGCAGCCAGTGTTATTCCAGATGCTATACGCCAGCAGTCGCCATCGGGAATTCGGTATCAATTCGACGGGCGTCGAACCCTATGGATCAGTAGTTTGCAAACGCCCCCCTTCCGATATGACGCATCTCGACAATCGTTTGTAGCCGTACAACCTACAGGTATCGAAACGCGCTGGTTACCCAACGGAAATTTTCGGCTGGCTGCCCTGGCAACGGGGGCTCAGGGAGAGCTTTGGGGTTTATTAGGTCCAGCCAATCAGGCAGTGGTACGCTATAACGCTGACCTGCAAACGTTTACGGCTTTCCCACTCCCACTCCCAGCCAATCATCCGTACACCATTACAGGCATGGTTGTGGATGGTGGCCGCATCTACCTGGCCACCGAAAATCACGGGCTTCTCCGGGCCGATTTGCCCAGTAAACGACTCATTCACTGGCAAAGTGTAGCCAGCAATCCTCACGCCCTACCTGGCAATTCATTATTATGCCTGGCCCAGGACCCTTTGCAGTATAAGTATTTATGGATAGGCACATTTGGTGAAGGCCTATGCCGACTCGACAAAATGACAGGTTACATCGAACGGTTTCCCGTTGGTAAAGCCTTATCGACCAACGTGATATATGCAATCCGCACCGACAACAAAGGACATCTCTGGCTAAGTACAAATCGGGGCCTTTGCCGTTTCGATACGCGAACGAATGACGTTCGAACGTATATGGCCGATGACGGGCTGCCGAGTGAAGAGTTCAAACAGTATTACGACGTAACCTTACCTGATGGACGACTCATTTTTGGTGGTGTGAGTGGATATACCACCTTCGATCCGAATCGAATCAGTGAAGATGCTGCAAAACCAACTGTTGCCCTGACGGCTCTTCGGATCAGCAATCAACAGGTAACAGCCAACACTCCCGATTCTCCCCTTGATAAAGACATCAATGAAACCCAGGAAATCATTCTGTCTAACCAGCAAAACTTTTTATCAATCGACTTTGCTGCCCTTGAATTTAATCAGCCCCATAAAAATCAGTATCGCTATAAATTAATCGGACTGGATAAGGACTGGGTATACAGCGGGAATGTCACAACAGCAACATACACCAACCTGACCCCCAAAGCCTACACCTTCATTGTCAATGCCTCCAACACGTCAGGAGCCTGGAGCCCCCATACACATACGTTGCGCATTGTCATTGAACCCCCGCTTTGGGCTACCTGGTGGGCTTATACCCTATATGCACTTCTGTTAATGGGTGCCCTGTTGCTGTTTATCCGAATTCGAATCGGTCGATTGCACCAGAAGAACCAGATGCAGCTTCGTGAGCAGGAATCGATTCAGCTTAAACATCTAGACGAGGTTAAATCACGTTTTTTTGCTAATATCACCCATGAGCTTCGTACTCCACTAACCTTAATTCTAACACCGTTAGAACAGGTACTTACCGATACAGCTGATTCCCCTTATTTCAACCGACTGGCTCTTATTTACCGGAACGCCAATCGGTTACTAAGGCTTATTAATGAATTGCTCGATCTGGCCAAACTAGATGCCGGTAACCTGACAATTACGCCGAGTCCCGGCGATCTGCCGGAGTTCATTAAGCGCATTGTAGCCGTTTTCATGGATGAAGCCCAACGTAAGAACATACAGCTGAACCTGACTCATCAGTTTATACAGCCTTACTATTGGTTCGACCCGGATAAGATCGAGAAAATCCTGACCAATCTGCTGTCGAACGCCTTCAAGTTTACCAATACCAATGGTAGCATAACCATTCAAATTGCGGTTGAACCGATAGATCCAGCCCTATCAAATTCAGCCAATACTGACCTGATTCGCTTATCGGTTCATAATACAGGCACACCGATTGCTCCTGAAAAACTACCCCACATTTTTGACCGCTTTTATCAGGCTAACCCATTGGCAGAAGGGGCCGTTGGCGGTTCGGGCATTGGTCTGGCTCTGGTTAAAGAGCTAGTTGAAATCATGCAGGGGACACTATCTGTAAAAAGCAAACCTTTAGAAGGCACAACCTTTACGGTTTCGCTCCATTGTCGCCAAGCCCGAGCCGAACTTGTTTCCGAACAGCTTACCAAACTCGAACCCGTTTCACAACTTACAATCTCTGAACAACCTTCAAGTCCTCAGGAAGCTATTGACGACAAAGTATTTCGTTTATTGCTGGTTGAGGACAATGATGAGCTGGCCGATTACATTGTATCTACGCTGAATCCTGAATGGCGCGTGAAACGCGTTAATAACGGCCAGGCCGGTGTCAATGCGGCTATTGCAGAAGGACCCGACATGATTATCAGCGATGTTCTGATGCCCGAAATGGATGGCTATGAACTTTGCCGCCAGCTAAAAAGTAATCCTGTTACCAGTCATATTCCCATCCTCCTCCTAACCGCCAAGGCCTCTGTCGAAAGTCGCATAGAAGGATTAACTGCTGGGGCTGATGACTACCTGGCCAAACCGTTTCAGGTAGCCGAGTTTCAGGCACGAGTGCGCAATCGACTGGAACACCAGCAACGGATGCGCCAGCATTTCCGTACGCAACTATTACGACAGGGCAATCTTCCCACTACCAGCCTGGACCCGCAAGATGAGTTTATGAATCGCATCTACACCATTCTGGAAGAAAGACTCGATGATTCGACGTTTGGTGTCGAACCTTTAGCAACGGCTATTGGCATGAGTCGAATGCACCTGAACCGCAAAGTGAAAGCGATGACGGGCCTTACTCCTAATGAACTGATCCGAATGGTACGGCTAAAGCGGGCCGCCGAATTACTACTGACTGGCGTATCTGTATCGGAAGTAGCCGATCGGGTGGGCTTTGATACACCTGCCTATTTCTCCAAAGTTTTTAAAGATCAATACCACGTAACCCCTTCCGAGTACGTCGATCAGAATCGTCATGAGGTGGCCTGACATCGGTAGCCTGCTGGTACAATTTTACTACAGACACGTCCCACGTCAATCAGCCAAACGGCATTTTCAGTCGATAAATAATGCATTATTACCTATATACGAACTGGATGTTACAAATTTTATAGTCCTTGTTACGAAACAGCAAGAGCAGGGCAGCCATTGCGATTAGTATTGCGTAAGTATTACTTACTCATCGATCTCAAGAAAAGTTTTACACTTATGTCAATGTCCGTCTTTTCTTTTTCGAACCGGTCAACATCAATGGAATGGCCCCCTCTCAAGCTTTACCTTCGGGAAACAGGTCGGCAGCTTTTTTCTGTATCAGATTTAGTTTATCTACAGGCCGTAGCTAACTATAGTTGGCTGAACTGGGCTGATGGTCGACGCATGCTGATGCCTCGTACCCTAAAGTATTATTCTCCACAACTACCTGCTGAACTCTTCATTCGTTTACACCGCAATTGTGTTGTCAATCGTCAATTCGTTGAACGGTTGGAGCGAACCGAAACTGGTGGCCTGGTCCACTTAACCACGGGCGAGGTGCTACCCGTTTCACGTCGGCGCTGGAGTTTGGTTCGTAGGCAGTTAACGAATCAGCGTTCGTATCTGAATTAATCGCTTTCTGCTTCTTCTACAGACAGACGTCTTTCCAGTGAATCATTCGGCATTCAACATAATGCTGTTTTGGTTCATCGGGAAGACGTTTTTTTTACCCTCTCCTGAGATCTTCCTCCAGCGCTCACACTAGAATCTCCCGAGAAGTCTACTTACTCGCCAGGACAATTTCTGTGCCAGTCTTTACCTCAATCAGCCGACTTTTGGTCCTTTAACCTGTTTATTTATCTGTATTCTGGCAAGAGATTGAAAAAAAATCAAAAATTTTCAACTACAGCTGTAATGTTTTTCTATTTCAGTCGTCTTTGCGATTGATATGGATCTACAAGCCTTTAAACAACGCATCCTGCCCGTTCAGGGACGCCTTTTCCGATTGGCGCAGTTGTTTCTTCGCAATCGTGAAGAAGCCGAAGATGCCTTACAGGATGTGTTGCTACGATTGTGGACCAATCGACAACAATTAGAAACGTATACCAGTATCGAAGCTCTGGCTGTACAGATGACGAAGAATTTGTGTCTGGACAAGCTAAAAGCTCATTCCAGGCGCAACTATTCCGATGAGGCTACATTACTTGGCATTCAGACCGATGATGCTTCGCCCTATCGACAGGTCGAAGTAGCCGATAGTGCCGAGCTTATGCGAATCCTCATCGATGAATTACCTGAACAGCAGAGACTTATCCTTCACCTGCGTGACGTAGAAGAGTACTCGTTTGAAGAGATCGAACAGGTAACGGGCGTCAGTATTAATAATATACGTGTGATTTTGTCGAGAGCCCGCCAACGGCTTCGGCAGAATTATCTAAAAGTCAATGATTATGAAGCCGGACATTGAAAAACTACTGGATAAATATTACGAGGGCGATACAACGCTTCAGGAAGAAAAGCTATTGCGGCAATTTTTTCAGGAGGAATCGATACCTGCTCATTTGCAAAGTCATGCTGACCAGTTTCGGTATTTTGCCAATGTCCGAAATCAACACCCATCGTTTGCCTTTACGAGCAAGTTAGCGGCCCAACTCATGGCAACTGAGCCAGGCCGGGGCTTTAGCTTTACGACCTGGTTTCGGCGCTTAGCGGCCAGCGTATCGCTAATCATTCTGGGCTTTGCAGGAGGAATCATTTACAACCACTGGCGAGCAGCTTCGCCCGAAAGCGTTTCATCGAGAGAAGAAACTCCTTCTGCTTTAGCCATGAAACAAGTGCTAACGTTTGAGCATTTGCCCAAAACCTCAGCCAGCGAGCGCATCCAGGCAGTCAATCAGAGCTATGAGCTAAAACAGATCGATCAGGATATTACCCAATTACTTATCAATACTCTGAATTTCGATGCCAATGTAAACGTGCGACTAGCTGCCTGTCAGGCCCTTAGCCATTTTGCCAATGAGCCGGGTGTCCGTGAAGCACTGATCCAATCACTGAAAATTCAGACAGATCCGAATCTGCAAATCAGCCTGATTGATACGCTGGTCGCTATCAAGGAAAAACGAGCCGTCGATGAAATGCAGCGGCTGGCTCAAAATCAACAAGTACTGGATGCCGTTCGCCAAAAAGCAGAAGAAGGCATTAACCACCTGGTTCAGGGCCAGGATTCTCCTTCCTGATTATTACGGTATTCTGTTTACGGTGGGCTAACGCAAACGCAGGTTAATGCTTCAGCCTATCGTAAACCGAAGACCTTATTCATTTCCTAGTCTACAATTTCCAAATACAACAACCATGAAAACGCTCCTAGTATTGAGTGCCAGTCTCTTATTGTGCCTATCCAACGCCCAGGCACAGGAATACAAAACCAAATTAACCAACGCCAAAGACCGAAAAGTAACCTTTGAAATTGACGCGGGGGATATAAAAATCGAGGGGTACAACGGCGACGAGGTAGTAATTCAGGCTAACTCGGGTTACGAAGCGCCCCCAGAACGGGCTAAAGGACTAAAACCCCTGTACTACACGGCTGTTGACAATACCGGCCTTGGCCTGGCAGTGACGCCCGAAAGTGGTGGTCTGAAAATTGAAAAAGCAACCCGAAAATCTATCAAGTATACGATCAAACTTCCGAGGAAAGTAGGGATTCTCTATCAACAGACCAACTGGCAAAAGGCAGACGTTACCATCAGCAATATGGACGGTGATCTGGAAATCAAGACCAACAATGGATCGATGGACTTGAAGAATGTGACCGGGCCAGTTGTGGCCAATACAACCAATGGAGAAATCAACATTGTATTCTCCAGCATCGATCAGGAAAAGCCGACGGCCATTTCGACCATCAACGGTGAGATTGATATTACGTTGCCTGCCAGTACGAAGGCAAACATGAAGTTACAAACCATTCATGGTGAGATGTATACCGATTTCGATCTGGGCATCAAAAACGCAAAAGATGGGTTAGCACGGGTCGGTGGTAGTCATTCGATCAATGGCACAACAAACGGTGGCGGGGTTGACATCCAGCTTAAAACCATCAACAGCAACATCTACATCCGTAAGCAGAAATAAACGCTTGACACCCATGAAAAACAACCTATTCCTATTCTCAATTGGCCTTCTGGCCCTACTCTCTCAGGCAGCCGCTGCGCAACGTATCGTTCAAAAAACGATGCCGGTTTCGGCTAACCAACTCGTCAACCTTAATCTACGCTTCGGCGATAGTATCCAGGTTCGCTACTGGGACAAGTCCGACTTGTCTGTACACATATCGGCAACGATCAACAGCGGTAAACTGGATGATGCGTTAGTGGTAACGACTAATACGACCGATAGCGAAGTCAGTATAAAAACAGATTTCGACAAGGAGAAGTTGAAAGAGGGCAAAGCAGAAGATTGTCCGGGCGATGGCCATCGGTGGAGTACCGACCAAAATGGTAAAACCTACTATGTATGCAGCAAAATAAATTATGTGGTGAATCTGCCTCGGCATGCTAAACTCAAAATAGAAACCATTAACGGAAACATCGACATCCAGGGGGCCACCGAAGCCGTGTTTGCCAAAACGATCAGCGGGTTTGTCGATATGAGCTGGCCGAAATCAAAAGGGGCCAATGTGGCCATGAAAACCATTACCGGTGAAGTGTATTCCGATATGGAAATTGCCTTCAAGAACAAGAAAGAGAAAAATCCAATCGTTGGTTATAAGTTGGAAGGAGCCATCAATGGGGGCGGTCCCGATGTTCAACTGGAGTCGATCAGCAACAATATCTACTTCCGAAAGAAAGACTGATGCGGTAAACATTCTCATTCAGGGCGGGTTCAAACAGACAGTTATACATCTGTTGAATCCGCCATATTTTTATGCAACTCAGTTCCGAATCGGCATCGAAGACCTGGATCGCTCATGAACGCCTAACTTCTGCCTATGGTACTCAGGCCATTCAGGGTTATTCCGATCCGATGCATGAATTAATCGGAACGATTCTTTCCCATCGAACTACACATGCCAACGAAGTGCTTGCCTACAGAACCCTGCGCGAACGATTCCCTGCCTGGGAACAGGTTCGAGACGCCCCACTTCTTGAATTAATCGATGCGATCAAATCCGTTACGTATCCCGAAGTCAAAGCCCCATACATCCAAAATCTGCTGGAGCATTTGTTTAGAGAAACGGGATCGGCCAATATCGATTTCCTCAATGATTTACCTACCGAGGAGGCTATGCACTGGCTTACCAGTTTGCCAGGTATTGGCTTAAAGACAGCCACTCTCCTACTGCTTTTCAAGTTTCACAAACCCGTATTACCCGTCGATACCCATGTCCATCGTGTTACACAACGGCTAGGCCTTATTGGCCCCAGGGTAAGCGCTGAGAAGGCACATACTATATTACTAGCTTATTTACCCAAGGAGCCACTTGTATTGTTCAACTTCCACAAACACTTCTATTGGCACGGACAACGGATTTGTACCTGGTATACCCCCCGGTGTAGCGAGTGTGTTCTGATGGATTTGTGTATGTTTTATCAGCAGGGCGGCACAGCCATCCTGAGCAGCACGCCCGTACGCAAAAAGAATACACTGAACAGTTGAAACAGCATTTCTTTTAGAAGCAGATACGCCCCGACATAGAGACTATATCGGGGCGTATCTGCTTCTCTATAACTCGCGTTAACTCTTGTTTCCGTATTTCTTTTTATAAAACTCTTTCGACTGGTCGACCCAATTATCGCGCTCGATGCGGCCGGGGAAAAACTCGATGATCTCGTTAACTTTATCGATATCCTCTTTAGTGAAATTAGCTACCTGCCGAAAAGTATAAATGCCCAGACTATGCAGTTTACGTTCCAGAAATGGGCCAACCCCTACGATATCTTTCAGATCATCGGCTTCTGAAGCCAATGCACGACCAATCCGGTCGAAATTTATTTCGCTAGCCCGAGCCGCAATTCGGTTAAGCACAGCCGACTCCGAATTTCCCGCTATAACCGGGGCTTCAACTGGAGCAGATGGAACATCAGGAATTACTGGGGCAACGGGGGGGGAAACTACCACTGGCTTATCAATGGGCACATTCACAAGGGGGACTGTGATATCCTCATTGATAAGCTCCGGTGTATCATCAGGCGCGATAACCGGCAATAACGGATCAGCATGAACAAAGGTCGGCGGTGTTTCCAAAACGGGCTCAGGTCTTGTCGGTTTTATGCCAGATACCTTACCCGAAACTTTGGTCCTTCGGCATTCCTCCAGTTCGTTTTCTTTATCAGCTATGGCTGCTCGTAGCGCATTGATGCGCCCAGTCAAGATCAGACGGCCCAACAGCCAGCCGATAAGAGCCGCCAGAGCCAGTAAAATAAGTATTTCAGAAATAGCCACCGGGCGGCTTAAGGGATCTAATCCAAACATAACGGATTATGGTTTAAGGAGTTGTGGGTTTACGGTTTATAATGAGCTGACGTGATCGCTCTATTTATTGTCAGCACACGGTAAGCTATATCTCATTTTTTCTTCGCTAACTGGCTGGCCTGCCCTACCCAATCATCACGCTCGATTCGGCCAGGAAAAAACTCAATAATATCATTGACCTTATCGATATCTTCTCTGTCGAAATTGGCAATTTGCCGAAACGTGTAAATACCAATCGCATGCAGTTTCTTTTCCAGAAATGGACCCACACCCACAATAGCTTTCAGATCATCGGCTTCAGCCTCTGATGCCAGACCGATACGGGTAAAATTGAGTTCGGTGGCCCTCGACCGAATCCGGTTTAGTACCATCGTTTCACTATCTTCAGTACTAACAACCGCTACAGATTCTCGCTGACAGTCATCAACAGCCCGTTCAGTACTGGCTAGCTCACCTTCCAGTTCCCGAATGGTTCGCTGGCGTGAAATATATCCGTTAATGAAACCCAGCACAGCCGACACAACCAGCATTAGTATCTGTTGCATCTGTGCATCGGGGAGATTAAGGGGATTTAAGTCAAACATAGTTTCTTTTCGAAGTTTATGTGTTTCTGGCTCAAGACGTTCTATAGCAATCGTCAATCAAAACAGCTTGAGCGTTTTTATTTAGCTTACTGAACAACGACTGTTACCCGGCGATTCGCTTTTCGACCCGACATAGTGCTATTGTCTGCTTTGGGTTCGGTCTCCCCTTTCGCTTTAACAATAATTTGCTCCGACGGAACCCCCGCTTTCCGAAGTCTAACCTTCACGTCGTTGGCCCGATCGCGGGATAGCTGCATGTTTACATCTTCAGGGCCAGAGCTATCCGTATGACCAGTTAGCAGAAGCTTTTTGTCTTTATGGTCGGCCAGGTAGCGAATAGCCTCCCCAAAGAATTTCTTTGTATCCTCAGTTTTAATGTAGTTCGATTCACCCAACTGGAAATACAAATCGATTGGCTTAAACACCGACGTAAACTTCTCGTTATTAGCCAGTTCTTTTTCCGTTACTTCTTTTGTAATCTTGACCGGCTCCGCTGTAGTACTGGCCACGGGTTCAGCTTCGGTTGGCTTAGTTACTCCACCGAAGGCAAAATCGAGTCCACCATAAAGAGAATCGCCTTTGGCCGTGAAGGTTAGGTTACGCTCTTCGGCCGTGGTTGTGATGGATTCGGCCGGAATCCCCTGTTGTACCAGATACTGCTTGAGTCCTTCAGCCCGTGCAATACCTAAATTGGGGAAAGAGGTTGAATTCGTTTCATTTGCTGAATAATAGCCCTTAATTTCGAGCGTTCGACCAGGGTTGGCTTTTAAATAAGCAACCATTTCGTCGAGCGAGCCTCCCAGACTGTTCATGTTGGCATTAGCCCCCGATTTTGCAAAACTAAAATTGCCCGGAAGGTCGAGTCGGAACCGATCGCCATCAGCTATGGTGAACCCATTTAAGGGAGCTGGAGCCCCTGTTTCTTCGGTGGTCGCGGGAGCTGCTTTAACATCGTCCACGCATAACTGCTTAATTTTGCAGACGTGCCACCAGGTCGAACCGGCCATCCACAAACCAAGTAAGATAATCCAGGGAATTTTGTTCGTTAACATACTAAACGAGGGTTTACAGATACTGTATTCAGTTTGCTGCTTTGAGACGAACTTCTGTGAAAAGGTTGCTCAAAAATACACGCAAGCCCTTCAAATACAAATGATTTACCTACAAGACTATCAATGACCAGATTGGTCACTGCATTCAGCTAATGAAAAGTTGTTACCAATTTGTTAATGCATAAGTCTGATCTACGACAAGTCCGGTTAAACCCTATACGTTACCCTTCAAACCATATATAGTTTATCAACAACTCAATTTATGCTTATTGATCTTCGAAGCGATACGGTTGCTCATCCTACACCCGCCATGCGTGAGGCTATGTTTTCTGCCCAGCTCGGCGACGACGTTTTTGGCGACGACCCAACTGTAAATGCCCTTGAAACGAAAGCGGCTTCGTTATTTGGTATGGAAGCCGCTCTCTTCTGTGCATCGGGCACTATGACCAACCAGCTCGCTATTCGTACCCATACACGGCCCGGCGATGATGTGATCTGCGATTACCTGTCTCACGTCTACCAATATGAAGGGGGTGGTATATCCGTAAATGCGCTGGCTTCGGCCAGTTTAGCACACGGCATACGTGGCAAACTCACGCCCGACCTTATACGCGAACATATCTATAATCGTGCCGATCCTCATAAACCACTTTCCCGGCTGGTCGTTCTGGAAAATACGATCAACAAAGGAGGAGGCTGTTACTATACGATTCCTGAAATCGCAGCTATTCGGCAGGTGTGCCAGGAGCATGAACTGATCCTTCACCTCGACGGTGCCCGTCTGTTCAATGCGCTGGTCGAGACGGGCGAACCTGCAACGGCTTATGGGCAACTGTTCGATTCAATCAGCATTTGTCTGTCGAAAGGGCTAGGTTGCCCTATTGGGTCACTACTTCTAGGAAAAGTCGATTTCATCGCGCAGGCCCGACGCTACCGCAAGTTGATGGGTGGCGGCTGGCGTCAGGCTGGTTTTCTGGCTGCAGCGGGTATTTATGCGCTGGATCATCACATTGACCGACTGAAGCAGGACCATTCCCGCGCTCGGAAAATCGGCTCCTTACTTGAGCGTCTGCCCGAAGTGGAAGACATTTTACCTATCGACACGAACATCGTCATTTTCAGGCTTCCCGAAACAATTCTGGCTACGGATTATGTTGCTAAGTTAGCCGCTAAAGGCATCCGCAGTGTCACATTTGGTAAGCACCTCGTGCGATTCGTTACGCACCTTGACTTTACCGATGAGATGCTGGCGGAAATGGAACTTATTCTGAACCGGGATTTTCATTGATTTTATTGATTAGCCTGATTTTGTTATGAATCAGTAGAACACAGATTTTTATGATCGTTATGATCAATCATAATTAATAAGGCTGAAAGCCAATTGGCATTGACAATTAAAATCATAATTGATCATAATCATCATAAAAATCAGCGTTCTATACAATCAAGGTTTGTCAATCAAATCATAAAAATCCTGGTTCTGACAGCTATGCATATACAAACCAGAAATTTACAGAAATCGGATTACCACGACCTCAAAGAGACCATGATCGAGGTCTATAGTGGTATTGGGGGAGATTATTGGCCCAAGAGCTCGATCAATAAACTATTACATATTTTCCCGGAAGGTCAGTTCTGCGTTGAAGTCGATGGTAAAGTCGTGGCAAGTGCCCTGGCCATACGAGTGAAATACGACAACTTTGGCGATAACCACACGTACTACGAAATTACGGGCGGTTATACCTTCAAAACACACAACGACGAAGGCGATTACCTGTATGGTATCGAAGTGTTTGTTCACCCCGATTACCGCGATCTTCGGTTGGGTCGGCGGCTGTATGATGCCCGGAAAGAGCTTTGCGAGCAGTTGAATCTGAAGGGCATTCTGGCTGGGGGGCGTATTCCAAATTACAACAAATACGCTGATGAACTGACACCCCGCGAGTACATCGCCAAGGTAAAGCAAAAGGAGATTTACGACCCGACGCTGACTTTTCAGCTTTCGAACGATTTCCACGTTCGGAAAGTCCTGCGCGGTTATTTACCGGGCGATTCTGAATCGAAAGAATATGCTACGCTGCTGGAGTGGATCAATATCTATTACGTCAAAGAGGCCGATAAGAAGCCGCATACCGACTCCATTATCCGGCTGGGCGTTATTCAATGGCAGATGCGGTTATTCAAAAACCTGACTGCCTTTCTGGATCAGGTCGAGTTTTTTGTGAATGCCGTAAGCGATTACCGGGCCGATTTCATGGTACTGCCTGAGTTTTTTAATACGCCACTCATGGCCGATTTCAATGACCTGCCCGAACCCGTCGCCATCCGAAAGCTCGCCGATTTCACCGTTCCTGTACGCGAGAAGCTGTGCGAACTGGCCATTTCCTATAATGTCAACATCGTGGGTGGTAGTATGCCCCTTGTTGATGCGGATGGAAAGTTATACAATGTAGCTTACCTCTGCCGACGCGACGGTTCTTATGAAGAGTATCGAAAAATACATATCACCCCCAACGAAGTGAAGCATTATGGCATGGTGGGTGGGCATGAGATTCGGGCGTTTGATACGGATTGCGGCAAAATCGGCATGCTGATCTGTTACGATGTCGAATTTCCCGAACTCAGCCGGATTCTGGCCCAGCAGGGCATGCAGATTTTGTTCGTCCCCTTCCTGACTGATACGCAGAATGGCTATTCCCGCGTACGTCATTGTGCACAGGCGAGGGCTATTGAAAACGAGTGTTATGTAGCCATTTCGGGTTGCGTGGGTAATCTGCCTCGGGTGCATAATATGGATATCAACTATGCGCAATCGGCGGTATTTACCCCTTCCGATTTTCAGTTTCCGACCAACGCCGTTAAAGCAGAAGCCACGCCCAACACGGAGATGGTTCTTATTGCCGACGTTGATTTGAGTCTCCTGAAGGAGTTACATGAACATGGCTCGGTTCAGGTCATGAAAGACCGCCGAACTGACCTGTACGATGTCACGCTGAAAAAAACAGCCCGGAAAGCCCTCAAGGGAAAGAAAGAATCACCCGACAATGACCCCGAGGCCGTTCCACCCGTTATTGTTGTGGCGAATTAAGAAGGGAAACGATACCAATAAATAGCCAGCAACTGGTTAAAACTAGTCAGGTAGCTTATAAGCCCGACTTCTCTTGACCAGTTGCTTACACCAACCCTTCGATTGAAAACACATCTAGTTTCGACTTCCTGAAATTACGAACCCGGCTCAAAACAGCATTGCCGTTGTTTGATCCGCCTTCATTGGTATTGCCTTCAATGGTTTCAATAAAGTCGTCGCCAATGTGGGTTATCAGGCCCGCATGAACCCAATCGTTTGGTGTTTTTTGGAGGAGAAAAATGTCACCGGGTTTCATCAACGCTGGGTTGGCCCGAATCTGGGAATAGCGAAAAAGTGCACCTGTCTGCAAACCCGTTGTTCCAACGACGTCACAGCTATAGGTCAACGGCATAATTTGTTTGAAATCTTTACCTACTATAGAGGCTGCCTGATCGAGAATGGTCTGTACAAAGCCCATACACCAGAGCCACTCGCTTCCTTCATTACCATCCATATAAGCTCGTACCCACGGGCCTGAGTTCGGTTGCTGATTGATGACCAGCTCAAATGGCCGATTCTGTAACTGATTTCGGGCTGCCTCAATCACCAACCCACGTAGTTGTGTTCCAGCAATAGGCCCCAGAAATGCCGCTCGCATGGGAGCGGTCAGCAAATCGAATGTAGCCTGGTCGACAACACCATTTTGAGATACGCCTTTCGTTTTCTGAAAATTTTTAACTGCCTGTTCGGTAGCTTTGCCAAAGTCGCCATCAATACCCGTTGCCGTAGCGGCTCCTGCATTGGTCATAGCGAATAGCGTCAGCCAGGCCTGAATTTTTCGAACGTCCTTTTTGGTATTGTTCGATCCATTTCGTTGTTGAACAGCACTGATCGTAAGCTCGTTCTGAAAGGCTGTCTTTTGCATATCGGTAAGTCAGGAAGGTATGTTTTTAAGATGCGCACAGACTTTATTTATCGCAGAAGTTCCGCGACCAGAATACCCAAATAGGTACCAATGGCGTTACCTAGCGTACCAACCAGTACGGCAGGCAGTTGTAAATCAGGCCGATTCAGGCTACGGGCCAGCGCCAGGGCCGACGTTGCTCCACCTATATTTGCCTGTGAGGCAATGCCCAGTATATCCCAGTCCTGCCGGAATAAAGCCCCGATTCCAAACACAATAAGCGCATGAATCAGTACCAGTAACAGGATCATACCAAACAGGACAAAAGCCAGTTGGCCATCGCGTATGAGGGCGGCAATGTCGCAATAGGCACCAATGACAGCCAGAAAAATGTAGATACCGAAAAGGCCAAGTAGTCGGCTCCCTCGCAACGAGTTGATTACCCGGAATTGCGCCAATGCCAACGCAATTGTTGTCAGAACCAGCACGAAAGGGATAACAGGAAACAAAGCTGCCAACTGTTTGGAAAGAAAAATAGACCCAAATCCAAGTGCCAGCAAGAGGGCCAGATCATTTGGAGTCATCGTTTCAGAATCAGAGAATAGATCTTCAGCCGGCGATGTACCCTGATCCTTTGAGGCAATCGGTCGTTGCCGAGGAAACCGACGTTGTAAAAAAACGGGTAAGGCAAGGGTCGCTATCATCCAGAGGGCCGTCATAATATTGTCGGCAGCCGTCGCTGCGATGAATAAATTACCCGCTTTCGACACGCCATAATGCAGGGCCACAGCGTGGAAATTAATACTTCCACCGATGTAGGTTCCTGTAAACATCCCCGCCAGGGCGTAAAACAGACTACCAACTGTTTGTGGAGCCGAAAATGCCCAAACACTCACCAAAACACCGATGATCGTTCCCGATGATCCTATCAAAAACATCGTCAGCATGGGTAGACCCGCCTTACGCAAATCTTTGAGATTAACACTTAGCAACAGCAGAAACAGCGAGAATGGGGCGATGTAGCTAAAAATGCCTTCGTAAACCGGCGTTTCAGAAGTAGGGATAGCCCCCAGATTGGCTTCGACAGCCGTTACCAGAATAACCAGCAAAGCTGTACCAATCTGACGAAAGCCTGGCTTTTTTGTTAGCCATTCGCAAATGATAACATTCAGGCAAAGAATGAACAGGATAAAAATAGAGTCTGTCACAAAAGAGGTAGGTTATGCCTGTAAAATAGGCAAAAACAGTCAATAGCGCGCGAAATCTCAGGTTAGTTATGACGAAACTGTGTAAACTGCTTCGATAATTTTAATCGGTGTAACGCATGACGATCCTAAAATCTATGCCCTATTTTCTATTTTTTTTCATGAACGGGAATTTTTAACAAGCCAAATCTGTAACTAATAATATTACAGTAATGAACGGACGTTTTGCCATATCGATGCATATTTTAACGCTGCTTACCAAAGCGAACGGCGATTGGGTTACGTCTGACTTTATTGCGGGTAGTATTAATATTAATCCAGTCCTGGTACGCAAAGAAATTAGTAACCTTCGCAAGAAAGGACTAGTCGTTAGTCGAGAGGGGAAAAATGGGGGAACAATGCTGGCAAAACCAGCCAGCCAGATTCGGGTGTCGGATGTGTTTCTGGCCACCAATCAAGGGACTGTATTAGGCAATGCACGGAACTCACCCAATCCAGATTGTCCGGTTGGCCGACAAATTAATCGCCATCTGGACAGTTTATATCAGGAAGCGGAAGAAGCGCTGGTGCGAAATCTGGGAACCAGTACCCTGGACGATTTTGTGCATCGATTTGATTAATTTTTTTTGAACAAAACTGTAACAATTTTTATTACAATAATTACTTTTCAATAAACCATTTAATTCTATGAAACTGGCACTTATTGGCGCATCTGGTTTTGTTGGTTCAGCTGTTCTGACCGAAGCCCTTCAACGGGGACATGACGTAACCGCCATTGTTTCTCATCCCGAAAAAATCACCACTACTGATTCTAAATTAACTGTCAAAAAAGGCAATGCCCTGGATGCCAATTCAATAGCCGAACTGGTTACTGGGCACGATGCCGTGGTCAGCACCTTCAATGCGGGTTGGACAAACCCTAACTTATATGATGACTTTTTAAAGGGCGCTGAGGCTATTGAACAGGGTACACAACAGGCAGGAGTGAAACGATATTTGTTCGTTGGTGGGGCCGGTAGTCTGGAGGTAGCTCTCGGTGTACAACTCGTAGACACGCCCCAGTTTCCGGCCGAATGGAAACCCGGAGCCTTATCGGCACGAGACTACCTAACCCGCCTTCGTCAGAACACTACCCTCGACTGGACTTTCTTGAGTCCGGCCATTAATCTGGCTCCCGGCGAACGCACTGGCACGTTCAGAATTGGTACTGAGCAACCTGTTTTCGATGAAAAAGGCGAAAGCAAAATTACCGTTGCCGACCTGGCTGTGGCTATTCTCAACGAAATCGAGCAACCCCAGTTTGTGCAAAAGCGGTTCACGGTAGGCTATTGACAACCCTTAAACGACGCAAATCCTCCCGAATGCCAGAATCATTCGGGAGGATTTACTTTAGGTGTATCATCTGGTATGTTGCCGACTCCATTTATATGGATCACGAGAAAAGGTAACCTGCTGGATTTTTTCACCAGTAGCTGAACAACGGATGTTGTCTAGTCGCTGCTATCGGCTTTATGTGTAGTGTTAATCCGGTTCTGGAAAAGTGTCATTCAGCTATCCGATAGGTGTCCGGTTGTAACTTCGAATGTACTCACCCGGAGCCATACCTGTAATACCTTTGAACTGCCGATTGAAGTTAGATAGATTCGTGTAGCCACAGGAAAAGGCAATCTGGCTAATGGTTTGCTTCGACTCACGTAGATATCGACAGGCATGTTCAATACGTACTTCATTGAGCAGCGTCAAAAATGTCTTACGGGTATGCTGACGAAAGAAACGGCAGAAAGCCCCCGGTGTCAGATTCGCCATGCTGGCAACATCTTCCAACGTGATCGAAGCATGGTAGTTTTCAAGAATAAAGGAAAACACCCGTTCGAGTCGCTGATGATCCTCGGGGCGTTGTGGATGCGTAAAAGCCGTTGCTGATATAACCTCCCGGTCTGCACAGGTTGACAAATAATCCAGGATACTGAGTAGCGTTAAAAATTGCTCGATAGGTCGCTGCGTGGGTAAAGATTCAAATTTCTCTGTCAGCGGGTGTCCCTCCCCACAGCGAAGCCGTACCCCATGCTGCGATTCACGCAGGAATAACTGCAAATGACGGGTTTCGGGTAAGTTCAGCACAGTAGGTTCCAGGTGTTCGGCACGAAAAAGAACGGAAATAGCTACAGAGCGCCGGGTCGATTCGGGGGCGAAATAATCAGGATCGCTACGAAGCACATGGGGTAAATTAGAGCCCAGCAGCAGTACATCATTTCGCCCAAAGCGATCAATTTTATCGCCGACAATCAGTGTGCCTTCCCCCTCCTGAATTAGGGTCAGTTGAATTTCAGGATGAAAATGCAAAAGCCCATAGAAATGAGGAAAATTATCCTGCTCAACCCGAAAGGTACGATCCTCAATAGCTGGCACTTTAAATAATAGTGGCTTCATCAGTAATTATTTTGCCCATAAACTTCACTTCCTGCATTAATGTAGTGAAAATAATATTACTATCGACCAATTTTTATCAACAATCGAAAGCCGTTCAGAGGTAATTTTACAGACAAATCGCACTCGTGAATTATCGCTACTCGAATGAACGTTTCTATCGCCTGGACGGGTGTTTATCCGGCCCTTCTGACTCCATTTACGGCTGACGATCAGCTCGATCTACCCCTTTTCGAAAAAAACCTGCACGCCCAACTCGAAGCGGGGGTCCATGGGTTTATTATTGGTGGTTCGCTGGGCGAAGCCAGTACGTTGCTCAATCACGAAAAAGTTGACCTGCTCAAATCGGCCTTGTCAGTTTGCCAGGGGAATGTACCCGTTCTGGTAAATATTGCCGAACAGGCCACCAAACAAGCCATAGCGTGCGCCCGGGAAGCCGAACAAAACGGTGCTGATGGTCTGATGCTACTACCTCCCATGCGTTACCCTGCCGATGCGCGGGAGACCGTGACGTTTTTTAAGTCGGTAGCCCAGGAAACCTCACTACCGATCATGATTTACAATAATCCATACGATTACAAAATCATGACAACCGTGGCGATGTTCGAAGAGTTAGCAACACTACCGAATATCCAGGCTGTGAAAGAATCGACCCGCGACCTGACCAACGTGACCCGGATGCGTAATGCGTTTGGTGATCGGTTCAAGTTACTGGGCGGTGTTGATACGCTAGCCCTGGAAGCCCTATTGCTGGGCTGCGATGGCTGGGTGGGCGGTCTGGTCGATGCATTTCCTCAGGAAACGGTTGCCATTTTTGAACTTGCAAAAGCTGGCCAAGTGGCCGAAGCGCTGGACCTTTACCGTTGGTTCATGCCGCTGCTGGAGCTGGATATTCACCCCAAGCTGGTTCAGTACATCAAGCTGGCAGCTACTGCCACCGGCATCGGTTCCGAATATGTACGTGCTCCCCGCCTGCCTCTTATCGGAGATGAACGTGAGCAGATTTTGAATGTGATCAACACGGCGTTAGCGAAACGACCTGTCCTCAGTGTCCAATAAATCTTATAGCCTAACACGACATTAACCAACATGGGTTTACAGGTTATTATGAGGCCACATGAGCCCCTTAATAACCTGTTCATGCTCAACTTCTTGAACCCTCCCTCCTCTCTGATCATCGTCATCTTCGTTTGACTGATTGCGGAGCGTTTAGGTCATTATGTTCAACCTTCCACTCAATTAACATCCACACACATGGCACACATTGGCATTGTGGGCGGAGGCATCGTTGGCCTCTGCTCAGCTTATTATTTGCATAAATCAGGCCATCAGGTTACGGTTTTCGATCAAACGACCATTGCTGATGGCTGTTCGTTTGGGAACGCAGGCATGATTGTGCCTAGTCACATAATCCCCTTGGCCCAACCCGGTATGATTGCCAAAGGAATGCGCTGGATGATGAAATCGACCAGCCCGTTCTACGTCAAACCCCGCTTAAATCTGGAACTGATGCGCTGGGGCTGGCTATTTTACCAACACGCAACGCCTGGTCACGTCGAACGATCGATTCCGGTATTACGAGACCTGAGCCTGTTAAGTAAAAAGCTTTTTCAGGACTTAGCGGTCAATGGCGACCTGTCGTTCGAATGGCAGGAGCGTGGCTTACTAATGCTTTACAAAACAACGGTTGCCGAACACGAAATGGCAGAGGAAGCTAACATAGCCAATCGCGCCGGCATCGAAGCTCGCTTATTAAATGGACAGCAAATACAGGATATGGAGCCTAAAACACGGGTTGATGTTCGTGGAGGTATTTGGTACCCTGGTGATGCCCATGTGAATCCAGGTGAGCTGGTTCGGTCGTTGGTTAGCTATTTAAAAAAAAATCAGGTAAAGATTCTGGAAAATCGTCCGGTGACAGGATTTACGAAGACAGGTGCACACGTTACCTGGATTAAAACACCTCAGGGGCCTGTAAAAGTCGATGGCGTGGTGATAGCAGGAGGAGCCTGGTCGCCCGACATTGCCCGTCAGCTAGGAGTTACCCTATCGATGCAGGGCGGAAAAGGATACAGTTTTATGCTCCGAAACGTAGGCGATACCGTGCGCGTACCAGCCATTATGCTTGAAGCTCGGGCAACGGCCACGCCTATGGGGAACCATCTTCGATTCGCCGGAACGCTCGAAGTGGCTGGCACCGACATGACCATTAATATGAATCGGGTGCGTGGAATTGTTCAGTCAATCAATCGCTATTACCCGGATATTACCGTCGATATGCCTGCTGCAGATACAGTCTGGCGGGGTCTTCGCCCTTGCTCGCCAGATGGATTACCGTACATTGGCAAAAGCAAACACCTCGACAACGTTGTGCTGGCAACAGGGCATGGCATGATGGGGTTAAGCCTGGGGCCTGCTACCGGCAAATTAGTCAGCGAGGTAATCACCGATAAGGTTTCCAGTATGGACATTTCATCGTTCGCTCCCGATCGATTTTAAGCCATTACCCTTGTCAGCAGCCAGCCTTCTATCGTGTTCATTACAGTCAGAAATTAGCTTACTCCTTTACCATTCGTAGTCCATATACCGGGCCAGCTGAGTTGTCCGCTTTGGCCTGTAACCTGATTGTTATGGTCTCTTTGCCTTTCGTTAGCTGTTGCGGAATTTTATATAAAATTTCGTAAAAACGGCTCTCTTTGTACTTATTGAGGTCTTCACTGGCAATTAAGGTGTCGTTGACCAGCACATCGAACTGACGGCCCCGATTATCCATCCCCCAATAAGTACCGATTAAACTATTCTGTGCAACGGGATCTACTTTCATGGTAAAACTCATAAAGGCACCACTGTTGGCAACACGAAATTTACGCGTATGGTCTTCTCCTGTTTCGAGTTTTTCGCCCGTAAAATCATGATCTCGTTCGGGCTGCATTTCACCCAGGCGGAGCAAATCAACGGTTCGTCGTTCGAGGTCGGCGGCCTCGCGACGTTTTTGCTCATAAACGGCTTGCTGAGCCTTCCAGCCATCGTCCGTAAATACATCCCAGTAAACGGTGTAGAAATTACTCTGGAGTGCATAAAACGGCTTCATCATCACCATAGCCTGGTTACCTGTCTGCCAGGTTTCGAAGGCTAGTGAATCACTGGCAGGCTTAATCCAACTGTTCGGATCGGGGTTATTGGTAACGAATACCGGAACGCCCTGCATCGGATCAGGTTCCCTGGCTCCCAGATCACCTGCCAGTAATACTGGTCCTGCAAAAAATGCCTGACGAGCCGGATTATCAGGCATCGGTTCGTAGCGTAGTCTGGCTGGTAACGTTAGTTCGATGCGATCACCCGTTTTCCAGCGTTGCGAAATCACGATATAACCTCCTACCACCTCCCCTTTTATAGGTTTCCCGTTGACTTTCAGGAGCATATCGCCCGACAACCAATAGGGTTTTCGTATCCGAATAGGGAGTATCTGAGCCTTATCCGTCTGAATGCGGAGTGAAACCTTTGAGTCAGAAGGTAGGTTAGATATCATCGTTACTTGTAGCCCTTTCTCAGCCCACGTCAGTTCCGATGGGATGAACAGGTTAACGTATAAACTACCATCGGCACCTTTGAAATAAATACTCTCACCGTATTTAACATGATTTTCCATCCCCGTGCCGACACAGCATGTAAAGCTTTCCTCTTCGTCGCTAAAGTGCTTACGGGTTCCCATTCGCAAGGGTACGAAATAGCAAACCATGCCTGTTTTGTGGTTCTGCGATGCCAGAATGTGGTTATACAGCCCTCGTTCATAAAAATCCATATACGATGCCTTCGGATCGAGCGCAAACAAATGCCGGGTGAGTTTCAGCATATTGTGCGTATTACAGGTCTCCATCGTATTGTCGGTCAGCTTGTCGTTGAGCTGATCGGGGGTGCTGAGGTATTCGTAGTTACTGTTTCCACCTGGAGCATAGGTATGGTGCCTGACGATGGTTTTCCAGAAGAAATCTGACATGGCAAAATCCGTCTGATTTCCAGTGAGTTCATAGCGTCGGATCGTACCAATAAGCTTCGGGATTTGTGTATTCGAGTGTTTGCCAGGCAAAATATCTTTCTGATGAGCCAGCGAATCCAGTATTCGTCGGTCATGAAATGTGTATGACAGATCGAGGTATTTTTTGTTTCCCGTCAGAGCGTACGTGTTGACCAGTACGTCGTTCATACCTCCGTATTCGCACAACAACATTTGCTGAACCTGTCCATCTGTAAGGTTTTTCAATAGCTCACCTGTCCAGTTGGCCATACCTACGGTGATGTTCAGGGCTTTTTCGTTATGAGCGTACAAATACGCATCGAGTAACCCCGCCATCACTTTGTGCACTGTATACCAGGGCGACCAGGCCCCGTTGAGGTCAAATCCTCTCGACCGGATATTCCCCTGAGCAACTTCGGCAAATACCGTATCTTCTTTCGGAATAGCTCCGATGTAGCCCGTTTTCCGGGCTTTCTGGCATTCGTCCAGTTCATCGACCATGTAGTTGATCCGCTTCAGGCATTCGGCATCGTTGGTGGCAGCATAATGAAGAGCCAGTGCCGACAGATAATGCCCCAGCGAATGCCCCGCCAGGCCCGACGACTCCCAGCCACCATATGGTTTGTCTTTCGGTGTCAGGCCCGAATGTGCCCGAAACTCCGACAACAGTCGGTCTGGTTTAAGCTCGAGCAAAAAACGGACGTCGGCATCCTGTGCCGTTTTAAACGGACTGTCGAGCAATTTTACGGCTCGCAATGGAAACGAGTAGGCTTTAATTGGCACCGCCGTTTTCACCTTGATTTTAGGATCACTTCGCTCCGGCAGATAGGTTTGCCCGAAACCAACAGCTTGCCATAACAACAGAACAGCAGTAAAAAATGCGGTTTTCATGATAAAGCGATTACGAACATTGCATACATCTTACTGTACCGACCACTCCAAAATACCGGCTGAGGCTTCTTTGGGAAGTTGAACCTCCATCCGAAGGGCAGTTGTCTGCACAGGTTCGAAGGTAACTTCATCGAATTGATCCTTATTTACGATGTAGGGCTTTGTGGTTTTAACCTCTTTCCAATCGCCGGTCGAGGTCTGGTAAAGTAATTTCCAGGAAGCTGGAATACGACACCCTCCCCAGGGGCTATCATCAAACCAGTACACTTTCGATGACGATACAGTAGCTGGTTTGTCGAACGTGTATTGTACCCATTGCACCGTATCTTTCTTCGGCCACCAGTGGTAATACATATTATCGTGATCGTTGGAGTTTTTAGGTGTATCCTGGTCGTTGAGGGCCACCAGCGCTTTGGTTGGAAAGGAAGCGGTAATTTTGCTGGTCGACGCAATCGTTGGTGCTGGCGTTGGTTTAGCGGCTGCGGGTCGGGTACCCATCCAGACAGCCATCTCACCCGCTCCCCGATTGGCCCAGGCATAATAGGGAATAGCCGTCAGCGTAGCCGAGCGGGTTTCCAGTTCACCATTGGGTCCGCGTTTGACTTTTTCAACACTGCCCGAAATAACCGCTACTCCTCCCAGCACATCCGGTTTAAACTCCGTCTGAAGCGTAGCCTGCGCCGGCAATACGAAATCCAGGACGTGTCCATCGGGGGAGTCGGGCCACTCGGCGCAGTACATGATCGGGCCACGTTCCAGGGCTACTTTGTCCAGATCGGCCTTCACACGCTCGCTGGCTTTCACCCTGCGGACCTCCATTGGTAGCGACAAACGCACCACATCCCCTTTTTTCCATGTCTGGCTCAGGATCGCATACCCGTCCTCTAGGTTATATGCTACTTGTTTACCATTGACAGTCAACATGACGGGGGCCGACGACTGGCTGGTAAACGCGTACAGGTTACCCGGAACAGGTTGATTCTGCGCCCAGCCCGGAATGCGAATGGCTAGTTCAAATGCCTTCGCCTTTGTCGGGTTGACCGTGAACGCTACATCCCCTCCCCATGGATAACGCGTTTCCTGGGTTATTTTCAGGGGTAGATTATCAAGCGTTATACTGGCTTCACTTTCTACAAACAGGTTGACATAGAGCCTGTTACCCCGTTGAGCATACACATAGCCAGGCATCGAAGGTATAAACCGGCACACGTTACTGGGGCAACAGGCACAGCCAAACCATGCACTACGACTATGCTGGCCTTTGGATTCCAGCGGATTGGGATAAAAGAATCGGTCGCCACTGAGCGATACCCCCGACAGCATACCGTTGTAGAGCGTTCGTTCCAGTACATCGTAAAATTTAGCGTTACCGTGGAGTAGAAACAGACGCTGGTTCCAGTAAATATTGCCAATGGCCGCGCAGGTTTCGTTATAGGCCGACATATTCGGCAGCTCAAAGGCTGGCCCAAACCCTTCATGGCCTCCCTGCGCCCCGATTCCGCCGGTGATGTAATATTTATCGTATACAACATCCTGCCAGATTTTGTCTATAGCATTCACGTACGCTTTGTTGCCCATTATGGCAGCCACATCGGCCATACCCGAATACATATAGGTAGCGCGAACAGAGTGCCCTACAGCTTCGGTTTGTTGCACCACAGGTTTATGATCCTGGCTGTATTCGTTGCCTTTGCCGCGCACATCGAGCAGAAATTTCGCCAGATCCAGGTACTCCTTTTTTCCCGTTGTCCGGTACAGTTTAACCAGGCCCATTTCTACGATCTGATGCCCAGGCGAGTAGCTTAATTTTCCGGGGCCGAAATCCTTGACCAGCAAGTCAGCGTTTTTAATTGCCACGGTTAGCAGTGTTTTTTTTCCTGTGGCCTGATAATGGGCTACGGCAGCTTCGAACAGGTGCCCGCTATTGTAGAGTTCATGGCTTAAGTCGGATTCTTTCTCCCAGCGTTTCAACCCCGACCAGGGATGCGGATGAGCGGGATCGATGGTGCGGGCCGTGTATAGATACCCATCGGGTTCCTGTGCACTGGCCACATAGGTAATCAGCGAGTCAATCTGAGCGTCTAGTTTTTTATCGGGAAATGTTTGCAGAGAGTAACTGGCTCCTTCGATAATTTTATATATATCGGTATCATCGAACGGATACTCGGTACAGAATTTCGTGCCTGGCTTACGATGGCCCGCCACCAGAAAATTATCCACCCGCCCCGTGCTGTAGCAATGCTTCAGCGCAATGGGGATCGTTATGTCGTGGTTGAGCCGAATACGGGGAGCCCAGAACTGGTCGGTCACTTTTACGGCAGTAAATGGAACAGGCTGTATCGGGTAATCACCCCCGGATTTTGGCTGGGCAGCAACAGGTAGCCCCCAACTCAGTACGGTTAGCCCAACAATCATCAGGGTCAATAGTGTTCGCTTACAGAGACACATGGAATCAACACGGTTAACGAATAGGATCAGCCTGATTGAGTTCATCCTATTCTATTTCAATCAGAATATCCACCAGATCGTCGAAGTTACGGTACTTTCTGACTAGGCCTTTTGCGAAGATTCGCCAATAATAATAGTTTATTAACCAGTGCTCCAGCAGAGTGCTGACACCGCGCTTAACCAGGGCTAAGCCGTCGTTATAAAAGGCGAAAACACCTCTTAAGAAGCCCTGGATTATTCCAAAGCTTCTTAAGAGGTGTTTTCGCCTTTCTGTTGATGTTCAGCAGGGATAAGGGATAGTTGCTTAAGGTAGGCACCTTAGCCCTACTGTATTCCCCATTAGTTCACCACGTTTAATCGGTAAAAGAATGGCGAACTGTAAAAAGCTCCCCCGGTAATATTCGGGCTGGTATTTGACGCTGAAAATGATTTTCCATCGGTCAGTTTCATGGTTCCGTTTATTTCAAAACGGTCACCATTGGCGATATCTGCTGCGGTCAGTTTAGTGGCCGTGAGCGCTTCTGTCCCCGTAACGGAGATGGTGGCTCTCGGATAGCCCGTTGTAGCATCTTTGGTAAAGGCCGAAGCTGCTATTGACTTCAGGGCTACGGTTGTACCAGTGATCGTACCGTTTGCCGGTGTTGCATCGACAAATTTGATCGTCAGATCATAGGATGCAAACAAAGCCCCCTGATTGGCGGTGACGGCTTCGGCCACAAACTCCATTTTGGTACCACTCATATTGGCTTTGCTGACACTAAACGTCGAATTGGCAACTGGATAGGGCGTAACAGTACGCATATACCCACCGTTCTCAAAATCGCTGACTTCGAGGTGGGTGATCATGTCTGTTTTGCAGGATAGAGCCATTAAACTCCCTAGTGCAATAAGTAAATACGTTTTCATTTCAATATACTTTTGAGATGACTTATAGGGTTTCAACTAGCAATTGGCAACTTATTTCAACAGCCCATCCCGGTTGTTATCCCAGAAAACAGGCACTGTTAAACTCGCTTTTTGCTTAGCGTTTGCATTTCGTATGATATAGGTTGACGGGTAGTAATACGAACGGGGGAAAGCACCGGGGTTGGGATCAAGAGCAGGCTGCTGATTGGCCGGTTTACCTGTCCGACGATAGAGATTATAGCCTTCAATACCATTACCGTGCAGGGCCAGCCAGTATTCTGTACCAATAATATTCAGTTTAGCATCGGTGGTTGTTGCCGCGTCGTAATCGGCCAGTACTTTCGTTACGTATTTTGTCACCTCATTGGCCCATACAAAGTTCTGAGCAGCTTCGAACGTACTGATTTTACTGCTTTCGGTAGTACCCAGAGCCATAGCCCGGACATCGGCCATCGATTTTTCGATAGCTGATTTAAGGAGGTCTTTAGCCACTCCTGTTGTACCGAGCGTCAGGGCTGATTCGGCCAGCATAAAGTCGACAAATGAACGCATAATGATGGGCTGTATACCGGCTCCTCCGGCCCCTGCGCCCAGCGATACTGGTGTGCCGGCATCGTTGTCGTACAAACCACCCGCCGGATACACACCCCAGGCCGTTCTTAGCAACCCATCTGGTGGAATACCTTCGTTGTTCAGGTGGTCGCGCCCCCAATAGCCCACACTGGTTGGCAGGCAGAATACATCAGCATCTGTATAATGAGTTGGTTTCGTGTTTGTTATACAACGCAGTGCATTGACATCCGTCGGGTTCTTGATCGTCTGGCGATAAAAATAGTAGCGAATACGAGGGTCCTGAAACCCTTTTGCCGAGTACAGCGCCCCCATGTACGAATTGGACTGATAATCGCCCCCGCCCGTCGGTGAATATTGCCCTGCATAACGCGGATGGCGCGTATCTGGATTGGTCAGATTCGAGCCGAACTTAAACGTGAAGTTCTGCGCGGCTGTTGAAATAAGTTGATTACCAGCAATCAGGGTATTTATACCAGATGTGGAGCCGGTTGGGTCTGTCAGCCGACGATTGAGGTAAATTTTCAGCTTCAGCGAATTGGCAGCCCGTATCCAGTTGTCGGTGCTACCGCTGTAGATTAAATCGCCCGTAGCCCCCCCTTTTGAGGTCGCTTTAAAGTTGGCAATAGCTTTATCTAATTCAGCCAGTGCCGCATCATAGATGCTTTTCCCCGTATCAACTCCCGGATTAAAATTCGTAGCGTCGATGGCCTGTGTGTACGGAATATCCCCAAACGCATCGACCAGATTGATCAGCACAGAGGCTCTGAGTGTGCGGGCAATACCCGCATGCACGTACAGCTCACCGGCTTCGGCCAGCGGAAGCAGTGTTTTTACGTCGGTCATCAGCCCTGCGTAGGCTGTTTCCCAGGCCCCGCTGAAGTTATTGGGCGATACTGCGTTATCATAAATGGCAGCCCCCTGGTTGAGCATACGCGTCAGGCGCATACCCGGATCGCTCATTTGATTGAAATGATCCTTGTAAGTCAGTTCAATGGAATTGAGCAGGTAATTAATGTCCGTGTTGTTGGTCGTTACAGCGTTTGGATTATCGAGCAAATCCAGCTTACAGGAGCTAACAACGACCACACACAGCGTTAGAACAAGTGTGCTTATTTTGTTAATCATCGTATACGTATTGTTAATGGAAAGCACCATGCAGGGCGGTTAGGCACCTGGTATAGCACTGCCGAATGATTAGAATGTGATTTTCAGCGTTCCGCCCAATCGTCGGGCGCTCGGCCCTGTCAGGAATTCAAAACCAAGTCCATTGCCAACACCCAGCCCCAGGTTATCGGTATCGAAATTCAGGTTTTTGGGGAAATAGAGAGCCCGGTACCAGAGGTTATTTCCGAATAGCGATAGCGATGCCCCTTTGATGGAGAGTTTACTGAGGGCTTTCTTCGGCAGCTGCCAGGCCAGGGATACTTCCTGTAGTCGGATGGTTGACCCGTCGAAAATACGGCCCTCATCGCCAAAGAAGTAATAGTTGTTAAAATAGAAATCAGAAGCTGTCACCTGAACATCATTTACCGTTCCATCAGCATTTTTCACACCCGGAACAATAATTGTCTGTGCTCTGTCGGTACCTGCCAATTTACCATTATCGACACTGACCAGCCCTCTGCCAAGCAACGCACCTGCTGTAGACGAATACATCGCTCCGCCATGACGATACGAAAGCATCACACTCAATGTCAACGATTTATACTTAAACTCATTGATCAGACTCGATGTAAAGGCAGGGTTTGGATTTCCTAATTCAACGGGCGATGTGGTTGTGAGCAGATTCCCACTGGCATCAATCTGCAACTGTCCCTGATCGTTGCGTCGATACCCCGTTCCCTTGATAAGATTAAATGGTTTTCCTACTACGGCATAGTTACCCAGCCCACCACCGAAACCGGCGATCTGAACTTCCTGTAGTGTTCCGCCAAGATCCAGCACTTTCGGTACATTGCGCGAAAAGACCCCCGTAAGATCCCAGGCAAAATCCCCCCGTTTGATGGCAGTTCCCGAGAGGCTGATCTCGATACCTTCATTCCGGATTTTACCGATGTTGATCGTAGTAGCCGTATAGCCCGTCGACGCATCAAGGGGCGAATTGGTGATCAGATCACGCGTGTTCCGCTGATAGGCCGTTATGTCGAAAGAAACCCGGTTGCTTAACAGGCGGCCTTCAAGCCCAAACTCAATTTCAGTATGGAGCTCTGGCTTCAGGTTTGGATTACCCAGGGTATTATCCACCGAGTGCGTCTGCACCGTCGTTCCGGATGAATTAAGCCAGCCACGGGCGCTTTGGTTCAGTACATTTCGGGTACTATACGGGTAAGGGAAACCAGCCGATGTACCAATACCGGCTCTCAGTTTGAGGAAACTTAACAGTTTACTCCCCTGAAGACCAGAGAAGGCTGAAGTAGGCACGAATGAAATACTTCCCGACGGATAGAAAATCTGGCGATTGGGCACTTCTACAGTCGATGTCCAGTCATTACGAGCTGCCAGGTTTAGATACAGATAGTCGTTCACATCGGCAGTAATTTCGCCAAACACACCAATGCGGGTTTGCTCTACCTCACCATTCGACGCTACGTTATCGATGAAATTGCTGTGGCGGAATAAGTTCCGTGCCAGTTGGTTCTGGCTGCTGACAAAAGTACTGTTCGTCTTGTCGTTACGCATATTTCCACCCAAGCGGCCAGACACCGTAAAGTGATCGCCCATCGGACGGGTATACGATACAATCAGGCTATTATCCCAGATGGTATTCTTAATATCGTACGTATTGTAAAATCCATTTACAAAATCAACCCCGCCTTTGTTGAACTTATACTCCTGGTTTTCATTGTAGGTATCCAACCCAACTTTATAAAGAAGCACCAGATTTTTCGCAATGTCGTAGGTCAGATTGGTTGTCGTGAAAAAGCGGTTGACCACGTCCGTTGTTTTGTAGTTTTTCAAAATCCAGCGCGGATTTGGGATATCATTACCCGACCGGAAATAGACTGTCCCTCCGTCGACTGGATTCTCGAAAGGCCACCCCATCAAATCGACCTGGCGGGGTGTATAGAGCACGTTGGCCAGTACCGACGGAAAGCCGCTCAGCGTGTTATTCCCTGTTCCTGCATTGAGAGGAGGAGTAAATTGATCCGTATTGGCAAAGTTGAACGATGAATTGATGCTTAATTTTTTGTTCAACTGGGCCCGAATACCAGCCCCTATATTTAAACGAGTTAATCCGTTTTCCGGGATATAGCCCTGCTCTCGGTTATACCCAACCGACAGGTTGTACCCTACCCGTTCGTTGCCCCCCGACAAATTGAGTGATGTATTGGAAATAACCCCGGTCCGGAAAAAATCCTTCACATTGTCAGGATAAACCTGCATTTGGTATTGCCCCAGCGAAGCCACATAGGGGGCCATTGCTGCCCTCAACGTAGCGTTCGTCAGAAATGCATACGGATGTTGTGTAAGTGCCGTATTCGTATTCTGCGATGGATACGCCAGGGCTTCAGTAAGCGTTGGCCCAAAATTGCTGAAAAAGTAGCCCAGGTTTTGCTGGAATCCACCAACATAGTCATTCTGATAACTCGGCAGGTTGGCTTTGTTCGTAAAAACAGACTGAGTCAGTGTAATTTCCGTTGGGCGGGCTTTTTTGCTGCCGTTTTTTGTGGTCACCAGAATAACCCCGTTACGGCCCTGGTCGCCATACGTAACCGTAGCAGCCAGCCCCTTAAGTACACTGATGTTCTCGATGTTATTAGGATCGATGTCTAGAAAACGACTGGATGCAGACTGACCGCCCCCAGTAAATCCACCCCGCGAGTTGGTACTGGAATTGAACGGTACCCCATCAACGACAAACAGGGGTTGGGTAGAACCTGTAATCGACGAAAACCCCCGTATGTTGATGTTCGTACCTGTTCCCGATACCCCCGATGTAGCCGTAATATTTACCCCTGGAATTTTCCCTTGCAAAATACGGCCCACATCGGCTTGTGGGCGGTCTTCAATTGATCGGTTATCCAGCGTTGTGACGGCATACCCTAATGCTTTTTTCTCACGAACAATCCCCTGGGCCGTTACGACCACTTCCTGTAGACTTTTGGCATCGGCAACTAATTGTATATCAATCGTTGATCGATTGCCAATTTCAATCTCCTGTGCGGCTGTGCCCACAAAACTAAAAATCAGCACTTTACCTCCATCCGAAACACTGATAGAATAATTTCCATCGGCATCAGTGTTCACACCTCGTGAGGTACCTTTCAAAACGACTGACGCGCCGGGTATAGGAGCCCCATCTTCCGCTGCCGTCACTCTCCCTCTGATCTTCCTGTCCTGGGCCCAGGAAGAAATCAAAAGCGAGCATGTCAGAAGCATACTCATTAGTAATTTTCTCATCATGAAAGAGATTAAGTTAAGATTAAAATAAGTATTTTCTGCAAATATATACCTTAAAGCGTATTTCCATATAGACAAAAATTAACCTAATACAATATTATATTCTCTATTATTTAAATTTATCAAAATATAATTATCAAAATATCACCATAAGTATTTTCAATAAAACCAAAGTACTATTGAGTATTTTATGATTTTTAAGTATTTACTACAATAAATACTTAAAAAATTAACGTATTCGCCCTAGCTTTTGCCTTTAGCTGTATTAATCCTGATTTATGACGAGAATTCGACGATGTGTACGTGCGTTAGATTCGTTAGAAAAGATGACTGAAAAAGAAGGATATAAATCCTCCATGGCGGTGAATTCCGCTTGTAGGCTTATTTAGTCGTTAGGCTACTAGCTACCAGGAAGCTGGCGATTGAGTATAGCTTACCACTAGTGACTATTTACGAAAGGCATTAGAGTGTTTGAGTTCGTCAACTAACTGCGTTTTGCCCAGGTAGGGTGAGGACAGATTCTCAAATCTGCCCGAACGCAAACAGCTTAGCTTCTAAACCAGCGAATTGAACACCCTTGCACTTAATTTGTTTTGCTCAGCAGATGAATACTCGAATAACAGGCTCAATGAGAAGTCCTTGTGGGCAAGTAGCTATTTTGAAGGGCGAGTTCAACCATCGACGAGCAAGTCAACATAGGCTCTTAAGCTTCCAGTACGTCTAATACTATTTTGGCATGTTTGCCAAGACAGGCAGTATCGAGGGCTGTTGCTAACTGTTCAAAGGGTTCTTTCACCGAAATGATACAGCCGGGCCGCAAAAAACCATTTTCGATCAGGCGGATCGTTCGTCGGAAATCAATGGGATGCTGGTAGATGATGGCGGTAACAATCGTAATGCCCTGTCGGGTTATACTAAATTCGGTTAGGCTACTGGGCTTATCGGCTAAGCCAGCCACCACCACATAGGCTCCTCGTGGAGCAGCCTCAACGGCCATTGTAAACGCTGGAGCCGAACCAGCACATTCAAATACAGTATGCACATTTGCTTCTTTCCATTGGCTGGCAATGTGAGCAACAGACGAATCGACGGATATAGGAATTGCCCCTAGTGTGGCCGCCAACGCTACTTTTTCGGGAATCCGGTCATACGCCAACACAATATAGCCCATCCGTTGGGCCAGATGGGTTACCAATAACCCGATAGCTCCTAACCCCACAACAGCAACTGTATCGCCAGGCCGGGCAGGCGACGAGAAGAGTGTATGAAGGGCCACAGCGGTAGGCTCGATCACCACAGCATCATCGTCGGTGATTTGTTCAGGCAGTGACCAGGCAAACCGGGCCGGAACAACGGTATACTCAGCAAAACATCCCGTTTCCAGCACGCCAATGATCCGCTTATTCAGGCAGATATTTCCGCGACCCTGCCAGCAGAAGTCGCAGTGGCCACAGGGATAATTAGGCTCAATAACCACACGTTCACCAAGTCGTTGCGGGCTTACCCCCTCTCCCACTTTATCAATATAGCCAATGCCTTCATGCCCAATCACTAATGGGAAGGCTAAATCGGGCCGGTGACCCTGAAACAGCGACACATCAGATCCACAGATGCCCACTGCTTTCATTTTGATCCTGACTTCCCCAAAACCAGGCTCAGGAATTAGCCGTTGTTGGATGTCAATCGACCGGGGAGCCGTTAGCACACCTGCCAACATAGTGGTTTGTTTGTCAGTCATTCAGGAATGGTCGTTATACGGATTTAGACGGTCACCTCAACTGTTTCCGGTGACACGTCGATAGGACGGAGAATGGGCAGAACCAGATGGATCACGACCAAACCGATCAAATACGAACAACTGGCAAAGACAAACATAGGCTTGTAGCCGAACGATGCTACAATAAAACCCGTAGCCGCAGCCACACCCATGCTGATCATCCCCCCCATAAATCCGCCTATTCCGGTAGCCGTAGCGACTGAATTGCCCGGAAATAAGGTCGTCGATAAAGCATACACGTTGGTGGACCACCCCTGATGCGCAGCCGTTGCCAGCGCCAGTAACGCGACTACACCTGCAAAACTATGTACCGACGGAATCAGGTAAATGGGTGTAACAGACAGCGCGCAAAGAAGCATGGCCAGTTTGCGGGCTTTATTTTCAGACCAGCCGTTTTTCATCCAGTAGGTTGCCAGCCAGCCGAAGAATACACTCCCTATATCGGACACAACGTAGATGATCAGGAATGGAATCCCGAAGTTTTTCAGGTCCAGTTTTTGGTCAAGCTGGTTGTTGGTGAGCAGAAAATCGGGCAGCCAGGTCAGGTAGAAGAACCAGACTGGATCGGCGAAGATTTTACCAAAGCAAAACGCCCAGGTTTGTCGATGACCAAGCAGCATTCCCCACGAGTAGCGACTGTTCGATGATGCTTTCCGGTCAGGCTCCCGTTCATCGAGAATATACCGAAATTCTAGTTCGGAGAGCTTTGTCGTGTCTTCGGGTTTCGCATAACTCACCCACCAGATTCCCAACATCAGCACACCAAGCACAGCCGAAATCAGAAACGCTCCTCGCCAGCCAAACTGCTGCATCAGAAAAGGAACCAGTAAGGCCGTGGTAATCACCCCCATATTGGACCCCGCATTGAGGATGCCCGTAGCCGTTGACCGTTCGCGTTTGGGAAACCATTCAGCAATGGCTTTCATCGCCGATGGAAAGTTGGCCGCTTCACCCAGTCCTAACACCGCTCTCACGAAGGCAAACTGCCCTGCCGACGACACAAACCCGGACACGATACTGGCCAGACTCCAGACAGCCATTCCAATTGAAAAGCCTTTCTTGGTACCCACTCGGTCAATGAGCCAGCCAATCAGCAGAAAACCAATGGCATAAGTGGCTTTAAAGGCTGAATCGATCAGCCCCATCTGAATCCTGAACTGTTTCAAATGCGCATCGGTGAGTAGAGCTTCAGGTGCCAGCCCCAATAAGGTTTTCTTAAATCCTTCGTCCGTCATTACGAACGAAAGCACCTGACGATCAACATAATTGATGGTGGTAGCCAGGAAGAGCAGCGCAATAATCCGCCACCGATAATTGGTATGTAGCAAAAGAACTGGCTTGGTTTAGGGTAGTCAATCGTATGGGTAAGCTAGGATCCGGCTTTACTTACTTGCCGTATACAAGACACGCGCCATTTCCAAAGGGCGGTCAGTCGACATGATATCGGCTCCATGCTGGACGAATGTCTTATACACCTGATCGCCTTTGGCAGCTGCCTGTTTATCGAGATTGCCGAGTGTGCCTAGGATGGTAGCAATACCTTTCTGATGCAAAAACGAATATAGTTCCGCGTCGGGTTCTTTCACGCCCACGAAGGCAACCATCCGGTTATCGGGAACGCCTACTTCGCGGAGTCGATCGTACTCGGCCTGATTCCGAATCGTGACGGAGAGCATCAGGTTTGGATCGAGCTGGTGAAGTTTGGCCGCATCCTGCGCATTGTAGGTAATTACACAGGCATAGTCACTCGCACCCGTCTTGTGAATCATGTCGACCACTTTGGCAAACGACACGTTCCGTTTCACATCGAGCGTAAACCGAACTTTGTTTTTACCCCAGCGCAATACTTGTTCCAACGTTGGAATCTTGTAGGGTGTTACCGTCCCCATGTTATCCTCCAGACGGTACTGCGCCAGCTCGGCATAGGTTTTATCGATCAGCTTACCCGTCCCAGTGGTGGTCCGGTCGAGCGTGGCATCGTGCATCATTACCATCACACTGTCTTTTGTCAGATCAATATCGCATTCGATGATGGCCGGATGCGCTGGCGAGCCGATCTGCTGTGCTACATACGCAAACGATTCGATGCAGTTTTCGGGGTACCCTTTCAAATCGCCACCGCCCCTATGTACGGATATGAGCGGAGCACGATTCGGTTTATACTGAAAAAAGTCCTCCGCGCCACTTTTCGACAGATTGGTCGTAGCCTTAGGGGCACAGGCAGTTATACAAAACGCTAACCCCGCCAGAAAAAAATGTTTTGACTGCATTTTATTGAAAACGGCCGGTTTCCTTCAGGATACTACACGTTTCTCGAAGGAACCGATCGAATAAGATGTATTGTTGATAAAAACACAAATGTACGTTGAATCCAACCGGATTCAGCATCGGGAACGACAGATCATCCCGCACACATCGCAAGCTTATTCAGTTATGATTCCCTTTTCAATTCTGGATCTATCGCCCATTGTCGCCGGAAACACGGCTGCTCAGGCGTTACACAATACACTTAATCTGGCGCAACATGCCGAATCGCTGGGTTATCATCGGTACTGGCTGGCGGAGCACCATAACATGCCGGGCGTGGCCAGTGCGGCTACATCGGTCGTCATTGGCTATGTGGCAGGTGGCACCAAAACGATTCGCGTAGGGTCGGGTGGTATTATGCTGCCCAATCATTCGCCCCTGGTGATTGCCGAACAATTCGGTACGCTGGAATCGCTCTATCCGGGTCGGATCGACCTGGGTCTTGGCCGGGCTCCAGGATCTGATCAGGCCACCGCCCGCGCCTTACGACGGGATGCCACCGGCCCCGATACATTCCCACAGGATGTGGTTGAACTGATGCACTATTTTCAGCCCGACGACTCCAACCAGTTTGTGCAGGCTGTACCGGGCAATGGACTCAATGTACCGATCTGGATACTCGGTTCGAGCTTATTTGGTGCCCAACTGGCGGCTATGCTTGGGCTACCCTATGCATTTGCCTCGCATTTTGCCCCGAAAGATCTGATGCATGCTCTGCATATGTATCGTACTCATTTCACCCCATCGGCCCAACTGAATAAACCCTACGCGATGGTAGCCGCGAATGTGATTGTAGCCGATACCGACCGGGAAGCGGAGCGATTGTTCACTTCGGTTCAACAGCAGTTTTTGTACATACGCCGGGGAAAAGCCCGCCAAATGCAACCGCCCGTCGATGATCTGACGGCTCAATGGCCGGATTATGAACTGGCGGGTATCGAGTCGGTCTTTAAATATGCACTGGTTGGCTCTCCTAAAACGGTACAGCGTCAGTTACGTACCTTTCTGGAACAGACCCAGGCGGATGAATTCATCCTCTCCGCTCCTATTTTCGACCACGAAGCCCGGAAACATTCCCTTACCCTGACCGCACAGGTACGCGATGCACTGGCGACTCAGCAGACAAGTTATATGCCCATTTCGTAAGTTCGTGTATAGTTGCTTAAAGCCAAACGCCATTAGCCTAACGATTCATAACAAAAAAGGGCGGTCCACTGAACCGCCCTTTTTATATTATATCACCACGTTCACGATACGCTTGGGAACGACGACCACTTTCTTCGGGGACTTTCCATCCAGCCACTTCTGAACGATTTCGTCAGCCAGTACTTCCTTCTCGATCTCGGTTGGTGCGCGATCCAGCGAGAAGCTGATGGTGGTACGCACTTTCCCATTGATCTGAATCGGATATTCGAAGGCATCTTCTACCAGATAAGCCGAGTTAAATGTCGGGAATTTCGCTTTGGAAATGGTGCCGGGTTCGTTGCCCAGCGCAGCCCACAACTCTTCCGTAATGTGTGGCGCATAAGGCGACAGAATCAGCACCAAATCCTGCAGAATGGCCCGTTTGCGACAATTTAACGCTGTTAACTCATTCACGCAGACCATAAATGCACTGACCGATGTATTGAACGAATACAGTTCAATGTCCCCTTCGGCCTTCTGAATCGTCTTGTGCAAAATCTTCAGTTCGGCAGGTGTAGGCTGTTCATCGGTCACCAGCCAGGTGCTACTACCATCGGTGTTATCCTTATAAAACAACCGCCAGAACTTCCGAATGAACCGATATACACCATCAATGCCATTCGTATTCCAGGGTTTTGCCTGCTCCAGTGGCCCCAGGAACATTTCATACAGCCGAAGAACATCTGCACCGTATTTTTCAACAATCATGTCGGGGTTGACAACGTTGAATTTCGATTTCGACATTTTTTCAACTTCAGCGCCAACGATGTAACGACCATCGGGTTCAGTGATAAACTCAGCGTTCTCCGTTAAATCAGGGCGAGCCGCTTTGAAGGCATCCAGATCCAGGACATCGTTTTCAACAATATTTACATCAGCATGCAAGGGCGTTACTTCCTGTCCGTTGATTTGATTTAGCGAGACAAAAACGGGGGCAACACCCTCCTGCCCGGTACCTTTTATTCGGTACACAAAATTTGACCGGCCCTGAATCATGCCTTGGTTAATCAGCTTTTTGAACGGTTCCTCCTGCGGCACATAACCCCGGTCTTTCAGGAACTTGTTCCAGAAACGGCTGTATAGCAGGTGTCCTGTTGCATGTTCAGTACCGCCGATGTAGAGGTCCACATTCTGCCAGTAATTGATCGCTTCTTTGCTGGCAAAGGTTGTATCGTTATTCGGGTCCATGTAGCGATACCAGTACCACGACGAGCCAGCCCAGCCCGGCATGGTGCTCAATTCGTACTCATATTCCCCTTTATATTTCCACCCTTCAGCACGGCCCAGGGGTGGCTCGCCCGTTTCGGTCGGCAGGTATTTGTCGATAGCAGGCAATTCCAGCGGCAAATCACTCTCGTCAATCACATAGGGCAACGGTTGACCGTCGACACCATTTTTGAAATACACGGGCACAGGTTCGCCCCAATAGCGCTGACGGCTGAATACGGCATCCCGCATCCGATAATTGACCTTTCCACGACCCAATCCCCGCTCTTCCAGCCATGCAATCAAAGTGGCCGTTGCCTCCTTGTACGTCATGCCATTGATGATGCCTGAATTGATATAATGGCCTTCCTTCGTATTGTCGGCCTGTTTATCAATGTCTTTCTGTGCATCCAGAATGGGAATGATGGGTAATCCAAAATGGGTGGCAAAGTTCCAGTCACGCTGATCGCCCGACGGTACTGCCATCACAGCTCCCGTACCATATCCGGCCAGTACGTAATCGGCCAGATAGATAGGCACCTTCTCGCTATTGAACGGATTGATGCAATAGCTACCCGTAAATACGCCCGAAATAACCTTCGTCTCGGCCATACGATCCCGCTCAGAACGCATTTTGGCGGCATTGACATAAGCTTCCACAGCTTCATGCTGTTCGGGTGTTGTCAACTGATGTACCAGTTCATGTTCGGGAGCCAACACCATAAAGGTTACCCCATAAATGGTGTCCACGCGGGTGGTGAAGACTTCGATATAGTCGTTAGGAGTATTCGCTACTGGAAACTTCACGCTTGCGCCTACGCTTTTACCGATCCAGTTGCGTTGCTGTTCTTTCAACGATTCGGTCCAGTCTATGGTGTCCAGGCCGGTCAGCAAGCGATCAGCATAGGCCGTAATCCGCATCATCCACTGACGCATCAGTTTCTGCTCGACCGGATAGCCGCCCCGTTCCGAAACCCCATCTTTCACCTCGTCGTTGGCCAGCACGGTTCCTAATGCCGGGCACCAGTTCACAACGGCATCAGCCAGGTAGGTCAGGCGGTATTTCAGCGTAATTTTATAGGACTCCTCTGCCGACATCGCATTCCATTCGGCGGCTGTAAACGTTGGTGCCGGTCCGCCGTCGCGGTCGTCATCACAAACGGCATTGACGTCCGTAGTTCCGTTGGTGGCAAATTTTTCCAGCAGGGTTTCAATGGGTTCAGCGCGATCCGTATCGCGGTTGTACCACGACCGGAACAACTCCATAAAAATCCACTGCGTCCATTTGTAATAAGCTGGATCGGACGTGCGCACTTCACGGCTCCAGTCGAAGCTAAAGCCAATATTTTTTAATTGCTCGATATACCGAACGCGGT
Organism: Spirosoma sp. 48-14; assembly: GCF_001898575.1. GTDB lineage: Bacteria > Bacteroidota > Bacteroidia > Cytophagales > Spirosomataceae > Spirosoma. Next base: position 179,813 of record NZ_MKUD01000025.1, read on the forward strand.
TTTGCTCGGTGGTGATGGCCGGATGCTGTCCGGTCTGAATGGCATACTGTTCGGCCGGAAGCCCAAACGAGTCGAAACCCATCGGATGCAGGACATTAAACCCTTTCAGTCGCTTATACCGGGCCACAATGTCCGACGCAATGTAGCCAAGCGGGTGACCAACGTGTAATCCGGCTCCTGATGGGTACGGAAACATGTCGAGCACATAGTATTTTGGCTTGTCGGTGTTGGCTTCGGGCTGGTAGGTCTGGTGTTCGTCCCAAAACCGTTGCCATTTTTGTTCGGTTTCGCGGTGATTGTAGTCGGCCATAATGGTAACGCGGCAGGAAGGCCGCTAACGATAGCAATGGATTCGTCGGCTTTTCAGCCGCATAACTTGATTTCTTGCAAAAATAGCCGTATTGTAGATAACAGAAGCCCTTAGATTAAATTATTCGGTTTATAGCTTATTCTATTCCTTCGCCTTCGCTGGCTTCGGGGTTCTTTCTAGTAGTTTCTGTAGATTGTTTTCCTATTGTTTTCCGCTTGTATAAATCGACAACGCTATCAACGGCCCCCAAATCGTAGGCCTCTAAATAACCGCGTGTCGTTCGCGGGTCAGAGTGTCCAAGCGTCATTTGTATAGTCAGCAAATCGACCCCATTACGCCGAAGCAAATCCGCGAAGCTATGCCGCATAATGTGCGGGGTTACTGTTTTATCTATACCTACCTGGCTGGCTAGTCGTTTCATTTGCAGACCTAGCCGGGTTGTTGCCCGCCTGATATAAACTATCTGTTCATCGGGCGTTAGCTTATCGAGCGTAGAAATTGTATAAGGGAATAGGAAATCTTTCGGTTTTTTGGGCGTACCGTCTGCATTATTTAAATACGGCTGTATAAGTTCAACGGCTTCGGGCGGTAGCAACACATTACGGACTTTATCAGATTTACCCATCGTGTATTTTATTCGGTGCTGGCCGTCTTCTACGCTGTAGTTTGACCGACGAAGCAGTACAAAATCGCCTATACGAATACCCTGCATATAGTACATAAGCAACGCACAAGGCCGGGCGTGTTCGCGGTCGGTTACGTGTCCGTATTTACCCTGCCTACCCGTTCGCGCCCCTTCGGTCATTAAATCAATTTCGGATTCTTTCAACCGGACAACCGTTTTACGTTTAAAGACGGTCGAAACGCCGTCAAAAGGGTACTTATCAAAGGGAAAGTACTTATCCTTCATGGCTTCAATAGCCACTTTCCGAAGACAGGCTAGTTTAAGCGTTATGGTATTATGGGCGTACCGTTCGGACAACCATGTACGATACTCCAATACAATTTCTTTCGTTAAGAGCCTTACAGGTAGTTTAAGCCGCTTTGTATCGGTCAAAAAGTCCTTTAGTCGGTCAAATGAAAACCCGTATTCTCTCCAAGTACGTATTTTCTGTAAATCACTACCGGCTAGTTTCCGGCGTTGGTCTAAATGGGCCTGAAAATAATCTATCAATAGATCGGGTTTGCCGCCTAATTTTAGAAAGCTAATAACCTGATCGACGGTAAAAGCCGCATCTTCGTCCTTTTCAAACTGTTCTACAGCCTTTTCCGCTTTCCGGTATTGCTCCCGTATGCGTTCATTGTAGGTCTTGTAATCGGGGTGCTTTGAATTTATCCAGTTACGAAGACTAAACGTGCCTTTCTCGTTAAAGGTCGATTTGGGTACGGATATATTTAAGGCCCAATAGCGGGGCGTTCGGTCTTTGGTTATGCGAATCCTAACAACGTGTTCTTTATTGGCGTTGGGGTCGGGTTTTAAGCAAACCTTTAGCGTTACGCGGCTCATACTTACAATTTTGCTTTATAATAGTCGTAAACGTGCCATGCCTTTCTAATCTCATCCATCGAAATACGCATTTCGGCCCCGCCGTTTAGACTTCGTAGCGTTAACGTGCCTTCGATGTAATCAATAGCGGCCAAAGACTTAATAGTTAGTTCGTCTCGAAAATCGACCATAATGTATTTTACATAGTTGGGAAAGTGGCCGTGTGGCAACTCATAGGCCAACATTTCGTAACCATGCTCCATTACAGGTTCCATCGAATCGCCGTTTACCTCTACAATTACGTGACGTTCGGGCGGTACACCTGGGTATATCTTGCCGCCCGGAACCCGGTTATATTGTAATTCGTCTTGGTTTTCGTTAAAATAAGCGTGATAACCCAACCCGGCCCGCGCTCTGATCGGAATACGCAACACGTTAAACATATCGGTATCATCTACCCGAATCGGCCGTAGTCGCTCATAGGTAGCGGCCGGTTCTTCGTTGACATACTGACGAATCCGGGCCGGGGCCGGGTAAGCAGGAACCCCGCCGAATACGTCGGCTTCGGTTGCGCTGAGTGCCTTTAGAATAGACGATTTATTCGACTTACTAAAGGCTTCGGTTTTAAAATAACCTTGTACGGTGTTTTTACTTTTGTTGAGCATACGGGCAAATTCTGAATATTCGATGTTCTTACTATCCAAGTAAGCCCGCAATAAACTGCCTTCGTGAAACTCCGCTTCTTCGCGTTCGGGTACTTTGCCTTCGGGGTAATATATCGGCTCCACACCCTGTTCTAACCAAACCAGCCGCGCCCCGGTTGCTTTCTCTATTTTGAGCAAATACCGCCGGTTAAACGCTTCATGCCCGGCTAATAGTCGGGACATCATAGACGGCTGTATGTCTGCATCATGGGCAAGGTTCGTCTGTTTGCCGTCTGCCTTTTCCGCAATCAACCGTCGAACGCGGCTTATTATCTTGGTTTGTTCCGTAGAAGTAAGCATAGTAAATGAAACAAGTCTATAAGGGGTTGTTTCTGAATGGTGCGCTATGGCTGTCATATGCTAGTCAGGTTGAGTAAATTATTTATTTAATTTTCTTTCAAATAAACCGTACCTTTTTGCATATTTGCCGAGCGAAGTACAAACGGTTGCTTTGCCGCGTGTACGGTAAATATGCTAAATAAATGTTAAGAAAATGGCAAGATTAAAAAACGAATTATCTGCTATTCAGACAGACGAGGCCGTTTTTAGCGGCATTAAGCAACAGATTCAACGGGTTACAATCGACCGTTTGACGACCTTCGGCAATGTTAGCCGAACAACCATTTTTAAATGGTCACAGCGCAAACCCATCAACCCCCGGCGCGAAAAGGAACTACTAAGGATGTTACAAAAAGCACAGGACGACCAACAAAGCGAACAAGATGAAGCCGTCGAAACCGCCCGTAAACTACTTGTAAAACAATAGATTATGCTTCAAGTACCATCAATCGAACAGTTCAACGATTTAGTTACGAGGATTGAACGAGTCGAAAAGGAAAACGACTTTTTAAAAGAGCTATTGACGGGCAAACGGTGGATAACCCGAAGTCAGGCTATGACGGCTTTAGGATGCAAAAAGGATAAACTATGGCAGTTGACAACATCAAATAAAATTGCTCACAGGTACGAAGGAGCAAAGCCATATTACGACCTTTTTTCTATTCGTAATTACTTAGCGGCCCAAAAAATTGACGGCTCAGAGGTTGATAAACGCATCATTTCAGCCTGTTACCCTGGCTAACCAAGCAATAGAATTACAGAATGTACGTTCATCAAATCACAATAGTACGGCAAACAAAAAATATAATTGATTATTTTTTTGCCTATTTACTTGCAAATTTACCGTACTAATACGTACTTAGCATTGTAATTCAACAACGATAGAAAAACATGGAAACGCTGACACTTACCGCCCCCCAAATTCTGACGATTGCCCATCTTGACGACGATCAAGACTTTAGCCCGTTAGATACCTTACTCGAAAAAGATCGGCCTTACGGTTGCCGGGCTATCGAATTTATAGACGACAATACGAGCCGGGGTTATCGGGCCTTAGAATACCGGGCCGAAGTTATTGCCCGTCACGAATTTGATAACGACGGCTGTAACCCAGTGTTTGAATGGTTTCCAATTGAGGTAATGATTGAAAAATCGTTTACCGTCTCTACCGTTGCAACTCTCCTAATCGGACAAATCAACGTCCTGCTAATCGGCAAAACTTCTTACTAATTCTTAACCGGCCCGGCCGATTGGTCGGGCCTTTCCCCCTCTCTTACTATGGTACTTTTAAACGCCTTCGTTGATGGTCTTATGTACGCCATAATTCTAGGTTGCGTACTAATGAACGTAAGTATTTACGTAGCTATCTTGGTTACTCCGCCCTCGTGGTTTCGCGGCCTTCGTCGCTGGTTTCGTAAACGCTGGTTGCTGTATGCCGATGATTTCGGCGGGCTTCTGGTAATCGCTTCGGCGTTTATTCTGCTATGGCTGGGCCTTGTAATCGTCGGGTAAGATGGAAGACTTTCACCCAACAGCCTTTATACAGGCCCACGAATTAATCGAACTGTTCGGGCCGTTTCTGCCCGATGCCTGGGCGGAAAATCCGGGGCAATACGCCGAAGATTTAACGCTATGGTTGGCCGAATTTGATTTAACCGTATCGGCCAAAAACCTAACCGGATTCGACTTAATTAAAGCCGCCCGCAATCGAGCAAAACGGCTCTATTACCGCGATTATCAACGCCAAACCGATACGGCTATAGACGAAATGTTTATACGGTTCTGGCTGGAAGTAGCCCTACTTAAAACCATTCGCGCTGACCCGTCAATATGCCGGGCCTGTAATGAATACTATTCGTTTCTGTCCACAATTACTACCCCTATCAATTATTCACTGAATTAAACCTCTACCCTTTCCCATGTATAACCCCAACAGCGAAAGCAACCGCGATACTACCGGCGTACTGTGTACCGGCCTACTCTGCGTCGTCGCAATCATAGCCGTTTTTGTACGGCTCTTTTGGTCAATCCTTTAAACCCTGTAAGTATGGAACAGGAATTAGAACCCGCCTATTACGCCGTCATTCCGGCAACTGTCCGGTATGATAAGCGAATCCCGCCAAACGCAAAATTACTCTATGGTGAAATAACAGCCTTATGCAATAAACGGGGCTATTGTTGGGCAAGTAATCAACATTTTGCCGCCCTCTACAGTGTGCATAAAGACACCATTAGCGCGTGGGTTAGTGCCTTAGAAAAGTGCGACTACATACGCACCCAAAAAGACGAAATGGCCCCAACCATTCGCCGGATTTATTTAACCGAAGCTACCCCGATAGCCGTAGGCAAAAAAGCCGAGGGTATAGGCAAAAAGACCGAGGGTATAGGCAAAAACGCCTATAGTAACCATAGGCAAAAAGACCGAGGGGTAACGGCGAAAACGCCTACAGGTATAGGCAAAAAGACCGAGGGGTATAGGCAAAAAGACCGACATAATAATAAAGAGAATAATACAGAGAGTAATAAAGGGAATAATACAAAAAACACTTCCGACGCTAACGCGCCGGTTTCTCAAAAAAATTCTTCTTTAAAAAACGGTCAAAAAAAAGCCCCCCAAGTTGCGCCAATCCCCCCCGCCGACACGCCTATAGTTACGCGAATCCGGCGCGTCATTCAGGCCCGCGATAGTGCATATACTTGGGATGGTAAAGAAGCAAAAGCCGCCGAACGAATAGCCGCAAAACTTCGGGTCGGCATCAATGCCAAGAAACGGGAAAACGACCCAACCGCGCCCGACTGTACCGACGACGAAATAGAAAACGCCTTTAACGTCCTGATCGACCGGACGGCCGAATTAAAGGACTACTATCAATTCACCGATTTGCCCAACCTCAACAAGAATTACAATGCAATCGTTACCCAACTCCGAAACGCCCGTAACAACGGAACTAGCAACAACCGAAACAGCTATAGTTCTAACGGCCGACAAGTGGCCCCGGCTCACAGATCAACAACGGAAAGAGTTAGCGAACTCTCTGCAATGTTCAACGAATTTGATAGCGTCTTTGGCGGTTAGTTTCGCGGGTGACTATAAAACCTCTATTTACCTGAGTAAATACACGGCTAATCTGACGCCCGAAAAAGCTATAAACGCGCCGGGTGTTCAATTGTCAGTTATTCGACGGCATAACGAATCAAGTTTTTATAAAACGATTTCTCTGCTACTTGATCGGGCCAAAATCCTGCTAAATGCAACCAATACGTTAACCCCTATTCAGATTTCAGATTGTGCCGCCCGGATTGCGAAACACTACTACTATTTGAAAATAGACGAAATTCTATTAGTCATTCAACGGGCCGTAGACGGCTATTATGGCAAAGATTACAACCGTATCGACGGCGGGGTAGTGATGGAGTGGATAAGACGCTACGACGTAGAAGAACGAACCCCGTTGGTTGTTGCGTCCTCTACTGAGCCGGTCGAAATTGAGAAGAAAGAGAAACTAACCGCCGAAGGGTTAGACGACTTCTACAAAAAGGCATCCACAACCAAAAACCCGATGCCGAAGCCCGAACCAAAGCGGGTTTCTGACGACCGCCAAAAGCAAGCCGAAGCCCGCGCCCGCTACCTAGCCGAAAAACGCGCCGGTATAGTCCAGGATTACAGCCAACCCCAAAACGCCGAATAATGTACCAAATGCCAATCCATCGGCCTAAAGTTCAGTTTGTGGCCGGTATCGACCCCGATTTAGATAAATCCGGTTTGGTTATCTACGACCGAAAAGAAAACGCTTGGTTCTGTAAAACCGTCACTCAGTACGAACTACAGGAGATTATAATAAGCGAATACAAAGCCGAAGAAATCGAAATTTTCGTAGAGTCCGGCTGGGACAATAACGGCTTTTTTCACATCGAAAAATTTCCCGAAACCTGGAAGGATTGGGACGAAGACAAAAAGCTAAAATACATAGCTAAAGCCGCTACCCGCGTCGGTGAAAATTTCGGGGTTGGCAAATCAATCGTTCACATCCTGACCGCTAACGGCTTCAAGGTTCAAACAAGACCGCCCAAGTCGGCTAAATGGGACACCCACACATTTAAACGCGCTACGGGCCTAGAAAAAGGCTACAACGAAGAAATACGGGACGCTTGCCGTACCATGTGGGACTTTAAATAAATCGCTCAGTAGTCAAATTCTCAATCTATAAACCTGTTTCAATAATGGAAATCACAAAAACCGAAATCCGCTATAACTACAGCGAAGACGAAATAACCCAATTAGGCCGCGATGTTGCCCGGCTAATGAATGACATTAAAACCAAAGAGGAAGAAAAAAAGACGGTTGTAGCCGACTTTAACCACCAAATAGCCGATATAAAAAAGAACTTTAATAAAAACGTAGATCGGGTAAATAATGGCTTTGAAATGCGCGAAGTAGAAGCCCGACTACATAAGAATTACCTTACCAACGAAAAAGAGTATTACGACCCCGTTACGGGCGATTTACTCAAAACTGAGCCGTTCGAGCCGAAGGATTTACAGCGGCATATTTCCGAATTTACCGACGACGTAAAAGCGTTTGAAAGTAAAGCCAAACCAACCCCGGCCGTCGAACCTGTAGTCGACGAAACCAGCGAAGACGCCCCGGCCGACGAAGCCCCCAAAGAGCCGACGACAAACGAAGGATTTAGCCGGTTGGAGTATAACGAAGTCGAACAAATGACTATCGTTTCCCCGCTAACCGAACGTCGTAACGGCCGCGAAAATTCGGCTAACTGGAAAATCGTTTGTCCGTCCGCTAAGAGCGAAGTAATCGAGCATTTTATTTGGCTGTTTCCTGAATTACGCGGCACGTTTGACGAGGTTAAAAAAGCCTTTGACGACTACCTAATTAGACTCGAAGACGTAGAAGCAACCGAAGCGGAAAACCAGACGGGCGAAGGCGAAGAAACGAGCGAGGAAAACCCCGCCCCGGAACCGGAAAAACCGAAGCGCAAAAAGAAAGAAAAATACGTATTGCGCCGATTACGAAACCAGCCACCAACCGCCGAAAATAACGGCGAACAATCTTAAATTTTTGTTGAATTACGAGTAATAGCCGGGCCGATTTGCGCCCGGTTATTCTAACCCTTTCGGTTATGGCAATTTACGATTTAAAAGCCGATAAAAAATTACTTGAACCCGGCGAAATAATCGGAAAACACCCCGATACCGGCGTAATCCATCGGCTAACGATTACGACAAAAGGCCGTATAACCATCGAACGAAAACCCTACGTTTCATCTTGCGCCGATGGTTGGGTAAAGCACTATAACAACATCGAAGACGACGCCGAAAAACATCTTTTTCTAATCCTGAAAATCCGTCAAAATCCAGCCGAATGGCTGTAGTAAAATGATTTACGAAGTCGGAAAATTCTATAACGTTCCGGTTGCCATTTTAGGCGAAACATACTACCGGGGTTTCTATCCAAACTCTGTAATTCCTTTAATGGGAGAGCAACACAACGACATAGAAATTATCAACGTAACGAGCGAACATTATCATATTGATTGGCGATTTGTTCGGAATCGAAATTTTGCAATCGCTACCGATACGGATTATTCCGAAGTTATCGGTTTGGAACATGGAATAATAATAATGCCGGAACATATCTTACGGATTGAAACCCGCCGTATGAAGTGCAAACGGGACTTTAGGGATTATCCAAGTCAGATAGCCCCCTGGTTTACGAAGTTGCAAGAAAAATACGCACACACGACGGCAAAAAATGGCCGTTGTCCGCACAAAGGTTTTGATATGACGACGATCAAGCCCGATGCTGAGGGTTGTATCACTTGCCCGCTACATGGTCTTAAATGGAACGCTACGGCTTGGAAATTACAACAATGACAGATAAAGCGAAAAGCCTAGCCGAAAAGCTACTAGAGTTAGCCCGGCGCGGGGTTGGGGGCGAACGAGAAAACGCCGAACAACTTTTAATTAAGCATTTAAGTAATTACGGTTTGACACTTGAAGAATTTGAAAAAGATACGCAAACCGTAAAGCTAACAATCGAATGGTTAAAGACGGATATTAATAATCAAAATTCATTTTACCGGCAAGTTGTCGCAAGTGTAATCGGGGGCGAACGTACAAAAGATTTTGAATCCTACATAAACGAAAAAACGCGCTATCAATGGTTAGAATTTGACGTTACGATAGCCGAAAAAATCGAAATCGAGCAAAAGATAGCCGTCTATTGGGCCGATTATCAACAACAATTAGCAGTTTTCTACGCGGCCTACATTCAGAAAAATCATTTATACGCGTTGCCAGACCCAAACCAAACGGAACAAGATTCCGAAGAAACGCCCGAAGAACGCCAAAAACGTTTGAAGCTAATGCGAATGATGGAAGGAATCGACCATAAACGAATTTTTAAAGAATTAAACTAAAACTTTTAAACTCTAATTTTTATGATTCCCGCAATGAACCCCCTATTTCCTTCGGACAATACCCGGCCTGTTTCTCGTAAACGCGCTATGCCAACAGCCGCAACTGATCGCTACAACAAAACGTTAGATTTTATTCGTAGTGTATTGAAATTTAACGCCGAAGTAGAATTACAATCGACAGCACTAAACCAACAGTTTGGCGTTAGTACGTCGTTTTTAACGGCCCTATTCAAACTAAATGCCGTAACGCGTCGGCGTAAACAAGGTAAATCGTATTACTACAAAGCCTTGCCAAAACTAGAAACCGTTACCGCGCAAAATATTTCGGAAGAACTGGCAAAGGCTAATAAAAAAGACGACCCTAACGAGCCTGTTAAGCCGCAACCCGAAGAACTGGTAAAAATTGCCGAAGCCAATAGCGCAAACGAGCCGGAACCCACTAACGCAATAATCCAGACCGACGAAAAAACCGACAAAACCGAAACGTATTTAATCGGGCTAACTGGTGCGGATAATCTTAGCGATATGCTATACATTAATTTAGATAAAAAGCCGAAAGATTTTGATTCGGCAATGACTATGATTAATAACATGAATTGCGGGCCGGGGCAAAAAATAGTTTTGGTAAGTGTCGTTAGCGTATTCGAGCCGATTAGAAAATTAGAAGAAACAACCCTTTAAAATTTAACTCTATGAGTTTTAACACTTGCTCAAACGATTTGCCGCCAATCGAATTTAAGGGGTGCGAAGAATTGAAATTTACACCCCGACTCGCTGTTTATACTTGCTCTAGTAACCATGTATTTGTTACTAGAATTATAGACGAAGGCACTACGCCAATGCTTCTAAATTGTCGGCGTCCCGGTTGCCGTTTTCAGGCACAAAGCACATATGTAAAACGGCAACCGTTGGAGCCACCAACGCACGAATGGTATAAGCCGAAATACCCTGAACGGTACGAAAGCGAAGGCATGAAAGAACACGTAAAAGCGGGCGGGCTGGTACTCCGAAAAATTGGCGACCCCGACGAAACCGAAGTCATGAAACCCGATAACGGAAAATCTGTTTTTGGGTTTAAAATCAACGTCCCAAAAGACAAACGTTTTTCAAGTCTTATAACAAAATCGTTAACCAATAAAAAGAAATGATTTTACAATTTAAGATAAAAACCGACGACGGAAAACCAACCGGGTTTGTTCGTAAAATTCTGACCGGGCAAAAAATACATACGTTACGCGAAGACGTAACCGGGCGTTGGAAACCCGGCGCAAAAATTCAGTTTGCTACGGGCGTAAGAACCCCGAAATACGAACAATTTTTGGAAGGGATTTGCACCGGAATCCAAAAGGTATTTTTACGAACCGATAACGTTAATGTTTTTATCTACGTTGACGGGCGGCTACTGACCGGGGCCGATGTGGTACGGTTTTATCGAAACGACGGCTTTAAGACGTTCGATGAATTTTCTAGCTGGTTTATGCCTATCTGTCAATCTGCACAGGCTACAGGTAAAAAAGGAGTTGCGTTACGGTTAATTCATTGGACGGATTTCAAATATTAATATGGCAACTCCAATAGGATTTATTGAGCAAAACGACACGTTTACGACCTTTAACGGTGAAACCTATCCGGTTTGGTATCGGGCAAATGATAAGCAGGGTTTTGAATGCGTTTCAGTTTGGGAATTTAGCCCCGAAGAACTGGAAGTAATTAAAGATACAGCAACCGTATTTGTTCGCTTTTACAATCAGCAACCGTATATCTACGTCGGTTTCGGTGAACCTGTCGATTTTGAAGGCAAAAGTTTAGATGTAAAAGCTAATCCAGAATTAGGAATTGATTTGCCCGCCTACAAAGAACTAACGACGTTTAACGGCAAACCCGCCGTTTCGATTACGTCCGCTTGGCAATTAAGCCCCGAAGGGTTACGCTGGGTTTTAACGCATGGCTATGTATCATTTGTTACCGTTGGCTATCAACGAGACTGCCAGTTATACGGCATTTGTCCGATTGAATTTTAACCCTAAAACGATAAAGCCCGACCGTAAAACAGTCGGGCTTTATTATACTCAATCAACCTGATACTATGCGAGTTCTACCCGGCTCAACCATGAACGCATAAATTTCTCTTGCGTCGGGTTATTTCGGGCGTTTATGAAGTATTTGTACCCCTGTAGGATATTCAGCATTAACAGCAAATCTTTAGGGCGCGGGTGTGTGTTTACAAGTGCGATAGTTTGCGGCCCGATTATGCCGTCTTCGGCAATATCGGGGTACGCTTTACCCTGATTGTTCAACACGTTTAACGATTGCTGTAGATACAGCGCGGCCGTTCGGGTTCCCTGATTTACCGATGTATCAAACAATTCCGAAGCAATCAACTGATTGGTACATAAGTCGAGTTTATGAACGTCCCAATAGTAGGTTTTATAAAACTCCTTCACTAACGTTTGTAGTGTACCGTTCGCTTTTAATGCCCGGTTTACAACATCCGTATTTTTATACTGAGCAATAGCCGTGTGAATAATCGGCCAACCTTTCCAGTTGGGCCAATCGCGGGTAGTTACCCCGGCATAAGTCAGACCCCCTTTATCGTCCGGGTCATTAGCCAAACCGCCTTCAAAATTGAGCGTGAGCGCGAACGCTTTATTGAAATCTGCCATTAGTTCGCTGTTTTAGGTAAGCGTGATAAAACCGTTTGGCGTAATCGCTCTTTACTTTTCTTTTGACCGAAGCCGAACGGGTGTTTTTCTTTCTGAGAGCTTATAAAATCTTCCTGAACCTGATACCGCGCCCCGAATAGATCGGCCGACAATTCCGCTATACGGCCTTCCTGCTGGGCTATCGTTTCGGTTTGCTGGTCGATTCGTTCCCGTTGCTGTCCGGTTAGTTCTTTTAGTGCCTGGGTAGAGTCGGCGTAAACCTGACCGTAGCCGGTTAATTTGGCTATACGGTCGTTTATTTGCTCCTGATCGACGGGCGAAGTGAAGCCCAACCCTTCGGCGGCTAATCCAGCGTCGGCGGCTAGTTTCTTCTGTAGGGCGTCCATTGAATTAACGAGGTTGTTAACCTTCGCTTTGCCCTGTGTTATCGCCTGATCGACTAACAGCGCGGCTTTTTCCCCGGCTGTTAACTGAGCCTGTAGCTGTAGGGTTTCGACGCGCTTATCTGCCAGTTGCCGCCCCAATCGGGCGGTATCTTTTTGGAGCCAGTAAACCCGGTTGCGCTCTATAGCTATCGTGTCGTTTTTGCGGGAAACCAGCGAATCGAGCCGATTGATTGCCCCTTTCAAAAACACAATATCGGCCCCGCGATTCTGGCACGTTGTACAAATCCAGCAAAAGCCGACTGTTACCAGAATGCCCGCCAAAAACCGCCAATACGCTTTTAAAAATAGTAAGAGAGTCATTTGATTAGTAGTCTATCGTTAACGTGTCAGACGCGGCAAAAATCAGCGTATCGGACGGCATACGGGACGCATTAAACCAGCCTTTAAACCGTTTCCATAGATTCGGGTCGGGCTTCGGTTCGTCGGGTTTCCTGGGTTCGATTGGCCGGGCCTGAATAACCGAACTTTGGAGAGTCTTCTTAACTTCTTTCGTGGTCGATTTGACGACCTTTTTAACATCTTGGTTGCTTTGTTGCAGTAACGTAGTATTCCGGGCCTGATTCGCTATGATTGTTCCCTGTAGGGCTGAAATCGACGTAACGGCGGCTAATAGGGTATCCTGCTTTGCGTCGGTTTGGCGTAGCTTCTGCGTAAACGTGTTTGTTGCCTTAGCTTCGGCCTGTTTTGCGGCCGCTACCGCTTCGGCGTTGTCTTTTTGTCGCTGGGTATATACATCGACGTAGGAGTAAACCAGAACGGCCGCAACGATCAACCCGAAACCCCACGTTAGTTTATTTTCCCATCGGGCGAAGTAATCGACGCGAACCGGGGCCGTATCGGGCTGGCTGGCTTCTTCTTCGCGTTGATGATTGACCAACCGGACGGCGGCAACAGCCGCCCCCGCCCACGTGACAAACTGTACAATATCTGTCCACCAAAACCAACCCGCGTGACCGACGCGGGCGGCAAGGTTCGCCAACGTCCCGAACGCAACCGCCCCAATCAGTTGGGGCAACGGAGCCGGGGCCGTTCGGAGCGCGAAAAACAGCCGGAACATATAAAACGATATGATTGCCTGACCGATACAGATTACCGGGTGGTCAACCTGATTAAATGGCCCGTCTAAGGGTACGTAGGTTAAGACTGTGTTCATGGTTTTTTAGTTGGAAAAATTGAGTTGAGTAAATCCAGAAACGGGGCTTTAATGCGAACCCAAACGTTTGTTACTTTTTCAATTCGTTCTAATCCTTCGTCAAAGGCTTCGCCGGGGTTGGCTTCGGCGTACTTGCCGACTCCCTGAGCAATCCGAATAATCCAGGCTAATAACTGTATCGCTATGTCGCCAATCAGCGCAACGGCCGCGTAGTTGCCTTCGGGCCGTTTGATACCTAAAACCCCGCCCGCCTGAATCACATCCGGGGCGAACAGGCACGCGATAATAAAAGCCACTAACCAACCCATAACCGACGCGCCAAACGGGATTTTTGGTAGTGCAAACCGAATCACAAACGCCCCAAACGCGGCCGAAAGCCAGTTGCCCGCATTTTGTTGCGGTTGGAAGTAATTAATAAGCCAGTCGATTAGACTAAGGGCTAAAAACACGCTGAAAGCAAAAATTCGGGGCATTTGCGTTGTCATGGGTTGAGTGGAGAAAAGGAGCCGGATTACTGTTTAAACGTCCGTCGTAGCCGAACTGTCGAACTGTTTGGGTTGATCGCAAGGGGTAAAATCGGAATGAGCTTTCCGCTAGTCGGGTCGCGTTTGGCCTCAAACAGTTTCGAGCCGCCCGCCTGTAACGTGTAGGCTAATCCGCCTTCGGTAACGGTTGCCGTAGTCGAACCGACGTTTTCTATATACACCTCTACGACGCCCGTAAGATCGACTACCGCCGATGTAGAGGTAATATTGGTAACAGACGAAGGAACCGAGCCAAAGACGGAACCGTTGGCGGGCGTTGTTTTGATGGCCGTAATAAACCCACTGACGGCGGAATCGGCTGAATTGAGGTTATAGGGTAAACCCGATTCATTCAGAAAATGGGTAAGGGGGTAGACTACCCCCGTTTTACTACCATCCATATAAAGCCGCACTTTTCCGCCGTCCGCAACGGGCAAAACGTCGGTATGGAGCGTTGGTTTTTTACCGAGCGTGTCAGCAATAATAAAGTACTTACCAGCCGGATATACGCGGCTTTTGGGCGGGGTTTGGGCGAAGGATGTAACGGCTACTAGGAGTAGTAAAGAAAAAAGGATTGATTTCATGGTTTATGTTTTTATGATTTGACTTTTAGGTTGACTGGGTACTGGGTTACTGGTTTTCATTGCCTGCGAATGACTTGTCCATTTCGCAGGCAATGCACAGGTTGATAGCTTAAATGC
>NZ_MKUD01000026.1:0-2472 GCF_001898575.1 Spirosoma sp. 48-14
CACAGGTGAGCGGGGGTAGCCCGGCTTACAGCTACCAGTGGCGCAATGCAGCTGGCAGTGTGGTGGCCACCAGTCAGAACCTGACGAACGCTTCCCCTGGCAGCTATACCGTCATTGTGACGGATGCGACGGGTTGTACGGCGCTGGCTTCGGCCAACATCAGCAACCTGAGTGGTCCACAGGTGAGTGGTGTACCGACGAATGTGAAGTGCTACGGCACCCAGACGGGTGGTGTGGTACTGACTGTAACGGGTGGCACGCCCCCGATCGGCTACCAATGGAGCAACGGCTCGACCAGCAAGGATCTGAGCAATGTAGGAGCTGGCGTATACACAGTGACGGCTCGTGATGCCAACGGTTGTGTAGCCATTCAGAGCTTCACCATCAGCCAGCCGACCGAGATTGCAGCGGTGTTCCAGCCAACGCAGCCAACCTGTACGAGTCTGACGGGGGGTAGTGTGCGCTTGATTGGTATCAGCGGGGGCACCACACCTTACAGCTACACCTGGAGTAACGGCAGTACGGCCAGCAGCATCAGTGGGTTGAGTGGTGGCACCTATACGCTGACCATCAAGGATGCCAACGGTTGTGTGGCTTCGCCGGTGGCTATTCTGGCCACCCCGACGGGCTGTAGCACCCCGGTCTTTGACCTGGCCTTGACCAAGAAACTGGCCAGTGGTCAGTCGGCCAATGTTACGGCGGGTAGCAGCGTAACCTTCACGGTGACAGTTTACAACCAGGGTAATGTGGATGCGACCAATGTTCAGGTGACGGATTACATCCCGACCGGTCTGACGCTGAACGATGCCAACTGGAGTGCGAGCAACGGTCTGGCCACGCTCAACAGTGTGATTGCCAGTCTGCCAGCGGGTCAGAACACCACGCGCAACATCGTCTTCACGGTAGGTTCGGGCGTAACGGGTAGCCTGACCAACACGGCTGAGATCAGCAGTGCGGGTAATGCCCAGAATCTACCCGATGTCGATTCGGATCCGGATAACAATCCGAATAATGATGGTACGCCGATCAACGACGACATCAGCGGGGATCATAAGCACAATCCTTCTCAGGATGAGGATGACAGTGATATTGAAGTGATTAATGTAACGCCAAGCTGCGTAGCTCTGGGGCTGAACACGGGTACCACCCTGGCCCAGTGTGGTCAGGCCAATGGTATTGCCACGGTGGTGGTCAACGCAGGCAGTGGTACGGCTCCCTACACCTACCAGTGGACCAACGCGTCGGGTAGTGTGGTTTCCAGCAGCAGTCTGGCTCAGGGACTGGCACCGGGTGTATACACGGTGAGTGTAACTGACAGCAAGGGCTGTACGGGCCAGAAACAGGTGAGTATCTCCTCGACGAGTGCGCCGTTGATCGTGGCTCAGGTGTCGTCGACCTCCTGTGGGGTGGCCAATGGCAGTGCGAGTGTGCAGGTCAGCAATGGCAGTGGCAACTACAGCTACCAGTGGACCAGTGCTGCGGGCATCGTGGTGGGCAGCAGTGCCAGCCTGGTGAACCTGTCGGCGGGGGTATATACGGTGAGTGTGACCGATGGCAGCGGCTGTAGCAGCATGACCAGTGTAGTGGTGGGCAACAGTTCACCGGTGCGTGTGGTGGCTAGTGTGCAGAACGCGGTCTGCGGTCAGCCGACGGGCAGCATCAGTGCGCAGGTGAGCGGGGGCAGTGGCCCGTACAGCTACCAGTGGCGCAACAGCTCAGGGGTGGTGGTAGCCACCAGTGCGACCCTGACGGGTGCGTCTCCGGGCTCCTACACGGTTAGTGTGAGTGACGCCACTGGGTGCGTGGGTGTAGCCAGTGGCAACATCAGCAACCTGAGTGGACCACAGGTGAGTGGTGTACCGACGAACGTGAAGTGCTACGGCACCCAGACGGGTGGTGTGGTGCTGACTGTAACGGGTGGCACCCCACCGATCGGCTACGTGTGGAGCAACGGCTCGACCAGCAAGGATCTGAGCAATGTGGGAGCGGGAGTATACACGGTGACGGCTCGTGATGCCAACGGTTGTGTGGCTATTCAAAGCTTCACCATCACGCAGCCTACCGAGATCGCAGCAGTGTTCCAGCCAACGCAGCCAACCTGTACGAGTCTGACGGGGGGTAGTGTGCGCTTGATTGGTATCAGTGGTGGTACCACACCTTACAGCTACACCTGGAGCAACGGCAGCACGGCCAGCAGCATCAGTGGGTTGAGTGGTGGCACCTATACGCTGACCATCAAGGATGCCAACGGTTGTGTGGCTTCGCCAGTGGCTATTCTGGCCACCCCGACGGGCTGTAGCACCCCGGTCTTTGACCTGGCCTTGACCAAGAAACTGGCCAGTGGTCAGTCGGCCAACGTCACCCCTGGTAGCAGCGTGACCTTCACGGTGACGGTCTACAACCAGGGTAATGTGGACGCGACCAATGTTCAGGTAACGGATTATATTCCAACGGGTCTGACGCTGAACGATG
>NZ_MKUD01000026.1:2501-11856 GCF_001898575.1 Spirosoma sp. 48-14
GCAACATCGTCTTCACGGTAGGTGCGGGCGTAACGGGTAGTCTGACCAACACGGCTGAGATCAGCAGTGCGGGCAATGCCCAGAACCTGCCCGATGTCGATTCAGATCCAGATAACAATCCGAATAACGATGGTACGCCGATCAACGATGATACCAGCGGGGATCATAAGCACAATCCTTCTCAGGATGAGGATGACTCCGATATCGAGGGCATCAATGTCAGTCCAGCACCCGTGTTCGACCTGGCCTTGACCAAGAAACTGGCCAGTGGTCAGTCGGCCAATGTTACGGCTGGTAGTAGCGTAACCTTCACGGTGACAGTTTACAACCAGGGTAACGTGGACGCGACCAATGTTCAGGTGACGGATTACATCCCAACGGGTCTGACGCTGAACGATGCCAGCTGGAGTGCGAGCAATGGTCTGGCCACGCTCAACAGTGTGATTACCAGTCTGCCAGCGGGTCAGAGCACCACGCGCAACATCGTCTTCACGGTAGGTTCGGGCGTAACGGGTAGCCTGACCAACACGGCTGAGATCAGCAGTGCGGGCAATGCTCAGAACCTGCCCGATAAGGATTCCGATCCGGATAACAATCCGAATAACGATGGTACGCCGATCAACGACGACATCAGCGGGGATCATAAGCACAATCCTTCTCAGGATGAGGATGATAGTGATGTTGAAGTGATTAATGTAACGCCAGTGACTCCGGTCTGCGAGAAGCCTGTGCTAACGGTAGGTAATCCAGTCTGTAACCCGGCCAATGGTACCTACAGTGTGAGCGTATATAGCAGTACGGCCAGTGTACTAGCCAGTGCGGGTTCGATGAATCTGTCGGCCGGATTGATCAGTAATATCCAGGTCGGTACCCCAGTGAGCGTATCGGCTGGTAATGGCGCAGGCTGCTTCCAGGTATTGAGTGTGGATAGTCCGGCTTCCTGCCCAACGAATCCATCCTGCACCCAGCCTAAACTGACGGTGGGTCAGCCGATTTGTCAAGGTACGGGCTACTACTCGGTCAACTTCACCGCTGAGCGGGGTAGTGTCCAGATTAGCCAGGGCCGTATCGTAGGCAATAATGTGGTGGATATTCCGCTGGGTACGAACCTGCTCATCTCGGCCACCGATGGTAGCTGCGTAACGCGGGTGAGTGTGGTGAGTCCGGCTTCGTGCACGAATGTGTGTGAGAACCCGGCCATTAGTCTGAGTGGGCCAATCTGTGACGATAAGGGAACCAATACCTACTATCTGAACTATACGGTGACAACTGGTGCTACGGTTCAGGTGAGTCAGGGCTATGCCAACGGCCACTGGATATACGGTATTCCATCGGGCGTTCCGCTCAGTGTGACCGTCAGTACGCCTGGTTGTAGCGATAAGGTGGTGATCATCCCCGGAATCGTCTGTGGGCCTTCGCCACAGCCGCTGCTGGATCTGACCAAGCAGGTCAATAAGACGCGGGCCACCTTGGGTGAGGTCGTCACGTACACCCTCACGCTGACCAACAAAGGCACCGGAACCGCTACTAATGTGGAGGTGCAGGAGTCGATGAGTGCTGGCCTGGCCCTGGTGCCCGGTTCAGTGGTGACGGCTTCGGGAAGCTACGCAGCCACCAGTCCGGTAGGCATCTGGACGATTCCAAGTCTGGCCGCCGGAGCGACCACAACGCTGACCTTCTCGGCCAGTGTAACCCAGGTCGGTGTCGTTTACAACAAGGCCGCCATCCCTGGCGATACGGTCAGTGTGTGTACCACCGTTCCGGTGAAAGTCTGCAAAGGCGCTCCCATTCTGGTCGATATGTCGGCTCCGGCAGGCTATGGCAGCTATCAATGGTACCGCAATGGCGTTCCTGTAGCGGGGGCAACCAGCTATACCTACACGGCTAGCCAGTATGGGGAGTTTACGGTACAGGTCAATGGTGGACAATGTCCCAATGGTGCCTGCTGCCCAATTGTGATCGAAGAGGAAGTGGGCGTAAGCTTTACGCTGGCTACCCAGGCACCGACCTGCAATGGCAGTCAGCCATTGGCCAATGGTACGGTGACCATCGGTGGGCTATCGGCGGCCAGTACGGCCTACCGCTATGCAATTAGCCAGGGTAGTAGCTTTACCACAACGAACCCAGCCATACAGGCCGTACCTGCCAATGGCGTACTGGCCTCGAATCTGGCGGGTGGTCAGACCTACACAATCCGCCTGTTTAATGGAGCGGGTTGCTGGCAGGATCAGACTGTAACCGTTGGGGTGGCTAACTGCGGCTGTCAGGTTGAACCACCCGTGGTCACCTGTGCCATTACCGAGATTTGTAAAGGCGGTTCGACGGTGCTCAGCACCCGGGGCTGTGAATCAGGTAATGTAATCTGGTCCAATGGTCAATCGGGCGCGACTATCGTAGCCACGCCATCGGTGACGACGACCTATACAGCGAGCTGCGTGATCGGTACGTGCGTTAGCAAGGTGTCGAACTCAATCACCGTGACGGTGCTGGATGTGAAAACGCCCTTGCTGACGGCGAGTGTCGACAACGTATGCCCCGGCACGTCGGTGACCCTGACGGCTACAGGCTGTGAATCGGGAACGGTGATCTGGTCGGATAAGGCGCAAACGGGTAACTCGATTGTGGTGATGCCCTACGGCAAAACGACCTATACGGCGCAGTGCCGGATGAATAGCTGTCTGAGTGCGCCAGCCCTGATTACCATAAATGTGAATACGGACTTGCCAACGCCAACCGTAACCTGTAGCACGACCATCGTTTGCCCCGGCGAAACGGTGACGCTGACGGCAGAAAATTGCGTAGGTACGCCAATCTGGAACAGTACGACGGCGACAACCAGCAGCATTGTGGTAACACCTACTCTGGGTAGCAACCGCTACTGGGTATACTGTAAGAATGGCGCCTGCACCAGCAAGTCCTCGAACGTATACACCATTGAGGTGGTAGCCCCACAGGTACCGACCCTTTCGGCCAGCGCCGATACGGTATGCCTGGGCGGTTCGGTGGTGCTGACCGCTACGGGCTGTAACGGCAGCGTACTGTGGTCGACGGGTGAGACTGGAACTAGTATTACGGTGAAGCCAACGGCAAATACCAGTTATTATGCCCAGTGCAAATTCCGTACGTGTCTGAGCAATCAATCCAGCCCGGTAGCCATTGCGGTAGTCAATCCGCAGGCACCGATCGTGAAGGTCAGCAAAACGCTGATCTGTAGCGGAGAACCGGTTTCGCTGACAGCGACCGGCTGCAATGGCACGGTTCAGTGGCATGGTGTGGCCAGAGTGGGTTCGGTGATTACCATCTACCCAACGGAAAGCAAAGAATACTACGCTACCTGTAAGCAGGGTACCTGTGAAAGCAGTGCGTCGAATACGGTTCGGGTGACGGTGAATACCTCGCCAGCTACCGCCCCAACGGTGACTGCTTCGACAACCCTGATTTGCAACAGCGGTGTGGTGAGTCTGACCGCTACGGGCTGTAATGGCAATGTGACCTGGTCGGATGGTCAGACGGGCTCCGTCGTTACGGTAAGTCCGACCCCCACCAACCGGGAGTTCTACGCCCTGTGCGTGCCCACCAGTGGTACTGCCTGTGGCAGTGCTAAATCGAATGTGATTGCCATCAGCGTTGCTCAGCCTGGCGTGCCCAGTATCGTGGCCAGCCGCACAGCGGTTTGCGCTGGCGAAACGCTTACACTGACGGCCAGTGGCTGCAACGGCAGTGTGAAATGGTCGAACGGACAGAGTGGCGCTACGATCCAGGTGAGTCCGCAAACGACCACCGACTATCAGGCAACCTGTAGTCTGGGTGCCTGCGAAAGTGCGCTGTCCAGCAAAGTAACGGTGGTGGTTAACCAAGTCGCTACAGCTCCGGTAGTAACGGCGTCGAGCCTGACAGTTTGTTCGGGTAGCGTGGTGAGTCTGACGGCCACGGGCTGTACGGGTACGGTGAAATGGTCGGATGGTCAGACGGGTTCCGTCGTGTCGGTAACCCCAACGGCCGCCAGCCATGACTTCTCGGCCATCTGTCAGACAGGAACGGCCTGCAGTAGTCCACAGTCGAATGTCGTGTCGATAACTCTGGCCCCCACCGCAGCACCGACCATTACGGCTAGCCGTAACGTGGTTTGCAGCGGGGAGAAAGTAACCTTAACGGCTACCGGCTGTGCGGGTACGGTGACCTGGTCTGGTATCAACCGACTGGGTGCGAGCATCGATATCTATCCGACTTCGACCACTGAATACTACGCCACCTGCAACGTCGGTAGCTGTGTCAGTGCAGCTTCGAATAAGGTGACGGTGACGGTGAATACCGGTACCGGTACGATTCCGGTCGTGACGGCTTCGACGCAGCAGGTGTGCACCAGCGGTGTGGTATCGCTGACGGCGACAGGTTGCAGTAGCGGTACGGTCATCTGGTCGGATGGGCAAACCGGTGCCATTGTCTCGGTAACGGCTACCGAAGCCAACCATGAGTTCTATGCGCTTTGCAAGGACGCAGGTCAGTGTGGTACCGGCAAGTCGAACGTAATTACGGTGACGGTAACGACAATGCAGACGCCGGTGGCGGTATGCAGTACCGATTCGATCTGTGCGGGTGAAGAGGTGACGCTGACGGTACAAAACTGTCAGGGCACCCCGCGCTGGAGTACGGGCGAAACCACGACGAGCATTATCGTCAAACCAACGGTAACGACGGGTTACACGGTGTACTGCAGCCTGAATGGCTGTACGAGCCCAACCTCGAAGTCGTACGTAATTACGGTGGTGCCAGTGGCTGAGCCGACGATTACGGCTTCGGCTACGGCGGTGGAACCGGGTGGAACGGTGACGCTGACGGCAACGGGTTGCCCCGGTACGGTGATCTGGTCGGCTAACGACATTCACGGTAACAACACGGGTAGCTCGATCGTCGTCCGTCCGGAAGGGACCCAGACCTATTCGGCTCAGTGTAAATACCGGACCTGTCTGAGCGACCCATCGATCACGATTGTGGTCAACCCGGGTACCTGTGTGGCGAAAGCTGGTGGCTTGACGCCGGTGAATGCCACCGTGTGTGGTTCGACTAGCAGCACCGTTATCGTGGCGGCTACCCCAAGTGGTGGACTGGTTCAGCCTAGCGGCTACTCGGTCGCCTATTTGCTGAGCAAAGACGGTCTGGTGCAACAGGTGGGTACGACACCGCAGTTCAGTGTGCCGTCGGCTGTGGCCCAGTACGTCATCCATACGCTGGTCTACAACAGCCAGGTGGGTGATGCCAATTACCTCGATCTGGCCGACATCAAGCCAGGTCTGAGCCGCACGACGGATGTGCTGCAACTGATTAGCGGCAAGTGTGCAGCCCTGGATGCAACGGGGGCAAAACTGACGGTCGGTGTAGTGAACGCTCCAACCCTGTCGGCTACCGCTCTAACGGTTTGCAACGGGGGGACGGTCTCCCTGACGGCCAGTGGCTGCAGCGGCAGTGTGAAATGGTCGGATGGCAAAGAAGGCGCGGTGTACGAAACCAGCGTGTATAGCGATCGGACGCTGACGGCGATCTGTGAGGTAGCCGGTTGCGCCAGTCAACCTTCTGCCCCGGTACGCATTACACTGGGTAGTCCGGCGGTTCCGGTCATAGTGAGTACACCATCGATTTGCGTCGGTGAAACCGTCTCGCTGACCGCCACCGGCTGTGCCGACGGGGCGTACCTGTGGTCGGACGGTTCCACAACCGGAGCTATCCTGACGGTAACACCGAGCGCGGATGTTACCTACCGGGTGAAATGCAAACTGGGTGCCTGCGAAGGCGACTGGTCGGCATCGGCTACGGTGCGTGTGGGCAAACCATCGGCACCGACACTCTCCCTACAGGGAGCGGGTAGCACTACGGTTTGCTATGGCATGCCGGTAACGCTGGTGGCTACAGGATGCTCGGCTAGTGAACAAGTGATCTGGTCGAATAATCTGACGGGTTCGTCGATCACCCTGTCGCCAGCCAGTACCGAAACGTATACGGCCTACTGCGCTTCGGCTGCAGGCACTTGCCGGAGCGATGTGTCAGCGGGTATCACCCTGACGGTATTGCCCAAGGTGGCCGTGCCAACGGTCGTCGATAAGACCAATACCTGTCCCATCACGACAGTCGATCTGTCGACGGGGGTAACCAGCCAGGTAAGCACGTCGGGTGGTGTGTTCGAGTACTACACCGATGCTACGCTGACCAGTAAAGTGGCCAACCCGGCTGCGGTGGGCGCGGGTACCTACTACGTGATTGAGCGGACTATGAATGGCTGCGTGAGTCTGCCAGCCATCATCCACGTGCAGATTACGACCTGCACCGAGCCTTCGCCCTGCGATGGGGTGAATCCGGCGACGGCCGATGCGGGTGCCGATGCGAATGTATGTTCGACAACGAGTTATCAACTGCGTGGCGTTCAGGGGGGCGGTGGTAAAACCGCCCACTGGACCACCAGTGGTAGTGGTAGCTTCGATAACCCGTACTCACTGAGTGCGATCTACACCGCTAGTGCGGAAGACGTGCAGAATGGTACGGTAACGCTAACCCTGGCGGTGAGTACGTCTAACGTGAATTGCCCGGTGGCTACCGATCAGATGGTGCTCACCCTGAATGGGGTGAAATCCCAGCCGGTAATCACCATCGTCGGGGCTACCCAGCTCTGCTATGGCGATTCGGTGACGCTGAAAGCCTCCGAGGCTGCGGGCTATCGCTGGAGTACAGGAGCCATCACGCGGAGTATCGTCGTCAAACAAAGTGGTATCTATAGTGTACAGGTACTGGATGATAAGGGCTGCGTATCGGTCAAATCGGCCGAGGTAACGGTGAAGGTAGCCGATCCGGTGCTGCCACCGCTGGTGACCAACCTGCGCAACACCTGTCCGTCGAAAATCGTCGATCTGACCAAAGCCTTATCGACGACGACAGCAGGAAGCAGCTACATCTACCGGATTTGTGAATGCGTCACCTCCAACATTGTGATTCGTCCGGATTCGGTGTGTGAAGGTACCTACTGGATTGTGGAGAAAACAGCCCAGGGTTGCGTAAGCCATCCGTCGAAAGTGGTGGTGAAGGTCTTCGACTGTGCCAGCGATACGCTGCGTTCGGACGTGAGCATCACCAAGACAGTGAACCATACGGTGGTGAACGGTACGCCCGTTACCTACACGCTAACGGTCAGCAATGCGGGTCCGCATACGGCCTACAACGTGGATGTGCGGGATGTGTTGCCCAGTGGGCTGCAACTGCTGCCATCGGCAGGGTACACCTTCGTCAACGGGGTGATTACCAAACGCATCGATAGCCTGAAAGCCGGTGCTTCGGCTCAGATCGTGTTCAGTGCCCGACTGGTGAAGAAAGACGAGGATGTAGTCAACCGGGCCGAGATCACGTATCAGGACCATGTTGATCCGAACCTGAGCAACAACAGCTCCAGTGTTACGGTACGGGATACGGCCACGGCGCCTGCCTCGCAAACCGGCACGGCGGGTCTGGGTCTGGCCCTGGCCGTTGTGAAGGTCGAAGCCCAACCCGATAATTCGTATAACGTGACCTACAAAGGGACGATTAAGAATATCGGTGGTATTGATCTGCAGGGACTGAGTCTGGTTGATAGCCTGAGTCAGGTGTTCCTCTCGCCCGCGTCGTATAGCGTGGTCGGCGCTCCGGTCGTGGCATCGGGTAGCACCCTGGTTGCCAATGCCAGCTTCAACGGCCATACGCAACCCGACCTGCTGACAGGGGCCAGTACCCTGGCTGCCGGAGCGCAGGATGAGGTCGTGTTTGTGGTGAATGTGAAGCCCAATGGTAACAACGGTCCGTTCTACTCCCGTGCGACGGTGACTGGTACGACACCAGATGCCTCTCAGACGGCGCGGGATGTGTCCAACAACGGGGTCGATCCGGTGGCCGATGGGGCTGTAGCGACTACGGTTCGTTTCGACCTGCCTCAAGGCCTGCTGGGTATAGCCAAAGAAGCGGGTACACCGACACTGGTAGCCGCTGGGGTATACGACGTTCCGTACACCATCACGCTGACCAACATGGGTAGTCTGCCCCTGCGGCAGATCCAGGTGAGTGACAACCTCACCCAGACCTTCGGTAGTGGTGCGCTGATTGTCAGCAACCGCATCCGGGTGACGGGAACGGGAACAGTCACGGTCGATACGCTGTACACGGGTCAGGGTCTGCTCACCAAGATGCTGGTGGATACGGCCAGTACGCTGGCGGTGGGCGCCAAGGCAACGCTGGGCTTCACGGTACGGGTCGATGTACGCAACGCATCTCCCCAGTCGTCGTCGCTGACGTTCTACAACACGGCCTACGGTACGGCCCTGGCCTCGGATAATCAGGTGGTGGCCGATACCTCGACGGCGGGTGCGAATACGGACCCAGACAATGACCTGGACCCTCGTAACAACAGTCAGTCGACGCCGGTATCGCTCAACGGGCTGACCACCGATGCGCACATTGGTCTGGCCATGGCCGTAGCCGATACGGTCCGTCAGTCGGATGGTAGCTACAACGTCACCTATCAGATCGTGGTGAAAGCCTACGGGCCCAGTCCGTTGAAAAATGTGCTGGTTACCGATACGCTCTCGACAGTGTTCAACACCCAGACGGGATCGAGCTTCAGCCTGGTGAAAGCACCGTTCATCACCTCGACGGGTAGTGCCCTCAAGCTCAATCCGAACTACAATGGGGCGTCGGATCCGGTCATCGTGCTGGGCGACAGCACCAGCTCGCTGGCAGTGGGTAAAGTCGATACGATTCGGATGGTGATCAACGTCATCACCGATGGTTCGACCACCAGCTTCCTCAACTCGGCTTACGGTCTGGCCCAGTATACGGGTGGTACGGTAAGCGATGTATCGACGAGTGGGTTGAATCCTGACCTCAACGGCAATGGTGATCCGACCGATACCAATGAGCGCGAAGCTACTCCGCTGACTTTGCTGCCGACTTACCAGGCGATTTTCATCCCGCAAGGCTTCTCTCCAAACGGCGATGGAATCAATGACCGGTTCGTGATCCGGGGTGTCGATGGATTGACGGTGAGTCTACAGGTGTACAACCGCTGGGGTAATCTGGTCTACCAGAATGACGATTACCAGAACGATTGGGATGGCAAGCCGAACACGGGTATCGTGCTCAGCTCGGCCGACTCCAACGGGGTGCCCGATGGCACTTACTACTACGTAGTGAATCTGAGCGATGGCCGCAAGTTTGTTCGATACATGACTATTAACCGCTAATTCGGATGGCAAACCAGTTTAGAAGTAAACTATGGGCCGCAGGAGTTGTGCTGCTGATGCTGGGCATCAGCAGCCGCCCCGTGCGGGCTCAGCAGGACAAGATG
>NZ_MKUD01000027.1:0-110617 GCF_001898575.1 Spirosoma sp. 48-14
CACCACTCCGCTGGGCTGTACCTCCACCACGCCCATCAGTGTGACGGGTGTCGAAGCGCCAATCCTGCCTCCACTCAACCTGACTTTAAGTGCAGGTACAAGCCTAGACTTGACTACGCTCATTTCGCCAACGGGAGCATTATCAGCCTTAGTCGGTTTGACGAATGTTATAACAGCGGGGGTTCAGGTGATTACAACACCTGTATCGATAACGGTTGGTGTGAATCTGTTTGATGTGACATCAACAACGCCACTCGGTTGCACCACAACGACACCAATAATTATTATTGGAACGCCTAACCCTAGTGTTGGCATTGTAGTTACCCCTGGAGCTTGTCAATCGGCTACTAATCAGTATAATGTAACGGGTGTTCTCTCGCTAACGGATGCGGTTGATGGAGTCGCTACTATTACCGATGGTAGTAACTCAACTACTGTAGTGATTACGGCAGGGGTTACGTCTGTACCTTATGCATTGAGTGGATTGATATCGGGTACTGGCACCCATACGATTACTGTCGGTTATGCGACTAAGAACTTTAGTGCCACATATGTCGCTCCGCAAGCTTGTCTTCTGTCTCAACTACAAGTAGAAAAGATAGTCGATAAGACGATTGCACAACAAGGGCAGCTGCTTACGTATACACTGGTGGTTTCTAATGTAGGGAACGGTAATGCCAGCAACATTACGGTTCGGGATTCAACGTCTGCCGGACTATCCTTTGTATCGGGGTCTGCTACGGCTCCCGCTGGTACGACCTTTATCGCTGGGAATCCAGTTAGTATCTGGAGTATTGCCAGCCTGACAGCTGGTCAGAGCTTGAGCCTAACGTTCCAGGCAAAAGCAGACAGTGCAGGTATTCTATACAATGTAGCCATGGTTCCGGGCGATACTGCTAAAGTGTGTACTTCGGTTCCGGTTAAGGTTTGTCAGGGTAGTAGTTTTATCTTCGAGCTCTCTGTGGCTTCGGGACGTAGCAGTTATCAATGGTATAGAGATGGCGTCGAAATAGTAGGGGCCACAACCAATGTGCTAAGTGTAACCGCTGCTGGTACTTATTCGCTGGTAACTGACGGGAACAATGGGCTATGCTCGGATTTCAGCTGTTGTCCGTTCATTGTGGAAGAAGATACCTTGCCAACCTTCCAGGCCGTTGCGATACCAGTGACCTGTATTGGGAATACAGCGCAGGCAAATGGGCAGATTGTGCTAAGTCAATTCAAGGCTGGCTACACGTACCAGTATTCATTGGGGGCAACATTCGATGCTACTACTTCATTATCAGGTGCGGCCCAGTCGATCCCTGTTGATGGCATCATTGTGAATAACCTGGCTAACCCTGTTACAACCCAGTTGTATACGGTTCGGGTCTACAATGGGAGTGGTTGTTATCAGGATGTGACGGTAATGTTGGTGCCAACGACCTGCGCTTGCCCGGCCAGTGTGTGCGTCCCGTTGGTCATCAGACAAACCAAAGGGCCTAAACGAACAGGTCTCTAATGCCTTCTTCGGTGTTGTGATCAGATAGCCTTCGTTAGATCGCGTTACCTGACTTTCTTCCTGGAATCTCGGGTAACGCGATTTACAATAGGTACGCTCTGTTTGGGTCGTTTTGGTCAGTTTTGCGAATGCCAGTAAAATCTATATTAACTTATTGACAGTTGAGTTTTACTTAATAGGTTGTATCGTTTACTAACTATGGCATAAAATTTGGTTGGCTAATAACGTATGTTGACATGTGCATGTAACCTGTATAAATATCTTTGTTGATTCTTAGTGTATAATTAATTTCATTATTTTATATCTAATAGATAATTCACGGCATACTTTTTGGTTTCTGGTTGGCCAATCTTACTGATTCGCCAATATCAGCTTATTGTATGTCTACTTTCTACAACTTTTTAGGTGGGATACTCCCCGCTTTAGGAAACGCTATGTTTCCCAGAGCAACGTTTAGGGTCGTCTCGCGTATGTTCAGGGCGCTGTCGTATCACACGCTAATCCCATTCGTTGCGTTGCTACTGATGTCTGTTGGCTTCGCTAAGGCGCAATGCTCGATTACACTAACGCCCACCGTATCGGGATGCTATTCCGTAAGTGGAGTGAGCAAAGCGACTGTTAGCGTTGAGGTGGCCTGGGCAAATGCGCCTGACAACGATTACATTGTTGTAACAACGGGGGTACAAAGCCGAACAATCATTCCTGGGGTCTCGGTTATTACGTATCCTCAGCCCACTACGGTCGTTATTACAGGCTCCCAGAATATTGTCACGCCACAGGTTGTGGCCTTTGAGCTTACCTTAAGCGGAGGAGCCAGTACGGGTACTGTAACGGCGAAGTTTGCCAGTAATACCAGTTGCCAGGCCAGCCAGACCTACGCAATTCCGGCTGCCTGCCCACCAACAAGTTGTACAGGTACGCAGTTGGGTGGAACCGTTTTTCGGGATTTTAGCGCCGATGGAATTAAACAGGCAACCGAAACACAGGGTGTGGCCAGTGTGACCGTTACGGCCTTCGACTGTGATGGGGTTAAATATGGCCCAGTGGTGACTGACCAGTTTGGAAAGTATGTATTTACATCAACAGCTATAAAGTATCCGGTACGGATTGAGTTCAGAACGGCGGCCGGGAATGATATGGGAACCATTTATGGCTCCAGCAGTCATTCAAACGTGCAGTTCGTTGAGCAGGCCACCTGTTCGGTCGACCTGGGGATTGCGAACCCTTATCTCTATTGTCAGCCTGATCCTCAGATTTTTATTCCCTGCTATACGTATGGCGATCCATTAACGTTAAATCCGACTCCACCTGTTGCCACCTCGGCTCTTTCGGCTGGTGCTGCCGCTGTGGTTAGTTTTCCTTACGACGAAAGTACAACCGGGGCTACTGGTGTGAGCCACTGGTCGGATGCTGGCCAGGTCGGTACGGTTTGGGGGCTTGGTTATAACCGCCTTACCAAAGATGTATTTATGGCGGCTACCTTACACCGGCATTCGGGACTGGGGCCTCTGGGACTAGGTGGTATTTATGTGACCCACACCAAATCGTCGACGATCACCGAAGGATTTATTGATGTAACAACTTTGGGTGTTGATGTGGGAGCGGCTTCAGTGCCTGAAAATGGATCTGCCGGGCGCGGACTCTCGGCCGATCTGACCAAACCGAGCCATGACCCCGATGTATTTCCGCTGATTGGCAAAGTAGGGATAGGGGGACTGGAGGTTGCTGAGAACGGACAGAAACTCTGGTTCGTCAACCTGAACGATAAAAAGCTGTACAGTATTGATATTTCAGCTTACAATGCATCGGGTACGCTGCCCACCAAGTCAGATGTAAAATCGTATCCGATCCCTGATCCGGGTTGTGTGGGTGGGGAGTCTCGCCCCTGGGCTTTGCACATTTATAACAGTAAGTTATATGTAGGTACTGTGTGCGATGCTTTCGACTCGAAGAGTAAGTCTAAATTGCGGGCTTATGTGTACGCATTTGATCCGGGTACGGCAGTATTTACCCCCGTTTTTGATTTCCCATTAACGTATCCGAAAGGGTACGGTATTTCTCCGCTGAACTCGGCCGGTCAGGCTGGAGCCGATAGCACCGGCTGGTATCCCTGGACGGATACGTTTAATGATCTGGTGATTGCGACCAGTACGGCTGTTTATAAAAGCCTGGTTCACCCGCAACCCATTCTGGCTGATATTGATTTTGATGTCGATGGATCAATGGTGTTGGGCTTTGCCGACCGGACTGGTTTTCAGGGTGGTTACAATAACTACAGCCCCAATCCGTCGGAAACGCAATTGTATACTGTAAACCCAGCCGCTGGAGATATTCTGCGGGCGTATTACTCAAACGGCTCATACATCCTGGAAAATAATGGGAAAGTAGGACCGTATACGGGTGTTGGGGTGAACAACAACCAGGGGCCAGGCTTTGGCGAATTTTACGATGATAACTACATCAGTGGCACTCGATACGTTCATACCGAGCTTGTGTTAGGTGGTTTAGCCCTACGACTCGGTAGTGGACACGTTGTCGGGGCTACCATTGACCCGGTTACCAATATTGCCAATTCGGGTGGGGTTAAATACTGGAACAACGAAACAGGAAAGGCTGAAGCAGCCGCGATCGTTTATACGACCAGTACTGCGCCAGGTACCTTTGCGAAAGCAAGTGGCCTGGGCGAGCCGGAACTAAACTGCGACTTGCTGGAAGTAATCGAAATCGGTAACCGTGTTTGGGTTGATACTAACAAAGACGGTGTTCAGGACCCTTGCGAAAAGTCGATGTCGGGTGTTCAGGTCGATTTATATAAGGGAACAACCAAAATTGCCTCAACAACAACCAATGCGAACGGTGAATATTATTTCTCGTCGAAATCTGCATTAACATCAGGCACCTGGCTGGGTACCAGTGCCGACACAACGCTGCTGCCAAATACGGCCTACGCATTGGTGTTCGGTGCGGGCCAATTCAATAATAGTGTGCTGACCGTTAAAGGGAGTAAGCTTGAGTTGACGGTTGCGAACAGCACCACAACGAACGCGAGTGATCTGAACGATTCAGATGCGCTGATCGCAACCGTTGCTGGGGTCACGGCACCAGTTATTAGCCTGACAACGGGTAATGCTGGATATATCAATCACAACCTGGATGCGGGCTTTAGCTGTCTGCCAACGACGGTAGCCAGTGTATCGGTTACGGCAGCTACCTGCACTGGGGGCACAGCCAATAGCAATGCACGAATTACGGTATCGGGTATTCAAAACGCCGATAAGGTATTCCTGGTGGCGGCCAATAGTGTGCTGCCTTCGTATACAGCTACCGGTAGCCAGCCTGTGTCCGCATCGGCGGCTAGTTTCACGGGACTGAGCAATCCAGCCAGCACAAGTGGACAAAGCTATAGTGTAGTGGTCTATAATGGTCCCTGTTGCTACACGGTGCTTACAACGACGTTGCCATTTACCAATTGCTGTTCCTTATCGGCTACGGCTACGCCAACAGCTTGTAACAGTGTGACTAATAAATACACACTCGATGGTACCATTAGCCTTGTCGGTAATACCTCCGGTGGAGTGGCTACCATTACGAATGGTGTAGCCAGTACCACGGTAAGTATTGCGCCAAATGCGACAACGGCCAGCTATTCACTTATTGGGTTAATTTCCGACGGAGCCAGTCGTATAGTAACGGTGAGCTTATCGAGTTGTGGATCTGCTACGGCTGCATACGCGGCTCCTGCTTCGTGTACGGTGGCGGCAGTGTGTTCGATTTCAGCAACTGCTCAGGTAACCTGTCATAATAACGGGACACTCAATGTCGATACCGATGACTATATAACATTCCTGTTAACGCCTTATAGTGCCGGGCAGGGAAGCCGATTCACCGTAACTGCAACGCAAAATGGGACCCCCATTAGTTTGAGTTTATCGGATGGGACTTCATTGACCGCACTAAGCTATGCATATCCAACCCCGCTTCGTAGCCCCCTCGGTACGGCTGGGAAAGGCAATATTTTAGTGACGCTGACGGATGTCAATAATGCTACCTGTACTACCCAGATAACGATTGTTGACCCTGGCACCTGTGGAGCAGCCACTTGCGTAGGATCAACGACGCAAACGGTGACCTACACCTATCGAACACCCTTCCAGACAACTGAATTGGAGAACGTAGCCCTATTGTTACCGCAGTTTAATGATGGTTCCAAGACGTTGACGAAGGTCGATTTAAGCTATGGAATTGCGGAGGGAACGAATTTCTTGCTGGAAAATACAGCGGCTACTGCCGTTACCTATAGAGCTAACTTTACCAGTGATGTCACTATTAATTTAGGCGCAACCAGCTTATTGAGCCCAACCCTTTCCTATACAACAGGGACGATTTCGTTACCCG
Source organism: Spirosoma sp. 48-14 (assembly GCF_001898575.1). Classification (GTDB taxonomy): domain Bacteria; phylum Bacteroidota; class Bacteroidia; order Cytophagales; family Spirosomataceae; genus Spirosoma. Next base: position 5,897 of record NZ_MKUD01000027.1, read on the forward strand.
CTGGTGTTACGGTGGCTGCGCAAGACACGTATGGGGGTGATTTAGTATATTCGGGAACCCATCTGTCGACATTAGAAGGGATGAAAAGCTGGCTTTCCACCTACATGCTGGATATTTTTGTTGACCCCAGGACCGATGCTCGCTGGGTAACCAATGCAACGGGAAGTACGGGTACCGACGCTGATATCTATGTTGTGGCTCCTCAAACATTGACGGCAACAGGAGCGACCAGTTATACCTCCACCACTGATTTAAGTCAATTTATAGGTTCTGGTAATGTGCCTCTGACCGTAACTACGTTAAGTGGCATTGCATCCTCAGGGGGTGGGGGTAATGTTATTATGCAGCAAAACACCAAAGCATATGGCTATGCAACCGTTACCTATACATACACGTGTAATGTATCCTGTGCGCTTGCTGCAACCGCTACCCCAGGTACTTGTAATTCAGCTACTAACCAGTACTCTGTATCGGGCATTATCAACCTGACAGGTACATCCGGTGGGGTAGCTACCATCGCGGATGGCACCCATTCAACAACCATTAGCATTGGTGCATCTGCTACTTCCGTAGCCTACTCGCTAACAGGACTGGCCTCTGGTACGGGTTCTCATACTGTAACGGTGAGCTTGCCTGATTGTGGTACGACTACTGCCACTTATACGGCTCCCGCTTCCTGTACGGTGGCTCCCTGTGGGCTGGCCATGATTCTTACCCCTGGCCTGTGCCAGTCGGCCACCAATGGTTACGTGCTCTCAGGAACCCTGACGGCCACCAATGTGCCCACTAGCGGAACACTCACCATTAGCTCGGGAGCCTTCTCGCCCCGTAGTCTGACCTTACCTGTCGGCAACGCATCGGGAACATTCAGTTATTCTGGACTGGTTAGTGATGGGCAAGTCTATACGGTAACGGCCAGTTATTCTGACGGCGCCTGCTCTCCCGTTAGCCAGACCTATACGGCACCGGCCTCCTGCTCAGTAGCACCTGTCTGTTCGCTCTCCGCCACAGCTACCGCTGGCCTTTGTGCCACTGCGACCAACACCTACTCAGCTTCTGTGGTGGTCAGTCTGGCTAATGCACCAGCGGGTACGCTTACGGTCAATATTCCCGGCTCATCGCCTATCAGTCAGACGATTGTGGCTAATACATCATCGTTTACAGCTGTCTTCCAGGGATTAACCTCCGATGGGGCTAGTCATACCGCAACGATCAGTTTGCCCGGTTGCGGAACCACGACGGCAACCTTTACAGCACCGGCCTCCTGTTCGGTAGCGCCGGTCTGCTCCATTTCGGCAGTAGCTACGGCGGGTGTCTGCCAGACAGCCACCAACACGTATTCCTCAACTGTGGTCGTAACCGTTAAGAATCCAGTTTCGGGTACGCTCTCGATTATTGATGGGGCACAAACGCTGACTTTCTCGACGACGGCTAACGCCCAAAATACCTTTACGGCTACCTTCAACGGATTAACGTCTGATGGCACAACTCACACGGTGACGGCTTCACTGCCTGATTGCTCCACAGCTACTGCAACGTACACCGCTCCGGCTTCCTGTTCAATAGCTCCGGTTTGTAGTATCAGTGCGGTGGCCACAGCAGGTGTCTGTGCCACTGCGACCAACACCTACTCGGCTTCCGTGGTGGTCAGTCTGGCTAATGCACCAGCGGGTACGCTTACAATTAGTATTCCCGGCTCATCGCCTATCAGTCAGACGATTGTGGCTAATACATCATCGTTTACAGCTGTCTTCCAGGGATTAACCTCCGATGGGGCTAGTCATACCGCAACGATCAGTTTGCCCGGTTGTGGAACCACGACGGCAACCTTTACAGCACCGGCCTCCTGTTCGGTAGCGCCGGTCTGTAACCTGAGTCTGACAGCCAGTGGTGCCAACTGTAATCCTGCGACGAATCTGTATGTGCTTTCAGGAGCGATTACGTTGACGAATAGTCCTGCCAGCCAGACGCTGACGCTGACCGATGGGAGTTATGTGCGCTCACTGACGGCTTCTGCTGGAACGACCACGATCAACTATAGCTATACCACTCTGCAAAGCGATGGGGCCGTTCATACAGTAACGGTAACCAGCAGTGCCACCGCTTGCGGAACGGCTTCAGCAACCTACACCGCTCCGGCGAGCTGTACAGTAGCACCTGTATGTAGTGTGAGTGCATTAGCTACGCCGGGCATCTGTGCAAGCGCAACCAACACCTACTCCAGCACAGTTGCTGTAACGATGACCAACCCGACAGCAGGGACGTTGACGGTTACGGATGGGGTAAACAGTGTGACGTTTGCGGTAGCGGCCTCAACTGGTACAACGACGGCGAATGCGATTTTCAATGGATTAGTGTCAAATGGGGCAGTACATACGGTAACGGCGACCTTATCGGGTTGTTCGTCAACGACTACGACTTATACGGCTCCCGTTGCCTGTACGGTTTGTTCGACCAGTATCACTACCGCTTCATTGCCAAATGGGCAGGTAGGTACGGTGTATAGTCAGACGCTCACAACCAGCGGCAGTACGGGGGCGTTAAGCTTTACAAACGTGGGTAGCCTGCCAGCCGGTCTAACGCTGAACGGTAGCACTGGGGTAATTTCGGGAACACCTACGGCCAGCGGTACGGTTACGTTTACGATCGCGGTGACAGATGCAAAAAGCTGTTCAGACTCCCAGCCACTTACGATCATAATCAGTGATGCCCCCGTATGCTCCCTGACGGCAACGGCTACACCGGGTCAGTGTAATACGGCTACTAACCAGTACACGCTGACGGGTACAGTAGCAGCTACCAATGCCACCGGCACACAATCACTAACGATTTCGGTAGGGAGTGTGAAGACGGTGGTAAGCTTATCGGGTAACGGTCCGGTTAGTTACACCCTCGGTGGCTTGAATTCGGATGGAGCGGTGCATACCGTATCGATACTTTCATCGGCGACGGCCTGTGGATCGGCTTCGGTTACTTATGCGGCACCCGCTTCCTGTACAGTGGCGCTTGCCAGTCTGGGCGACTTTGTCTGGATTGACCTGAATAAGGATGGCATTCAGGATGGGATCGAACCAGGTATTGAAGGGGTAAAAGTGACTTTATTCATCAATGGCGGGGCTTCTACAACCACTACTACTGATGCCAGTGGTCTCTACTCCTTTACCGGCCTCACACCTGGCAATAGCTTCAGCTATGCAGTCGGTTTTACGGTACCTACTGGCTATACGACTACAATTCCGCTCAGTGGCACCGATAAGGCTAAAGATAGTGATGCTGATCTGATTACGGGTAAATCGGCTTCGGTTACGTTGGCTCCGGGTGAGTTTAATCAGACACTGGATGCCGGTTATATTGCTCCTGAATTACCAGCCGCCATTGCCAGCCTGGGTGACTTTGTATGGCTCGATTCGGACAAAAATGGGATACAGGATTTCGGTGAGCCGGGTATTCAGGGGGTAACCGCTATTCTATATATCAACGGGGCATCCTCGGCCACGACAGTGACCAATGCCAGTGGTTTCTACAGTTTCACCGGCCTGACACCAGGCAGTTCCAACTCGTACGTGGTCGGGTTTACGGCTCCAGCGGGCTATACGGCAACCACACCATATAGTGGTACTGATCGAACGAAGGATTCCAATGCGAACCTGATTACGGGTAAAACCGAAGCCGTTACGTTAACGGCAGGGGAATTCAATCGGACGCTGGATGCAGGTTATTATCTTCTGCCACCGGCTCTGACGTTGGATAAAGTAGTCGATAAGTCGAAAGCGAAGCAGGGAGATATTCTGACCTATACGCTGGTACTGACGAATATTGGGTCAACGACCGCTACAAATGTCACGGTACGGGATTCAACGACCATTGGCCTGAGCTACGTTGCCAATTCGGCTTCAGCACCAGTAGGCACTACGTTTACACAGGGTAATCCGATCAGTCTCTGGACGGTATCGAGTCTTACGCCCGGTCAAAGCCTATCGCTGACGTTCCAGGCTAAAGCCGATAGTTCGGGTATTCTGTACAATGTAGCGACTATTCCGGGCGATACGGCTAAGGTGTGTACATCGGTTCCGGTGAGGGTATGCCAGGGTAGCGGTTATCTCTTCGAACTTACCGTGGCTGCCGGACGCAGTAGTTATAAGTGGTACCGCGATGGCATTGAGATTGTTGGCGCCACCACGAATGTACTGAGTGTGACAGCCGCAGGTACCTACTCATTGCTAGCAGATGGAGGGACTGGACAATGCGCTGATTTTAGTTGCTGTCCGTTCATTGTGGAAGAGGATACCCTCCCCACGTTCAAGGCGGTTGCTATACCCGTTACCTGCGTTGGTAATGTGGCCCAGACCAACGGACAGATTGTTCTGAGTGAGTTTAAAGCCGGGTATACCTATCAGTATTCGCTGGGTAGTACGTTCAATGCATCGGCAACGCTATCAGGTGCTGCCAAGGCCATTCCCGTTGGCGGTGTCATTGTATCGAATCTGGTTAATCCCGTCACGACTCAGAACTATACCATTCGGGTGTATAATAGCAATGGATGTTATACGGATGTGACGGTATTGCTGACCCCAACCGTTTGTGGATGCCCGGCCAGTGTATGTGTACCGTTGGTCATTCGCCAAACCAAAGGGCCTAAGCGGGCTGGTCATTAAAACCCAACGATTGCCTTAAAATAGCAAAACTGCCTTAGAGGGCTTTGGCTGATTGTCTTCTTCTCGGAGGATGGTCGGTAAAGCCGTCTAAGGCAGTTTTTGCTAGTGATCTTTTGATTTATTTCGTGTAGGAAAATGGTACAATAGAGCTGATTGTTAGAATTTTATTCGTTCGATCGAGGAGATTAGGAAATAAAATGGTTATTTGAGTGTCCAGAACTCACTCATCCAGCACATTCTTTTTACCTTTCTCGCAGCCTCATGAAAAAGTGTATCTTTTTCTGCCTGGCGACAGGCTTTTTTCTCTTAAAAACCCTATGGCTCAGCGCGCAATCGTTTACGTTGGAAGCCATTAAAAGTTATCCGTTCCCAAGTGGTCTGACCAGCTCGGCGCAGGGGTCGCGTATTGCTTGGGCATTCGATGAACAGGGTAAACGCAACGTATACGTAGCCGAAGGGTCGGATTTTACACCTCGCAAGCTGACCAATTATACCGACGATGACGGGCAGGAAATCACTAGTCTGTCGATTTCGGACGATGGCAAATGGGTCGTGTACGTGCGCGGGGGCGATCATGGCTCCAACTGGGACGATGAACTTCCGGTCAACACGATGGCATCGCCCATTGCGCCTAAAGTACAGATATGGACGGTTCCATTTGCCGGTGGCGAACCCAAAGCCATTGCCGAGGGGGATGAACCGACGCTTTCGCCAAAAAGCGACAAAATTGCGTTTGTAAAAGGTGGGCAAATCTGGATAGCACCCATCGATGGATCAGGCACGGCAAAGGTGTTGTTTAGTGCCAAAGGAACCAACGGCTCTATCGAATGGTCGCCAGATGGGTCGAAACTGGCGTTCGTCTGCGACCGTAGAGATCATGCCTTCATCGGTGTGTTTACCGATGAAAAAACACCGATTACCTGGATAGCACCTTCGTTCTCCAGAGACGATTCACCCCGTTGGTCGCCGGATGGCAAGCGGTTGGTTTTTGTGCGTACATCGGGTACAGGTGGTGCTCCCGATTCGATTATGGCCCGCCGTCACCGTCCCTGGTCGATCTGGACGGCCGATGTGGCTACCGGGCTGGGTTCGCAACTCTGGCAGGCGCCTAAAACATTGGCCGGTTCGGTACCTACCACGCATGGCGGCTATAATCTGCACTGGGCCGCTGGCGACCGGATCGTATTTCTGTCGTATCAGGATGGCTGGCCTCATCTGTATTCGGTACCCTCTACCGGCGGAACACCGCTGCTGCTGACACCCGGAACGTTTATGGCCGAGCACATTACACTGAGTCATGACGGGAAATGGCTTTTGTTCAGCGCCAATACGGGCCCCGATAAATTGGATATTGATCGTCGTCATGCGGTTCGCGTACCTGTCGATAAGGCGGCTATGGACGTGCTGACACCAGGTTCGGGCCTGGAGTGGATGCCCGTCGTTACGGGTGATGGCTCAACAGTAGCGATGTTCAGCGCGACCGCACAGCGGTCACCGCTTCCGGCCGTGATGGCATTTACGAAAGGAACACCTAAACTATTGGGGCAGAATCTGATTCCGGCCACGTTTCCTCAGAATCAGTTAGTAACACCCAAACAGGTTGTATACAAAGCACCGGATGGCATGACGGTACATGGGCAACTGTTTGAGCCTGCGAGTGGTTCGGGTAAGAAACCGGCGATTATTTACGTGCATGGAGGCCCTCCCCGGCAGATGCTGCTCGGCTGGAACTACTCCGACTACTATGCCAACTCCTACGCCATCAACCAGTACCTGGCTAGTCAGGGTTTTGTGGTGCTATCGGTAAACTATCGGCTGGGAATTGGCTATGGGTACGAGTTTCATCAGCCTGCTAGTGGAGGAGCGTTGGGTGCTTCAGAGTATCAGGATGTGAAAGCGGGGGCGCAATGGCTGGCCGAACAGCCGCAGGTCGATGCCGCCCGCATTGGCATTTATGGGGGGTCCTATGGAGGGTACCTAACCGCGCTAGCCCTTGCTCGTGATTCTAAGCTCTTTGCGGCCGGGGTTGATATTCACGGGGTTCACGACTGGAGTTCGCAACGGGGTGCCGGAGGGGGAGAAGCCCCTAGCGCCATGCGGTTCGAAAAAATCCCTGATCTGGAACCCGCCAGCAAACTCGTCTACCAATCATCACCCATTTCATCGGTCAGCACCTGGACGTCGCCCGTACTCATTATTCACGGCGACGACGACCGTAACGTTCGGGTCAGCCAAAGTACCGATCTGGTTCGGCGGCTGGAAAAACAGGGTGTTTCGATGGAGACGCTCATCATTCCCGACGATACGCACCACTGGATGAAACATACCAACGCCCTAAAAATGGGCAACGCTACCGCCGATTATTTCAAACGGAAGCTTATGAAAGCCAGGCAGTAGTTTCAGTTCTTAACTAATCAACAAACTCATGTCATTTTTTACCAACCGACGAAGGGCGGCAGCGTTGCTACTGGCAGGCCTTACTGTGGGCCAGGTGTCGCTTCGGGCGCAGTCTGTCGATGAGACCTATAATCAGAAAATCAGGGAATACACGACGGATAAGCGGTTTCTGCCAGCCTCTGTTCTGAACCTGCCCGACGACCCTAAGGTGCCGTCGCCCCTTAAGCATTTTGGACAGATTGTTGGCGCACCGGGTGTCATTCACCGGACTGCTGAAATTTATGGCTATTACCAGAAGCTGGCACAGACATCGCCCAACATCAGTATGCAGCAGGTGAGCACGACGGAAGAAGGTCGTCCGGTTCAACTGGTGGCTATTGGGAGTGAGGACGCCATGAAACGGCTTGATCATTACAAAAAACAACTCGCTCTGCTGGCCGATCCGCGTAAAGTAGGTAATCAGGACATCGAGAAGATACTGGGCGATACCAAGCTGGTCTATTATCTGAACGGGGGCCTGCACTCACCCGAAATGGGGTCGCCGGAAATGCTGATGGAGCTGGCTTACCGGCTGGTCACCAGCCAGACACCCGAAATTAAAACCATCCGTGATAATATCATTGTGATTATCAATCCCGTATCGGAACCTGACGGCTGGGATAAGCAGGTCGACTGGTATTATCGCTACACCAAAGCCCGGAAGGACTATGACGATGGTTTCCCGAAATCGCCACCCTACTGGGGTAAGTACGTGTATCACGACAACAACCGCGATGGGTTGCAGGTGTCGCAGGCGATTACGAAAGCGATGTTTAAGATCTATTACGACTGGCACCCGACCGTCAGCCTGGATTTACACGAATCGGTTCCGTTGCTTTACATCTCAACTGGAACGGGACCTTACAACGAAACCATCGACCCAATTACCATTGGCGAATGGCAAACGATGGCCAACCACGATATTACTTCCCTGGCAGCACAGGGTATTCCGGGCGTGTTTACCTGGGCGTTTTACGATGGCTGGTATCCGGGCTATGCTCTCTGGATTTCCAACAACCACAATGCGGCCGGGCGGTTTTATGAAACATTCGGAAATGCCGGAGCCAACACCTACCTGCGCGATCTGGCCAACCAGAAATATGCCGGTGACGATGTCACTTCAAAAGAATGGTATCGGCCCGATCCGGCTACGGAAAAAGTCTACTGGTCGTACCGGAACGGTATCAACTACATGCAGGCGGGGGTATTGGCGTCGCTGTCGTATGGCGCCACCAACAGCCGGATGTTGCTGAAGAACTTCTATCAGAAAGGGCTGAACAACATTCGGAAAGGAACCGAAGAAAAACCACGGGCCTTTGTAATTCCGAAAGATCAACGCGATCCGGCTATGGCGGCCTATCTGATTAATCAGCTTCGGGCGCAGGACATTGAAGTGCACAAAGCGGAATCCGGTAAAAATCAGGGCGATTATGTGGTGTTGCTGAATCAGCCGTACCGAAATCTGGCGGTATCGCTACTGACGAAACAGAACTACCCGAAAGAAGCCAAGTTTCCACCCTACGACGACATTGCCTGGACGTTGGGGTATTTATATGGCGTTGATGTGAAAGCCGAAGACAGTGTAAAATATGCTACAGGCGATCTGAAACTGATTAGCGAGGACGTGAACTATGGTGGAAAAATCGACGGTGAGGGGACCAATTACGTGCTGAATTATAAAGGCCAGAACAACCTGCTACCTGCGCTGATCTGGCTGAAAGGGCAGGGCAAGCAGGTCAAAGCGATGGTACTAGATACCAAGGCTACGATTGAAGGTAGTAAAGATACACTGGCGGCTGGTGCAGTGGTGTTCAAAGGGTTAACAGCCGATCAGTCCAAAAAGCTGGCCACCCAGTTCGGTTTGGATTTACACGCTACAAAAGCTAATCCAGAGGCTGTCGGAGGGTCGTTACGGCAGCACGATATTAACCTGCCACGGGTGGCGATCTACCACAGCTGGTACAATACCCAGGATGAAGGCTGGGCACGCTTTACGTTTGAGCAACGCGGTATTCCCTACACATCCATCAACAAAGACCACCTGAAAGCGGGTGAACTTCGGAAGAAATTTGATGTAATCCTGATCCCCCGAATGCGTGGTTCGGCCACCAATTTCATTCACGAGATCGATTCCCGATTTGGGCCATTACCCTTTACCAAAACGCCGGAGTTTCCGTCGCATGGCTTCCCGGATGCAACAACGGATATTACGGGTGGACCAGGATTCGAAGGGGTCGATAATCTCAAAAAGTTTGTGGAGCAGGGGGGCGTATTGGTTACGCTGGATAACTCATCGGCCATGATTGCCGAAACAGGCATCACCCGCGATCTGGATCAGGCCAGCGCGCCAACCTTATTCCATCCGGGCTCTGTCGTAACGGTAAAAAACCGGAAACCCGACAGCCCGATCATGTATGGCTTTCCCGAAACTTTCCCGATTTTCCGGGGTATTGCGCCGTTGTTGCAAACCAAAAAGGCCAATCGGGATATGATGGTGATGCAGTACGGAACCAAACCGCTGAAGGATGAAGAAGAGTACAAAGGAGCCATTATGGGTATGCCCGATAAAAAACCCGTGAAAGAAGCGGCTAAACCTGCGAACCCGAAAAAAGAAGAGCCCTATGTGCTTTCGGGGATGGTACGAAATGAGCAGACCATCATCGGGCATGGTGGTATTTTCAACGTCCCGGTTGGAGCTGGCCGGGTCGTGGCGTTCACCTTCGATCCCCTACACCGTTTCCTGAATCACCACGATGCACCATTGGTCTGGAACGTGCTCATCAACTGGAATCACCTGGATACACCCGCTACTCCAAACGCAACGGCAGATAAGACGAATTCGACCGGCAAAGTCAGCGGGCAATAGATAAGGTGTAGAATGTAGCCTGTTAGGGCGATTATGATTTACATAGATCATAACCACCCTAACAGGCTGCCTTCTATCTACTATAATTCAATACCCAGCTCAGGCCAAATTTATCAGTAAGGGAACCGAATAGAGCACCCCAGAACATATCAGAAAGCGGGTCTTTGATTTGTCCTCCTTCAGCGAGTGTACTGAAAAAGCGACGGATATCTTCTTCGCTACGGCAATTGATCGATAAGGTAACTGAATTCCCAGCGATCAGGCTCGAGCCCATCATATCCGACCCCATTAATAGCAGGTGACCGTCTTTGGTTAAACCGGCATGTAAAATTCTGTCTTTGATTTCGTCAGACATTTGGTCACTTATGGGGGATTCGCCAATAGTTTGCAGATTCAGTTCGCCCCCCAGGCATTCCCTATAAAACATCATGGCTTCGCGGCAGTTGCCGTTGAAGTTCAGATAAGGATTGATTTGCGTCATCGTATGTTGTTGTTCGGTTTTGAGAATTGCAACGGCGAATCGTCCTCCTGTCGGTTACTCATAACCGACAGCACATCAGTAACCAGCACTACATTGGTTTGTGGTGTCAGATGCTCTCATCTGACATAGAGAGGTTTCTCAAAACCTCATGCATTGTTCAGTTTTCAGAAACGCAACGGCGAATCGTCCTTCTGTCGGTTATGAGTAACCGACAGCACAATAGCCTCTTACTGTGCCTCAGTATCTAAACCTGGTCGATCTACCTCATAGTAAAGCCCGACAACGCCCGAACTGAACGATCTGGATTTGGTCAGTTTCAGCTTGATCCGATCATGTATTTGGGCGAATAGTGGCTTACCCGCGCCCAGCAGAATCGGCTCCAGTTTGATGCGGTATTCGTCAATCAGATTCTGCTCGGCAAGGGCAGCTACCAGGGTCGCACCGCCGAATACGATGATGTCGCCACCGGGTTGTTTTTTTAACTGCGCAACTTCTTCCGCCAGATCGTGTTGGGCCAAACGGGAGTTTGTCCAGTCGACGGTTTTCAGCGTTTTTGAAAAGACGATTTTGGGCGTATTAATCATCCAGTAAGCAAAGTCGACCAGTTCGGGCGGGGTGTTGGGCATGGAAGGAACGGTAGGCCAGAAACTAGCGAATCCTTCGTACAGTACCCGGCCAACGAGCATCGTATCGACCGTTTTCTGGAAGTCGGACGCCATAAATTCACCCATCTCGTGGTCGTCCATCGTCATCCAGTCCTGTTCATTGTTAGGGCCACACACAAAGCCGTCGAGTGAGACGTGCATAAATAAAATTAACTTCCTCATTTTGAAAGAATTATTAGTTGTTTACAAGGCAAATATACGTGTTCGGGACGTTACTTTTAACGGGAAAGTGCGCCAAAAAAAGGGTTGATTACGCCAATAAATTTACCTATTTTTGACTCATGAAACACATCTCCATACTCGTTCCACAGGGGGCTATTTTAGGTAGCCTTGAAGGATCGCGCCAACTGCTTACACAGGTAAATCAATTTGCAAAAGCAAAAGGAGCCAAGCCGTTGTTTCAGGTTCAATTAGTAGGACTTTCGCACGAAATTAAATTAAGTGGTGGCTCGTTCACCGCTCATGCGGATCGATTAATTGACGAGGTAAAAAAAACGGATTTAATTATCATTCCAGCGCTGGATGGAGATATACAAAAAGCTATTGAAACCAATCGTGATTTTATCCCCTGGATTATTAAACAATACCAGCGTGGTGCCGAAGTTGCCAGTCTTTGTTTAGGCGCTTTTCTACTGGCATCAACGGGTTTATTAAAAGGTCGGCAATGCGCTACTCACTGGCTGGCTACCAACGAATTTCGGCAGTTATTCCCCGACGTAAACCTGGTAACAGAGCGTATTATTACCGACGAACAGGGCATTTACTCAAGCGGAGGGGCTTTTTCGTACCTGAATCTGATTCTTTACCTGATCGAGAAATACGTAGGGCGTGAGGTGGCTGTTCTGTCAGCAAAAGTATTTGCCATTGAAATAGAGCGGGATAGCCAATCGGCCTTTACTATTTTTCAGGGGCAGAAAGCCCATGAGGATGATTCGGTGAAAAAGGCGCAGGAATATATTGAAGCGAATTTCCAGGAAAAAATAACAATCGATCAACTCGCTGATTTAGTATCTGTTAGCCGGAGAAGTTTGGAACGCCGATTCAAAAAAGCAACCTGCAATACCGTCATTGAATATATACAGCGTGTGAAAATTGAAGCTGCTAAAAAACACTTCGAAACGAACCGAAAAAATGTGGCGGAAGTGATGTTCGATGTAGGTTATACCGATACAAAATCGTTCCGAACAACGTTCAAAAAAATTACAGGTTTATCGCCCCTTGATTACCGGAATAAATACAACAAAGAAGCGTTGTCTTTGAACTAAGCAGTACAGAACTATGAAGCTGGCTAAAAGGCCCTAAAAAACGTTTATGGCTTAGAGAGTTCACTGCTTAAACTGCCCCAGAATATAGTCGTAAAAATCAGCCGTTTTTACGTCGGTCGCAATCGTCAACTCATACCCAGTATCGTCCAGATACGTTTGCCCGGCATTAGGTGGACGGGTGCTTACATTGGCTTTGACGGTTTCGGTGGTGAAATAGTCAGGAATGGCCAGGTAGCTCGTTGCCAGGATATCCCACATGAAGTAGGTATAATGATAGCTCGGAATCGTATCCAGGGTTAGTGCCCACAATTGCCCGGTCAGGTTTGAGAGTTTATAATCAATCTGTGTGGCTAATCGGGACAGAAACTGTTTGGTAACGGGTACGTGGTTGGTTACATCCAGTGGAATCAAGGTAAGGGGCAACTCATATGAGACCAGTTTTTGCGAACTAATGGGGTCCCAGAAAACATTCCATTCCGCACTACCGTCGTGCTGAAACGTCTGGACATTACCCGAAGTCCGAAACGCACCCGCCATCCAGACAATCGAGCCAATTTTTGCTTTTAAGTCCGGTGCTTTTTCGAGTGCCAGAACCAGATTGGAGCAAGGCCCGGTCATGAGAATAGAAACGGGGCCGCTGGCCACTGCCAGTTTGTCGATGATCAGATCAGGAGCACTGAGGTAGCCATACGGATCGGGCGATTTAGGCAGGTTAATCAGCATCGGTAAGGCGTTGATAATCTCTGGCCGGGCTCGCCATTCGTTGGGAAACGCATTGATGCCATAGTAGTCGCCCCGACCAAGTGGAACCGACTCTTTCCCCATAATCTGGAGCAACTTATAGGCCGATTCGAGGGCAGGCTCAATAAAACAGTCGGCAGGGGTTACCGTTACACCGATCAATTCGACATCGGGCATGGTCAGCACCAGCAACTGTGATAGCAGATCGTCGATAGCCCCATCGTGGTCCATCAAAAGAGGGGTAGGCATTACTTTTTATTGGCTAAGTGCTTGGCAAGCAGATTCAACGTATGTTCCAGGGCTTTGGTATCGCTCCATTCGTCGTGTCCGGGGATAACGATACGGGCTTTGCCAAATTTTGTCATCACATTCCGGATGGAGTTTCCCCACTCGGCCAGATTGGCGTCACCAAGAAAGCCCATGCCAAAGGCGCCGACACTTTTCACTAAACAGCCACCATGCAGAATCCGCTGGTTGGGCAGATAAACCACGATGTTGTCGCTCGTATGGCCTTCACCCGGAAAGTAGCAGCGAATCGGTTCTCCACCAATGGTAAACGTCGTGTCGGATGGTAAAATGCCTTCCGGTGATGGGTAACCTTCTTTAATCGAGTTTTTTGCGGTCAGTGGCGTACTGACAACCCGTACGCCCGCCCGTTGAAGGGCACCCGTACCGCCCACGCGATCGCCGTGTGCGTGCGTAGCAATGCATAGCCGCACAGGTTTGTGTAAATTATCCTTTACCCACTGAAGGATTTGCTGGGTGTTATCGGCGATTGAATCTGTATCCCAACCCGTATCGACAAGCACAACCCCATCCTTCGTGTTAATGATCAGTCCGTTGGAAGGTACCGCTTCGTTTTGATAAAGGCCGTAGGTGATATGAACATACACCTTATCGTTGAGGGGGACAACCTTCAGTTTAGGCTTCTGTACCGATTGAGCGAAGGAAGAGTAAGGGAGCAGGGCTACTAACAGCAGAAAAAGAACAGGCATTGGAAAACGGGCTGGGTTTGTTTCGTACATAAAACGCAGATTGTTATGATCTGTGTGAATCAGAGTCATCATAAAAATCTGCGTTCTATTTATTTTCGGATGGAATTGTGCGTTGATACGTGTTCCAGTTGCTAATTAGTTTATCGACAACAACGACTCCTGTTCGGTAGGCGGCTTCCAGAGCGGGAATGTAGGCCGTGTAACGTTCGCCGACGGCTTTGCCACCGTTGGTCAGGTTCTGGGCGGCTGTTACGCCCGAAGGCTGCATGGTGTAATTGCTGGCTGTTCGGAGGACCATGTACCGGCTAATGTCGGCTTTCCCCGCTTTGGTGAGCCATTGCAACGACTGGCCAGTGCCCGTATCTTCCATCGCTGAGGTAACGAAATTGCCCTTGCCACCCGTCCAGTAGCTGACCCATTGGTTTGCCCAATCGTTGAGGTATTTGCCGTGCCAGAAGGTCATGGCCGCTATATGGTCACCCATCATCACGCGCGGAGGTTTTTGGGCTTCGGGGAAATCGCGGTAAGCTGACCGCATTTTCTGAAGGGTTTCACTGTCATCAAGCTTAACCGCTTTGGTGAGACCATACGCCCATTTTGCCAGGTCTGGATTCAGATGATAAGCTACCTGAAAATCATTTTCCTGTACGGGTTCTTCGTAAGGCTTGGCCCGGCGTAGAGGCAGATACCCCGTTGACCAGTCGCTGGGGATTTCACGGGGATCGATCTCATGCGCCAGATCGCCATCGACCAGCCACTCTGCCCAGACAGCCGATCCTGCCGAACCATCGTTCGGGTCGATACCGGAGATGCCTGCTACCAGCCAGTATGCCTTTGAGAGATCGAATCGAGGGTCCATACCCAGCGCCATGATGGAGGCTGCCGAACGGGCCGTGCCCATGCCTGTGCAAATACCCAGCACCTGTTTGTCAGGATTATAGCGCAGATCGCGATAGCCTTGGGGAAACGGAATCGTTTGCGAAAGCGGAAGCCGCTCGACCCAGTATTGAAATTCGCCAGGGCGGTCGCCGGTGTCTGCTCCAATTTCGAACATGGTAACGACCACCACCCGAACCGGGATGCGATTCGTCGACTGGGCAAAGGTCGGTATACTACCGATCAACAATAAAGACAAAAGAAGGTGTTTCATGGGCAACGATTACTGGTTGTCCTTTCGACCGAAGGGACAAAAACTAGGATGTTTCTTTTCAGGGATTTAGGACGCCGATTTTTAGGTAGCTATTTTCATGATAAATCCGGTGTGTAGCTTTCTGGTAGTCCGATTCTTTAGCTGTGAAGATGTTCACGAATTTCTGCGGATTGCGGTCGGCCAGCGGGAAACAGCTACTTTGGATCTGCACCATCAGTCGATGCCCTTTTTTGAATGTATGCAGAACATCCTGTAACTCGATAGTTACCAGCGACGGTTTGTTGGGAACAAAAGGCTCGGGTTTGCTGATGTTGTTTCGATATTTACCCCGCATGATTTCACTTCGAACGAGCTGCTGATAATCACCATACACCACATCTTTCTTCTGTGGATTCTGCTGAGGAGCATCAGACGGGTACACGTCAATCACTTTTACCATCCAGTCGGCATCAGTTCCTGTGGTCGAAACGGTCAGTTGCGCCAGAATAGGCCCTGCCAGGGTCAGATCGTCGGTCAGTACGTCGGTCTGAAAAGTCAATACGTCAGGTCGTGACGACGCGAATCGTTGATCGTCAACCATATAATCGGCAGAAAACCCGTCGTTGATTTTACTGGCAAACGGCACTGGATGCGCTGGATCAGACAGAAATTCAGAAAAAGTTGCCCCAGTTGATGAAGGTGAAAAGCCCAGCCTGCCTCCAGCCTGTAAATAGAGTTGTTTGTGCTCCGTTCCTTTGGGCGGATAGGCGTCGAACGTCCGCCAGCGGTTGGTGCCTGTTTCAAATAATGTCGCTTCGGGCAGACCCAGCGGAGTTGTTTCGTTGAAGAGATAGTGTTTGAAGAACTTCGCTTCGATGTTCTGCTGGTAATACGGTGACGTAGCCGAGCCAAAATCCAGATCATTGAGTGTCTGCCCCGACGGTCCCGACCAGCCTCCATGTACCCAGGGCCCAACGACGAAGATGTTCTGAATAGCTGGATTCTGCTTTTCAATGGCTTTGTAGGTGTTGAACGTACCATACAAATCCTGCTCGTCGTACCAGCCACCGACCACCATTACCGCATGTTTGATGCCTTTCAGGTGGGGCAGAATATTCCGCTTTTTCCAGTGGTCATCGTAATCGGGATGCTGGAAATTCTCGTAGTAATACTTGTTCCGTCCTTTGAAATAATTGCTCTCCGAGTTGGTTGTCGGCCCCATGTTCAGGTAAAAATGGTAGCCGTCCGGGTCGTTGATTTCGAACAATAGGGGCGGGTTTTGTTTGGTCGGTTGCTTATGTTCCTGAAAATAAGGGTAAAAGCTAAAGTTGGCCGCAATCTGAAAAGCACCATTATGGAATGCATCATCGCGCCAGAGGTCGGCCATGGGCGCCTGCGGAGACGAGGCTTTCAGCGCCGGATGACCTGATACTGAACCTGCTGAGGTAAAGAAGCCCGGATAGCTGATGCCCCATTGCCCCACATTTCCGTTATGACTCGGGAGGTTTTTGAGCAACCAGTCAATGGTATCGTACGTGTCCGTCGATTCATCGTGGTCTTCCTTCGATTTTTTTACGGCCACATGGGGCGTCATTTCGACAAACGTACCTTCCGACGCCCAGCGTCCCCGAACGTCCTGGTACACAACAATATAGTTGTCGCGCAGCATAAACGGATTCGGCCCTACCCGGCGCCGGAATTTATCGGTTCCGTAGGGCTGACAACTATAGGGCGTCCGCTGCATGATGATCGGATGTTTTACCGACTGGTCTTTGGGCGCGTAGACCTGCGTGAACAGTTTGGTGCCATCGCGCATAGGGACCATAAACTCCGCTTTGGTGTAGTTTTCACGCACATAGGCCGAATCCTGAGTGGGCGAATAAGGATAGGGCTGGGCTGAGATTTGGGTTGCTGGTGGATTCGATTGCGCAAGGGCAAGAGCCGGAATCAGCAGCAGGCAGGCAAGGTATAGTTTCACTGCGTTGACGAAATTCATTTTCGGCACAAATTAGCGTTAAATTGCATCAGGTAGGCTGTGTGGTACGCAAAAAACAGCCTGATTTTGTCGTATGAAACGGACTGTTTTGCTCTACAGTCTTGCTCTGGCTGGTTTGATTGTTCTGCTAAAAATGCTGGAGTATCGTTTTCTTGTTCAGACGCTGTCGCTCGAGATTTATCTGGGTATTGTGGCTATACTGTTCACTGTACTGGGCATATGGGCTGGACAAAAGATTACGCGTACCAAAACCGTGTTGGTTACTCAGTCGGCGTTTCAGTTCGATCCGGCCTTACTAACGAAAACGGGTATCAGCAAACGGGAGTATGAAGTGCTGGAGTTAATGGCGCGTGGCCTTTCGAATCAGGAGATTGCCGATACACTTTTTGTCTCGCTCAATACAGTCAAAACGCATACGTCGAACGTATTTCTCAAACTGGATGCGAAACGTCGAACTCAGGCTATCCAGAAAGCTAAGGAACTTCGGCTGATTCCCTAGTCCATTCGGGTGATTTTAAGACACGGATCGACAAATCATACGTTCGGGTGAGGCCGATTTGCAGGCGTTGGACTTGTTTTGATGCAAAAAAACAATCATGAAAAAAATCGTTCTGACTTACGGCCTGATTGCCGGTACCCTTGTAGGCAGCATGTTTATGCTTACGTATCCGCTCTGGCGGAATGGTACGATCACCTTCGATAATAGCATGTGGGTAGGCTATGCCACCATGGTCATTGCCTTATCGCTAATTTTCTTCGGAATCAAATCGTACCGCGATAATTACCTTGGGGGAGCCATTCCATTTGGAACAGCCTTTAAAGTGGGTATACTGATCACCCTGATAGCTTCCCTGTTGTATTGCATCGCCTGGGAAATCTGCTACAACACAATCTTTACGGATTTTATGGAGGTGACTGCTGAGTACAAACAAAAGGATCTGAAGAATAGTGGTGCTTCTGAACAGGAAATAGCCAGAACAATGGCAGATTTTCAACGAATGGCCGAGTCGTATAAAAACCCACTTATCCGTTTTGGTATGACCTTTCTGGAGATCTTTCCAGTTGGCCTGCTTATCACGCTCCTGAGTGCCTCGCTTTTGAAAAAGAAGGCGTTTTTGCCAACGGAATAATTGATTTATCGGCCTTTAAAGACAGATACAAAGAGCAAATGGGCGAGCTAGCAAAGGAGCTTACGTTTATATTCGATCTATGAAAAAAGTAACGGGAATAGGGGGCATCTTCTTTAAATGCGATGACCCGCAAAAAATGAAAGACTGGTATGCCCAACATTTGGGATTACCAATGGATGCCTATGGTACTACGTTCAAATGGCGCGATACCGACGATCCCACCAAAGAAGGAACAACCGCTTGGGGCGCTTTTGACAAAAACACGACCTACTTTGAGCCCTCCAAAAAGGATTTTATGATCAATTACCGGGTCGAGAATATCGAAGAACTGGTGGAGGATCTAAAACGGAATGGCGTAGTCATACTGGATGAAATAGCTGTGTATGACTACGGGAAGTTCGTCCATATCCTCGACCCCGAAGGGAATAGCATTGAACTCTGGGAAGACCTTGGTTAGCCTAACTTACCGTGAATGCTTCATTTTGCTATGGTCAGGTTTGTTGGCCATCTTAGCTTGAAAGCAATGGAGGGCACAGGCGTTGGCTTTCATACTTTCGTGGACGTTGCCGACAATTTTGCCTTTGTCATCCAAAATGTCGCAGGTTTTGTCCGATTTGTCTTTGATGGTAAATAGCAACTCACCGTTTTCGTCGAGGTAGCTTTTACCATCTTTGCCAATTCGGCCCATTTTTTTATTCGTCTTGGCATCGACCAGATTTCCCTGCCCATCGACAAAGGCTAATTTTTTACCCTTGTTATCCAGGATCATTCGATCTTTGGTTACCAGGCCGATTTTCTGGCCTTGTTCGTTGGTGACTTCCCCGGTTTGGGCAATGTGTTTGTAATTCTAGACCTGGGCCAGGCCGATGTGAGATAGGGTGAATAAGCCCACTTGTAGCGTAAGGAGTTTGATCGTTTTCATGATTGATAGACCGTATGTGAAAAATGATTGTTGACTGGAGCGCCCGAAGAGACGTTTTCTTTCCTGTATTGGATTCCTGACAAAAGTGGACGATCAGAAATTGATAGAAACTGATACTGGTCAGCCTGCTCAATGACTTCTATTGAGCTGAGGGCTTTTGAAAAGGCTTTTAAACGCTCCCAAAGGGCGTAGTTCAGATGACCACTAGATTAAATTCACAGTTTCGTAACGATCTGGCCGAACTAAAAAGGGTATTAGAACTAGACTCTAAAGTTGTCGACAGATCAGCTTGCTTCATCCCTAAATCTCCTGAAGGGGGCTTTGTCTACCAGGGGGCTCAGTCCCCTTCAGGGGATTTAGGGGTGAAGCAAACCTTTACTAGTAAACGTCTGCGAATAGCTTAGAAATCAGCCAGGAATGAGGAGCCAGATAGGTGCCTGCCTTGTCTTTATTCTGGTTCTTTATTGTACTCTCTTTATAAAGAACGGGCTTTTATAAAGAGCTGTTTGGATTTGAATTGTCATTCCTTAACTTGCCTATTAACACACCCTCACGGCTTCAGATAGCGCCTGTTTATCAGACGGTTGCTTCGTGAATTGATGGATAATTTGCGGAAGAATCACGCATTCGCGTGCTTACAGTTTCAATAAGTCGATGGAAAGGTTAACGGGCTGAATGAACAGTCCTGCCTAAACCTGATACGAGTCAGTTTGGCCTTTTGGCGGATTGACCGGCTGGCTATTGCCTGCTTCGACAAATGGGGAGCATTGATTTTTCTTAACTATATAACCTGACTATTCATGAAATGTCGTTTTGCCTTTTTCAGCATTCTGCTGCTTCAGATGCTATGGATGCCGCAACTTGTTCTTGCCCAGACGGATTCGCTTCGAATCACAGTCAATGAAGGAACAAACATGGCAGTTGCTCTCTCGCCCGATGGACAGTCGCTGGCCATTGATTTGCAGGGTACGATCTGGCTATTGCCCACAAAAGGAGGAATGGCTAAAGCATTGACCGACTTCCGCGACGATGCGCACCAACCTGCCTGGTCGCCCGATGGCAAGCGGATCACGTACTTTTCCTATCGCGATGGTACCTTCCACATTTACAGCATCCGACCCGATGGCGCTGATTTGCAAAAGCATACCAGCGGAGAGTTCGATTACCGTGAGCCTGTTTATTCGCCCGATGGCGCTCGGCTTCTGTTTTCGTCGGATCGGGGAGGGAGCTATAACCTTTGGGAGCTAAGCCTGAAAACGAAGGAGCTAAAGCAATTAACAGATAATGGCGGCAACGAGTACTACCCAACCTACTCGCCCGACGGTAAACGAATCGCCTATATCGCCACCCGGCCCGACGCGTCTGGTTTGTATGTGCTGGAGGGAGGTAAAGAAACCCTGGTCTGGAAAACAGCAGCGACGCTGGGTGCTCCAGCCTGGACAAAAGATGGTTCGTCGCTACTGCTTCAGATGGTAGCCGATGGGCTTACCTCACTGGTCGTTAAATCAGTCGCTAATGCAACAGAACCCAACGTGATCTCATCGGCTCGCGAAGATGTTTTCCCCTTCCGACCGTCGGTAGCAACGGATGGGTCGATCTGGTACACGGCTGATGGGGCCATTAAGCATAAAACCCCCGATTTTACCAAAACTGACAAACTGGCGTGGCAGGCGACTTTTGCCCTGAATCGAAAACCCTACAAACGCAAAACGTACCTGCTCGATAATCCCAAACCCCGCACCGTAAAAGGCATTCGTGGTCCGGTGGTATCGCCCGATGGTAAGGCGGTGGTTTTTTCGGCGCTGGGTGACTTATACTGGCTGGACATCGGCACACCTACACCAAAACAACTGACCAACGATGCCTTTATCGAAGCTGATCCCTGTTTTTCGCCCGATGGCCGGTATCTGGTGTTTTCGTCGGATCGGTCGGGGAGTATTAACCTGTGGGCGAGGGATTTGCAAACGGGGCAGGATCGGCAGTTGACCAATGGCACCGAAGAAATTAACACGCCTACATTCTCGCCCGATGGCAAGCGCATTGCGTTCTTCCAGCTTGACCGGGCGGCTTTTGGGCGGAGTGTACTGCACACGATTCCGTTTCCAACGTCCGAAGATCAGCCCTTTGCTGCACCGAAAAAGGTGTATGACCCGCTGTTTGGTCCTGGTCCACCGAGTTGGTCGCCCGATGGGTCGAAGCTGGCCGTTTCGGCGTTGGATGTCTATTCCAGCCGTTTTCGCGAAGGGCTGAACCAGTTTCTGCTTATCCCCAGCCTGGGCGGGACTGATGTGTCGGAACTGAAACCCGATTCAGCCAGTCAGACCATCAGTTTCCGGGGGCATAGCGGCCCAAGCTGGTCGCCCGATGGTCGGTGGATGGCCTATGTACTGGAAGGGGTGTTGTGGACGTTGCCCGTTACGCCCGATGGCAAACCAACTGGCCCGGCAGTGCAGCGAACCAAAACACTGGCCGATAACATGAGCTGGACCACCGATTCGAAAAAGCTGGTGTATCTGGCCGTGGACACGCTGAAACAAATGGACATGACCACGGGGCAGGTGACGATTATACCGCTGGATTTTACCTATAAGGCCAAACTGCCTACGGGCCAAACCATTATCCATGCTGGCAAGCTATTCGATGGTAAGACCAACAAATACGTCGAAAACGTGGATATTTTGGTGGAAGGAAGCCGGATCAAAGCGATTGAGCCACATAAAACCGGACGGACGGGCAAACTGGTCGATGCCTCGAAGCTTACGGTTATACCGGGGCTTTGGGAGATGCACACACATCAGACCATTCTGGCGGGTGAAAAACAGGGCCGTATCTGGCTCAGTCATGGGATCACCAGCATTCGCGAAACAGGGGCCGACCCTTACGATGCCCTCGAACGACGCGAAGCCTGGGATGCGGGTGTACGACCCGGACCCCGTGAGTTTTATACAGGGACGATCAACGAGGGCTATCGGCTGTATTATGGATTGGCAACCAGTATTCGTAGTGAAAAACAACTTCGGATGGAA
The DNA here is from genome assembly GCF_001898575.1 of Spirosoma sp. 48-14. Classification (GTDB taxonomy): domain Bacteria; phylum Bacteroidota; class Bacteroidia; order Cytophagales; family Spirosomataceae; genus Spirosoma. The sequence goes on from NZ_MKUD01000027.1 coordinate 28,204, forward strand.
CTCGACCGGGCCAAAAAACTCGACTATGATCTGTTGAAATGCTACGTCCGGCTGCCCGACCGCCTGCAACAAATGGCTACGGACCTGGCTCACCAGATTGGCATACCCGTAACCTCCCACGAGTTGTATCCGGCGGTTAAGTACAACCTCGATGGTGTTGAACATTCGTCGGCTACCAGTCGTCGGGGGTATTCGATGAAGCTGACTTCTACCAACCACATTTATGGCGATGTCTTGAATCTGATTGCCAAATCGGGGATGAACATGACACCTACGGCTAGTTTACAGGGCGGCTTTTCGTTCCAGACCAGACGGGATACGAGCCTGATGAGTTACAGGCCGTTCACCCATTTTTACAATGAGGTTTACCGGAACAACCTGATGGCCCAGCAACAGACCATGCGACGGGTTATGCCCGGTGCCGTTGAGAATTTTAAGACACTGGCCAACAATGTGAAAAAGTTTATCGACGCAGGAGGGCGCGTCACACCTGGCACCGATTCCCCCCTGATTCCGTACGGACTTAGCTTACAGGTGGAATTGCAAAACTGGGTAGAAGGAGGTGTTACACCGTTTGAAACACTTCGGGGGGCTACGCTCTGGTCGGCCGAAGCAGCAGGAGTCGGGAGTGATTTGGGGAGTATCGAAGTAGGTAAACTGGCCGATATGATTGCGGTTGACGGTGACCCGCTGACCAAAATTCAGGATGCCATGAATGTAAAATATGCCCTCAAAAACGGCCACGTCTGGACATTGGATGAGTTGCTGAAATGATGTATGGAACCACACGGCGGCCCCGACAGATTTTTAGGATGTAGAAGCTGTTTAAACTTTTAAAGAAAAAACAAAACTGGGTGTTTTTGTCATGCTGACGAAGGAAGCATCTTCGGGAGCAGCATTCTTGTAACTACCGAAGATACTTCCTTCGTCAGCATGACAAAAAAAGACACTCAGTTTTAACGAAATTTGAAACGTTTAAAACAGCTTCGTAGCTTGCAAACCGACAATACTACTGAACCATGGCGACCAATAAAACGACCGAAACCAATCAAAGCGTTACCGATTTTATTAATGCCGTAGCTGATGAAACAAAGCGAATCGATAGTTTCAGAATCGTTGAGCTAATGCAGATCCAAACCGGGTTTGAACCCAAGATGTGGGGGGCGAGTATTGTGGGCTTCGGCTCCTATCACTACAAATACGACAGCGGACGCGAAGGCAATGCGCCACTTGTTGGATTTTCACCGAGAGCCAACGCACTAACGTTGTATCTGGGTACATTTGAAAGGAAAGACGAATTGCTACAAAAGCTAGGCAAACACAAAATCGGTAAGGGATGCGTTTACATCAAAAACCTGCGCGATGTTGATGCGGATGTGCTAAAAGAAATGGTAACCCTCTCGGTTAAACGAAGCTTGTAGTTTAAGCCCCCGGATTCTCGTTGCCTACTGGATTATAAAGGCGAAGAAATCGCCATATGGATTAATAGTGGTGATTACCGACAATGGCCAATGAATCGGCAAATCGGTTGAGTTGAAGATTTTGTTGGAGCTGATCCCGGTGAATTAAGGCATACTGTAGTCTGGTATCGGAACTAGCTAAGCTGATCGCTCCCGCCCAGATGAGGTCGTGAAAGCTCCGAAAACTAAATTGCGGTTTATTAAAGGGAGAAGGTTTGTCCGAGGCTTTACTAAAAAGCGTGAAGGAAACAAAGTAGAATAAATGCATCGCCTGACGCATCAGAAAAAAACAGGCTAGTTGATAGTCGGTTGCTTCTTGGCCAAAGTAACTTTTGAGGTAACTTTTTTCGTCTGCATCAGACCGAACGACAAAATTTGCCGGTACAGACAGATCGACAAAGCGATCATTCAAAAAGGCAGCTTCCCAGTCGATCAGCCATAACTTGTTACCATCAAACAGCATATTTTCCGGTTTGAGATCGTTATGGCAGGCTACCAAGTCAGTCTGCGTATAGGGGTAAACATTTCGAATTTGTAAATAGGCATTGAACAGGTCGCGGATCATCGATTCAGGAAAGTATTCGGCTTCCTGAAACTTCTGAATGAATGTTCCCATTTTATCCAGATAATTCATTCGGTAGGGGAAGCCGGGTAGCCTATGCAATTGACTGAGCAGTTCAGGTATCAATTGAATTGCTTTAGAGGGTGGAAAAGGCTTGGCCTCAATAAAATCCGTAATCGCGATTTTATCCGTTATGCTGGTGTACCAAATATGAGGAGCTATACCGGCATTGGCACCCGACTGCATACAGGCGTATTCGTCAGTTGGGTCACTTAAAGCATCAGTACGGGTAATAATCCGAAGTAGATACGGGTTGCCCTTCACAATAAGTTGAAAGACGAGCGCTGTAGAAAGGCCAGTCGTTAATTGACGAATAGACTCAAATTCGGTAACGCCAAATGCCGATTGTAGTGCCCGACGGACAGCAAGTATTTTGGAAGCAGGAATCATGAAAAAACGGATTTAGTAGAAAGAAAACTGTCAAATCTATGTCCGTTTTTGTACGTCGCAATACCTCTGAAACTATATTTTTAACGGCATACTAAGTCAGGAATTGCCGCGTTAACCTATTAGATTTCAGTTGATTGAACGATGTGATCTTGCCCCCGTTGCAGCCTATAATCCGATTTTCGATGGAGCTACACCATACGCTTTTTTGAAGGCAAACGAAAAGTGCGACAGGTCTTCGAAGCCCAAATCCAGATAAACATCAGACGGAGCTTTGCCCTTTTCTTTGATGAGGTAATAGGCTTCCTGTAATCGACGGTGAAGCAGCCAGCGACTGGGTGAACTGTGAAATATTTTCTCAAAATCCCGTTTAAACGTGGCCAGACTCCGCCCGGTCAGGTAGGCAAACCGCTTCAGTTCCACATTGAAATGGAAGTTGGTATTCATGAAGGCTTCCAGATCGATTTTGCCGGGTTCCGAAAAGTCAAAGAGAATTGGTTTTACTTCTGGGTTTACACTCAGTAACAGCAGAATAGCTTCTTTCAGCTTCAAGGCCAACAGATGTTCATTACCCGGCTGGACGAGGTGCTGATAGGGCTGGAGGGAGTCCATATAGCTTTTGTAAAGCGGGTCGGGCTTCAGTTCCAGAATGGCGCTCCCTTCCTGATGCGGCTCTGCCGGGAAACCATATTCCCGGCTGATAGTACGAAGCATTTCCTGTGTAAGGTAAACGGACAACGATTTAAACTCTCCATGTTCAGGAGGATACTTGGTGAATTTGACAAGGTGATTGCGTTTGCTCAGCCGGAAATCACCTTCCCGGAAGATGTACTCGTTCCGACCATCGTTTGTCACGAGCGTTCCCGAAATCTGGTAGCTGAAAACGTGTTCCGGCACGAACTGTTCTCCCTCCCGGCTTCGGGTGTAATAACACGAGTACGCAATGGGCGTGAGCTTCATAGAATTGTTGAATGATTGAATTGTTGACTGATTGAATGACTGAATTATTTGGCCACCGAATAATTCAGTCATTCAATCAGTCAACAATTCAATTTGTCTGCATAGCGGCAAATCGTTTTCCGGCTTCCGTTTCTAAAAAGTTTACCGAATCGTCATGGTCGGTGGAGAGGCTGACGGGTAACCATTTTTCCAGTTCAGCCTGTCGGGCGGCATCGGCCTGTTTCAACAAGCTAATGGCTTCGCTGCCTAGTACCAGATGGGTGGGAGGCTCAGGATGATCCACTAAATCGAGCATAACCTGTGCCGCCTTTGCCGGGTCGCCTACCGGAACAAAGGTATCGCCTTTCAGGTGATTGACTACCCAGCCAACAGTCGATTCATACCCTTCAACTTCGGGGGCGTAACTCATGGATGCACTCGCCCAATCGGTGCGGAAGCCACCCGGTTCGACCGATGTTACCCGAATACCCAGCGATGCTACTTCTTTGGATAAAGCTTCGGTAAAACCGCTTAACCCAAATTTAGCCGCCTGATACATCGTCAGACCCGGATTGCCCACTCGCCCACCAATGGAACTGATCTGTAAAATACGCCCGGAACCTTGTTTGCGCATATAAGGCAGCACAACCCGCGTTAGTCCGATGGGGGCGTATAGGTTGGTTTCCAACTGACTGCGAACCTGTTCGTCGGTAAAGGCTTCGGCAGCGCCTGTTATCCCAAATCCGGCATTATTAACGAGTACATCGATACGTCCGAAATGGGTGATAGTAGCTTCTACTGCCGAGGTGATTTGCTGCTTATCCGTGACATCCAGTTGAATCGGATAGAGTTGATCTGGGTATTTTTCGTGTAGATTAGCCAATTGTTCGGGTTGGCGAGCCGTAGCGGCTACATAGTCGCCATGAGCGAGTACAGCTTCGGTCAGGCTCCGTCCGAGCCCGCGTGAACTTCCGGTGATAAACCAAATTTTTGCCATTGTCTTTGTTTGTTAATGAAGGCAAAATTCGGGTGTATTTGGCCGGGTAACTTTGTTGAAACGCTCAAAGTTGGTTTGTTGAAACGCTCATGAAAGAACCTCTATCCTGCCGCTAATTGGATTCGAGAGCGGGCGAATTAGCGGCCCGGTTAAAACCAACGGTATCCCGGTATACCTGTGGTGAAACCGTCGCATGGCGTTTGAAAAAGCGGCTGAAATAGAATTCATCCTCAAAGCCCAGTTCATGCGCAATTTCCTTAATTGATTTAGGTGTCAGGTATAACTCCCGCTTAGCTTCAATCACGATTCGGTCACTAATCAAATCGGTAAGGGTTTTGCTGAAGTAATGCCGGGTGATTTTAGCCAGCGCTTTAGGACTTATGGTCAACAGATCGGCATAGTCGCTGGGTGTATGTTTGCTCCGGAAATACTGCTCGATGGCATCTTTTAACTTCTGAATGACGAAAGGCTCTTTCTGTTCGGCAATAACTACCGTTTCGTCCCGCTCTGGATATTGCGCTAGGGTTAATCTGACAGCCTGAATAAGAATGATTTTCAGGTACGAAATCAACAGTTCGTGCTGAGCCAGTTCGACTTTCTGAATCTCATTCGCCATTTGTTGGGTCAGGAGTTCAAAATAGGTTAGTTCCTCCGCTGTCAACCGCACAAACGGAGGATGATAGCTGTTGTTGAATAGAAAGCCGTTCGCCGAAATCTCGGGATGGTGCCTGAAAATACAGAAAAACTCTGGGTGAAAATGAATAACCCAACCGCTCGCGGGTTCATTCGTTCGAAGCTGAAAGGGCTGGAAGGGCGAAAAAGCCAGTAATACATTGCCAGCGATTGGATACTGAGTAAAATCGGCCGTCAGGTCCACCGTTTGCCCTTTCCACAGAATCAGGCTAAAGTAGTTGAAGCGTTGAATGGAGGAAAAAAGCGAGGAATCGTCGAACGGATAAATACTGAAAGCCAGATTCCCGTTCTGCGGATTGACCATCGTGTAGCGATCATACGTGTGCATGCGAGGGCAACAAAAACGGCTTTACAGATCGTTCACGCTCAGGCAATAGCTGCCCCGATTCTTACGGAGTGGTTTGATCGTTCAAGGCGTTCCGTAACGTGTTGATTTCCTGCTCCAGTTTGGCAATATACGCCGACTGCGAAGCAAAAACATCCTGCATGTCCGCTTCAGTATACCGGGGCGTTATGTGTTGCGGACAGTTCCAGTCGAAGGCGCTGACCCGAAACAACAGCATCCGCTCGGGCGTGTGTTTATACTGGGCAGGGTCCAGTTTAGCAAACAAATCGGGTCGGTCGGCCAGCTCCACAACAGAGGCTTCGGCGTAGATTTTTAACCGTGTCTGTCTGGGATAGTCCATTAAGAAAAGCGACACCTGCGGATGAGTCAGAATATTCCCGACGGAGATGTACTGCTTATTGCCTTTAAAATCGACCAGTCCGAGCGTGTGCGAGTCAAGCACATGAAGGAATCCGGCAGGCCCACCCCGATGTTGAATGTATGGATAGCCGTTTTCGCCGATGGTGGCGAGGTAAAAACTGTCCCGCTGGCTTATAAAGCTTATTTCTGGTCGGCCAAGACCATCGACATACACCGCCTTTTCGAAGCGGGCATAGGCATCCCGACTACCATATTTCTCCTGGAGTTTTCGCACGCTGTCGGTAAAGGCAAGGGATGCATAGTTCTTCGCCATGGTATTTTGCTCAGTGTAAAGGCTTGACGAAATATATTGGCTAATTCTTAGCGAAGCTTACGATCACTTTCGTTAATCGGTGCATCATTGATACTGGCAAATCGTTTGCGCATCAGACCGTTGTCATCAAACTCCCACAATTCATTGCCGTAGCTTCGGAACCACTGACCAGTTGTGTCGCGCCATTCATATTCAAAGCGGACAGCCATTCGATTTTCACGAAAGCCCCACAACTCTTTTTTTAGCTTATAGTCAAGTTCCTTTGCCCATTTGCGGGTCAGAAATGCTTTTACCTCATCCCGGCCGTTGATAAACTCGGTTCGGTTTCGCCACTCCGTATCGACCGTATAGGCCAAACTGACGGTTTCGGGGTCGCGGGTGTTCCAGGCATCCTCGGCCATTTGTACTTTCTGAAGGGCTGTTTCGAGGGTAAACGGGGGGATAGGTGGCCGTTTTTCCTGATCGGACTTCGGTTGGTTGAGTACATCGTCCCACATAGTATCGCCACAGGCATCGATGGCAAATGGACGGCCATCATTAAAAAAATCGTTAAACGGGTTCATCGTATTTTGGGTTTTGAATTGGTTAATTACCGAGCCAATTACATTGATCATTGGCCCGGTAAATGGAAGTTTCAACTAGGCAGCTGCCAGTTCGGGCGCTGCTGGAAAGTCGATGGGAATGTTGGTTAGGTTATGTAGGTAGTTCATAATGATCTTATCCGCAATGGCTACTATCACATCCACGAGCGATTCATCGGTATACCCAGCGGCATAAAACGCATCCAATACGCTGTCGTCATGTAGGTGACCTTGTTGCTGAGTGATGGCCTGGGTTAAGCGGGCGAGTGCGTCGTATTTTGAACTGAACGAAGCTGAGCCACCTCGAACTTCCAGTATCTGATCGTTCGTAAATCCATTTAACTTACCCAGCGCAGTATGGGCTGCCAGACAATAGTTACAGCCATTGATCTGGCTAACAACCAGATTGATAATTTCTTTCTCTCGTTTGTTGAGCGACGATTTTGCCTGCTGAAGCTGAAGGTAACTTTCCAGCGCGTTGTTTGAATAAGCAATTGTGGCATACAAGTTGGGTACAAAACCCAGTCCTGCCTGTAATTTGTCGAAAATGGCCTGATTGCCGGCTGATACCTGACTGCGTGTTGGTACGTCGAATGTTTTCATGTTTTCTGCTATTGTATTGAATAAATGTCCATCGTCGGAGGCTACCCATTAGCAACCTGCGATTGATGAGACAAAAATGGGGTATTCAATAGCCGAAAAGAATGGAGAATCAACGCATTGACATGGACACTTTTTCTGCTAAATACGCAGACCATAAGCAATCAGATAAATCATAGAAGTTATTCGAGTTCGTCAACTTACAGCGTCTTACACAGTTAGAGTGAGGGAAGATTCTCAAATCTGCCCTTGGTGAGGTTTCTCAAAACCGAGCCAGATATACCGTTCGGTTTTGAGAAACCTCACATGGCAGGTTGTAAGAACCTGCCACCACGAACGCAAACACCTTCTAACCATCTGTGTTGTATCATTTGCCAGTTACCAGTTTGCCAGAAGTGGAACGCAGGTAAAGAGTGGCAATTTCTTTGGCGATCTGTTCGGGGAGCGCCTGCTCGCTATTGGTTAGCACGATGACCGCCAGCCCGGCCTGTGGAAAACGGGCGTACTCCGTTCGGAAACCAGGGAGTGAACCTCCATGATGAATCCAGGATGTACCCATCAGCGTATCGACTCGCCAGCCCAGGCCATACGGGTAAGGCGTCCCATCTTTCAGGACGAAGGGCTTCAGCATTTCTTTCTGACTGGCCTCGGTCAGGATTTTCGTTGTGCCTAGCGCGGCTTCCCATTTGGCTAAATCCAGTACGGTCGACAGAAAGGCCCCGCTCGGGCGTAAGGCGCGGTAAGGAATAGCGCGGTGCAGATGATCTTTTTCCCACTCATAGCCGTCTACCCGATTCGGTACCACTTCGCTCAGGGTTGTCGTGCGGGTAGCAGTCAGACCAGCCGGTTTGAAAATCCGATCTTTCAGAAACGTTGACCAGGGTTGCCCCGATACTTTGCGAATAATATCGGCCAGCGCAAAATAACCGACGTTGCAATATTGCCATTTGGTGCCAATAGGAAACTGGAGTGGCAACGGGAAAGCCGATTGAACGACTACCGAATCGGGCTGAATTTTAGTGGGGTCAAAAGCGGGGGCTTCCCGAACGATGCCCGACGTATGCGAAAGCAGGTGACGCAACGTGATACCTTGCCAGGTCTGTGGAGCCTGTGGGTAGTAGGTATGGATGTCATCATCGAGCGAGAGTTTTCCTTCCTGCGCTAAAATCAGAATGCCCGATGCGATAAACTGTTTACTGACCGACGCGATAGCATAGACGCTTTGCGGAGTAGCGGGTACGTTTAGTTCGACATTTGCCAGTCCATACCCTTTGCTCAGGACGACTGCTCCCTGCCGAACCACCGCAATCGAAATGCCCGGAATGTGTTTGGTTCGCATGTGACTCTGAACAATGGCATCGACACTATCGGCTGGAACTGAACTGGCTGTTTGGGCCCAACTGGTCTGTATCAGGAAAAGTAAAGCGAGTAAACCACCAAAGCGGCTTTTGTGTGACAAGTTCATAGAATGAGAGGAAGTTATAAGCGTGACTAGATAACGTTACTGGATAATGAATCATGGAAAATGTGCTTTGACGCTTATTCCTGATTTCTATGTATTCGTTCGATCAGATTAAAAAAAAGCTGCGCGGCTGGTTCAATCAGTTCGTCGTTGAAATCATAATCGTCGTTATGGAGGGCAGGCGAATTTACACCCGCTCCGATGCCAAACATGGCTCCTTTGTAACGTTGCGTGAACAACCCAAAATCTTCGCCCCATTTGAACGGCTCCTGTTTTTCGAGGAAGGGATAGCCTAACCTGTGGGCACTTTGTTTGATCTGTTCAAATGTTTTCGGGTCGTTTTCATTGGCAAAGAATGCTTCGGTGTAAGTCGTTTGCGTGTCGATACCGCTTCCGGCTGTTAGGGCTAGCAATACCGATTCTAACTGATTCGTTAGCCATTCCATTTTAAGAGCCGTACGTGTCCGAAGGGTCAGATGAACTTCGCCATACCCCGCTGAAATCCCGTATGATTTTTCGCCCATTGTCGTATGAACGGGTGTGATAAGCGTAAACTCATCGGAAGCGGGATCCGGGTTTTGCAACGTTCTGGCTTTAAGCATGAATTCCGCCATTACATACGCTGGATTGATGCCTTTTTCGGGTTCGGCCGAGTGAGAAACCTTCCCGGTAAACGCCACAATCATACTAAGCACCGATGCCGTAAACGGCCCCGATTTGCAGACAATAACGCCTTGTTCATAGCCCGGCAGATTATGGAGGGCAAAGACCTGGTCGGGTTGGATGGTTGCAAAAAGGGGATCGTTAATTACGGCCTGAGCACCCTGCCCGGTTTCCTCGGCCGGCTGAAAAAGCAAGTAAACGGCTCCGCTGGTAACGGGCTTTTCATCCAGTAAAGCCGCTACTCTTGCCAGAATAGCCGTGTGGCCATCGTGCCCACATTTGTGCGAAACGCCCGCAATCTGCGACCGATGGGCGAATCTATTGACTTCCTGAATAGGCAGCGCATCGGTGTCGGCCCGAATGAGTGTGACGGCCCCCGTTTTGGCAGTTCCATATTGCAAAAGCAGTCCTGTACCACCTATGTCGTGCAGGGCATCTGGATGAAACTGACTCACAAACGTTTTGATGCGTTGTTGGGTCTGTACTTCCTGGCCGGACACTTCAGGGAACTGGTGCAATTCGCGTCGGAATTGGGTGAACCGATCCGTATTGGGTGTAGACATAGCTGCGAAATTAGTGCTTAAGCCACTCCCGAAAGCTGGTGGGTCGATGATCGATCAGACTGTAATAAACACCTAATACCGTGTTGATTAGTAGGCAGATAACAACCGTCACGACCTGACCTCTTAGGCTCTTCATTGGAATGGCCATCCCAAACATGACCAGCCAGACAATGGTCATTAATACAGCAATTACTATTTTCTTAAATCTTTTCATTAAAAGTAGCTTATATATCAGATTGCATGCTACTAAGCTTGATGTTTAGTCGGCTTATAAAATCACACCAGACTATTTTGTATTCTGTATTGATTAGTTATACTTTTACACGATTATGTGTAAATATTTTGTTTTGTTTGTTGCTATAATAGCCCAATGTACAAAAATATTTGGGCAAACGGGTTGGGTATCAGGCCATATTAAGCTAATTAACAGTGATTCACTACAAGGAGAAGTGTTCAATAAAGAATGGGATACTTCCCCCTCATATATTACGTTTCGCTACTTATCTGGTGAAAAGATTCGCATAAATGTAAAAGAAATAAAGGCTGTATATTTTCCACTAACCCAGGAATTATATGAACAACATACCCCGTTGTTAGAAACTTCTTCGAATGATGTAAACTTATTAAGCTATAGTGAAACACTACGCTTTGAACGGGATACCATTTTAGCCCAAAGGATAGTTTCAGGACCAATCAATCTTTATCGTTATAAGTCTTCTACCGGCCGAGTGCACTTACTGATTCAGAGTCAAGCGGATACTTTGCAGGATTTAGTGTATCGGCGATATCTATATAATGGAACAAATACGGTAAAAGAGATACCATTGTTCAAATATCAGCTTAATCGTTTACTGGTCAATAATCCCTTCCTTGTGTCAAAAATTCCACAACTTGATTTTGATGAAACAGCGATTACAAAGCTTATTGTGGCCTATAATCATTCTAAAAATGGCTTACCAGAATCTATAAAACCAATTAAAAAGCCTCTCCTAGTCGAAATAGGGATGGTTTTTGGTCTCTCTGTAACGAAAATGCAGTATAGGTACTTAGATTTAAAGGTAAACTTCCCCGTTGGAATCAATCCCTACTTAGGTATATTTGCCAATATCCCCTTAGCCCGTAATCGCCAACAATGGTCGTTTTACAATGAATTAGCAGGCAAGTTTTACCACGGCAATACCACAGCTCCTTTCTATAATTCAAATACTTCATCTATTGTCTACAACCCAATTCAGATTGCCCTTGGTTATGTAAAGTTAATTACCACTATTCGATGGCAAACCCCTAAAAAACATGTCGTGCGTCCATTTTTGACGGCTGGTTTTACAAATGGGCTTGCACTTCGATTAAAAAGCGATTTTGCAATCGCAGGTGATCGGCATTATGAATTGGGTTTTATAGCGAGCGCTGGTTTGCATTGGAACAAGTGGTCTGTGGAAGCACGATATGAGCGCAGTAACGGTACTGCAAATGCTTTATACGTTTCCTCTCCAACAAACTCCATGTATGGGTTAATGGCTTACTGCTTTTAATATTCCTACCGGCTTCCTGAATACTTGGCGGGAGCACTATTTTTCGGAATGCTTTTCTGGATGAATTTCCGCAGGTTCTCGTTGCTGGTGGCCAGGTCTTCTTTGCGGAGGTACATCATGTGGCCGCTCCGGTAGCCTTCCCAATCCATCCGGTCTTTCAGCTTGCCGCTGGCGTCAATTTGCCACATGCTGTATTTGGCATTGAAGTAATCACAGGCTCCGTCATAATAGCCCGACTGTACCAACAGATGCAGATACGGATTCTGGTTCATGGCCTGACGCAGATTTTCGCCTGTGTGATTGTTGGTATTGTCCCACGGAAAGGTAGGGCCAAACATGTAGTATTTCAGGTCCGTTTTGTAGTTCAACTCGTCGCGCATGAACATATTGATGGCGGGCGTGAATGAGTGCAGCCAGGACGTCAGTTCGGAATTGTACTCAGGACTAACCCCCGCATCCTTGCTATCGAGACCCAGGTAGCGCGAATCCAGTCGCCCGACGGTTTGGCCCCGGCCCCGTAATAATTCTTTCCAGAAGAAGTTCGTTGGTACGTCCAGATTCTGTTGTAATACAGCCGTTTCCGACAAACCGGAATAACGGGCCACTTTAGCGGCAATGTCTTTACGTTTCTGGTCGCTGATGGAACCGCCCAGAGCCAGTGCAGGCAGGTACTCCTGAATGGTGAATGTTTCGACTTCGGGCAGCAGATCAGTTAAATCTTTTTTCTGCAAATCGGCAGGTAAGGCTTTATGATACCAGGCTGTGGCCGTAAAATAGGGTAGTTTCAAAACACCCTGGGCCGGTCCATCCCGCTCGATGCCCAGGCTCGTGGGCGAAACCAGAATCACACCGTTCAGATACATCCAGTGGGCGTTCTGCAATTCCAGCGCCAACCCCGACACGCGTGTAGTACCGTAGCTTTCGCCAATCAGGTACTTAGGCGAAGCCCAGCGATTATACCGACTCACGAAGGTATTGATCCAGTCGGCCAGGTATTTGATGTCGGCATTAACGCCAAAGAATAGCTTAGCCGCCGGAACATCTTTATTGACGGGTCGAGAAAAGCCCGTATTGACCGGATCGACGTATACAATGTCGGCTACGTCCAATATCGAATGAGGGTTGTCTTTGATACCATAAGGCTGAACGGGATAGCCTTCATCATCGACTTTCAGAATACGGGGACCTGTATACCCAATCATCATCCAGACCGATGCTGTACCGGGGCCTCCGTTGAACGAAATGACGAGGGGGCGGCTGGCCCGGTCAGTTACATCGGAGCGCTCGAAATACGTAAAAAACACCCCGGCCACAGGTTTACCTTCTTCGTCCCAAACGGGAATGGTGCCTGCGGTGGCTTTGTACGGCACACGTTGCCCTTTGATGGTTACCTGTCCATTGGTTACCACCTGTGAGTCGATATTCAGGGTACGGGAGGCTGGTTTGTCGTCTTTGGGTTTTGGCGTTTCAGTCGTTGTCGGCTTTTGCGCATGGGTGTGTATCAGGCTGGAAAAGGCAATGAGCAACGGCAGGAAGAAGTGTTTCATGAGTACGGAATTGGTAATGAGTGAAGCGGATACGCTGTCGTAAGACTGAATCCTATTTTTTGACCGAATATAGTTAGAATGCCCCTAAAATAGGCGCTTAGGCGTTTATTCGAAAGCGACTGCTTAAGGTGAAATCTAAACAGGGAGTATAATGTGCTGTCAGATTCTTCAATCTGACAAGTTAGGTTTCTCAAAACCTAACGATGCAATAGGTACTCTGAGAGGCAATAGAAAATTTTGATATTTTGGAAAAGAATAGAGTAAAAGTTGGATTTAATTAAATGAGATGATCGAAGCCATCTATTTTTCTGTATTTTGGTCCATTCGCCAAGCAAACTACCATGAAAAAACTCTTCCTGTGCTGCGTACTAGCCAGTTTTGGGGCTTCGGCCCAGTCGCTCTCTAAGCCCGAGCAAAGCATCATTGCCTCTGTAAAAAAGAATATGCCCGCAACCGAAGCATTTCTGGAAAAAGTGGTCAACATCAACAGCGGCACTCTGAATAAAGAAGGGGTTCGGCAGGTCGGTAAGCTGATGTCCGACGAATTTGATAAGCTGGGGTTTAAAACCGAATGGGTTACCTTACCCGACTCGCTGAATCGGGCGGGACATCTGGTGGCTACCCGGCAGGGGAAAAAAGGCAAAAAGCTTTTCCTGATCGGGCACCTGGATACGGTTTTTGAAAAGAGTCTGCCGATGGAGCCTTATACGCGGGTCAACGATTCGACGATAGCTGGGCAGGGTGTCAACGATATGAAAGGGGGCGATGTGGTGGTGATTGCCGCTTTGAAAGCTCTGCACGAACAGAAATTGCTGGATGATACATCCATTACCATTTATTTCACGGGCGATGAAGAAAGCTCAGGTGGTCCCGAAAGTCGGCGGGATTTTATTGAGCGAGCCCGCCAATGTGATGTAGCCCTCGGGTTCGAAAGTGCACAAGGCTTGCGCTACGTAACTACCGGGCGTCGTGGGGCCAGTGGCTGGACATTGAACGTAAAAGCACGTTCAGGCCATTCATCGCGGATTTTCAGCGATCTGGGTTACGGAGCTATCTATGAGGCCGCCCGTATTCTGACGGAGTTTCGACGGACATTAGGGCAGGAGCAATACCTGACATTTAACCCCGGCCTGATCGTGGGTGGAGCCGAGGTGAAGTACGACGAAAAAACAGCTAAAGCGGTTGTTGATGGTAAAACGAACATCGTGGCCGGAACAGCACTGGTGAAAGGAGATTTACGATTTCTGACTGAAGCTCAGAAGGAAAAAGCGCGGGCTAAAATGCGTGAAATCGTAGACAAAAGCCTGCCCCTGACCAAAGCAACGATTTCCTTTACCGATGGTATTCCGGGTATGGAGCCGACCGCTGCTAATGACGAATTACGGAAACAGGTCGATAAAATCAGTCGGGATATGGGCATTGGCCCGGTTGAAGCCTTCGACCCCGGTGCCCGTGGCGCGGGGGATATTTCCTTTGTGGCTCAATACATGCCTTGCCTGGATGGGTTGGGTGCATCGGGTAAGGGCGCTCATAGCATCGAAGAGACCATGAATAGCAAGGAGTTTCCATTGCTGATTCAGCGAGCAGCGGTGATGATCTACCGTATGACCCGCTAATAAGATAACAGATCGAAGAATCTGACTCCACAGGAATACGGGAGAAGCTCTTCTCCGACCTCATAAACTTGGGGCTTGCTGACCATTCCGTTTGGTTATCGGCATCACTATTTATCATGCAAAGGACCGGGACAGGGCCGCTACATTTGTCCTGATGTCCTGTTTGCGTAACGCGGGTGAGAACCCGCCATTTTTAATCAATATCGCGGGTTCCCACCCGCGTTACGCAAACAAGACTGCACTTTGTTCATAAAGAGATGATAACGACAGATATTTGCATTATTGGGGCCGGGCCGGTGGGTCTGTTTGCCGTTTTTGAAGCAGGATTACTAAAAATGCGCTGCCACCTGATCGATGCGCTGCCACAGGTGGGTGGACAGCTTTCTGAAATCTATCCACAAAAGCCGATCTACGATATTCCGGGCTATCCGGAAGTAAAAGCGCAAACGCTGGTCGATAACCTGATGGATCAGATTGCGCCCTTCAAACCGGGCTTCACGCTGGGCGAACGAGTAGAGTCCCTGGAAAAGCAGGATGATGGCTCGTATGTGATTACTACCAACGAAGGGACAGCCGTTCATTGTCAGGTCGTTGTAATTGCCGGTGGATTGGGTTGTTTTGAACCACGCAAACCCGAAATTACCAACCTGGAGCAGTTTGAAGGCAAAGGCGTTGCCTACATGGTGAAAAACCCGGAGCTATTTCGCGATCGTCGGGTAGTCCTAGCCGGTGGGGGAGACTCCGCTCTCGACTGGACGATCTTTCTGGCCGATATTGCGCAGGAGGTTACGCTCATTCACCGGAGCGATTCATTTCGGGGAGCGCCCGATTCGGCCGAAAAAGTCGTTGAACTGGCTCGTCAGGGACGCATCAAACTCCTGCTTCAATCGAACATCACGAGTATACAGGGCAATGGACATTTGAAAGAGGTGAGTGTTACGGCCAAAGATAAGTCGGTGCAGATACTGGCTGCTGATCACCTGATTCCGCTATTCGGTTTAACCCCAAAACTTGGCCCTATTGCCGACTGGGGATTGCATATCGACAAATCGGCTATCAGCGTCAATACGGTTGATTACTCGACCAATGTTGAACGCATCTACGCCATTGGTGATATCAATACCTATCCGGGTAAGCTCAAACTGATTCTCTGTGGTTTTCACGAGGCCGCGTTGATGTGTCAGAGTGCGTTCCAGTATGTGTATCCGAACCAAAAGCTAAGTTTCAAATACACGACCGTAAACGGTGTACCTACTTTTTAAATGGTTATTCGTTTTAGTGGTAGACGATAAGTGACAACGAATGACTACGAAATACGATGATTACATTCACAATAGAAGACCGCGACGGAACGCGGCAGGCGCTCGAAATACCAGAAGGTATTAACCTGAGTTTGATGGAAGTGCTGAAAGCATCGGACTACAACATTTTGGCAACGTGTGGGGGTATGGCCTTGTGCGCTACCTGTCATGTTCAGGTGCTCGAAGGGCTCGATGCCCTACCTCCGGCGCAGGATGCTGAGCTGGATATGCTCGATACGTTACCCAACGCTGAATCAGATAGTCGGCTGGCCTGCCAGATCCGGGTCAATGAAACGCTGGAAGGAGCCCTTTTCGCCATCCGTGGAGAGGACCACTAGCTCTCAAATGAAACTTTATGCATGAGTTTTGACGGGCTTCCTGCTTTACGAGGCATAAACCTATTTTTTTTCATTTGTTGTATGCTTAATAATCGTTACGTCAGAGCCATTTTTTTCACGGGGCTACTGGTTGCACTCATCGTTCAGGTCAAATCAACGTTTGGTTTTGCGCCCAAACGCGAATTTTATCAACTGAAAATCTACCACCTGAAAGATAGTCCGCAGAAAGACAGGCTGGAGAGTTACCTCAAACAGGCTTATTTACCGGCATTGCATCGGGCGGGTATTGGCAAAGTAGGTGTATTTAAGTCCGCTACTGAAGCCGATTCACTGATTTATGTGCTTATTCCGTTTAAGTCGGTCGATCAATTTATGGGCCTTTCGGAAACGCTCGCCAAAGATAAACAGTACGCAACCGACGCACAGGATTATATCAACGCGGAATACAATAACCCCGCCTACAAAAATTTTGAATCGATTTTGATGCAGGCGTTTGCGGGTATGCCGAGCCTGATTGCCCCGACATTGACGGCTGGCCCAGCAGAGCGTATTTACGAATTGCGCCGATACGAAGCGGCCACGGAGAAACTGCACGAAGCGAAAATTGCGCAGTTCAACAACGGCGAACTCGATATTTTCAAGCGGCTCGGATTCAACACAGTATTTTGCGGACAGGTAAAGGCCGGTAGTAAATTACCCAGCCTGATGTACATGACGTCGTTTGAGAGTAAAACCGAACGCGATGCGCATTGGAAAGCCTTCAGTGCCGATCCCGGCTGGAAAGCCCTGAATGCAAAACCCGAATACGCTCATAACTTTCTTCGGGCTGACATTTACCTGCTCCACCCAACTGCCTATTCGGAGATTTAATTGAAATCGGTGGTATTGTTTGGCAACCAGTCGAATACGTGTAAAATCATGGATATTCAGGTAGGATAATTATTTTTACGCATAACCTGAACGCTCATGAAAAAACGTTTACGCTGGTTGCTTCCCATCGTACTGATTGTTATCGTCTACCTGATTCCGGTTTCGAAAAAAGATGCTGCCGAACTGTATGATGGCGTAGATAAACAGCCCATCAATGGCCTGACCGCCTTCCGAAAACTACCCACCAAAACAAGGCACACCCAAGGCTACGACTGGACGTATCTGGTACTCGGGAATGGCCCTAAAACCATTCTCTTTTTGCATGGTATGACGGGCGGCTACGATTTCTGGTGGCAGCAGATGAACGCCTTTAGCCATGATTATCGGGTTGTGAGCATGACATATCCCCCGGTTGATAACCTGTCGGACTTGGGTAAAGGCGTTATATCGATTCTCGACAAAGAGAAAATTGATTCAGTGATTGTAGTAGGGAGTTCGTTGGGAGGTTATCTGACGCAGTATTTGCTCGCTACCTATCCGCAACGGGTCGAAAAAGCTGTGTTGGGAAATACATTCCCGAAAAATGACATCTATGAAGAGGCCAACCATACCAAAGTAGCCGTAGCCAAATGGTTGCCCGAATGGGCAGTTATGAATGCGCTGCGTGGTAATCTGGTCAACCAGGTTATCCCGGCTTCCGAAAATAATCCACTGGCGAAGGCACAACTGCTCGAAAATACATACGGCCGGATGTCGAAAGCACAGTTTCTGGCCCGTTACCAGTGTGTAATTGATAAATTTCAGCCCATCGACGGGAAACAAACGAAGGTGCCTTTGCTCATTCTGGAATCGGACAACGATCCACTCATTCTACTCCAGCTTCGAACTCAGTTGAAGCAGTATTACACAACCGCCCAGGTGCATACCTTTCACCAGAAAGGCCATTTCCCGTACCTGAATGCAGCCAAAGAATACAATACTGTGCTAGGCAACTTTCTCAGATTAAAGAGCGAATGAGTGAAAGAGTGAAGAATTACTTGCGACAGCATGTTCGCTCTTTCACTCTTTCGCTCTTTCACTCTTTATCACAGCGACCCGCGCCGGATCATGTAGAATGGGTTTTTTACCTTGATTCGCTTGTTGTCGAGCAGGAGGGAAGCCGCTGTATAGCCCATGGCTTCGAAGTCAGTGGTGATAACTGTAATATTCAGAAGCTCCTTGAGAGTCGTCTCATTAAACGAAATGATACCAATCTCGTGCCCTAGTTCATAGGGCGACTGGCGCACTTTTTTTACTAGCTCTGACAGGTCCGTTTCTTCAATTACCACATAAGCCGTGCCTTCCTGTAGGTTCTCCTGTAGGGCATTCTCTTTGATGCCGAACTCTTTGTTGTAATTGACGCAGAACGAGCGAAAGCCATGCGCAATTTCGGTTGGATAGTTGCCATCGCCGGGTAGGATAAGTACCAGACGGTTGTACTTCATTAGCAGATCCTGGGCGTTTTCGAGCGACTCGCAGATGTCTTTGTCGAAATTCTGGTAAACACTCAGCCGGGGTTCGGTCAGCTCCTGAACATCCTTATCAAGCAAAATCAATTCATTCGCCGGAATGGATTCCAACGTTTCCATATAGTTCGCCTTGTCCAGATCCTGCGTGAAATGGGGCATCACCACGTAGTAGTTGTACTTGCCCAGATTCTTCTCAATAATTTCCTTAAAGTGATAGGCACTGTAATGGTGAATTTGCAGGTCGACCGTCGCTTTGTCGCCCAGCGCTTTCAGGAATGCGTAATAGATGATCTTCTTATAGGAACTAAGCTTATTGAAAATGAGCAGGATTTTGAGTTTGGGTTCCGCTTGCGACTGCACGTAATACCCTTTCCCCTGCACCGATGTGATGTATCCCTGCTCCCGAAGTTCGCGGTAGGCTTTTTCGACGGTATCGCGGGCCAGATAGTATTCTACACTCAACTCGCTGATGGAAGGCAACTGCTCGTTATTTTTCAGGACGCCCCGTTCGATGTCGGTAATCACTGACTGGACAATCTGCTTATACTTTGGGGTCTTGTCTTTCGGGTTAAACTGAAGTTTATAAACAGGTGCCGATGGATTATGATACATATCGACAAAGCTGTCGTATGCCTGCCGTCTGGCCTGGGCTGAGGGAGATTCCTTCGCTACCATAACAAGTAAGGTTTATGGATTATTCTGTGGTTTAGGCAAGTGACTGCCAGTAATTGGCCATAAATAGCATGGATAAGCTTCCAAAAAAGAATAGACATAAAGAAAGAATTATCTGACTTTTTTTATGCAAACGTTGTCGGCAACGTTACCGAGCTTGCACAAGGGAATGGTTTTGTTGTAAAAAAACGGTTTTTGTTGTCTTGAACGCATTCATAACGGATCAATTTGTTCTGAATTAAAAAGTACAGAAGTTGTATTTAACTACGATTGCGCCCATTGCATTAGACGATGCCGACGCGATTGCCTTTGACACACAAGCTAAGGTAACGGATTCCTGTGGGTGTTTGTACAGGAAACGTTTTAAAACGACTCCAATGCATTAAGTTTGTTGTCTTTGTTAAAAAAGTCATATAAAAGGAGAGTACAGGAGAGACAACATCGTTACATACGGTATTTTTGTTGAAAATACGGTTCAGATCAGTCTATGAAAGTTGGCTTATTTATCCCCTGCTACATCGATCAGTTTTACCCGAAAGTAGCCATTGCCACACTGAAACTCCTGCAAAACGTTGGTTGTGAAGTTGATTATCCCCTGCAACAAACCTGTTGTGGTCAGCCAATGGCCAATTCCGGGTACGAGCATCTGACGGGTGGCTGCAATGAAAATTTTGTGCGCAACTTTTCGGGCTATGACTACATCGTTTCGCCGTCGGGAAGTTGTACGTTGCATATCAAACACCACCTGCATGCATCGAACGAATCAGAAGCATCGTCTATTCGGTCCCGTATTTATGAACTGACCGAGTTTTTGACGGATGTAGTGAAGGTTTCTTCACTGAAAGCTACGTTTCCGTATCGGGTAGGGCTTCACCAGAGTTGTCATGGGCAGCGTGGATTGCACCTGGCGCAAATGTCGGAACTGATGGCGCCCCCGTTTTCCAAACCAGCGCAACTGCTCAATCTGGTCGATGGGCTCGACCTGGTGCAACTGGATCGACGTGATGAGTGCTGCGGTTTCGGTGGAACATTCTGTGTAACGGAAGAAGCCGTATCGGCTAAAATGGGTAAGGATCGCGTAGCCGACCATCTTCGACATGGGGTCAACTACATTACCGGAGTCGATGTATCCTGCCTGATGCATCTGGAAGGTATTCTGAAGCGGGCTAATTCCGCCGTTCAGGTCAAACACATCGCAGAGATTTTAACAGCAACGGTATAATCATGAATCAGCTAAATTTAGATCACGCCAGTGCCGCTGTTGCGTTCAATAAAGATGAGCCTCGGGTCGACTGGCACGATGAAACGCTCTGGTTTGTACGGACCAAACGTGACCGGGCGGCTGCTCAGTTACCCGAATGGGAGCAGTTGCGGGAAGCCGCTTCGCAGATCAAAAATCATGTGCTGTCGAATATGCACGATCTGCTGGCGCAGTTTGAGGAGAATGCTAAACGGAATGGTATTACCGTGCACTGGGCCGAAAATGCCGATGAGCATAATGCGATTATCCATAAACTGATTCAGGATGCGGGCGTTACCCGGATGGTGAAATCGAAGTCGATGCTGACCGAAGAGTGTCATCTGAACGACTACCTGACCCGGCATGGTATCGAAGTGATCGACAGCGACTTAGGCGAGCGCATTGTGCAGATGCGTAAAGAGCCACCTTCGCACATTGTACTGCCCGCTATTCACCTGAAAAAGAGTGATGTGGGCGAAACGTTTCATGAACACCTTGGCACTGAAAAAGGCGCTACGGATCCGCAATACCTGACCGAAGCGGCACGTCAACACCTGCGCGATACATTTCTGACCCGGAAAGTGGCCCTTACGGGAGTCAACTTTGCGATTGCGGAAACAGGTGGGTTTGTGGTCTGCACCAACGAGGGAAATGCCGATATGGGCGCGCATCTGGCCGATGTACACATTGCCGCGATGGGATTTGAGAAGATCATCCCACGAGCCGAACATCTGGGCGTATTTCTGCGGTTGCTGGCACGCTCAGCCACCGGACAACCAATCACCACCTTTTCGAGTCATTTTCACCGCCCCCGGCCCGGCCAGGAAATGCATATTGTGATTGTCGATAACGGGCGTAGTCGGCAGCTTGGTCGCCCTGATTTTCGGAATTCGCTGAAGTGCATCCGGTGTGCGGCTTGCCTGAATACCTGTCCAGTGTACCGACGGTCGGGCGGGCATAGTTATCACAGTGCCATTGCCGGGCCCATCGGGTCTATCCTGGCTCCGAATCTGGACATGAAATTAAACGCCGACCTGCCCTTTGCCTCAACGCTCTGTGGTTCCTGCTCCAACGTCTGTCCGGTGAAAATCGATATCCACGACCAGTTGTACAAATGGCGGCAGGTATTAATGAAAGAAGGGTACGGACCCGGTGGCAAAACCGCAGCCATGAAAGCGATGGCTACGGTGCTTGAGTCGCCCAGTCTGTACCGGATGGCCGGGAAAATAGGACGGGGCGTATTGCGATTTACCCCTGTACTGGCCGAAAATCGATTCAATCCCTGGTACAATCAGCGCGAAATGCCCGAACCTCCCGCCGAGAGCTTCCGCGATTGGTACATCAATAACAAGAAAGCATGACCTCCCGCGAAAAAATTCTGGCGAATATTAAGGCCAATCAGCCCGATTTACGCCCATTGCCTGAGCAGTATACGTTTGTTTCAAGCTTTCCTGACCTGACGAAACAGTTCATCGATGTACTCACATTTGTGGGAGGAAGGGCACTGGTTGTGCCTGATTATGCCGCTATCAGGGCTGATTTACAGGCTCAATACCCTAATCTGACAAGTGTTGCTACGACCATCCCCGAACTGGCTGACCTGGCCGACCGAACGATGGACGTATCGGACCCGCACGAACTGGCCGATTTGAATCTGGCGATTATTGAGGGGCCAATCGCGGTTGCCGAAAATGCGGCTATCTGGGTCGATGAGCAGCAACTGCCACAGCGTGTAGCCCCTATGATTACGCAATACCTGGTAATCGTGATTCGGCAATCGACGCTGGTGCCCAACATGCATGATGCCTATAAGCAATTAAAAGTCGATACGACCGGCTTCGGCACATTTATCTGCGGGCCTTCTAAAACGGCCGATATTGAACAAAGCCTGGTGATTGGTGCTCACGGTGCCCGTTCCCTAACAGTTTATCTGTTACCGTAAAAGATTAAGAAGTTGGTTGACTTCGTGAGGTCAGGTTCTTAAACCTGACGCGTTCGGTTTTGAGAAACCGAACGGTTCGTCTGGCTTGGTTTCTCAAACCGAGCGAAGGGCCGATTTGAGAATCGGCCCTCACCCTATCTAGGTAAAACCCAGTAAGGTGATCAAATCAAAGGACTTCTAAGTGGCGAATTGGTAGATAGGTCCACCTCGTTTCTTTATGTACTATCTACAGATTCATTCAGTCTGGCTCACCTTCTCTTTCCGAAATTATTAAACGCTCGGTCAGTGACGTTGCCGTTTTCAAGCTATGCCTTCATTTACGTTACGAATTACTTTTCTGTTACTTTGTTCGACATTTGCCTTTGCTCAGCGCCCAAAAACAGAACACCAAATCTGGATTCGGGGTACGTTTGTCGATGAAGCCAGTAAGCCGATTGCCTTCGCATCTATTGCCTTATATCAGGCATCGGGTACAACGCCTATTTCGGGAGTAGTTGCTGACGAAGCTGGAACGTTTGCTTTACAGGTCAAACCAGGACATTACAAGCTGAAAGCCAGTGCCGTTTCCTATCAGGAAAAAGTTATTGACGACCTTCACGTTACGACCCAGGATGTACAACTTGGCGTATCGGTGATGAAGTCCAGCGCGAAAAAGCTGGAGGAAGTTGTCGTGGTTGGCGAGAAAAGTCAGATGGAGTTGTCGCTTGACAAACGAATTTTCAACGTTGGCAAGGACTTGGCAAATGCAGGTGGAACGGCGTCGGATATTCTCAAAAATATACCGTCTGTAGCCGTAGATGGTGAAGGGAACGTCAGTCTGCGGGGAAGCAATAGTGTTCGGATTCTGATCGATGGAAAACCGTCTGGGTTGGTCAGCCTCAAGGGGGGAGCAGGCCTGCAGCAATTGCAGGGCAGTATGGTTGAGCGGGTTGAGGTAATTACTAACCCATCGGCCCGATACGAAGCCGAAGGTATGGGCGGCATCATTAACATCGTTTTGAAGAAAGAACGAAAGGAAGGCTTTAACGGCTCGTTCGATGTGATAACTGGCTATCCGGCCAATTTTGGAGCTGCTGCCAACGTCAACTATCGACGTAAAAACCTGAATTTCTTTATCAATTACACGGCTTCGTACCGAAATACGCCGGGTCGAAATTCCATTTATCAGGAAGTGTACCGAAACGATTCAACCTTCATTTCGCAGCAAAATTCGACCAGTCAGTTGAAAGGGCAGAACAACAACGCTCGCGCCGGTATCGACTATTATTTCAATCCTAAAAGCATTCTGACGGCGGCTTACACCTGGCGCATCAGTAAGGGGAAACGCTTCTCCGACATTCATTATCTGGATTATGTGAGTACGCTGGCTAATCCGAAGGGAATCACCAACCGGACACAGGATGAAACCGAAACCGAGCCTAACTCCGAATACACCGTTAGTTATAAAAAGACGTTTGCGCGGGAAGGACATGAACTCACGGCGGATGTTCGGTATCTGGACAATTGGGAGAAATCGGACCAGTATTTTACCCAACAGACGTTTCTGCCCAATGGTGCTCCATCAGGCATTCCGAATATCCTGCAACGGGCCGTCAATGACGAAACGGAAAAGCAGTTTCTGGTGCAGATCGATTATGTGCGCCCGTTCCGGAAAGATGGCAAAATAGAAGGTGGTTTGCGGAGTAGTACGCGTAACATGACGAACGATTACACTGTTACGCAGCAGAACTCGGATGGAAGCTGGTTCGCACTACCGAATCTGACCAACGATTTTCTGTACCAGGAAAAGATTAACGCTCTATACGGAATTGTTGGGAATAAGATTCGGAAATTCTCGTATCAGGCAGGCTTGCGAGCCGAGTGGACCGATGTAACGACCACGCTTAAACAGACCAATGCTGTAAATCCACGGAGTTACGCCAACCTATTTCCGAGCCTTCATGCTACCTACGACTTACCTCATCAACACGCGTTGCAGGTTAGTTACAGTCGGCGGGTTCGGCGGCCTCAATACAATGATTTGAGTCCGTTTATGACGTTTAGTGATAGCCGGAATTTTTTCAGCGGTAACCCCGATCTGAATCCTGAATTTACGGACGCTTTTGAGCTGGGCCATATCAAATACGTAGAAAAAGGCTCGTTTAGCTCATCGGTTTATTATAGATATACGACTGGCAAAATTATCCGTATCCGGCGGGTCGATACCTTAGGCAATTCGACCACCCGGCCCGAAAATCTGGCCACTGAACATTCTTATGGGGCAGAATTCGCTGGCTCGTATACCCTATATAAATGGTGGAAGCTTGATGGTAGTCTCAATTTCTTCCGGGCCATTACCAATGGTGGTAATCTGGATGCCCGTTATCAGAGCGACACCTATAGCTGGTTTGCCCGGACAAGCTCCCGGTTTACATTCTGGAAAAATACCGATGCCCAATTTCGGGCCAATTACGAAGCTCCTCAGAAGACACCACAAGGCAGCCGACGGGCCATTGCCACACTCGATGTGTCAATCAGTAAAGATATCCTAAACAATAACGGTACGCTGGTTTTTAACATAATTGATGTGTTTAACTCGCGTAAGTATCGTTCGATTACAGAAGGGGCTAATTTTTATACAGAAAGTAATTCGCAGGGGAGGTTACGACAGTTTAATCTGACATTCAACTATCGATTACGACAGGCGAAAAAGAAAATGAAAGATGCTAACGAGGCTGATTTTTAACTAGTTTTGTGGTCCAAAACTTCTAAATTATAACGCCAGTGTAATCAATTTACCTTCTAGTAAATTTGGAAGTCACTTACGGTAAAAAAAAATACAGTAAGCTTTTGATGGAACAGCAACACCACCGTTCGCTGTAACTGTTCAATCAAATTTTGTTAAAAACCTCTATATCTAAATGAAATCTATTGCGCTTGCCCTCGTAACGCTCTGTACCATTTTAACGCTGACCAGTTTTTCACCGGCAAGAGACCAGGATGCTGTTAGCCAGGCTGTCGAACAATTGCGGGTATTGATGATCTCACCCGATAAAGCCAAGCTGGAAGCACTGGCTGCCGACCAGTTAAGTTATGGCCACTCGAGTGGAAAAATTGAAGATAAAGCTGCTTTTGTAGAAGCATTGGTCAGTGGTACCTCTGATTTTGTTAGTATTGAACTGACCGACCAGGTAATTACAGTAGTCGATAATACGGCTCTGGTCCGGCATAAACTGTCCGGTGAAACGCTCGATAAAGGCAAGCCGGGGCAGGTAAAGTTATCGGTCTTGCTGGTGTGGGTCAAGCAAAAGGGTAGCTGGAAGTTATTAGCCCGGCAAGCCGTAAAAATCTAGACGGTCAGCAAAAAATAAGCCCACCAGAACTCTGGTGGGCCTATCCTGCAAAACCTATGATAAAACGTATCAGTCAAAATAAGTCAGTATTTTTTGGCTAACTCTCCTGAACTCACCTGCCTGATTCTCACAACAGTATTAACAGGGCGTTCACGCATTGTCAGTTATTGTCAGCGCCAATTAATTAATCCTGGCTGGCGATAGCTGACAACTTGTTTTTAGGCATCTTCAAACCTCATACAAAGGCCTAAGCGGTAAACCTTATTTCTTTTTTACGAGCTGTAGTGAGCTATCGTTAATCTCAAACGTATGGTTTTTGATCAGGTTGATCACTTCAGCGCCCGCCAGTAAGGCAGGGCCATAACCATGAGCGGCAAAGGGGTTAATTGGCCGATGGTAATAAAAAGCCGGATCGAAGCCCATACCCGTACCTACACAAACACCTTCGACCTGACCCGTTGAATTAACTTTAGTAGCTACAGCGTTCCAGCCCAGCAACGTAGCAGGAGCATAGGCCAGTGGGTCGAGCCATCCCCGATTGATGGCATGGGCAAAACAGTACACATAAATGGCTGTGGCGGAGGTTTCCAGATACGAGTCGTGTCGGTCGAGAAGCTGGTGCCAGAAGCCCGAACCCGATTGCTGGGCTGCTAGTCCTTTGGCGTGGGCTCTTAGCAACTCCAGAATCGCCGGACGATTGGGGTGATCTTCGGGTAGCACATCCAGTAATTCGACGGCCGTCAAAATTCCCCATCCATTGGCACGGCCCCAGTGGAACTCAGGGTGAATACTCATACCTTCGACCCAGCCATGCATATAGAGTCCTTTTTGGGTATTGAACATCCGTTTCGAAAACTGGAGAACCTGTTTTGTAGCTTCGTCGTAGTATTTCCGGTCGCCGGTAAGTTTACCCATTTGAGCGAGTGCCGGTACACTCATAAACAGGTCGTCGAGCCAAAGCGTATTCGGTTGTGGCCGATTACGGGCCAGGGTGCCATCCGTCAGCCGGAATTCTTTCGTCTGGATATAATTGATATAATTATCGATCATGGGGCGCAGGTCAGCCTTGACTCCCCCGGTCCGGCTGGCTTTGATCATGGCTGCACACATAGCACCGGCATCGTCGAGGGCGTGCGGAGCCAGCACTGATCGCATAGGCGTATTCGCGTGGGGATCGGCCGTGACCTGTGCCCGAAAATAAGGGACTTGTTCCGCAATAAACTGAAGCCGTTTGTTAGTATAGTCGGCAAAGCGCGTATCGCCCGTAGCCTGACTGGCGAGCAACATACCCATGTACGTTACACCCCACTCATAACTGATCAGTCGGAAATCGCCGGGTTTGAAAATGGCATTGGCGTTAAAAGGAATGCCCGGAGTAATATCTTTCTTGGTTTCCTTATCGATAAGTTGCGTAGGTGTATTCGCATCCAGATAGCTGTAGATTCGGTGAAGTACACTGGCTACCTCCTCAACCTTTGGCTGGCCATATGGTACAGGATAGTCGGGCTTTAGCAAATGAAGCGGAGTGGTTGAATCATTGGCTTTGGGCTGCTGGGCGTAAAGAGGGCTGCCAACAGATAGCCCCACTAGTAAAAGCCCAAGAAATCGGTTGGTAAAGGGAGAAATTACGGGGGAAACAGGCATAAAACAGAATTGGAATTAGGTTGGCAATCAACTGCATCACCATATAAATAGGTGAATTGCTTTGTAGAATACTCCAAAGATTACAAAAACCTGTCTATTGCCTTCTCAATGCCGACCTATCTGAACATCCAGATAATTTTACTGCTGAAAATGAGCAGAAAAAGGAAAGAGTATTTAGCTCGCTTCGAACGATAATAGCGATAATGGCAGGTGTCAGAAAGAAAGGTAGTTGAAACAAACGTATCTTATTATCACCAGAACTTGTTTGACCTTCTGGACTCTGGTTTGGGTGGTAGACAACGTTAAAAGCGTATAAAAGAAAGGATAAACAAGGCCAATGATCAGTGTATCGACAAATGAAAATTTGTTTTCGATGAAGCAGAGGCTTTTTTTTTATAGTACGTTTTATCGCGAGGGAGCAGTGGGGGTTCTGGTAACGAAATAGCCCGTAAAATAAATAAGCGCCGTGGATTCTATAGTATTTATCGCTTCTATAATCCACAGCGCTTGATAATGGTAATAGTTAATGCTAGTGCAAGGAATTTACATGTCGGTTAAAAAAACGAATACCGAAATAGGTGTAGATGAGTACTGCTATTGTTTCACAAACTACTTCAGTTGAATTGTAGGAAGTAATACCGCTAGTATAATTCTTAAACCAATTGATTAACAGGCTGATGTACCCAATAGGGGCAACTAATATGGCTACTATAATTAACGGTAACAGTAATCGCTTGTCCATTTTTTTGCGAGTTAGTTGGATGTCTCAATGTCATTTTTGTCATTCATGTAGGGTATGATAACAATTGAGTAATTAGGTTTAAGCCGATTTATTTTTTTTAGTAAATGGAAAAAAAACGGCTAAATAATGTATTACGTAATTAGACGCAAATTGCCCAGTTTAATCAATGCTTGAACAAAACTTTTGCCAATCGCAATTTGGCGCCCTTTTTCGAGATAGTTATCAACTTATGTGATAAATTAACGGGATAAAGTAAAGAAAATAGTAATTCTTTTAAGTATAAAGTGTCAATTTTGACGCAGCGGTTTTATAACCATTTTGATGCCAATATGATTGTTGTAATTCAACGAGTTACCCAAGCTTCTGTTACGATTGATGAACGGGTAAAGGGCCAGATAGGAACTGGCTTTCTGGTTTTGCTAGGTATTACGCATACCGACACCCGCGATGATGTAGGGTGGCTGAGTCGAAAAATTGTCAGTATGCGCGTGTTCAATGATGCCGATGGGAAGATGAATCTGGATCTGGCCGCTGTGGAAGGAAATATTTTGCTCATTAGTCAGTTTACGTTGCATGCCAGTACCAAAAAAGGGAATCGACCTAGTTTTATTGAAGCAGCCCGACCTGAAGTGGCTATTCCTCTTTACGAAGCGATGATTGCGCAGCTTACAATGGACTTGGGAAAACCTATTCAGACTGGAGAATTTGGGGCTGATATGAAGGTTTCGCTGCTCAACGATGGTCCCGTTACGATCGTCATAGACTCGAAAAATAGGATTTAGTAGATCAGGTTTGTCGATTTATTTGAACGATCCGTTAATTTTACTAAAACCAGTCCTTACCTGTCGGCCCGATAGACCGGTCAGGTACATTGCCGAATGGATTTTTTGCCCCCCAATATCACCGCCTATTCCGAAGCTCTTACCTCGCCCGAAAGTGAGCTACTTCAGCGGCTAAACCGCAATACGCGTGCGCATATTATGGCTCCCCGCATGCTCTCCGGGCATTTGCAGGGTCGTTTTCTGGCTATGATTTCCTGCATGCTTCGCCCACGACGTATTCTTGAACTAGGTACCTATACGGGCTACTCGGCTCTTTGTTTGGCTGAAGGACTGACCGACGATGGCCAGCTCATTACCATCGATCAGAACGAGGAACTGGAGGACTTTGCCCGGTCGTATTGGAAGCAATCGCCTTTTTATAACAAAATTGATTTTCGGGTTGGCCTGGCTGCTGATATACTGCCAACCCTCAATGAAACGTTTGACTTGGTATTCATTGATGCCGACAAACGGAACAATTCAACCTATTTCGACCTGATTTTTGATAAGCTGAGGCCAGGGGGCTTCATACTGGTCGATAATGTCTTATGGAGTGGCAAGGTTGTTGAGTTAGTAAAACCATCGGATCTGGATACGGCGGCTGTGCTGGCATTTAACCAGAAAATTCAGGACGACCCGCGCGTAGAAAATGTGCTGTTGCCCGTACGAGACGGGATTATGATGATTCGAAAACGATAATTACGCTTGAAAAGAGCCGCCGAAGCGGTACGAAGTATGAAAAAACGAATGCATATCCTAACCCTTCTTTTTCTGCTGACGGGCATGCTGGCATCGGCGCAGGTAAGTGTACCTGTCGTACCCGAGCAACTCACCTTTGCCGACATTTCAGTACGGCTTGACCCCGATGCCCGGCGGATCGTGCAGCAGGATGTGAACGCACTCTTGTCGAATCGGCAGTACTGGACGGCTAAACTGGATCGGGTAGTCCTTTATTTCCCGATGATCGAAGCGATTCTGATCGACGAAGACGTGCCAACTGATTTCAAATTCCTTGCTGTTCAGGAAAGCTCGCTTACGCCAGATGCGGTCTCGTCGTCAACGGCGGTAGGGTATTGGCAGTTCAAACGCGAAACCGCTCTTGATCATGGCATGCGGGTGGATGACGAAATCGATGAGCGTAAAAGCATTACAGCTTCCACGCATGGGGCCGCTAAATACCTGAAACGCAGTAATGCCCAATTTAATAACTGGGTTGCCTCGCTGTATTCATACTATCTGGGTGCCGGTGGGATTGCCAAACTGATCCCACCCGATTGGTCGTATGCCCGGGAAGTAGCGCTGGACGGTCGTACGGATCGGTACATTCTGCGGTTCTTTGCGCACAAGATTGCCATCGAGAATGCCCTGCAAACACACCAGACCAGCAATCGCTTTGCCCTGATTGAATACCCGAACGGCGGAGGCAAAACTATAAAAGGCATTGCTGAAGAGCTTGGAGTTGATGAATTTGAGTTGCGTAAATACAACCGCTGGGTATTGGGCGATGCTATTCCAACCGATAAGCCGTACATTATGGCTGTTCCGGTCGTGAATACCCAGATTAACGATGTCCGGCAGAAAATCGTTACAGTAAGTGGGAAGAAGACGCCCGATTTTGTTCAGAATGATGTGGGTTTCCCAGTCTTACGTCGGGTAACGACTGGGCTGAGCAGTAAAAATGAGCCTATATTATACGAAATCAACGGACTGCCGGGTATACAGGCACAAGCGGGTGATGATGCTGGGTCGCTGGCTCGAAAAGCAAAAATTAGCCTGTCGAGCTTCCTGCGGTATAACGATATGTCCGACCGCGATCCTATCATCGTCAACGATGTGTATTACCTGGCCAAAAAGCGGAAGAAAGCATTAGTTCCGTTTCACACCGTTCGGGATGGCGAAACGGCACGCAGCATTTCGCAGCGGTATGGCCTACGGCTAAAAAAACTGATGCGCTACAACCGGCTGGACCGTGTGCAAAAGCTGGTAACCGGCCGGGTAATGTGGCTGCGTGAACGCAGACCCAGCAACAAACCCGTAGAAGTGATCAATGGGCCAACGCCACCAGTTTACGATCCAACACCAACTCCACCACGACGGACTGAGGCCGTTGTGACGACACCTTTAGCGGGTGGCAACCGAAATGTGAATGGTATGGAGAGTGTTCCCCGGAACGCATCGGAACGTAAACTATATCAGCCAAAATTGGTAGGCGGGGGCGTTACGCCCAACGACGGTACGTCGGAACCAGCGGCTCCCCAACGCACAGAGCCAGTTCGCTCAGCAACCCCGCCCACGACGAGTCGTTCAGTCCCGGCCAGTAGTGTCCCATCGGGTAGTGCGGATGGGTCACAGCGGGTGGTAATTGTACGGACGCCCGATAGTTCGCAGCCAACTAAAACGGTTCCTGTTGCCACAACACCAGAGCGTGCTAAACCAACCGAGGAACCCGTTGCGTTGACCCAGAAGCCAGCAGTAACCCCACAATCGAAACCGGCTTCGGCATCCGATATGGACATGGGCCGTCCTGAAACCAGTAAATATGAGGGCGCTCGCGAACAACAGGCCGATGGCTCCCTGACGACTGTAGCACCAGTTGCTCCGACGAAGGCGCCTTCCCGGCCAGCGACTTTGCCAGTCGCTAAAAACGACACGCGGCCTGATGCCTCGACCAGCACATCCGTAGAGCCTAAACCCGTTTCGCCAACAACCGTACCTGCCAATCGCCCCACTACGACCGGGGCTGCCAATCGCTCAGCCGCCAGCCATACCGTTGAGCTTGGTCAGACGTATTACAGTATTTCCAAACAGTACGGATTAACGGTCGATGAACTGCTGTCAATGAATAACCTGACGCGGGATAATGTACTGGAAGTAGGTCAGCAACTGATTGTGAAAGCAGCACCTGGCAGTCGGGCTGTACAACCTACTACGTCGGCTAGACCATCCGCTTCCGAATCGGCTCAGCCAACGGCGACCTACCATACCGTTGCCAAAGGAGAAACCATGTTCCGAATTTCGAAAAATTATGGCGTTACCATTGAGCAGATTCAAGCCTGGAACAACCTGTCGGATGTGACTGTACGTGAAGGGCAGAAGATAAAGATCATGAAGTAAATGATTCACCAGCACAGAGGCCGGGTTATTGTCAGGGTTTATGCTGATGATAACCCGGCCTCGCCATATTTTTGTATCTTTACTGTATGATTCTGCTTGACCATACCTGTATCAGCGACGATGTGGCTGAGAAGTTTTTCGTCTGTAACTTAGATAAGTGTAAAGGAGCCTGTTGTGTAGAGGGCGACATGGGTGCTCCGCTGGAAAACGACGAACCGGCCATCCTCGACCGGATTTATGACGACATCAAACCGTACCTGTCGCCCGAAGGCATCCGGGCCATTGAACAGCAGGGGGGCTATGAACCCGATGGACATGGTGGCTATGTAACTACCACTGTGGGCGGACGCGAGTGCGTGTATGCGATCTGGGATGAGCGGGGGATTCTTAAATGTGGTATCGAGGAAGCCTACAACGACGGTAAAGTCGACTGGAAGAAACCGATTTCCTGCCATCTATACCCCATTCGGGTTACTAAATACGATTCCTTTCACGCGCTCAACTACGACCGATGGCCCATCTGCAATCCTGCCTGTAGCTTTGGTGAACAACTGAATGTGCCTATCTACAAATTTGTCCGTGAAGCGCTCATTCGGGCCTATGGCGACGATTGGTACAATCGATTAGTAAGAGCAGTTGAAGAAAAAACTACTGATTAACTGACTATTACACAGAGATTCGCGGAGTAAAAGGAGCCGCACAGAGCTATAACCATACTCTGTGTATCTCCTCTTACTCCGCGAATCTCTGTGTTACAACTCTTTTGTCATGGAGCAGCGCGATTACTTTGAAGATGTGTACGAGGTTGTACGGCTCGTGCCGAAAGGGCGTGTTACGACCTATGGTTCCATTGCCCGTTACCTGAGTCTCCGTGCAGGAGCACGCATGGTTGGCTGGGCCATGAACGGTTGCCATAACCGCCCGGACGTGCCTGCGCACCGGGTTGTGAATAGTGTGGGTGTCTTATCCGGCAAGCACTTTTTCGGTGGGCCGACTATCATGCAGCAACTACTTGAAGATGAAGGTGTTCGGGTGGAAAACGATAAAGTGGTAGACTTCAAGACCATGTATTGGGACCCGACTATCGAGTTGACCCTGTAAATACATCGACCTGATTGCCTACTCATCCAGATAGTGTTGGTACGCCACCAGTTTAGTGGCCAGTCGATCGTGACCAAGCTAAGCCGTTGCAGCGGGATGCTGTACAGCGTTGACCAACGAAGCAATAGCTGCCTGAAGTTCCTGAGCCAGTATTGGGTCGGTAATTTCGCCACCAGCATTCAGGCGCGTTTTAACAGAAGGCACAATTAGCGAAGCACCTTCGGGTAAATGGGCCGTCAGAACGTCCATGGTATGCAATAACAACGCATGTGCCCGCGAACCACCTGATGCCGATGGCCCCGCACTGATCACACTAACGGGTTTGTAAACGAATTCCCCCGACGAGGCCAGCCAATCGAGCATATTTTTTAGTGCCCCCGGCATTCCGTGGATGTACTCGGGCGTACAAATCATAACCGCATCAGTCTGGCGAAGCTGATTTCGTAACTTACTCACCGATTCGGGCGCTGGATCAATATCCCGCTCAGGGCTAAAATGGGGCAAATCGTCCAGGCCATCGTAAAGACTGATCGTTACACCTGCCGGAGCCAGTTTGGCGGCTGCGCGAAGGAGGGATGTGTTGGTCGACGCAGCGCGAAGACTACCCGAAATGGCGAGAATGTTCATGGTGTTGTTGTCGGCGTATCAACGCAACACCTTCGTGATCTCGTTTAGTTTCTCCATTTTCTGGACAAAATCGCCTTTGAGCTGATTTCGGATGGCTGTCAGGTTATCGAGGGTTTCCTGCAAACTATCGGGTAGGATATCTTCCAGGACTTCCCGAAAACGCTTGGCAAAGGTTGGCGACTTTCCGTTGGTCGAAATGGCGATTTTCAGATCCCCTTTTTTGACGACCGAACTCAGGTAGAAATCGCATAAGTCAGGCGTATCGGCTACATTGACCAGAATGCGTTGATGTTTACAGTCGACCTGAACCTGCTGATTTACTGATTTGTCGTTTGTCCCGACAATCACCAGGTCTTTATCCGACAAGTGAGCAGACTCGTAGGGTTCATGGATCAACTGGAGCTTCGGGTATTGAGTCGCCAGCGTCTGAATTTCCTCCCGGATGGCAGGCGCTACGAGCGTAATACGGGCATCGGGCGAGTTACTGAGTAAGGCGGTCAGCTTTTCCAGACCCACGTATCCGCCACCAACGATCAGAATGTGTAGATGGTCGGCTTTAACGAATATGGGAAACAGTGTATTCATAAAAAAATCGTCAGTCGATAGGAGTTGCCAGCAAATTTGGGAAGCCAAATCTACTTTGCAAACGAACTCCTATCGACTGACGACGAATGACTGATTCGTTTTTTAGAACTTAAAGCCTACGCTGGCGCTCAGAACCCGACGTTGCGAACCATTGAAACCCGTTGTGGTGGTATTTCCATTGGTTGGGTTCGTGATCGAGTTGCTTAAGCCGTGGTGGTAAGTCAGGTCAATCAACAGCGGACCAATATCAAAGCCGATCTGCCCCAGTGCATTGAACGTACCACTCTTGATTTCAGCATTGGTCAGATTAAATCGACCACTGCTGGAACTGATTCGGTTGGCGTATTCAAGACCTGCCTGCAAACGAATGGCCGAAATACCACGGTCCGATTCAAGGAGTTTATAACCGATGTAAACCGGAATCTGGACATACTGGATATTGATCTGATCCTGAATGTTTTGCGCGCTCTGACCGTCTCCTTTGGTAAAGTAGTTTGAGCTAGAGGCAAAGTATTCAGCACCCAATTGACCAAACAAACGGCCACCTCCACGCACGAAGAAACCAGCCTGATAACCCAGTCGGCCTGATAGATCACCACCTGTGTTGACACTTTCCCCTTTAAATTTGGTCGTGTTCAGACCTGCATAAATACCAAATACGAAGTTTTTGTAATCCTTTGCTTTTTTATCCCGTGTTCGGGTTGTTTCCGTGGTGGTCACGGTTGTCGTCTGGGTATTGTCGGCAGGCGACATGCTGTTGGTCGAGTACGTGCTGTTTGGCACTGTATTCGCATTGTTCATCTGATTCATCGACGAGCTATCCGACATACTATTGTTCGACATCGAATTGTTGTTCATCGAGTTCGAATTATTCATCGAATTCGTGGTGTCCGTTGTCGTCTGGGTTGAGTAAGCAGGAGTCGAAGTGCTTGTACTTGTCGTAGTCGAATACGTAGTAGAGGTGGTTTGCCCATTAGCCAGGCCAAAACCACACAGGCAGATTGCCAGGAATGAGAATTGCTTTTTCATAATTTGCTTATGTCGTTGAGTTGCACTAAAAAAGGGTGTAATCGAAATTACACCCCATTAACAGACGTATTGTGAGCAATGTTTTGGCGAACGTCGGTTTCGATTAAATTTTAATCTCGTAACTCCGTCAGAATCTGCGGCTAACCGACGTTATAATTTATTCTGCTCGCATTGCTTTGAAGGCATTCATCAAACCGTTGGTCGAACTGTCGTGCGAGCTGACCGTTGCATCGTCCTGAAGTTCGGGCAGGATACGGTTGGCTAGTTGTTTGCCAAGTTCTACGCCCCATTGATCGAAGCTGAAAATATCCCAGATAACGCCCTGTGTGAAGATTTTGTGCTCATACATAGCAATCAGGTTCCCCAGTGTGTAAGGGGTCAGCTTTTTGAACAGAATCGAATTCGTTGGTCGATTGCCCGAAAAAACTTTGAAAGGTGTCAGTGCCTTCACCTCATCCTCGCTCTTGCCTGACTTGCGCAATTCGTCGGCTGCTTCAGCTTCTGTTTTGCCATTCATCAATGCTTCGGTTTGGGCGAAAAAATTAGCCATTAAAATTTTGTGATGTTCGCCAATGGGTCGCTGGCTGATGGCGGGTGCCAGAAAATCGCAGGGAATTAGTTTGGTGCCCTGGTGGATCAACTGGTAAAACGCATGTTGCCCATTGGTGCCCGGTTCACCCCAGATTATTGGCCCCGTCTGGTAATCAACGGGATTGCCGTCACGATCAACCGATTTGCCGTTACTCTCCATATCGCCCTGCTGGAAATAAGCGGCAAAGCGGTGCATATACTGGTCGTACGGCAGAATAGCTTCCGTTTGTGCGCCGAAGAAGTTGTTGTACCAAATGCCCACTAAGCCCAGAATAACAGGCAGGTTCTGGTCTAGGGGTGTATCGTGGAAGTGATTATCCATTGCGTGAGCCCCATCCAGCAATTCCTCGAACTTATCGAAGCCGATGTAGAGCGCAATCGACAGCCCGATCGCCGACCAGAGTGAATACCGGCCACCAACCCAGTCCCAGAAGCCGAACATATTGCTGGGGTCGATCCCGAATTTCTCGACGTCTTTCTGATTGGTCGATAAAGCCGCAAAATGTTTGGCAATGGCCGCTTCATCCTTCGCAGCATCCAGAAACCACTGACGGGCCGTTTGGGCATTGGTCATGGTTTCCTGCGTGGTGAATGTTTTGGAAGCGATCAGAAAGAGTGTGGTTTCGGGCCGAACGGTTTGCAGCGTTTCATAGATGTGAACGCCATCGACGTTCGAAACGAAATGAACGCGTAGCTTTTTATCGTCGCCGTAGGGCTTCAGCGCTTCGGTAACCATAACCGGACCCAGATCGGAACCACCAATACCGATATTCACGACATCAGTAATGGCTTCGCCCGTGTAGCCTTTCCATTCGCCCGACCGAATGCGTTCGGTAAACGATTTCATGTGGGCTAACACCTCGTTTACATCCGGCATCACATCTTTTCCATCGACCAGAATCGGGGTGTTGGACCGATTTCGGAGGGCTATGTGCAAAACGGCCCTATCTTCGGTTCGATTGATTTTGTCGCCCGAAAATAGTTTGCCAATAGCGTCTTTCAGTTTGGCCTGATTAGCGAGCTGAATGAGCAGGTCCAGCGTTTCGGTCGTAATCCGGTTTTTCGAAAAATCCAGAAGAATGTCCTCAAACTGTCGCGAAAAGGTTGCAAACCGCTGTGGGTCTTCGGCAAACAAATCCCGTAAATGACGGTCTTTTAAACGGTCGTAATGAGCCTGTAACGGAGCATAAGCGGCTAGCTCGGTAAATCGATGGTTGGCAAGCATAGAGGGAGTCTGATTTATGGTTCCGGTATTGGTTTTCAGGTTTTTAACGGTTGGTGCTCACAGGTGAAATAATAGACCAGCTCACTAAAATCTGAAACCTATATACCGATAACTGACTTATCGGCGCGAATATCGTGAATCCCGGCAATCTTTTTTCGGCTATTTTTGCCATTCTTTTATAGCCTTTGTGTTGCTGACTACGTTGTTGAATGAATCAAAAACTTTTCTATTCGCTCGTCCTTACGGTGGTGGGAACCTTGTTGTTTATCCCGTTTCTGGGCGGGGTACGCTTATTTGACTGGGACGAAATTAACTTTGCTGAGTGTGCCCGCGAGATGATTGCCCTGGGCGATTATCTACACGTACATATTGATTTTAAGCCATTTTACGAAAAACCACCGCTGTTTTTCTGGCTTCAGTCGATGATGATGAACCTGTTTGGCATCAATGAGTTTTCGGCCCGACTACCGAATGCCATCTGTGGGATTATCACCCTGGTGTATCTCTACAACCTGGGCCAGAAACTCCACGGGCATCGGTTTGGGCTGTTATGGTCGCTGGCTTACCTGGGGTCGGTAACACCCCACCTGTATTTTCGCTCAGGTATTATCGATCCGTTTTTCAACCTGTTTATTTTCATTGGGTTAGTCAATCTGATTTTTGCTTCCTGGAAACGTGAACGACTCGGTGGCGCCATGACTGTACCCAAACCGGAGTGGACGTACATCCTGATCGGGGGCTTTGTGCTGGGCCTGGCCATTCTGACCAAAGGACCGGTAGCCTACCTGATTATTTTTCTGGTACTGGTTACCTATTGGGCGCTCAACCGATTTCGCTGGTTTATTACGCCCTTCCAGTTTATAGGCTTTTCGTTGGCGGCTTCGGTAGGTTCGCTGCTGTGGTATGGGCTCGATATTTACCTGCATGGCCCAACGCTGGTACGGGAGTTTCTGGCGTATAGTATTCGATTGCTTAGTACGCCCGATGCGGGGCATGTGGGTTTTCCGGGTTACCATTTCATTATTCTGCTGGTGGGCTGCTTTCCCGCATCCATTTTTGCACTCCGGGCGTTTGGACCGCTATTTATCGAACGAAATTACCAGCGTGATTTCCGGCAGTGGATGCTCATTCTGTTCTGGGTAGTCCTGGTTCTGTTCAGCATTGTCCAGTCGAAAATTGTCCATTATTCGTCGCTCTGCTATTTCCCGTTGACCTACTTTGCCGCGCTGACATTGTCGCAGTTGGAAGACCGGAAAATTCAGTTCAGCAACTGGCTACGGGCCGGACTGATTATCGTTGGCGGTATTTTCGTGCTGGCCGTGGGGGGCTTGCCGCTGATTGCCCATCGGATGGATATTGTTCGCCAGTTTGCCGATCAGGATGCGTTTTCACAGGGTAATCTGGACGCCAATATCGACTGGCCTTACTGGACACTGATTCCTGGTATATGGCTGCTGATTATTCTGGTGTTGGTCATTCGATGGTATAACCATCACGAACCCGCGCAGGCATCCGTTGTACTGTTTGGGGGAATGGCTGTATTCATAACCCTGACACTCTGGGCCTTTATTGGGCGGATTGAAGGCATTTCACAGGCGGCTGCCATGCGGTTCTTTGAACGGGCGCAGGGGCAGAATGTATACGTGAAAACCTACGGCTACCATAGCTATGGCCCATTTTTTTATACAATGAAACCGCCCGTAACGAATCCGAATGCCTATAACGACGATTGGCTGCTGCACGGTAAGATCGATAAAGATGTACTCTTCATCCGTCATGCATCCGAGCAACCCACCCTGCTCGACTCCCTGCCCGATGTAAAGAAAACGGGCCAGGAGAACGGCTTCGTCTTCTATCGTCGTCAGGCGAAATAGGCTTGATTAAACTCATCGAAGCTCTTTTGTTTCGATGTTCTGATATTTTTGATCCTTTTTATTACTAACTTACTTGTAATAAGCAACTTGCAAAAGGTATCACACCGATAGGGGCAAGTGTTTCCAGTTATAAAGCTTTTTAGAAACACTTGCCCCTATTGGGGCCATCACTTATTTAAGGGATGATAAGTCAGTTGATTTTGCTAAACACAAACCGTATGAAAAAGGCCTTACTCGTTCCAATGCTCTGCGCATCTATTGCTGCTGTGGCTCAGTCGATTGATACGACAAAAGCCAAACCCACCACGAATTCTTTTTCGAAATACCAGCAGCCGAGCCAGTACGGTGTGCAGACTACGCCATCGCCATCCCCGGCATCGGCAGGTCAGCCAAACCCGGATATGGTTAAAAAGATCGAGCAAAAACGGGTGAGTTCAACATATCAGTATCAGAATGGTCGCATAATCGGTGGCAAAACTACCCTGCAATTCAGTAAGAAAAAGAACTGAAGCCCCCTTTGCCGTACCTATGAAAAGTCTGTACGAAACCAATCCTCTGGCCGAAATTCTGAGTCGAATTGAAAAGCTACGCCCAAATTCCCAGCGCCAGTGGGGGAAAATGGATGTAGCCCAGATGCTGGCACATTGTTCTGTAGGCATGGAAACGGCGACTGGCCAGAAAAAACTTCCACGATTATTCATTGGCCGTATACTGGCTCCTTTCGTTAAAACCAGTTTCTACAATGAGAAACCGTTCAATAGAAACGGGCCTACGCATAAGGATTTTGTTGTGGCCGATCAGCGCGTATTTGAAGCAGAGAAAGAAAAACTGATGCAACTCGTTAAGCAGTTTTCGGTAGGTGGCCCTGCAAGGTGTACGACGCATCCTCATTCATTTTTCGGGGAACTGACTCCCGAGCAATGGAGTATTGGGATGTATAAGCACCTGGATCATCATCTGCGGCAGTTTGGTGTTTGATCGCTTTGTCAAACCGTTGAGGTAGCCCGTTCGTTATAAGGAGCATGGCTACCTCTCTACAATCAACTCAATGCTCCTCCTTACGTCGGGGCTACCGGTTAACCGTCAGCTACGGCTGGTTTATCCTCTTTTTGCTGTGTTTATCAGCCTGTACTCACTCGGATGTGGGTTCTAAAAAACGACTGACGATCGATGTGGGGCAGATCAAGGAAATTTCCATACCTAGCCGGGGCGATGGGACATCGGAACTGATCGGTACGTCGGATAACCAGGAAGTGGTGGATGTGTCCCGGCAGCAGCTTGCGCCCGCTGTAGATACATTGAAACGAACCAATAATGGCCCCACAGTATTTCAGATCAAGGGCGTTACGGTCGGCACCGCTAACGTCGTGTTTTCGACAAGACCGCTGAATCAACCCGGCGCTGGTCAGCCTGTTCGTACGTATGTGGTACAGGTAAAGGCAAAGTAAATCGTCAATTTCCTGTTGTTCTGCCGAGTACGTGTTCGTAGCCGGACTAGGTCAATCCTTCAGCAACAAGGCAAGTAGTTCGCTGACGAACGCTAGTCCGGCTAAGGTGATTGCCAAACGCGTATAACCTGTTCGGTATAATAGAAAAAAAGCCAGGCCAAACATAAGCAGTACAAATAGCGTATGATAGGGAAAGCTAAGCTGGTGCGTTGAGCGGGGTGCTGCAAAAATACCCCACAGTGTTGCGGCTGCCAGTGGCAGGCCAATTGCCAGGAGATATTTTCCGTAAGGGTGCTGGCTCAGGTGAAATCCCGCATAGCCGTAAGCGCCTAACATACAGAGTTCCAGCAGAAAATATAGGGTTTGGTGCAGACCTTTCAGAAGTTGCATGGACAGTATTGATTGAAATGGTGTCGTTCCGGTCAGAAAGGAAGGTAAAACACCTCTCCAACCGGAACGACAGAAAAGCTAAGCCCAGAATGTAAATTTCTTTTTCGTAAAGATCGATTTCGGGATCATGGCATGCACACCCAGAGTTTGATCGACTACCTGACTCACCTCAAAATCGACGGCGGTACTGGCAATAGACAACGCTTCGTTAAATGTAAAGCCCAGTTCGTCGCGAATGAAGGCGCAGGCTTCTGAAAGCGCGTTTTTCATGGCTTTGTTCAGGTCTTTATCCAGGCCGACGGCGATGAAATGGGTGGGGGTTTCAGCGCGGGGATTTTTCAGCGTTTTGCCTTTGTGCACAATGAATTTCACTGTGAGGTTAATGGCTGTTTCGATGGCTACCCCGCTCACTTCCCCATTCCCCTGTGCGCCATGCCCATCGCCAGTCGTAAATAATCCACCGGGGACCGATACCGGCAGAAATAAGGTTGTTCCTTTCGTGAGGTGTTTGATATCCAGATTACCCCCGTAAAAATTGGGTGGTATCGAACTCTGGTGGCCCATGTCGGCGGGTGGCGATAACGCCATGACGCCCATAAACGGTTTTAGCGGAATCTCGATACCTTCCTTAAACGTTGCGGTTTTGCGTTTCATATCGTATCGATACACGAATGTTTCGCGGGTTTTTACCTCGTCGGGAATCCCACCACCGCCCGGCCAGACGCTGTTGACGCCAAAGGGAGCTGGAAACGTGAGGTCGAGGATGCGGATTTCCAGACTATCGCCCGGCTCAGCGCCTTCGATGTAGATCGGCCCCGTCAGCATATGGCCGCGAATGCCGGATGGTTCTGGTTTTACATTCTTCAGAATCGCAATCACTTCCTGCGCATGCTGGTCGATGGGTAACTTGTTTTTGGTATAAAACTCTTCGGGATTGGTTCGACTTACCCCCGACGGATTAACTGTCTGAATTTCAACGGTATCGCCATCGGCTACTTTAGCGACAGGTGGTACATCGGCGCCAAAGTAACCCCATACCATGTTTTCAGGCAATGACCGAACGATGTGATCGGGCTTTATCGGCAGGGCGTTGGAGGCTGCCTCTAATACCAATAGAGGAGATGCGGTCGTTAGTTGGCTGGTCGACAAAGCCGCCAATCCGTTGCGGGTGGTCTGGAGGAACGAACGTCGGGTTGTTTTCATCAGGTTGTTATGGTAGTTTGTCTCAGAAAATGAGTGTACTAAGATAAAAAATCGCTGTTCAGTTGCTTCGTCGACAGTCATTTTGTTGTCGATTTTAATCAGAATTGCCCGAAACAACCCAGCGTATTAACCTGTTACCTTCCCGAAGTAACCTGAATTGCCTGTGTCATCGCCCACTACCTCCGTCCCATCATCATCGCCCAATAAATGGATCATTCTGGGAACGGTCATGTTCGGCACGTTCATGTCGACGCTCGATAGCAGTATTGTCAACATTGCCCTACCGACGATTCGCCGGGAACTGGCGGCTGGCGACAGTGTGGAATGGATCGTACTGTGTTACCTGCTGACGACCACCAGTACCCTGCTGATTATGGGTAAACTGTCGGATTGGGTCGGCCGTCGGCAGCTTTATATTACCGGCTTCTGCGTTTTTGTGCTGGGGTCGTTGCTTTGCGGACTAGCCTGGAGTTTGTGGTCGCTGGTAGCGTTTCGGGTCGTGCAGGGGTTAGGGGCCGCCATGATCTTCGCCATTGGACCGGCTATTATCGGTGACGCGTTTGCGCCAAATGAACGAGGACAGGCGTTGGGATTTATGGGATCTATTGTAGCCGCAGGTTCCAGCGCCGGGCCGGTCATTGGTGGTTTATTGCTGGGAAAATTTGGCTGGACCAGTATCTTTTTTGTAAATGTTCCCATCGGGCTAATTGCCATCTGGCGAGCCTGGACCATTTTGCCCGAAACGCCCAAAGTAAGCGGACAACGTTTTGATTTGGTCGGAGCAGGGCTGTTCCTACTGGGTGTTATTTCGTTGCTGACCGGGCTGGATTTTGGACCTGAACCCCGCTACGGCTGGGATAACCCGCTAGTGATCTCCCTACTGGCTATCGGTGTTGTGTTGCTGGCTTTGTTCCTGTTCTGGGAAACGCGGGTTAGTGAACCCATGTTACGATTAAACTTATTTCGAATCTGGCCGTTCACTTCGGCCATTCTGGCGGCTTTTTGTGGGTTTGTTGCCTCGGGCGGCAACCTGTTTGTGATTCCATTCTTTCTGCAGCAATTACTTGGCCTAAATCCCGAACGGGCGGGGTTGGTGTTGCTGGCTGGCCCACTTACCCTTAGCCTGGTGGCTCCTTTGGGTGGGTATCTGTCTAGTCGGGTTAGCACGCGATGGCTGTCCAGTTTCGGGTTGTTGATAACGGCCTGTGGTTATTTTGCCTTTTCGTTTCTGGATACCGCTTGGGAGTGGAATGATGTGGTTTGGCGGAGTGCGCTGGTTAGCATGGGATTTGGCCTGTTCCAGTCGCCCAATAGCAGCAGTGCTCTTAACGCGGCTCCAATGAATCAGCGGGGAATTGCCAGTAGTATGATTGCCTTTATGCGAAATCTGGGGTTTGTGGTGGGCATTGCATTGGCGGCTGCGGTCTGGTACAGTACACGCAACCGATATGCGCTGGCGCATCAGGTGACCTACGAAACCGTTGAGGCCCAGTTGCTAGGTATGCATTATGCGTATCGGGTCATGGCGGGGCTGGTGTTTACCGGGGCCATTATTTCATTCAGCCGGGGGCGAGCCACAAAACCATCACCGCCCGTGACTGTTTCAGAAGTCTGATCTGGTCACGGGCAGTTCACTATCGTTTAGGGCCAATTGAATCGTAGATGACAACTTTTTCCCAGAGATGGGCATAGTTGTTTCGGAAATCATCGTGGATGGGATGCTTCTGGTAGGCCTCTTCGTCGGCGGGGCTGTCGAAAAAGCAAAGCCACGAATAAGTGTATTTCCGTTCGATCACATCGCGGTTGGTAGCTGCGGGTGTGCCAATATGAACCAGCTTTATAGTTGGGCATTTAGCCAGTTTATTCAGCCCCTCCAGCAATTTGGCTTTGTCGGCTTCACTTCCGGTATTTTTCAGGTAAAACAGTACATGGTGCACAAATAGCTGCCCCGCTTCGGGTGCTACAGCTGGTAGACTGGCTCCCAGTCCGGCAGCTACGCTGTTTTTGACAAAATTTCTTCGTGATTGATGACTCATCAGAATGCGGGCTATT
Source organism: Spirosoma sp. 48-14 (assembly GCF_001898575.1). Classification (GTDB taxonomy): domain Bacteria; phylum Bacteroidota; class Bacteroidia; order Cytophagales; family Spirosomataceae; genus Spirosoma. The sequence goes on from NZ_MKUD01000027.1 coordinate 72,534, forward strand.
GGGTGTATACAGGTTGATTTGTCAGCAAAAATGACGAACGATTTGTGCCCCAGCAAATTTACATCTGATTTCAGAGCAGGGCTTTATTAAGAAGTTGTTTGCGTTCGTGGGGTCAGGTTCTTCCAACCTGACGCGTACGGTTTCTTAAAACCGAACGGTTGGCCTGGCTCGGTTTTGAGAAACCGCACTCAGGGCAGATTTGAGAATCTGCCCTCACCCTAACTGGAAAAAAGCTGTAAAATGACTACACAAATAGCTTCACTAAACCTTTCGATCCCTTAACTAGTCTTTTAATAGGCTCTATGTCTGATAGAGTTATCTAACACTTAATTCACTCAACGATGAAACGTATAACAAAACTAGTTTTCTGGCTGCTTAGCCTCCCGTTGATCACTCAGGCGCAAATCCGACTGGATTCGAATCTGGTGAAAGCGGGTATGGCAGCCATCGGTTCGGCTACTTTGTCTGATGCACAGGTGGCGGACTATTCACGGCAGGCTATGGTTCAAATGGATGCGCAAAATCCGGTAGCAGGCCCGAGCGATCCTTATACGGTACGACTGAATCGTATTGTTAAACGCCATCATACCATTAGTGGCATACCACTCAACTATAAAGTATATAAAGTAAAGGATGTCAACGCGTTTGCTACGGCCGATGGAAGCGTTCGGGTATTTCAGGGACTTATGGACATTATGACCGATACAGAGTTGCTGGCCGTAATGGGTCATGAAATCGGCCATGTTGCCAATCATGATGTACGCGATGCTATGAAACGGTCCTTACAACGGTCAGCCATACGGGATGTAGCGTCGGCTAACTCAGGGGTAATCGGTAAAATTTCGCGCTCGCAGTTGGGCGACGTAGCCGATTATCTGGTAGGGGCCTCATTCAGCCGGAAGCAGGAAACCGAAGCGGATGATTACAGTTATAGTTTTCTGAAACGAAATGGATATAGTGTGCTGGCATTGGCTACCTCTTTTGAGAAGCTGGCTAAACTGAGTGGCGGAGGACAAGGGGGGCAAGTAGCAACGATCATGTCGAGTCACCCCGACAGTAAAGCGCGTGCGCAGCGTGTCCGCGACCGTGCCCGTCGAGAGGGTTTGCTACGATAATCAATCCTTTTTTGATTGAAAGGTGCGACCTCATCAGGATGGAAGGGATATAGTGCTATGCAGGCTATAAACATTCGCCCCCGGTGGGGTCGCACTCGTTCTATATAGCATTTCAGACTAATTTGCGGGCTATTTGTAACTGGCCCGCCTATGAATATTCTCCTATTGAAAGTAACCCTGATGCCGTCGGTGATCGCTCTGGTCACGCTGGCAGCCAGACGATGGGGGAATCAACTGGGTGGGTTAATCGGAAGTATGCCCTGGATCGCTGGGCCAATTCTACTGTTTTTTATACTGGAGCAGGGAAAAGATTTCGGCATTCATTCCATTCAGGGAACCATGACTGGCATATTGGCCCTGATCGCCTTTTGTTATAGTTATTCGGCCTTGTGTCGGAATTATAGCTGGTTTCCTACCTTGATGCTGTCGTATGTGATATATACCGCTACAGCACTATTGTTCAGTTATTTACAGTTGCGTTTATGGGTGAGCTACGGGTTGGTTATTGTGCTCGTATTCCTAGTTGTCCGGCTCTTCCCAACTCCGCCCATGCAGGCCGTTAAGGCTCGGCGTTTGCCATTCGAGATTCCGATTCGGATGTTGGTAGCTACCTTGTTCGTGCTGGTGATCACGGGGCTGGCCAGTGTACTTGGCCCAACCTGGAGCGGTATTCTAACGCCTTTCCCAATTCTGACGTCCATTCTGGCCATTTTTTCGCATACCTTGCAGGGAAGTCGGGCTACCATTATGACCTTGCGTGGCCTGGTGATGGGCCTGCTCGGATTTACAACCTTTCTCTTTTTACAGGCGTTTTTGCTTAACCAGTTTTCAGTCGCTGTCGCCTTCGGAATCGGCTTCATTATTAATGCTCTGATCAACCTGACGGCGAGTCGAATCTGGAGAGCCAGAGAAAAGTGACGAGGCTACATGATGAGTATGAAGGGCATACAACACGAATATGCACAAAGCAACCAAAATAGGAATTGTCGGATTAGGCTACGTTGGGTTACCGCTGGCCGTTGCCTTCTCCCGGAAATACCCGGTCGTTGGTTATGACATTGATCTGGAGCGGATTCGGCAGTTGCAACAAGGCCATGACGTAACGTTTGCTGTAACGAGAGAGGAAATAGTTGGTTCCGAAATGCTGGTATTGAGTTCCGAAGTAACTGATCTGTCGGATTGTACCGTATTCATTATTACCGTCCCAACGCCCATTGATGCGTTTAAAAATCCAGATTTACGCTATTTGCTGATGGCATCGGCTGCGGTAGGCAAGCTGTTAAAAAAAGGGGATACGGTAATCTATGAATCGACGGTTTATCCGGGTTGTACCGAAGACGAGTGCGTACCCGTTCTGGAACGTACCAGCCAGCTTGTTTATAATCAGGATTTTTTTTGTGGGTATTCGCCCGAACGAATCAGCCCCGGTGATACGGAACGAACCCTTACGAAGATTCGCAAACTTACATCGGGCTCTACTCCGGAGACAGCCGCATTTGTTGACGAGCTATACCGTTCGATCATCGATGCAGGAACCTATAAAACCCCGTCTATTAAAGTGGCCGAAGCCGCTAAAGCGATTGAGAACGCCCAGCGCGATATTAATATCTCATTCGTCAATGAATTGGCGCTCATCTTCGATCGGATGGGGATCGATACACACGAAGTGCTGGAAGCAGCCCGCACCAAATGGAATTTTCTGCCCTTCAGGCCGGGATTAGTAGGGGGGCACTGCATTGGCGTTGACCCATACTATCTGGTCCATAAAGCCCAAAGTTTAGGGTATTATCCGCAGGTGATCGCTTCCGGACGGCTTGTAAATGATGGTATGGGGTTGTTTATCGCCAAAAAGATTCTAAAAAAGCTGATCAGTAATGGCGTATTGATTCACACGAGTCGGGCCTTGATTCTGGGGATTACGTTTAAGGAAAATTGCCCCGATACGCGAAATACGAAAGTGGTCGATGTGTACCGCGAACTGACCGACTTTGGCGTCTCCGTTGATGTGTATGATCCCTGGGCGTCGTCCCAAACGGTGAAGCAGGAGTACGGTATCGACCTGATTACAACGATTGACCAGACGTACGACGCTATTGTTCTGGCGGTTGCTCATGACCAATTGTTGATGTTGGATATAGCAGCCCTCAAAAAAGACAGAACCTCCGTTGTGTTCGATGTGAAGTCGGTGCTGGATAAATCAGTGGCCGACATGCGGCTATAGCCGGAGCGATCAGAATCTTCAATACACCGCCAGGGCGCAACGACGCGAGGGATAAAGAGTAGCCTCACGTCGATGTGCATGGCGGTGTATTGAAGATTAGATCAACTGAAAAAATGGGCAACACCAAAGGCCGCGGCTGCTGCTAAAGCACCAATCAGTGTTACTTTGAACGCGCCGGTGATGGGTGGTTGCCCGGTTACGCTGCTCTTGAAATACCCGAAAATAAACAGGCAGATCAGCGTTGATAAACAGGAATAAAGGAGAGCGAGTTTGGGTGGATTGATAAAAAAATAGGGTGTTAGGGGAATCAGGCCACCAGCAACATAAGCCAAACCAATGGTCAACGCACTTTTAGTTGCCCGGTTGGGATCGGGTTTGTCAAGGCCGAGTTCGTACTTCATCATGAAGTCGATCCATTTGGTTTTGTCTTTCGCCAGTTCGTCGGCAATGATGGCTTGCAAAGATGGGCTAATTCCCATATCGGCAAATACCTCACGCACTTCTGCTTTTTCGCGTTCGGGAACGGTTTCTACTTCCAGGGCTTCACGGCGACGTTCGGATGTATAATGATCGGCTTCCGTGCGACCGGCCAGATAACCTCCCAGCCCCATCGCAATGGAACCGGCTACAATTTCGGCTATACCGGCTGTAATGACCAGCGATGAATCGGCGACGGCCCCGCTCAGACCAGCCGCCAGCGCGAAGGGAACCGTAAGGCCATCCGACATACCAATGACGATGTCGGAAATGAAATCGGAGCTTTGCAGGTGCTCCTCCCGATGATGAAGATGTAAGTCGGCCATGATTATTCTTCTTCGCTATTGTTAAGTTTCGCCAGTAGGTTATAAGCTCCTTTTACGGCTAACGGTGTTTTTTGCGGGTCAAGGTCGGCAGGGAGGGTCACGGCTACGTAACCCCGTTCGTGAATACCCGTTTTTACCTCGATCTGCCGGAATACATAACTCTCCTTCGACTGCTGCTCAAGGGCGTACACATACGATTTACCCCCAAAATTGACTACCGCCGATTCGGGTACGGTAGTCAGTTGCTGTGCCCGGACTGATACCTGGGCGGCTGCATAACTGCCAGGGATAAAATCACTGGACCTACCTTCCGGGTGTACCAGCACCGGAACTGTTCGGTCGGCGGCAATGGACTTGCCGATCAGAAAAATAGAACCCCTGTGTGGAAACGAACTCACCTGAGCACTCGTATCGCCCCCCAAGGCAAAGCGGACGGCCTGCCCGATATGAATCTGACTCAGATCTTTTTCGAAAACACTTAGCTGAAGGTGCATGTGACTAATGTCGGTCAGTTGCACAATGACATCGGCCGGGTTCACGAAACGACCATTATTGACGGGTACATTGGTCACGAAACCCGAGACTGGCGACGGGATCGTTATGCTACGAGTCAGTTGCTCGGGCGTGAGGGTAACCGGGTTGATGTGCAGCATACTTAGTCGTTGCCCCAGACCCGCCAGTTGGGCTTGCAGGCTCTGGCGATTAGCTTTGGTTTGCTGGAAAACTTTCAGAGCAGCTACGTTGTCGCGGCTTAGTTCCTGCTGCCGGGCATATTCGACATCGGCATAACCCAGTTTGGCCTTCGTGTCCAGATAATCCTGCTGAAGTTGTACATATTCAGGGTTTTCGAGGATCACCAGGGGCTGCCCTTTCCGAATTTGCATACCCGGTTCCAGCTGTATTTTTCGAATGTATCCGCCAACGGGCACCGATACCGATACTTCGTTCTGAGCGGGGACTTCCAGCATGCCCGTCACCTTCAACATTGTTTGCATGGGTCTGGATTCTGGCTGGCCCAACTGAAGTTCGGCCATTTGGTATTGTGCCTGCGTGAGCGTTACCTGAACCGGACCTGTGGTTTCTGCCTGTGTCGAATCCGTTTTGGTTTCCTGAGCTTGATTGGTATCCGCTGAACCAGACTGGCAACTGAACGCCAGACTCGCTCCGGCCAGGAACAGGGTGAGTGAAATTGTATGGGAGAAAAGATTGTGTTGCGTATTCATGCGAAACGTATATCGTGAAATGGCAAATGGATGATTGGAGTGATCAGGTTGTAAAGAGTACCTTTAAGGCGTACCCGCCAGATAGCCCAGATACAGCACCGACTGGTCGTACTGATAGAGCAAATCGAGGTAATTCAGCCGGATGGTAAGGGCTTGCTGGAGAGCCAGCGAATACTCGACATAGCCAATGTCGCCCCCGCTGAACGCCCGTTGCGCCTGACTCTGAATGACCTGCGCCTGGGCCAGACCCGTTTGTTCGTAATAGGTCAGCGCATCGCGGTACTGGTTGTATTGGGCCACAGCTTTCGCCACCTGCTGCTGAAGTGCAGTCTGTTGGGCCTGTAGCTCCTTTTGGGCTAACTGCTCACCAACGCGAGCTGCTTCGACCCGTGCCCGTCCGGCGCCACCAATCAGCGGAAAGGTCATGCCAACCTGGCCGCCCTGAAACCGATACCCCGGCCCAAAATACAACTCCTGCCCATTGATAAGCTGGTTGCCCGTCAGAGTCTGCGAGAAAAAACCAATCAGAAAGTCAGGTTTTAGGCGGGCTTGCTCAACCAGTCGGCTCTGTTCGGCAATCTGGATTTGCTGCTGCAACTGGCGGAGCAATGGGTTTTGGGCCAGCAACGAACTATCCGTCGGTAAGGTGAGTGTCAGTTTGGGCAACGGCTGATCGGGGAGGGTAGCGGGGTCCTGACGGAGCAGCAGCGTCTGTAACCGCGTTTGGGCGTCGATCTGGGCTGCCTGGTTCTGAGCCAGCCGAACCCGCTGGTCGGCCAGTTGGCTTTCGGCCGTTGCTTTTTCCAGGGTGTTGGTTTCACCTACGCGCAACCGAACGGTAGCTGCCTTGACGAAGGCCGTCAGCAAGGTGTCCTGTTGCTGAAAGAGACGGTTGCGCTGCGCCAGATAGAGCAGATCGTAGTACGTTTGTTTTACCTGATACACCACGTCGTTGCGGGTTACCTGAGCCGTTGCCTGCCTTCCCGATACCGCCTGGTCATTCAACTTTGCCAGTCGTTGCATCAGGGTTGGGTTCGGAATGGTTTGTGTAAGGGTCAGGTTATTGTCGAACCGGCGGCTGTTGTATTGTCCCAGCATTAGCACCGCCGATAACCGACCCGGATCATAGGCCGTTCGTCGGAGCGCCTGCTGTTGATTCACGCCCAACTCAGCAAGCTGCACCTGCGCATTGCGAGTTGTAGCTTGCTGAATGGCCTGTTCCAGCGTTACCATCTGCGGAACCTGAGCATTGGTTGTTTGTGGCCTGCAAAGCCCAGCCATCAGCAGAAAACCCAGGATTACTGTCGCTGGAATGGATGTAGTTCCTTTTGGGGTTGCCTTCATCTCTCGGTCAATGGATTTTTTCTCCAGAATCGAATACAGAATGGGAATAATGAGGAGCGTTAGTAGAGTGGCGGTCAACAGGCCACCGATCACGACGGTAGCCAGCGGCTTTTGGACTTCGGCCCCCGCCGAATTGGACAGCGCCATCGGGATAAACCCAAACGAAGCGACTAAAGCCGTCATAATAACCGGACGTAATCGAACTTCGGTGCCTCGCCGGATAATTTCGGCTAAATCGGTCAGACCTTCATCGTGGCGAAGTCGGTTAAACTCAGCGATAAGCACAATACCGTTCAAGACCGATACCCCGAAAAGGGCAATGAAGCCGACACCTGCCGAAATGCTAAACGGCATATCCCGAATCAGTAACGCGAAAATGCCCCCAATAGCGGCCAGTGGGATAGCCATAAAAATCAGCAGACTTTGCCGAATCGAGTGGAAGGTAAAGAACAGAAGGGCGAAAATGAGTGCCAGGGCTACCGGAACCGCAATACCAAGTCGACGCTTGGCATCGACCAGATTCTCGAACTGGCCACCATAAGTGACCGAATAGCCTGGTGGAAGCTTGATCTGCCGACTTACTTTCTGCTGCAATTCCGTCACGATACTTTCTACATCGCGTCCACGAACGTTGAAACCCAGCGTAATCCGGCGGTGCGTGTTGTCGCGCTGAATCTGGTTGGGGGCCTGCTGCATACTAACCTGAGCTAGTTGGGAAAGAGGAATTTGCTGCGTCATACCATTCGGGCCGGGGGGCGTTGCGATGTATAAATTCTGGACATCTTCGATATGCTGGCGTTTGTCGGCGGCCAGCCTGACCACCAGATCGAATCGTTTTTCGCCTTCAAACACCTGCCCGGCCGATTGTCCGGCAAAAGCGGTGTTGATAGTCCGGTTCACGTCGGCTACGTTGAGGCCAAACCGGGCTAGTTTTGATCGGTCGAGCTGAATCTGGATTTGGGCCAGTCCAGCCACTTGCTCCACATACAGGTCTTTAGCTCCGCTGATGGTGCGGATAATTCGCCCTACCTGACCGGCGAGTCGTTCGAGTTGCTGTAGATCGTCGCCATAAATTTTCAGTGCTACGTCCTGCCGTGCTCCGGTCATCAGCTCATTAAAGCGCATTTGAACGGGTTGCTGGAAACCGAACGTAACCCCGGGAATCACCGAGAGCGCTTCGGCCATTTTATTCGCCAGTTCGTCGCGGGTAGTGGCCGAAGTCCATTGATCTTTGGGTTTCAGAATAATCATCTGATCGGCGGCTTCGATGGCCATTGGGTCGGTGGGTATTTCGCCTGATCCAATTTTGGCGACTACCTGTTCGACTTCGGGAAACTGCTTTAACAAAATCCGCTCGGCTTTCAGGGTGGCATCGACCGTTTCCGACAGTGAGCTACCAGTGAGTGTACGTGTATCGACCGCGAAATCACCTTCGTCGAGCTGCGGAATGAATTCACCGCCCATGCGTGTAAACAGAAACCCGGCCACGACCAGCATGGCGATGGCTGCTCCCAGAACAGGTATCCGATGCCGAAGCGCCCACAGCAGAATTGGCTCATAGAAATGATGTAGCCGTTTCATCAGCTTATCGGAAAACGATTCTTTGTGAACGACATTCTTACTCAGTAGTAATGCCGAGACCATTGGTACGTAGGTTAGCGAGAGGATAAACGCACCCAGAATAGCAAAGGCAACCGTTAATGCCATAGGTCGGAACATCTTACCTTCGATGCCGGAAAGGGCCAGAATGGGCAGGTACACGATCAGAATGATGATTTCGCCAAAGGCAGCCGACGACCGAATCCGACTGGCTGAGCCAAATACCTCGTCATCCATCTGTTCCTGCGTAAGTACCTGATCTTTATTCCGCATAATAATATGATGCAGGGTGGCTTCTACGATGATGACGGCACCGTCCACAATAAGCCCGAAGTCGATAGCGCCCAGGCTCATCAGGTTACCCGATACGCCAAACAGATTCATCATCGAAATAGCAAATAGCAGGGCCAGCGGAATAACGGAAGCCACCACGACGCCCGCCCGCCAGTTGCCCAGCAGCAACACCAGCACAATAATGACGATGATCGCTCCTTCCAGTAAGTTTCGTTCAACGGTACTGATGGCGCTGTTAACCATCTTGGTCCGATCGAGGAAGGGTATAATCTGTACTCCTTCCGGCAAGGTTTTCTGAATCTCAGCGATCTTGGCTTTTACTTCCTTAATTACTTCTGACGAATTCCCGCCTTTGATCATCATGACAATGGCACCGACCGTTTCGCCCTGACCATTCCGCGTAACAGCACCGTAACGCACAGCCGAACCCGTACCGATCTGAGCCACATCACGTACTCGAATGGGTAAACCCTGCGCATTCAGTTTGACCATGATGTTGCCGATATCGTCCGTCGATCCGATTAGTCCATTGGCGCGGATAAAATACGCGTTGGGTTTCTGGTCGATGTATGCGCCACCCGTGTTTTGGTTGTTCTGCTGTAGGGCCGTAAACAGATCATTGATGGTGATGCCGTAGCTGCGAAGCCGGTCTGGGTCTACGGCGATTTCGTACTGTTTTAACAGCCCGCCAAAGCCACTGACATCAGCGACACCGGGCGTTCCGAGCAGTCCACGACGGATAATCCAGTCCTGAATAGTGCGCAGATCGCTGAGGGTGTAGCGGTTTTCATAGCCTTTTTTCGGAACGACGGTATACTGGAAAATTTCGCCCAACCCTGTGGTAACAGGTGCCAGCGTGGGGGTACCTACTCCCGGTGGAATTTGGGTGTTGACAGCGATAAGCCGTTCGGCAATCTGCTGGCGAGCCCAGTATATATCCGTCGCATCTGTAAAAACAACGGTAACAATCGACAGACCGAAACGGGAAAATGACCGGATTTCGATCAGGTTCGGAATGTTCGACAGCCCCACTTCGACCGGAAAGGTAACCAGTCGTTCAATATCTTCAGCCGCCAGCGATGGGCTGCTGGTGATAATCTGCACCTGGTTGTTCGTAATATCAGGTACGGCATCGATAGGGAGTTGGGTGGCCGACCAGCCTCCCCAAATGATCAGGGCCAGAGTAAACAGGCCAATGATTAATTTATTATGAATTGAGAAATGAATAATCGCATTCAGCATTGCTACTCAAGGATCATAAGCCAGCTATAAACAGTTGGGAAATCATAATGGCTCCTGACCCAATAGTCATGGAAGCGATTGCCCGGAAATACGTGCCTGAATAATCGATCCGAATCAATCCTGTCGATCGATCGAAAGCGTAAGAAGAATCAGAAACATGGGGGAATATAAAACAGAATCGACCCGTTTGGGCACACTGCGCCCCGTCTGTACGCAGGCTTAGTGTCGGGGTGGGTTAATTAGCGACGAAACGCTGAGAAACGAGTAGAGGTTAGCGTACCGGAAGCAAGCCGTCCGGGCCAGGATAAGAATCGCCAGCGAAGCAAAGACAAACGATAAAAAAAGATTGGGAGAGAATACCGGAGCGGCATGACCTACCGCTGGGAGGTTATGGTGGCTGTGGTTGGGATGTTTCTGATGCTCGGAGTTGGCACCGTAGTGCATTTCCATAAAATCCAGAAAGCTCAGCGTTGGCTGTTGCTGCCGATGCTCGCGGTAATGTTGAGCCAGATCAAGGAGTCGGCTGGTCTGATCAATGCCAAAACCGGGAAGCAAACTACTTCCCGTTATCAGCAATGCCAGCAAAAATGCGACCACCGACTTCATGAATCCTACCTTACTCGTTTAACCCCTTAACGTAAAGTTGGCCAGAAAGTTTAAGGACCCCAAACGCGCATGCTTATTTAGAAATAATCCAGGCTGGTTTCTGGTTAGGGATTAACCGATCGATTGGCTAGGCCTAGCTTTTGGGTCACCATCTGGATGCGTCTGCGGGAAATACGGGCTGTATAGCCATTGGTTAAGCAGACTTCAAGCGTTACATGGTTCGGGTTTCTGAGGGTTTGAACAAACAGGGGGTTAATCATCTCTGATTTATGAACCCGTATAAAGTCGGGAAGCTGATTCTCAAACCATTTCAGGGTCTGTGTAATCAGAATAGGCTTAGACGCTTCGGCTAGATGAACCCAGGTGTAATTGCCAAACCCCATCAGACGGATAATTGAGCTGTGGGCGACCGATCTATCAAGGCCAGGCAGCCGAATCTGATTTGTCCGACTAACGCAGGAGCTTTGCAGGAAATGTCTGGTTAGCGTTTGAGTGGGTAGACTGTCTGAATCAAGTAACTGCATAGACCGTTAATGAATTTTCGAAAATACTGAATGGCCCGGCTATTGGGTAGACGGGCCGATTCGTGGATAGTATAGAGACGAAAAAAAATCGGGATGTAACGGTATGATCTCCTTTTTTTGAAAATTTTTGGCGGGAGTACTTGAGACGGCTTTGGGGGCTTACGAAAGAGCGACAGGCTCAATGTCCGGTATTTATGGAAGATTTCAGTTGGGTGTACGTTAGCGTAGGAATGGTAATGCCCGTAGCCGATTTGATGGTCAACTTATTCATTGGCTTGTCCGGGAAAAATACATCAGTCATTACGGTCAATCCACCGTCAGCGAATAATTCGACCGAAGCGGCATCGGCTAGTAAAGTAAGCGACAGGGTTTTATTGATCGACAGCCGGGGGGCGGTATGCCGTTTGCCGAAGCCTTTTTCAAAATCGATTTTACCCGATCGGCTTCTATCGATGTAGTATACGTTAGCCGATTTGTCATAGCCGATTTCCAGTTCGTTGCCCTGCTCATTTGCCAGTACAATGGAAAAGTCGTTGGCTGTTTGCGTGGTCAGGCTCAATCGGAATAGATCTGACGCATTCGTTACTTTACTGGTCAGATCATACGTTCCTGTAACGGATCGGTTTTTCTCGGTAAAGCTCTGCCCGTTCAGCGCATCCAGTTCGTTGACGGGCGTTGACGTGAGATATAATTCGTTGTTAACGTCTGTTAGCTGGAGTAAACGAGGTACTGTAGTTGCGCTGCGCCAGGCCGATGTGGGTACCACCTGTGCATACTGCCAATTACTCATCCACCCCATCAAAATCGTGCGATTGCCCGTGTTGGAGAAGGTGACCCCTGCATAATTATCGGTCCCATAATCCATCCATTTGGTTTTGGTTGAATACGGTTTAAAGGTTTTGCCATCGAAATCGCCTACAAAATACTGGGTCGCCGAGCCACCGTTTGGCCCACCGGGGTTAATACTGACCAGCAGTACCCAGACTTTTTTGCCATTATGCTCCAGCGAGAGCAGGTCCGGGCATTCCCAAACACCCCCATGCGCGCCCAGATTACTGCCAAATTCACTTTCCTTCGACCATTTTTTTAGATCGGGCGACCCGTAAAACGTAACCCGATCTTTCGTTGCCAGGGTCATGATCCACTTTTTCTGCGGCTCGTACCAACGCACTTTTGGGTCTCTGAAATCGACAATACCCGGATTCTGAAGTACTGGATTGCCAGCGTATTTCGTCCAGGTTTTGCCCTCGTCGAGGCTGTAGGCGATACTCTGATACTGGAACTTATCCGACTTTTTCTTTTCCTGCTCGGGATTGTGGTGCGTAAAAATGGCGACCAGTGGCGTCTGCCCTTTTTTGCCGAACCCACTGGTATTATGGACATCGACTACGGCACTGCCCGAAAAAATATAGCCTAGTTTATCCGGGTATAAAGCAATCGGTTGTTCCTGCCAGTGTACCATGTCCTTGCTAGTGGCATGGCCCCAGTGCATCGGACCCCATTTGGTGTCGTTGGGGTAATACTGAAAAAACAGGTGATAGGTGCCGTTCAGGTAAACCATCCCATTGGGGTCGTTCATCCAGTGGGCTTTGGGCGTGAAGTGGTATTGAGGCCGGTAAGGTTCCGTATGGGTGGTAGCCTGACCAAAGAGCTGATAGCCTGAAACGAGAAATAGAACAGCTAGAACTAGTTTCTTAGGATGCTTGCAATAGGTGTAGATATGTGAAAACAAAAAAGTTCGTCTACATAAGTTCAGAGTCATCGGATCGGCGGTTCAGGGTTCGAAATAGAGCAAAGATAAGCGGCATCGCTTTCATCCAATACCAACTGCCATCTATTGACCGATACCTGCCTGTAGTGCAGGGAGCTATTTCTGCTTCTCCAATGGTAGGCTAATGAGTCGAGCCTGGCACCTGATGCTAACCTGGACCGTATAAAAAATCAGGTTGGCTGGCAAACCGAACTATGCCAACCAACCTGAAATGAATACACGGAATGGAATTAATACCCAATGACGCTGCCAGACGTCGATTCGTTCGATAGCCCTGTCATGCCACGGTTGGAGTCAGCATAACGGGTGCCATCTGGGTTCACAATGCTATCGTTGGTGCTGTCCCGATCCGAATAGTTGCTGGACGAATTCCAATCAGAGGTGTGATCGTTCGATTCACCGGCAGCCCGGTTGTTGACGAACGATTCGGCCAGCGTGGTCAGTTTCTTGTCCGCATTTTTCTCTTCGTCCAGCGTTTGCTGGAGCAGACGAGCCGCTTCGTGATAGCCTAATACCTGGGCCAGCGTTACGGCTGAGCCATACGATGCAATTTCGTGATGCTCGATTTTTTGCCCGGCAATGATCAGTCCGGCATCGCGGGTTAATGAACCGGAATCCGTATTAGATACTACACGTTGCGCATCATCGACCAGACCGTCGATCGCGTCGCAGGTACCTTCGTCAGTATCGATACCTATGCTGCTGAATACTTGTTCCAGCCGGGCTACCTGATTACGGGTTTCCTGCTGATGTTGCAGAAACGCGTTCCGAACCTCATCCGTGGTAGAGGCATCAGCCTGTTCGCCGAGGGCATTGACAGCCTGCTTTTCAGCGTAATAGATATCCTGAAGCTCAGTGATGAACAGGCTTTTCAGACCTTCCTGTGTTTCGGTGTCTGTTCCTCCAAAAAAGTTAGCGATGCGTTCTCCAAATGTTGCCATGATTCTTATGTTTTGTGATTAGTACTTGTTAAAACACTATCCTGAATTACCAATTTCGGGCCAACTACTGAGACTCTGTAGGTTACCTGTTTTCTCAATAGTATTAGTGTTTCTGTTTTTCTACAGAATAAGTAGATTATTTACACATGAAATAATCTACATTATTTGCGGGGTGCTGTGCTTTGCGTAGCTCACCCGTCTACGATTGAAACCGGATTATCGCTAGTTCACTTTGCTGTTTTATCATTCCGTCTGGGTTCAGCATGGGACATTCCCCGCCGAAACTCAATTTTGTAGCATCAGATCGGGCTGCTCAACGGCCGAAGCTGGTCAAACGAACAGATAAACAACAACACAATGAAACGGCTATTTAAAAAATTGATCACGAAACCCGTCCGTCCAGTAAAGCGTCGGCTCTTTGTGGTACGTCAACAGGCTTGGTGGGGACATGAATAATTCCCATCAGGCCTGGCTATTCCTGGATGATAGGAGTACAAAACGAAAGCATTGTTGCAGTTAGTCGGGTAAGGCGTCTATCTTTGACGGTATTTATGGGGTATGCGATCCGACAAAGTCTCGCTTAGTGATATTGCCCGTATGGTCGGTGTATCTACCGCACTGGTCTCGTATGTGTTGAGTGGCAAGGAAAAAGAGGGCCGGGTAGGGCAGGAGATTGCCGCGAAGATTCGGGCCATTGCCAAAGAACTGAACTATCAGCCAAACTTGTTGGCCAAAAGCCTCCGGAAGGGGCAGACATTTACCATCGGGCTGATTATTGCCGATATTTCCAATCCATTTTTTGCCAACATTGCTCGTGAGGTCGAGGACGAATCCCGGCGGCATGGGTACACCGTGATTATTGGGAGTTCCGACGAAGATGCCGATAAAGCCTGGGATCTGATGAATGTGCTGATCAATCGGCAGGTCGATGGGTTCATTATTGTATCGTCCGAACATTCCGAACGGCTGGTCGAGCATCTGCAACGTATCCGGTTACCGTTTGTCTTACTGGATCGTCACTTTCCCCAGTTCGATACCGACTTTGTCGTCACCAACAATGCGCGGGCTTCGTACGAAGCGGGTATCCACCTCATCGAGAATGGCTACCGGCGCATCGGATTCATGGCTTATCAGTCGGCTATGTTTCATGTCAGCGAGCGGATTCGCGGCTATCAGGAAGCCCTACGCGACCGGGGGATTCAGGTCGAAGCCAACTGGCTGAAGCGGGTGTCGTTTCTGGCTATTGAAACCGAAATCCGAACGGCCATCGATGAACTGGTTTCGGCCGAATCGCCCGTCGATGCGCTGATATTCTCCACCTATGGCCTGGCCGTGAACGGGCTTAAATATTTCAACGAACGGCACTTACGGGTTCCTGAAGATGTAGCCATCGTCAGTTTTGGGCAGGCTGAAGTATTCGATCTCTATTACTGCCCCATTTCCTATATGCGACAGCCTATCGACGTGTTAGCCAAAAAAGCTGTTGATATCTTAATGAGCCGATTGAAAGGGGAATCGTCTGAGAGTCAGCAATATACTATCGAAGCTCAACTGGTGGCGCGGGAGTCGTCGCGAAAACGGATGATTAGGTAAAGGGCCTTTTCGTCTTTACTTAATCGTTTAAGCGAAAACATTCTTCTATTCCCGTCTCATCCGTCGTATGCAACGCAGACGTTTTCTACAATCGCTGGCGTCAGGCTCGTTAGCGGCCCTGGCCGGGCTACATAGCGTTGGTGCCACTTCCCGTCCGACTTCCCTGTCGGTGGCCGCTTTGCCAACGCTTAAGATCACGAAAATTCGCTACTACGCAGCGCCTGACTATACCAAACCGTTGTTTAACCAGGCGCGGGGTATTGTGGAAGTCGAAACCGACGGAGGGCTGATTGGCATTGGCGAAGGAGGTGCCAGAGACACCATTGAGCAGTGTGCTCAAATGATTATTGGAGAAAATCCCTTCCGAATCGAACACCTCTGGCAGTACCTCTATCGGGGCATGTTTTATCCACCTGGACGGGAAAAGCTGCACGCTCTGGGCGCTATTGAAATGGCCCTCTGGGACCTAAAAGGCAAAGCGTTGGGGGTGCCGGTGTATGAACTCCTTGGTGGGGCCACCCGCGACTATGTCGAGTGTTATGCCACGGGGTTCCGACCATCGAAGGCCAAAACCGAAGAAGAACGGGCACGTGACTGTATCGAAGCCGGATTTCGGGCCTATCGCATCGGGCCAACGGGAGGCAATGGCGAACAACCCTTCGATTTCTATGAGAATGCGAAAAAAACGATTGAATTCAGTCGGCGGATCAACGACGCAGTAGGTGGGGGCGGCAAATGGGCCATTGACCTGCATACCCGTTTCGACACTCAGGAAGCCATCAAGATTTGTCAGGCGCTGGAGGAGATGGAACCCTACTTTGTGGAAGACATTGTTCGCTCCGAAAATCCGGGGGTTTACCGAACATTACGGCCTATGCTGAAAGTGCCCATTGCCGTTGGCGAACAGTTTGGCGACCGTTGGGATTCGAACGAACTGATTGAAAATCACCTGATCGACTACACGCGGTTTACCCTGCCCAATACAGGCGGTATTCATGAATTTCAGAAGCTGGCGGCCATTTGCGAAACGCATTATGTGGGCATGATTCCGCACTTTACCGGCCCACTTTCAACGGCGGCATTGGTGCATGTGCTGGGGGCCAGTAGCCCCGTTCGATGCCTGATGGAACTGGCCGGGGGCGAACCCGAAAAGCCCGCCTATTTCAACGAGGACTATCTGAATTTCAAAAATGGTAAGCTCTACCTGAATCCGAATCCAGGGCTGGGTGTGCGCTTCGACCCCAAAAAAGCTACCTTCATCACGGAGATAAAAGAAAAGACCAAGTATCCACATCCGGTTTTGCGCGCACCCGACGGGTCGATTCATAACTGGTAGATAAGATCGGATGAATCGAGTTATGAACGAATTTCTGCTTAGTTGCGACTGGGGTACATCGTCGTTCCGGCTTCGGCTGGTCGACACCCGGAGTGGTCGGGTATTGGGCGAGCAACTGCTGCCGACAGGGGTGGCGGCTACGTTCGATACCTGGAAAATTGAGCACGACCGGACTGAGATTGAACGGGAAACCTTTTTCAGTAAATGTCTAAACACACAGATCGACGCCCTGGCCGATTCGCTGGCTATTTCGCTGGAGCATGTGCCGGTGGTGCTATCAGGCATGGCGTCGTCGTCGATTGGGATGGCTGAGTTGCCTTACGCGAACCTGCCCTTTTCGCTCGATGGATCTCAGGTAAGTGTTCGCTGGTTTGCACCCCGGCCTGGTTTCAACCATCGCTTATTGCTGATTTCGGGTGTGCGGGGGCCAAAGGATGTTATGCGGGGCGAGGAAACGCAGATGATCGGCCTGAGCGACTTACTTACGGAAGCGAATCGCTCGGTGCTGATCTTTCCCGGTACCCATTCCAAGCATATGTATATAGAGAATGGTCAGCTTGTTGACTTCCAGACCTTCATGACAGGGGAAGTGTTCAGTGTGTTGACAAGCTATTCCATCCTGAAAGAGTCGACCGATGTGGCTGACTTGGCCAATGGTTTAACTCGGTACCGGGCCAATTTTCAGGAAGGTGTACGGGCGTCGGAGTCACCGGCTTTGCTGCATGAGCTGTTTGCCGTTCGAACGAATCAACTGTTTGGTAAACTCACCCGGCCGCAGAATGCTCTCTACCTAAGTGGCTTATTGATCGGGGCCGAACTACGGACTTTGTTTCAAAAACCGGATTGGCGGCTGGTGCTTTGCTGCGATAATAACCTGGTCGATTTTTATACAGAAGCCCTCACCGTTCTTGGTCTCTGGCAGCATACAACCCGGATCGATGCCGATCACATCCGGTATGCGGCTACTGAGGGCCATCTTAAGATCATGAATCACCAACTTACCTTAGCCGAAACTGCCTCATGAATCAACGTCTGTTTTCGTGGGACTTATTTACGAAATGTCCTATTGTGGGCATTGTGCGGCATCTGACCGCCGAAGACGTTGCGGAAATGCTACCGATCTATGTGGAAAGTGGCCTGACAACCATTGAAATCACGATGAACACACCGGGCGCTGCGGAAATGATTCAGGCGGCACAGGCTCAGTGTCCCGACCAGCTCAATATCGGGGCTGGTACCGTCCGAACGTTGACCGATCTGGAAAATGCGCTAGCTGCGGGCGCTCAGTTCATCGTGACGCCTACGCTTAATGAGCTGGTCGTTCAGCGGTGTGTTGAGCAGCAGGTCCCCATTTTTCCGGGCGCGTTTACCCCGACCGAGATTGAACGGGCCTGGGTGCTGGGCGCTTCGATGGTCAAGGTGTATCCGGCAGGTATGTTGGGTCCTGAATATATCCGCGATATAAAAGCGCCCCTGGATGATGTGAAGTTGCTGCCGACGGGTGGCGTCAATGTATCCAACCTGGCCGACTATCGAAAAGCAGGTGCCGACGGGGTAGGCATGGGGAGCCAGCTGATCGACAAAGCGCTGATCCGACAACGTGACTGGTCGGGTCTGAAAGCCCATTTTGTAGCTGTAAAAAGGGCGTTTACCGTGTCGTAACGCGGGTGGGAGCTCGCGATTTTTACCCAATTGTCGCGGGTTTCTGCTTTATATAACTCAATCTTCCTATGCCTGCTTCCCGCATGACAAATTACCGCTGGTTCGTTGTCTTTCTGGTGTTTATTGCTACCACGATCAATTACCTTGACCGGCAGATTATTGGGTTGTTAAAACCGATTCTGGAAAAAGAATTTAGTTGGTCCGAAACCGACTTTGCCCGCATCGTCATGGCCTTTACGGCGGCCTATGCCGTTGGACTACTGCTGTCGGGCTGGTTTATCGATAAGGTGGGCTCTAAAGTAGGGTATGCGGTCATGATTATTATCTGGAGCGCAGCAGGTATGCTCCATGCGCTGGCTCGCAGTGCTGTTGGCTTTGGCCTGGCGCGGATCGGCCTGGGGATCGGTGAAGCGGGGAATTACCCGGCGGGTATGAAAACCGTGGCCGAATGGTTCCCTAAGAAAGAACGGGGACTGGCCACCGGACTCTTCAACGCGGGTACGAGTATTGGAGTAGTTGTCGCTGTACTGTTGGTGCCCTATATTCTGCGGACGTATGGCTGGCCCGATGTATTCTGGATTACGGGTGCCCTGGGGTTTGTCTGGCTCGTGGCCTGGTGGATTTTTTACGACGTACCGGCGCGTCAACAACGACTATCACCCGCCGAGCGGGACTATATTCTGGCAGGGCAGGAATCATCAGGCGAAAGCCAGACCGCATCCGTTAGTTGGGCCAGTCTGTTTGCGTACCGTCAAACGTGGGTGCTCATTGTTGGTAAAGGGCTGATCGATCCGATCTACTGGTTTTTTCTGTTCTGGTTGCCATCCTACTTTTCGGCCATGTTTGCCCTCGACCTGAAAAAGCCAAGCTGGGAACTGATGATTATTTATCTGGCTACTACGCTGGGTAGTATAGGGGGCGGTTACTTTTCATCACAACTCGTCAGGCGCGGCTGGCCCACGCTGAAAGCCCGCAAAACGGTACTGCTGGCGTTCGCTGTCATTGAGTTGTCAGTGATTTCGCTCCAGTTTGCTACTAACGTCTGGACGGCGGTCGGGCTGCTCAGTCTGGCGGTAGCGGTTCATCAGGCGTGGGCCACCAACGTGTTTACGCTGGGCTCCGATTTATTTCCTAAACAGGCGGTCAGTTCAGCGGTGGGTATTGGCGGTATGGCAGGGGCTGTAGGGGGCATTTTCTTTCCGATACTGGTAGGTAGTTTACTGGACCGATACCGGGCCGAAGGAAATCTGTCGGGCGGGTATAATGTGCTGTTCACCATCTGCGGTTTTACCTACCTGATTGCCTGGGGAATTATCCATCTGCTTACCCGTTCTATCCGACCGATTACGGTATAGTAGGGAACAATAAGGCTGATCGCCTATAAGTCTGGTATCTCTTTAAGCGGTTTCCAGGCTTGATTGGTTTTGGAAGCTGGATCGCCTGAACAGACCCGACAGAGGTACATCAACTCCATCGACCAGCCCCTGTCTACCTTACCGAGCGAAAGGGTGATCTGCGTGCGGGGAGTGAGCCAGTTTACCGTTTGGAGTTCACCCACGCGTTTTACTTTTCCAGGACCATATTTTTCGCGGAGCAGTCCTTCCAGCTCGTTCGATGCGGCTGTTACATCGGCTTCCGAGATCGATGCTGTGGTGTAGTAGTAATAGGAGGCCGAAAGGAGCGAGTCGCCGTTGAAGCCATATTCAAGGCCAACGGTTCGGTTAATCAGCGGCACTCGGGCATACACCAGCTTTTCGGCTTTCGACGATGTACGTTTTTCTTTTTCTGCTTCTTTGACCTGTTTGGGTGAGAACCCCCAGCGTACCTGACGAATATCCGGCGTTTGCTGAGCCAGCAGAAAACCCACTGTACTTAGTTGCAACAGAAATACGTAAAGCAGACGGGAGCGAATCGTTGTCATCAATCAATGAATGGGTTTGTCTTGACATAAAGAACCTCAGGACGATGATTCTGTTTTGATGATTCGTAAAGAACGTGCCGCTTAACCTGTGGGTGAGGGCAGGTTCTTCAACCTGCCCAGTGCGGTTTCTCAAAACCGAACCAATCAGGCGCGCGGTTTTGAGAAACCGCACTGTCGTCAGTTGTGAGCAACTGACGGCACGGTGCTGGATCGGGTTTGCGTTGGTGTGGGCAGGTTCTTCAACCTGCCCGGCGAGGTTTCTCAAAACCGAGTTTATAGGAACCGTTCGGTTTTGAGAAACCTCACTACCGTCAGATGTGAGCAACTGACGGCACAGGTGCTGAGCCGGGTGCCGATTTTTGAGCTTCTGTACCCAAACGAACAGGCTGTGGGAGCGAATAAAGTTTTTCGTAGTATTCCTGCGCCATTCGGTCGGCGTCGAAATAGGGGAGTATGTCGTGCAGGCTGTTCTTCATGAGCTGGAGCCACTGGCCCGGTTGTTCGTAGTACATGGGCAAAATGACTGTTTCCAGCAAAGTATACAGGTTTTCGGCGTCGAAGTCATCCTGCTGATGGGCGGGCCAGGCCAGATTCGCTTCGGGTAATACAAAACTGTTCTCGCCAGATCGGGCAAATTCAGGAATCCAGCCATCATTGGTCGAGCAGTTGATTGCTCCATTCATGGCCGCTGTCATACCACTGGTTCCCGAAGCTTCGCGGGTGAGTCGGGGTGTGTTAAGCCATAAATCGGCTCCCTGTTTAAGTAATTTCGACAGGTATAGTTCATAGCCTACCAGTACTGAGCAATTAGTATACTGCTTCGATACATGAACCAGTCGGTCGAAGGTGCCGATGCTGGCGTAATCGAACGGATATGGTTTTCCAGCCCATATAATTTGCACCGGGTATTTGGGATTCGTCAGCAGACGGTCAAATCGGGCCGGGTCCGATAACAGAAGGTCGGCGCGTTTATAGCCTGCGAATCGTCGTGCCCAGACAATAGTAAAGACAGCTGGGTCATACAGATCGCCCGTCTGATTGGCAACCAGCTCGAAGAGAACCTGTTTACTGGCTCGTTTTCGTGAAATCAGCGAGGTATCATCCTGAGCAGCGGCAGCCGTGTCCAGCACCGGATCACCCCAGAACTGGTGATTTTGGGCATTGGTAATAGAAATGATCGGGCAAACGGCCGGGTTGCCCTGCCACATTTGCTGGCTTACTTCCTGATGGCGTTTCGAAACCGCATTGGCACGTCCGGCCATGCGCAAAGCGCCTAGCGCCCAGTTAAATTGCTCATCATGTATGCCCGTAATTCGCTGGACATCCTCCAGGGGAAGGCTATCAAAAAAGCCCATTCGATCCAGTAACCGACAATCGCTGCGGGGATTTCCGGCCTCTTCGGGCGTATGCGTCGTAAACACCAGTCGCTCCTGAACAGCTTCAAGACTACCTACTTGCCGGAGGAGGTAAAAGGCAAGTGGCAGCGGATGGCTTTCGTTCATGTGGTAAACGTCTGGTTTGAGTTGAAGTTGCTCCAGTAGTTTGGCCCCTCCAATACCGAGTAAAATACTGGAAGCGATGCGGGTTTCAGGGTTTGGGTCGTAGAGCCGATGGCAGACTGTTTGCGCCAGATAATCATTTTCGGGTAGATCGGTCGACAGAAAATACGTCGGTACAGTGCCGAAGACGGTTGGGGGCAGGTAATAGGCTGTTACCCAGACAGGCGACTGATTGATCTGAATCTGAAAGCGGAGGTTGGTTGGCTGAAGAAAGCTGTAGTGCTTTTCCATAAACAGCACGTCCATCGTCTGATCGGCTTTATGGACCTGATCGTAATACCCGTATTTCCAGAGAATACCGACGGCTACCATCGGCTGCTGAAGCGCATACGCACTGCGCATGTGTGACCCGGCCAGAAAGCCCAGCCCACCCGAATAGGTTTTGAGGTACTGAACAAAGGCATATTCCATTGAAAAATAAGCCACCAAGGGCATACCTCCCGAAGCGATTGCGGTTGTAGAATCCATAGAATCAGGTTGATGATGGCCCGAAGGTCGGTAATCATTTTGCGCATCGGGCTGAAACCAAACAGCCCAAAGGCTGATTCTTATCAGACAATTGACTACAAACAGCTGTTACGTTGAGTGTGGTCATAGGGGGCTGTGGCTCCGATAGGGAGTTTTGCCAGACCTATACTGATGCACTAAATGAATACGTCCCAACCGGAAATGTCGTCTCAACTACTTGTGCTAAACAGTGGTTCATCAAGTATTAAGTTTGCTGTTTATGATCTGGCCGAACGACGGATTGCGTCGGGTAAACTGACCCGAATCGGGCAGGCTACGGGGGCGTTTGAACGAACCGATGGCCACCAGACCAACACGGATGCGTTGGCATTGCCCGACCATACGGCGGCCCTGAATGTTTTGTTCGACTGGCTTCATCAGCAAAGCCATCTGTACATCGGGGCAATTGGCCATCGTATGGTGCATGGGGGCGAACGCTACTGGACACCGCAGCGGGTGACTGACGGGCTGCTGGCTGATCTACGTTTACTGATCCCACTAGCACCTGACCATTTGCCCGCCGAAATCAGCCTGATTGAAGCGGTAGCGGCTCAGTATCCGCAGTTACCTCAGGTTGTTTGCTTCGATACAGCGTTTCATCACAGCATGCCTGCGCTGGCCCGACGATTACCCGTACCCCGCTATCTGGCTGAGGAGGGCGTTATACGGTATGGGTTTCACGGCCTTTCGTATGAATATGTCATGACCCGATTACGGCAGGATGCTGGGGACGATGTCGCCAATGGACGCGTAGTACTGGCGCACCTGGGTAATGGAGCCAGTATGGCGGCTGTTCGGCAGGGTAAATGTATGGATACAACAATGGGGTTTACGCCCACGGGTGGCCTGATGATGGGAACCCGTACTGGCGATCTGGACCCTGGTGTCGTGCTCTACCTGCTGAACCATCGGGGATTAGAGAGTTCGGAACTCAGTCGGTTGCTGAACGATGAGTCGGGACTGCTAGGCGTTTCAGGGACTAGTTCTGATATGCAGACACTGCTTCAACTGGAGCCAGACCCGCCAGCCGCAGCCGAAGCAATCGCGTTGTTTTGTTACCTGGCGGCTAAACAGCTGGGCGCACTGGTCACCGTATTGAATGGACTCGATACACTGGTATTTACCGGAGGTATTGGCGAAAACGCACCGACGATTCGCGCCCGGATTT
The DNA here is from genome assembly GCF_001898575.1 of Spirosoma sp. 48-14. Taxonomy (GTDB): domain Bacteria; phylum Bacteroidota; class Bacteroidia; order Cytophagales; family Spirosomataceae; genus Spirosoma. The sequence continues at coordinate 95,963 of NZ_MKUD01000027.1, forward strand.
GTGAGCGGCTGGCCTATCTGGGTATCATGCTCGACCCCACCCGAAACCAGGCCAGCCAAGCCGTTATCTCCCCCGAAGGACATTTACCCGTAGTACGAGTTATTCCTGCCGATGAAGAGGTTATGATCGCGCGCTATACCCGGCAGGTGTTACAGGTTTAGTTGGACGAGAGTCAGGGAGCGTATCGCAAATGTTGAAGGTACTAATTAGGTCGGTTGTTTCGATACGGCCTTTCACCGCAGGCATGCCTGCGGTGATCGGATAACCTCGTCGGCATCAAGATAGCGTGTGTGATTATGAGAAAAGAGTAAATCCCATTTCTGTAATCAGTACTTTTATCGCCGATAAACCACTAATTCGTCAATCAGTACCCAACTATGAAATCTCCAATAAGTCTTCCAGTCATTTTTCTTTGTTTCGTGACAAGCGTTGGCGTTGCTCAGAAAGCCCCAACGCCTATTTTCAACGCTAATCATAAGAATGAATGGTATACTTTTCTTAGTGAATCGGGGAAAAACCATGATCCTCATGCCGTTTTTACGTTTGAAGGGGATGTTATTCACGTTTCGGGCGAAGAGTTCGGATACATCGCTACCAACAAGGAGTACAGTAATTTTCACCTACGTGTAGAATTTAGATGGGGTGAAAAAAAATATCCGCCCAGGGTTAACGACAAAAGAGATGCAGGCATACTGTACCATGCTGATTTTTACAATGGCGATAAAGTTTGGCCCCGTTGCCTGGAGTACCAGATTCAGGAAGGCGATTGTGGTGACGTTTGGATGGTAGATAGTGTAATGGTTATGCATCGTGGCAAACAGACGACGCCTATGAACTGGATTCGTGGACAGAAAGAGCTGAACAACGAAAAACCCAATGGCGAATGGAACACGGCAGAAGTGATCGTGAATAAAGGCAAGTTCATTCACATGCTTAATGGTAAAAAGGTAAATGAAGGCGAATTGATTAACACCCAAAAGGGGCACATTTTATTGCAGTCAGAAGGGGCAGAGGTATTCTACCGCAACGCAAGTATTCGGGAGTTTACGGACAAACCACGATGATGAGAAGGCTTATACAGTCTTTTTAAACGCCCCTAAATGAGAGATTTGCTAACCCGTAATTAGCCTGACATTTTGTACCTTGGCTACAAAAAGGTGCTGCAAAAACGGACATGCATTAGGCGTGTACAATAATCAACTATCTAGTTGGCCAACGGGCTCTTCTTCCCATCATTCTGCTAGTAGTATTAGTAACTCATCTTTATGACTCACCTACCCGAGAGGGATAAATCCACCAAACCAGTCGAAGTAAAGACCACGAGAAAATTATACGGACTTGACCATTTACGGGCATTGGCCATTGGGTTCGTCTTTTTGTTTCATTATTTTATTCTGAGCAATGGACAACCCGAATGGTTACCAGAGCTTGCCAGATTTGGCTGGACTGGAGTCGACTTATTTTTTGTATTGAGTGGTTTCCTTATTGCTTCTCAACTTTTTGAGGATATAAAACAAAGAAGAAAAATCTCATTGGGCGGTTTTTTTCTTAAACGATTCTTCCGAATCATACCCCCTTACTTAGTCACAGTGGGGCTCTATTTTTGTATCCCTGCCTTTCGCGAAAAAGAAGCCTTGCCACCCCTGTGGAAATTTCTAACCTTCACCCAAAACTTTGACTTGGACTTAAAACATTACGGGACGTTTTCTCATGCCTGGTCCCTTTGTGTTGAAGAACACTTCTACTTGTTGTTACCTCTAATTTTGGTCATCTATCAATCGGTAGACCGCTTTAATCGATCGGGATGGCTTTTGTTGGCTCTGTTCTTTTTCGGATTTGGCGCCCGGCTTTATAGTCTCAACGTTATGTATGCCCCTTATATTGGGCATGAAAACAGTTGGCTCTATTGGTATAAATATGTCTATTACCCTACCTATAATCGACTGGATGGGCTATTAATTGGTGTGTCTGTCGCTGGTGTATATACATTTCATTCTACTCTGTGGCACAGAGTCTCTAAGCAGGGAAACGTACTTCTTGCAGCAGGAGTTTTACTGCTCATACTTGCTTATTGGATGTGCGAAGACCAACAAACCCTGGTGGCTTCCGTTTTTGGTTTTCCGCTATTGGCTATTAGTTATGGATTTGTCGTTGCTGGAGCCATTAGCCCAACAAGTTTTATGTATAACTGGAAGTCAACCATCTCCGCGTCTATTGCCACCTTATCGTTTGCCATTTATCTGACTCACAAGGGGATCATTAAACTAACTCACGGATTACTGGAAGGAACCAACTGGGACAGTAATTGGGTACTCTTCGTTTGTATAATGACGAGCCTACTTGGTGCAATCTTACTCCATGTGTTGGTTGAAAAACCATTTCTTAAAATCCGCAACAGCATACTGAATTCTATCAATTAGTTAGTATAGCGACACTGTAGCAACGCGGAGTTACGCTACCCGTTCGAGTGTGGATGATTTTGCTGTGTTGAATAGTTTCTGAAACAGGCCTTTAGCCAAAGCATGCATAGCCAAAAGCGCAGTTGGACGGGTATAAAAATACCCGGTGGTTTTCAAGCAACTGCTGAGTGAGCTTAGGCTAAAACCTGATTATGGTCAGACTGATTTACACAGAGTTACCAGTTCGCCCGGCGTAGTTTTTCCGGTTGGGCCACCCGAATATGGCCCGATGAATTGACCTCGATAAGCCCGTCCTGTTTGAACTCGCTGAGGGTTCGGATGAGCGATTCCGTGGCCGTACCCGTCAGTGCGGCCAGATCATCGCGGGAGAACTGGATCAGGGCGTCGGGCTGTTGGTTGTGCAGGCGAAGTAAGGTGTCGGCCACCCGACGGCGGAGTGAACTATAGGCCATACCCAGTAGCTGCTGTTCACGGTCGCCAACTCGCCCGGCCAGCAATTTGATGAACTGCTGGCTGACATCGGGGTTGCTGGAAACCAGTTGAAGGAAATCGTCTTTGGGAATGTAGAGTAGTTCCGAATCTTCCAGCGTAACGGCCGAATCGGTGTAGTCGCGGTTTTCCAACAGGGCGAAATAACCGAAAAACTCACCCGGCCCATAAATACCCGTAATAAATTCCTTGCCATCGGTATTGTTGCGTACCGTCTTTACTTTGCCCGACTTAACGAAAAATAGTCGGGTTGGGTCATCGCCTTCCGAATAGACGTACTGTTTTTTGCGGATGCTATGCGGTTTGCGATCAACCGACAGGCTGTTCAGATTCCCTACGGATTTGGCATCGTCCAGAAACTGCGCAAGGCCATCCTGTTTCAGGTCATAATCGGGTCGTATATGTGTAAAGCGGTTCAGGCGGCCTTCAATGGCGCTCAGTAGCTCACTCTCTTCGAAGGGTTTGGTCAGGTAGTCGTCGGCCCCCAGATCCATGCCTTTCCGAAAGTCGTTTCGCTCGGTTTTGGCCGTTAGAAAAATGAAGGGCACACCCGATAGATCTGGATTCCGGTTGAAGACCTGCAAAACCCCATAACCGTCCAGAACGGGCATCATGATGTCGCAAATCACCAGATCGGGTCTGGTTTCCAGGGCGATCTGAACCCCGATTTTGCCATTTTCGGCGGTGAGAACATGATAGTTGGCCAGTTCAAGGATTTCGGCGGTTGTTTCGCGAATGGCTTCGTTATCTTCAATCAAGAGGATGGTTTTCATACGGTAAGCTGAAGGTTATGGTGGTCCCTTTGTTCAATTCACTTTGCAGCTGGATGGTGCCCTGCATGAGTTCGACATACCGGGCCACAATGTGTAGTCCCAGGCCGGTGCCCGATACATTTGTTGCGTTTTTAGCCCGGAAAAACTGTTCAAACAGGTGTTGTTGATCGTCGGGTGAGATGCCAATACCCTGGTCAATCACCTCTACGGTTATCTGTTGGTTAGCGCAATGCCCCTCTATTCGTATTAAAGTGCCTTCGCCCGAATATTTAATGGCATTCGACAGGAGGTTGACCATGATTTTACGAAGTAGCGAGGGGTCGAGCCAGATCGAAGACGGACTTTGTATCGCAATGTCGACCGTTTGCCCGGCCTTCAACAGACTGCTCATGTCGTGCACCACTTCTTCTACCAAGAGAACGAGATCTACCTGAGCAGGATGGGCCGTAATTTTTCCCTCTTCGAGCCGTCCTACCGATAAAAACTCTTCCAGAATATCGTTGAGGTGTTTGACCGATGCCCGGATGCGTTGCAGGTGTTTCTGGCGTTTGTCCTGCTGGTCGGCGTTGGGGTACTTTTCGATTAGTGAGGTGGAGTTGAGTACGGCCGTGAGTGGTGTGCGAAACTCATGAGACGCCATCGAGACGAAGCGCGATTTAAGTTCGCCGAGCTCCCGCTCCGTTTTCAGGGCCTGAGCCAGTTCATCTTTCGATTGCTCCAACTGCTCCAGCGTGTCCATCAAGGCCTGGGTGCGGTCGGCTACTTTCTGTTCAAGTTCGGTATTGAGCCGTTCTACGTTGGCTTTTTGTTCCAGCAGCTGCCGTTCGGTTTCTTTTTTGAATGTGATATCAACGATGTAGGCTACAGCATAGAGTGTATTGTCGAGCCGGAAATAGCCCAGGCTGATTTCGACCGGAAACAGGGTGCCATCCTGGCGCTGGGCATACAGATCCCGGTTGTGTCCCATCGGTCGGGACTGCGGATTATTATTGAACGAATGCCGGAGTTTTTCGTGGTACTGACTAACGCTCCGGGGTACGAGTTGTTCAATCGACACACCCATCAGGTCATCATTCGTGTACCCAAATAACTGACTGGCCATGTGGTTTGCCGATACAATCTGGCCTTTCTCATTGGCAACGATGATCCCAATTGTCGCCTTGGTAAAAACGGATTCATACCGCCTGACGCTGTGGTCCAGCTCGCGTTCGGTACGGTGTAGTCGGTCCAGATTGGCGATACGCACCAGCATCATCTGGTCGCCTGAAAATAACTTCAGGGTTATACGTCCCCAGAACGTATCGCCCGTATGCCGTTTAATTTCGGTTTCTTCCTCAACGTGCCCTTTCTGTTTCAGGCGTCCGACCAGTTCTGTCCATTCTTCTGACGAAAGGGGGTGACTTCTGAACGAAAGCTGAGGCTGACCCAGCAAAAGCTCTTCAGAAGGATAGCCGAGCATCTGCACACCCGCCCGATTGATGCGTATATAGTGATTCTGGTGGAGATCATACACGCCCAGGAAGTCATTTTCCTGCTCGAACAGGAGGCTCATCAGGGCCGTGGCATCGATGCCTTTAAACATGGAAGGATCTTGGAGAAGTTTATGGTTAGGGGTAGTTGGGAACAAAGTACGGAAATGAAGCTATGTTGATGCAACTTATCGGCTAATAAAATTGCCGTTATCGACGACGTATTAACAAGCATAGGGGGCGTATAAGCATGCGAAGATGTCATGCTTTCGGGAGGCTTGGCTGGGACGTTGATCGATCGCTGATCTGGCTACCCCATCAATATTAGTTTCTTACCTGATTGAGGTCATTTTTTTGCGCTGGATAAGTGCCCATCTTCACCGCATCATGAATCGATCAGGCCGATTCAGAAACCGATACGCATATGAATACAGGCCGCACAAAACGGTTAGTGCCCAGCGTGACATTGCCCGTGTTACTGACATTTATTCCTACCGACGATAAGCCCTATTCGGCTGTGCAGGAGATGATTAGTGAGTTGCAATATCAGCTTGAGGGAAAAATAAGGGTACTAAAAATTGAAGCGGCAGCTCATCCAGCTATCGTTCGTAGTTTTGGGTTGCAGCGACTTCCGGCCTTCATATTGCTGCTTCAGGGAACCGAGTTGTGGCGACAGGAGGGAATGCCCAACACCAGTTTGCTTGATCTGTTGCCTCGAAATTTGCTACCGGCCTAACCCCTTAGGCCGTCGCTGCCACGCGTTATACCCTTCTACCCATAGGGTTCCCGCCAGGGAGAGCAGGCAACATTGACCCCATTGAGCAACGGTCAGTGGCGTAAACTGCATGAGATCCCGAATCCCCGGAATCCCTTGTGCAGCGGCCAGCATAACGACCGTAACGCCGACAACAGCCCACAAAACAGGATTGGGCCTCTGTATGGACCGAAGCAGCGGTTCCTGGTTTGACCGACGGATGAAGGTTAGCCAGATGTTGCTCATGACCAGATTGGTAAACGTAAGCGTACGAACCAGATTGGCCGAATAACCAAGTTGCATGGTCACATAATAGATGCCGAGCGTAGTCAGGGTGATGGCCAGCCCCTGGATGAGACTCAGGGTTAATTCTCGTGAAGAAAAAAAAGTAGCATTCAGGGGGCGGGGTGGTTGCTGCATCAATCCGGCTCCGGCGGGTTCCTGTTCGAAGGCAATGGAGCAGGTTGGACCCATAATGAGTTCCAGGATGATGACATGAATTGGGTTAAGTAGATTGATATACTGCCAGTTGGCGATTAAGGGAAGTGTTACGATCAGGATGATGGGAATGTGAATGGCAACGATATAGGCGATTGCATTTTTCAGGTTTTGATCGATGCGCCGACCCAGAGCAATCGCATCGACCATACTCCCCAGGTCGTCGTTGGTCAGAATGAGGGAGGCTGCCCGGCGGGCAAGTTCAGTGCCGCGTTGACCCATAGCCACGCCGATATGGGCTGCTTTCAGAGCGGGGCCATCATTCACACCGTCGCCGGTCATGGCTACCACCTGTTTGTTGGCTTTTAAGGCTTCGACCACCCGCAGTTTAGCCTGGGGCAGCATCCGGGCAAATACGTTTATCCGGTCAACTTTTTTGCGAAGTTCACGATCCGACAGGGCCATTACCTGTTCGCCCGTCAGCCAGGCTATCCCTTCGTCCAGACCGACCTGCCGGGCAATGGCGAGCGCGGTCTCGGGGGCATCGCCGGTGATGAGCTTGACGGTGATACCGGCCTGTTTGAACTGGTCAATGACCCAACCGGCGTTGGGTTTGGGCGGATTCTCGAATGCGATCAGCCCTTTAAACGTCCACGGGAAATCGTCCTGACTGGCCGGATAGGTAGCCTCTGACCAATGACTACCCGCAACGCCCAGCACGCGATAGCCTTTGGCCGATAGCAGACGAGCCGTTTCCAAAATGGTCTTGGCTTCGGAAGAGGCCAGCCGACAAATCTGAACGATGCGTTCGACGGCTCCTTTCCCGGCTATCTGAGCGTTCCCCGTGGTTAGGTCATACACATGCGTCATCATGGGGGGAGAACCCGATAGCGGATACTCATGTACCATGGGGCGCTGACCTGCGTCGGTTGGGGCGCTATGCGCCATGTAAGCCGTTAAAATCGCTTTTTCCATTGGGTCGAACGGTTCCGATTCGCTGGCCCATCGGGCATATGACAGCACCTCGTGGGCTCCCGTTGGTAGGGAGCTCTCGTTGTCCGCAGCGATAAGGGTCGTTTCGCCATTCGCGTAAATATGCGTCAAGATCATCCCTTCCTGCGTAATCGTTCCGGTTTTGTCGACGCAGATGACCGATGCTGATCCTAAGCTTTCAACGGTCTGCGGTTGTTTGGTCAGCACACCGAACCGAGCCATTCGAGCCGCTCCCAACGCCATAAAACTGCTAAAGGCTACGGGGATTTCTTCGGGCAGGATGGTCATGGCCATGGTCAGGCCAAACAGTAATGACGTAACCCAATCGCCGGAACGGGCGAAGTTGATAAGACAGACCAGCAAAAAGGCCCCAAGTCCTACGAAGGCCATCCGGTTTACGAAGTGATGAATCTGCTGTTGGAGCGGTGTTTTTTCGGCAACTATCGTTTGGAGCGAACGCCCTAGCTGACCGAGTTCGGTCTGTTCGCCAACCGCCGTAATCCAGAGGAATATCCGACCGGATGTGAGTACCGTACCGCTATATAAACGAGTACCATCTTCGATTTTTGTTACCGGAACCGACTCGCCTGTAAGCATAGACTCATCGACTGTGCAATCATTGGCCTGTAGGAGCCGCCCGTCGGCCGGAACAGTTTGACCTTCGGTCAGCAGCACCACATCGCCAACCACCAACTCGGCTGTCGGAAGATCCGTAAGTTGCCCGTCGCGCATCGCCTGAACGGTGGGTTGCGTTAACTGGCGTAGCGCCTGCAACGCCTTATCGCTACGGATGGATTCAAAAACAGATAATCCCGCCACAAGCAGCATCGCTATGCCGAGAACGATGCCTTCCTGCCACTCGCCCAGAAACCCATAGAGAGTACAGGCACCCGCCAGTAAGCCAAACATAGGCTCCGTAACGATATCGACCAGTAATTGCCAGCGATGTTCGGGCTCGGGTAAGGCGTTGGCCCCGTTGCGGCTTCGCGATACGTTGACTTCATCGGTTGTCAATCCGGCTAAACTGGTTATCGGTTCGAGGGGTGAGAGGGGCATACGCTACAGAGAGTTGGCGTCTCAAAATTGCCTTCGCAGCTTGCTGTATCAACTGATATGGATTGGTAGGACGGCTGATTTTACTCACACCTAATGTTCTCAGACGATTGACTGATGAAAGTCATAGAAGCACCTAATACCCATCAGACTACCGACGTCCGTCAGTCGACAATTTTGCCGATGGTAACCTATTTCTATTTACCTCCTCAATACGAATGAACCAGACTATCGTTCCCTCAACTGTCGAGCCTTCGCCCCAACGATTGACGAATGTGCATCGTTATTGGCAGGCGACCAATTACCTTGGTGCGGCTCAGCTTTATCTGCGTGACAATTTCCTGCTGGAGCGACCGCTGGAAGCCTCCGATATTAAACCGCGCCTGCTGGGGCATTGGGGTACGCAGCCAGGGCTGAACCTGGTGTACACGCATCTGAATCGACTGATTCAGGATACCAACGCGGAGGTGCTTATGGTAGTTGGGCCGGGTCATGGAGCGCCCGCTATTCTGGCGAACCTTTACCTCGAAGGAACAATGGGCGAGTTTTACCCGGAGTTTAGGGTAGGTATGGACGGGATGAGCGAACTAATTCGGCAATTCTCCTGGCCGTATGGCTTGCCGAGCCATCTGGTGCCGGGCACACCCGGACAGATTCAGGAAGGAGGTGAACTGGGGTATTGCCTGTCGCACGCGTTTGGAGCGGCTCTGGATAATCCTGATTTGCTGGTTGCCTGTGTTGTTGGCGACGGGGAGGCCGAAACCGGGCCACTGGCAGCTGCCTGGCATTCGAACAAGTACTTGAATCCGGCCACCTCGGGGGCTGTATTACCCATTCTGCACGCAAACGGATATAAACTGTCTGGACCGACCATTTACGGGCGTATGAGCCAGTCTGAGTTATCCAGTCTGTTTATCGGCTACGGGTATCAGGTTCGGTTTGTTGGCGGGAGCGATCCGATGCAGGTTCATGCGACTATGTGGCAGGCCATGAACTGGGCCTATGAAGAGATTCAGACCATTCAGCATCAGGCACGTATGGGATTGCTGACGGGTGTGCCGGCCTGGCCGATGATCATTCTGCAAACGCCCAAAGGATGGACCTGCCCGCTGACTGTCGATGGAAAACCAATCGAGAATACCTCGCATGCGCACCAGTTGCCTGTTGCCGATCCGGCTGGTCAGCCTGCCCAACTTTCTGTTCTGGAGGGTTGGCTTCGGAGTTACCGGCCACAGGATTTGTTCGATAGTCTGGGGCGTCCATTTGCCAATGTGCTGGCGACCTGCCCCACGGGTTCCCGGCGTATGGGTATGAATGCCCACGCCAATGGAGGCCAGCAACTCGTGCCGCTGCAACTACCCGATTATGCGTCGTATGCCGTGCCGGTTGCCTCGCCCGGAACCGTTACCGACGAGGGAACCCATACGCTCGCGTTGTACCTGCGTGATGTATTTTGCCTGAATGAATCGGCTCGGAATTTCCGGGTGGTGTGCCCCGACGAAACCACGTCGAACCGAATGGCTCCTCTTTTTCAGGCGACGCAGCGGGCCTGGATGGGGACTATGATCGAAACCGACGAGTTTTTGTCGCCCGATGGCCGGGTAATGGAAATCCTGAGCGAACATACCTGCGAGGGCTGGCTGGAAGGGTATCTGCTCACTGGGCGACATGGGTTGTTTGGCTGCTATGAAGCGTTTATACCGCTGGTCGACTCGATGCTGAATCAATACGCCAAATGGTTGAAAGTGAGCAAGGAAACGCCCTGGCGAAAACCTCTGGCGTCGCTCAACTATCTACTGACGTCGCACGTCTGGCGGCAGGACCATAACGGCTACACACATCAGGCGCCGGGTTTTATTAACTCGGTAGTTGAAAAGAAGAGCGAAATAGCGCGGGTATATCTGCCTCCCGATAGCAACTGTTTGCTGGCCGTGGCCGACCACTGCCTGCGGAGCCGCGATTATATAAATCTGATTGTAGCGTCTAAAGCCAGGCAGGCTCAATGGCTGAGCATCGACGAAGCCCGCGCTCATTGCAGCCGGGGTATGTCGGACTGGGAGTGGGCAGGTAATGCCACAGGGCATCAGCCCGATGTGGTGCTGGCCTGCGCTGGCGATGTGCCGACCAACGAAACAGTAGCTGCTGCCGCTATTTTAACGGAACACCTGCCCGAATTGCGGGTTCGGGTGGTCAATGTAGTTGATCTGCTGACGATGCAGTCGCCGGATCGGCATCCGCATGGCTTTCCCGAAGCGGCTTTTGTACAGCTCTTTACGGAGAGTAGGCCCGTGGTGTTTGCCTTTCACGGCTATCCTACACTCATTCACGAACTGCTGCACCATCGGACTAATCCGACCCGGTTTCATGTGCGGGGCTATATGGAGGAAGGCCGTACGACGACCCCTTTCGATATGCTGGTGCTGAACAACATGAGCCGATACCAACTGGTGCTGGCGGCACTGGAGCATCTGAGTAAACGGGCTGACGCGCAGAAGCTGGTAGACTGGTGCTATCAGAAGCTGGACCAGCATAAAGCCTACATTCGCCGGGAGGGAGTCGATATGCCCGAAGTCAGAAGCTAATCGATGTTGAATGCCTTTTTATGCTTTTCCGTCAAGTCAATTCTTTATGAAAACCATCCTGTTGGCCACTGATTTTTCGAACCATGAATTCTGGGCTGCTGACTATGCCTGCCAACTGGCGAATCAGCTTCGTACGCACCTGGCCATTGTTCATGCCTATACACCCGTTACGCTGGCCGACATGCATGGCTCGGTCGCTTCCTTTACTGATCAGGAGCGTTTTCTGGCCATCAGCCAGCTCAGTCGTATGCGGACGCGGATGACTAGTGCAACGAAAGGGGCTATCGATGTATCGATTATTGCGTTTCCGGGAGATGCCGAAACAGCGATTGACACCGAAATCGCCCGGCTAAAACCGGATTTACTGGTGATGGGGCTGGCGGGCCAAAATCCGGAGAAGGCTCGCCTGGAGGGAAGCCTGGCTACGAAACGTATTCCCCGAACGCAGGTGCCTATGCTGCTGGTGCCACCGGGAGCCCGGTATCGGCGCGTGCAGTCAATCATTCTGGCGGTCGATCTGTCGGAGCCTATTGATGCGCTGGCGCTGGCCAACGCCAAACGTTTTGCCAAACTCTTCGGGGCCACCCTGGACATCGTCTGTATGGAAGATGAACCGGACGAAGCCCTCCAGAAAGCTGCCGAAGGCATCCGGAAATTGCTGGCTGACCAACCTCATACATTTAGTTTTTTGTCCGGAAATGATCTAAGCATTGTGCTGGACGATTTTCGGGCCGATCATAAAGCCGATCTGATCATGATGCTGCCTAAGCCACATACCTGTTTCCAGACATTTCTGATGGAAAGTAATACGCAGCATGTGGCCCGTCAGAGTCTGGTGCCGGTGCTGGCTGCCATCTAATGGGTTTACCAATTGACCGATGGAGGTAAATCAGTAAGAAGTCTGACGAAGATCATAGGTTGACCGTTGCCATACCAGCACCTTTACGAATTAATCTGTAGCCGTTTGCAACGTAATGAACATTGCTTTTTTTAGCGCATTTTCTTTCGAGAAGCCCTGGTTTGGGTCGGGTACTACCCATCAAATTACGTTCATCGAAAAGCCCCTGAGTCTGCAAACTGTAGAGCTGGCTAAAGGGCATCAGGCGGTTTGTGCGTTTGCCAACGATGACTTAAGCCGCCCTGTTTTGCTATGGCTAAAAAAGCTGGGTGTGTCGGTGGTGGGAATGCGATGCGTGGGCCTTGATAATGTCGACCAGCAGGCCATGGATGAACTTGGTATAACCCTGCTGATGCTTCCCGGACTATCGCCCTATTCAGTGGCTGAACAGGCAGCTGCGCTAGTGCTGGGGCTTGTTCGGCACTTGCCCGAAGCCCACGAACGGGTGCAACTGGCCGACTTTCGCATCGACGGGCTGGTAGGGACTGATCTGCATGGGAAAACCGTTGGGATTATTGGGACTGGTCGTATTGGCCGGGCGTTTGCTAAAATCATGCTGGGCTTTGGCTGCAAGGTAATTGCCTATGACCTGCAACGCGATCCCGCACTGATCGGAGCCGGGGTTCAGTATGGCTTACTGGCAGAGCTACTGCAACAGGCCGATATTCTTTCCCTGCATTGCTCGCTTACCCCCCTCACCGAACACCTCATCAACGACTACACGCTGGCAGCTCTTAAACCTACGGCCATTTTAGTGAATACAGCGCGGGGAGGGATTGTCGATACGGTGGCTGTTCTGAAGGCGCTGGATGCCGGGCAACTGGCTGGCTATGGGGCTGATGTATATGAACGGGAACGCCCCTATTTTCATTACGATTTTTCGGGCAGAAACCTTGACGATAGCTTATTGGATCGGCTGTGCCATCATCCGAACGTGCTGTTGACGGCGCACCAGGGGTTCCTGACCGAAGAAACGCTTCAACAAATGGCGCAGCAGTTGCTGCAACAGTTCTCATTCTACGAAAACCAGAAAACGATTCATATTCCTCATGCATCAGTATGTTGATGATAGCACAGTAAATCGGCCTAAACGTTTACAAATGGATAGGTTGGTTAGTATGATGCAGCAGAAATATTAAAAGCCATTGATAAACGTATCATTCAGGAATTAAGGCGTACTGGTTCACGGTATTGCCTGTTTTGCGGCTTTCGGCGGTGCGTTCCAGGGATAAAGTAGAGCCGTCGGGCTCGGCCAGAATATAGTATTCAATCAACCCATTGGTGTTGGTAGGCTTGGGCGTTAGGTTGTCCAGCAGGAGCCGTTTGTTATCGGTCGATACACTCCAGGTGCCCGTCGTGACGCGCCCATCTACATCTTTCAAAATCACCTGGTCGGGCTTGCTCAGATCGAGCCGAAAGTTGGTATAGCCCGGTTTTATATTCGATGTAGCCCCCAGCGTAAAGACCAGCACTTCCGATTCTTTAACGGTATTGGCTTTCCAGACTTTGTTGATCAGGCTGGTGATGGGCGTAACGGGTTTGGGCTGACAACCTGCCAGGCCAAGCAGGAGCATAAATAGGCCAACTAGTTTTTTCATGGCAGTAGGATTCGTTTCGTAAAGACTCGCCCCTCGACGTGGATGGCGACGATGTAAACACCCGTTGGTAGTTGTCCCAGTGCGTAGGTCCAGGCAGCAGCCGGTAAAACACGTCGACTGTCATTCAGATGGACTCGTCCGGCCAGGCTATGGAGTTGAATCTGGGCCACGCTGGACTGATGCCAGTCGGTTTGAATATGCAGGGTCTGATCGGCAACAAACACCTGCGTTTGAGAAAGCCACTCATCTTCTACGGCAATCAGAATCTCCTTGATCTGGGCTTGGGCAACGTTCGAATAGCCTGAGCTTCCGGCGGTATTGCTGGCTTGAATCCGGTAGTAGTAAGTGGTAAATTCCTGTAAGCCAGCATCGGTGTAGGTCGTCTGTGAGGCCGGAACGGTCTTTATTCCCTGGAACGGTCCCGACGGGCTCGTTGATCGCTCAATGCGTATAGTTACGGCCGAAGCACCCACGGCGGCCCAGGTTAGTTTGACCTGGTCGTAATCGACGACTTCGGCAGTCAGATTGGCGGGTGTGCCCGGTGGGGCTAGCGGAGTGGTGGCGCAGATCGGGTCGGTATAGGCCGATGGACCAGCCGCATTTTTGGCCCGTACCCGGTAGCAATATTGGGTATTGTCAGCCAATGTCTTGTCTTCGTAGCTGGTGCTATTGGCGGGTAAGTCGGCTACTTTCTGGAACGAACCGCTTGAGCCGGTGGCTCGTTCGAGTTCAAAACCGCTTTCGTTGGCTGATTGGTCTGTCCAGGATACATTGATTTGGGTTGGTGAAATCACTTTGACGGACAGGCCAATAGGTGCTTTGGGTGGAACATCGGGGGTGATGGCATCGGCAACATTACTAGTTGGGCTGGTTCCGCTGGCATTGGTGGCACGTATTCGGTAATAATACCGGGTATTGGGTGTCAGGCCGTTGTCGACATAGGCAGTGGTCGTTCCGGCTACCGTCGTCAGCGAATTCCAGTTACTTGTTCCATCCAGGCTGCGTTCGATCACGATACTAACCGCATTAGGAATGGCACTCCAGCTTAGGCTGATCTGTGTGGTGGATGTGGCCGTAGCTTTCAGGTCCTGAGCCGCAATGGGTGGACCAACGGGCGTTGTAACATCGACCGTATTGGAAGGATTCGACGAACCTGCCGCGTTGACTGCCCGCACCCGGTAATAATAA